>CAKSHJ010000001.1 GCA_934457095.1 uncultured Eubacteriales bacterium
TCATACACATCGCCGTAGTATTTTTTACCCTCGGTCACCGTGCGCGTAATGGTGGTCGGGTCTGCCGTTAGGTGTTCATCTACGGTCAGCTTGATGTCGAATTCTCCTAAATAGAATTCTGTCATTCCGGCTGTGGCTGTGTAGGTGTGGCCGTCTACTTCGAAGCTGCCGCCCTCTGCTACGCTCACGCTTGGGCGATTTGGGATGCTTGTGCCCGCTGTTGCAGGTTTGTAGGTTGCTGCTTGCGTGCCTTTGTTGCTTACTTTGTAGCCAAAGGCTTCTGCGTCTGCGTTTTGTTGCAGGGTTACGCTTGTTTGGCCGCCTGCTTGCTCTACCGTGATGTTGCCTGTAGTGGTTTTGACGCTTTCGGTATCGCTGATTTCTACTGTGGCTGCCGTTCCTTGAGATACCTCTGCTTTGGTGACTTCGTTGCTGTTTTTCATTGCTTGCGGAACGGAAATTGTAGCAGCTTCTGTACTGCTCGGATTGGTGTAGGTATAGGTTACGCCGTCTATTGTGATGGTTCCGCTTTGCTCGGGAATGACCTCGGCACTGCCGTTGTCTAAGATGGTGACTGTGCTTTTTTGGCTGGTTTGAATTTTATGTTCTTGGCCGTCGGTGCCTTGAACCGTCAGTGGGGCGTTGGCGCTGACTTCTAATACGCCCTCTTTTAAGGTTATTCCGCCTGTGGCGCTGACGTCTATATAGGTACTGTCGGCTGTGGCTTTGTACTCGTGGTTGTCCGCTGTTTTTAGGGTTGCTGTGTTGAGTAGCAGCTCATTTGTTGCCGGGGTGAGGCCTGTATTGGTTTGCAGGGTTACTGTTTCATTGTTCTCTACTTTGGCCAGCGCTGCTGCCGGAGTGCGATACTCTGCCTGCTGCGGAGTTTTGTTGATTTTGGCTTGTACGGTAAAGGCTTCATTTGGGTTTACGCCTGTAGCTGCCGCAATACGGTTTTCGTGTGCGTCCTGCGTTAGGTTTTTCATGAAAATACTGCCATGACCTTGACGAGAATTTAATAACCAGTTAGAATCTCCCGCCGCAGTTAAACTGCCCCATTTTTGGCCGTTTTTATTTCCGGCGTACTGGTCAACAATAAACGGTTTATTCCCGTTAAAATATGCCAGCTCTGTAATTCCCTGTGCGCCGTTATCCACCACCACTCGACTGACAGCATCCGGTTTCAAAGAGGTTACACCTTTCATTAATTTCTGAGCTCTGTCCGAGGTTCCAATAGTGACGGAGGGAGCTCCATCAGCACCTCCGACACTCGAAATGGTAAACCCGCCGCCAAGCGCTCTTCCAATTTCCGAAGCTTTTTGGTTAATTGACACATATGTACTTGAATTGTTCTCTCCCATTATGAAAATGCGACCGCCTTCATTCAAAAATTCCAGCAACTTCGCTTTTTCCGTTTCATTTAAAGTTACATTGGGTTCGTCTATAAAAATAAAGTCATAGGAAAGGAGTTTATTAAAAATAGTTGCATCGTCATTCAAATGTTTAGGGTTTTGTCTAGTTCCCAAAATTTGCTCTACATCTGCTCCGGTGTCTTTTAATCTTTGTATAATATCAGTATCTCTGTTATCTTCTCCCGGCCACCAATTCACTGAATCCCAGCGTAAAATTTTCAATTTTGTGGCCGCTACAACAATTTGGTCGTTTTTTAACTCTAATTTGTGCGTGGTTGTGTTGCCATCCAAACTGATTTTCGTATCCGCGATATCACTTGCCTGTAGTGTGTATCTGCCGCCCTCCATCAGAGATTTGGGGCCGGTTTGCGTAATATCACTATCATAACATACGCCAATTTTCTTGGTCGGCGTGGCGTTTAGGCGCACCGTTGCTCCCTCGGCTACTACTAAGTTTTTGGCTGCGCCATTATTTGTATTCCCGCTAATCTCCGGCGGTACTCGCTGCGCTTTGTCGTTGTAGCCTAAGTCCAGCTTGCCGCCATTTTTAACATGTACTGCGCCATTTGTTCCTACTGTACCATCTTTTATCGAAACGGTATCCAGGATTAGGTGGCCGCCTTCTTCTACCTCAAACAGGGTTTGTCCATTGCCTTTGATACTGCCTGTGCCGGTGACTGTTAGCGTTACACCTTTGCTAACCTTCACTGTGTTTGACGCCGTTAAATCTTCGGTAACGGTTAGGGTATGCTCGCCCGCGGTTAAGGTTTCCGTTGGCCATGTTGTTAGATTTTGCGCTGACACTGCCAGCACTGTGAATGGAAGCATCGTCGCTATCATACATGCTGTTACCATCCACGAAAGAAATTTTTTTACCATGTGTAAGTCCCTCCATTTTTTCAGAATAATAGGACAAAATCTATATTTTGTCCTACATCCGAACAAAAACGGCCTTTAATAACTTTAAAAATACGGAGATTACATAAATAAAAAATCGCCCAAATACACCTTTGGCATAAAAATAGGTATAGGAAATCTGCTGCAAATTGTGAGAAAATTTTGCAGTTTTTTTTGCATGCATATTTTGCATTTTAAATATAATTGTTGTTGCATTATTTGGCAAAATATATTATAATATAATCGCAATATATTTATATATAGTAGCGTTGTCAACTCAAATCAGGACAAAATATAGATTTTGTCCTACGTGACCAACCCCAATTTATTGAGCTGGCGGGCGTGTTCTTCGCCGCTGGTCAGCAGGTAAATTCGTGTCGTTTCAATGCTCGAATGACCTAATAAATCGGCCAATTTGGCAATATCCTTGCACGCCTTGTAAAATACAGTGGCGAATAAATGCCGCAAATTATGAGGAAATACCTTACTTTCTTCGACTTTTGCGTGCTTACACAGCCGTTTTAATTCCGCCCAAATTTGGCGGCGGTTTAGTGCTTTTCCGCTTTCGGTAAGAAATATTTTACCGGAGGCGATTTTCTTTTTCCCCGCATATTTGAGCAGTTTTCTGCACAATTTTCCGGGCAGTAAAACCGTCCGAATTTTGCCCTTGAGCGTGATTTCCACCTTGCAATTTTGGGCGGCCTCCACGGTAATATACTGCACTTCGCTGACACGAATGCCCGTACTGCAAATGGTTTCCATGAGCAGTGCAAGCCTTGTTTTTCCTTGATTTTGCGCCGTTTGCAGCAGTCTGTCGTACTCACTGCGCGTTAATTCCCGACTGCGCTCCCGAAACAGTCGCCGCTGAATGTGCAAATATTTTACATGCAACTCGCTCCAGCCCATGAATTTGAAAAACCGGTGTACTGCCGCCAGCATTGAATTTACCGTTACTGCGGCGTAATTTTGCTGTAAATTTGCCTTCCAAGAAGCCAAATTTTCTTTGGTGGCAGGTTCATTTTTTAGCCAGTGTGCAAAGCTTTGTACATCTCGCAAATACTTTGCAACCGTGCCTTTGCTGTGCTCTGCACTACGTAAATATTGCGCAAATTTTAGCAAATTTGCTTCTGTAATCATTCTCATTGTGAATCTCCTCCTCATAAGGCTTAATATTCTACAATGGAATTTCATTTGTTTTCTTTTTGCAACTAATTGTGAAGTTTTTTCGCAATCATAATTCGGTTTTGACATAGAAAAAGCCCGAACGCAAGGGCGTTCAGGCTCTGTTTGGAGGTGCCACCCGGATTTGAACCGGGGAATAAAGGTTTTGCAGACCTTGGCCTTACCGCTTGGCTATGGCACCGTATCTAAGCTTAGTATATGCTAAGCTTACTGCGAAAATGACGCTTGATTTAAACCTTTTTGATAAAATTTAAATAAGCGTCATACCCTATTATTTGGAGCGGATGACGAGGCTCGAACTCGCTACCTCCACCTTGGCAAGGTGGCGCTCTACCAGATGAGCTACATCCGCACACTTGGTGCCCCCGGGCGGAATCGAACCACCGACACGAGGATTTTCAGTCCTCTGCTCTACCAACTGAGCTACAGGGGCTTATGTGGCGACCTAGAACGGGCTCGAACCGTCGACCTCCAGCGTGACAGGCTGGCGTTCTAACCAACTGAACTACTAGGCCATTATGGTGGGAACAACAGGGCTCGAACCTGTGACCCTCTGCTTGTAAGGCAGATGCTCTCCCAGCTGAGCTATGCTCCCACACTGTCGCTTGACTTCTCTTGGCGACGTGTTATATCATATCATTTTTTCTAAAACTTGTCAATACTTTTTTTGCAAAATTTCTCTGTTTTTCCCGCGGTTTTCACGCTTGATTTTCGGCTTCTTTTTGCTGCGCTTTTTTGGCCAGGAAGGTAATGTCTGAAGGGCTGACCTCGTAGTTGTGACCGCAATATTCGCATTTTACTTCAATTTTGCCCTCTGCCCGCGCCATTTCTGTCAGGTCTTGCGCCGGCAGGCCTGCTAATGCTTGCATTACCTTGTCCATGCTGCAATTGCAGGCGTAGTTCACCTCATATTCGTCTAAAACTTCTATTTCAAAGCCGCTGAGTGCTTTTTCACATATTTCTTTCAGAGAAAGCCCTTGGGCAAGCATGGTGGTTACTGACGGCAGGTCTTTGATATTCTGCTCCAAGCGCTCCAATGCCGCGTCGTCCGCGTCCGGCAATGCCTGAATCAGCAGGCCGCCCGCCAGCAATACCTTGTGGTCCTCCTTGTCTACCAGCACGCCCAAGGAGCATACCGTGGGAATTTGCTCGCTGGTGGCGTAGTAGTGCGTAATGTCCTCGGCGATTTCTCCCGAAACAAGCCGGCTTTGACCCAAGTAAGGCTCGCCCTGCGGCGGTTTTTTTATAACCACCAGCAAACCGTTTGTTCCAACGGCTGTGCCTACATCTAATTTTCCGTTTGCATTCAGCGGCAGCTCTACCTCCGGATTTGTGACGGAGGCCCGGCAATTGCCGTTGCTGTCTGAAATTGCTACCAAAGTGCCCAACGGACCGCCGCCCTCCTCCTTGAGCATCACTGAGGCTTTGGCCTCTTTTAGCTGCGTACCCATTATAGAGGCCGCTGTGAGCAGTCTGCCCAGGGCCGCCGTTGCCACCGGACTGGTATGGTGTACCTCCTGCATTACATGCACCATGTCGCCCGAATCTATCGCAATTGCGTTGAATTTGCCGTCCTTGGTTATGCATCTCATGATTTTATTCATTGCAAGCACTCCTTTTTTTATTTGTTTTGCGCCGGCTTTTTGCAAACAATCACCCAACGCTCGTTCTCCTGTGTTGCCGGTTCCAGCGTCATGTCGTTATACGCCGCTGCCATTTGTAAACCCGCCGCCTCTGCCAATTGCGTGAGTTCCGCAAGTTCATACGCTCGCTCGCAAAAGCTTTCGCATAATCGCCTGTAATCCCCGTTTTGCTGTTTGCAAAAAAAATCCAGCGTGATTTCCACAAGGTTCGTTTTGGACTCCAACGCGTTTTGCCAGACGCAGTAAACTGTTTCGGTTTCGTAAACAAAGGTGTTGTTTTGCAGGATATGGCGGTGCTTATACGGGGTGTTGACATCGAATACAAAAACGCCGCCGGGCTCTAAAAACAGCGCAATGCGCGCAAAGGCTCTTTGTAAAATTGCCGGCTCGGTTATATGGTTGACGCTGTCCAGCGTACAAAGTACGGTATTTACTGTGCCGAACAGGTCTAATTTTTCCATGCGCTGACACAAAAATAACAGCTCTAAATTTTCATGTGCGGCTTTTTCTTTCGCTATCGTAAGCATCGCTGCCGAAGCGTCCGCTCCGTATATGTCTACCCCCTGTTTTGCAAGCGCCACGGTCAGGCTGCCTGTGCCGCAGGCTAAGTCTAAAGTTAGGCCCATGGTATGGCCGTGGCGCCTCAGCAGACGGCAAATATACTCCGCGCGCTTGGGGTAGTCTACATTTTCGGTCAATTGGTCGTAAAATTCGGCAAAGGCGGTATAGGGATTCATGAAGTTTCTCCGGTTTCTTTTTGAAGCCTTGCGAAAATTAACTCGTAGCCGTCGCAGCCGTAATGCAAAGAGCGATTGACGCGGCTGATGGTTGCTGTGGACGCGCCTGTTTTGGCTACAATGTCGCTGTAAACCCGGTTGTCGCTTAGCATATGTGCAACCTCCAGTCGCTGAGACATCGCTTTGATCTCCGGCACAGTGCACAAATCCTCGAAAAAATGATAGCATTCCTCCTCTGTTTGCAGCTTTAAGATGCAACGAAACAGAAAATCTACGCTTTCGTTTTTTAATTTTGCGTTCACAACAAACCCGCCCTTTCGCTTTCTTTCATTACAATTTTAGCACACAAAAGTGCAAAAGTAAATACAATCTGCCTCAAACGTCATTTTTCACAAGGTCGGCATAGCTCTCTCTTTTTACCGCGATTCTTGGCTTACCGCCGCGCACCATGACCACCGCCGGTTTGCATACGCGGTTATAATTGGACGCCATGGAATAATTGTATGCTCCGGTGGAAAGCACTGCCAGGAGGTCTCCGGCCTGCGTTGGCGGCAGTTTTGTATGCTCTAACAGTAAGTCGCCGCTTTCACAGCATCTGCCGGCAACGGTCACCGTTTGAGTGGCCGGTAAATTTGCCCGGTTGGCATGCACAGCCGTATACGCTGACTGATACAGCGCATAGCGCGGATTGTCGGTCATGCCGCCGTCTACGGAAACATAGGTACGCACATTGGGGATTTCCTTTACGCTGCCCACGCGGTATAGGGTAATGCCCGCCTCGCCTGCAATAGAGCGACCGGGTTCCATGAAAATAAACGGTACGGGGAAATTTAACTTTTGACAGGTTTGGGATACCGTGCCCGAAATTTCTTTCATGTAGTCGCCGTAAGGCACCGGCGTATCCTGCTTGGTGTAAGCAATGCCAAAGCCGCCGCCTAAATTCAATTCTTCTGTTACAATGCCGGTTTCGCTGCGAATCTGCTCCATAAAGGTAAGCATGATTTTCGCCGCTGCCTGAAAGGGCGCAATGTCAAAAATTTGAGAACCGATGTGATTGTGCACACCCTTTAACCGTATATTCCGAAATGCCGCGGCAGCTTTTACCGCCTGCATGGCCTCGCCGGTTTCCAGCGCAAAACCGAATTTGGAGTCAATTTGCCCGGTCATAACCGCTTTGTGAGTATGCGCCTCTATGCCGGGCTTGATGCGCAGAGAAATATTTGCCACAACACCGTGCTGCGCTGCCAGACGGTCTAAAATATGCAGTTCGGTCAGGTTGTCCACCACAAAATGCCCCACATGGTTTTTCAGCGCAAGGCAGATCTCTTCCTCGGTTTTGTTGTTGCCGTGAAAATGAATATGCTGTGCCGGAAAGCCTGCTTGCAATGCCGTATATAGTTCCCCGCCGGAAACAACGTCTAAGCCTAGGCCCTCCTCTTTTACAATGCGGCACATTTCCTTGCAGCAAAATGCCTTGCTGGCGTACAAAACCATGCCTTTGCCGCCGTAATATTCCGCAATGGAATCCCGGTACATACCGCAATTGCGCCGAATGGTATCTTCGTCCATCACATATAAGGGCGTGCCATACTCCTGCGCAAGCAGAACCGTATCACATCCGCCGATGGTCAGATGCCCCTCTCTATTTACTTGTAAGCATTCCGATACAAACATAATTCCCCTCCCTTTTTATTCCTGCTGCGCCGTGTGCGCCTGCGCTATCGACTGAATCATTTGCTTTAGCATATCCACGCCCTCTCCGGTAAGCGATGAAAACGGTATCGTATACACGGCGCTGCCGGCGGTTTCATCGCAGAAAAGTTGCTGAAAATATGCCAGTTGGTTGGTGCGCTGCGTTTTATTGAGCTTATCGCTTTTGGTCAGCACGGCCGCATACGAAAGCCCCGATTGCGCTAAAAAATTCAGCATATCAAAATCATTTTGCGTGGGCTTATGGCGTATGTCTAAAATTTGCACCACAAACTGTATATTGCGCTGTGCGGCAAAATATCCCTCCACCAGCTCTGCCCAGCGCAGTTTTTCCGCATGCGAAACCTTGGCGTAGCCGTAGCCGGGCAAGTCTACCAGCCGGCATTCCTTCAAGCTGTAAAAGTTGATGGTGCCGGTTTTGCCCGGCGTTGCACTTACTCTTGCCAATGCTTTGCGGTTTAAAATTTTATTGATAAGCGATGATTTGCCTACATTCGATTTGCCCGAAAATACAATTTCCGGTACATTCGAGGGCGGTAGCTGCTCCGCTTTACCGGCGGCAAATTCAAAAAAAGCGTCTTCAAATTTCATGCAATTTCCCTCTTTTGGCGTTTACATGCCCGGCAGCGTACATTGACTTGCATCTGTCTCAAAATGATAGCCTATGTCGTCGAACAAGGTTTCTCTGGGCATGGGCTTGCGCGTTAATGCAAGCTCCAGTACCTCGTCAATTTTGCGCACCGGGAAAAATTCTACGGCATCTTTTACCGTTTGCTCCACCTCTGCAAGGTCTGCGGTGTTGTCCGCCGGGATAATGACCCGCTTAATGCCCGCGCGATAGGCTGCCATCGTTTTTTCCTTCAGGCCGCCAATTGGCAACACTCTGCCCTGTAAGGTAATTTCGCCTGTCATGGCAACGCTGTGGTCTATCGGTATACCGGTCAGCGCCGAGGTGATCACCGTGGCCATCGCAATTCCGGCAGAGGGACCGTCCTTGGGCACAGCGCCCTCCGGGCAGTGAATATGCACATCTTTTCGCTTGTAAAATTCCCGCATGATTCCCAGTTTGTCCGCACGGCTGCGCACACAGCTCACCGCCGTTTTGGCAGATTCCTGCATCACATCGCCCAAATTGCCCGTTAATTCAATTTTTCCCGTGCCCTCCAGAGCCACAGCCTCAATCGGCAAAAGCTCACCGCCTACGCTTGTCCAGGCAAGCCCGTTTACCAGACCGATTTCGTCGGTTTGACCGGCGTTGTCTTTTTTATATTTTTGCGGGCCAAGGTATTCTTCTAATTGTTTTTCGCCAACGGTAATTTTTTGTTCGGTATTTTCCACAAGAATTTTTGCACATTTTCTGCAAATATCGGCAATTCTGCGTTCTAAACCGCGCACACCGGCCTCTTTTGTATACCCCTCAATCATAAGGTGTATGGCGCTTGGCGTAATTTTAAGCTGCTTTTGTAAAATACCATGCTTTTGCAGTTGTTTGGGCAGCAAATGCTTCATGGCAATCTGAAATTTTTCCTCATGCGTATAGCTTGAAAGCGGTATCACATCCATACGGTCAAACAGCGGCGCCGGTATTGCGCTTGCGTCATTGGCGGTGGTAATGAAAATCACCCGGCTCAAATCAAACGGCATGTCTATGTAATGGTCGGTAAAGGCGCTGTTTTGCTCAGAATCGAGTACCTCCAGCAACGCCGACGCCGGGTCTCCGCGAAAGTCTTTACAAAGCTTATCAATTTCGTCAAGCAAAATGACCGGATTGTTGATTCCCGCCTGTTTGACTGCGGAAATAATGCGGCCGGGCATAGAACCTACATAAGTTTTGCGATGCCCTACAATTTCCGATTCATCTCGCACACCGCCCAAAGAAATACGCTCAAATTCCAGACCGATGGCATGCGCAATGGATTTTGCAACGGAGCTTTTTCCTACTCCCGGCGGTCCGACCAGACAAATTACCTGTCCGCTTGCGTGAGGGTTTAATTTGCGCACCGCCAAGGACTCCAATATTCGCTGCTTTACTTTTTCTAACCCGTAATGTTCCTTGTCCAATGCCTTTTCTACCCGCGCAAGGTTAATTTTCATTTTTCCGGCGGTATTCCACGGCAATTCCAAACAGGTTTCTATATAATTGCGAATGACCGTACCCTCATGAGAGCCGGCCGGCATTTTTGCAAGCCGATTGCATTCTGTAAGCAGCTTTTGCGTCTGTTTTTCGGGCAATTCCAATGCTAAAATACGCTGCTTAAATTCCCAATTTTCCTCCTCGGGCGAATCCTCCTCACCCAATTCCTGGTATATTGCCCGAATCTGCTCGCGCAAATAATAATCCCGCTGACTGCGATCCATTTGCTCTTTGGCTTTGGCGTGAATTTCGTTTTCAATCTCTAAAATTTTAATTTCTTCCTCCAGCACATGCAGCAAATATTCCAAACGCTCGTCTCCGTCTAAAAGCTCTAAAATTTCCTGCTTTAATTCCGGAGCAAGCGCTGTATTCCCTGCAATATAGTCTGCCAGAGCGCCGCTTTCATTCAGTTTTTTTACCCCCAGAATCATGTCCGGCGGCACATTTTTGTAATTTTGAATGTACTGCTCATAAAGCACCCGAACGTGCCGCATGAGCGCCTTGGTGTAAAACACATGCGCCGATTTGCCTTCCTCTACCATGGTCACATTGCCCATCAGGTACGGCTGTTCCTGCAACAAATGCACCAGCTCTGCCCTGCGCACACCCTCTACAAATAGGCGCAGACCGTCCTCTTGATTACGAAACACCTGTTTAATTTTGGCAACTACGCCCATTTTGTGTAAATTTGCAAAACCGGGGTCAACGGTTTCCAAGTCCTTCTGCGCTACCAAAAATACGGTTTGGTTGGTTTCCATCGCCCGATTCACGGCAAGAATGGACTTTTTTCTGCCCACGTCAAATTGAATGGACATGCCCGGAAATATTACCAGTGCGCGCAGCGCAAGTACCGGCATTACGGCGGAAAGCTCTGTATTTTTTTTCAATTCTTCTATGAAAAATTCTTCTGTATTGGTTGTCATGGCTTCATCTCTCCTTTGGAGCCTGTATCCAAATTTTTTTGAAACAAAAAAGGCCGTTGCAAGCCGGAGAAGCGGTATTCGTTCTCAGTGCAACAGCCAAATGATGCAAGGTTAAGACGCCGTATGCTTGTGACCGCTTTTTTTAGAGCGCGGCAATTTAATTTGCACAGGTTTGCGGTCTTTGTTATACACAATCTCCGGCGGCTCCCCTTTATTGATAACATTCGGCGTAATGAGTACCTTCTCTATGGTATGGTCCGAGGGCACCTCGTACATCAGGTGGTTGAGGTATTCCTCCATAATGGAACGCAAACCTCTTGCGCCGATTTTTCGCTCTATGGTTTTTTTGGCAATTGCATGCAATGCCTCCGGCTCAAACGCCAATTCCACTTTGTCCAGCGCGAACAGCTTTTTATACTGGTCTACCAAGCAATTTTTCGGCTCGGATAAAATGCGTACCAACGCCTGCTCATCCAATCCGTCCAAAGAGGCAATCACGGGCAACCGTCCCACCAGCTCCGGAATCAAACCGTAGGTAACCAAATCATGCGGAATCACATGCTTATACCACTGGTTTTTGTCAATTTTTTGCTCCTCGGTCTTTTCTGTCTGAAAGCCCAGCGTAGAATTGGAGGTACGCTTTTCAATAATTTTTTCCAATCCGTCGAATGCACCGCCGCAAATAAACAGAATATTTTTGGTATCTATTTGCAAAAATTCCTGTTGCGGGTGTTTTCTGCCACCCTGCGGCGGAACATTGGACACCGTTCCCTCTAAAATTTTGAGTAACGCTTGCTGCACACCCTCGCCACTGACATCTCTGGTAATGGAGGGGTTTTCGGATTTGCGGGCAATTTTGTCAATTTCGTCAATATAAATAATGCCCCGTTCCGCCTTTTCAATGTCAAAATCCGCCGCTTGAATCAAGCGCAGCAGAATATTTTCCACATCCTCGCCAACATAACCGGCCTCGGTTAATGTGGTGGCGTCCGCAATGGCAAACGGAACGTCCAGAAGGCGCGCCAGCGTTTGTGCAAGCAATGTTTTTCCCACGCCGGTAGGGCCCAGCAGCAACACGTTGCTTTTGTTAATTTCGCCCTGATCGTCTCCATAATAAATACGTTTGTAATGGTTGTAAACCGCAACCGAAAGCGCAATTTTGGCGCTCTCCTGCCCAATCACATATTCGTCCAGCATTGCCTTCATTTCCTTTGGCTTGAGCAGCGTTGCTTCTGCTTGCCCCCGATAATCGGTATGACCGCGCTGAGACAAATTTGCTTCGTCCTGCAAAATTGACATGCACAATTCAATGCATTCATCGCAAATATATACGCCCGGACCGGCTATCAGTCGCCGCGCTTCGTCCTGTGCTTTGCCGCAAAACGAGCAACAAATATCCCGATTGAGTTCATCTTTGTTTGCCATACATTCTCTCCACCTAATGCATTATTTTGAAATAATTTTGTCCACCAAGCCGTATGCAAGCGCTGCCTCTGCGTCCATAAAATTGTCACGCTCGGTATCTCTTGCAATTACTTCAATGGGCTGACCTGTATTTTCCGCTAAAATTTGGTTTAATCTCTGCTTCGTTTTTACAATATAGTCTGCATGAATCATAATGTCGGTCGCTTGACCCTGCGCACCGCCGCTTGGTTGGTGAATCATAATGGTACTGTTGGGCAGCGTATACCGCTTACCCTTTGCACCGGCAGAAAGCAAAAATGCACCCATGCTGGCCGCCATACCCATACAAATGGTAGAAACATCGCATTTAATATACTGCATGGTGTCAAAAATAGACATACCCGCAGTCACCGAACCGCCCGGACTGTTGATGTACAAATGAATATCCTTCGTGGCATCCTGCCCCTCCAAATACAAAAGCTGGGCAACCACCAAGCTGGCGGTCGTGTTGTTGACTTCATCAGTGAGCATTACGATTCTGTCATTGAGCAGACGGGAGAAAATGTCGTAGGAACGCTCGCCGCGATTGGTTTGTTCAATAACGTAAGGTACTAAGCTCATGTAATTTATACCACCTTTTCTAAAACGCATACTGCTGCATATTTTTGATATGAAGAACCCATCTGCCCTTCTGTTTGGAAGGCAGATGGATATATGTTCTGCTCGCTAGAGCATTGGCTGAATACCCAACGCTTATTCAGCGTCTTTTGCCTCGGTTTTTTTCGCTTTTGAGGCCGCTGGTTTTTTGGCTGCCGATTTTTTTTCCGTTTCTGTCTTTTTGGCTGTTGTTTTTTTAGCTGCCGATTTTACTGTGTCCTCTGTTTTTGTTGTTGTCTTTTTGGTCGCCGTTTTTTTCTCACCCTCAGCTTTAGCGGTCGATTTTTTCTTCGGTGCGTCTTCTTTTGCAGTGTCTGTCTTTTTAACTTTACCCGCTTCAACCACAGCTTCGTCACGCACCAAATTCATGGCTTTTCTTGCAATAATATCCTTAATTTGACCTTCGCGGGAAATTACAGATTTTACTTTATCCTCATCGGTTTTGTAGAGCGCCGCAAGGTTTTTATATTCTTCTTCAATTTCCTCATCGGAGGCTGTGATTTTTTCCAATTCACCGATTTTTTCCAACGCCAAACGAATTTTTACCTGACGCTCTGCCTGCTCCTTAAATTGGTCGCGCAGAGTCTGAGCATTGGTGCCGGTTAATTGCATATAGGTCTCCAAATTCAGCTTTTGCGCCTGCAAACGGAAATTAAACGCACGCAACTCCTCGTTAATTTGCAGCTCAATCATTGCCTGAGGAATTTCAGCCTGCAATAAGGCATTCAACTGTTCCATAAGCTGATTGTCAACATCCGCGGCAGAATCCGCATGTGCCTTTGCATCCAATTTTTTACGCACATCCTCGCGGTACTGAGCAACCGTATCAAATTCACTGATATCTTTCACAAATTCATCGTCAAAAGCCGGGCGTTCTTTGCCCTTGATTTCGTGAATTTTCACCTTAAACAGCGCCGGTTTACCTGCCAACTCCTCAGCATGGTAATCCTCCGGGAACGAAACCTTAACATCCACTTCATCGCCGGCCTTATGTCCCAAAAGCTGGTCCTCAAAACCGGGAATGAACAAATTTGTGCCAAGCGTGAGGCTGTAATTTTCGGCAGCGCCGCCCTCAAATGCAACGCCGTCAATTGAACCCTCAAAATCCATTACCACAATATCGTCCTTCTCTGCGGCCTTTTCCATAGTAACCATACGGGAATAACGGTCAACCACTTCGGCAATTTGCGCGTCAATATCAGCCTCGGTTACCTTGGGTTCCTTGGGCTTGATTTTTAGCCCTTTGTAGTTAGCAATGGACACCTCCGGTTTTGTAATGACCGAAATTTTAAAGGTAAAGCCCTGCTTACCGATTTCTTCAATTTCAAAATCGTTGTTGTCGGTCACAACCTCCAACTTGGACTCTTTCACCGCTTCCTCATACGCTACCGGGAAAATATCATTTACAGCGCCCTCATAAAACACCTGCTCGCCGTAGTATTTCTCTACAAAAGCGCGCGGAGCCTTACCCTTACGGAAACCGGGTAACGAGATTTTTTTAATTTCCTTATGATAGGTACGGTTGAGCGCATCCTGAAAGGATTTTTCATCCACCTCAACCTGCAATTCATAACGGTTGGTCTCTACTTTGTTACAAGACTTTAGCTTCATAGTTTCTACTTCCTCCTGCCAAAATAGCAAATGTCCTAAGTATTATAACACATAAATATGCGCAATGCAATTTGTAAACGTAAAATATTTTACAAGCATATCTAATGCTGTTTTTTCAGCTGCAACGGCATAACCTCCATAGGTGTAAAGCGAACATAATCACAGGAAATCAGATGCATTTTTATGCCCTGATAATGACCTACAGCAGCTTTTTTAGACGCTCGATTTCCGTGAATGTGCCCAAAATAACATTGTGCAACCTCATAATCTTGTAAAACTTTTATAATTTCTTGGCATACCATATCACCATATACGGGAGGGTAATGCAAAAATACAATCGGTTGCGCCGCTTTATCTTGCCGTTTGGCATCCTCCAACGAAGCAATCAACCGTCCTACCTCCCGGCTGACGATTTTCTCATCCTGCGGGGTCTCGGAATGGTAAAGCCAGCCGCGCGTACCGCAAACGGCAATCCCCTGCTCAATATAAGCATTGTTGTGCAGTACGCGCAAAGAGGTAAAACCCTTTTCCTGCAAAAATTGCTCAATTCTACTCTTGGTGGACCACCAATAATCATGGTTGCCTTTTATTAAAATTTTCTTGCCGGGCAAACTGTGAATAAATGCAAAATCTTGCTCGGTCTCCTCTAATTTCATTGCCCAGGAGATGTCTCCGGCAAGCACCACGGTATCATCCTGCGTAACCGTTTCTCGCCAGTTTCGCTCCAAATGCTGCGTGTAATTCTCCCAGCCGGCAAATATATCCATCGGTTTGTTGTTTCCAAGCGAAAGGTGTAAATCCGCAATCACAAACAGTGCCATGAACGCCTCTTTTCTATGCGCAAAATTATTGCAGGTGCAGCAATTTCAACAGTTGCTCACCCATGTCCTGCGGCGCACAAAGGTTTTTAAAGCGCACCTGCTTACTTTGCAGCGCGGCAATCGGCTTTGGTATCTCGGTGCCGGTTTCTTTGGAAAGCTGCTCCACCTTTGCAAATTCGTCCATGCTCTCGTTGTAATTTGCCGAAACAGCTCTGAGTACAGCGTCTGCAAATTTGTACGGGCTGGCAGTGGAAACCACCACCGTAGGCGTATTGTCTCCGGTTTCCTCTTTATATTGCATATAAGCGTTCACCGCAACCGCCGTATGCGTATCGCACAAATAGTGCGCGGTATTGTAAACTTCGGCAATGGTTTCTTCGGTCGTTTTGTCGTTGCAGTAGTCCGCGGCAAACACCTTTTGAATTTCCGCTAAAGTTTGCTTATCCACGGTATAACTGCCGTTTTCCGCAAGCTCCTGCATCCAGCCCGCCACTTTTTTAGCGTCATGCCCGGTTGCATCAAAGAGCAAACGCTCCAAATTGCTGGAGATTAAAATATCCATAGACGGAGAAATGGTGGCATAAAACGCACGGTTGCGGTTATAGGTGCCGGTTTTCAAAAACTCGGTCAATACACGATTGGCGTTGGACGCACAAATAAGCTTATGCACCGGCAGACCCATTTTTTTTGCGTAATAAGCGGCCAAAATATTGCCGAAATTGCCCGTTGGCACCACAATATTGATCGGTTGCCCCTCTTTGGTCAGCGTACCGTTTTTGAGCAAATCGCAGTAGGCCGAGAAATAATACACAATTTGCGGTAGCAATCTGCCCCAGTTAATAGAGTTGGCACTGGAAAACGCCATGCCGTGTTCGTCTAATTTTTTGCAAATCTCCGGGTTGACAAACAACTTTTTCACACCGGTTTGCGCGTCGTCAAAATTGCCTTCAATGGCGCAAACGCTCACATTGCTGCCTTCCTGCGTGTTCATTTGCCGCTTTTGCATGGGACTTACGCCGTTTTCCGGGTAAAATACCAGCATTTTGGTGTGCTCTACATCTTTAAAGCCCTCCAATGCGGCTTTGCCTGTATCGCCCGAGGTCGCAACCAAAATCACAGCGGTTTTGTCGCAATTGGTAATTTTCAAAGAGTGCGTGAGCAAATGCGGCAAAAGCTGCAACGCCATGTCTTTAAAGGCGCAGGTAGGCCCATGCCACAGCTCAAGCACATGCATTTCGCCATTTGCAAGCGGCACTTTGTTCAGCGGCGCCGGATTTCCTCCGGAAAATTTCTCTTTGGCATAAGCAGCGTTTACACAGGCAGTCACATCCGCTTTTGTAAACTCCGGTAAAAAGTCGCTCAAAATTTTTACGGCTCTGTCGTTATAACTGCCGTTTTGCATTTCCAAAAAATCGCCGTGCGTATACTGCGGCAAAGTTTCCGGCACGAATAATCCGCCGTCCTTTGCAATGCCCTGTACAATTGCCTGTGCTGCCGTTACCCTGCTGTTTCCATTCCTTGTGCATTGATAATTCAAGATTTCTCCCTCCGTATATATCCAACTTCAAATTCCGATTTATCTTTTTTATTTTATAATAGAACCGCCGTAATGTCAAAGAGAAACGAAGAATTTATGCGCATTTTCATAAAAAATTGCATTTACAAGGCTCTCCGAGTAGCCCAATTGCAGAAAACGCTCAAACAACACACCCATGCTTTCTATCCCTGTCATATCTTTGGGTAACTCCGCACCGTCAAAGTCACTGCCCAACGCCAACGCATTCTGCGCGCCCATTGCTAACATATATTCGGCATGGCGTACAATGTCCTCCGTGGTCGCCGTTGTACGCTCGGTTAAAAAAAGCGGGTAAAAATTCAATCCAATCAATCCGTCTCTTTTGCAAATTTCCGCAATTTGTGCATTGGTTAAATTACGCGGGTGTCCGCAAACGCCCTTTGCATTGGAATGGCTGGCAATCAGCGGTTTTTGGGCAATTTCCGCCACATCATAAAACAACGGCTCGCTTGCGTGAGAAACGTCTATTACAATACCGTGCGCCTCCAATGCGGGAATGGCCTGCCTGCCAAAGGCGGTCAAGCCCTTGGGATGCTCCACCATAGCGCCGTCGCCGATTTCACAACTACCATTCCAAGTCAGAGTCAGCATACGCACACCGCAGCTTTGCAAAAACGGAATATTGTTCAAATTCCCGGCAAGGATCCCGCCGCCCTCTACGGTCAACAAGGCGGCGCATTTACCTGCCTGCTCAGCCTCGGTAATATCTCCGCTTTGCAAACAGCGGCTCAAACGCAGCTTATTTTTCTCGCTTTCTGCCATATAAGTTTGGGAAACGGCCTTAAAATAATCCAGTGCAGCCTGCCCCCGCAACTCATCCGGAATCCAAATGGCAAAGCATTGGCTCCATGCCGAAAATCCTGCTCCCCGCTTTAAATCCAAATGTAACCGGTTTTCAAACAACTCCTGTTTTTGCAGATAGCATTCTCCAATGGTATCGCAATGTAAATCAAAAAGCTTCAAAATAATCCTCCTGCGTCAAAAGCGCCCTCCAAATACTGCACCTGTATCACAGTCTGCTCCCTGCCGCTTGTAATTACACCTGCAACGTCAAATCTCGGCTGCAGTTTCTGCGCCTGCATATGCTCCTGTAAATAAAGCATCGCTGTTTGCACCACTTTTTTGCGTTTGATGGCAGTAACAGCCTCTAACGGCTCAGCTTTTCTTTTTTCATCTCGAGTTTTCACTTCAACAAAAACAATATACTGCTCCTTTTCCGCAATTATGTCAATTTCGCCGTAGCGGCTGCGGTAGTTTGCCGCCCGCAGTATATAGCCTTGTTTTTGCAGTAGCTGCTGTATGTATTGCTCTCCTATTTTGCCCGAACTGTTACGCATGGCATTCCCCTAAAATTTTCTTCATAAAGCTTCTTCGGTGTACCGGGCACATGCCGTATTCCCTCAGTAATTCCACATGCAGCTTGGTGCCGTAGCCCTTATGCTTTGCAAAGCAATATTCCGGGTACATCTTGTCCAATTCCACCATGAGTCTGTCACGGCTCACCTTTGCCAAAATAGAAGCCGCGGCAATATTGGCGCTTTTTCCGTCGCCCTTTACAACGGGTTCTCCCGCAACACCACCCAAATCCGGCATACGGTTGCCGTCCACTAAAACATAGTCAACGGGCACGCGCAAGCCTTCATAGGCGCGGCGCATTGCTAAAAAAGTCGCCTGCAAAATATTCAGCTCATCAATTTCCTGCTCGTTTGCAAAGGCAATCGAATACCCCAACGCCTGTTCACAAATGCTATCAAACAACGCCTCTCGTTTACCTTCGCTCAATTTCTTGGAATCATTCAATCCTTCTATGCAAAGCCCCTGCGGCAAAATAACCGCCGCTGCAAATACCGGTCCTGCCAAAGGTCCGCGCCCTGCCTCGTCAATGCCGCATACGTGATGGTAACCTTTACTGTTTGCCTCCTGCTCATATACATACCAATTCATACCGTTTCCTCCGCTTGCTCCAAGGTGATTCTGCCAAGCTTTGCCGCCCTGAATTCGTCCAATACCGCAATGGCGGCACGTTCGGTGTTCAGCATACCGCCGGACAAAAGCATGCCTCTTTTTTGGGCAATTTCCGCTAAAATCTCATGCGATTCCAACCCCAAAAGTATACTTTTTTCCAATTGGTAACGCTGCGATACAGCCTCCGGGTAGCTCTGCTGCAAAATCGCAATCAACCGGCACGCCAAATCTTCCGTATCTACTACCTCATCCTTCACCGCACCGGTAAATGCCAAATGTTCGCCCACCTGTTTGTCCTCAAATTTCGGCCACAAAACACCGGGGGTATCCAGCAACTCAAAACCCTTGGCAATGGTAAACCAACGGTTTTCTCTGGTAACGCCGGGGCGATCCTCTACATTCGCCTTGCTTTGGCGGCTCAAACGGTTAATCAGCGAGGATTTCCCGACATTTGGCACACCGACCACCATCACACGAATCGTTCTGCCAACCATTCCCTTTGCCTGCCATGCCACAATGCGTTTCTTTAACAACTGCCGCACCAACGGTACAAAATTTTGTAAGCCTTTCCCGCTTTTGCAGTCCAACGCCATAGCCAAAACACCCTTGGACTGATAACAAGCAAGCCAGCGTTTGGTCTGTACTGGGTCTGCCATATCGGCCTTATTCAGCAAAATAACGCGTGGTTTTTGCGCAATTATACTGTCTATCATCGGATTTCGGCTACTCACCGGAATACGTGCATCGGCAATTTCCGCAACGGCATCCACCAATTTCAGCGTCTTTTCCATTTGGCGCTTTGTCTTGGTCATATGCCCCGGAAACCAGTTAATATTTGCTTTTTGTTCGTCCATTTTAAACGCCCCCTGCCCATTTGCACGCTCAAATTATTTGTATCATACCATATTTTTTTCATTTTTAAAAGGGTTCGCCTCACAAAAAAAGAAAGGCCGACTCAGCCTTTCTCACACCGTCATATCTGATTACGCCGGAACGGTACCAATATGGTTAAACGGGTAAATGACAAACAACGCCTTACCCAATATGTACCGTTCGTCCACCATGCCCACTGCCTGATAACGGCTGTCCAGCGAAACATTGCGGTTGTCGCCCAGTACAAAAATATGGTTTTCGGGCACCACAAGCCCCTCCTCCGGAAATTCCATAAGCAAATTCTGGTTGTCATGCGCCGGCTTTAGCGTCTGCAAATCGCCCAAATATGAGGTTTCATCTAGCTTTTCGCCATCTACATAAACAGTGCCCTCATCATAGTTAATATACACCCGCTGGCCCTCTGTGGCAATTACCCGCTTAATAATCGGTTCGTCCAAGCCAACAGTACGCTTTAGCACCACAACATCAAATTGCTGCGGCTCATAATTCCAACTGGAAATAATCAAACGGTCGGCGTTATGCAAATTGGGGTCCATAGAAGTACCGCTCACGGTCACAATCCGAAAAATAAAGGTAAAAATCATACCCACAACCACCACGGCTATGACCAAAGACTCTGTCCAATCAAAGCATATCGCGGCGCCGCTGCTTTTCAAGCTGCCATTTTTTTGAGGACTGCTGCCACCTGGCTCAGAGGAATGATTGTTTTGTGCGGCGGTTTGCTCGCCCTGAATTTGACTGTTCAATGTACCGGCTCCTTACTTTCATAAATTTTTTAACTTTACAACAATTTTATGTGATGCAACGGGTAAATTACCATAACGGCCTTACCCAAAACAAAATGCGTATTGACCATACCCACCTTAGGGTCTCTGCTGTCCTCGGAGGCACCGCGATTATCTCCCAAAAGAAACACGCAATCCTGCGGCACCGTTTGCGGAAACTCCACGCCTGCACGGTCTGTGGTGCTGCCATTCACGGTGTAGGACGATTCATCTAACATTTCACCGTCCACCCAAACCGTTCCGGTGGTAAAATCTATGTCCACTGTTTGCCCGGCAACGGCTATCACCCGCTTAATAATCGCCGTATCCAATCCGGTACCGTTTTCGGCAACCACAACAACATCTCCCTGCTGCGGAGTATAATTCTCATTTTGCAGAATCACACGGTCGCCGCCGTATATTGTTTTCTGCATGGAACGCCCGGTAATCTCCACCGTACCAAGAAAAAATTTACAAACAACATAATAAGCAACATAGCACACCGCAAACCCAATACAAACCCAAAACAGTATGCGCCTCACCGTTTGAGCGGGCTTTTTGACAGTCTGTTGTTCCTGTTTCTGCAATTTCAAACACTCCGCAACCGCGCATTATTCTTGACCGTCGGCCGGCGGCGCCGCCCGACTTTTTTTGAATTTATTTTTCACCGCGGTCAGCAATTCCCGTGTAAAAGGCTCTTTTTGCAGCAGCAATGCCACCAAATATAACCCGAAAAAGCAAACCGCAGAAATCAACAATCGAAAAACCGCACTCAGTGGCACCCAGTAGTACACGGCAAAACCGCTGCCCAAAGCCGGTATCATACTCAACAAAAAATGCCGGAAGCTGATCTTTGTCCAAACAGGTCGTAGTTCTTTACGCAAAAACCAAAGCTGTACCGCCAGCACCAAGGCCTCTGCAATGGTGGTGGAAACCGCTGCACCCACCGCACCCCAATACGGAATCCAAATTGCATTTAAAATAAAATTCAAAACCGCGCCCGCCACAATCGAAATCAGCAGTAATTTCTCCCTGCCTTGCGGCACAAGAATTTGAATGCCCGTAATATTGGAAAGTCCAATGAACACCAACGTCGGCATCAATACCATCATCGGCACGACCGCTCCCAAAAACGCCTCACCCGAAAGCAGTAAAATCGTATCCTGTGCAAACAAAATAAAATAAGCGCAAAGCGGCACCGAACCGATCAACACAAATTGGAACGATTTGATAATCATGTTTTGAAATTCCTGCTCCATTTTATGCACAATATAGTACGAAAGTCTTGGCAGCAACACCGTACCCAAAGAGGTAATCGCCGTAACCAAAATGGTTTTCATTTTCACCGCCGCTGTATACAAACCAACCTCATAGGAGGCCGTTTCCTGCGGTAGCAAAAAGCCCAGCATCACTGTGTCCAAATTTGTATAAACACTGGTAGCCGCAGACGCCGCAAAGAAAAATAAAATCGGTTTTATATGGCGTTTAAATCGGTATTGCCCTACGGGTTTTAGCGTAATAAATTTTCTCAAATGGAAAAAATTCAGTAAATTTGAACCGCTTGTTGCCAACACCAAAATTGCGCCGTAAATAATATAATCTCCCTGCTGATGCACAAAAATAAACATCAGAATGATCGAGAGAACTTTAAAAATAACAGAGCGCACCGTAATATAAGAGTATTGCTCCAACGCAGAATAAAACCAATTTACGCCAACCGCATTTAAAATCAGGCTGATGCCGTTAATCCATAGTAACGTTTGCTGCTCTTTAAATTGGGGCACGGTATAAAGCGAAACCACAAACACCGCCGAAACCAATATCGTTGTTACAACATTGATGATTAACAGCTCCTGCGTTACTCTGGAAAGCTCCGTTTTATCATCTCTCACCTGCGCGCAGGCACGAATACCATAGGAAGGAATCCCTAAGGAAGCAAACATAGTAAAATAGGTTAAAACAGAAGTTGCAAATGAAACATAACCGTTGCCCTCCACCAGCAGCACTCTGGAAACATACG
Source organism: uncultured Eubacteriales bacterium (assembly GCA_934457095.1). Classification (GTDB taxonomy): domain Bacteria; phylum Bacillota; class Clostridia; order Oscillospirales; family Acutalibacteraceae; genus UMGS1071. Next base: position 22,351 of record CAKSHJ010000001.1, read on the forward strand.
GAAATGTAACCAACGGAAAGATAAACGAAGACGCCGTCAAAATCATGTTCATCAAAAAATTAAATTTTACAGACCTGGTTTTCAGTGTAGGCGCACCACTCATATCAACACCTGATTTCTCAGCACGATTCTCTTACGCTCTTAATCTGGAATAAAGCCGCAAAGGCCCCAATAATGCAAAATTCGTTTTGCGCAGCAACAGAATTTTTTTACCGGCAGCCGCTGCATATAATTCCGGATTTTTCTCCTTTAAATTGCTATCAAAATCCATGAACTCCCGCTTGGTACCCACCAAAAGAAAAATCGCATACTGCATCGTAATAAGGTCTTTCAAAACGCAGGACAAATACGCGTTCTTTGCCGGAGAAAGCCCTTTTTCCCTGCACCCTCTGTAAAATTGCTCCATACGGTGAGTTACCTTTAAATGGTCCCTGTAGTGCTTTTGAAAGCCCGTGACACTCATACTTTGACCCTCTAAGCCGATTCGATACTGATAAACATTGTGTTGCAAAAACATCACACTGTTTACATGTACCATAGGAAACGCAATATATTCCACATCGGTATAAAAGCAATGCTCCCCAATGCGAATGGAATTTTTCTGAAGCAGCGAGGTTTTATAGGCAACGCTGTGCATACGAATGCCCTTATATACCTGTATCGGCAATTGTTCAAAATCAACTATTTTTTCTCCAAACCCCTGTTCATATTGCACAATGTCTTTCACATTCGTATCCTCGTGCACCATGGTAAACGGCGTTACCACCAAATCGGCATCGGCATGCTTCAACGCCTGCACCAAATCGACAAACTGCTCGGTATCAAACCAGTCGTCGCCGTCCAGCGTTTTAAAATATTTGCCGGTTGCAGCGTCCATCGCCGCATTAATCGTAGAACCGTAACCGCCGTTCGGCTTAGAAATCAAATAAAACGAACCGGGGTATTTCTCCTGATATTCCCTGCCGATTTGCGCAGTACTATCCTTGGAGCCGTCGTCTATGACAAGCACTTCAATATCATCGATAATAGCAGGGTGCACCAAGGAATCCAAAGTATCCCTTAAAAATTTTTCCACATTATATGCCGCAATTGAAATACTGATTATTTTTCCCACTGCATAAGCCACCTTTTTCATTTGGTGCAACACTGTTGCACAATAGATTTATTCTAGCATATTATGTGACGCTTTGCAACCAAAATACAACATAAACGTACATGTATTTTCAAACCGGAAATTTGCGCAAAACGCAAAAAAGAGGCATTTTTAAAATGCCCCCGATGCGTTTTTGTTATCTGATTTTTTCCTTAAGCTTTGCAGCCTTACCAACGCGGTCACGCAGGTAGTAAAGCTTAGCTCTGCGCACATGACCTTTGCGCACCAATTTAATCCCTTTCACATTGGGGCTGTGAATCGGGAATACCCTCTCCACACCAACGCCGTAGGAAACGCGTCTTACCGTAAAGGTTTCAGAAACCCCGCTGCCTTTCCGGGCAATCACAGTGCCTTCAAACACCTGAATTCTCTCGCGTTCGCCCTCGCGAATATTCACATCAATCTTAATGGTATCGCCAATCTCTATGCTCGGCAATTCCGCCTTCATAGAATCCTGTGCAATCAACTTTAGTGCATCCATGAATCAAAATCCTCCTAAAATTTTCAGACATTCTTATCACAACGGACAGAGGACTGTCAGCTTTCATGTCTCGGCTCAAGGCCGGGCATCAACTCCCGTCGGCGGTCCGACGGCACATAAAGATGCTTGTAAAGCATACCACATCTATTCTGATATTGCAAGTACTTTTTCATAAAATTTCACGCAAAAATTTCAAATACGGCGTTATACAAATGCCCCCGTGCCGTTTGAACGAATAAATCATACCCCAAATGCGCCTGCATCGCCTGCGTCAAAAGCCCCGGGTTAATATTTTCTCCGCTGCCTGCGGGCAATATCAAATACAACAATACACCATCCCCCCGCAAGCTCAATTTACACTTGTCCAAATAGTTACTCAAATTCAGCGTCTTTACCCCGGACTTCGTTTTTTTCTCTGCCAAAATCTCGTCCCTTGCCAAAAACGCCTCCATATCTTTTCGCAATTCCTGCGCGCTTTTGCATTCGGTGCAACAATCCATTTCATACTCGGCATACACAATCTCTCCCGGCTTCATTTTGGGTTCGGTCACATCATACACCCGAATCCCCTGCGGCAAGCCCTCGTTCAAACGGTGTAATATCTCCGCCTTCGGCAATTCCTCCAGCATGCGAATATCCATGCTCTCATGCCGACCCTGCACACCCAAAGCAAGCGGTAACGCAAACGTCACAAACGCATGAGGGTTAAAGCCTTCCGTATACCACATAGGCAACTTCGCTTTATGGAATGCTCTTGCAACACAGCGGTTCAAATCCAAATGCGAAATATATTTTGCCGCACCGCTTTTGGTAAACCAAATTCTAATGTTTTTCAAAGCAAATTCCTCCCCCAAAGCAGGCAGCGCCGCACGCGGAACAACTCTGCGCGCAATTGGGCGTGGTAGCGCTTTGGTAAGCACGCTCACACTCGCGCTGTAAAAATGACTTCTGAATTCCGTAATCAATGTGGTCCCAAGGCAAAACCTCGTCAAAGCTTCTGCGCCGCAAATTATAAAACGCAGGGTCTACCCCGCACTCTTCAAATACCGCAAGCCATTTTTCCAGCGAAAAAAATTCCGACCACCCGTCAAATTTACAGCCACTGTAAAAGGCAGCCTCCAACACCCTGCCAAGCCGACGGTCTCCCCTTGCAAATACCCCCTCCAAAAAGCTGGTATCGGCATCATGCCAGTTGCAGGTGAGTTTTTTACTATGCACCGCGCCTATCAAATGCTCCTGTTTCTCATGCAGGGTTTCAATGCTGTCCTGCGGCTCCCACTGAAACGGCGTAAACGGCTTTGGCACAAATGAGGACGCGCTGCAGGTTACTTTTACGCTCTTGCCCTTTGCGCGGTTCGGCGTACTGTAATAAGCCTCCACCACCTTTTGCCCCAACTGTGCAATCCCCGCAACATCGTCCAAGGTTTCCGTGGGCAAACCAATCATAAAATACAGCTTAACGGTTGTCCAGCCGCCCTCAAAAGCTGTCCTTACCGTTTGCAGAAGCTCCTCCTCCGTCACATTTTTGTTAATCACATCACGCATTCTTTGCGTACCGGCCTCGGGCGCAAAGGTAAGGCCGCTGCGACGCACGGTTTTCAGCTTGTCCATCAGTTCATTGTTAAAACCGTCCACCCGCAAAGACGGCAAAGAAACACTCACCTTTTCATCGTCGGTCCAAGCAAGCAAGGTTTCCAAAAGCGGCTCAATCTGACTGTAATCGCTGGTACTCAGAGAAGAAAGAGAAATCTCGTCATAGCCGGTACTCCCGCACAAAGCCCGGCACTGCCGGTCAATCAAATCCACCGATTTTTCCCGCACCGGACGGTACAAAAAACCCGCCTGACAAAATCTGCATCCGCGAATACAACCCCGCTGCACCTCCGCAACGGCTCTGTCGTGTACAATTTCTATGCTCGGCACCACAAACCGCTCCGGAAAATACGCCTTGTCCATCTCAAGCTCCAAGCGTTTGCGTATGGTCTTCGGCGCGTTTCCGGTTGGCAACATCTCTTTTATCGTGCCGTCCTCATGATAATGCACCGTATAGAAAGAAGGTACATATACTCCTTCTATTTGCGCCGCGCGCTCCAAAAACTCCCGCTTGCCGCACCCTTCCTTTTTGCACGCTTGGTACAGGCGTATCACTTCCAAATCCACCCGCTCGCCCTCGCCAATAAAAAACAAGTCAATAAAATCGGCCAGGGGCTCCGGGTTGCAAGCACACGGTCCGCCTGCTACCACAACAGGAAATCGCCCGTCACGCTCCTGCGCCCTAAGCGGAACCCCCGCCAAATCAAGCATATTCAGCACATTGGTATAGCTCAGCTCATATTGCAGCGTAAAGCCAATAAAATCAAATTCTGCAATACTGTCGCCGCTTTCCAGCGCAAACAGCGGCATTTTATGCCGACGCATCTGCTCCTCCATATCCACCCACGGCGCAAATACACGCTCACACCAAATATCCGCCTGCTCGTTAAACTCGCTGTACAAAATTTTCATCCCCAGGTGAGACATCCCCACCTCATACACATCCGGAAAACAAAACGCAAAACGCACATCCACCTGCGCCTTATCCTTTATCACAGCGTTAAGCTCACCGCCAACATATCTGCCGGGTTTTTGCACGTGTCCCAGCAAACGCTCCAATTTTTGGTTCATAGCAGTCGCAATATCCTTTCATTGGGTGCATATTTACCTATCATCATACGCTTGTCATTATACCCTTTTGAAAAAATAATTGCAACCACGCTAAAAAAAACGCCCTCTTTTCAGCACCAACAACGCCATGAGATAAATACTGACAAAAAACAGCGTAAAATTATATCTGGACTGCAGCAGCATGAGAAAACCAATCACAGCCGTTGGCAGCAACACCAAAAACGAAACGACCGCCACAATATCCGCGGCAATTTTGGGTCTGCATTTTGCGCACAAAAGCGCATACAGCGCCTGCCCGCCGTCCAGCGCCTCAACGGGCAATATATTAAACCAGGCAATGGCGCTGTTTACAAAAATAAATTCCCATACCAAAGGGTTTTTCCATACGCAATATACCAAAGCCGAAAGCACACAGAACAACATATTTACACTCGGGCCGGCAAGCGCCACCAAGGCATCAGCCAAATAGCCGCGGCGCGCCCTGCCTGCCTCGGCTATGTCCACTCCAAATGCATGAAACCGCACCGATTTTACCCGACCGTGCAAAAATAAAATTGCAACCAAATGCCCACCCTCATGTAATACCGTAGCCAATAACCCCAATAAACCCACGCCGCTTTTATCAGTAAATAACAAAAAAGCAACCACAGCAAAAAACAGGTATTCCAGCTCCAAACGCCAGCGCTTAAACCGAAATTCCATGCGTTACCGCATCACCGACTGCGGATTATAAGGGGTACCGTCAACCAACAGTTCCAAATGCAAATGTGCCCCGCTGGAATCTCCCGTATCGCCAATCTTTGCAATTTCCATACCCATTTTTACGCCGTCGCCCTCTTTCACCAAAACGGTACTGCAATGAGCATATCTGGTCTCTATGCCGCTGCCATGTTCCAGTAGCACATACTTGCCATAAGAAGCGTTTTCCCCAATTTCCTTTACCGTGCCGGTCAAAGCCGCCGCAATCGGGGTATCCATCTCAGCGGCAATGTCCAAACCTTTATGAAAACCATCTGCACGCTCTCCAAACGCCGAGGAAACCTGTCCTCCTGCAACAGGAAATTGCAGCAAAACCGATAGGCTCAGCGGCGCATTTTGGTCCACGCCATACGTTACCGCAAGCTGGTTTTGTGTTGTTTTCGCTGCAGTTTGTATAACCCCATCGCTGTTTTCCTGTTCATTTTTGTTGAATATCTCCAACAAATCCTCCTTGGTTACCTGCACCATAATCGACTCATTCACCGTACCAACATACCAATTGCGCACCGATTCATAAACCGCGCCGCCAAACAACCGAATCACCAAAGCTCCTGCCACCACTATCGCACATGCCATCACCTGCACGCTCACCAAAAAACGGCTGCGTAAAATCCGTCCTGTTTTCCCTGTATGAACGCGGGGTCTCTCCTGTTCTTCCGCTTCTTTCTCTTGCCCGCCCCACCAAAATTCCTCGTTCTCGTCAATCAACTCGTTTTTTCGTGGTACATTTGACTGATAGTCCAATTGCTCCAATAGTCGCAATTCCTCCATCGTCGGCGCTCTTTTTTTGCTGAACATCTACAAATCCCTCCCCAATATATGGGTATGAAACAAGCCTCCTTTTTATGAATATTTTTACTAATAAAAACGGAAAACAAGACATTTTCTACAATTTTATTGCAGTTTATTCATTATATTTGAATAAAAAAACAGGCCAAAGCCTGCATGTTTTTTATAAAGAATATTGTGCCGGCTGCACCGCTTGACTGCGGTACAGATGCCTGTAATAAAACAGCAAACTGACCGCCGTTGCCGCCCAAGTAATCGGGTATACCGCCGCAATGGCCTGTACGCTGCCCCAAAGCGGCACAATAACAGCCAGCAAAACCGTGCGCAATACGCAAAGGTTGCTCACCGAAATTGCCATAGGTATCAAAGACGCTCCGGCACCGCGCACCGCCCCCAAAAACACTTCAATCACAGCATAAATCAAATACAACGGCGCGGTCACCGTTATAATTTGCACGCCGCAATCTATAACCTCAACCTGCGGGTTGAACATACCGAACAAATACGGCGCGGTCAGCAAAACAACGCCGCTGATAACCACCGTACTGCTCACAGACAGTGCCAAAGCGATTTTCACGCCTTTTTTGACCCGTTTGACTTGATTCGCGCCTATATTTTGCCCCGCAAAGGAGGTCATAGCCTGCCCAAAAGCCAAAATTGGCAAATACATGAAATTTTCTACTTTAAAATAAGCGGAAAATGCCGCCACGGCGTTTTCTCCAAACCCATTAATATAAAACTGCACCACCAAATTGGAAAGGGTCAGCATACACGCCTGTATGCCCGCCGGAAGCCCTAAGCGTATCATTTGCCGCATTTGGTCTTTATGCAGACGCAACTTGCGTAAAGCAATGCGGTATTCGCGCTTGGTACGTAGCAAATGCGCCACGGTTAATACCGCCGAAAGCGTCTGTGACAGCGTGGTTGCCCAAGCCGCCCCGGCTACGCCCCAGCCAAATATACCGATAAATAACCAATCCAACAGCAGGTTCAGCAAAGCGCCGCTTGCCAAATACACCATCGGACGCTTGGCGTCACCGCAGGCGCGCAGCACCGCGCTGCCCATATTGTACAGCACCATGGGCAACAAACTGATAAAATAAATACGCAAATATTCCGTAGCAAGCCCCATCACGGATTCCGGCACCCGCAGCCATTGCAAAAAAAACGGCGCAAGCACAAATCCCACAACGGTCAATATAATCCCTGCAATTACACTGAGCAACAAAGCGGTATGCGTGGCATTTTGGAGGTTTTGACGGTCTTTTGCGCCGCAATAACGCGCAATCACCACTCCGGCTCCCACCGAGATACCGGTAATAAAACTTACCAAACAGGTAACAGGTAAACCACCCTCACCCACCGCCGCCGAGGCGCTCGTGCCCAAATAATTGCCCACAAAAATCAAGTCCACGGCATTGTAGGCAAGTTGAATAAAACTGCTCAGCAGCAGCGGCAAAGCAAAACATATCAGCGCCCTGCCAATGCCGCCCGTTGTAAAACTTACATCCGCATTTTTGGCTTTCATGCAAATCCCCCTTCCCCATGGCATTTCTTGCTTTTTATTATAATACCGTCCGCGCAAAAAACGGTAGACAATCCACGCAAAACTGTCCATCATAAATGATTAAATTTTCTCAATGCAGAAATATAAAATATGGTCATTTGTACGCTTGTACCCCTATATTTCTAAAAAATCATTTCAACATTTTTCTATATTTTATAATAATTTTTTACCAAAATTATTGACAATTCAAGGATTGATTTGTATAATTACAAAAGATTTTCAGGATATTCTACCTTTTTATGAGAATTTATCTAATAATATTTCAAAATTTTTGTGCATAAGGCGGTTTAAAACATTGTCCAACATTGTCCCTTCTATATTTTACTGCGATATAACCGATATTGGTATCGACCCCAATATTCTTTCTCTTCTTCCCAGAGAGCGCCAAGAAAGAATTCAAACTTCTGTGAGATATATGAAAGCTAAGCAATTATACGTCTCCTCTTTGCTTCTCCACTTTATTTTAATGAAACACGGAATAAATAATCCTGAAATAAAAATTTCTGATAACGGCAAACCATATATAGATTCACAACTACGCTTCAATCTTTCTCATAGCGGAAATTATGTGGTGTTAGCGATAGATCCATATCATCCGATCGGTATAGATATTCAGGAAAAACGCCCTTTTCCCAAACATACAGACAAGTTTTTCATCGGAGAAACAACTGCAGAGATACCATCTTTCGCTATGCGCTTTCCCAATGCTTACATATGGTGCAGAAAAGAAGCTTTATTAAAATGCTTAGGCGTTGGTTGGAACGGTTTGGAGGAACAAAGTTTACCTGTATTAAACGATATAACAGTATATAAGCAAACAAAGTATTATTTTACTGATTACATCATTTCTGAAAATTACTTTACAACTTTATGTGAAAAATATACGCATAAAAAATTCAAAGTCCAGGAGGTTGCCTACCATGAGCTTGCATTATTCTACAGCACAGGTACATAATTTGATTCGGCAAAACGAACAAACCAAAAAATTTTTTTATAAAAAAATATCTCCGCGTTTCTCTGATTGTATTTATGACGGCAAAATTCATTTCTCCAAATATTTTGAATTCTTTGAAATGGCACGCTTTGACCTTATGCATACATTTTACAGTTACTTAAAATCCAAAAAATTAGATGGAAATAAACAGTTTGGCAGAGATAAATTGGAACTCGGTAACTTTATCGTAGTAAGAGTTTCATTTAACAGTTATTCAAATTTAGAATTACTTGTTAAAGATAGCGTTAATATAAAAACAGCTTTAATTATCCATCAAAAACCTCTACTGGAATTTGAACAAATCGCCTTCACCGAATCTAACCCTAAACCTTGTGTAAAGGCAAATATAAAAATTGCGATTGTAAATGAATTTTTTCATAAGGTTGACAATTGGGACCATGATATTTTGTGTGCCATGATTGAGTTTATCAACGCATATGGAAGAGAGGACGATATATGAGAGTTTGTTTAATGTTTCCAGGGCAAGGAACGCAACGACCCGGTATGCTCAGAGAATTGGGCGGTAAAAACGAAAAAACAGATTCTATTTTTAAAATTGCACAAAAAGTGACAGGTCGAAATATTAAAGCGCTTTGTTTATCTGCAAACACTGAAGAATTGCAAAAAACAGAAAATACACAATTGGCGGTTACTGCCATGAATCTTGCTTATTTAAGCTTGTTAAATAGCGATGGGATTAGACCGGACATGGTTGCCGGCCATAGTTTAGGACAATTTTCGGCATTGGTTGCAGCTGAAGTTTTAACGGTGGAACAAACCTTTCTGATTGTTCAGAAAAGAGCCCAATTGATGCATAATGTGAAACGTTCCGGTACGTTGTGTTCCGTTTTGGGTCTGGATTTCCAAACCGTTGAGCAGATTTGCAAAGATATTGACCCATCTTGTGAAAGTTTAGTTGTTGCGTTATATAATTCGCAAAATCAAATTGTAATTGGCGGCGAACCGAAATTAGTTCAAAAAGCTGAAGAGCGGTGCAAATCTATGTCTGCATTAAAAACCGTTCCGATATGTGTTTCCCACGCATTTCATACACCGCTGATGCGCCAAATGGAGCAAGAATTTGCTGAATTTATTGAGTGTATTGTATTTAATCCTCCAACATGCAAATTGATGCTCAATTGCAAAGGCGGGTTTGCAGAAAGTGTTCAAGACATAAAAGAAGAAATTAGAAACCAATGCTGCCATACGGTTTTATGGTATATGGGCGTAAAAAAAATGATAGATTCCGATGAAAATATTATTTTTGCTGAAACCGGCGTTGGTAAGGTATTAACCGGCATCATGCGCAGCATTGACAAAGAGCAAAATATGTTATTTCTATCAAACCCCATACAATATAACAAATTTATCAACTTAGTAAAGGAGCAATCAAATGTTTAGGTCAGGCGCTATCGCATTAGTAACCGGCGCTTCCGGTGGTATCGGACAAGCAATCGCCATTGATTTAGCGAAAAACGGAGTGAAGGTACTTGTTAATTATTACAAAAACGAGGAAGGTGCAACAGAAACACTGAAAATAATAGAAGAACACGGCGGGCACGGAGAGATAATTCAGTGCAATGTAGCAGATATACATGCTGTGGAGAAGATGTTTCTTTATATAAAAAAACAATATAAATCGATTGATATTTTAGTTAATAATTCCGGCATAACGAAAGACGGATATCTTTTGATGATGAGTCAAGAAAATTTTTTTAATGTGATGGCGACAAATATGGGTGGTTGCTTTCATTGCACCCAAGGTGCGCTTAGATTGATGTGCGCTGCAAAGCAAGGAGGTTCTATTATAAATATCGCCTCCACCAGCGGCATAGTCGGTCAAGAAGGACAAGCGAATTATTCCGCTTCAAAGGGAGCAATTATTTCCTTTACAAAAACAGCTGCAAAAGAATATGCCAAAAATGATATTCGTGTAAATGTAGTCGCACCGGGATTTATAGAAACGAGAATGACCCAAAAAAGTGAAAAACTTCTAAAAGATAAATACATGCAGTTTATTCCGATGGGCCGCTTTGGTAAACCTGATGAAATTGCTCAGGTTGTAACTTTTCTTGCATCATCAAAAGCTTCATACATAACAGGAAAATGCATCGTTGTTGATGGCGGACTAACAATGTAATGAACGAAACGTGAAAGGAAAAATAAAAATGATGGATTTAAAAACAAAAGAGCAGATATTGGCCTATGCCGAAAAAAGACGCATGGTTTGCGCTGCGGTAAAACGAATTATTGTAGAACAACTATGTCTTGATATTGAACCGGAGTTTATTACAAATGACCAACCTTTGTTTGGCCGCGGCCTGGAACTGGACTCTATTGACGCATTGGAATTAGCCGTTGGCATTTTCTCGGAATTTTCGGTAACGGTTTCAGATGGCAACTCTGCTGTTTTCAGTTCGGTAAACACCATTGCGGATTATATCATGTCCAGCGAGTATGACGATTCTAATCTGCAACCGGTTGATTAAGAAAATACGGAGGTAAAAATGAAAATTGAAGCACAGATGATTTCTAAACTTTTACCCCATAAATACCCGTTTTTATTGCTGGATAGAGTAATAAAACTGGAACCCGGTAAAAGCGCAGTGGGTATTAAAAATGTAACAATCAACGAACCGTATTTCACCGGACATTTCCCCGGTGAACCAATTGTACCGGGGGTATTATTGGTAGAAAGTTTAGCACAATTAACTGCAATTATGTATTCCACAGGGCATTTTCCTGAAACAACAAACTGGGAATGTTTGGAGAACGAAAACATTGATTTTACCGGTATTGCATCTAAAGTCGGCTATCTAGTCGATATTAAAAATGTAAAATTCAAGCAAATAGTTCGCCCCGGAGACACATTGGAATTGCGTGTTTACAAAAAAGTGCAGTTTCAAAATCTATCTCAAATTAAAGTAGAAGCCTATGTGGACGGAAACAATGTGGTTGATGGCATCATCTCTGTCAGTGAAAGACCATAAATCATGCAAAGGAGAATTTCATCCATGAAAAAAAGTATTTTATATGACTTATATGTTGAAGGTGCTGTTTGCGAAGAAATAAATGGCACACTGGTTCCAAGCAAATTTACTGATGTAGAAACCGAGTATAATGTGTTTAGACACGGCATTGCACTGGTGGACGGCATTGGCTACTCCATGCTGAAAATAGAAGGCGAACAGGTTATTGACGAAATCGATACTTTGGTAACAAAGGATATCCGATATCTCAACCCCGGCAAAATCGCAGAATGCTTCTTTTTGAATGAGCAGGCGGATATTTTAGGAATTGCCTATGTTATGAACGATGATGACGCAATCATTGTTCTGGTTCCACCTGAAAACGCCGCAACCGTTACAGAATGGATTGCTAAAAAAATTGGTAGTAAACTGAAAATAACGGATTTAACACAGGAAAATCACTTGATTTTTATTGAAGGAGAAAAATCCTGGAAGATTGCAAAAGAAGTTTTCGAATTTCCTATTGAAACACTTCCATTAAGAGATATGGTCAAAGTCGATTATGATTCCCAAGAAATCATGCTCGCAAGAATCGGCCGCTCCGGCGAATACGGCTATGCCATGATAGGTTCCCAAAAAATCATCCATCAGCTCACGCAAGCCTTATTGCATACATATGCACCTAAGGGCCTTTCCTGGTGCGGTACAGAAGCCTTGAATGTATGTATGTTAGAGGTCAATCAACCTTTGATCAATGAGACATCTTTAAAATTTGGCAATATGTTTGAACTGGCTTATCAATGGTTTGTCCAATTTGACAAGGAAAATTATTGCGGCAGAGATGTCCTGATTTCTCAGTTTGAAGAAAAATTAGAGAAATGTTGTGTAGGCTTTGTGGCCGCCGGAGCAAATGCCGTCTCCGCAAATTCTGAAGTATATTTAGATGATGAGGCCGTAGGAAAAGTAATTTACGGTAAATATGACCCGGCATTAAACGGTGTTTTGGGTTACTTGCTGCTCAATATCAAAGTTGCCGTTTCAGGAATCCCATTAACCGTTAAACTGAATGCAGACGCAATCCCGGTAACAACGGTCTCCTCCCCCTTTGTCCGTCCTGTAAGTTGGGATTCCCAAATGGAGTGATATTTTCACGGTAAATAATAAAGGAGTACAAGCAATGAAGCGAGTTGTTGTTACCGGGTATGGCATTATAAATGCATTGGGTAAAAATGCACAAGAGGTAGAAAAGAAAATATTTAACGGTGAAAGCGGATTGTGCGCAAAAATATTCCCCTCTGTTGACGGCGATTATAACGGCACCGTAGGAGAAATAAAAAATTTAAATGAAGTCGACCCTTTTTTTAAGGAAAACAATGTACCTTACGACAGATGCGCCCAAATCGCTATTATGGCTGCCAAAGAGTGTTTGGAACACGCTAAAATTGAATATAGCGCCGAGGACCCCTACCGCCGAGGCGTTGCAATCGGTACTTCTTTGGGCGGTATGCTCAGCGGACAAACCTTTCATAGGCAATGGTTGTTTGACGGGCTGGAAAACGCCGATGAAAACTACCTGTATTTATATCCGTTGCACGCAATGGTGGATGTGATTGCAAAACAGCATCATTTTAAAGGGGTAAAAAACATAATTTCCACGGCTTGTGCCGCAAGCGGTAATATTGTAGGATACGGAAGTGACATGATTAAAAGCGGCAAGCACGATGTAATGCTTGTTGGCGGCGTTGACCCCCTATGTGTGTTTTCTTTTGCGGGCTTCACATCATTGAAAGCGTTGGATACAGAACCGTGTAAACCGTATAGTGTAAGCAGCGGTATCAACCTTGGTGAAGGCGGAGCGTTTTTACTTTTAGAGGAATACCATCATGCAAAAAAACGCGGAGCAACAATATACGCCGAGATTTTAGGGTACGGACTAAGCGCGGACGCATACCACCCAACCGCACCGGATTTGGGCGGCGGCGGCGCTTCCCGCGCCATGAATGCCGCTATCAAGCTATCCGGCATTCAAAAACAAGACGTATCCTATGTAAATGGTCACGGCACCGGAACAACTGCAAATGATAAAGCAGAACGTTCCGCATTCAAAACAGTATTCGGCGATAAAAGTTCCGATATACCGCTAAGTAGCATCAAAGGAGCAATCGGACATTGTCTGGGTGCCGCCGGAGCCGAAGAATGCGTTGTATCTGTTATGGCCTTGAATAATGGACTTTTACCGCCAACAGTCAATTTTAAAAGTGATGTGCAATCTCCAATCAATTTAGTTCCAAACGTTGCCCAAAAGCATGCTTGCAGTGTAATTTTATCTAACTCCTTTGCCTTTGGCGGAAACAACTGCTGTTTGGCCTTAGGCAAAGAATCTACCGTCCGCAATATGCCGCCTGATAAAAATAATAAAATTGTAATCACCGGTATGGGGTGTTGCGGTGTCGGCGGCGAAAACCTTGAAGAATTATGGAACACCTTCTCCTCCAGGAATGTACATATTTGCAATTACGAATCAAGCACATCAAAGTGTAATCAAGTCGGAAGCATGCCGAATGTTGATTGGAAAAAATACATTCCCGGCAAAGTAATCCGAAGAATTGATGAAGTAACAAAACTGGCTATGGCCGCCGGCAAGCAGGCATTGAACCACGGTAAACTGACTGTCACCAGAGATAATACCGAAAGAATCGGCGTTATCTACGCTACCGGAACCGGCCCGCTGGGCACCATTGTGAATATTGATCAGAGCATTGCTCTAAACGGTATCGGCTCTATCAATCTATCTGATTTTCCCAATAGCGTTATCAACGCTGCTCCCGGAAACTTCTGTATCGCCAATATGCTGAAAGGACCAACCTCAACCTTGTCCTCGGGTACTGCTTCTTTTTTAATTGCCTTCGATTATGCTACCGAACTTTTACATTCCGATATGGCGGATGCCGTTGTTATGATTGGTGCCGATGAATGCAACGAAGCGTTGATTATGGGAAACGATAAGGTAAATCTGTTATCCAGAACCAAATTTTCTCCGTTCTCAAAGGCAGCCGATGGCATGGTGCTCTCCCCCGGCGCAGTTGCTGTCATATTAGAAACCGAAGAGCACGCTGTTAAACGCAATGCAAATATTTACGCAACCGTAAAAGGGTATTCTTCTACTTCTGACAATTACCGCCTGGGTACAGTCTCCCCCAACGGCGACGAATTGTATGAATGCGTAAAAAGAGCGATTGCAGACAGCAACGCCGAAACGATCGATTTATATATCAATGCGGCAATGGGCATTCCCGACTGCGACAATGCAGATATCAACGCAATCAAAAAACTGATTTCTGACAGACTGCTGAAACAAGACATTGATTGCTCCATGGTTTCTCCAATGCTGGGTATTGCCTCCGGAACAAATGCAGGATACGGGTTGCTTGCCGCTTTATATTCCTTTATAAAACAAGAGGTCATCGGATTACCAAATGGGCTTGGGCATCTGAAAGAAGAAATGTCCGGTCATTATAGCAAAACAAACAAGCAAAAGGCAATCAAAACCGCCTGTATCAGTACCATAGCCTTGGGCGGCTCATACTCCTCTCTTATTTTAGAAAAATATGAAACCGATTTTAGCTCTTGAGCAATCAATGAGGTGAAAGCAATGGATTTTCAACAAACAATTATCGTAGGACCCACAGATACAGATTCTTATAACATTATTCACCATCCGCAATATTTTATCTGGATTGAGAAAGCAATTTTTGAATGGCTCCTCTCGAATTATGATAATATTGAACATTCAACCTATAAAATTGATAAATTTCAATGTAAATTTCTGTCTCCCGGCAACCTGTATGACAGATTAACCCTATACCTGCGGTATAAAGGTAAAAAGATATTGCACGATGGCGCCAATATGAAATTTCAGACCAAAATCATAAACCAAAGAACGAGAAGTCCGATTATTGAAGCAGACTTTTTTGTAAAGCTTACAGGTGAAAGTTATGCGTAAACAACCGCTTAAACAGTATATTTTAGTGGGCTCCGCGCTGTTCAATTGGAGCGAAACCCAAAGAATGGTAGAAATTTCTGACGAACTCTATCAAAGAGGTTACGAAATCGTATTCATCGGACAGGGAAAGTACGATTATCTCTTAAATGGTAAACCTTATATTCGGGAAATATTACCATATGACTCTGTATGGTATACACCCGAACGAATTTCTATGATGTTAGGTATGGATCGATACGGTATCAATTATGCAACCTTAGACGAGATAAAAAACATGGTGTTGCAAGAGCGGGGATTAATCGATAAATATAAACCGGCCGCAATCTTAACCGGATACAGAACATCCTTGACTATCTCGGCAAAACTTTGCAAAATTCCGATTGTTTGGTGTTTATCAGCCGCATTATCTAAAATATATCTTACCAATATTGCACAAACGGCCGAGCAGGTTCAAAAATTGAAACGAAACACAACATTGTCTTATCAAGATATTCGCCGCTTATTTGAAGATAAAATTGCTTGCAGCAGACTTTTAGGCCCCTGCAAAGCCCACACTGCGTGGAACACCTTTTTAGCAAACAACGGTCTGCCTCCCCTATCGTGCGACCTGGATATTTACACCGGTGATCTAAACCTGATGTCAGACGCGGCAGAATTATTTAAAAATCTCCCGCAAACAGACAGGTATAAATTTATCGGCCCCATTTTAAACAATCAATATATTCCAATGCCGGCCTTTGTTCCCCAAATATTGAAAAAAAATCCCGAAAGAAAAAAAGTGCTGATTTCCATCGGCTCTACCGGAACAAGAGAATCCCTGTTGAAAATACTCGACTCCACACTCAGTTTTGATTGTGATTTTTTCGTATCCGTAATCGGTGTATTAACTGAAAAAGACCTTGTAAAATATCCCGAAAACTATTATTTCTGTGAGAAATTCCCGCTGATTGATATCTGTCAAAAATGTGACGCTGCAATGATTCACGGAGGTCAGGGCACCGTATATGCCACTATCGCCGGACAATGCCCTTTTATTTCCCTGCCGTCCACCTTTGAACAACGCAAAAATATAGAAAACATCCTGAATCACTACAAGTGCGGAGAAATCATACGACCATATGAAATGAATGCCCAGAGCATCAAAAAAGCATTGCAAAATCTTTTAGAAGTACCCGACTATCAAAATCAGATTAACAAACTTCATGAACATCTTTGTAAATATTTTACCAATACCAGATTATCTGTTATATCCGCTGCAGATTATATCGAAAAATTGATAAATCAAGTTGCCTAAAACGAGCGAACGGGGACTGAGTATAATGAAAAAAGTCTTATTAATCAATGGAAGTCCTAAGGGAAAAAACAGTAATACCCGAAAACTGGCTCTGACCTTTTTGGATGGTCTGAATAAAAACAATCAATACCAAATTGATGAAATCATATGTTCGCAAGCGAATATACAGGATTGCAAAGGTTGTTTTTATTGCTGGAAAAACGAAGAGGGAAACTGCTCCATAGAAGACGATATGCAAACATATTTAAAAAAATATATCGATGCCGACATCATTGTCTGGAGCTTCCCGAATTATTTCCACGGAATCCCTTCCACCGCTAAAAAATTCATGGATCGCCTCCTCCCCATGTATTACCCTTGGTTAGAAAAAAAAGGTGCAGCGCAAACAGAACATCCTTGCAAGTATGATTTCCGTAATAAAAATATCATATTATTCTGTTGCTGCGGATATTACAATGTAAATCATAATACAGAAGCTCTCCGGAAACAGTTTGAGCTGCTTTACCATTCATACGACGCTGTTTTCTTTCCGGAAGGGCAGCTCTTGGCAAATGATTTTTTAAATTATTATGCAAAGGATTATTTTTCCGCTTTATATTCCGCCGGTTGCGAATACGCCGCAACTTTCAAGATTTCTAACGAATCTCAAACCATATTGAATAAACCTCTTTTGGCAATTGACCAATTTATTTCATATGTCAATACCACCGCTATCGTCAAAAGTAAAAATATGACAATGCAAGAATATATGTTGAAAAAGGAGCGGGCGTTTTTTCAGTGCATGGCATTAACTTACAACCCCTCTGTATTACAGGTAGACCAATCTGTATTAGAAATCCAAATTGTCGATCATCCCTATGTCTGTCAGTTGCATCTTGATAAAAAACAATGCCTGCTTGTTGAAGATAAAGCGCTATTTTTACCGTATCGGCTAAAAGTAATTACCAACCTTTCCCTTTTTACATCCAGACCTCAATTGGCAACAGCTACGGTTTCAAAATCCGGCCAACCGGATTTTAACACATTGATTCATTTGATAAACAAAATGGAAAAAAAGGGGATTACAAAAGAAATGAAATTGGATTAATGCAACAGAGCAAAAGAGAGGTGTAAAAAATATGTTAGAAGATTTTAAAGTAATCACTCCGCTTATAAAACTAAAAAGCTTCAAAAACAACGACGCACGCATCAAACTGGAGGGAAGCAACCTCTATGGCAGTGCAAAAGACAGAACCGCCATCTACGGTTTATCTAAATTGCTTGAACAAGGCCTTATCTCCAAAGATACCGAAATTGTAGAAAGTTCATCCGGTAATATGGGGGTTGCTCTTGCCGCCGTCGGCGCCCACCTAAACCTCAAAATTACCATTATGATTGATGATTCCATCTCAAAACTGAATGAATTCCTGATAAAAGCCTACGGCGCTAAAACCATAAAAATTACAGAGGCGGACGAAAACGGCAGTTACTTGAAAAACCGCTTGCAAGCTGTAAAAGAATATACCGCGCAACGAAAAAACGTCTATTGGTTCAATCAATACGGAAACCCCTTGGTTGTAGAGGCCTATAAAGAAACCATCGGCAAAGAGATTATCAAACAATTCCCAAACGTCGATTATGTTTTTATCGCCGTTTCCAGCGGCGGAACCATAGCCGGTATTTCTCAGGCCGTTCATGAATACAACAAAGCAATCAAAGTGATTGCTGTAGATATCGAAGGTTCCAAAATCTTTGATCCGGCAACAAAAAAAATCAAACGGTTTATCGGCATCGGCTCAAGCATCAGAACAGATAATTTCTTGCGCGCAAGCATTGACGACAAAATCATCGTCAGCGAACAAGATTCGATTCAAGCCCTGTTTTCCATGGTAAAAGATGAACAGCTTTGTTTGGGCGCTTCATCCGGTTGCGTAGTTTGCGGAGCAAAACAATACATGAAATTACATAATATCCGCAATAAAAAAATCGTAATCGTTTCGCACGACCGCGGCGAACGCTACTTTACAAATTTATATAGCCAATATCCGGAGTTTCTATTTGAATAAACAAAAATTTCAGAAAGGAAAATATCTTATGTCAAATCATATTTTGGTATTAGGTGCAAACCAAATAAAATCCGCTTTGAACGCTAAGGAATCCGAAATCACTGAAATTGTAAAAAATACATATTTGCTTCACCATCTTGGCAAAACCTCATTACCTCACTCCATCTTTTTACGCTTTCCGGACAATGAAAAAAACCGCATTATCGGGTTACCGGCATATATCGGAGGAAACGAGAATATCGCCGGATTAAAATGGATTTCATCCTTCCCCGAAAATATTGAACACAATATTGAGCGGGCCTCCGCCGCCATTTTTTTAAATGAAATGTCCACCGGCAGAGTGAAAGCCGTATTGGAAGGCTCCATCATCAGTTCTAAAAGAACCGCTGCAAGCGCCGCATTAGCAGCCCGGCATCTCCATGCAAATTATGACGAAAACACCATCGGCCTCGTTGGCTGCGGCAGAATCAATCAGGAAATCCTGCTATTCGTTTCCAATATTTTTCAAAACATAAGCAAAGTTTATCTTTATGATTTATCAGACAAACGCATGGAGCATTTCATTTCCTGGCACCAAAATACAAAGTTCACATTTGAAAAATGCCAGAATATCGAGCAACTGTTCACCAAAACAAAGCTTGTTTCTTTTGCAACAACAGCCGGCGTTCCCTTTCTGGAGAAAATCGATGCAATCACACCCGAACACACCGTGCTTGGCATCTCTCTAAGAGACCTTGCTCCCTCAATCATCGAAAAATCCTACAACATTGTAGATGATTTTGAACATGTTTGCCGCGAACGCACCTCCATCCATCTCACCTATCAAAAACTGAACCGCCGTGATTTTGTAGCCGGAAGCATCGCCGACGTCCTGAACAAAAAGATTGCCGCGCGAGAAAATGATAAACCTGTGATATTCAGTCCCTTTGGTCTGGGCGTTTTAGACCTTTCCCTTGCAAATTACATCTATCAATCCGCAATTCAAAATCATTCCGGAACTGTCGTAGAGAATTTTTTGCCATAGCTATCCTTGAATGCTCCAATCATTTTTCAAAGAAAGGAATTCCAATATGAACGATATCATTACAGTATCCTGCTTAAAAAAGTCCTTCGGAAAAACGCAGGCCGTCAAAGGCATTGATTTTTCCGTAAAAAAAGGAAGCCTATTCGCCTTTTTAGGGCCCAACGGCGCAGGAAAATCAACAACCATTGATATTTTGTGCACCTTAACCCAATATGACGCCGGAAAAATTTCCATCGCCGGGTTCGACTTAGCGCACCAACCCGACCAAATCCGCAAAAATATCGGCGTTGTGTTCCAGGACAATTTATTGGACAAAAAATTGTCCGTAAAAGAAAACCTGATGATAAGAGCAGGCTTTTACCACAAAAAAACCGCCGAACAAAAAACAGCGGTAGCGCAAGCGGCACAATACGCCGAAGTGGAAGATTTCATGAAAAAGAACTACGCCTCCTTGTCCGGCGGGCAGCGCCGCAGAGTAGACATCGCACGGGCGCTTCTGAATACCCCAAAAATTCTTTTTCTGGACGAGCCCACCACCGGCCTGGACCCGCAAACCCGCAAGCATATCTGGGAGACCATAGAGCGCCTGCAAAAAGAAAACGACATGACCATATTCTTAACCACGCATTACATGGAGGAAGCCGCAAAGGCCGACTATGTTGTGATTATGGACGACGGTCTGATCGTCGCGCAGGGAACGCCCTATGAATTAAAAGAAAAATACAGCTCCGAGCATATTAAAATCAAACCAAAACCGCACAAAGAAGCCGAACTAAAAACCTATCTGGACCAAAACAATCTGGAATGGACCGAAATCGCAGAATTTATCGACGTAAAAATTCACTCTACCATCGACGCGGTTTCTATTTTGCAGCCGGTGCTGGAACTACTGGAAAGCTTTGAAGTTCTATACGGCACGATGGACGATGTATTTTTGAATATTACCGGAAAGGAGATTCGGGAATGAGACAGATGACCATACGGAACCTGAAAATATTTTTTAAAAATAAAGGCGGTGTATTCTTTTCGCTTTTGGGCGTAATTATTATTTTCAGCCTGTTCATCCTCTTCATCGGGGACGCCATCACCGAGGGCATGGACTTTTTAGAAAACGCCGACGTCATTATGAACGCATGGATGGTTGCCGGTATGCTGGCCTCCTCCGCAATCACAACCAGTATGGGCGCGTATGCGGTAATGGTAAGCGACAGAGAGCAAAAATGCATTAAAGATTTCTACTCCTCCCCCATCAAAAGAAGCAGCGTCACAGCAAGCTACATGTGCACCGGTTTCATCATCAGCGTAATCATGTCCCTGGTTACGTTCGCCTTCGGAGAAATCTATATGCTGGCAACCGGCGGCGGCCTGTTCTCCTTTGTCACCATCCTCAAAGTCATCGGCGTAATTTTTCTTTCCTGCTTTGCCTCCAGCGCCATCGTATCCTTTATCATCTCCTTTGTAAAAACAAACAGCACCTTCACGGTCGTCAGCACCGTTTTGGGCACGCTCATCGGTTTTTTGGTCGGCGCATACCTGTGCGTAGGAAACCTGCCCGAAGGCGTACAATGGGTCGTAAAATGCTTCCCCTGCGCGCACGCGGCGGTATTATTCCGCCAACTTCTCATGGGCAGCGCTATGGCAACCGGCTTTGCAGACTTACCAAACGAAGCCCTGTCCGAATTTGAAAACACCGTCGGCGCTACCTTTACCTATGGAGACTGGATCGCGCAACCGTGGCTGCACATATTGGTCTTGGTCGGAACCGGCGTCATCTTCTATCTATTAGCAATTTTAAACATGTCCCGCAAAGCCAAAAAGTATTGATTTATAAAATAAGATGCTATTTGGCTGTGAAAAGCAGCAAATAACGTCTTATTTTTATTTTCATAAACACAAAGCCGGCAGGCATAGTTTTTTAAAGCCACTAAAGAAACGGAGGGAACTGTATGTCAAAAATAACCTATGAATTTTACGACGAAAAAGACGCCGCCGCAGTCGCAGAGCTAATGAAAAAAAACCAGTTCTGGATTGGAAAATTCGATAAAGATTTGACCGGTGAAAAATTTATTGATTACCAGAGAAAAAAAGGAACCATATTCGGAATTGTGGGTAAGAAAAACGATAAAGTTGTAAGCTATGTTGCCGCATACAAAACCGGCGGACAAAAGGTTGCAAATAAAAACCAGGCCTTTATTTGCGCTCTGATTATCGACCGCAAATACCGCATGTCTGTATTTTCCATTGCCGATATGTTCAGCATGCTGATAAAAGAGCTTATCCACCTGGGGTATAACGACCTGATTTGCGAGGTTGCAAAAGATAACTACCCTTCCTTTCATATGATGAGAAAATGCGGTTTTGTTATCATTGACGCAAACCCTACCTTATACGGAGATTACGTTCTGCATAACTACCTGCCCGGAATTATAAAGCTGGCAAACCGCATTGATTTTGCCAGCAGCGACTCTTTACCGGAGTTGATGCAGAAGCTGGATAAAAAAAATCTATACCGTGCCGAAGAAATCATCGATGGCAGATTCATCAAAATCAACGGTAAAACCAAAAAAGAAACCCTTACCCTTTATATCGACACACTCAGCGGCAATATCGCCGGGGTAGATATGCGCAATGCAAAATTTAAAATTTGGCCTGAAGATAACCAATTCCGTCATTATCGCTTTGAAAATTCCGGCGATACCCCCAGAAAGGTAGAGGTCGAGCTCTGGAACAATCACAAACTGGTATCCCATCAGATATTTGAAGAGAAAACCTTTACGGTCGAGCTTCCCGAAAATATTGAAAAAATTACCTTCAAGCCGGAAAACGACGCCAATGCATATACTTTTTACATCAAAGAAATGATTCAGCAGGAACGCTATCAATCCGCACAGGAAAGCCTCCCGTTGAACAACTTTTCCCTGCAAGAAAAATCCGCATTTTTATCCTGCGCCAAAAACAACGGACAAATCTCCCTGTTCAAAGAAATGTGGCCCCATATCTGCGCTCCTTATATTGAGGGTATTTTTATTCCCAATTACGAAAAAAACATTGTCATAAACCGTGTAGACGAGAATCAGATTATCGTCACCGAGCATACGGACGATTATGAATTGACGCGAAAATACAAAACCGCCCAAAACAGAATCGACATACACACCACGGTAAAAATGCTGTCAGAAAAAAAAGTGCAGCCCATGTTCCAATTCGCCCTTTACAGCTTAGACTACAACTGCGATATTACCCTGGAGGACAAAACCGTTGCAAACAGAAAATATGAGCCGGAGGACGGACATTCTGTAACGGAAGAAATGATATTTTTAAACTTTCTGGAACAGGAATATTCCAAAAAAAACTTTGAACAAATCGACCTTTCCTTTGCCTGCATACCCGAATCCGTCTACAGAATAAAAACAGAAAATCCCGCAAAATGCTTTTCCCAATTGAATTACCTTGGCATAGAATATGACCAAGCGGTTTATAGCCATAAAAAAGAGATTGATTTCGGGAACATCACCATTGAACAAATCGCAAAATAACGCTACAAAAACAGCTGTCATAGGATTGATGGCTGTTTTTATATCCTAAACCTCTGGTTCAGGATATAAAAATGGAACCGTCTGATTTCACAGGCTCAGAATTATGGTAGAATAGAAACAATAAAATCAAGAAGCATCCTTTGACGAAATATTGGAAAAATTTCTGAACGATTGCCTGTTATAGCGGCAAAAAAGTTGATATAAGCGAAAAAAGCAGCCGATTTAAAATCAGCTGCTTTTCTATCCTCTAAAAAACCCGAATAAAGATTAGTTTGTACGTTTTTTCATAAATACCAAGGCAGTCATGGCAGCAATCGCACAAATCAACGCGGTCACATACCAACTAAAATTATCCCCGGTCATGTTATTTTCCATTGCCACGGGCAATTCCTCGCTGCTACGTGTAGTAAAAACAACGTCCACTGCATACGCGGCATTTTCCGCTGTAAAAGTATAAGTATAGCTTTCCTCGGCAGCATCGAAGCGATTCTGAACACTTGCAAAAACATCTGTGCCGTCCAATGCAAAACCGGTTAAAATCGCCTGTTTTTGCTCAGAAAGAAACGTCAATTCCACCGGCAAACTTCTGGCAACCGTAATCTCATTACCTACTTCTACCTGCTCATGCAGCATACCGTTTGAGTCGGTATAGCTTACCAATATTTTGCCAGCACCGTCAATTCCCGTCACCGAAATTACGGAAAGTTTACGACTGGCGTTAGCGCGCAGCACCATATCGCCAAGTACGACAGTTTTCACCGTGACCGCTTCGGTTTGGGGGTCGGTAGCAATGCTTGCCTGCACAGAATTTCCATTTGCGGTCACGCTTACATTTTGAGGCAACAACTCATAATAAACATTAGGTGTAAAAGTTTCAGTTAATTCCTCTCCGTAATATTTCTGCACGCCAATATAACCATCAAAAGCCTCTGCATTTTCACCGGTGTCTACGGTAATATCAAATTTGCCCAACCAAAATTCCGTAATCGCTTCCGTGGCCATATAGGTACGTTCGGTAGTCCCGTCCACAGCCAGCGCTTTGAAACTGTCATCTACCTTCTGCAATTTCACGCTGGGTCTGCCGGCAAAACCGCCATCCTTATCCGGCTCGACCACCGTTATACCGTTGTCAACCTCGGTCATTGTATACCCAAATGCTGTAACCTCATTTTGTTTTGGCACTGCAATTTCCGCCTTACCGCTACTGCGGTCCAGCGTAATACTTTCAGTATTATTTCGGTGTGTCATTACTGTATGTTCACCAAAAGAAACCGTCTTATCTTTCGGCAATTCCGCTTTAAATACGCGCTCATCACGCAAACCGTCTAAAATAAATACCTTAGCTTCCGCATTGCCGTAATAGGTAATTTCATCAATCAAAGCCGTGCCGCCGGCGGGCAATTCAATATAAGGTTCACCGTCCACAGGGGCCACCACTCTTGGCAAATTGCCATTTTGCCCGGTCGCCGTCACAATATAATCCTTACCATTTGCCTGCACCGTCACCGGAGCAGCATCACTTACCTCTAAAGCGCCTGTTTGCAGTGTAACCGTCTGCCCCGTACCGTCCACACTCACAACGGCATTGCCGTCCTGCGCCTTATAAGTGCAATTATTTTGCGTCTGCAAGGTTACATTTTCATGCAATTGCTGTTGCGCAACCGGCGTTACCTGAGCCTGCACCAATACAATGGTACTTCCAGCGACAGTTGAGCCGTTCTTCTGAGAATCAAACGCCTCAGGCAAGGTAGCATGCCGCGCATTTCCTACCTTAGCCTCCGGCTCAATTTGCACGGAAAAATTTTGGTTATCCTTTTGTTCTACCTGAATAGACTGACTCTTGCCGAGTAAAATTTGCCCCACGCCGGTTTTCTTGACCATATCACCGGTCAAGGTATAACTGCCGGCAGGCACCCACATCCCCGCAGTACCGGCCTTATGTGTACCGCCAATTTGCTCCTGCATCGTGCGAGTGGTTACAGTATAATCACCTAATTTTACCGCTGCACCCTCCACCAATTGGTTCGCCTCATCTACGACTTCTACCTGCGTATAAAACAACGGTATATGCCCCTCCAAAGTGTTAGGACGAGCGGCAAATGCAATTTTACCGTCGGTATCCTCCAAAATAACTTTAGCGCCGCTGCCAATTCTTACATTACCGTTATTGGGCGTTGTAACAGCAGGAAACACCAAACCACCGTGACCACCGTTTGTACCCAAGGTGCCAACTCCGGCGGTATTACCCGAACCTACCGCTGGGTTAGCCCCGGACTCTCCACCATTCACAGTACCGCCATGCCCGGTGCCAAACGTACCGACAGATTTGACATTACCACCAGTCACGAGTAAGGTTCCCCCATGACCTCCAACTGTATAGCCATTTTGTCCATTACCGCCGTTGCCGCCAAAAGCAGCGCCGGAACTTCCGCCCTTACCACCGTTGCCGCCTTTACCGACCGCACCGCCTACACCGCCGCCAATTCCGGGTGCACCGTTACCGGTTGCCGTAACCGTACCGCCGCTTATAGTAACCGCACCGCCGGAACCGCCTCTACCACCGTTACCCCCAGTACCGCCGCCACCGCCGCCGGTCGCCATATGCATAGTCTGCCAGCCATTTACCACCCATTGACCTTTGCCATCAGAACCATCTTTACCATTTTCGCCGTCAGCGCCTCTGCCACCGCCAATTCCGGCAGCACCCTCACCACCGGTAGCGCTCACCACACCGCCTTTTATGGTAATCGTACCTGCGCCAAATGCGCTTCTGCCATGCTTACCGCCTTCGCCGCCGGTGCCGCCGGTTAAATAAACCGTACCAATGGTATCCCGCGCATTTTGACCACTTGCGCCCGACTGACCCTGCATAGGTGCGCTTGTAGCATAGCCCTCTGCCTGACTGGTACCAATACCGGCACCACCGCTGCCGCCAACTGCACAAATTTCACCATTCCCCAAGCTATCGTTCATAATATCGACCGTTAATGTAGCGCTATCCGGCACTGAAATCCCCGCACAATTCCCCGTAGCCGTAAAAGTATTTTTCGTACCGTCCTTCGGCACAAGCGTTACATTAGCGGTATCCTGCAACTGCAGCGGCGACCCACTTGCAGTAATATTGGCGTTATCCAACACAAGAGTCACGGTAACTCCGCCCTGCACCACCACCGGTTGAGTCCCTGTACCATACAGCCTGTAAGTACCGCCTTGGGTAATGGTTTTACCAGCTGCCGAAAGGTCAATTTCCTCGGTATAACTGCCGGGTTGCGTTACAAGAGACCACGCTGAAAACGGCAATAATGTGACAATTATACACACTGCGAACATAAAAAATAACCATCTTTTACACATATTTTTCTCCTCCATTTCTCACGGATACAAAACTCGACTGTTTTTTCCAATAAAATACAAATTATCCCATGATATTGGCCTATTATATCGCATATATTTGGAAAATTCAAGAAAATATATGTAAATTTACCAGTTTCTTTTTTGTGCAACATTAACAAATTCTATTTATTCTTTCTACAATATACAGTTTTGTAAGCAAAAGAAGCAGAGAAAAATCTCTGCTTCTTCCTACCATATTAAAAAATCAATTCCCGCTCTCTATACTAATCTGATTGAACTGATTAAGCAAATCGTCCACATTCAAGGCGTCCTTTTCGGCGTAAGCCTTATCCACCACCACAGCCCCCTGATGCATCATAATCAAACGGTTGCCGTATTCTATTGCAAATTTTAAATTATGCGTAACCATAAGCGCCGTTAAGCGCTTCTCCTGAACAAAACGATTGGTCAAACACATCACATTTTCTGCCGATTTCGGGTCTAATGCCGCCGTGTGTTCATCCAAAACCAGCAGGTCAATGGGTGTCATCGTGGCAATCAGCAATGCCAACGCCTGCCGCTGACCGCCCGAAAGGCTGCCCACCTGTATATGCAGTTTATCCTCCAAACCCAACCGCAGCAACTCCAACTGCGACTTATAATAATCCAGCCGCTTGCGATCGACCCCAAAACTAAGTCCAAAACGCTTATCTTTAGCCTCTGCCATCGCCATATTTTCAAGTATGGTCAATTCCGGACAGGTCCCTTTCGACGGGTCCTGAAATACCCGCCCAATAAATTTCGCGCGCTGAAACTCCTTCATTCTGGTAACATTCTGCCCATTTACGGTAATGACGCCGCCGTCCGGAGGCAAACTGCCGCACAATAAATTTAAAATAGTCGTTTTACCGCTACCATTACTCCCCACCACCGTAACAAACTGGTCTTTATAAATATCCAAACAAAAATCCTGAAATACGGTCACAGCATTGACCGAATGGGGGTGAAAAGTTTTATAAATATGTTGCAAACGCACCATAGGTTCATTGCTTGCTTGCGCCGTCATGTACCCGTTTCCTCCTTCCCGAAAACAAATTACCGGAGATGAGTACTGCAGCCAAAATAGCCGCCATAAGCAGTTTTAAATAATTGGTAGGCAAGCCAATAAGCATAGCAATACTCAAGCAAGCCTTATACAAAATACTGCCCAATATGACCGCGGTAGTAGCCTTCATAACAGTAAGCTTTTTAAACAGCGTAGTACCAATAATAACCGAAGCCAGCGCCATAACGACCATACCGGTACCGCTGTTAATATTGGCAGAGCCGGACTGCTGCCCCAAAACACTGCCCGAAAGCGCCGTCAAACCGTTACCGATAGCCAAGCCCAATATTTTCATTTTGCCGGCGTCTCTGCCCAGCGAGGTAACAAATTGCGGATTACTGCCCGCTGCCCGCAGCAAAAGTCCCGACTTTGTTTTCAAATATAAATCAACGATAATTTTAACCAAAATAACCAAAACACCTGCCATAATGAGCACTTTATAGTTGCTCATAACACCGCCAAACCACATTCCCGCACCGGAATTAAAAATGGTAGGTTTATTAAAAAACGACAACACAGCGCTACCATTGGTAATAACCAAATTGACGCTCCACAGCGCGGTCATAACCAAAATCCCCGAAAGCAAATTGGTCACCCTGCATCTAACATGCAAAATACCCGTTACGCCGCCGGCCGCAGCTCCTGCCAAAAAAGACAGCGCACAACAAAGCCAAGGGTCTGCTCCCGCGGTAATGAGAAACCCGGTAAAGCACATCCCCAGCGGAAACGACCCGTCCACTGTTAAATCGGGAAAATCGAGCACTTTATAGGTAATATAGACGCCAATAGCCATAATACCGTAAATAAAGCCCTCTTCAAATATACTGATGAGCAAGCTAATCCAGATATCCATACCGCAACTCGCTTTCTAAAATTTGCAATCGCCGTATCATCCGGCAGACAAATTGGTTGCCTGAGCGTAATCCTGCGGCAAAGTTAGGCCCAATCTCTCCAAAACCGCCTGATTATAAAACGGTTTACTGTCAGTAGCCGTAGCCACCGGTAAACTGTCTGCAGTCGCCTCTCCCTTTAAAATTTTTGCGGCCATCAAGCCGGTCTCCCTGCCCAAGGCAATATAATCAATTCCCTCAGCGGCCAAGCAGCCCAATTTCACCTGCTCCTCCTCGGAGCCAAATACCGGAATATTAGCTTTTTCTGCGGCCTGCAATACAACGGTTAAATGATTCACCACATTATTATCGGTAAAATTATTGATACAGTCCACCCCTTTGGCAATAAGGGCATTGGCGCCGCTGCCAACCTCAGAAGCATTGGTTACGCCTTGGTCTACCACTTCAAAACCGTAATCCGCGGCAATCGTTTTCAGCTTTGCAAGGTGAGATACCGAATTCGGCTCGCTGGTGGTATACAGCACGCCGATTTTCTTCGCCTGCGGCAGGAAAGCGCGAATCATTTTCACCTGAGCCTCCAGCGGCAAAACATCGCACGAGCCGGTAATATTGGCGCCGGTACTCTCCAAAGACTGCACAAGTCCGGTAGAAACCGGGTCAGAAACAGCGGTAAATACAACAGGCGGTTTGCCCGCAGACTGCACCGCACTAAAAGCGGACATCGCAGCAGGCGTTGCAATAGCGGCAATTAAATCTACTTTTTGCGCAACCAAATTTTTAGCGATTAAATCGCTGGTACTGGTTTCGCCGTTGGCATTCTGAAAAACAAGTTCCAAATTAACGCCCTCGGTAAAACCGCCCTGAGCCAGCCCCTGTATAAAACCGGTATAACAATTGTCCAAAGAGCCGTGCGGAGCATATTGGATCACACCCACTTTAACGGTCCGGTCATTGCTTCCGGATTGCAAATCACCTGTATTTTCGGCGCTGCAAGCGGCCATGGAAAACACCATAGCGCCTGCAAAAGCAGCGCAAGCAAATATTTTGCTCCATTTTGTAAATTTTCTCATCATCCTTACCCCCAAGTATATCAATATTCGAGTATCAAAAAAGCCCCTGCCCCTGCTGTAAAACAGGGACAAGAGCCGTAACTCCTGCGGTACCACCCAAATTGACATTGCTGCCCGCTTATTCCATACGGCAAAGCCGCATGCTCCCTTGATAACGGGCGGAGTTCCCGTCAAACGCTACTAAAGAATATTCCGGTTTGCGCCTGCCCTCATAAGTCCATTCACACAGCCGTACTTTACGCCCTCACACCAAAACCGAGCGACTCTCTGCAAAAGTCCCGTGCCATGCTACTACTCTTAATCAACGGTTTTTTCTCTTTACCATTTATTATATGACCGGCAAAATTGTTTGTCAAGTATTTTTTTGTAACAGTCAGGCAAGCATCGAAAATTACGATTTAATTGCAGACAGCTCCGTATTCGGCATGGAAGGTTGTGCAGAACTGATTATTCGCGCCGCGGAACTCAAAAAATAAATAAAACCAAGCAACAATACAACGGCAGAGTATAACTGAAAATCTGCCGTTAATTTTTTTTCATTAAAATTTCATATTCAAGAATTTTCTCACAAAGCCTGTACGATTTACAGAAAAACTGCACAAATTTACAAAAATATCAAAAAAATTTTTGTAAATCATTTTGTATACTTAATTTGTATTTATTATTGCTATTTTTATAACAATCAGTTAAAATAAAAAATAACTCCCATATATACAGGTGGAAAACTATGAATTCAAATATCCCCACCGCCACGGAGCCTAAAAATAGCAAAATTTTTTAGGAGGATTCCCATGAAATTGTCTATCCCGCACAAACCGTTCCGAACCTTCGGCGGAGCCAAAGTACCGCACCGGAAACACAGCGGCTCAGCGCCCACGCAAACAATGCCTCTGCCCCAAAAAGTGCGCATCCCCATGCAAATGCACCTAGGCGCGCCCTGCACCCCCCTTGTAAAAATAGGCGAACAGGTCCTTATGGGGCAAAAAATCGGCGACAGCGAGGCATTCATATCAGCGCCGATACACGCAAGCATTGCCGGAAAAGTGACCGCCCTTGAAAAACTGGTCATGCCAGACGGCAAAAGCGTAGAAGCGGTTGTCATCACCGCCGACGAAGAACAAGCGGTTTCTCCGGAGGTTGCACCCCCGGAAATTCACACAAAAGAAGATTTTATCAAGGCAATTCGGGAATCCGGACTGGTTGGATTAGGCGGCGGCGGATTTCCGACGCACGTAAAAATCAACCCGCCAAAACCGGTGCACACCCTTCTGATTAACGCAGCCGAATGCGAACCATACATTACAGCCGACCACCGTGAAATGCTGGAAAACAGCGACCGCGTAATTGACGGCATGTTTGCGGTTGCAAAGCACCTTGGTATCAAGCGAATCATCATCGGGATCGAAAGCAACAAACCGGACGCCATTGCACTGCTGAAGGAAAAATTAGCCGCCGACAGCCGAAACCAAAACGGAATGGCCGGCGTATTGACGCTGCGTTCCATCTACCCGCAAGGCGCCGAGCGCGTACTGATACAAGCGGCAACCGGCCAGCAATTAAACCCGCGTATGCTGCCGGCGGACCTTGGCTGCATTGTCATGAACGTAACCACCGCAGGGTTTATTGCAGACTATCTAAAAACGGGCATGCCGCTGTTGCAAAAACGAGTCACCGTCGACGGCTCCGCGATACAAAACCCGCAAAACATCATTGCGCCCATCGGTACCTATTTAGAAGATATCGTCACCTTTTGCGGCGGCTACCAAGCAGAATTACGACAAATTCTGCTGGGCGGACCGATGATGGGCACTGCAATTCCCTCAGAAAATTTTCAAATCATCAAGCAGACCAACGGCCTATTGTTTTTCAGCGAGAAAGACCTTGCCAAAAAGCGCACCACAGCGTGTATTCACTGCGGAGCCTGCGTAAGCGTATGCCCCATGCATTTAGAACCCAACTCCATGGAAAAAAGCTACCAAAAAAGGCAAACGGACGACTTACGGCAACTCAGCGTAATAACGTGCATAGAATGCGGATGCTGTTCCTTCAGCTGCCCGGCCAACCGCCCGCTGGTACAGTCATTCCGTTTAGGCAAAGCGCTGCTGCGCAAAGAGGACGCACAAGAACAAGCAAGACAAGAAGCCGAAAAAGCCAAAGCTCAAGCGGCAAGTTCTTAAACGTCGTAACTTACAATTTTGGAAAGTAGAATTCGGAAAGGCTTGAATACATTATGAAAGAAAAATTGCTGGTAAGCTCGTCGCCGCATTTAAGACGAAGCGCTACAACACAAAAAATCATGCTCGACGTAATTATCGCCATGATACCCGCAGCGGTCGCGTCGATTGTATTTTTCGGCTACTGGGCGGTCATCACGCTTGCAACCTCCATTACCTCCTGCGTACTAACAGAATTCATCTGCCGCAAGGTCATGAAGCGAGAACAAACAATAGGCGATCTCAGCGCAGTAGTAACGGGTATGCTGCTGGCCTTCAATTTGCCGGCAAATCTCAACCCGCTGATCACGGCCTTTGGCGGCGTAATCGCCATCGTCGTAGCAAAGCAAATGTTCGGCGGTCTGGGCCAAAATTTTGTAAACCCCGCGCTAACAGCACGCATTGTGCTCATGGTTTCGTTCCCGCTTTATATGGCAACTTGGGTCAAACCGTTCTTTTACATAGGCACCCCGGACGTCCTGACCACCGCTACCCCGCTGGGCATTCTGGCTGAAGGCGCCGGCCCCATGCCCACCTACCTTGACATGTTCCTTGGAAACATCGGCGGCTCCATGGGAGAAACCAGCGTCCTTGCCATTTTACTGGGCGGCATTTATTTAATCGCACGCCGCGTAATCAACCCCATCGTACCGCTTGCCTTTCTCGGAACCGTCGCAGCAATATCAGGGGTTGCGTGCATTTTCACCGGCAGAGATGTCCTAATAGACCTCCTATCGGGCGGCCTGATGCTGGGCGCATTTTTCATGGCAACCGACTACGCAACAACCCCGATCAACTGGCGCGGCAAGCTGGTCTTCGCAATCGGCTGCGGCATTTTCACCATGCTGATACGACTATTCGGCTCCTTACCGGAGGGCGTTTCGTATTCGATTTTGCTAATGAATATTCTCACGCCGCACATCGAGCGTTTCACGCGCTTTCCAACATTCGGATCTATCAAGGAACGGAAAGGAGCGAAAAAACCGTGAAATTCAAACCAAAAGAAATCGCAATGCCCGCATTGATTTTATGTATCATTTGTCTGGTCGTAACCGGCGCGCTTTCGGTAACAAGCTTTATCACCAAAGACAAAATCGCTCAGCTAAACATCGAAACCGCAAAACAAGCGCGCACAGTAGTCCTGCCGGAAGCAGTGGATTTTAAACCGGCAGACGGCAAAGAAAGCTACTACATCGGCAACGGGCCGGACGGCTCTGTTAAGGGCTACGTCTTCACCAACAGCGCAAAAGGCTACGCAGGCAGCCTGCAAGTCATGACGGGCATTAACACAAAAGGCCAAGTAACGGGCGTAACCATTTTATCGCTCAATGAAACGCCGGGTCTTGGCATGAACGCGCAAAACGCAGAATTCACCAACATGTATCGGCAACCCGTCCCCCGGGCGGGCTTTACGGTCATAAAATCGGGCCTACCGGAAAACGGCAACATCGTCGCGCTAACCGGCGCAACCATCACCACAAACGCAGTAACAGAAGCAGTAAACGCCTCAGTACAGCAATACAAAGTAATCACAAAGGAGGTGCCTGAACATGAGCAAGGGCTACGGTAAAGAACTAACAAAAGGCATTATTAAAGAAAACCCGGTATTCCGCTTGGTATTAGGCACCTGCCCAACGCTTGCGGTAAGCACCAGCGCCATCAGCGCATTGGGCATGGGCGCAGCGGCAACGGTCGTACTGATTTGCTCCAACCTTGTCATCTCGGCATGCCGCAACATCATACCGGACAAAGTGCGCATCCCGGCATACATCACAATCATCGCCGGTTT
Source organism: uncultured Eubacteriales bacterium (assembly GCA_934457095.1). Taxonomy (GTDB): domain Bacteria; phylum Bacillota; class Clostridia; order Oscillospirales; family Acutalibacteraceae; genus UMGS1071. The sequence continues at coordinate 55,990 of CAKSHJ010000001.1, forward strand.
TGTATCAGTAGTACAACTGCTGGTAAAAGCATTTGTCCCGGTCATCGACCAATCATTGGGAATTTACCTGCCGCTAATCGTTGTAAACTGCATTATCTTAGGCAGAGCGGAAGCATTTGCAGGCAAAAACCCGGTTCTCCCCTCCATACTGGACGGCGTCGGTATGGGCATCGGCTTTACAGCGGCATTGCTGGCAATGGGCTGCATCCGAGAGCTGCTGGGCGCAGGCAAAATTTTCGACGTCCCGGTCACCCTCTCATTCATGGACCCAATCATCATTTTCGTACTGGCGCCGGGCGGCTTTTTTGTCTACGGCATTTTAGTCGCAATTGTAAATAAACTCTCCAAGGGCAAAAAAGCGGAGCTGGGCTGCGGAGGCTGCCCAATGAGCGCTACCTGCTCAAAACTGAGCAAAGGAGGCGGCAACACCGATGATCATGCTTAAAAGCCTTGTAAGCATTTTTCTTGCAGGCATTCTAACAGAAAACTTTTTATTAAGCAAATTCTTAGGCATTTGCCCATTCTTAGGCGTTTCCAAAAAGCTGAATACCGCCGTAGGCATGAGCGCCGCGGTCATATTCGTCATGCTGATTTCCACCGCGGTCACCTGGCCCATTTACATGTTTGTCCTCATGCCGCTGGGCTTTGACTACCTGCAAACGGTAGTGTTCATCATCATCATCGCGGCATTGGTGCAGCTCATCGAGCTCATCCTGAAAAAATTCATGCCGCCGCTATACAACTCGCTGGGCATATACCTGCCGCTGATTACAACCAACTGTGCAGTCCTGGGCATCACAACGCTGGTCATAGAAAACACCCTCAGCAGCGAAAACTACGGCTTCACAGAATCCATGGTAAACGCATTCGGAAGCGGCATGGGTTTTCTGGTGGCAATGGTACTATTCGCAGGCATCCGCCAAAAGCTGGAAACCTGCGATATTCCGGAATTTCTAAAAGGGCTCCCCATCACACTGATTGCCGCGTCCCTGCTCGCCGTATCCTTCTTCGGCTTCCAAGGCTTAGTGGACGGCATGCTGGGTTAAGAGAGGTAGGTTAATATGTGGGCATATGAAATACTAATTCCAATCGCAATCGTAGTCGGCATCGGCCTGTTACTGGGGCTGGTGCTGGCAGTCGCGGCAATCATCCTGCACGTTCCGGTAGACGAACGCATAGAAGAAGTCCAAGAAATTCTACCGGGCGTCAACTGCGGAGCCTGCGGATTTTCCGGGTGTTCAGGCTATGCAGCAGCATTATGCAACGGCAGCGCAGAAAACGGCCTTTGCTCGCCGGGCGGCGCAGAAGTCGCAGAAAAAATCAGCAAACTCTTAGGCGGAGAAGCAGTAAAAATGCAACCCAAAGTCGCCATGGTCCATTGCAACGGCACCTGCGAACACACCACGCACAAAATGGAATACCAAGGCATACAAACGTGCGCGGGAGCAAGCATAATGTCCGGCGGCACAGGCGAATGCCACTACGGCTGCTTAGGCCTTGGCGACTGCGTAAAAGTCTGCGAATACGACGCCTTAAAAATCGAAAACGGCGTAGCGGTAGTCCAGCCGGAAAAATGCACCGCCTGCACCATGTGCGTCAAAGAGTGCCCCAAAAACCTGATCCGTCTGGTCACGCTCAAAGAACAAGCCGTAGTACGCTGCAACAATCAAGACAAAGGCGCCCAAGCCAACAAAGTCTGCAAAGTAAGCTGTATCGCGTGCTCCAAATGCGTCAAAGCATGCGCATATCAGGCAATTACCATTCAAAATTTCCGCGCGGTCATCGACCCGGAAAAATGCACCGCCTGCGGCGAATGCGTTGCAGTGTGCCCCAAAAACTGCATCACGCTCTATTCCGAAACGCCGCGTCAAATCCAAGCATAGACAAAAAAAGCGCTGCCACAACAAGCGGCGCTTTTTCTTTTTACCCCTTCCCCACTGCGCCAAAACAGAAAATTTCACTAAAATTCACCAAAAAACTATACAAAAACAGTACACATTTATGGAAAGCGCACCCCAGCTATTGACATCGCTTATCGTTTTGCTTTAAGATGAAACAAGAAGTATGTAAAAAAACTGTCATATCGCGGCTGCCGGCACGATATAAAAAGAATAAGGAAAGCATTCGAAAGAAAAAACATCAGGTGAAAAAGAACATGATAAAAATAGGCTTAGATATAGGCTCAACCACAATCAAATGCGTAGTATTAGACGAAAACGAAGAAATCCGCCATTGCAGTTACGAGCGGCACTATTCTCAAATCACCGAAAAAATAGCGCTGCTGCTAAGAAAAATCAAAACCGAATTTGCACCCAACAGCAAAGCAGCGCTGGCAATTTCGGGCTCAGGAGGTATGGGCATCGCGCAAACATGCCAAATCCCTTTTGTGCAAGAGGTCTACGCGACCCGAACGGCAGTCAGGCGCTACATCCCAAACGCAGACGTCATCATTGAACTGGGCGGAGAAGACGCCAAAATTCTGTTTTTAAGCGGCAGCATGGAGGTCCGCATGAACGGTTCCTGCGCAGGCGGCACCGGCGCCTTCATCGACCAAATGGCGACCCTGCTGCACATGACCCCGTCGGAACTCAACGAAAGCGCCAAAGCGCACGAGAAAATATACACCATCGCCTCCCGCTGCGGAGTCTTCGCAAAATCAGACATACAACCGTTACTGAACCAAGGCGCGCGCAAAAGCGACATCGCGGCAAGTATTTTTGCTGCAGTAGCAAACCAAACCATCGCCGGCCTTGCGCAAGGCAGAGAAATCACCGGCAACGTGGTCTATTTAGGCGGCCCGCTCACCTTTTTCTCAGAATTACGGCAAAGCTTTGATACCGCCTTAGGCGTAACGGGAATTTTCCCCAAAAACTCGCTGTATTACGTTGCGCTGGGCACGGCGCTGGGCAGTCGAGAGAGCGTTGACTTAGACCAAGCGATTGAGCGGGTAACACATTACAAACAAACGGGAGAATTCCTCAGCATCGAGCCGTTATTCACCACCCAAGAAGACTACGAGTTATTCACGCAGCGGCACGCCAAAGCGGCAGCCAAACGCGGCAACCTTGAGTCTTATGAAGGCAAAGCCTATCTGGGAATCGACGCAGGCTCAACGACCATCAAAGCGGTCATACTGGGCGAGCACAACGAAATTTTAAACGAACTTTACCGCAGCAATTCCGGCGACCCGGTGCCGATTATCCAAAACTACCTCACAGAATTATACAAAGCATACCCAAAGCTAAAAATCGAGTGCAGCGCGGTAACGGGCTACGGAGAAGAACTGCTGAAAAACGCATTTGGAATAGACTACGGAATTGTAGAAACGATAGCGCATTACACGGCGGCAAAAACCTTTCTGCCAAAGGTAGATTTCATCATCGACATCGGCGGACAAGACATGAAATGCTTCAAAATACGCAACCGCGCAATTGACAATATTTTCCTCAACGAGGCCTGTTCCTCGGGCTGCGGCTCCTTTCTGCAAACCTTTGCCAACACGCTGGGGTATGAGATAGCCGACTTTGCAAAACTGGGGTTATTCGCACAGCGGCCGGTCGATTTAGGCTCACGCTGCACGGTATTCATGAATTCCTCGGTCAAACAAGCGCAAAAAGACGGCGCCACCACCGCAGACATCTCGGCAGGCCTTTCGGTCAGCGTAGTCAAAAACGCGCTTTACAAGGTCATCCGCGCAGCCTCCCCGCAAGAGCTGGGCGAAAACATCGTCGTGCAAGGCGGCGCCTTTTTAAACGACGCGGTTTTGCGGGTATTTGAAAAAGAAATGGGCGTACACGTCATCCGCCCGAACATCGCCGGATTAATGGGCGCGTTCGGCGCGGCGGTCTACGCAAAAGAGCGCGGCAAAACGCAAAGCAAGCTGCTCAATTTACAGCAATTACAACGCTTTACGCACAAGGTCAAATTAGTCGCCTGCGGTCTTTGCGGCAACCACTGCAAGCTAACGGTCAACACCTTTGACGGCGGCCGAAAATTCATCGGCGGCAACCGGTGCGAAAAGCCCATCAAGCAAAGCAAGGTCATTCAAGCGCCGAACATGTACGCATTTAAAATAGAAACGCTGCTCCAATACAAACCCATACCGGGCCCGCGGGGCAAAATCGGCCTGCCGCTTGGCATGAATCTATACGAAATGCTGCCGTTCTGGCACGCATTTTTCACCACGCTGGGCTTTGAAGTAGTCACCTCTCCCCTGTCAAACCGAGCACTGTACATAAAAGGGCAGCACACCATCCCGTCAGACACCGTCTGCTTCCCGGCAAAACTGATGCACGGCCACGTCTGCGCCTTGCTGGAGCAAGGGGTCCAAACGATTTTCTACCCGTGCCTAACGTACAATTTCGACGAAGGATTAAGCGACAACCATTACAACTGCCCGGTCGTAGCGTACTACCCGGAGGTCATTTCGGCAAACGTAACGGAACTGGAGGGCAAAAATTTCATCGGAGATTATTTAGGCGTACACCGCAAAAAAGATTTCCCCGGAAAAATGCAGGCAGTCCTTTCCAAATACTTTAACGGAATCACCCTAAGCGAGGTAAAAACCGCGGCAGAAGAGGCCTATCGGGAATACGCAAGCTATTTAGAGCGCATCCGCAAGCAGGGCGATATGATGATTGCGCAAGCGCGGGCAAACGGCATGCCGATTATTGTCTTATGCGGCCGACCGTACCATTTAGACCCGGAAATCAACCACGGGATCGACAAACTGATCACAGGACTCGGCGCATGCGTCATCACAGAGGACGTCATCAGCGGCAAAGTGACCAAGCTCAACACCACCGTACTGAATCAATGGACGTACCACGCCAGATTATACGCAGCAGCGGAATACATTGCCAACAAACCGGAATTCCAACTGGTACAATTGGTCTCATTCGGTTGCGGAGTAGACGCCATCACCACCGACGAAGTCCGCAGCATTTTAGAAAAAAGCGGAAAAATCTACACACAAATCAAAATCGACGAAATCACAAATTCAGGAGCGGTCAGAATCCGGCTGCGCAGCCTATTCGCCGCATTGGAAAAGGAGATGTAACGGCATGGCAGAGCTGGTATACGACGAAACAGGGCGATTACTCTTCACCAAAGAGATGAAAGAAGAATACACGATATTGTGCCCAACGATGATAGACATACACTTCCGGCTGGTACTGGAGGTCATGCGCAGCTTCGGGTATAAAGTCCAGCTGCTCAGCACAGAAAGCCCGAACATCGCGCAAGAGGGGCTCAAATACGTCCACAACGACACCTGTTACCCGGCGCTTCTGGTCATCGGGCAATTCATCGACGCATTAAACAGCGGCAAATACGACGTCAACAAAGTAGCGTTAATCATCACGCAAACCGGCGGCGGATGCCGCGCGTCGAACTACATCCACCTGTTGCGCAAGGCATTATTACGGGCGGGCTATCCGCAGGTGCCGGTAATTTCGTTCAGCATCAACGGCATGGAAAAGAACCCGGGATTTTCGCTGAGCATCCCGTTTCTGCGCAAAATGATTTCCAGTTTATACTACGGCGACGTGCTGATGCAGCTCAAAAACAACATCGAGCCCTACGAACAAAACGCGGGTGAAACGGAGCAAAACGTCGAAAAATGGATCGCAAAGCTGTCCGGGCAGTTACGCAAAGGCGAAGGCCTTTCCAGGAAGCAATTTGCACAAAATTCAAAGGAGATTGTGGAAGATTTTGCAGCAATTCCCTATCATAGAACGCCTAAGGTGAAAGTAGGAATCGTAGGAGAAATCTACGTAAAATACGCAGCGATCGCAAACAACGGACTGGAAGCGTTCCTGCGTTCAGAGGGGTGCGAAGTATATATGCCCGGCATTGTCAATTTTGTGCTGTTCAAAATCGACAACCGATTAGACGACATAAAACTTTACGGCGGTAACACATTAAAGTACCAAATCAACAAAATCCTGCTGGACTACCTGCTATCGCTGCAAAACGTGATGATACGAGCCTTTAGGGAGCGCCCGGAATTATTGGCCCCGGGCGACTATTACCATGTAAAAAACTTAGTAAAAGACGTTATTGGTTACGGCAACAAAATGGGCGAAGGCTGGCTGTTGCCCGCCGAAATTTTAGAGCTGATTGAAGCCGGCTATGAAAATATTGTGTGCGCGCAACCCTTTGGGTGCCTGCCCAACCATATTTGCGGCAAGGGTATGATTCGTAAAATTAAAGAAGTGGACGACCGGGCCAATATTGTTCCCATTGATTATGACCCCAGCGCTACGCGCGTTAACCAGGAAAACCGGATTAAGTTGATGCTCTCTATTGCTAAGGAAAAACTTTTGGAACAGACTTCTAAGTTATAATTTCTCGTTTTAAAAATGTTTCACGTGAAACATTTGTTCTTTCGCCCCCCTCTTTGCTGGAATGCTTTTTGTGCGTATTTTATAAAAATTTTTGCTGTGTGTGCATATTTTTTGTATGAAATGCCTCTGCCCGCACGGTATGGCGGTGCAGAATGGGTAAGGTTCGGTGGCGAGATGGGGTTTTATTGCGCCAATGTATGTTCGCGCGCAAACGGGCGCTTGGATGGCAGAAGAATTTTGGTCGTACTAAGACATAGCGTTGTGCGAATTGCGTGGTTTTTTGCCGTATTTTGTTGCTTTGTTGTGCATTTTCACTATTTTTCTTCCTCCCTTTCACTTTTTCGTTTCCTTATTCCCTTCTATGCGCTATAATAGAATCAAATTTATTTGAGGAGAGATTTCACTTGAAATTAAATGCAATTCTGCGCGCCGCTTTGGTCGCCCTTTCTGCCGTTTTGTTCGTTGCCTCTTTGACCGCTTGCGGCAGCTCCGACGATACCTCTTCCCCCGCTTCCTCTGAGCCCGCTCCCTCCAGCGTTGCCGAGGTCAAATTTGAGAATATTAACCCCTTGACCGGTGAAAATAATTTGTCCGCCGGCGCTTTGGGCCAAAGACCCATTGCCGTTATGGTCAATAATAATCCTTATGCTCGCCCGCAATGGGGGCTGTGTGACGCCGATGTTGTGATTGAGGGCATTGTGGAGGGCGGTTGCACCCGCATGATGTGGCTCTTTTCTGATATTTCTGATGTGCCTAAGGTTGGCTCGCTTCGTAGTATGCGCCACGATTTTGTGGAGCTGGCTGACGGTTTTCAGGCGATTCTGGTGCATTGGGGCGGTAGTCCGCAGGCTTATAGCTCTGTGGCCGCAAATGGTGTGGACGATATTGACGGTATGAGCGATAATGTGAATTTTTTTCGTGACCAGACCCGGAATGTGCCGACGGAACACACCGGCTATGCTACCGGCAAAAGCGTGCTGGCCGGTATTGCCCAGAAGGGCTTCTCTTTGCAGAATACCGCCGCGGATTTGACTCCGTTTTCTTTTCTGTTGCCCAATGAGACTCGCGTGCTGACCGATGGCAGCTGTACAAAAGTGGACGCTTATTTCTCCGGTGCGGGGTATAATCATTCCTTTACTTATAACGCGCAGGAGCATTTGTATTATAACAGCATTGAGGGCGTGCCTATGACCGACGATAACGGCAAACAGATGGCTGTTACCAATGTGATTGGTCTGTTTATGGACGTTTCTCTGATTGCCGGCGATAGCTCCGGCAGGGTGGATATGGACCTTAGCGGCGGCGACGGTTTTTATGTTTCTAACGGTACTTATGAGAAAATTACCTGGAAAAAAGGCAATACTCCCAGTAATCCGCTCAAATTGTATGACAAAACCGGTAAGGAATTGACTTTGAATGCCGGTAAAAGCTGGATTGGCTTGCTGCCTGAGAATTTTCAGTCCAGTACGGTGCTTTCCGAATAAAATTGCGCTCCCCTTTTCCTTTGGGGAGCTTTTTCTTTTTGTGCTTTGCGTATGTTTTGCCTGCTTTTGTGCCATACTCTCTTTGCTTACTTTTTTTCATTTGCCAATAATTTGTAAATATTCCCGCTGTGTTCTATACATTCGTCGTAAAATGTTGTATAATTGGTGTACTAAAATTTACAGAAACGGGAGATTTGTTTTGGGGAATAAGTATCGCAATCTTGCGCAGAATACCGCCATTTTTGCCATTGGTACCTTTAGCTCGAAAATTTTGGTTTTTGCTATGATGCCCATTTATACCCGGGCTTTGTCTACTGCCGAGTACGGTACCGTCGATTTGATTCAGCAAATTTCCAATCTGCTCGTTCCTATTGTTACGCTGGGCGTTACCAATGCGCTTATTCGCTTCGGCGCCGACCGGGCTTTTTGTAAAAATGACGTGTTTACTACCGGCGCGATTTGCTTGCTGGGCGGTTTTGCGCTCTTTCTTTGCTGCGCGCCGCTGATGAAATTGCTCTCCTATACCGCTGACCATACTTTGCTGCTCTATTGCTTTGTTTTTATGTCCTCTGCAAGAGAGTTGTGCAGCCAGTTTGCAAGGGCTAAGGGCTATGTCAAGCTTTTTGCTTTTGACGGCTTTTTGAGTACCCTGATGACTTGCGTGCTGACCATTGTTTTTTTGCTTGGTTTTCACTGGGGCATTCACGGCTACCTTTCTGCAATTATTGCCTCGGACGCGCTTTCTGCTTTATTTCTCTTTTTTTCTGCTCGGTTGTTTCAGAATCTTCGCTTTAAGGGGCTGCATAAGCAAACGTTTTCTCAAATGCTGCGCTTTGCTGTTCCGATGATTCCTTCTACGCTCTTGTGGTGGATTGTGAGCGTTTCCGACCGCTATATTATTACCTATTTTATGGGCCCGGAGGCCAATGGTCTGTATGCCGCTGCGTATAAAATTCCGACTGTGATCGTGCTGGTTTCTACCATTTTTATGAACGCCTGGCAGGTCAGCGCTTTCTCGGAAACGGAAAATAAACAGGCGCTTGCCCGCTTTTTTACCAATGTGTTCAAGGGTTATCAGTCGATTATTTTTTTGGCCGGCGGGGTGTTGATCCCTTTTGCTAAAATTTGTACTGTTATTTTGGTTTCTCGGGATTATTACGCCTCTTGGCAATATATTCCTTTTTTGATGCTCTCTACCATTTACAACTGTTTGGTGCAGTTTATGGGCAGTATTTATATGGTTGAGCGCAAAAGTATCGCCACGCTTGTGACTTCCGTTGTTGCCGGTGTGGTCAATGTTGCCGGTAATTTTACCCTCATTCCGCTGTTCGGCGTTAATGGCGCCGCTTATTCTACTTGCTTTAGTTACTTTTTGGTCTTTGTGATTCGCGCTGTGCATACCAAAAAAATGATACGTATGCGCTACAGCGTGTTGAAATTTGCCGTCAATGCGCTCCTCACGCTTGCGCAGGCGCTCATTATGATTTTTGAGGTGCCCGGTTGGATCGTTTATGAGGTTCTCCTTACTCTGCTGCTCGTTCTTGTCAATATTCGCGTGCTGATTACCAGCGTGCGGAAAATTGTTGGTAAATTTGGCAGAAAACAGTCCGATGCAAATTAAAAAAAGCACCGGGAACATTCCCCGTGCTTTTCTTTTTTTATTTTTCCGCGCAGACGATAAACGAATTGTATAAAACTTTCTTTTTGCCGTCTTTTTCTATCACGTTTTTGTTGTAAACGTCTGCGGTGACGTTGCTTACGCCCAAGGCCAGCAAGGTTTGTACGTCCCAGCTTGGGCGAACCCGTCGGCTCAGCGGCAGGCTATATGCCAGCTCCTCCATGACCTGCGTGTTGTGCACTTTTTTCATGTATTCCGGCTCCCCGCGGCGCTCCTTTTCTCTGCGGTAATCCTCGTCGAACAGGTACAGATACTGGTTTTCGTCAAAGTTGACCATTCTGCCGCCCGGTTTTAATACCCGCATCCACTCTCGGTAGGCTTTTTCCGGCTCTTCCATGACCCACGTTACATTGCGCGTGACGACCAAATCAAAACTGTCTTCTGCAAAGGTCAGGTTTTGCGCGTCCATTTGCCGCACGTCTATGGCTACGCCCGCTTCTTTTGCGTTTTCTTTTGCGCTGCGTACCATGTTTTCTGTGTAGTCGATCGAGGTGACCTTGTGCCCCGCTTTTGCCATCAATATGGAGAAAAAACCCGCTCCGCAACCGATGTCTAACACGTTTAGACGCTCCTTGGGCGGCGCGTATTTGCAGATTTTATCCAGCCAGTCAAATACGCTTCGGTCGGTCAGGTCTATTTTGCAGCGCTCGGAATACCCCTTGGCGCGCGTGCCCCAGTACGCCGCTATCTCTTGAATTTGACTCATGCTTTACCATCTCCCCCGTGAAAGCTTTATTGTTTCAGGAATTTTTTCAAAAATGTTCTTAACACCGTCTTTAGCATACCATGCGGCAGGCGACTTGTGGTAGACAGTTTTTGAGAAAGTGTTCAGGTTTATTGAGCGGGTTTTCTCATTAAGGCGCTGTTGCGCGCTAATTGATAAAATTTAGTCAATTTTTTGGCGCGGCAATTGCTTGTATTTGCTTTATTAGAATTAAAATGCTTGCGTTTCGTTATAAAATTGAGAAAATAACCATGGAAAGTGACTGGAGTAAAATTGAAAACCGACGATACCAAACAAATGATTCAACATACTTTTTTTCTGCTGGCGAAAAATTCTTCCGTGCCGAAAATTACCGTAAGCAGCCTGTGCCAGGCGTGCAGTATTTCTCGCAGCACTTTTTATCTCCACTATGACGGCGTGGACGATTTGACCGATTCGCTGGAACGGGAACTGCTTTTTTCGGTGGAGAAAATTTTTAAGCTTGAACTGCAAATTCCGCTGCAAAATGTGGAAAATCAGACTTTTTTTCGCCTTTTGACACATGTTCAAGCCCACTTGGCTGAGTTTCAATTTTTTAAGAATGATACAAATTTTTCTCATAATTTGTTGCAGATTGTACAAAAATCACTCCGCAATCGTCTCAAATATCTCGGTTACCCCACCGAGCAGCATCAGGCAGAAATCCTCTTTTGTGCCGGCGGCGTTTTGCAGTTGCTGCTTGCGCAAATGCACCTTTTTCAGCCCGAGCGCAAGCAGAATCTTTGCAGTGCTTACAACCATTTGTTGCTCTCTGTTTTTGTGCAAAAATTGTAAAATTTTACCTGTACTGTCACATAAAAACTCCTGTGCCATAGAATAACAGTAGAAAACAACCCCAATTCTGTTTAGGAGGAGCATTTTATGGCAGAACATGATTTTCATGCAAATGACTGCAGAACAGCCGACGGCTTTAGAGAAGCGGTTTGTATTGACGCCATGCGCGTATATGACAGCTGCTGCGACAAGGACTGTTTGGAGGATTTGCGCGTTTACTTTACCGGTGAAAAACAGGCCCTGATTGATGACGCGGTGAATGTTCGCGTTAAGGATGTTGATGTGATTACCGTTTATCTCGACTTAGAGCCGGTTCCCTTTAATAAGGGCTTTTACTCGGTGGATATGACCTTTTTCTTTGATGTGTGCGTGGATGTTTTCTGCGCGCCCGCAACCGGTCCGATTCCGGTAAACGGTATCTCTATCTTTAATAAAAAGGTGATTTTGTACGGCAGCGAGGGCAATGTTAAATTGTTCAGCACCGACTGCGATTTGGACGATTTGGACGCTCATAATCAGTCGCGGGTTCTTCCTAAGGCAAGCGTTCAGGTTGCTCAGCCTATCGCTCTTTCGGCTTGTCTGTGCGAGTGCCACCCGCATGACGCTTGTTGCCGGATTCCGGAGTGCATTTGCAAGCATTATGGCGGCCAATTTGAAACCCGCCGCACCAAAAAAGGCGTGTATGTTACCATTGGCCTGTTTACCATTGTGCAAATTGCCAGAAATGTGCAAATGTTGATTCCCACTTATGACTTCTGCATACCGGGCAAGGAGTGCGTTACTACCTCTGACAATCCGTGCGAGTTGTTCCGCAGAATCGAGTTCCCTACCGACGAGTTTTTCCCGCCTAAGGTTACCGAGAATCACTGCGGCTGCGGCAGCGAAGGCTTTAACCGCGAAGGCGGATGCGGCCACGATAACTGCAATCGCACATAACCACGCACCGATATAAATGCGTAAAGCCCCCTCGCTCATACCAAGCGGGAGGGCTTTTTTATGTTCACGGCAGCTTTTTCAGCCGAGCGAAGTTTTGCATGATTTTTTTTGTGCCTACGCCGTCAAAGCGGATCTCCAGCAGCGTATCGTTGGCCATGGGCGTTGCCGATACGATTTCTCCTGCCCCGAAAGTGAGATGTTTTACGCGGTCTCCCACTGCCAGTTTTTCTCCGGTGGGCTGTGCTTTGGTGGGCGTGACCGGACCGAAATTCCGCGCCGAATTCGTCATTGCTTCTCTGGTTTCATGCGCCGAGGTGGGCAAGCTGACTCCGGGAGTCGGCTTTTGCCAAGAATGGGAACGGGTTTTTTCTACCAATTCCTCCGGAATTTCGCTTAAAAAGCGCGAGGATTTATTACGCGTAGTAGAACCGAACAACATTCTACTCTCTGCATTCAGCAGCGCCAGCTCCTGCCGCGCCCGGGTAATCGCTACATACGCCAACCTGCGCTCCTCTTCAATTTCGTCCGGGTTATACATTGCCTGCATACCCGGAAAAATGCCCTCCTCAAACCCCGGCAAAAATACCACCGGGAACTCTAACCCCTTGGCCGAATGCATCGTCATCATCACGACCGAATCGGCGTCACCGTCGTAATTGTCAATGTCGGTCATCAAGGAGACCTCCTCCAAAAAGCCAGAAAGCGACGCTTCCTCTGTGTTTTCCTGCTCATACAAAATCATGTTCGAGGCCAATTCTCGTATGTTGTCAATGCGGTCCTGCGCGTCGTCGTTTTCGGCCTTCAGGTAGTCGATATACCCCGTTTTTTCCAAAAGCAACTCGTACAGCTCCTGCAAAGAGGCCGTTTGCGCGCTTTGTATCAGCTCCTGCATAATCTGCGCAAAGGCAAGCAATTTCGGCGAGGTACGCTTGAGCGGTTCAAATTCGTCGGCATGGCAAATGACCTCAAACAGCGTCTGCCCGATGCCCTGCGCGATTTCGGTGGCTATGGCAAGGGTTTTGTCGCCTATGGAGCGCTTGGGCTGGTTGATGATTCTGCGCAGACGGATTTCATCGGCAGGGTTGTTCACCACCTGCAAATACGCCAGCATATCCTTGATTTCCTTGCGCTCGTAAAAGCGGTGGCCGCCAATCATGCGGTACGGTATGCCCGATTTGACAAACAGCTTTTCTATGATATTCGACTGCGTGTTCATGCGGTAAAGAATGGCAAAATCGGAAAATTTTCTGCCGTCTGCCACCCCCTCCAAAATTCTCTTGGCCATGTATTCGGCTTCTTCCTGCTCGCTGCCGCCGGTATGTACCGTCAGTTTATTCCCCTGTTCATTGTCGGTCCAAAGAGTCTTGCCCTTGCGGCCGGTATTGTTGGCAATCACCGCGTTGGCCGCTTCTAAAATATTCTTCGTGGAGCGGTAATTCTGCTCTAAGCGAATCACCTTGGCCTTGGGGTAGGACTCCTCAAAGCACATAATATTCTCAATGGTGGCCCCGCGGAATTTATAAATACTCTGGTCGTCGTCGCCCACCACGCAAAGATTCCCGCTGCGCCTTGCCAGCAAATCAATCAGCAAATACTGCGCGCGGTTGGTATCCTGATACTCGTCCACCATAAAATACCGGAATTTCTCATGGTAATACGCCAGCACGTCGTCGTGCTTTTGCAAAAGCTCCACGGTCTTGCAAATCATATCGTCAAAATCCATGGCGTCCGAGGCCTGCAAACGCTCCTGATACAACCGGTACGCCTGCGCAACGGTCGCCTTGCGCGAGTCGTTCCCCGCCTGCTGCAAATACTCCTGCGGGCTCAGCAAACGGTCCTTTGCGCGAGAAATCTCGGCTAAAATCGCCTTGGGCGGCAGCGCCTTTTCGTCAATATTCAGCGTCTTACAGCAATCCTTCATCAACCGCCGCGAATCATCGGTATCATAAATGGTAAAGCGGTTGGAATAGCCCAAACGCTCGCCGTCTCTGCGCAAAATGCGCGCGCACATAGAGTGAAACGTCGAAGCCCAAATGTCATTGCCGCACTCGCCCAGCATGGCTGTCAAGCGGTTTTTCAGCTCGTTTGCCGCCTTATTGGTAAAGGTGATAGCCAAAATCTGCCACGGTTTGCAGGGCGCCACGGCAAGCTTTTCCCGCACCGAATCAGCCAGCGAAATCCCCTGCTGTAAATACGCCTGCATAGCTTCTATGTCCTGCTGCTGCACGCTGTCGCTGACCGCGTCGCTTTCATAAGCATTGCCATAGCGAATCAAATTTGCAATGCGGTTGACCAGCACCGTAGTTTTACCGCTGCCGGCCCCCGCCAAAATGAGCAGCGGACCGTTGACGGTAAATACCGCCTGCCGCTGCATCGGGTTCATTTTGGAAAATTCCTTTTCCATCACTTGCTTTCTCAAAGCCGGAATCGTCTGCTTGAATTCATTACTCATTCCTTCACCGCCAACAAAAATTAAATATATACAACCCCTCTGTATCTTTCTTATTGTACATCATTTTCGCCATAATAGCAAATCTATCGCGCAAAAAAATCAAACCGCAGGACCTACCTCCTGCTGCGTGCGGTCCACGCTTGCCTCCACCGCAACCGTATATCGTATCTTCTCCAATTCCGCCTGCCAATTTTCCCGGTGCGCCCTCCAGTAATCGGTCTGCTGCTGCAAAAGCGCCGTTCCAAAGTGAAAAATATCGGTTTTGTCGGTCACGACCGCCTGTTTCACGGCGCTTTCCACCCATTGCTCGAGGGTCTTGCTCAGCGCCGCCTGTATCTGCGCATACACCTGCTCCGAAAGCCCCGTGCGCAAATCCAGGTCCAGCTCGGCAATATAAGCCCGGCAGGTAATTTGCACCTGAAAATGCGGCGCACCCTGCGCTATCTCGGCTTTAATACGCCCCTTAGCCTGCTCTATCCTCACGCTCACCGTGCCGAATTCGGGCACCCAAAGCGCCACGGCCACATTGCGCAGCGTATGCACCGCGGCCAAATAGCCCCGACTCTGCTCGCGGTTCAAATAGCCCACCAAGCGGTTATCGCGAAAATACGCGGTATTCCCAAGCTGAATACGCTCCTGTTCCATTTGAATCTCAGGCAGCGCAAAAGCGTTATATTCCGCGGTCATTGCGTCGGTTACCTCCAGCACGCTCGAACCCGCAAAGCGATTGACGTCACTATCGGCCTCGGAGAAAGATTTCGCCTTAGCCGAAAGCGCATAGTTTTCGCCGTTTTGCAGAGTAAACAAATCCTGCGCTTTGTCCTGCGCCACATATAAATTCACAGTAGGCCTGGTCTGGTAATGGCGCACAAAAAAATCAAACACCTGCGTCAGTCCCTGCTGCGCGCACTGCTTACCGAACACCACCATCGCATTGTGAGAATACGTAGGCAAAAACCCGGTTTGCAGCGTCAAATTTTCCAGCGCCTCATAAACGGTAGCGCCGCTTGCCTGCAGCAAATCGGTATCCACCTGCTCGCCGGTACGCCAATAATGCACCGAAACCAAAACGCCGTTTTCGTCGCTGTCAATCCCAATTCCCTGAATCATCATTTTCTTGCTAATATCGCTGCTCATACCGCACGCGCTTGTGCAAATCAAACAAATAACCGCCGCAAACGCCGTCAATATGCACTTAAATTTCCCCGTCATACCGCACCTCCCGGCAATTTCTGCAAACGCTCCGCGGTTCTGTCGCGCATCACACAAAGCAACAGCAACACCAGCGGAATCACCACGCCCGCAACCAACGTCAGCGGCACCGTGAAAGACACCCCAAAACAAAACCGCCGCAACACGGCAAACTTGGCAATCAAACCCGAAAAAATGCCCATAAAAATTGCGCCGCCTATGAAAAAAAAGCCTTGTTTTGGCAAAGAAAACACCCGCCGCATACAAAACCCGAACAGGTATAAGTATAACGCGGCTTTTACAAAAACGCCCACGGTCCAAATGCCCAAAAACACCGAATCCATACGCTGAAACGGACCGATACCGGCAACAGCGGCCAGCGTATGCACCGGAAAAAGCTGGGTCTGCACAGCGTTGCCCAAAACGCCCACGGTCACAAGCAACAGCAAACCGGCGCACAACCCAGCCGCGCCGTTCCAAAGGGCAAAGCCGGTTTTTTTCCTGCCCGCAGTCCAGGGCAACAGCATAGCCATCACCGCAAGCCCGCTTCCCCTGCCGAACAACAACAGCGCAGTTTGTACTGTTTGCGCGCCACCTTGGTAAAAAGGCGGCATAAAATTCGCGCGGTTCACCTGCACCGCAGCCGTGCCAACAATCAGCACCACGCCCAGCAATACCAGCGCCAGCAGCAAAACCGCAGCGCGCATAGTAGGCTCTATGCCCCGGTAAGCCGCATACAGCGCCGCCAGCAAAACCGCGGCAATCGGCAGCCAAGAGGGCAATTCGGGCGCCACCGTATTGACCTGAAAAACGCCGAATTCAGCCAATTCGCAGCCGGCCATAAGCAAAAAATACGCCGCATAAAACACCGCGACCGCCTTACCCCACCACATAGCCAAGCCGCCGGCGCAATCAAGCACATTTTCCTTGGGGTATCTTTGAAAAAGCAGCCAAATCGGCACGGCAAATACCACATTTGCCGCAAATACCGCCGCACACGCCAACACATCGTCCCAAATATTAACTAGGCCAAAGCGAGCGCTATCGGCCGAGATTACGGTAATCAAGCTGCTCAGCAGCAGCGCGCCGAACAATTGCCCGGCGCTGATGACGCATTTTCTGTCCATATTGTCGCCTCATTTCTTTTTCACATGAGTTCCGGGCATATGCTGCACCTCTTCCACATCTCTGCGCAAAATTTTCCAGCTGGCACGAATGGCAACATCGCGCATACTTTTCAGCGAAAACGGAGAAACCGGCGCCGAAAACGGAACACCATATATACTCTGCGTACAAATGCCCACCAAAATTACACAAAAACCGGGTATCATACCCCAAAAGCCCAGCAAACCGCCCAGCAAAATAAACGCCAACCGCAGCACCGCCACCTGTTCATACAGCGTCGGAGCCACATACGAAGAAATCGCGGTCAACGCAATCACCATCAGCGTCGGCGAGCCCACCAACCCCGATTGCACCGCGGCCTCGCCAATCACAAGGCCCCCCACAATGCTCACCGCATGGCCCAGCGGCTTTGGCACGCGCAAGCCGGCCTCGCGCAAAATCTCATAAATCACATGGATCGTTACGCACTCCACCATAAGAGAAAACGGCGTTTTGCCCTGCGCCTGCACCACTTTTGTCAGCAAAGCCTGCGGCAAAAATTCCGGGTGAAACACCACGCTTGCCACATAAAAACCGGGTAAAAACACGGCCAAAAAAAACGCAAATACTTTCAGCCAGCGGGTAAAAGTAGCAAAAAACGGCCGCATCGAATAATCGTCAAACGTCTGAAAATTCTCAATAAACAAATACGGCACCAGCAGCACATTCGGCACACCGTCAATCAGCACCGCAATCCTGCCCTCGGCAATTTTCCCGCAAACCGTATCCGGCCGCTCAGAAATCCCCACGCCGTTAAAAAGGCTGCGCCGTTCAATAAACGGAGCAAGGTACCCCGAGGCCAACACCGTTTCCATTTTAATTTTACGCAAATTCCGCTTCAAATGAGCCAAAATTTCCGCAGAAACCCGGTCTTTCAAATAGCACAAACAAACATCCGTCTTGCTCTCGGAATCTATCTGCATATACTCAAATTTCAGCTTAGGAGTTTTCATACGCCGCCGAATCATCGAAGCATTGATCACCATCGGCTCCACAAAACTCTCACGAGAGCCGCGCTGCACCACCTCGGTGCTGGGCTCGCTAATGCTCCGGTAAGCAAAGCCCTGCACACCAATAGCCAGCGCAACACCGCACCCGTCCACCAGCAGCATGGCAAACCCGCTCATCAGCTTGGTCAGCAGCGTGTCAAAGTCATACAGCGGCTGCTGGTCAACAGTCGTCAGCACCCGCTGCTGCAGCGCGTCCATTTTTTTCACGCCGCTCAACCCTCTCAAATTCGCGCGCGCAATCGGATTAAGCACACTTTGGGCAATGGTTTGCTTATCGGTCAAATTATCAATGGTTATCAAAGCGGCCTTGGTTTTCTCCATATAAAATTCGCGCACCACAAAGTCCATACTCCCCTCAAACAAGCCGCGCAAATACGCCAAATTTTTCTGCAGCTCGGCAAAAATTTTCTTTGGTCCGGCATTGGTTTCCCGGTTCAAAACTCCGCCCCCGTTTCATAGAAAATCTCATACCCATACCGTTACCGAAATTTGCCTGATTTATACAACAAATTTGGAAAACCCCTGCATAAAAAAGAAAAAAGCGCATCATACTCTGTAAAAAACAGAAATCCGGTGATACGCATTGATTATTTCCATCATCCGAGCAGCATTGCTGTACACATTTATCATTTTAGCCATCCGCATAATGGGCAAACGGCAAATCAGCGAACTGCAAACCTCCGAGCTGGTCGTCACGCTGCTTATCTCAGACATCGCCGCAATCCCCATGCAAGACGCCGCGCAACCCTTGGTCAGCGGCATCGTCCCCATCGCGGTCCTCGTCATTGCAGAGATTACCGTTTCAGCGCTCATGCTCAAACACAGCGGCTTTCGCAAAGCGGTATGCGGCAGCCCGCTGGTTCTAATCAACAACGGCAAAGTAGACCAAAAACAAATGCGAAAACTCCGCATGAGCATCGAAGATTTATTCGAGCAGCTCCGGCAAAAAGACGTCTTTTCAATTCACGACGTAGCATACGCAATTATGGAAACAAACGGCAAAATCAGCGTCATCAAAAAGCCGGAAAAAGAGACGGCCACAGCGGAACTGCTGCACCTAAAGCCCCAAAACAACGGCATAGAAACCGTAGTGATCAGCGACGGAGTCCTGTCCGATTTCTCGCTCAAGCTATGCGAAAAAGACGCAACCTGGGTACAAAAAATCTTAAAAAAGGAGCAATACGAAATGAAAGATGTGTTCATCATGACGGCAAATCGCAACGGAAACTACAAAATTATAGAAAAAACCACCAAAAGGAGCGGCCAATGAACCGAGTATGGGCGGCAGGCGCTCTCATCGTGGCATTGCTGGGGCTATGCATTTGGGCGGTGCTGTCCACGCAAAGCGCCACCGCGAACATCACACAAGATATTGCGCAAATCCGAGCAAGCAGTCTGCAAAACGACAAACAAACCGCATTGCAATTAAGCCGTGAAACTGCACAAAAATGGCAAAGCCACCACGCCGTTTTGTGTACATTTTTATCACACCTGCAACTGGAGGAAATCGACCGAAGCCTTGCGGCATTACCGGCATACATCGAACTGGGCGAAGAAGCAGATATTGTGGCAGAATGCAACCGAATCACAGAAATGGTACAACATTTAGAGGAATCAGAGCTACCCTATCTGCAAAATATCCTGTAACATTCAATGCGCGCGCATCTGCAAAATCCGGTCAAAAATTTCGCAGGCAACCTCCTCCTTACTCTGCAACGGCAGAGTAACCTCCTCGGTTTTGGTAATGATTGTAACCGCATTGGTCGGCAAGGCAAACCCCGCACCGGGCTGAGTCACATCATTGGCAACCATCATATCCACCTGTTTTTTCAGCAATTTTTCGCGCGCATAGCGCACCATCTCGTGCGTTTCCATCGAAAACCCGCACAAAAACTGTCCGGGCCGGCGATTCGCGCCCAAATATGCCAAAATATCCTGCGTAGGCGCAAGCGGAATCGTCATATTGAGCGCAGATTTTTTACGCTTTTGCGGCGAATATTCAGCGGGCGAATAATCAGCAACGGCGGCGGCCATCACCACAACATCTTGTTGCGCAACATGCGCCGTCACCGCCTCAAACATCTCCTTAGCGCTCACCACCGGAACCACCTTTGCAAAAAGAGGCGGCGGCAACTGCGTAGGGCCGGTAACAAGCGTCACCTCTGCGCCGCGGCAGGCGGCCATATTCGCCAACGCATAGCCCATTCTGCCGCTGGAATGATTCGTCAAATACCGCACCGGGTCAAGGGCCTCTCTGGTCGGCCCGGCGGTCACAAGCACCTTCAGCCCACGCATATCCTTGGGTTTGGCAATGGCCTGCTGAATATATTGCAGCAAAATTTCAGGTTCAGGCAGCTTGCCCCTGCCGGTATCGCCGCAGGCCAAATAGCCGCACGCAGGAGGAACAACGGTAAAACCGTCCTCCTGCAAAAGCCGCAAATTGCGCTGCGTCACGGGGTTGTCCAGCATAGCGGTATTCATAGCAGGCGCCACCAATTTAGGGCAATTACAAGCCAAAACGGTGGTCGTCAACATATCGTCGGCAATCCCATGCGCCATTTTAGCAATCACATTGGCCGTCGCGGGCGCAATCAAACAAAGGTCGGCCTGTTTAGCCAACGCAACATGCTGCACATTATGCACAAAATTCCTATCAAAAATTTGTGTAATACAGCGATTCCCGGTCAGTTCCTCAAACGTAATGGGCGTAATAAAATTGGTCGCGTGCTCAGTCATAATCACATGCACATTACAATGCAATTTCCGCAAAGCGCTGGCAAGCCCCGCAATTTTAAAAGCGGCAATCCCGCCGCAAACCCCCAGCAAAACGGTTTTTTGCGTAAGCATATGACCCTTCCCCCCAAAAATAAATTTGATTTTAGTATACCAAAATATTTGCAAATTGCAACATTTTCTATCACCCGGCCACGAAAAAAAATTTTTTTCATTTCTGTTGCTTTCCCACACAATCTCCCGTATAATAAAAAGAAATATGCGTTGCATCCTCTTTGTTAAGGAGCAACAGCAGGAGGTATAAAAATTGAAACAAACAAGCTCAAAGTACCGCGACCTTGCGTTGTTCGCAATGTTCGCGGCCATTGTCCTGCTTTTAGGACTCACCCCATTAGGGTTCATCCCGCTGGTCGTCATCAAAGCCACCATCGTACACGTACCGGTCATTTTAGGCTCAATTCTGCTTGGCCCCAAAAAAGGCGCAGCCCTAGGCGGGTTATTCGGCCTTTGCAGCCTGATTACGAACACCGTAAGCCCGGCATTGACCTCATTTGCATTTACGCCATTTTACGCCATGCCGGGGCAGCAGCACGGCAGTTGGCTAAGCCTGATCATTTGCTTTATACCGCGTATTTTGGTCGGTATTATACCATATTTTGTGTATACAGGCCTGCAAAAAGCCATGAAGCACAACAGCAAAGCGGAACTTCTTTCCCTTGGGATTGCGGGCATTTCGGGAGCAATGCTGAACACCGTGCTGGTCATGAGCCTGATTTACCTGCTCTTCGGAGAGAGCTACGCCGCAGCGCGGGGCCTACCGGCAGAAGCGTTAACGGGAGCAATTTTAGCGGTGGTGGGCACAAACGGCGTAGCCGAGGCGTTGATTGCAGCAATTTTAACCGGCGCAATCGGCAAAATATTGCTAAAATTACAGCGCAAACATACGCAATAACCATGAATTCTTTACTTTTTTCTGCGGGTATGGTATAATTATAATTTGAAAATAAGCAGACTGATAAGGAGGTAACCAACAGATGAAAACCAAATTGACCAAAACATCTCCGTTCCCTTGCTATAGAGGAAAGCCGCTGGTACGGTGCGGCAACACCATTTATTACGGCGACATGAAAGAGCCGTTTGTAATCAAAATGGACGTCAAATCCACCAAGGCGTTTGCAAACCGAAAAATTGCAGACGAAATCTCGATACAGCTGATGCGAACCGACAATCATGTTAGTATTACCAACCAGGTGGTCAAAACCAGCAAAAAAAAGGGGCTGTATTCCGCTATGGATATTGCTCAGGCTTGGCTGGAACGTGCGCTGGTCAATTCCGAGGATTGAAAATACCCCCCGCTTGCTTTTGGGGGGTATTTTTTTTGTACATAAAAAAAACAAATGTTTCACGTGAAACATTTGTTTGATTTTGCCCTATTTTTTTAAAACATGAAGCCATGATAGAAATGCTCCATATTCATGGCGGCGACTTGCTTTTCCATGCGGTAAAGCAACAATTTTTCCCCGCCTATTTCTACCGGTTGCTCGCCGGTTACCACGTAGCCCATTCGCCCATACCAACTCTTTACCTGCTCATAGGCGTATACTACTGCGGTAAATAGTTCGTTTACTGCTAATTCGTCCTCTAAGCATTGTACCAGTTCTGTGCCAAAATGCTGCCCCTGGTATTGCGGTAAAATGAATACTCGCTTGATTTCATGGTTGCTGAGCGTTCCTGTGCCTATTAAATAACCGTTGCTTTCCAGTAGGTATACATTTTTGTGCAATATTTCCTCTTTTATGCACTCTTTATTGTGCAGTTTTAATAAAAAATTTGCCGTTTCTTCGCTTAAATTTTGCGGAACGCTCTCTGCTATTGCTGTGCGGATAATCTCTTCCACTTGCTTTGAATCCGCCGGTTTTGCTTCGTATACCATAAATTTGCTCCCCGTTCCCTTTATTTTCCGATGTCTTGCCGGTAATGCGCTCCTGTAAACCTAATTTTTGAAACGCCTTGGTACGCTTTTTCTATCGCTTGCTCTAATGTCTCGCCCGTGGCGGTGACGCCCAGTACTCTGCCGCCGTTGGTGTAAAATTTGCCGTTTTCACGCTTTGTGCCCGCGTGATATACCGTTACGCCCGGTAATTGGCCGTTTTCGTCCAATCCCGTGATTTCTTTCCCTTTTTCATACTGTTCCGGGTAGCCGCCCGACGCCATAATCACGCAGGCCGCTGCCTCTTTTGACCACTCGATTTCGATTTCGTGCAGGCGCTCGTTGCGTACCGCAAGCATGATCTCCAGTAAATCCGTTTGTAGTCTGGGCAGTACTACCTGCGTTTCGGGGTCGCCGAAGCGGCAGTTGTACTCGATGACTTTGGGCCCCTGCGGTGTGAGCATCAGCCCGAAATACAGGCAACCTTTGAAGGGTCTGCCCTCCGCGTTCATGGCCGCGACTGTTGGCTTGAAAATGGTTTCCATGCAGAGTTTTGCATGTTGCGGCGTGTAATGCGGGTTCGGGCTGACGGTGCCCATGCCTCCTGTGTTCAGGCCTTCGTCGTGGTCCTTGGCTCGTTTGTGGTCCTTGGCGCAGACCATGGGCTTTAGCGTTTTGCCGTCGGTGAATGCCAGCACCGAAACCTCCGGGCCGGTCAGGTACTCCTCTATGACGATTTGATTGCCCGACTGCCCGAAAATTTTGTCCTCCATAATCGCTTGTATTGCGCTTTTGGCTTGCTCGAAATTTTGCGCGATGACTACGCCTTTGCCCAGTGCTAGGCCGTCCGCTTTGATGACCGTGGGGTAGCTGTGGTTGTGCTGCAGATACGCTATCGCGGCCTGCGGGTTCGTGAATACTTGATATTGCGCTGTTGGAATGCCGTATTTTTGCATGAGATTTTTGGAGAATACTTTGCTGCTTTCGATTTCCGCCGCTTTTGCTGCCGGCCCGAATGCTGCGATGCCCGCTGCTTCCAGCGCGTCTACCATGCCCGCTGCCAATGGGTCGTCCGGCGCGACCACTGCAAAGTCGATTCCGTTTTGAACCGCAAATGCCACTATGCCCTCTTTGTCCATGGCGTTAAGCGCTATGCATTTGGCGTCGCACGCGATGCCGCCGTTGCCCGGCGCGCAGTAAATTTCCTCTGCAAGCGGGCTTTCTGCTAATTTGCGGATGATTGCGTGCTCTCGCCCGCCGGCTCCGATGACCAGTAATTTCATAATTTGCCGCACCTCTCTCTGCTGAAAATTTAATGGTGGAATAACCGCACGCCTGTGAATGCCAGACAAATATTGTATTTGTTGCAGGTGGCGATAACATGGTCGTCTCGGATGGAGCCGCCTGTTTCCGCAATGTAGCTTACTCCGCTGCGGTGCGCCCGCTCTATGTTGTCTCCGAAGGGGAAAAATGCGTCCGAACCTAAGGAGACTCCCGTTTGCTGCGCCAGCCATGAACGCTTTTCCTCCTGCGTGAGCCGTTGCGGTTTTTGGGTGAAAAATTGCTCCCAGACCCCGGCCTGTAATACTTCTTCGTCGTCCTGCGAGAGGTACACGTCTATTGTGTTGTCTCGGTCCGGGCGGCGGATGTCCTCTCGGAACGGCAGCGCCATGACCTTTGGATGTTGGCGTAAATACCAGATGTCGGCTTTGTTGCCCGCAAGGCGCGTGCAGTGTATTCTCGACTGCTGGCCTGCGCCGATTCCGATGGCCTGGCCGTCTTTGGCGTAGCATACGGAATTGGATTGCGTGTATTTGAGCGTAATTAGCGAAACCAATAGGTCTCGTTTGGCCGCCGGCGGCAGGTTTTGGTTTTGGCTGACGATGTTTTGCAGCAGCGCCTCGGTGATGGCGATTTCATTGCGGCCTTGCTCGAATGTAACGCCGTAGACTTCTTTGTGCTCGATTGGCTGCGGTTTGTAGGCCTTGTCTATTTGCAGAATGTTGTACCCGCCTTTGCGCTTTGTTTTTAATATTTCCAAGGCCTCCGGCGTGTAGCCCGGCGCGATGACGCCGTCGGATACTTCTCTCGAAAGTAGTAACGCCGTTTCTTTGTCGCATACCTCCGAAAGCGCCGCGAAGTCGCCGTAGGAGGACATTCTGTCGGCTCCCCGTGCGCGCGCGTATGCCGTTGCTATGGGCGAAAGTTCTAGGTCGTCTGCAAAGTATATTTTTTTTAATACGTTGCTCATGGGCACGGCGATTGCCGCGCCTGCCGGGCTTACATGCTTGAAGGACGCTGCTGCCGGCAGTCCTGTTGCGATTTTTAGCTCGTTGACCAGCTGCCAGCTGTTCAGGGCGTCCAGAAAGTTGATGTAGCCCGGCTTGCCGTTTAGGACCGTGACGGGTATGTTGCCTGCGTTTTTCATGAAAATGCGCGACGGCGTTTGGTTCGGGTTGCAGCCGTATTTTAACGTGATTTCGTTTGCCATTTTCGTTCTCCCTTATTTGTTTTTATTGACGATTTTGGTTTGCGTTTTGCCAGTGGTCAGCTCGATGCAGGCGGTGTAGAGCGAAACTTTGTTTTCTGCGTTTAGATGCTCCCAGAGCGTTGCGGTGAAGCGCTCTATGTCGCCTGCGATTTCTACCGCGTGCGGCTCGCCGGCAAACGAGGGGATCGGGTCGCCGTTGCAATGGTAGGTGTGTAAAAATCGCCCTTGACCGTTTTGCGGCTGTGCGTATTCGTAGAAGTAACGCAGCACGCTTTTGGGGTTGCCGTTGTCGCTTTTTATGAGCGACATCTCATAGGAAAAATGTTGGCCGAGTGTTACCTGTGCGGAAATTCTTGGGGTGAAATTCGGTGCGTCCGGCTCGAAGGTGCGCGTGCGTAATGCCTCTTGGAACGTTTTGCCCTGCGAAAACCCCTCTATGACCGTGTCGGTTTGGTCGCCGTTGGTTACCACTAACGTGTTGCCTTGCTTGCGTATCGGTCGGTAAATAATCAGGGTCGGGTCGCTTAGCTTCGTTTCGTCAAAGGCTTTGGTTGTGATGCCGTCGTTTGTTTCCTCGAACACCCGGTTGCGGCTGTTTTCGCTTCTGCCCATGATGAAATATGCCACCACCGCATGTTTGCCGTCCGCGCTTTTGCCTACTACAATTCCCCGGCCCGGGTAGGTGTTGTTTTTTAACAGTTCTTCCAATTTTTGCAATTTCATTTTTTTACCCTCAGTCTTTTATTCTTACCGTGTTTCCTTCGATTTGCAGCTTGTTGGTGCAGAATAACGCCACCGCTTTTGGCAATATCTCCCATTCCGCTTGCTCCATGACTCGCTTTTGCAACGCTTCCGGCGTGTCTCCTGCTTGTACCGGCACCGCTTTTTGGAGGATGATCGGTCCGCCGTCGCAGATTTCATTGACCAAATGCACTGTGGCGCCGGTGATTTTTACCCCACGCTCTAATGCCGCCTGATGTACTCGCAGACCGTAAAAACCTGCTCCGCAAAATGACGGTATTAACGAGGGGTGTATATTGAGGATGCGGTTGCGGTACGCTGCAATTACCCGGTTGCTGATGATGCTCAGAAAGCCCGCTAATACCACTAAATCTATGCCGTGCTGCGTAAGCTGTGCAAGCAATGCGTCGTCGTAGGCCTGCTGCGTTTGGTAGGCGCTGCGCAGCAGCACCTGCGTGGTAATGCCGGCTTTTTGTGCGCGCTCTATGGCAAATGCTTCTTGCTTGCTGGCAAGGACCAGGGCCAGCTTTCCGTTTGGCAGTTCTCCGCGCTGCTGCGCGTCGATCAATGCCTGTAAATTTGTGCCGCCGCCCGACACCAATACCGCGATGTTCAGCATAGTATGACTCCCTCTTGCCCTTGCGTTACCGTGCCGATGACAAACGCCTGCTCTCCTTGCTGCTTTAGGTGTTCTACCGCTTTGTCTGCCTGTTTTGCCGGCACGACTGCGCACATGCCGATGCCCATGTTGAACGTGCTGTACATGTCTTGCCTCGGTATTTTTCCTACTCGCTCTATCAGCTCGAATATCGGCAGGGTCGGCAGGGCGCCCGTTTCGATTTTTGCCGTGCAGCCCGGTTTCATCATGCGCGGGAGGTTTTCGTAAAAGCCGCCGCCGGTAATATGCGAAATTGCTTTGACCGTGCAGCATTGTAACAGCGAATGGATCGGCCGGACATAGATTTTGGTCGGCGTGAGCAGCGCCTCCCCTAAGCTTGTGCCCAATTCGTCGTATGCTTGTTTTAAGTTTTCTGCGTTGACCCCGAATACCTTGCGTACCAGAGAAAAACCGTTCGAATGGACTCCCGACGACTGCAGGCCGATAATTACGTCTCCCGGCTCCATTGTTGTGCCGTCAATGACTTTGTCGCGGTCTGCTATGCCTACGCTGAAACCCGCTAAATCATACTCGTCCTCCGGGTAGAAGCCCGGCATTTCCGCCGTTTCTCCTCCAATGAGCGCGCAGCCTGCCTGTACACAGCCGTCCGCTACGCCGGCTACGATTTGCGCGACCTTCTCCGGTACGTTCTTGCCCACCGCCAGATAATCCAGGAAAAACAGCGGCTTTGCTCCGCTGCAAATGACGTCGTTGACGCACATTGCAACGCAATCGATGCCGATGGTATCGTGCTTGTTTGCTAGAAATGCCAGACGCAGCTTTGTTCCTACGCCGTCTGTGCCGGAGACCAGTACCGGATTTTTGATTCCTGTAAAGTCCGGCATGAATAACCCGCCAAAGCTCCCGATGTCTGAAACGACTCCCGGTATTTTTGTGCGCGCAACATGCTTTTTCATCAGCTCTACCGCTTGGTAACCCGCTGTTACATCTACGCCTGCCGCTTTGTAGCTTTCACTGAAATTTTTCATGCTCTGCTCCTTTAGATATTTGTTGTTTTTTGTGCCGCCTCTTTATAATGCCGCGATCTGCTCTTGTAGCGCCGCGTCTTTTTTCAAAACGCTCTGTGCCATTTCCGCTTTGGTTTTTTCTAATTTTTCCGCCAGCTCTTTGTCGGTAATCGCCAGCATTTGTACTGCTAAAATTGCTGCGTTTGCAGCGCCGTCAATTGCGACCGTTGCGACCGGTACGCCGCTTGGCATTTGGACCGTGGCAAGCAGTGCGTCCAGGCCGTCCAGCGTTGACGAGCGAATGGGCAGGCCGATGACCGGCAGGGTCGTATGCGCTGCCAATACTCCCGCTAAGTGCGCCGCTTTGCCCGCTGCCGCGATAATCACGCCTATGCCGTTTTCTCTTGCCTGACAGGCAAATTCCGCTGCCTGATGCGGCGTTCTGTGTGCCGAAATCACTCGTACTTCCGCTGCAACGCCGTATGACCTTAGCTGCTTTATCGCCCCGGATACCGTTGCAAAATCGCTGTCGCTGCCCATGATGACTCCTACTTTTTTTGCCATGTTTTTTCTCTCCTATTTGTTTTATTTGTTCCGTTTTTCTCTTATTTTACACAAAAAACAAGCCACATAGTAACCGTATGCAGCGCTTCTTTGCTTTCTATTATATGGCATTTTTGTAATAAATTCAATAGTCAAAATCGAGCAAAAAAATGGTACTGCGCTTGGCAGTACCATTTTAGGAGAACTTATTTTTTTATGAGAACCGCTTATCAATACATGCCGCCCATGCCCGGGTCCATTGGCATTGCCGGCGCTGCCGCGGCCGGTTCTTTTTTGTCCGCTACTAAGGATTCTGTGGTCAACACCATGGCTGCAATGGAGGCTGCGTTCTGTAAGGCCGAGCGCGTTACCTTGGTCGGGTCCACAATGCCCGCCGAAATCATGTCGGTATACGTTTCTTTCAGCGCGTCGAAGCCGTAGCCGACTTTGTTGGCCTCTTTGATTGCAGAAACGATCACCGAGCCTTCCAGACCGGCGTTTGCTGCGATTTGGCGTACCGGTTCTTCCAAGGCTTTGAGCACGATTTGTACGCCTGTTTTTTCGTCGCCTTGCGCGCTCTCTGCCAATTTTGCTACCGCCGGAATCGCGTTCATTAACGCGGTGCCGCCGCCTGCTACTATGCCTTCTTCTACTGCCGCTTTTGTTGCAGAAAGCGCGTCTTCTATGCGCAGTTTTTTCTCTTTCATTTCTACTTCTGTGGCTGCGCCTACTTTGATTACCGCAACGCCGCCGGCTAATTTTGCCAGACGCTCCTGCAATTTTTCGCGGTCATATTCTGAAGTTGTGGCCTCCAGCTGGGCGCGAATTTGATTGACTCTTGCTTTGATTTCGGAGGAATCGCCCGCGCCGTCTACGATGATGGTGTTGTCTTTGTCGATTTTAATTTGACGGGCGCGGCCCAATTGCTCCATGGTGGTCTCTTTCAGGTCCAGACCGAGCTCCTCGGTAATGACCTGGCCGCCTGTTAAAATCGCGATGTCGCGCAGCATTTCTTTTCTTCTGTCTCCAAAGCCGGGCGCTTTTACCGCTACGCAGGTGAACGTGCCGCGCAGTTTGTTCAGAATCAGCGTGGTGAGCGCTTCGCCTTCCACATCTTCTGCGATGATCAGCAGCTTTTTGCCCGATTGTACGATTTGCTCCAGAATCGGCAGAATCTCCTGAATGTTGGAGATTTTTTTATCTGTAATCAGCACGTATGCGTCGTCCAGCTCCGCTGTCATTTTGTCGGTGTCGGTTACCATGTACGGCGTTACGTAGCCGCGGTCAAACATCATGCCCTCGACTACTTCGGAGTAGGTCTCTGCCGTTTTGGACTCCTCTACGGTGATGACGCCGTCGGCGGTTACTTTCTCCATTGCCTCCGAAATCAGCTTGCCTATTACTTCGTCGGCGGCAGAAATCGTGGCAACGCGAGCGATGTCCTCGGTGCCGTTTACTTTTTTGGAATTCTCGGTCAGGGTGTTCACCGCGGCATTGACCGCATTTTGAATGCCCTTTTTCAAAATCATCGGGTTTGCGCCGGCGGTCACGTTTTTCATGCCCTCGCGAATCAGCGCTTGCGCCAGCAAGGTTGCCGTTGTGGTGCCGTCGCCCGCTACGTCGTTTGTTTTAATCGAAACCTCTTTTACAAGCTGAGCGCCCATGTTCTCAAACGGGTCGTCCAGCTCCACCTCCTTGGCGATGGTCACGCCGTCGTTCGTGACCAGCGGCGCGCCGAATTTTTTGTCTAAAACCACATTGCAGCCCTTGGGCCCTAAGGTGATTTTTACGGTATCCGCCAGCTGGTTGATACCGTTCATCAATGCTTTTCTTGCTTCTTCACCGTAAATAATCTCTTTTGCCATAGATTCTGTTCCTCCTAAAATTTATCGTGCAAATTCAGCGGTTCGTTATTCCACAATTGCCAGAATGTCGCTTTGGCGGACGATCAGGCATTCCTCACCGTCCATTTTTACTTCTGTGCCGGCATATTTGCTGGCAATGACTTTGTCGCCCGGTTTGATATACATGGTGACTTCTTTGCCGTCTACCACGCCGCCGGGGCCTACGGCCAATACCTTGGCTATCTGCGGTTTTTCTTGAGAAGCGCTGGCCAATACAATGCCGCTTTTTGTGGTTTCCTCTGCCTCTGTCATTTGAATTAAAACTCTGTCTAACAGTGGTTTAATCGTCATAAAATAGTTCCTCCTTCATGTTTATGCTAAAGTTCCTCGCGCAATTTTAGCACTCAATTAGCGCGAGTGCTAAAATTATTGTAACGTGTTTGCCGCAAAATTGCAAGGGATTTTTCTCGGAAAATGAAAATTTCACAAATTATTTACAATTGTACCGCCTTTTTGCCTAAAGTTTATCAATATGCTTGCTTGCGTCTTGCCAAAACGCCCGCTTGTCTATTATAATAGAAAGCAGCAAACAAAAATATTCACAAGGAGCGATTGCTATGAAAAATCCACCCGAATTCACTCCCAAAACCTGCCCCGTTTGCGGCGGCAGAGCTATGAACGCTTTTAAAGACCGCGAGCATTTTACCAGCTTTGAAATGGTTTGCTGGGACTGCGGAAAGCATCATTTTTTTAAGCTGGCCGACGATAAAAACAGCTTCATTCAGGTTGATTCTCTTTAAAAAACAGCGGTTTTTCAGCCGCTGTTTTTGTTTGCATGCTTTATGCCCCAACCTCAATTGAAATTTTTGTCAGCAGCCTCTCCGAAGACGAGGTTACCAAGTCGTCCAGCAGACCCTCCTCAAAGGCATACCCCTGCAGCGCAAGCCCTTGCTCCTTTGCAAATGCTACCATTTTGCAATAGGTTTCTCCTGTATGCTCATACGCTCCCTTGTGATATGCCGTTAAATACAAGCCCTGCGGTTTTTCAAAAAATTGCTCGCCTTGTATGGGGCGCTCCGTTTTTGTGAAAATATAGGCATATTTTTCGTAATTTCCCCGCATAATATCGTCAACCTGTACAATCGTGCCGTCCGGGTAGCCGGCATTGAGCTGCTTTTCAATACAGTGCTGAATATGCGCGCGCCACGCTTTTGCAAAATCATATTTTGAGCGCAGCGCGCCGGTGTCGGTCACCAAAAAATACGTCTTTTCCTGCCGCTGCAGCTGTATCTCCTCCGTTGGTTGGTTCAATACGCTTTTGGTCAGCGCGATTCTTGTTTGTAAGAATTGCCCGGTCAATTTTAATCTTTTGATCTCGTTTTGAGTATTGCGGTTTTGCTCCTCCAGCAAGCGAATCATTTTCTCCGGAGTGCGATTGTGAATATAGGTTTTGATTTCCCTTAGCGGCATACCAAGCCCGCGCAGGCCCAGTATGACCGAGATGACCTCAAACTGCCGGTAGGAATAGTAACGGTATCCGTTTTCGGCTACAAAATCCGGCTGGAATAACCCGATTTCATCATAATACAGCAGCGTT
Source organism: uncultured Eubacteriales bacterium (assembly GCA_934457095.1). GTDB lineage: Bacteria > Bacillota > Clostridia > Oscillospirales > Acutalibacteraceae > UMGS1071. Next base: position 87,294 of record CAKSHJ010000001.1, read on the forward strand.
TTTTTGGGGATTCCGCACAGTTTTGCAAAGGTTCCCGTGGGAATTTTGTTTTGAAATTGTTCGCTCATAAAAAACCTCTTGACTATCCTGTTACTGTATACTTTATGATAGAGGATAGCTTTGTGAATGTCAAGTATTTAGGAGGTTCTGTTTATGCATACACTGGCAAGAAAAATCACCGTTGGTTCTTTAATCAAATTCGCGTTGCCAACTGTTTTTATGTTGGTATTCGCCTCGCTTTACACCATTATAGACGGTATTTTTATTTCCAATATCATCGGAGAGGACGGTCTTTCCGCGCTGAATATTGTGTTTCCCGTATTTAATGTGATTATGGGCATTGCTACCATGTTTGCCTCGGGCGGCAGCGCCATTGTCGCTAAAAAAATGGGCCAAGGCAAAAAGGACGAGGCCAACCGGAATTTTACTTTTTTATTCCTTGTGCTCATGGCGCTGGGGGTTTTGGTCACGGCGGGTATTTTAATTTTTATCAATCCCCTGCTCTCGTTTTTGGGCATTGTGGATCCCCTGTACGCCTATGGCCATGACTACCTGTTCGTGGTGGGTATGTTCACGCTGGTCACCATGGCAAAATTCTATACCGATTTCTTTTTGGTAACCGCAGGTAAGGCCAATTTGGCGCTTTTAAACAGCGTCATCGGCGGCGTTACGAACATCGGGCTGGATTACCTGTTTATGGGGCCGCTGAACATGGGCATGGCCGGCGCCGCTTACGCAACAGAGATCGCCATGATCGTGCCCATTATTTTAAGCATTATTTTCTTTGCCTCTAAAAAACTGAGCGTAAGCTTTGCAAAGCCCATACCGAATATCAAGCTGGTACTCTCGGCGTGCGCAAACGGCTCCTCGGAAATGGTGGTGCAAATTTCCGCGGGTATTTCCACCTTTCTGTTCAACCTGTATATGATGCAATACATTGGCACCACGGGCGTTGCCGCCATTACGATTGTGATGTACGCCTCTTTTCTGCTGGTTTCTATGCTGCTGGGGTTTTCGGCCGGCATCGCTCCGCTTATCAGCTTTAACTACGGCCAGCAAAATTGCGAAAAACTGCATAAAATCGTCACCTACAGCTACCGGATGGTCGCTATTTTTTCGGTCGTTTCGTTTATCGCGGCACAAAGTCTGGCCATTCCCATTACCCGTTTTTTTGCGCCCAACTCTCCCGAACTGTTTGATATTACCGTATACGGCTTCCGGATTTTCAGCTTTGCGTTTTTAATCAGCGGCTCCAATATTCTCACCTCCGGGCTGTTTACGGCGTTTTCCAACGGCCTTATCTCCGCGCTGGTTTCCTCTTTCCGTTCGCTTATTTTCTTTGTTATCGGCATCGTCACGCTGCCGCTGCTCTTTGACATTACCGGCATCTGGCTGGTTGTTCCCGCAGCGGAGCTGATCACCCTGCTGTTCTCCATTTTGTTTTTGTATTTATACCGCAACAAATACGGTTACAGCAAGGAAAAATCGCGTTCTTATTTAGAGCAGACCGCCGCACAGGCCGAAGAATCGTATTAAAATAAAAAAACCCCCCGATACTCCGGAGGAATTTTTTTGCGCTTATTGTGCGTGCATGATGGATTTTAACTCTTGCATAAAGGTTTCTACGTCTTGGAATTGGCGGTAAACCGACGCAAAGCGAACGTATGCCACCTGGTCTATGTCCTTGAGTTTTTCCATAGCCAGCTCGCCGATGCGCTCGGACGGAACCTCTCTGTCCGGAGCATTTTGCAGCGCAAATTCCATTTCATCCACAATTTTTTCCAGCGTTTCAATCGAAACCGGACGTTTTTCACATGCGCGCAACAAGCCGTTTAGTATTTTACTTCTGTCAAATACCTGGCGAGACTTGTCTTTTTTGATGACGATAACCGGTACTGTTTCAATGATTTCATAGGTAGTAAAGCGTTTGCCGCATTTCAAGCATTCCCTGCGGCGACGAATTTTCTCCCCCTCATCTGTGGGGCGAGAATCGATCACCTTGCTTTCCTCATAAAAACAAAACGGACATTTCATCGTACAGCACCTCCTTTTGAATAATTTGTTGCTATTTTACAATTATAGCATACAAGTTTTGACAATTTCAACCTTTTTACCAAAATTTTTTTAAATTTTTTTTGATTTCAACCCAAACCTTACACTCATTTGGGGCACTCATCGCTCATCTCTAAAAATTCCTGTTCGGTCAGCACGCGAACACCCAATTCCTGCGCCTTGACCAGCTTACTGCCTGCTTTTTCGCCGGCAATCACATAATCGGTGTTCTTGGAAACCGAACCGGTCACCTTAGCGCCCAACTCCTCCAGCGCCTCCTTGATCGAATCCCTGGTAAAATGCGCCAGCGTACCCGTTGGCACCACTGTTTTTCCAAAAAACGGATTATCCGCAGCCACCTCCTTAATTTCCACCGCCTCAAAGGTGATTTGCGCAAGCAAATTGCGCAGCGCCGCGCGGTTTTCCTCGCTTTGAAAATAGGTATATAAATTTTGGTTGGCCACCTGACCAAAATCCCGCAATTGCGAAAAATCATAGCGCCCGTTTATTTTGGCAAACAGGTCGTCCCAACTCCAATTGCAGGCCTGCGCCAGTATTTTCGCCGTTTTTTTGCCAATATTCGGAATACCCAACGCCACCAAAAAGCGGTCCAGCGGCACAACGCTGCTGTTTTTTATGGCCGCCTGCAGCTTCTCATACGATTTTTCTCCAAAACCCTCCAAGGAGAGAATCTGCTCTCTGTGGCGCTCCAATCGAAAAATATCGGCAAACTCCCTGACCCAACCCTTGTCCACAAATTTTTCCAGCGTAGCCTCGCTCAAACCGGAGATATTCATAGCGGGCTTGCTGACAAAATAAACAAATTGCTGCACCCTGCGCGCCGGACAATTCTGATTGGGACAGAATAAAAATTGCGCGTCCTTAGGGCGGCGCAGCTCCAAAGCGGTATTGCAGCAGGGACAAATTTCGGGCAATCGGTAAGTGCCGCTGCGGGTCAAATTTTCCTCAATCTGCGGAATAATCTTATTGGCCTTATACACGGTAATGGCGTCGCCAACGCCAAACTGAAATTCGCGGTAAATATCATAATTGTGCACGCTGGCGCGACTGACCTCGGTACTGTCTATCATAACCGGCTCAAACAACGCGGTCAAACTCACCATACCCGTCCGCGTGGTATTGCGCTCAATCTCCAAAAACCGGGTCGTGACCGTTTCATCGGCCCATTTATAGGCGATTTTATTGTTCTCATGATGGTCCGTAGCGCCCTGCAACAGACCATAGCGCAAATTATCATACTCAAAAATCAGGCCGTCCACCGGGTAAGGGTAGCGCTGCGGATCGAACGTTTCAATATGCGCCTGAATCTCCTGCGCGGAGGAAAAGGTATGGTATTCCCGTTCGACCGCGGTAAAACCGTTCTCCTGCAAAAATTGCAACTGCTCGCGGCACGCGGTAAAATCCGTATTTTCCGCCAACACCAACTCAAACGCAATAAACTCCAAATAGCGCTGCTTTGCAATATTGGCGTTCAGTTGCCGCACGCTGCCCGCCGCCAGATTACGCGGGTGCGCATATTGGTCCTCCAAAGGCAGCGCATTGTTGATTTTCTCAAAATTTTCCCAGGAAATCACACCTTCCCCGCGCAGCTCCAAATTACCGCAAAACGGTATACTCAGCGGCACATTGGTAAACATCTTCAGCGAATGAGTCACCTCCTCGCCCTGCGCGCCGTCTCCCCTGGTAACCGCCTGTCTAAGCGCACCGTTTTCATATTTGAGTATAAGGGTCAAACCGTCCAGTTTCCACGAGACCATCATGGGTTGATTGGCGCAAAACTGAAACAAATCCTCAGCGGACTTTGTTTTTTTTGCCGAAAGCATCGGCTTGGAATGAGCAACTTTTGTAAGACTCTCCAAAATTTCACCCTGCACCTTTTGCGTCGGCGAATTTGCAAAAACAATACCCGTTTTCTGCTCCAAAGCCTCCAATTCGTCATACAGCTTATCATAAGCCCTGTCGGTCATAATGGGCCTGTCATATTTATAATACGCCTGTGCGGCGCGCTGCAATTCCTCAATGAGCTGTTTCATTTTTTCCGGCATACTGCACGCTCCTTTTTTTGCTCTTCCTAATATTATACCCCTATTTTACACATTTAGAAAGCATAAATTACGATGATTTTGCAGTATTCTGCTGCTGGTCATACAGCCCCGGAAGCTGAAAATTGGCATACGTATTAGGCACCTCGCCCACAATCACGGTTTCGGCCACCACCATAGAGGTATCAACATCGGACTGACTTTTAAGGCCTGGCAAATAAGCATAGCACGAGGTATGAATGGTCAGGTAAATTTTATGTACGGTCTGGTTAATCCCCGCCGATTCAAAGCTGCTTTGAAAATCAATATCCCCGCTGCCAATCAGCCCAACCCGCAGCGGAATATCCGGTCCATAACCCCGCAGCAAATTACTGCCCAAAAGCGTTCCCACGGGCACGCCCGTCCGCGTAGAATTCTGTATCAATTTCTCTTCAATCGCGGCGGTCAACTCCGCTTTCAAGCGATTTGTGTTCACCATATTGGTAGTAATGCCCAAAATATTGCCGGCGCTGTCCCGTTCCACGGTAACAAAATCATTATAAGCCAACTCCGAGGCCGAAATACTTTGCTTAACAGCCTCCTCAACCGAACGGGTCATAACCTGCTTTGCCACAGTAGCCGTAATCGATTGCATCATAGGGCGCAGGCGAAAGCTGAAAAAGCAAAAAAACGCGATACCGAAAACGGCGATAACGACCCATTTTTTGCGTATACGGCGGCGATTTTGGGAACGGCGATGACGGCGCCACAAAGGTCTTGGGGCGCGGCGACGGATTCTCATAACAGGTCACCTTCTCTGAATTTGTGCGCAATTAGCGCCTTTTGCATTATACGCAAAAAAAGTGAGATTGTGCCTGTCTGAACAATTTTTGAAAAAAAAAGTGCCGACAACTCTGCCGGTACTTTGCATTTTTCGTATATTATTCCTGCGCTTGCGCCGATTCGTCAGCCTGCTCGGAGTCCTCTTTTACAGGCGGCTCCAGCAGCGCCTTCATAGACAAACTCACACGGTTTTTGTCAAAATCAATTTCGGTAATTTTAGCTTTAATCACCTGGTCCATTTTAAGAACATCCTGTGGTTTTTCCACTCTCTCATGCGCAATTTGAGAAATATGAATCAAGCCGTCAATACCGGGCACAATATTCGCAAACGCGCCAAACGGCGTCATACCAACAATTTTCGCGTCCACCACAGTCCCCACCGGGTAGTCCTGTTTCAGCTTCTCCCACGGATTGTCCTCCTGCCGCTTAAAGCCAAGAGAAACCCTGCCTTTTTCGCGGTCCAGCCCCTTGATATAAACGGTCACTTCATCGTCCACATTCACAACCTCAGAGGGGTGCTTGATGCGATTCCAGGAAAGCTCGGAAATATGAATCATACCGTCAATGCCGCCAATGTCCACAAAAGCGCCGTAAGACGTAAGCGACTTAACAACACCGGTATATGTTTTGCCCTCCTGTGCGCTCTCCCAGAATTTCTCCTCCTGTTCGCTGCGCTCCTCCTGCAATACGGCCCGAATGGAACCCACCGCACGGCGACGGGAACGATTGACCTCAATAATGCGGAAATTAACCTCTTTTTTCAGCAAATTTTCCAACGGTTCGCCGCGGAAGGCCGTAGCCTGAGAAGCCGGAATAAACACGCGCACGCCATGCGTCACGGCAATAACGCCGCCCTTAATCACCTCGGTCACAACGCCGGTCAAAACCGTGCCGTCCTCCTCAGCTTTAGCAACAATCTCCCTGCCCTTCACAGCGTCCAAACGCTTTTTAGAGAGCATAATCGTACCCTCCTGGTCGTTGGTGCGCATAATCAAAAGCTCAATTTCATCGCCAATCTTCACAATATCCTCGGGTTTCACATTCGGGTCGGACGACAATTCGGAAGCCGGCACAAAACCGGCCTGCTTTCTGCCCACATCCACCTGAATTTCATTCGGAGCAATACCCACTACAACGCCGCGCACCTTTTCGTCTGTATTAAAACTTTTCAAAGATTCCTCCAGCATCTCCTCAAAGCTAAGCTCGGTATTCTCCTGCAATTCGTTCCCGGATTTTAGTTCTGTCATGGTAACCAGTACCTCCTTAATGATACTTGCGGGCGTGGAAGCGCCAGCAGTAATGCCTATATTTTGGGCAGCACGAATCTGTGCCTTGGGAAGCTCCCACGCAGATTCTACGAGGTACGTATCACAAAACGGCTTGCAAACCTCATAAAGCTTTGCGGTATTAGAGCTATGCCTTCCCCCTATAATGACCATCAAGTCGGAATTCCGGGCAAGTTCAATGGCCTCCGACTGACGGTTGGCAGTTGCATTACATATTGTATCAAAAATCGTAGCGTTTGTATATACCCTTTTGAGGATTTTCAAACAATTTTTCCATTCTCCTACATGAAAGGTCGTCTGTACCACAACGCTAATCGGCAAATTGACCAAATTTGGCGCCTGTTTCAACAAATTTTGCAGCTCCAAAACATCGCCCACAATATAAGACTTGCCTGCGCAGTGCCCCTCAATGCCAATCACCTCCGGGTGCGTGCGGTCGCCGACAATCAAAATAACCTGCCCCTTTTCAGACTCCCGCCTTACAATATTGTGAATCTTGGCAACAAACGGACAAGTAGCGTCGCTGCAAGCGGCATTTTGGCGCAATAAGCTGTCGGTAATACTTTGCGGCACACCATGCGCCCGAATCACCACCGTACCGTCTTTCGGAGCATTTTCCACACGCTCAATCATCTCCACCCCGCGCGACTCCAAATCGGCAATCATCTGCGGGTTATGAATAATCGGCCCCAAGGTATAGACTTTTTCTCCCTGCTCCAGCAATTCATACACCATCTGCACGGCTCTGTCCACGCCAAAGCAAAACCCCGCCGACTTTGCAACTTGAATACCCATTATGCGTCCTCCAACAATTGGTTCACCGCGTCTGCAATTTTATGCGCGGCCGCTTTTATCTCACCGCGACTCCCGGTAGTAAAGCCAAAATCCTCATACGCAATCAGCTTCCCAAACGAAACGGTCACCGGGCCAAACGGCTTAATTTTACCATCGGCAAGAATCGCAGCGGGCAAAACCGGCGCTTTAGCGCGGTAAGCAATGGTCGCAACGCCCGACTTGGGCGCAAACGGCACGCCGGGCGGCGTCACATAGCCCTGCGGAAAAATCCCGAGCATACCGCCCTGCTCCAGAATCGAAACGGCCTGTTCAATGGCCTGGGTATCGCCCTTACCGCGGTTTACCGGAAATGCGCCCAGCGTGCGTAAAAACCAAGCGGCAAATTGACCGTGATTCTCAAACAATTCCTGTTTTGCCATATAGCGCACCTGCCGGCGCTTCACACTAAAGCCCAACAAAATGGGGTCGGCCACCGAGCGGTGATTGCTGCATAAAATCACGCCGCCGCTCTTGGGTATATGCTGCGCGCCCTGAACGCGCAAACGGTACAGCGCTTTAATAAACGGCGCGGCGGTTACGCGAAAAAATCCATAAAGCTTCATACGGTATTCGATTCCTTCCTGAAAAAGGTTTGTAAATCGCGCTCACGCAATTGCGCAATACGCTCCATCACCAGCCGCGAGGCCCTGCGAAATTGCGCCGCACTCTCCTCGGCAATGCCCAACTCCCGCGGCAAAATCAACTCCCCGTAAGAAATCACCGTTTTCTCAAAAGGCTTTGCGGCTTTGCCGTCTTTTGTGGTAATACACACGGGCAAAATCGGCGCCTGATGGCGATGCGCCAACATCACAGCGCCGGACTTGGGCTTACCCAATTTGCCGTCCAAAGAGCGCGTACCCTCAATAAAAATCCCCACAGCGCCGCCCTGCTGCAAAATCTCACCGCACCTGTCCAGCGCTGCAGCGTCGCCCGCGCCGCGCTCCACAGAGAACGCCCCCAGCGCGGTAATCAGCCAGCCGACAAATTTATGTGCAAACAATTCGGCTTTTGCCATATAAAAAATCTGCCGCTTGGTATCCAAAGCGAGCATCGGCGGGTCTTTCAAAGAGAGATGATTGCTGCAAATAATGACCTTCCCGTGTTGAGGAATACGTTCGGAATGATTGGAAACATGAGGATACAGCAGCGAAAACGGAGGGCCGCCGACCACTCTGCTCACCGTATAAAAAGGGGTATTTTTCACCATTTCACCTCCATTTCCGGCAAAGCCGTCTGTGTTTCTTGTGTCTAAACGCGCCCAAGGTTTTGTGCCAAATACGGCTGTATCAGCGTCCTGATTTTTCTAATGACCTGCTGCTTTGTCAAGCCGGTAGAATCCACGATCACAGCGTCATCAGCGGGCACCAGCGGAGCCACAGCCCTATTTTTATCGCGGTCATCGCGCTGCAATATTTCGGTTAAAATGGTATCAAAATCGGCATACACGCCCTTTTGCCGCAATTGAGTATAGCGACGTTTCGCCCGTGCCTCCGGCGAAGCGGTCAAAAAAATTTTCACCTGCGCCTGCGGCAGCACCACCGTACCAATATCGCGGCCGTCCATAATCACATTATTCTTCTGCGCAAAATCCTTCTGCAACTGCAACAAAAACGCGCGCACCGCAGGCACGGCAGAAACCATCGAAGCCGCCTGAGAAACCCGCGGGGTACGAATCAAATCGGTCACATCCTCGCCGCACAGCAAAACGCGCTGCCTGCCCTGCGCAAACTGCAGCGCAATACAAAGCCCGTCAAGCGCGGCGGTCACAGCGGCCGCATCGCCAAGCATCACGCCCCGCTCCAGCATATACAGCCCCACCGCACGGTAAAGCGCGCCGGTATCCACATAAACAAACCCCAAATTCCGGGCAATTTTACGGGCTATGCTACTTTTACCGGCGCCCGCCGGCCCGTCTATCGCAACAGCAATCACAGTGCTTCCCCTTTCTGTTCCCAAAATTTTTGCGCAATGGAGCTTGCAGCCAAATACCCGCTGGAAAACGCGATCTGCAAATTAAAGCCCCCGGTATACGCGTCAACATCCAGCACCTCGCCGGCAAAATACAGCCCCGCAACAAGCTTCGACTCCATGCTGCCCGGAGAAATCTCCCGCACAGCCACCCCGCCGGAGGTCACAATCGCCTCCTCTATGGGCCGAAAGCCCTTTATCGCAACGGTAAAATTTTTAAGCAGCGCGGCAAAATCCCTGCGTTGCGCCTTGGTGATCCGGTTACACTTCTGCCCGGGCGCTATGCCTGATTTTGCAACCATCACAGGAATCAATTTTCTGGGCAGCAGCGCGCCGAGCGAGTTGATAAAATCCTTATTTTGGTTCTGGGCAAAATCCCTCTGCAACCTCAAGTCGAGCTGTTCCAACGTCAGCGCGGGCTTAAAATCAACGGCAATGCGGTACCGCCCCGGCCGCATATCTCTCATATGACAGCTGGCGCTTAAAATCATCGGCCCGGTCACGCCGTAATGCGTAAACAGCATCTCTCCAAAATCGCGGTAAATCAAGCGGTCACGCTCTGTGTCCGTAACAGAAATGGCGGTATTTTTCAAAGAAAGGCCTTGTAAAGCAGGGCACTCGCTGCCAAAAGCAACCAGAGAAACCAAAGAGGGCCGCAACTCGGTCACGGTATGCCCAAGCTGCTTTGCAAAACGGTAGCCGTCGCCGGTCGAGCCCGTAGCCGGGTACGACATTCCGCCGCAGGCAACCACCACATTTTGCGCATGGTACACCCTGCCGCTTTGGCATTCCACGCCGGTCATTTTCTGTAAATTTGCACAAAGCGCGGTCACGGTCTCGGTTTGCACCCGCACGCCGTTTGTAACGCAGTAACGCTTTAAAGCGTCCACAATATCCGCAGCAAAATCCGACTCCGGAAACACCCGATTCCCGCGCTCGGTTTTCAGCGGCACGCCCAAATTCTCAAAAAAGCGCATGGTATCCTGCGGCGTAAACCGAGAAACGGCGCTATATAAAAACCGACCGTTTACAGGCACAGAAGCAATCACAGCAGGCACGTCGCAATTATTGACCACATTGCACCTACCCTTGCCGGTAATGCGCAGCTTTCTCCCAAGCCTATCATTCTTCTCCAGCAGCAAGGTCCGCAAACCATTTTGAGCGGCAACGCCGGCGGCCATCATTCCGGCAGCGCCGCCGCCGACCACAATCACATCAAACCGATTCACCTGATTTTTCATCCACCTTCTCATAAACGCCGTATTCGTCCCAAATGCTCTCCAGCGAATGAAACACGGCCTTAACCTCGTCTTTTTTCAAAGCGGCGCCGGCCACGATCAGCGCGTTAATCAGGCTCAACGGAGCCACCAGCGAATCCACAAAGGAGGCCATTTCGCTGCGGGCCAACAACAAATATTTGGCGGGCGGTGCCAACGGAGAAAGCGAGCTATCCGTAATGGCAATGACCTTAGCGCCGCGGCTGGTAGCAAATTTCAACGCCTTAACCGCGCGCTTGGAATACCGCGGAAAACTAATCCCGATCACAACGTCCTGCCGCCCCACGTGAATCATTTGTTCAAAAACTTCGGCCTCGCTGGTCGCGTTTACCAGCTGCACATGTTCAAATAACAAGTTAAAATAATACGCCATAAAGGCGGCCAAGGCATGCGAGCTTCTCACGCCGATAATATAAATTTTTTTGGCGGCAACAATGGCGCTGACCGCCTGCGAGAACATTTCATGGGAAGTTTCGTCCATCGTGCGGCGAATGCTATCCATGTCGCGAGTGAGCACGGCGCTTAAAATTTGGTTGTTTTTTCCGGCGTTAGCGGTCATCTCCAACCGCTGCACCGAGGTCATGCGACTGCGAATCATTTCCTGAATCGCGCGTTGCAAATCGGGGTAACCGGCATAACCAATTTCGGTGGCAAAGCGCACCACTGTTGATTCGCTGACGCCAACCGTTGCGCCTAATTTTGCTGCGGTCATAAACGCTACCGTATCATAATGTTCTTCAATGTAGTTGGCAATTAATCGCTGCCCTTTGGAAAATTCCGCCATTTTCCGCCGCATTCTGAGAATAAGCTGATTATTCATACTTGTAATTTCCTTTTATGTTTGCACTCTTACTATTCAGTTTAATGCGTTGTTGTGCAAAAATCAAGCCATATTTTTAAAAAAATGTTTCACGTGAAACATTTGTTCTTGTTTACCTGCTAAGCTGAAAATGCGCTGCCTATTTACCTACTATGTTTATAGGTTTTTATTTCTTCTTCAGCCAGTTTGAAAATTGGCGGTGCAGGCGTTTGATGTAAAATACTACAACCCCTGTGATTGCTATGTCGTATAGTGCAAAAACGCCGTTGGCAAATAACCATAAGACCCATGGCATGTATACCCCGAAAACGGTCATGCTCTCCTTTGGTATGCCCAGCGCATATACCGCAAGAAAATATGCCGGAACCAACGCTGCGTTGCATACGGCAAATTTTATGACCCATTGTAACGCCTTATTTTTCAGTCGTTCCAGCAATGCTTTTACGATTGGGTAATACCCCAAAAATATGCTATATACCAGGGCCGCTTGTTTGTCCGGTACGAATAAATAGGATAATATCGCTGTTACGGCAAACACCGGCAACGCCCAGCGTATTCCCATTTCGATGACCGGTATTACCAAAAGCAGGCCTGCCAATGCCGGTAAGGTCAGCGTTGCTACGGGTATGAGCGCCGCTAAATACATCAGCGCAAGGCCTAATGCTGTTAAAATGCCGCAAAAGGCTATGCGTATGGTACGGTTCATTCCCCTCACCCCTTTTATTTTCTTAGCAGCAGGGAATTAAATCTCCGCCGAAGCACTCGCAGCAGCAATCTGCGCATATCAATCCGCTGCAGACGTCGCAGCCGCTGCAGTTGCCCTGCCGCCGCGGCATGCTTGGATTGTATCCTCCGTAGACTCCGGTTCTTTGGTTTTTGAGCTGGTTGTATGCCATGGAGTATTCTGCGTTGGAGGGGTCCATGTCGCATGCTTGCGCAAAATGATTGTACGCTTCTTCCAGCCAGCCGCGCTTGTATAAAATCGTGCCTTTTAAAAAGTACCATTCGGCGTTTCTTTGCGCGGGCGGTACGCCGTTTAATATTTGTTCGGCGTCTGCGATTCTGCCTGCCATGATTAAATTGCGCACGTCTGTAAAGCTTGAATTTTGGTTGTGATATTCGGTGCGGGAGCCGCCCGACGCTGCTTTGCCGCCGCTTTGCCGGGTTTTTCGCTCGTTGAGAATTTGGTCGTAGGCTTGGTTGACCTCTTTCATTTTTTCGGTGGCTAAGTCGGCGATTGGGCTGCCTTGGTAGTTGTCCGGGTGGTATTTTTTTGCCATTTCCCGATAGGCTTCTTTTACCTGCTCGTCGGTGGCGTCTTTTGAGATGCCCAGGACTTTATATGGATCTGTCATTCCGGTTCTCCTTTTGGAACAGTATTTCCTTTTGCATTTGCGGTAAGCCTTCTGTTATGATGTTTTCTATTATGGGTTTGAAATGGTGCGGTTCTATTAAATGATAGGACGCTATGACCTGGGAAAGCACCGCGTTGAGCGATTGGTTGCATTGTGTTTTTGCTTGGGCGATTTCTTCGGCCTTGCTCTCTTTTGTGAGGGAAAATGATGCAACAAACGGGTTAAAGGTTTGCTCTTTTATGTCTTTTTCCATGTCGTCGGCAGCGTCTATCATATAGACCCATTTGCCCAGAAAATACCCCAAATTGTGCAGGATGCGCGCCGTTGCCTTGCACTTGGGCGCAAGCTGTGCAAAAATTTGCCCCAGCATTTGCGCGGTGGGTTCCGCTGCGGCGTCGATTCCTGCCGGCGCCTGCTGCTCTGCCTGCTGCTGCGCCGATTGCATATTGCTTATGATTTGCTGCAGCTGCGGGTAGCGTTTGCCTGCTTTTTGATTGGCTCTCCATACCCACGGCAGCAGCACATATGCTCTAAGTTTTCCTAAAATACCGCTGTCTGCAATATCGTCGCGCAGTTTTTGGTGCGTGAGCATGACCGTGAGCGCGCCCGCTAATGAAAATTCTGCGTTGCTCTGCGTGCAGAAACTGCACTTCTTGAGCGGGTTGCATACGCATTTGCCCTTTTGAACCGGCGTGCAATTTTCTTTTAGGCTTAGGCTCACCAGCGCAAAAAATGTGCTGTCGTAGCTGAGCGCTAAGCGTGAAAGCATGCCGTATTCTTTGCCCAGTTGCTTGCATAGGGAACAGTAAACGCTTTTGTACCGCTCGTATTCGCGCACCTTTAACTCCGGAATTTTCGGTTTGATATAGCCAAACAAGCACAAAACCTTCCTTGTGTTATTTTATTTATTTTACTATATTCTCATGCGTGATTTAATGAACGATATGTAAATTTTATTGATTTTCCTATTTTTTCTGGGCTTTGAGGCAAAAAAAGCCTCTTTTTTAGGCTTTTTCTTTTTACTGCTGTAAATATTTTTTTAAATACCGGCCCGTGTACGATTGAGCCGTTTGCGCGATTTTTTCCGGCGTGCCTTTGGCGACGATCGTTCCGCCTGCGTCTCCTCCCTCGGGGCCGATGTCTATGATGTGGTCTGCGGTTTTGATCAAGTCTAAATTGTGCTCGATGACTACCACTGTGTTGCCTGAATCCACCAGCTTTTGCAGCACGTGGATCAGCATGTGTACGTCTGCGATGTGCAGGCCGGTGGTAGGCTCGTCTAAGATATAAATGGTGCGCCCGGTCGGTCGCTTGGATAGCTCGGTGGCCAGTTTGACGCGCTGCGCCTCTCCTCCTGACAGCGTTGTGGAGGGTTGGCCGATTTTGATATACCCCAGACCTACCTGTTGCAGCGTTTGCAGCTTGCGCTGAATTTTTGGAATATGCGCGAAAAATTCCAGACCCTCTTCTACGGTCATTTCCAGCACGTCTGAGATGCTTTTGCCTTTGTATTTGATTTCCAAGGTTTCTCGGTTGTACCGTTTGCCTTTGCAGATATCGCAGGGAACGTAGATGTCCGGCAGAAAGTGCATTTCGATTTTTAATATGCCGTCTCCCTGACAGGCCTCGCAGCGCCCCCCTTTGACATTAAAGGAGAATCTTCCCGCGCTAAAGCCGCGCATTTTGGCCTCCTGCGTGGAGGCGTACAGCTCTCGGATGTCGGTAAACAGCCCGGTGTACGTTGCCGGGTTTGAGCGCGGCGTTCTGCCTATTGGCGACTGGTTGATTTGTATTACTTTGTCCAGTTCTTCTATGCCCTCGATTTTTTTGAATTTGCCCGGCTTTGCTTTTGCTCCGTTGAGTTGCGCCGCTAAATATTTGTATAGAATCTCATTGACCAGAGATGACTTGCCCGAACCTGAAACGCCTGTTACGCAAATCAGTTTGCCCAGCGGGAATTCTACTTGCAGGTTTTTTAGGTTGTTTTGCGAAGCGCCTGTGATTTTGAGCTGCTTGCCGTTGCCCTTGCGGCGCACCTTGGGTACTTCTACTTTTTTGCGCCCGCTGAGATACTGGCCCGTTATGGAGCCTTTGCAATTTAGCAGGTCTGCGGTTTTTCCGCTGAAGACTACATTGCCGCCGTGTACTCCCGCTCCCGGACCGATGTCTACAATATAATCCGCTGCTAACATGGTGTCTTCGTCGTGCTCTACTACAATCACCGTGTTGCCTAAATCTCGTAAGTGGCGCAGTGTGGCCAGTAATTTGTCGTTGTCTCGCTGGTGCAGGCCGATGCTCGGTTCGTCTAATATATAGAGCACGCCCATGAGCGAGGACCCGATTTGCGTTGCCAGGCGGATGCGCTGGCTCTCTCCGCCGGAAAGTGTGCCTGAGGCTCTGGACAGCGTTAAATATGACAGCCCGACGCTTTGCAGGAAACCTAAGCGCTCTTTGATTTCTTTTAGAATGGGTTGGGCGATGATCTGCTCTTTTTCGCTCAGCTCCAGTTTGCTTACAAACTCCAATGCCTGTGTGATGGATCGGCCGCAAAAATCGCTGATGTTGATACCGCCCACCGTTACCGAAAGGCTCACCGGCGACAGTCGCTTGCCGCCGCAGCCGTCGCAGGGTATCGCGCTCATATATGACTCGATTTCTTCTTTAATCCAGCTGCTTTGGGTCTCCTGAAAGCGGCGCTCTAAATTGTTTACTATGCCTTCAAATTCTGTTTTGTATCGCCCTGCTCCGTATTCGTTGGTGCGCTCTACTTCTATTTTTTCTCCTTTTGTTCCGTATAGCAGAATCTCTACGATTTCTTTCGGTAATTCGTCTATGGGCGTTTCCAGAGAGAAGCCGTAATGCTTGGAAAGCGCTTTCATATACATTGCCGCGATTGTGCTGCCCTCCATGGCCCAGCCGCTTGCTTTAAGGCCCCCTCGGTTGATAGAAAGACTTTTGTCCGGCACAATTAAATCCGGGTCGACTTTCATAAATACGCCTAAGCCGGTGCATTTTTCGCATGCGCCAAACGGACTGTTGAACGAAAACATGCGCGGCGACAGCTCCTCTATGCCCACTGCGTGCTCGGGACAGGCGTAGTTTTGCGAAAACAGCATGTCTTGTCCGTCGATGACATTGACCAAAATCAATCCGCCCGATAGTCCTGACGCGGTTTCTATTGAATCTGCAAGGCGTGACCTTAAATCCGGCTGTATGACCAGGCGGTCTACTACGATTTCTATATCATGCTTCTTGTTTTTTTCCGGTTTGATGTCTTCGGATAAGTCGTAAATCACGCCGTCTATGCGCACGCGTACATACGAGGCCTTGCGCGCTTGTTCCAGCTCTTTGGTATGCTCGCCCTTTCTGCCGCGTACCACCGGCGCTAATATTTGAATTTTGCTGCCCGTTGGCAACTGCATCACTCTGTCTACAATTTGGTCTACCGTTTGCTGCCGAATCTCTTTGCCGCAGATTGGGCAATGCGGTATTCCTATGCGCGCGTATAACAGACGCAGGTAGTCGTAGATTTCGGTTACCGTGCCAACGGTGGAGCGCGGGTTTTTGGAGGTGGTTTTTTGGTCTATCGAGATGGCCGGGGATAATCCGTCTATCGAATCTACATCCGGTTTTTCCATTTGACCCAGAAATTGGCGCGCGTAAGATGACAGCGATTCTACATACCGCCGTTGCCCCTCTGCGTAGATGGTGTCGAACGCCAGCGAGGACTTGCCTGAACCTGATAGTCCTGTGATAACCACCAGCTTGTCCCTTGGGATCTCTACCTCTATATTTTTCAGGTTGTGCTCTCTTGCTCCTTTGACCACGATACGGTCAATTGACATGTTTTACCCTCCTTTTTCTGCTTTGCTCTGCAATTTTTTTATCTTGTCTCTCAGATATGCTGCGTGTTCAAATTCCAGCAGCTTTGCCGCCGCTTTCATTTCTTTGGTCAATTGTTCTATCATTTGGCGCCGCTCTGACGCTGTGAGCGGTTTCTTTTTCTCTTTGCCGGTTTCTTTGTGTGTGGAAATTTCTAAAATTTCCGCAACTTTTTTGCTCACCGTTTGCGGCTCAATGCCGTGCTCCTTGTTATAGGCGATTTGCAGCTCTCGGCGACGCTCGGTTTCCCGTATTGCGTTCTCCATGGACGGCGTTACTGCGTCTGCGTACATGATGACCTGACCTTGCGCGTTGCGCGCTGCTCTGCCTATGGTTTGAATCAGGGAGCGCTCGGAGCGCAGAAAGCCCTCCTTGTCGGCGTCCAGTATGGCAACCAGCGAAACCTCCGGTATGTCCAGTCCCTCTCGGAGCAGGTTGATGCCGATCAATACATCGAATTCTCCCAAGCGTAAATCGCGGATGATCTCCATGCGCTCTACGGTGTCGATGTCGTGGTGCATGTAGCGTACCCGGATGCCGACTTTCTCCAGATAGCCGGTTAGGTCTTCCGCCATTTTTTTGGTCAGCGTGGTTACCAGCACCCGCTCGTTTTTTTCTGTGCGCAGGTTGATTTCTGAAATCAAGTCGTCGATTTGCCCCGGCGTGGGGCGTACATGAATTTCCGGGTCTACCAGGCCGGTCGGGCGTATGACCTGCTCGACTACCTGCGCCGAATGCTCTAATTCGAAGTCGCCGGGCGTGGCGCTGACGAAGACCGCTTGGTGCATTCTTTCGTAGAATTCGTCAAAATTCAGCGGCCGGTTGTCAAATGCGCTGGGCAGGCGGAATCCGTAGTCGATTAAATTGCTTTTTCTCGCTCTGTCGCCTGCGTACATGGAGCGCACCTGCGGCAGCATGACATGCGATTCGTCTACAAACATTAAATAGTCTTGCGGGAAGTAGTCCAGCAGCGTGTACGGGGCGCTGCCCGGCGTTCTGCCTGCCAGTACCCGCGAATAGTTTTCGATGCCCTTGCAGAAACCGATTTCCTGCAGCATTTCCATGTCATAATGGGTCCGCTGCTCGATGCGCTGCGCCTCGATTGCTTTGTCATGCTCTTTAAAATAGCGCACTTGCTGCGTCAGTTCTTCTTCTAATTCCGCAAGCGCTCGGTTGAGTTTTTCTCGGGGTACAATGTAGTGTGAGGCCGGGTAGATTGCCGCGTGTTTTAAATCTGCTTTGAGCTCTCCGGTGAGCGGGTTGATTTCGCTGATGCGGTCGATTTCATCTCCGAAAAATTCTACCCGAATGACTGATTCGGTGGATTGCGCCGGGTAAATTTCTACTACGTCTCCTCGCACGCGGAATTTGTTACGGGTGAAATTGACGTCGTTGCGCTCGTATTGCAGCTCGACCAGTTTGCGCAGTAGGGCGTCTCTATTTTTTTGCATGCCCGGACGCAGGGAGATGACCATGGTGCGGTAGTCTATGGGGTTGCCCAGGCTATAAATACACGAAACGCTCGCTACGATAATCACATCGCGCCGCTCTGACAGCGCTAAGGTTGCTGAGTGGCGCAGTTTGTCGATTTCGTCATTGATGGCCGAATCTTTTTCAATGTAGGTGTCTGTTTGGGCGATGTAGGCCTCGGGTTGGTAGTAGTCGTAATAACTGACAAAATATTCTACTGCGTTATTCGGAAAAAAGGTGCGGAACTCTGAGCAAAGCTGTGCGGCAAGCGTTTTGTTGTGCGCCAGCACCAGCGTTGGCCGGTTTAATTGCGCGATGATATTTGCCATGGTGAAGGTTTTGCCCGAACCTGTAACGCCCAGCAGGGTTTGTTCTCTTTTTCCTGCCTTTACTCCCTCTACCAGCTTTGCGATTGCTTTTGGCTGGTCGCCCCTGGGCTGATAGTCCGATACCAATTGAAAATCCATAGAATACCTCCGAAAAAATAAACGCTGCCCTTTTTGTTAGCATGCTCTTTTTACTTTGTCTTATGAAAAACGGCGCCTTATTTTTTACTCCTACCATTCTCCGTTGAAGCGGTCTTGCCGGCGTTTGCATTCATAAAATGCCAGTCGTTCGCTTTTGAGCGGCACTTTGCCAAACGGCGTTTTTATCCGTATTCCTTTCATGATTTCTTGCGGCGGTCCGTTTGTACCGTTAGCGGCAGGCGCTTGTGTATGGATAATATGCCTGAGCAAACCGCAATCCTTCATTGAGAGAAAGTCCGGATGCCCGAAAATAATATGGTCCTGTAAATGTACGTCTATCGTTTCCATGGCCGCATACAGCTTTCTGGTTGCGATGATATCTCCTTGCGAGGGCATTACGCTGCCGCTGGGGTGATTGTGGGCAATGATCGCTTCGGCGGCGTTATACGTTGCTGCCAGCGTAATGATATCGCGTATATACATTGGCACGGTGTTGACATTGCCTTCGGTTACGATACCTGTATATAATACCCGGTTTTTGCTGTCTAACAGTGCCAGCACAACAATTTCGTTTTTTCTGCCAATGAATTGCGGCGACAGCAGCGCGATTGCGGAATCGGTGTCAAATACTCGGTTTTGCGACTCTGTTTGGGCGTCTATGTAGTAACGGCTTAGTTGCGGAATCAGCTTTAGCAGAACGGCTACATTTTCGCTGATGCCCTTGGTTTTGGTCAGTTCGGAAATCGGTGCGTCGCATACGCCGGCAATTGTGCCGAACCGATTGAGCAGCTTATGCGCAATGGGATTGGTATCTGCTCTGGGCAGGCCGTAGAATAACAACAGTTCCAATATTTCGTGCGGTTCAAATACGTCTAAATTATGCTTTAAAAAGCGCTTTTTCACGCGTTCTCTATGCCCTTGGTGTATGGAGTGCTCTTTCGTTTTGCTCTGCTTTTCTTCTAAGTCTTTTTCTTCGTTATTTTCTTTTGCATATGACAAATATACCCCTCCTTTCCGCTTGGTTATTCCTGTTCTTTTACAGTATACCATAAGTTCCCTGATTTTCCTACAAAAAATGTATTTTACACAGAGCGGCCTTGCAAGAACGCTTGGAATACGGTATAATTTTGCTTGGTGATTGCAATTGAAAACGATTACGGTGGGCGCAAATGACGCCGGACAGCGTTTGGATAAATTTTTAAGCAAGAGTTTTCCGAATTTGCCAAAATCTATGCTTTATAAAAGCATACGGAAAAAGGATATTAAATGCAACGGCAAACGATGTGATATTGCTACTCGTTTGCAAATCGGCGATATTTTAACGCTGTATCTCAAAGACGAATTTTTTCAGAAAGAGCAGCTGCAATATGACTTTTTAAAGGCGCCGATAAAATTGGATATTTTATATGAGGACCAAAATTTGCTGCTGCTTAATAAACAACCCGGCTTGATCGTTCATCCCGATGATCATTATCATTTTGACTCGCTGATCGCTCGCGTACAGCATTATTTATATGACAAAGGCCAGTATTCCCCCAATTTGGAGGCCTGTTTTGCTCCCGCGCTTATTAACCGCATTGACCGCAATACCGGCGGCATTGTGATGGCTGCCAAAAATGCCGAAACTCTGCGCGTTATGAACGAAAAGCTGAAATTACGAGAGATTGATAAGTTTTATTTGTGCATTGTGCATGGAAACATGCCTAGGCAAACAGATACTTTGACCGGATACTTGCAGAAAATGGAAAGCCAAAATCGGGTGTATGTCTCCCAAAAGGCGCAACGCAATTCTAAGAGTATTTATACCCGTTACCGTGTGCTCAAGGAAAAAAATGCTTACAGTCTGCTCGAAATTGAGCTACTTACCGGCAGAACTCATCAGATCCGCGCTCATTTGGCCTCGGTCGGTCACCCGTTGGTCGGCGATGGCAAATATGGTACCAATGCGCTTAATAAAACGACTCCGTTTCGCTATCAGGCGCTGTATTCTTATAAATTGCGCTTTGCCTTTGCCTCCTCTGCAGGTATTTTGGACTACCTCAACGGTAGAGAGTTTTCTGTGGAAAATATATGGTTTTTGCCTGAGTTTGATAAATTATAAAAAAAGACGCCCCCTGTTTTATATAAATCAAGGCGTCCTTTTTTATGTGTTTTTGTCTACATTGTGAAATTGCTTTAAATTGTTCGTTTTTGCATGGCGTTTGGCAAGCTCGGCCGCAATGTCCTGCACCGTAATACCTTTCTGTACCATAAGTACCGTCAGATGATACAGTAAATCTGAGATTTCCATAATTAACTCGCCGCGGTCATTGTTTTTTGCCGCAATCAGCACCTCGCTGCATTCTTCTCCGCATTTTTTTAAAATTTTATCCAGTCCCTGCCCAAACAAATACCCCGTATACGAGCCGGCCTCGGCTTCCGCCTTTCTGTTCAGCACGGTTTGATACAATTCCTCCATTGGATTGCTCACGATAATTTTTCCCCCTTTTTATTTCTCGTTTGCTTGCTGCCAAAGCCGCCGAAAAAAACAGGTATGCGCTCCCGTATGACATGCCGCTCCGGTTTGCTCTACCTGCAACAGCAGCGTGTCATTGTCGCAGTCTGCGCAAATCGACAGCACTCTTTGCAGATGCCCCGATGTTGCTCCTTTATTCCAGAGCTGCTCTCTGGAACGGCTGTAAAACCAAGTATAGCCCGTTTCCAGCGTTTTTTGTAACGACTCTCGGTTCATATATGCCAGCATGAGCACCGTTTTAGTTGCCGCTTCCTGCACAATTGCCGGTATCAATTCGCTTTTTTGAAAAAAATCGCCGAGTTCCTCTGTGTTAAATGCCTCCCCGTTTTGCGCAAGAAATTTGCTCACACCGGCTCCCCCCTTGCTGCTGAAATTGCCTTGGATAAATCTAAATCTCCGGTATACAGTGCTTTGCCGCAAATCGCTCCGTATAAATCCAGTTCCCTTAAGGCAATGATATCGTCTAAATTGCTGACTCCGCCGCTGGCGATCACATTGCACGAAACCGCCTGATTCAGCGCGTCAAGCTGCTCTAAATTCGGGCCGCTTAGGGTACCGTCCTTTGAAATATCCGTAAAAATAATCGTTCTTACGCCATGCTGCTCCATTTGTTTTGCAAGGGTTATGTAATCTACCTGCGAGTGCTCCAGCCAGCCCTGCGTTGCCACCTTACCGTTCAAAGCGTCTATTCCAACCGCAATTTTTTCTCCGTACTTTGCTGCGGCTCGGCTTATCAGTTCCGGGTTTTGCAGCGCCGCCGAACCTAAAATAATACGCGAAATACCTTGCTGTAAATAAAAATCTATCGTTTCCATATTGCGGATTCCACCGCCGATTTCTACTTTTAAATCCGTCTGCGCAAGCACGGCAAATACCAGACTGCTGTTGGCCGGTTTTGCGTCCTTTGCTCCGTCTAAATCTACCATATGAATCCATTCGGCTCCTGCAATCTCGAAACCCTCCGCCGTTTTTGCGGCATCCTGCGCCACCGTATGCACCGTGGCATAATCGCCTTGCACCAGTCGCACGCATTTGCCGTCTTTCATGTCAATCGCCGGGAAAATCATCATGCTACCTACCCCTTTCTTTTGCTTTTTACAGCACGCCTTTGGTGGAAAGCACCTGCGTACCGCTTTGCGTACAGGCTAGTCTCAGCGCATGTGCCGCGGCTTTAAACAACGCCTCTGTTGCGTGGTGGGTGTTTTTGCCGTATTCTAATTTTAAGTGCATGGTTATACCGGCCTGCGTACAGAATGCCCGGAAAAATTCCTCGGTCATACAGCTTTCGTAATCCCCTACCTGCGCCTGTGCAAATTCGCCCGTAAATCCTAAAAATGCTCTGCCCGAAACATCTACTGCGCAAAATGCCAACGCCTCGTCCATGGGTACGAAAAAATTCCCGAAACGCGCTATGCCGCTTTTGTCGCCCAATGCCTGCGCAAATGCTTTGCCTAGCACAATACCGGTATCCTCCACGGTGTGGTGGCAGTCTACATGCAGGTCTCCCTGTACGCTCGCCTCAAGGCCAAAATTGCCGTGCATGGCAAACGCCGTCAGCATGTGGTCAAAAAAGCCGATTCCCGTATTCACGGCTATGTTTCCCCCGTCTAAGCATACGGTCAGCTGAATATTTGTTTCTTTGGTTGTGCGGGTTTGCGTTGCGCTTCTCATGCAAATTTGCCCCTTTCTTTTTCTAAAAATGCTCTGCTCAATGCAACCACTGTATCATTTTCCTGTTCATTGCCTGCGGTAATGCGCAAATATTGCCCCATAAAACGTATGCAAACGCCGTTTTTCAGTAAATATTCGTACCATTCCTTTGCATATGCGGTTTTTAAAAATACGAAATTGGTGCGGCTTTCATATACATGCAGACTGCCCGGAAATTGCTGCTTTAATTGCCCCATGGCTGAAAGCAATTGCGCTTTGGCATTGCATAATTGCTCTATACCTTGGTGTAACAATCCGCTTTGGCTCAGCACGGTTGTACCCATTGCCTGTGTAACGGTATTGACATTATACGGTGATTTGACCGCGCGGATAGCCGCGGTTAAAGTAGAATTGGCCACGGCAAAGCCAAGGCGAATTGCCGCCATGCCAAACGCTTTGGAGCAGGTTCGTAAAATAATCAGATTGTCATATTGCGCAACCTCTTTGAGCAAAGATTCCTCCCAAAAATCCATATAAGCCTCGTCCAGCACCACCAGCGCGTTCACAGAGCGAATCAGACGCCGGACCTCATCTTTGCAAAGCCCCAGCGAAGTGGGATTGCAGGGATTCGAGAAAATAATCATGCGCACCTGCTCTTGATCTGCCACCTCAATTACCCGGTCCACATTCACCGTTAAATCGTCGTTTTTGGCCACCTCTATGCTCTGCGCCTCTGCAACACACGCATAAAAACCGTACATGGAAAAATCATGCGCAAGCGTCAAAACTCGGTCGCCTTTCATTAAAAACGCCGTCATCAGTACAGAAATTAATTCGTCCGAGCCGTTGCCCGCCGTTACCAACGCTGAGTTTACCCCGTAATGTTTGCTAAAAGCGGCCACGGTTTCCGTTGCATATGGGTCGGGGTAGCGGTGAAATGCAATTCGGTCCAGCTGGGCATGAAATTGCTGCAAAATCTTCTGCGGTACCGGCAAAAAGGACTCGTTTGCATCCATGCGAATCGGGTAATTCCCCTGTATGGGGTCATACGGCTTTAAATCGCGGATTTTTTCGTTTAACGCGTATGGCATGGTTCTTCCCCCCTTTATGATTCAGAGCGCACCTGAATGGAATTTGCATGTGCGGTTAAGCCCTCTGCCTTTGCTAAGGTTACAATATCCTCCTTGGCTTCTTTGAGCGCCTGCTGCGTATAATAAATGAAGCTGGATTTTTTGACAAAGCTATCTACCGAGAGCGGTGAGAAAAACCGTGCGGTTCCACTGGTGGGCAAAACATGATTCGGTCCTGCATAGTAATCTCCCAGAGGTTCCGGGGAAAAATTGCCCAAAAACAGCGACCCTGCATTGTCTAATTTACCTATGTATTCCAGTGGATTTTCTACGCATACTTCTAAATGCTCCGGCGCCAACTCATTGGCAAATTCTACGGCCTCTTCCATATTTTCGCATACAATCACCGCTCCAAAGTCGTCCAAAGAGCGATGAATAATATCTTTTCGCTCTAAATGCTCGATTTGCCGGTAAATTTCAGCAATGGTTTGCTCTGCAATTTCAGCCGAGGTCGTCAGCAAAATGGAGGAGGCCAACACATCGTGCTCCGCCTGCGACATCAAATCGGCCGCCAAATACTTGGGGTTTGCGGTGGTATCGGCTATGATTAAAATTTCGCTGGGGCCTGCAATCATGTCAATGTCCACCGTGCCATACAGGTGTTTTTTGGCCGTTGCCACAAAAATATTGCCCGGCCCTACAATTTTGTCCACTTTCGGAACAGTCTGCGTGCCGTATGCCAACGCCGCTACCGCCTGCGCGCCGCCCATTAAAAAAACGCGGTCCACACCGGCAACCATTGCCGCTGCCATAATGTCCGGATTGGGTTTGCCGTTTTTGCCGGGCGGCGTAACCATAATAATCTCGCCAACGCCGGCAATTTTAGCCGGTATCGCATTCATAAGCACCGAGGATGGATACGCCGCCGTTCCGCCCGGCACATAAATGCCCACCTTGGCAAGTCCCCGCACGCGCTGCCCTAAAATAACGCCGTTTTCTTTGGTGTCCAACCAGCTTTGCTGCTTCTGACGGCTATGAAATTCCTGAATATTTTTCGCTGCACGCTCCAGCGCCTGTATGAAT
The DNA here is from genome assembly GCA_934457095.1 of uncultured Eubacteriales bacterium. Taxonomy (GTDB): domain Bacteria; phylum Bacillota; class Clostridia; order Oscillospirales; family Acutalibacteraceae; genus UMGS1071. The sequence continues at coordinate 111,908 of CAKSHJ010000001.1, forward strand.
TCCGCGCCGCATTGCTTGGTCAGCGCAATCAATTCTTCTCTTGTTATTTCGGTTTGCTCAGGCGCGCTGCCGTCAAATTTTAAGGTGTATTCCGATACGGCTTTATCTCCGTTTTGGCGTACATTTTCTAAAATTTTCGCTACAATCGCGTCTACTTTTTGGTCTTTTTCGTCGCAGCGTTGCTTTAATTGCCGCACAAATGCTCGGGTCGTATTTTCGTCCTTTTGTACCAGCTCAATCATATCCCTTTTGCCTCCTTTGCCTGTTCCATTTGCGCAATTAACGCTTCTATTTTCTGCTTGCGCAACTTCATGCTTGCGGTATTTACAATCAATCTTGCCGAAATATCACATACCGTCTCAATTACGGCAAGTCCGTTTTCTCTTAACGTAGAGCCGGTTTCCACAATATCGATAATGGCGTCCGAAAGCCCCAAAAGCGGCGCCAGTTCCACCGACCCTTCTATTTTAATGATATTTACATCCATGCCCTTGCCCTGAAAAAAAATACGCGCCACATTGGGGTATTTGGTGGCAATGGTTTTGGAGGCATAGCCGCTGTAAAAATTGCTGTTCTTGGGCGCTGCCAAGGCAAATTTACATTTGCCGAAACCTAAATCCAATACCTCATAAAAACCGGTACCGTTTTCCATAATGGTATCCTTGCCTACCACGCCCAAATCGCATACTCCGTGCTCTACATAGGTAATTACATCGGCTGCCTTTGCCAGCACTACCTCAAACTGATGCTCGCCGATAGGTAAAATAAGCTTTCTGCCCTTTTCATGCACTGCGGTGCAATCATACCCGATGCGTTCAAGCATTTGTATTGTATCTCGCTCCAGCCGCCCTTTGGTCAGAGCTATTCGCAATGGTTTCATTCGGGTTCACCGCCTATTCCGTAAAGGTTTCAACCGTTTGCCCCACAAAGTCAATTCTGGCAATGCCCAGTTGCTTTGCATAAGCAATGGCTTCTTCTCTGGTTGAAAACACGCTGTTTTCGCACCGTTTATTCTGTCCTGTTAAATCCGCTGCGTGGCAAAGCGCTTTCATTTCAAAGCCATCATCGGCATGTACCAACACATCTATGCCTAAAGGTCGCTCTCCCTTGCCCCGGCCAAGCATATTTTGCGTAATAGCATCCACGTCAATTGCAAAACCGATCGCCGGCAGCGGAGCGTCAAAACCCGCCAACAGGTTGTCATACCTGCCGCCGGTTAAAACGGCGTCGCCACAGCCCTGCGCGTAAGCGCTGAATACAATATCGGTATAATAATCGGTTCTTTGTACCAGTCCCAAATCTATCATAATATGGTCGCCGATGCCAAGGTCCGTTAAAGCCGTATAAAGCTCTTGCAAGTAATTTAAAGTTTCCACCGAGGTTTCATCAATACAGAGTTGCTCGGCTTCTTTTAAAATTTCGGCTCCGCCAAATAAACGCGGCAAACGACGCATCGCCGTTACCGACTCGCTTTGCCCCAATTTATCCAGCGCCATGTCCAGCGCCGTATAATTTTTGGCTTCTATGTAGCGGCGAATATCTTCTCTTACCGTTTCGTCAATGGGCAACTGTGCCGCAATCGCCTTAAAAAAACCGGCGTGTCCCAATTCTATGCGAAAATTTGGTACGCAGCGGCTGAGCGCTTCTATGGCAATTGCCAAAACCTCCAGGTCTGCTCTGCGCCCCCTCGCACCTAAAAGCTCTATGCCCGCCTGCATCACCTCGTTGTTGCGACCGGTAAGACCGGGGTTATTACAGTAAATAGGCTGATTATAGTAAAGACGGATAGGTTTTGGCAAGTTTTGCAGACGGGTCGCGGTGAATCTTGCAATCGGCATGGTGGAATCCGGACGCATACACACCAGTCGCCCCTGTCTGTCGCTCATTTTATACATGACCTCCTGCAGAATGCCGCAAGAGCCGGTATTAAATACATCGTAAAATTCCAGTCCCGGTGTTATCACCTCGTGAAAGCCGTGAGAAGTAAATACCTCTGCCAGCATTTGCTCTACCTTGCGCCGGGTCAGACACTCCTCAAACAGCAAATCTCCGGTTCCCTCCGGAGTAATTTTATGGTATTTTCTCATACGCTTACCACCGTTCGTTTTGTCTATTTACCACTTTATCACACTAATATAATAACACGCTAAAACAAAAATGTAAAGAGATAATTTTCAAAAGGGATTTCACTTAAAACATGCTCATCTGACTGCTCTCGGGCAATCCCTTGAGCGCGCCGGACTGCTGCAGCATTTCAATTACGGTTTTAGAAACCTTTGCCCGTGCCTGTAAATCGTCAATGGAAATGTAAGCGCCGCCGCTTTCTCTTGCCAATGCAAGACCTTTGGCCGCGGCATCTCCTACGCCGGCAAGCGAGGCAAACGGCAGTCGGATTTTTCCATCCTCCACTAAATATTTCACCGCATCGGACTTGTACAAATCCACCGGCAGCAACGCAATGCCTCGCGCCAACATCTCACTGGCAATTTCCAAGGTGCTGCGCGTAGCCTCTTCTTTAGCCGTGGCCTCCTTGCCTTTTGCGGCTATCTCCTGCATTTTTCTCTGAACAGCCTCTCTGCCCAGAATCACCGTAACACCATCAAAATCCTCACCGCGCACGGTAAAATAGGCTGCGTAATATTCCAGCGGCCTATGTACCTTATACCAGCCTAGGCGCAGCGCCGCAATCATATACGCCGCTGCGTGCGCTTTCGGAAACATATACTTAATTTTCATACAGGAATCCACATACCATTGCGGTACATCATGCTCCCGCATGGTTTGAATATGCTCCTGCGTCAGCAAAGAGCTCGCTTTACCCTTTCGCACAATTTCCATAATCTTAAACGCCATATTGGGCTCTAACCCCTTGAGCATCAGATAAGTCATAATGCTGTCTCGCGTACCGATCACCTCGGAAATGGTGCAGGTTTTATTTTTAATCAAATCCTGCGCATTGCCCAGCCAAACATCCGTACCATGAGAAAGCCCGGAAATCTGAAGCAAATCGGAAAAGGTTTTCGGTTGGGCATCCACTAACATTTGGCGCACAAAATTTGTACCAAGCTCCGGCAAAGAGAGCGTTCCGGTCTGAGAATCGATATCCTCCGGCTCAACGCCCAGCGCTTTTGTTGAGGTAAACAGAGACATCACCTGCGGGTCGCTCATGGAAACCTCCATCACGGAAATGCCGGTATAGTCCTCCAAATAACGATAAATACTGGGCACATCATGACCAAGCTCGTCCAATTTGCAAATGGTATCATGAATCGAATGGAAGTCAAAATGCGTGGTAATATTGTCGGACTTCTGGTCGTTGGCCGGACGCTGCACCGGGCAAAAATCGTAAACCTCCATGCCTCTGGGCACAACCACCATGCCTCCCGGGTGCTGCCCGGTAGTACGCTTAACTCCGGTACAACCGCCTGCCAAACGAAGTTCCTCTGCGCGGTGCATGGTAATGCCTTTCTCCTCGCAATATTTTCTTACATAGCCTATGGCAGTTTTGTCCGCAATCGTTCCAATCGTTCCCGCTTTAAACACATTGTTCTTACCGAACAGCGTTTCGGTATAGCGGTGCGCTTCGCTCTGGTATTCGCCCGAAAAATTCAAATCAATGTCGGGCGTTTTGTCGCCGTCAAAACCAAGAAAGGTTTCAAATGGAATGGTATGGCCGTCGCGGTTCAACACCGTGCCGCATTGGGGGCAATTTTTCTCCGGCAAATCAAAACCGGAATCATAACTGCCGTCGGTAATAAATTCACTGTATTTGCAATTTGGGCAAATATAATGCGGTTCCAACGGGTTTACCTCGGAGATGCCCGACATAGTTGCCACAAAGGAGGAGCCTACCGAACCGCGGGAACCTACTTGATATCCGTGCGCAACGGAATCGGCGACCAATTTTTGCGCAGTCATATACAAAACGGAAAAGCCGTGCTTTGTAATGGAGCCCAATTCCTTGTCCAAACGCTTTTGTACAAGTTCCGGCACAGGGTCGCCGTAAATTTCTTTGGTACGCTCCCAGGTAATACGCACCAAATCCTCCTCGGCACCCTCAATAAACGGCGGAAATACCCCCGGCGGAATCGGCGAAACCTCCTCTACCATGTCGGCAATTTTGCGGGTATTGGTAACCACCACCTCATACGCCTTCTCCTTGCCCAGATAGGCAAATTCCTCCAGCATTTCGGCCGTGGTGCGCATATACAAAGGCGCTTGGTTATCCGCATCGCCAAAACCCTTGCTCGCCATTAAAATTTTTCGGTAATCGGCGTCTTTCGGGTCTAAAAAGTGAACGTCACAGGTGGCAACTACGGGTTTCCCCAACTCCTCTCCCAATTTCACAATGGTACGGTTGAACTCCCGCAGAGCCTCTTCGTCAGATACCTTGCCGTCCTGCACCATGAATAAATTATTGCCAATCGGCTGAATTTCCAAATAGTCGTAAAAATCGGCAATTTCCTTTAGCTGCTCCCACGGTTGCCCGCTAAACACCGCACGGAACAATTCCCCGGACTCGCAGGCGCTGCCAAGCAGTAAGCCCTCTCGATATTGAATCAGTTCACTTTTGGGGATGCGCGGTTTTTTGTAAAAATACTCCAAATGCGCCTTGGAAATCAGGCGATATAAATTTTTCAGCCCCGCCTGATTCCGCACCAGAATTATCTGATGCACCGGCTGAATTTTTTTGGTATCCGCACCGGTTAACGAGGTATTGATGTCCTCTATGGTACGCGCGCCGGTGTCCTCCTGTAGGCGTTGGAGTAAATTTGCCAAAATTTTTGCAAGTACGGTGGCGTCGTCGCTGGCGCGGTGGTGCTGAAACGGGTCTAATTTTAAATATTTTGCAACGGTGTCCAATTTGCAATTTTTAATGTCCTTGAGCATGGCGCGACACATGGGCACGGTGTCTATATACGGGTAGGTAAAATCCATGCCGCAGCGCCCTGCCGCCATACGAATAAACGCCGTATCAAAATTGGCGTTATGAGCTGCCAGCACAGCCTCCTGCCCGCAAAATTCGTAAAATGCCGCAATCGCCTCCTCCTCACCGGGAGCGTCCTTTACCATATCGTCGGTAATGCCCGTAAGCTGCGTAATTTTTTCGGGAATATGCCGCTGCGGATTTACAAAGGTATTAAAGGTTTCTGTAATCTCACCATTTTTCAGCTTCACCGCACCAATTTCAGTCAAACGGTCGGTATTAGGACTCAATCCCGTGGTTTCCACATCAAAGCAAATGACAGTGTCATTCAGGTCTCGCTGAGAATGCCCCGTTAAAGCCGGTACCATATCATTTACAAAATAGGCCTCCACGCCGTAAATCACCTTGAATTCGCCGCCCTTTTTGCGAATTTTCTGTACAGCATTCATCGCATCGGGAAATGCTTGGGCAACACCATGGTCGGTAATTGCAAGCGCCGGCTGCCCCCACTCATATGCACGGTTAATCAAATCCTGCGCGGTATTGAGACCGTCCATATCGGACATATTTGTATGTAAATGCAGCTCTACCCGCTTTTCCTCCGCCAAATCCACCACCTTAAGCAGTTCCAGCATCGCAATGCCGCGGGCACGACATACGATTTCACGGTCATATTTATCGTATTCAATCTCGCCTTGTGTTAAAATGGCGCTACCTTTTTTTAGGTCGTCCAGCTTACGGCAATTTGCAATATCATCTATAATTTTCAGCGTCATAGAGCCGGTATAATCGGTAATTTTAATCGAATAAATTTTCTTGCTCTTATCGCGGGTCAAACGTTCCTCTATGTCAAAAATTTCACCCCATATGGTTACATTCCCTGCATCGGGCGTCACACGGCCGATGGGCATAGCCTTGACCTTTACCGGCTTTCCGTAAAGTTGCTTTGCCGTGTTAGGCAGAGGCGTAGGCAATAAAGTTTCTTTGGTACGCACCTGTATCGCTTTCGGGTCGGGACGCTCCTGCATAGTTTCCTCATACTGTTCCATTTGCTCTGTAAGCTGTTCCCGTTTTTGCGTTTCTGCCTGCTGCTGTACACGCTCTATGGCTGGAGCCGTATGCTCATTTGCAGTTAATGTTCCGCTAAATTGCACCGTTACCGGAATACCGAATTCCTCCTGCACCAATCTCTGCAAAGAACGCTCGGTATGGCGAGCCTTGAGCAATTCAAAACCGCCATGCATCAGAGTAATATTCATCTTACCGTCCTGCACCTGTACCTGCGCATCCTTCAAACAGCCGGTCAAACTCATATCCCGCCGTTTCAGCTCGCAAAACATTTCACTGACATAAGCATCGCAAAAACGCTCCTTTGGAAACAGCGGCAGCAACCTAACTCCCTGCAGGCCCAAAGGAGATTTGCCGATGGCTTTTTCCAGCGCGAATAAGTCTTTACGGGATACTAAATCTAAAAATGAAACCTGCATGGAAAGCGTACGCACCTGCCGGTTGATTTCTACTTTTTGAATTTCGCCCGCCGCTATGTGGGACGGCAATTTAGAAACGTCAATATACGGCTGCAAAAAAGTACAAATGGTGTTCAAGCTGTTTTCAGTCCTTTTCTTTTGGTGTATTTGTATATTATATACTAAATTTTAAGCAATTCTTGCATAAATTCGTCAAGCAATTGCTCCTGTGCTACCTTTTTTATAATCTTTCCTTTTTTAAAAATCAAACCTTCACCGTCTCCTCCCGCAATGCCAATATCAGCCTCCCTTGCCTCCCCCGGACCGTTGACCGCACAACCCATAACCGCTACCTTAATAGGCTTTTTGCAGTCTGCAAGGCGCTTTTCTACCTCATTTGCAAGGTCAATCAAATCAATTTTCGCTCTGCCGCAACTCGGACACGAAATCATTTGCGGTCCTGTATCACATAGGTTCAAGGCTCTTAAAATGTCCTTACCCGCTGCAATCTCTTTGACAGGGTCGGCCGTTAGAGAAACCCGAATGGTATCTCCAATGCCGCGCTGTAACAGCGAACCGATACCAATGGCGGATTTGAGCAAGCCCATACGTTCAGTACCAGCCTCGGTCACTCCCAAATGCAAAGGGTAATCACATTGTTCCGCCGTCATTTCATATGCCCGAATCATGGTATTCACATCAGATGATTTAATAGACAATACAATGTCATCAAAATCAAATTTTTCCAGCAGAGCGGCATGGTGTAAGGCGCTCTCACACAAAGCATACGGAGTAGGACCGCCGTATTTTGCTAAAATTTCCCTTTCCACCGAACCGGAATTAACCCCAATTCGAATGGGAATTTGCTTCTCTCTGCAAATTTGCGCTACAGCCTTTACTCGGTCGTCAGAGCCGATATTGCCCGGATTGATACGAATTTTGTCAATACCGGCTGAAGCGGCCTCCAGCGCCAATTTGTAGTCAAAATGGATGTCTGCCACCAGCGGAATGGAAACGGCTTGTTTGATGGCGGGAATGAGCGCAAGAGCAGCTTTATCCGGAATCGCAACCCGCAAAATTTCACAGCCGGCCTTTTCCAGCGCCTGTGCTTGCGTGATGTTCGCGGCAATGTCATGTGGTGCGGCATTGAGCATAGACTGCACGCTGATTGGCGCGTTTCCGCCGATTGCAAGCGCGCCCGCATATACCGTTTTTGCACATCTTCTCATGAAAACCACCCTCTTACGCATCGTTCTGATCGCAGTCTTTTTTTTATTATACCATTTTTCGCAAATTTTTACGAGAAAAAACCAACCAAAATTTACAGTAAAGTCGGTTGGTTTTCTTGCCGTTTTCTATTGCTTCAGCCCCACCCCAGAAGACGGGAAATATCTCCGAAAGTAATAACCACCATAAACGCCATGAGTAAGGCAAAGCCCGCCGCATGTACCCAGCCTTCATATTTGGGGTTCAAAGGCTTACGGCGGATGGCCTCCAGCAGTAAAAATATAAATCGTCCTCCGTCTAATGCTGGCAGCGGCAACAAATTTACCACACCTAAATTCACGGTAATGAGCATCATAATATTTAAAATATTGTTCAGCGCCGCCAAAAAGCTGACTTGCAACCCTGCCGAAGCGGCCTCGGAAATAGCGCCGGCTACGCCAACCGGTCCCGAAAGCTGATTAAAACCAAATCGCCCCGTGACCAAACCAATCAGACTTGACCACACCATACGCACGGTGGAGACTACATCTTTGCCGGCGTTGACCGCGGTGGTAGCAAAGTTTTTTTCTATGGGAAACACCTTAAAATCCAGCACCGGACTGACATTGCCGTCCATCTCTCTGGTATTGAGCTTCACCCCATGAAAAGTAACCTGCCCGCCGTCTCTGAGCATCACAAAATCCACGCTGTTAGGGTCGGCGGTCGAAAGCGCAAATTGTAAATCGGTACCGCTGAAAATACGATAACCGTTAATCGAATAAAATTGGTCGCCGATAGAAATACCGGCCTGTTCCAGGGCAGAGCCTTCCTCAGCAAATGCACTGATTCTGGTGGAAACAAAGGCGGGCTGCTGCGCCGAGAGAATAATTGCCAACACAAACCCCAGTAAAATATTCATGAACGCGCCGGCACAAACTACCAGCATACGCTTACCCACAATTTGATTGCCAAAGGCCCGCTTATCATCGCTTTGACTGTCCTCACCCTCCATGGCGCAAAAGCCGCCCACCGGGAACAGTCGAATCGAATAAGTCGTCTCCTTTTTGCCCCATTTGAGAATGCGCGGCCCCATACCGATTGCAAATTCATTGACTCGAATGCCGCACCATTTTGCCATTAAAAAATGACCCATTTCGTGCACGAACACCACGAAAGTAAATGCTAAAATTGCTATGAGTATGAGTAGCACAATCAATCAAAATCACCTTCCTTTATGCTTTAGCTTACTGCATTTTGCACAAATTGACGGGCTTCGGCATCCGCCTGTAATATGTCCTCCACCTCGTTGATATTACCCGCAAATGGACGCTGCGATACCTGTGTTACCAGTTTTCCTATCTCCAAAAAGTTAATGCGGTTTTGCAAAAACAATTTTACCGCTTCCTCATTGGCGCCGTTTATCGCAGCCGGTACAAGACCGCCCCTTGCAAAGGCATTTTTACACGCACACAGACACAAAAAAGTATCGTAATCCGGTTTATAAAAGGTCAGCTGACCATATTCGGTCAAATCGAGCGCTTTGCACGCGCAAGGGTATCTTTGCGGAAAGGTAACGGCATATTGAATCGGTAATCTCATGTCCGGCACCCCAAGCTGTGCCAACACCGAATGGTCACAAAATTCCACCAGCGAATGCACAATGCTTTCTCTGTGTACCACAACCTCCAACCGCTCCATAGGTACCGAGAACAACCACGCTGCTTCTATTAACTCCAGCCCTTTATTCATCATCGTCGCCGAGTCAATCGTTACCTTGGCTCCCATGTTCCAATTCGGGTGTTGTAAAGCCTGCTCTGCTGTAACATGCTGTAATTCCGCTTTGGTTTTACCAAAGAAAGGACCGCCCGAAGCCGTTAAAATAATGCGTTTGAGCTGTTTTGTTCCGGCTTCTCCATTCAAGCACTGAAACACCGCCGAATGCTCGCTGTCCACCGGTAAAATACGCACGCCCTGTGCCTTTGCCTGTTCCATAACCAAAGCGCCGCCCGCCACCAGCGTTTCTTTGTTGGCAAGCGCAATGTCTTTTTGGGCGGCAATGGCGGCAAGCGTAGGCTTTAGTCCCACCATGCCCACCACGGCATTGAGTACCAAATCTGCCTGCTGTGCCTGTGCCGCCGCACACAACCCCTCCATGCCCGAAACCACCGTTACCGGTAAATCTGCCACGGCAATTTTCAACTCCTTTGCCGCCTGCAAATCGAAAACTGCGGCAATTTTCGGTCGAAATTCCCGTATTTGTTGTTCCAGCACCTCAATATTGCTGCAAGCAGCAAGAGCGGTAACTGAAAAACCCAAATTCCGCACCACCTCCAATGCCTGACAGCCGATGGAGCCGGTAGAACCCAATATAGAAAGCTTCTTCTCCATTAGTATTCACCAATCTACTATTTTATTTCACCTGTTTTTATAAAATTACCGGGAACAATTGTATAAACAAATAAAGAAACGGCCCCACAATGACTACACTGTCAAAACGGTCCATCATACCGCCGTGTCCGGGAATCAAATTGCCAAAATCCTTTACGTCATAGCTGCGCTTAATAATAGAAAAGCTTAAATCGCCCACAATAGACAAAATCGCCGTAGCCCCACCTATCACAGCAAGAGAAAGATAAGAAACCGTAAGTGTATTGCCGTAAAACACCAAGTTGTATAAAGAACCCAACAGCATAATCAAACCAATATTAATTGCAAAACCACCCACAGCACCCTCCACAGTTTTTTTAGGGCTGATATTCGGGCACAACTTATGCCTGCCGGCAAAGCTGCCCACAAAATATGCGCCGGCATCGGCAATCCAAGCAGCCAGCAAGGCCATAACCACATACAGCATACAATGCTGCGGACTTAAATATCGCAGCAACGCAATGGTATTCAGCGCAGAGGTCACCAGCAATGTAATACCGTATATTACGCAAATATCTTTAAAATGCACTCTTTGGTAATGGTAAATGGTAGCACACAAAATACAAACCGTGTATAAAAAGTAGCAAACTGCCGACCAATACAATCGATTTGGCAGAAGCGGCACTGCAAATGCAAACGCCATACACGGCAGTAAAAAAGCAAAATTTTTACGCAATCCCACCGCCGAAACCACCTCAAACACAGCCGTTCCGGTAATCATTGCAATGATGATATTCAAAGAATAGGGAAAAATAAAATGAAAGCCAATCATAGCCGCCATAATACCCATGACCAAAAACCCGGAAAGTATCCGTTTTATCATGTCAGACGCCTCCAAATCTTCTATTGCGCTTTGCATATTCGTCCAAGCAATGCTCCAAATCCTCGGTGGTAAAATCCGGCCACAGCACATCCATAAAAATCAGCTCGGAATACGCCGATTGCCATAGTAAAAAATTCGAAAGCCGATATTCCCCGCTGGGACGAATCACCAAATCCGGGTCGGGCTGTCCATAGGTATACATGTTGTCAGAGAGCGTTTGCTCGGTAATTTCCTGCACCGAACACGTGCCGTTTTGTACCTGCTGGGCCAAAATTTGCGCCGCCCGTGTAATTTCTGCCCGACTGCCGTAATTCATTGCAAGATTCAGCACCATACCCGTGCGACTTTTGCCTGTTTCGATCGTCTGCGCAATTAACTCCTGTAAATCCGACGGAAAAGGCGAGGTATCTCCCAAAAAGCGAATTTTAATGTCATCGTTGAGCAAATCCTCTAAAGCATCCTTTAGATACTGCTTAAACAAACCCATTAAAGCGCCCACTTCTTCACTTGGCCGCTTCCAATTTTCTGTAGAAAACGCATAAACCGTTAGGTATTCAATGCCGATTTTACTGCAATAACGCACAATGGTTTTGAATTTAGCCGCCCCTGCTCTATGCCCCATAGAACGCGGTAGCAAACGCTTTTTTGCCCAACGCCCGTTGCCATCCATAATAATCGCCAAGTGTCTTGGCAAAACACGCTCTTCTCTGCTTTGCGAAGCTTTCATGGTCATTCCCGCCTACCGTACAAAAATTTATAGCTCCAAAATTTCTTTCTCTTTTTTGGCGTGCATCATGTCCGCCTGTTTGCAATATTGGTCGGTTAAATCCTGCACCTGTTTTTCTCCGCTTTTCAGGTCGTCCTCGGTAATCACGCTGTCCTTTTTCATGTTTTTTAATTTTTCCAGCGCATCTCTTCGAATAGAACGAATGGCAACCTTACCGTTTTCGCACATTTTGCCAATATCCTTTGCAATTTCACGACGTCTTTCCTCGGTCAATTGCGGAAAGGTCAAACGAATCACCTTACCGTCATTTTGCGGATTAATCCCTAAATCGGCAAGCTGCAACGCCTTTTCAATCGCCTCCAAAGAGGAAACATCCCACGGCTGTATCACCAGCACACGAGCCTCCGAAACAGAAACCGCCGCCAGCTGGTTAATGGCGGTAGGCGCACCGTAATAATCCACAGTCACCTTATCTAAAACGGCAGGATTGGCTCTGCCGGCGCGTACAGCGGCAAATTCATCTCCCAACACAGCTACGGATTTTTGCATTTTTTCTTCGGCTTGTTTTAAAATTTCTTTCATAAATCGCAATCCCTCTCATGAAATATTATATGGTAAATTTTATTCTACTAAAGTACCTACAGATTCTCCGCAAACGGCTCTCACAATATTCTCCGGCTTACCTATGCTAAATACTAACAACGCAATATTGTTATCTCTGCAAAGCGAGGCCGCCGTGCTGTCCATAACCTTTAAGTCTCGGCTCAACACGTCCATGAACGAAAGCTTTTCATATTTTACGGCATTAGGGTTTGTCTTAGGGTCACTGTCATAAACACCGTCCACCATAGTCGCCTTTAAAATTACATCCGCATCAATTTCGGCAGCACGCAAGGCAGCGGCGGTATCCGTTGAAAAAAACGGGTTGCCTGTACCGCAGCCAAATACCACTACTCTGCCCTTTTCCAGATGACGCACCGCCTTGTTACGAATATACGGTTCCGCCACCTCATGCATGGCAATAGCCGTTTGTACCCGCACTGAAAGCCCTAATTGTTCCAGCACATCCGCAACGCCTAAAGCGTTAATCACCGTTGCCAGCATACCCATATGGTCGGCTCTTGTCCTGTCCATATTCCCGCTGCTGCGGCCTCTCCAAAAATTGCCGCCGCCCACTACAACAGCTACTTCTACGCCCATATCCACGCATTCCTTGACCGGACGGCAAAAGCGCATCACCGTATCAAAGTCAATTCCGTGAGATTGCTGACCTGATAGGGATTCTCCACTTAATTTTAAAAGCACTCTTTTATATTTAGGCTGCAAAAAAACACCCCATCTTTCCAAATGTATTCTACCAGTATATTTTACAATAAGCGCACGCCATTGTAAAGCGAAACTACGCTTTTCTGCATAAGAACATTGGAAAAGACAGGGAAACCCCGCTATTTACAATAGTTTTTTAAAATATCCTGCAAGGTGTTCTGCACATTTTGTACCAGACTCTGAGGCTCAACCACCATAACCTGCGTGCCAAAACCCAAAAGCCATCCAATAAACGGCGGGCTGACCGCTACCTTCAATTTTACATAAATATGTTCGTCGTCACACGGGGAAACCGAAAGCGCACTGCCGAATTTATCAATCACCACACCAATTAAATCGTTGTGCAGTTTTAAGGTCACCTTCTCCTCCTGCCCGCCGTACATGCCGAACATTCTCTGCGCATACACCGCCAAATCAAACTGCTCAAAGCAAGTCTTACCCTCTCTGTTTTCCTCCAGCACCTGCATAGCACTCATTTTATCCACACGGTAATGCTTAATTTTCCCGCTTTCTCCGTCAAAAGCCACCATATAATAATTTTCATCGTCCCAAGTCAGCGCCCAAGGACTCACCTTATATGCCTGCCCGTTTTTACGAAATTGCCGACGTACCTTTTCCGGCTGTGCAAAATCCACCACCCACTCAAAATATCGAAAAGAAATTTGCTTGCCCTGCGCTATGGCGCTGTGAATATAATCCACATTATAATAAATACTCTCATTCATGGTTTTAATTCGGTTTGCCATGTACACCTGTCGCTGTAAACCGCTTGCCTCATACACACTGGTCAGCTGACTGATTTTCCGTATCAGCTCGGTAGACTTTTTATGCGTAATAAATTTGGAGGACTGCACAGCGTCCACCAGCAATTTCAACTCCGGTAGCTCAAAGTTACGCCCGGCAACATAATAACCGCAGGTTCTCTGATTAGTTTTCTCAATATCAATGCCGAACAAGCGCAAGTTTTCAATATCATTATAAAGGCTCTTCCGCTCTGCCGAAATATTGTACCCATCCAATTTTGCAAGAATCTGCTGCATGGTAAGCGGATGCAGTTCATCGGTTTCCTCTAACAAAATTTTCATTAGGTATAGTATTTTTACCTTTTGCTTTGCATTGCCCGCCATTAAAAAGCCTCCTCACCAAATATTTCACTTATCATATTACCCTATATTGGCAAAAATTTTATCCAGAGGTTTTATATTTTCACAAACAATTGCCAAAAAAGCAGCGCAACTAACCTGTCACACTGCTTTTGATTTCAAATGTCTATTTAAAATACATATAAAGCTGACATTTGAGCATACCGTTGTATAATTTGCGCCGTTTGTCAGCTTTTCTGCCGTAGCACTGTTCAAACTGCTCGTCTGGGGTAATTACAGCGTAGCTCCAGCCCGGCTTTGACACAAACACCTCACCCATAGTACGGTATAATCGCTGTGCCTGCTGTATATCCAGCAAACGCTCGCCGTAGGGCGGATTGCATACCACTACACCGGTTTCGGTCTCCGTTTCAAATTGCGCAATATCACGCTGCTGCGCCTGTATACAACCAATGACACCCGCTTTTTTTGCATTATACAGCGTCAATGCCACCGCCTTAGAATCCAAGTCATAACCATAGCCTCTAAAACGCGCGTCACGGCGAATCAAATCCTGCGCTCTTTGTTTCTCCTGCTGCCACACCGCGGGCGATATCTGTTCCCAATTTTCCGCAGCAAAATTACGGCGCAGTCCCGGCGCAATATTAAAGGCATACATGGCAGCCTCAATCAATACCGTACCCGAGCCGCAAAAAGGATCCGCCAAATTGCCATTTACCCGCACACGAGCCAAATGTACCATAGCCGCAGCCAGCGTTTCTTTAATGGGTGCCTCGGCGGAATTGGCACGGTAACCGCGCTTATGCAACCCCACACCGCTGGTATCTATCATCACACTGACTTCGTCCTTTAAAATCAGAAACTGAATTTGATACAGCGTTTCGGTTTCTTCAAACCAAGCGGTACGGTAGGTTTGTTTCAAACGTTCCACCACCGCTTTTTTTATAATTTTTTGACAATCCGGCACGCTGGCAAGCTGAGAACCGAGACTGCGTCCCTTTACCGGAAAAATATCGTTTTTTCCAATCCAGAATTCCCACGGCAACGCCTTAACACCCTCAAATAACTCGTCAAAGGAGCGCGCCCGAAAGCTGCCCATTTGTACCAGTACACGCTCGCTGTACCGAGAACCCAAGTTCACTCTGGCCAACATATGACAATCGCCCTGAAAAAACACTCTGCCATTTTGCGGCGTTACATTTTGCGCACCCATCGCACGCAATTCCTCGGCAACCAGCCCTTCTACCCCCAGCAAACAGGGACAAACCATTTCAAACGGTTCTGTTATCATACCCCTACCCCCAAGCCAAACGCCAAAGAAAGAGCTGTGCTATCACACAGCCCACTCTGCTTACTCCTCGTCGTCATTCGGCTCTAATAAGCCGTAGCCGCCGTTGCGGCGCTTATATACCAACGCAATCTCTTCGGTTTCCGCGTCACGAAACATAAAAAATTGGTGACCAAGCATATTCATCTGCAAAATGGCTTCTTCAATATGCATCGGCTTTATCGGTACTTTTTTCACCCTTGCCACCTTATATTCGGTGTGTTCTTCGGGCAATTCCGGAGCCTCTCCGTTATAAAAATCGGTTACATAGTCGCTCAGTGCACCCGAATGCAATTTTTTCTCCAGCTTTGTTTTGTTCTTGCGAATCTGCCTACCCAAGGCGCTAATCACCTGGTCAAGTGCGTCGTTCATCTCAAAATCGGTGGCCTCTGCGCGGAAAATCAAGCCGCTTTGGTGAATGGTAATCTCCACCGTTTGACGGTTATGCTCTACGGTAACCACTACATTCGCCTTGGCGTTTTCTTCAAAAATTCTGTCATAACGAGAAAGTTTCTTTTCCACTAATTCCTTAAAATTGGCCTTTAAATTGACTTTTCTGCCGGTAATCGTTACATTCATACCAACATCTCCTTAACAAAACATTCTCGCAGTAAAAATTACGGGGCTTTACATAAAGCCAACATAGTTCTCACCACAATTATACTATACCACATTACCGCAAAAAACAAAAGGTATTTCTGTTTAAAGCACCGCTTTTTTATGCCGCGTAACATGACAACCCACATTCACCGCCACCGGCAGTCCTGCAATATGCGTTGCATACTGCTCCACAGCAACGGCAAGCGCCGTAGTATTGCCGCCAAACCCCTGCGGACCAATTTCCAAACGGTTTACTTTTTCCAGTATTTCCAGTTCCAATTGCCGGTATTCCTCCTTGGGATTGCGTTGCGAAATATCTCTGCACAACGCTTTTTTTGCAAGGTAAGCGCACAATTCAAAGTCTCCGCCAATGCCGACCCCCAGCACCATAGGCGGACACGGGTTACTTCCCGCTATTCCGGCAGTTTCCACCACAAAATCAACAATATCCTCTTTGGTAGCGGCAGGCGTAAACATTTTTATCCGGCTCATATTCTCGCTGCCAAAGCCCTTGGGCGCTACGGTCAGCGTCACCCTACTGCCCGGCACAATTTTGGTATGCAAAACCGCCGGCGTATTATCTCCGGTATTTTTACGCTCCAAAGGGTCGCCCACCACAGAAAGCCGCAACAAACCCTGTACATACCCCTGACGTACCCCCTCATTCACCGCGGCCTCAAAATCGCCGCCCACCAAATGCACCTCTTGTCCGATTTCCGCAAATATCACCGCCATACCCGTATCCTGACAAACTGGAATTTCCATCTCTCTGGCCGCATCCATATTTTTACATAAATCCTGTAAAATCGCTCTGCCGGCCGGGTTTTTCTCGGTACTGCAGGCCTTGTAAATACACGACTCTAAATCCTGCGGCAAAATGCGGTTGGTTTCTATGCACAATTGCCGCACCGCCTCGGTAATCTGCACAACATTTAATTCTCTCATCGCCGTTCTCCCTTATACCCTACGCACGCCGTCTACAAACACCATCGTCGGTTTTGCCGCAAGCAAAAACGGGTCCTGCTCAAATACAACAAAATCGGCATGCTTGCCTACCTCAATAGAACCGACCTTATCATCAATACCGCAAATCCGGGCAGGCTCAATAGTAATCGCACACAGCGCCGCCTGTGAATCCGCACCCTCCCGCACAGCAAGTCCCGCCGTTAAAGTCAAATATTGCAGCGGAATCACCGGGTGATCGGTCACAATCGCGGTAGGGATCTCATGGCGCATTAAAATACCCGGTGTTTTGGGGGTGAGTCGTTTTAATTCCGGTTTACTGCGGTCCGACAAAAACGGGCCGCAAAGCACTCTTGCACCCTCCTGCTTTAATTCCTGCGCAATCAAATGCCCCTCGGTGCCGTGCACCAAAACATAGTCTAAGTTGAATTCCTTTGCAAGGCGTATCGCAGTAAACATATCATCGGCTCTGTGCGCATGAAAATGCACCTGCATTTTCCGCTCCAATACCGGCAGCAACGCCTCGCATTTCAGGTCATATTCCGGCAAATCGCCACTCTCCTGCTCAGCATGCTGTTTTTCCTGAGCATAATGCTTTGCCTTATAAAGCTGCTCCCGAATCAACGCTGCGGTTGCCATTCTAGTCACCGGAGACTGATTTTTGTCATGGTAAACACTCTTCGGATTTTCTCCCAACGCCATTTTCATGGCAAGCGGCGCTTTTACCACCATGCGGTCAATGCAATGGCCAAAGGTTTTAATCGCGGCAATCTGCCCGGAAATCGGGTTTGCCGAACCCGGACTCACTAATACCGTAGTAACACCGCTCTCCAACGCCTCTGCAAAACAGTCATCCATCGGATTTACCGCATCCAGCGTACGCAAATGCGGCGTTACCGGCTCGGTATCCTCATTGCAGTCGTCGCCTTCAAAGTCCAGTCCGTCCTCAAAAATACCCAAATGCGTATGCGCGTCTATAAACCCCGGGTACACATGCGCCCCCTTTAAATCAATGGCCCGCTCATCGGTCTGCAGGGCTATCTCTCCCTTGCCCACTTTGGTAATCACACCGTTCTCAAATTGCACATACCCCTGTTCTATGGTTTGTCCTGCCATGGTATGTATAACCGCATGGTATAAAATCATCCTGTCAATTCCTTTCCGCACCGTAACTGTACACAAAAGGTGGAGTGTAACCACTCCACCCCTTAACGAGACTGCCCCGAACCGTGACGTGAAACTCCGCCTCGTTTGGACTCCAATCCCTTCTTTAAAGCAGACATTTTCTCATCGCTGCTCTGCTTAAATTTACTGAGCATATCCTCAAAGCTGGCGGCTTCGCCTTTTTTAGAGACACGCTCAAACAACTCCGGACCTCCGCCCCTTTTTTGCGACTCCTTTGACTTTGTCGGCGCTGTTTCCACAGCCTTTTTCATAGAAAGGCTGATTTTACCGTCCGCCGCACTCAATACCTTTACCTTTACCGTTTGCCCCGGACTTACAAAATCAGTAATCTCCTTAACATAGGTAGGTGCAATTTCCGAGATATGTACCATACCGGTCAAATTTTGTGCAAGCTCCACAAACGCACCGAATTTTGTAATACCTGTTATTTTCCCTTCTAAAATAGCTCCTACTTTAGGCTGCATACAGTAACGGTTTCCTCCTTAAAGCAGACCTTAATTGCCTGCTACATTTACAAATACCCGCTCGCCGGGCTTTACAAAATCCAAACCTGTTCTCGCCTGACGCTCAATATATTCGCTGTTTTCATTGGCAGTAGAATCCAACGACTTGCGAATTTCGTTATTTTTTATGGTTTGCACCTGAATCTCCTGCGTCAGTAGCGCCAACTCCTCACGTTTATCGCCGATCTGAATTTGCTGATTGATAAAAGTTGCAACCGCATAAACAGCAAAAGCGCCCACCGCAAGCGAAATAATCAGACTGCGCTTTTTATTACATTTGCGTTTTTTCTTGTCCGGATTTTTTTCGGTTTGCGGCAGCCGATGCTGTTTCATGTTGTACAACTCCTCCTTTCGGCGATTTTGAGGAACCCATAAAAAAATGTTTAATTTGATTATACACCATATTATGGGCAGGTTTCAAGGGATTTGTTGTATTTCCCTCAGATTTTTTATGTTTTTTTTCGTTTTCGGCACGCTTTTGCGCCATAGCGGTTCTTTTTTTCTCCCAAAATGCCGCAAACGGCGTAAATACACGGCGTTTCATCCACAAAATGAATTTTTGGCAAATACGATGTACCCATTTTGCAAGACGCACGGTCACTCTGCCCAAAGTGGAAAAATATACCGCCATACCAAGTACCTCTCCACCGATGATATAAAATCGTACCTGGCCGTCATTGAGCGCCAGCGCCAGCAAAAAAGTTGCAAACGCTGCAAAAATACCATATATAATATCCTGAATATACATGACATATTTGCCGGTAACAAACAAAATACGCGTCACCCGGAATATATCATACACCGCCGCAAGCCCCAAGCCCACCAATGCGGAAATACCTGTGCTGAAAATTTGCCACGAAAGCGTTACCTCCAAAGCAGCTGCCCCCTACTTAAACAGCCTTTGAAAAAATCCCGTGCTGCCCGACTGATTGTCCGAATAGGTTACTCCGTTAATTTCACCGTCCACGGTCAAGTCGCCCGTTTCCAGGTTCAACTGACTGATATGCAAACCCTTGCCCTTAATCACAATTTCTCCCAAGTCGGTATAAGCCACAATCGTATCCTCGTCAAAGCTGTCCACATTGGAAACCCCGGTTGCGGTCAACGCCTTGCGGTTGTCTAAAATTAAGCTGTGCGGCAATTTTGCACGCACCTTTCTTTCGTCTGTCATCATAAAAATACCCCCAACAAATTCATACAAATAAGTATGCTTCTGCAAGAGGAAATATACATTTTTTACAAATTTTCACGCTTCTTCTATCACACGGTATAACTCTGCGGCAGTATCCCGGTTCACATGCTCGCTTATGGCCTGCACCTGTACTTTTACCGTGCGCATACCAAGCTGTATTTCCAGCACATCTCCGCATTTCACATCATAAGAAGCCCTTGCAGGTTTACCGTTTGCCAGCACTCTACCGTTATCACACGCCTCGTTTGCAACGGTACGCCGTTTAATCAGGCGAGAAACCTTTAAATATTTGTCCAATCTCATATACATTCTCCAATTCGGAACAATAGAGCAAAAAATGCAGCCTAAACAAAAGGGTTAGGCTGCATTATAAACTTGCTGTTTTACAAAATTATTTATTGGTTGCGTCTTTAAAAGCCTTGCCTGCCTTAAATGCCGGTACTACGGAAGCTGCAATCGGAATTTCCTCACCGGTTCTGGGATTTTTGCCCATTTTTGCTTTGCGTTCACGAGCCTCAAAGGTACCAAAGCCTACAATTTGCACCTTATCTTTTTTAGCAACTGCTTCAATAATGGAATCCAACACCGCATTTACCGCCGCGTCTGCATCTTTTTTGGAAATGTCCGCTTTAGCTGCAACTGCAGCTACCAATTCTGTTTTATTCATTGTTGTTCCCTCCGTCATTTTAAGTATACCTTATTTTGAGTCCTGCTCTGTGATTACCTGCCGCCAAACAGAAACCAACTCCTGTGGCGTAAGCTTGGACCAGCACAAATGCTTTTCCTTAAGAAATTCCTCAACAGCAGTAAAATCAATTATAAAGCGGTTACAGGATTTTGTCAAGGAATATTCCGGCTCAATTTCACATTTTACCGCAACTCCCACCGCAGCAAAAAGCAACTCTCCAATCCCCTTGTCAATTTGGTCGGTATTCTCTGACTGCTGCAGCGTTTGTTTTAGCAATTGTGCACAATCAATAACTTTGTCCAGTGCTGCGTCTGCGTTTTGAGACACTACCCCTACCTTGGCAGCTTTTTTCTGCACCTTAAAGCTGCGCATTAAAGCCGGCAACACTTTAGAAACACTTTCGAGTACCTCAGCCTGCGTAGTTTGGGCTTTTGTCCGCTTTTTAATGTCGTCCCAATTAGACAACACCTCGGCAGAGTTCCTGACCTGAACATCTGCAAACACATGCGGGTGGCGAACAATCAGCTTTTGAGCAACACCGTTTACTACATCGGCAAAAGTAAACCTGCCTTGCTCTGCCTCAATTTGTGCGTGAAATAACACTTGCATCAAAACATCGCCCAATTCCTCTTGCAACAACGCGGTATTGCCGGTATCAATAGCCTCCACCGCCTCATAGGTTTCTTCAATGAAATTGGCACGCACGCTTTGGTGAGTTTGCTCTCTGTCCCAAGGGCAGCCGCCCGGAGCGCGCAACAAAGCAATAATACGCTCCAAATCGCCAATGGTGTAGCGTTCTTTTTGTTCAAATTCCAAGCGCAGACTCCTTTTGTAAAAAATAATGTATTTGCACGGCATTATTTTACATGATGAGCCGATATTTTTCAAGTGTTTTTACAAGTTTTTCTCCTTTGGGCAGCATTAAAATATCCTCTTTATACAATCCGCGCAGGCACAGCAACGAGATAAGATAAACCACACACGCAATACATACGGCAAAAAAAGCCGCCAACCATACCGGTAAAATACGCATCATTGCATAGCAAGCGGTATACGCCGCCACACTGCAAAACAATGCAGAAAACGCCGGTTTTGTAAAAACCGTATGAAATCCAAGTCGTATTTTTGTCTCTTTGCACAAAGCCCGGCACGCCGCTACCGTAATAAACACATAACACACCAACGTACCAATACCCGCCCCTAAAATATTCATCTCTGCAATGCCGGTCAAAAAATAATTCACCGCAATTTTCAGCCCCAACCCAATACACAGTATTTTTACCGGCAAATCCACACGACCAACAGCTTGCAGCATACTGAAAATCGGCGTACTCAACGAGGCAAATACCGCCGCAATACCCATAACAGCCAAAGTACGCGCAGTAATCGGGACCGAAAGCTTTGCACCGAACACAGCAATACAAATCGGCGCCGAAAGCACACTCAACCCCAGCCCCATAGGCAAACTGAACAACGCTGTCATACGCAATACCGAAGAAATACTTTTCTGCAGTTTACAACGGCTACCGCTCATAAAAGCAGCAGTCACGCTGGGCAAAGCGCTAATGCCAAACGCTTGCGTAATACCCGGCACCAACATAAACAACGCCAACGCCTGCGAATAGCATCCAAACAGAAAATTAGAAACCGTCCCCGTTTCCAGCTTCACCTGCAAGTCAGGAATCATACCGTCATACATGGCAAGCAACGGCTGCGGATTTACCTGCATAATATGATTGATTCTCGTCTGTAAAAAAGTGGTGTCCACCAAAGCCGCAACATTCACCGCCAATGCGCCGATGCCAATAGGAATTGCCGTTTTTACAAGCCGCATGACCATACTTTTTCCGCTGCTGCTTTTGGGCGCGCACCGCAATTCCTCGCAGGTAATACCGTCGCCCTGTTTTTTATGGCGTATCCATAGGTAAAAAAAGCTCATAAACGAGCCTATGGTAACACCGAATACCGCTGCCGCCGCCGCATAGGGCAAAATTGCGCTTTTGGCATAGGCCTCGGAGGAAACCGCCTGTCCCCAAACCGTGCCATTTGCCGTATATTCTCCCATGCCAAACCGAAACACCGCATATGCCGCGGCTAATCCTATCAGCAATTTAAAAATTGCCTCCACCACTTCGGAAATTGCCGTGGGATACATATTACGCATCCCCTCATAATAGCCACGGTAAACCGAGGACAAACAACTGAATAAAATAGCAGGCGCCAAGCAAAACATAGCGGGCAAAGCTCCGCCGTTGCCAATGGCTTTTACATAAAAAGGCGCCGTAAGCACCATAATCGCAAGCCCGATGCCGCCGGTAAGCAGAAAAATAGGCGCTGAAAGCTTATGTAATTTACGCACATCATGGTATTTGCCGCAGGCTAAATTTTCCGAGACCATTCTGGCAATGGCAATCGGAAATCCTGCGGTAGCCAAGCTGTGAATGGGGCTATAAAAATGGTAAGCGGTATTAAAATAACCCAGCCCCTCCTCGCTGATAATCCACGTCAGCGGAATTTTAAACATGGCGCCGATGAGCTTTACCAAAATCATGCTGACCGTTAAAATCAGCGCGCCATGCAAAAAGCTCTGCCGCTTTCGTTTTCGGCAATGTTCGGACATGCTGCAAACACCTCCCTGTCTACTAAGAATGGTATATGTCTGCATTGTCCGGCTTATGCCAAAATCGGTCGGCAATCAAAAACCCCCGGAAAATCCCGAGGGTCTGCACGATTTATTCGTTTGTGGTTTCCTTGGTTGCCTCTCCGGTTGCATTACAGCCGCAGGCACAGCACTCCGAAGCCTCATGCGCTAATTTTTCGCCGCATTTGCTGCAAAAACCCGCCGCCTTGGGATTAGGCTCACCGCAACGTGTACAAAAAGTTTTGCTGCTTAGCTTTGCAAGCTGCTCGTTTACGGTGTCCAACTCATCGTATTTCTGACTGATAAACGCTACCAATTCGTCCATTTCAGCGGCATTGTCGGCCCCTTGCTTTTTGGACTGATAAAAAGCCTTCCCCAACGCCTCATAGCTTTTTTTAATGTCGGTATTAATATCCACCGCCTGCAATTTCAGCTTAGAGGTATCCACCAATTCGCCTGTTTTTTTGCCAACCGCATTCGCTGCCTGCTTTGCATTGGATACAAAATTTTCAAATAGTCCCATAACGCATAAAACTCCTTTTTCTAAATTTTAATCTGGCTTTATTTTAACATAAAATTCCCAAAAACACAACCATTTCGGTACAAATACGCCGCTTTATCCCATCAGCGGTCAAACTGCGCATAGAAAGCTTTGACTTGTTCCTTTCTTTCTATCATTTCTTGGAATCTGTCAATATATTCATACGGGAACTTAAAATTAAAAATACGCTGTAATTGTTCTGTAAACGGGCGCTTCATTTTAGAAACCGCACCGGCTCCGCATGCCAAAACGGTATGGGTTTCGTCCATAATATACACATTATAAGCATTTTCAAAGCCGGGCTTTGCCCAACCGGTATTCTCCAAATTCCCCACCATACGGCTCTGCCGGTACAAATAATACGGCACATATCCCTGCCGTGTCAGTATCCGGTCGGCATAATCAAGCATCTGCGCGGCGCTATCGCCATCGTTTACAAAATGCTCTCTGCCGCTTTTGTTGATATGCGACGACCGCTTCAGCGCCAAAGTATGCACGGTAATACTTTCGGGCTGCAATGCCGTTATCCCGTCCATCGTGCGGCAAAAACCCTCGGTACTGTCGCCCGCAAGCCCGGCAATGACATCCATATTGATATTATCAAAACCGCATGTTCTTGCCAAAGCAAATGCGTCTATGGCTTGCTGTGCGGTATGTGCCCTGCCAATCATACACAACACCTTATCGCTGAGCGTCTGCGGGTTAATGCTAATGCGACTGATGCCGTTTTTCTGCATCATCTCAAGTTTTTCCCGGGTAATGGTATCGGGTCTGCCTGCCTCCACGGTAAATTCCCGGCAAGTAGTCATATCAAAATGCGTATACACGGTATTTATCACTCGAAAAAGCTGTTGCGCCGTTAAAGTCGTAGGCGTACCGCCGCCCATATACACCGTTTCCAAGCGTAAATTACAAGCTTTTGCCACCTGCGCGGTATACGCCAATTCCTTGCAAAGCAGGTCCACATATGCGGGAATGAGTTTGCCGGTTTTCTCGGTAGACTGCGCCACAAACGAACAATACGCACATCGGGTGGGGCAAAACGGAATCGAAATATAAAGACTGAACGACTCCGGTCTAGAAAGCGCCAAAATCGGCTGTTCATGCCGCATAGTACGCAAACTCAGCGCCGTTTTCTCCTTGGAAACCTTCAAACTGTCCAAAAAGTATGCCTCGGCCCTATTTTGCCCCATTTCCGCAATCAATTTACGCAGCAGCTTAATCGGGCGCACGCCAATCAATACACCCCATTTAGGGCGACAGCCGGTCAATTCCACCAAAATATCATACAGCAAAATGCCCATAACAAGCCCGCATTGTCGTTCAAAATCCGGCTCATTCAACAAAAATTTGTCGTATTTCTCCAAAAAATGCCCGCCCATTTTTACAAAAACATGCAATTTTGCCGCGCCGTTTTCCTCTTTGTAGCCGGTATATACCAGCAAATCATCGTCATGCCCGGTCTCATAAACGGCCCTCACCTTTTCAAACGGAAAGAAAATATCGCAAAGGCTCTCCATCTCATACAAATATGCATGCCCGTCAATCACCAGCGTCATGTGCCCGCGCCCTTCATATACGGATTGGTGCGTTTTTCAACTTGCAAAGTGGTGCTTGACCCATGTGCGGGAAAAATCGTATAATCACCGCTTAAATTTGCAATTTTCCGCACAGACTGCATCATTTTCTGCGGGTCAGAAGTGGGAAAATCCGTTCTGCCAACACTGCCCTTAAAAATGGTATCTCCGCTGAAAATGACATCTTGAACGAGCAGACAGCAACTGCCAACGGTATGCCCCGGCGTATGCAAAACCCGCACGGTTAAATCGCCCACGGGTATGGTATCGCCATCGTGATACAGCACATCCGGGGTAAAATGCGCACAGCCGCGTTCGGGTGCGGCAAAAGAAAGATTCAGGCGGTCATTCGTTGCAAAATCCTTTTCCATCTCATGCATATAAATTTTCGCGCCGGTCAATTCCTGTACAGCTTTTACACCCATAATATGGTCAAAATGCCCATGCGTAAGCAAAATTTTGTCTACTTTTCCGAGCATTTTTACTGAATCAAACAATTCCGAATCCAAAAAACCCGGGTCAATCACAGCCGAAACGCCTGTCTCCTCATCGGTCAGCAAATAGCAATGAGTCGGCAGCATACCGCCGGTAACGGTCTGAATCCTCATAAAAACTCCCTCCTTTTACGAGCGTTTTACACTAATGATCCCCTCAATATTAGAAAGCTTTGTCATCACAGTCTGCAAATGCTCCAACCCGCCAATGGTAATCGTGGCATAAATCACATCGGTTCCGTTTTTAAGTTCTCTGCAATTGAGCGAATGCACACTAATACGCAAATGATAAAGCTGTTTTGTCACATTCATTAAAATGTCCGGGGTCTGGTTTGCCATAATCTCCAGCGTTGTTTGAAACGCCTCCTTTACCTTACCGGCCCATTGCACCTCAATCCAGCGTTCGGGTTCGGGAGCCGCAGCAATATCTTTAGGCACATTATTGCAGGCGCGCTTATGCACCGAAACCCCAAAACCTCTGGTCACAAACCCAATAATATCATCACCGGGCAACGGGTTACAGCAACGAGAAAGCTTTGTCAGGCAGTCGCCGCCCATGCCCTTCACCAAAATACCGTTAGAGGGCTTTGCTTGTTTTTCCTCGGTGGTTTTGGGCAATTCGGGCAATATGGTCTCGGTGGCTTTTTTCTGCTTTGCATACTCCTCTTTCAGGCGGGGCAATATTTTCCAAAGCTGAATACCGCCATAACCAACAGCCGCATAAATATCCTCCAAGCTTGCGCAATTCTGCCGTTTTACAAACGGGTTTACCAAATCAAACAGCGCCTCCTGCGGCACAACAATGCCGTTTCTGCGCAATTCGCGCTCCAGCTCCTCCTTGCCCTGTATAATATTCTCTTCGCGCCGCTCCTTTTTAAACCACTGGCGAATTTTATTTCTTGCCTCACCGGTGCGCACAATTTTCAACCAATCTCTGCTGGGTCCATGCGCGCCCTCCTTAGCGGTAATCACCTCTACAATTTCACCGGTTTTCAGTTTATAATCAATCGGCACAATGCGTTTATCCACCTTTGCGCCAATCATACGGTTGCCCACCGCACTGTGAATGGCATACGCAAAATCAATCACCGTAGAGCCGGCCGGCAAACTCATCACCTCACCGTTGGGCGTAAACACGAACACCGATTCCGAAGCCAAATCGGTTTTAATGGTACGCACCAAATCGGTGGCGTCGGTTTCGGTCTGGTCCTCCAGCATTTTACGCACCCAAGCCAAATGCTCCTCCAAAGAATCCTTCGAGGTAACGCCCACCTTATATTTCCAGTGCGCGGCAATGCCGTATTCCGCAGTATAATGCATATCCCAAGTACGAATCTGCACCTCAAACGGAATGCCCTCCGAGCCGATCACGGTGGTATGCAAAGACTGATACAAATTGGGCTTTGGGGTAGAAATATAGTCCTTAAAACGGCTGGGAATCGGATGATACAAATCGTGAATAATGCCCAAAGCGTTATAGCAGTCAATCACCGTGTCCACAATCACACGCACAGCATACACATCATAAATTTCGTCAATATTCTTCCCCTGCACAAACATCTTGCGGTAAATACCGTGAATACTCTTAACTCTGCCCTCCAAATGCACCTTAGGTATCACCGGCTGCATTTTCTCCAAAATCTGTGCCTTAATTTTCTCAATCAAGCCGGCGCGCTCATCTTCGTGCAATTCCAGCGCACGCTCAATCTCCTGATACCCCATCGGGTCCAAATACCGCAAAGAAAGGTCCTCCAGCTCCTCCTTCACGGCGCGAATACCCAAGCGGTCGGCAATCGGAGCATAAACCTCCATGTTCTCCAACGCCTTGTCGCGCTGCTTTTGCGGGGTCATATATTCAATCGTTCTCATATTATGCAAGCGGTCGGCCAGCTTAATAATAATCACCCGAATATCCTCAGACATCGCAATGAGCATCTTGCGAATATTCTCGGCCTGTTCCTCCTCGCGCGAGGAAAACGGCACCTTACCAAGCTTGGTCACACCGTTAATCAGGTTGGCAATCTCGCTGCCGAATTGCTTGGTGATTTCCTCCAGCGTAATCTCGGTATCCTCCACCACATCATGCAGCAATCCCGCCACAATACACGGCGTATCCATACCAAGCTCGGTCAAAATATACGCCGCAGCCAGCGGGTGCGTAATATACGCCTCACCCGACTTACGCCTTTGCCCCTGATGCGCCTGTTCGGCCACCCGGTAAGCGCGCTCCACCTGCTCATAGTCAAAGGAGCGGCCGCTGTTTTTCATAAGAGCAATTAAATCATCGTATGTCTTTACAGGGTACGCCATGAATACCGTCAACCGTCCTTTCTCAAAGCTTGCGTCTGCCGCAACAGCGGACAGGCAGATAGATCCACCTTTTGGGTAGCGGGCTGCATTTCTATGCGAAAAATTTCGCCATCCTTGCGCAAAGCAATCAAATTCTGCTCATTGAGCACATCCAGTGCCAAAAGCAGCTTTGCAAAATTCACAGCAGGCTGCGCCAAACACAACCAAAGCCGGGTAATATGGTACTGCCAGCCGTTGTTATTTTTCAAAAAGCGGTAAATGGCCGCAAACTCCTCCCTGCCGGGAATCAGCCGTTCCGCTTCCTGTTCCGTTAAAGACTCCTGCCGCATGGCCTTTTCATACAAACGGTAATCCGCAAGCAATTCCTCGCCGTTTAACTGCGACAATTTCATATCCTTTATCAAAACAGACAAATGCTCCTGCTGGCGGTAACAGTTCACCGAAAGCGTCACCGCCAAATCCAGCACATCGCCTGTTTGGTAAGGAAACTCCTGCAAAGTTGTGCGGAATTTCAAACATTGTACGGTGGTATTTTCATAAGCAAACCGCAGCTTTAAATGACCGCCGCCTCCCATAGGCACAATTTCCCTCAGCGTCATGCGATACAACCCGAACACCGGCAAAGGGTTCTCGGTACCAAACGGCTCTAACAGCGCAATTTGCTTTGGCATATCCAGACTAAGCGCCGCGGGGTTCAATTTACAATCCAAATGCACAGTATACGGCGGCATTTCAGCGGGCAAAGCAGCGGCAAATTCATTCATCCGGGTACAAAAGCGGTCAATATGTTCCGTTGGCATACTAAAGCCGACCGCCATAGGGTGACCGCCGAATTTGGTAAACAGTTCCTGACAATGACAAATCGCGTCAAACAGAGAAAACCCCTCCACGCTCCTGCCGGAAGCCTTGGCCTCCTGCCCGGAATAAGAAATCACAATACTGGGTTTGCCAAACAGCTCGGTGATTCGCGAGGAAACAATCCCAATCACGCCATGATGCCAATCCTGCCCCTGCACGACCAAAATACGCTGAAACAACCGCTGCGGCTGGCTGTAAAGCTGACGCAACGCCTGCTCCATCATCTCGCATTCAATATTTTTACGTAAATCATTGTCATGGCAAATATCCTGCGCCAAATTTTCCGCTTCCTCGGCATCCTCAGAAAGCAACAAATGCACCGCTCTGTCCGGCGAACCGATTCTGCCGGTTGCGTTAATGCGCGGCACCAAAGTAAACGCCACATTAGAAGCCGTCAATTCCTTCCCATTCATACCGGCATACTCCAGCAAAGCGCAAACGCCGGCTCTGTCACTGTGAGAAAGCAACGGCAACCCCGCCTTGACCAACGCACGATTTTCACCAGTCAGCGGCACCACATCTCCAATGGTACCAAGCGCGGCAAGGTCGGCGTAATTCTCCAGCAATACCGTCATATCGCTGTCGCCCTCTAAGGCGACAATCAGTTTAAACGCCACGCCCAC
This sequence comes from uncultured Eubacteriales bacterium, assembly GCA_934457095.1. Lineage (GTDB taxonomy): Bacteria > Bacillota > Clostridia > Oscillospirales > Acutalibacteraceae > UMGS1071. Next base: position 141,415 of record CAKSHJ010000001.1, read on the forward strand.
ACCGGAAAGCTCTTTAAAAGGGTAGGTACAGTCAATCCGGTGCGGATTAACCACTGCCTGAGCAGGCGGCAAAATTTCCCTTGGCCGGTGGTGGTCGGTAATAACCACCTGCATACCTAATCGCGCGGCATACTTAACTTCCTCCACCGAGGAAATCCCGTTATCCACAGTAACAATCAGCTGTACGCCCTGTTCGTGCAAACAGTCAATCGCCTCGGTATTAAGTCCATACCCCTCCTGCTCTCTTTGCGGAATATAACTCATCACATTTGCACCGCAGGATTCCAAATAAGAATACAGCATAGCGGTAGCGGTCACGCCGTCCGCGTCATAGTCGCCGTAAACACAAATGCAAGCAAAATCGTCAATCGCCTTTTGAATACATTCCACCGCCTTATCCATATCTTTTAGTAAAAAGGGGTCGGCAAAATTACGGGGCGGCGCAAACAACTCCTCAATTTCGTCCTTAGTACAAAAGCCGCGTATTTGCAGCAGAATTGCCAAAAGCTGAGAACAACCGGTTTCCTGCACAATCTGAGCAGCCCGCTCCTTATTCAGCGCAGCCACGCTCCATTTTTTAATCTGCATACAGCCACCGCCCTCCCTGTCGTTTCATTGTACCATTTTTCGACCGTAGATTCAATCCATTTTGTATTTTGACAGCAATAAAAAAACGGCCGCAAAAACAGCCGCCCTTTCAAATTTCAAAAAGTATGTGATTCCTCCCGCCGTTTTCTCAAAACAGCGCCCGGCGGTATAACCCGGTCACACTTAGCAAACAGCGTCATCGCAGCGTGCGGCGCCGAAGAAATCGCATTTCCCTGCTCGTCAAAAAGCGCGGTCAAACGCACCCGAAACGGCGGTTCCGCAGGCGAAAGCACATCGGCAATATCGCCGCAAAAAAAGCGGTTGCGCTGAGAAAGCCTTGCCATACCGTTCTCATAGCCGGTGCAAACCGCAATCACATCATAATGCCGCACATATCCGCCGGTATCGCAAACCTGCCCGGGCTCCCTGCCAAAATAAAACCCGGTACTATACGGCCTATGACTGATTTTATCCAATTCCTGCACCACCCACGGCGGCAATTCCTGATCGCTCAGGCAAGCGTCAATGGCGTGGCGGTAAGCATTAACCGTCACCGCGGTATAATACGCAGATTTTGCCCGCCCCTCAATTTTCAGGCTGGTAATCCCCGCCTGCAACAGCGCGGGCACATGCTCCACCATACACATATCGCGGGAATTAAAAATATAAGCGCCATGCGCGTCCTGAGTAATATCCATATATTCTCCGGGGCGCTTTTTTTCCACCACGGCATATTCCCAGCGGCAAGGTTGCGAGCAATCCCCCCGGTTCGCGTCCCTGCCGTTGAGGTAGGAGGAAAGCAAACATCTCCCGGAAAAAGACATACACATTGCGCCGTGCACAAACGCTTCTATCTCCAAATCGGGCGGCGTTTTCGCCCGAATTTCGGCAATTTCAGTCAGCAACAGCTCTCTTGCAAGCACAATGCGCTTTGCGCCCATCTCATAAAGCGCGTTTGCCATAGCATAATTCACAATCCCCGCCTGCGTAGAAATATGAATCTCGGTTTCAGGCGCATATTGCCGCACCAAATGCAGCACGCCCAAATCGGCCACAATCACAGCGTCCACGCCGCACGCCTGCGCCGCCTCTAAAAACGCGGGCAATCTGGCAAGCTCGTCATTGCGGGGCAACGTATTACAAGTCAAATAAACGGGTACATTTTGGGCATGAGCAGTCCGCACCGCCTCCGCAAGCTGGTCCTGAGAAAAATTCGCCGAAGCGGTACGCATACCGAATTCGCGCCCGGCCAAATACACCGCGTCAGCGCCGTAATTCAAAGCCATTGCAAGGCTCTCAGCGTCTCCTGCAGGAGCCAACAGCTCCAATCTGGGTTTTAATCTTTGGTATGCCAACTGCATTCTCCTTTTCTAAGCAAGTCCAAGCTGCTGCAAATTGCGCTGATGCTCCTCAAAAGTTTTGGCATAATAGGCCTTGCCGTCCTTATGGCAGAAATAATAATAATCAGTAGTTTTGGGATTAAGCGCAGCGTCAATAGCGTCCATACCGGGGTTACAAATGGGCCCGGGCGGCAGTCCCTGCACCGAATAGGTATTATAACGACTTTTAAAGCCGTCTCCCTGCGCTGCAACCGCGTCCTCTTTAGAGTGATACGGATACCAAACGGTGGGGTCAGAGTCAAGAGAAACAATGTCTCTTTGAGCACCGTTTTGCAAACGGTTATGAAAAATCGAAGAAATGGTATACATATCGTCGGTATTGGCAGCCTCGGCCTGAATCATAGAAGCCAGCGTAATCACCTGGTCCATACTCAAATTCATCGCGGCAGCCTTATCCTTCATCTCCTGCGTAATTTTATCCTTATAATTGTTCAGCAGCTTACTCAACGCGTCCACTGCATTCTCCCCGGTATAAAAATCGTAGCTATCGGGGAACAAATACCCCTCCAGCAAATAATAGCGTTCCTTATCGTTGGTAATGGCCTTAATGGCGTTATAGCGGTCAAAATACTTAGCGTTATTGGCAGCGGCAAGCACCTCGTCCACGGTACAAATATTATGCTCCTCCAATTTCTGAGCAATTTGCAGCACGCTCATGCCCTCGGTAAACACAACTCTGGTCGTTTCGTTATCCAAACGGTTGGCATTAAGCTGCACATGATTGATCAGCGCCTCATAATCCATATCGCGTTTAATCTCATAAGTACCGTACTGGTAATACCCCTCCGACTTGGTCATTTTAGAATAAAGGGCAAAAAAGTGCGGTTTGTCAATCACGCCGCTATCCTTTAAAATTTGCCCCACCTGGTCGCCTGTCGCATTTCTGGGAATCTGAATCTGCACGGTATCAGCCTCGCGATTCACCGCAAGCATATCGTTTATATTGACCATCGCAAAGCGCGCCAAACTATAACTCAACACCACAATCATCGCCAGCCACATCCAAAAAAACAGCCGCCTGTTTTGCTTTGCACGCACCTGCAATTTCCGTTTCAAACCATCCGGCAGCAGCTGCCTAGAAGCAACCGCAGGTTCATAGCCGCTATTCTGCACATAATCCTCAGGCACATCGGGCACATCGTCCAACCCGGAAATATGCAACCGAAACTCCCGGCGTTTTTGCTCCTGATACTCCCGCAGCGCCTCCTCCAAAGAAGGAGGCTGCTTGGCAGGCGCAGCCTTTTTAGGAGCCGTCTTTTTCGGCAAGTTTTTTTTCTTCCGCGCACCGGAATTTTTTTGGTGATTCTTTTGCGTTTCTTTATTTTCCTCTGCGCTCATACAGTCCCTCCTTTGCCTCATTTTTCGACCTGCGAATATAATTCTCGGTCACCAAAATATCCACCGGGCGGTCAAAATAACCATGCGGCAAATCATACTGCACGCAACCGGTATAACAAACGCCAACGGTCACGCCCCTGTAGCCAGACAAAAACCGGTCATAATATCCCTTACCGTACCCCAAACGATAGCCCTTTGCATCAAAACAAAACCCCGGCACAATACAAAACCCATGCGTAAAATCGGTCACCTTGCGGCAAACTTCAAATTTAGGCTCCATCACGCCAAAAGTCCCCTTTTCCAAATCGTCCAGCGAGGAAATATAATAAAATTCCATCTCAAAGGTACCGGGCACGCAGCGCGGCGCAGCAACCAATTTGCCATCGGCCAGCGCGCGCCTTACAATCGAAAAGGTATCCACCTCAATGGGCTTACTAATATACAAAAACACGGTATCTTCGCTTTGATATTCGGGCAAACCGAACAAATTTTTACGAATCCGCGCATCCATTCTAATTTTTTTTGCTTTCGGCATAGCTTCGCGAACGGTACGATATTTCAGGCGCAAACGATTCTTAAGCTCTTTAATATTCTCCTTTGGATTTTTCACACGCATTGTATCGACTTCCTCAATAAAGCGGCCTTTTCGCCGCCGCACATCACTTCGGCCAATTTCAGTGCAAATTCAACCGCAACGCCCGCGCCCCTGGCGGTCACAATATTCCGGTCGCAGCACACCGCCCGCGGGGTATATACCGCGCCGGCAAGCTCATCTTCAAAGCCTTCAAAACAGGTAGCGGCAACCCCCTCAAGCAACCCCAAATGCCCCAACACAGAAGGCGCCGCGCAAATCGCGCCAATCGGAATCCCCTGTTGTTTACAATGCCGCAAAACCGCCTGCACCGTAGCAGACCGCTCCAAATTGACAGTTCCGGGCATCCCGCCGGGCAAAACGGCAAGCTGAGTTTCAGCAAGGTCCACCTTGCTCTCCAAAATATCAGCCCGCAAAGCAATCCCATGCGCACCAGTCACGGTATTCTCGTTTGTACCCACCGCCACGGTCACAACGGGCAATTGCGCCCTGCGCAAAATATCGATCGGCGCAACGGCCTCCATTTCCTCAAAGCCGTCGGCCAAAAAAACATACACCACGGTAAATCTCCCCTACAATATTTTCACAAATTCAGCAACAAAAGCATCTCGTCAAACACCTGCTCCACCGGTTTCATCCGGTCATCTTCAGCGCACGCAAGCACCCGCCAACCCAATTTGCGAGCGCTGTAAAGCGCCGCCTCACGACACCGCTGCAAAAAGGCGATATTACGCTCATGAATATCCTTTCTGTCGTCATTCCCGTCATACCGCCGAGAGAGCAACGCCTGAGAAACCGCCGGCGGCACATCCAAATACAGCACAACATCGGGCCTTGGCAACCCCAACTTGCGGTATTCATAATCCTGCACCCAATCCATAAAAGCGTCCCATTGGTCACAGGGCAGCTTGGTCATCTGGTAAATAAAATTAGAGGTCACATAACGGTCGGCCACCATACAAACGCCGTTGTCGTAATCATTTTTCCAAAATTTAACAAAACTGGCATAGCGGTCCACGGCATAAAACGAAGCGGCGGCATAAGCATTCACCTTCTGAGGGTCCAAGCCAAAATCGCCGTTTAAATACATTTTAACCAAAGCGGAAGAATCCTGGGCATAATCAGGAAAAGAAAGCTGTCTGTACGGTATCCGCCTTTGCAGCAATTCGCGGCACAAACGCTTGGTCTGCGTCGCCTTCCCGCTGCCGTCAAGACCCTCTATCACAATCAACGGGTATCTCATAGCAACTCCTCGGTCCGGTCATCCTGCCCCAAATTGCGAAAAAACGCACGCACCCGGGTCATTTCACCGCAGGTCATTTTGCCCTCAGAGCAAGCGCCTCTCACGCAATTAGGCCCAGCGTCTGCAAACAAATGCGGCGCAACCTCCTTCACCAGCCGCAGCATCTGAACAGCAACCTGACGAATCTCCCATTGCGCGCGTTTACAGCACCGCAGCGCAAAAAAATTCATCAAAGCGCGCGCATTCATCGTAACAATCATTTTGGTTTCGCAAGCATTAGGCAACACAAACCGCGCGTCCTCAATGGCCATTTTCTGCGCCAACCGCAGCGCAGTTTTCTCATCCTTCCCCTTTTCCATCAGCGCCTGCGCATGCTGCCGGGTCAAAATCTCGGTCAATTCCTCATACTGTTGTCTGTCCTGCTCCATGGCCTGCAAAAACACCGCCTTTGCGCGCTCATTTTCGGCAATATGCGGCGGCACCACATAATCAAAATCAAACTCTGTAACATAACGTTGACTCTGCACGCTAAAGGAAGCGATTCTATGCCGGGTAATCTGGGCAAGCAACGCTCTGGAAACACCCTGAATCCCAAAAGTAAACACCGCATGCTCCATCGGGCTTTCATGCCCGATCTGCGCAAGCATATCCACAAAACCGGCAATTTTTTCGGGCGTCAAATCCTCTTGAATCCGTTCAATTTCAGCAGGAGAATAGCACAATTTCGCAGCGGAGGCAATATGCATCTCCGGCAAAGGGGTATGCGCCAATAAAGTTACTGTGGCCATATCAAAATCCTCATTCAAATTCACAATTCTAAAATCAATTATAACACAAAACAAAACACAATGCAATTTGAGATTTTAAGACGAATCTTCTAAGAAAAAGCAGGTATCTTTTCACAAATATCTGCAAAGAATACAAAATGGGTGGCAGCTTACGGGAAATGAAATCTGCAGCCCCCAAAAATTTTTCACTGTCAAAAAGCAACCTAACCGCAAAAAAAAGGCACGCTCCCCTGCAAAAACAGAGGGCGTGTCTTTTTGCAAATTCATTCCTGCCCTGCAACCAGCAAACCTTTTTTATAAGCGGTCAGCAGCAAAGACAAATCATAAATAGCATTGCTGATATCCTGACCAATATCGGTATCCAAAATCAGCAGCCTGGTCCCGTTCGTCTCAAAAAACTCAGAGCTCGATTCAATATCCACATAACGTTCAATGGCCTCCTGCGTACCGCAAAAAGGCGTATGAGAAACGATCCGCATCCCGCGGGAATTATAAATAAGCGTATACCCTGCAATCCCGGTCGTTTTCTGGTAAGCCTTACAAAAGCCGCCGTCAATCACAATAAGCTTACCGCCGGCCTTAATAGGGCTCTCGCCTTTCATAGCTTTCACGGGCACATGCCCGTTAATAATATGAGAAAAGCCCTGCGCCAATTCAAATTCGCGCAAAATTTTACAGCAAACCTCCTCCTGCTCACAAAAGGTATAATAAGGGTCTTTCTCCTCCACCCAAGCGGCCTTATCGGCAATAAACATGCGCTCAAAGGTAGTCATTCTGGCCTTACCAAACAGCGGAGAAGTTTTACCGCACCACAAATACCACACAAAATCGCCATAGCGCAGCTTTTCATCGGGTTTCGCGGTAAAATACGCCCTGCGCGTAATGCGGTCGCAAAGGTCAAGCAGCGCCTTCCCGCGGTATTGCTCCCCTTCAAATTCCAGCGGCGCAAATTCCCCCTGCGGCGTCATCGGCACGCAGGCATGAAAAAGCAAATTCTGATTAAACCGCTTATAAATACTACCGTAATCGTACAAAAATTTCATATGCCTATGCAGGCGGTCGCTCTCGGTAAAAGCCCGTACCAAACCGTCAAGCACAGCCTGCTCCTGGTCTGTCAGCGCATACGGATTTTCCGGGTCAATGGTCGGAAAATCCACAGTAGAAAGCGCATAGGTATTGCCGCCAATGGAAATGCTCCGGTTTTCATAGTCAATTTTATGCAGCAAAAGCCGCTCCTGCATCTCATACTCCGGGTGACGGGCAATGACCTGCGCCTCGGTTTTAAACAAAATCACAGCAATGGCGCGGTGCATCGCCTCATGCGTAGTTTCGCAATCGGAGTAAACCTCCTTTGCAAACAGGGTCAGCGGACGCAAACTAATCCCATACCCGCCCTCCAGCGTATCCAAGCGTTTATGAGAAACGCTGGTTTTCACGACCGTAGCAACGCAAGCGGGGTGGCCGGTAGAAGCGCCCATCCACAAAATATCATGGTTCCCCCACTGAATATCAACGGCATGGTGCTGCATAAGCATATCCATAATACTATCGGCTCTGGGGCCGCGGTCAAAAATATCGCCCACAATATGCAAATGGTCCACCGCCAAGCGTTTAATCGAGCTTGCCAGCGCAACAATAAACTCATCGGCATTATGCAAATTAATAATCGTATCCATAATATTGCCGTAATAAGCCTCCTGGTTACCGTCGCCCTCCACAGAATGCAGCAGCTCATCAATAATATAGCTAAACTCTTTGGGCAGCGCCTTCCTCACTTTCGAGCGCGTATATTTCGAAGCCACCAGCTTACAAATAGCAATCAGACGATTCAAAGTCAGTTTATACCAATCGCCCAAATCCCGGTTCTGCCCATGCAGAATCTCCAGCCGTTCCTCCGGGTAATAAATCAGCGTGCAAAGCTCAGCGCGCTCCCGCTCGCTCAGCAACTGCCCGAAAATACTATCCACCTTCTCATGAATAACGCCGGAACAGTTGTTCAAAATATGATAAAACGCCTCATACTCGCCATGCAAATCACTCATAAAATGCTCGGTCCCCTTGGGCAAATTCAAAATCGCCTTGAGGTTGATCATCTCGGTACAAACAGACTGCACCGTAGGGTATTTTTCAGAAAGCAAAGTAAGATATTTCAGTTCCTGCTTAGAAAAACGGCAATCCTCCAACTCCATGCAACAAGGCTCCTTCCAAATCAAATTTGCGTCTGCAGCGCGTCATCATCCAGCAGCAGCCCCACCGGACAGTGGTCGCTGCCCAAAATCCCGTCATAAATCAGGCTATCGCGCAAACAAGAGCGCAGCCTGCGCGAGAGCACAAAATAATCAATCCGCCACCCGGCATTATTCTCCCTTGCATGAAACAAATACGACCACCAGGTATAAGCGCCGGTTTTGTCCGGGTACAATTCGCGGAACGAATCCACAAACCCGCTCTGCAAAAGCTGCGTAAATTTCCCCCGTTCCTGCTCCGAAAACCCCGCGTTTCCCACATTGGTCTTGGGGTTTTTCAAATCAATTTCACGGTGAGCCACATTCAAATCGCCGCACAAAACCACCGGCTTACGCCTGTCCAAATCAAGCAAATAATCACGAAAATCGTCCTCCCACTTCATGCGGTAATCCAACCGGGCAAGCCCCCTCTGCGCATTGGGCGTATACACATTCACCAAAAAAAACCGGTCAAATTCCAGCGTAATGGCACGGCCCTCTCCGGCATGAGCGGCATTGCCAATATCATACGCCACCGAAAGCGGCGTATATCTGGTAAACACCGCCGTCCCGGAATACCCCTTTTTCTCGGCGCTGTTCCAAAACTGCTCATAACCGGGCAGCAAAATCTCCGCCTGTCCCTGCTGCATTTTAGTCTCCTGCACACAAAAAACATCCGCCTGTTCGCACTCAAAAAATTCCATAAACCCCTTTGTCAAACAAGCCCTCAGGCCGTTCACATTCCAAGAAATAAGCTTAATAACCGCCGCCCCCCATCCAAAGTTCTCAAAAATATTATACCACGCCGGCAGCAAAAGTCAAAACAAGAGCAAAAGCCTTGAACTCACAGCGCAAACGTATTATAATAAAGCATATCAAACAACACGGAGGAAACAAAACCATGAACAATCCCATCGTCACATTCCAAACCAACCAAGGCGTCATCCAAGCAGAACTATACCCGCAAATCGCACCCAACACAGTGCACAATTTCATCTCGCTGGTCAAAAGCGGCTTTTACAACGGCCTGATTTTCCACCGAGTGATCCCGGAATTCATGATACAAGGCGGAGACCCCCGGGGCACGGGCACAGGCGGCCCGGGCTACAGCATCCGCGGAGAATTCATCATGAACGGCTTTGAAAACGAGCTGTTACACAAACGCGGCGTCCTCTCCATGGCAAGAGCACAAAACCCAAACAGCGCCGGCTCCCAATTTTTCATCATGGTAGCCGATTCCCCGCATTTAAACGCGCAGTACGCCTCCTTCGGCAAAGTCATCAAGGGCATGGAAGCCGTAGACAAAATCGTATCGGCGCAGCGCGACCGCACCGACCGGCCATTGGAAGAACAAATCATCGAAAAAGCCACGGTAGAAACCTTCGGAATAGACTACCCGGAACCGGAGGTCATCCGCAGCCCCTTTTAAAAAAACAACACTTCCAAAAAAGCAGCGATTTCCGGTCTGCGGCTTTTTTATTTTTGGCGGGAAGGCAGGTAAGTTCACATGGAAACTCTCAGAAAATTCTTACAATATTACAAACCCTACCGCGCCATGCTGATTTTCGACCTGATATGCGCAACGGTGGTATCGCTGGTAGACATTGCGTTTCCGCAAATCCTCAACCTTCTGAACAAAAGCCTGTTCACCATGGACGCCTCCGTGATTCTGCGCACCATGGGGTACGTCGCTATCGGGCTTGTGGGTTTATACATCGTCAAGCTGTTCTGCGACTACTTCATCGCCTCCTGGGGGCACATCATGGGCGCAAAAATAGAAACGCAAATGCGGCAAGACTTATTCCGCAAAATGCAGCGCCTGCCGTTCTCCTATTACGACAAAAACAACACCGGAGAAATGATGAGCAAAATGATATCGGACCTGTTCGACATCGCAGAGGTCTCCCACCACGGGCCCGAGAACCTATTTTTAGCCATTTTAAAACTGGTCGGGTCCTTCCTCCTGCTCCTGCTGGTGCACGTCCCGCTCACGCTCATCCTGTTCGCGGTTGTAATCGTTATGAGTATTTTCAGCATACTGCAAAACAAGCATATGCGGCGCGCCTTTTCAGAAAACAACCGCACCATCGGCAAAATCAACGCGCAACTACAAGACTCGCTTGCGGGCGTGCGCGTGACAAAAGCGTTTGCCAACGAGGAACTGGAAGAACGCAAATTTGAAACGGCAAACCAAGCATTTCTCACCTCAAAAAAACACGCATTCCACGCCTTTGGCAAATTCCAATCGGGCAATTTCTTCTTCCAAGGAGTGCTGTTCACCGTCATTTTGGTATTCGGCGGCATTTTCATCGCGCAAGGCACCTTAGCCGCCCCGGACTTAGCCCTATACGCACTATACATCAACATTTTCATCAGCCCCATCACGCTGCTGGTCAATTTCACCGAGACCCTGCAAAAAGGCCTGGCAGGGTTCACGCGGTTCCTCTCAATCATGGAAGCACCGCTGGAAATCGAAGACAAACCGAACGCCGTCAACCTCAGCGCCCCCGCAGGCAACATCTCCTACGAGCACGTCACCTTCTCCTACAACGGCACGCACAACGTGCTGCAAAACATCAGTTTCCGCATTCCCGCGGGCAAAACCGTCGCATTGGTAGGCCCCTCCGGCGGCGGAAAATCCACCATCTGCGCATTGCTCCCGCGTTTTTACGAGGTCACTTCAGGCCGCATCACCATAGACGGCACCGACATCCGAAACGTCACGCAAGAATCGCTGCGCCGCGCAATCGGCATCGTACAACAAGAGGTCTATTTATTCCAAGGCACCATCCGAGAAAACATCGCCTACGGCAAGCCCGAAGCAACGCAAGAAGAAATCGAAACCGCGGCAAAACAAGCAAACCTCCACAACTTTATCACAAGTCTGGAGCAGGGCTATGAGACCAAAGTCGGCGAGCGCGGCGTCCGGCTTTCAGGCGGACAAAAGCAGCGCGTGGCAATTGCGCGAGTCTTTATCAAAAACCCCAAAATCCTGATTTTAGACGAAGCGACCTCAGCGCTGGACAACGAAAGCGAGCGCTTCATCCAAAGCTCACTGGAGCGCCTTGCCAAGCACCGCACAACGCTTGTAATCGCGCACCGCCTCTCAACGATTCGCCACGCGGATCGGATTCTGGTCATAGACAAGCGCGGGATTATCGAAAGCGGCACACACGAGGAGTTACTGGAACAAAATGGTGTATATGCCAAATATTACAACATGCAGTTCGAGGGATTAAACATCAAAACCGAAGCATAAAAAAGAGGAGAAAACCTGATGAAAACAAGCACAAAAATCACCGCCCGCTACGCCGAAACCGACCAAATGGGGGTCATCCACCACTCGGTATACGCAGTATGGTACGAGCTTGCGCGCACAGAATTCATCAAGCAATTGGGCATCACCTACACAGAAATGGAGCAAATGGGCATTTTATTGCCGGTTGCAAAACTGGAGTGCAATTACCACCGGTCGGCATTTTACGAGGACGAATTGACGGTAGAAACGAGCATTACCGCGCTGACCCCCGCGCGGGTAGCCTTTGGGTATGCGGTGTACAAAAACGGCGAAGCCACACCTATTAACACGGGTTCCACCCTGCACGGCTGGACGGACAAAACCTTAAAACCGTTCAATTTGAAGAAGCGTTTTCCGCAATTATACGCGGCAATTGCCGCCGCACAGCCGCACAAAAGCAACAAAATGTAATGCTTTTTTGGGCAATATTTTTACCGTTGTTGCGCAAACAAAAACAAACAAATGTTTCACGTGAAACATTTGTTCATTGCCGCTTATGCAACCCAAAAATAAAAAAAACCCGAACTCAAAGTTCGGGGCGGTTGGCGGAGAGGATGCGACTCGAACGCACAATGCCTTGCGGCACACCACATTTCCAATGTGGCTCCTTACCATTAGAATACCTCTCCGTATGCTGTTTTTGCCGCGTTTCCTTTCCTACTATACACCATGTTCGCTGAATTTGCAAGACCTATTTTTTTGTTTTTTTATTTTGTGCTATAATGTATATAATTCTATTTTAATTTGGAATACTATTCTAATTTTGACAAAATTTGTAAATTTTGCCCGCTTTAAGGAGGATTTGTCTTGAATTATACTACTTTTGCTCAGCTTTTTCAAAATCCGAACCGGTTTCTCGGTCAAACGGTGACCGTTTGCGGGTGGGTGCGCGCTTTGCGCGTTTCGAAATCTTTGGGCTTTATTCATTTGAATGACGGCAGTTGCTTTGACGGCGTGCAGGTCGTTTTTGAGCAGGATCGTTTGCCTAATTTTGCTGAAATTGCCGCGCAGAATGTGGGCGCCGCCCTTTCTCTCTCTGCGGAATTTGTGCTGACTCCCGAGGCCAAACAGCCTTTTGAGCTGCATGCGATTTCCGTTTCTGTTCTTGGCCCCTCTTCCCCGGAATACCCTTTGCAGAAAAAACGTCATTCCCCGGAATATTTGCGCACGATCGCTCATTTGCGGCCTCGTTCTAACCTGTTCAGCGCGGTGTTTCGCGTGCGTTCCGCTCTTTCGATTGCGATTCATGATTTCTTTCGTGAGCGTAATTTTGTCTATGTTCATACTCCCATTATTACCGGCAACGATTGTGAGGGCGCCGGGGAAATGTTTCGGGTAACGACGCTGGAGTTGCATGATTTGCCTAAAAATGAATGCGGCGGTCTCGATTTTTCTCGTGATTTTTTTCAGAAGCCTACTGCTTTAACTGTTTCCGGGCAATTGGAGGACGAATGTATGGCCATGGCTTTTCGTAATGTTTACTCCTTTGGCCCTGCTTTTCGTGCGGAGCATTCCAATACTCAGAGGCATGCCGCCGAATTTTGGATGGTTGAACCGGAAATTGCGTTTGCCGATTTGCAGGATTTGATGGCGCTGGCTCAGGATATGCTGAAATGTGTGATTGCTCTTGTGCTGCTGCGCTGCCCTAAGGAATTGGCGTTTTTGAATCAGTTTGTTGACCAGACTTTGCTGCAGAGACTTCATAGCGTTGTGGAGTCCGATTTTGCTCGCGTTACTTATTCTGAGGCGGTGGGGCTATTGCAGAATGCCAAAGCCGATTTTGCTTTTTCTCCCTCTTGGGGCGCCGATTTGCAGACCGAACATGAGCGTTATTTGACTGAGCAGATTTTTCAGAAACCGGTATTTGTTACCGATTACCCTAAGGAGATCAAGCCCTTTTATATGCGCCAAAATGATGACTGCAAGACCGTTGCTGCGATGGATTTGCTTGTGCCGGGCATTGGTGAGTTGATTGGCGGCAGCCAGCGCGAGGAGCGGTTTACTTTTTTGTTGCTGCGGCTGCAGGAGTGTGGGCTCTTGGTGGAGGAGTATGAGTGGTATTTGGATTTGCGGCGCTTTGGCTCGGCTCCTCATGCCGGCTTTGGGCTGGGCTTTGAGCGCTTGGTGATGTATGTGACCGGCGTTTCCAATATTCGCGACGTTTTGCCCTTTCCGCGCACCACCGGCAATGCTCTTTTTTGAATAATTTGCAGGATTTCTATTTTTAACTTGCATTTTTTTGCCGTTTCGAGTACAATATATTAGGTTTTATTCCTGTTTATGCAACTTTTTTTGGAGGAGATACGCAAATGAACGCTTTGCCTTATTTGGAGATGCCGACGCACGACTTGCAATGCGAAAAAAATGCTTTGCTTGAAAAATTTCATGATTATATTGCCCGGGGACTGAGCCTCAATATGGCCAGGGGCAAGCCCGCTCCTGAACAGCTTGACCTCTCTTTGCCGATGCTTGATATTCTGCACGCTGACGCCGATTATCTTTCTCCCTCCGGCCAGGATTGCAGGAATTACGGCGGCGTGGACGGTTTGCCCGAAATGCGGCGCTTTTTTGCCGATATGCTTGGGGTGGATCCTCTTGAGGTTATTGTCGGCGGTAATTCCAGTTTGAATTTGATGTTCGACGCGGTGGCTACCGGTATGTTTTGCGGTTTTGGCGCTGAGCCGTGGGCAAGTTTGCAAAAGGTGAAGTTTTTGTGCCCCTGCCCCGGCTATGACCGCCATTTTGCCGTGACTCAATTTTTTGGCATCGATATGGTCGTTGTGCCGATGTCTGAATCCGGCCCTGATATGGATATGGTGGAGCATTTGGTGCAAAATGACCCGGCTGTAAAGGGGATTTGGTGCGTGCCTAAATATGCCAATCCTCTTGGCGTTACTTATTGCGATGATACGGTGCGCCGCTTTGCTGCTTTGAAGCCTGCTGCTTCTGATTTTAAGATTTTTTGGGATAACGCTTATTGTGTGCATGATTTGACCGATTCTCCCGATTCTCTTCTCAATTTGATGGACGAATGCAGGAAAAACGGCAATGAGGATTTGCCTATTCTTTTTACTTCTACTTCTAAAATTACCTTTCCCGGCGCCGGCGTTGCCGCCTTGGCCGCCAGTGATAATACTCTGCGCAATATTCGACGCAGACTTTCGTTTCAGACCATTGGCCCTGATAAGCTCAATCAGTTGCGCCATTTGCGGTTTTTGAAAAATATGGACGGCGTGAAGTCTATTATGCTGCGCCATAAGGCTCTGTTGGCTCCTAAATTCCAGGTTGTTCTGAATGCTTTGCAGCAACAGCTTGCTCCTGTGGGCGTTGCGCGGTGGACTTGCCCGCACGGCGGCTATTTTATTAGCGTGGATGTGACCCCGGGCTGCGCCAAACGTGTGGTGGAGCTTTGCAGGCAGGCAGGCGTTACCCTTACCGAGGCCGGCGCGACCTTCCCTTATGGGAACGACCCTGCCGATTCTAATATTCGTATTGCTCCCTCTTTTCCTTGTATTCATGAGCTGCAGCTGGCTATGGACGTTTTTTGTATTGCCGCGAAATTGGCCGCGGTTGAAAAATTCCTTGCTCAAAAATAATTTTTCTTTTTAAATTATTCCGAAAAGGCGGTGCTGTTTTATGCCGAAACTTAAAAATAAGGTCGCTGCGGTGATTGATATTGGTTCCAGCGACGTTAAATTGCAGGTTTCTCAGCTGCGCGGTAAGCAAATTGTTCCGCTCTCTACGCTGGAATATCCCCTTAAATTGGGGCATGAGGTTTTTTGCCTGGGTAAAATCAGCTTTGAATGTTTGCGCGAGCTTTCTCATATTTTGTCCGGTTTTGCTCAGGTGATGCGCGAGTTTGGGGTGCAGCAGTACCGCGCTGTGGGGACTACCGCTTTGCGAGAGGCGCGTAACCGCGAATTTATTCTGGACCAGCTTTTGATTCAGAATCGTATGGCTGTGGAGATTTTGGACGACGGACGCGAAAAATCGCTTATTTATTCTGCGATGACTCAGGCGCTGCGTGCGCAGGACGCTCCTGAAAAACTGCATGAACAGGCGCTTTTGGCTTATATCGGTACCGGTTCTATCGGTATTTCTCTGTTTAACGGTTCCCATATTTTCTTTACCCAGAATATTTCGACCGGGTCGCTCAAGCTGCATGATATTTTGGGCGGCGTGCTGGAGGATACCGACGATTTTGCTGTGGTTGTGGAGGAATATCTTGATTCCGTTTTTACGCCCATTGCTTTGCCGGCGCCGTATTCTGCGATTACGAAACTGGTGCTGTCCGGCAGTGAGACCCGGCGGATTGCTCGGCTGTGTAATGCCAAAACCGTGAACGGCAGTCTTGTGATAAAGGCTAAGGCTTTGCTCGATTTATACAGGCAGATTCGCTTGTTGCCGCTGGAAAAATTGGCCCTGAAATTCAATTTGTCTGAGGACGCTGCTGAAATGTTGTATTCCTCGCTGGCCATTTATGCTAAATTGCTCAAGTTTACCGGCGCTTTGCATATTGTTGCTCCTAAGGTGGAATTGTGGGATTCGCTGCTCCAGGAAATGCTGCTGCAGAAAAACACCCAGACCCGTGAACATGCTCTTGCTTGCGCTGTGACCGTTGCCAAACGCTATCGCTATCTCCAAAATCATGCGGATTTTTTAAGAGCGCTTGTTTGCGCGATGTTTGATAAACTCAAGGCGCTGCACGGCCTTTCTCCCTCCTATAAATTGCTGCTTGAAGTCGCTGCGATTTTGCACGATTCCGGCTTTTTTATCAATGCAAAGCATCATTTGTGCAGCAATGCTCATATTGTCAAATATACCGATATTTATGGCCTGACCGACAAGGAAACCCTGATGGCCGCTTATATTTGCCGCTTTAATGAAATGGAGACTCCTGATTATAAGGACGCTGCTTTTTCCTCGTTTACCAGCGGGGAGAAAATTATTGCCCTGAAATTGGCCGCTATTTTTCGCTTGGCCTGCGCGCTGGACATTTCTCAGAAACAGAAGATGGCTGATATAAAAATGCGCCTGGACGCTCAGAGGCTGCTGATCTCTGCCAAAAGTGACTGCAATACTCGGCTGGAGCGTTGGGCTTTTGAGAAATGCGCCGGATTTTTTAAAGAGGTGTTTGGGATTTTGCCGGTTTTGACCGTGAAATTATGCTTTTGATTTTTAGTTGGAAGGAGGTTGATTTTGATGGGTAACCAAACAAATTTGCCGTATAAAAACCGTGAGCTTAGTTGGCTTGATTTTAACTATCGCGTGCTGGAGGAGGCTTTGGAAACTGAAAACCCGATTATGGAGCGTGTGCGCTTTTTGGGCATTTCTGCTTCTAATTTGGACGAATTTTTTATGGTGCGCGTGGCCGGCGTTAAGGCGCAGATTCACTCCGGGTGCCAGAATACCGACCCTTCCGGCCTTTCTCCCTCGGCGCTGTTTGCTCATTTGCAGCAGAATATGCACGCTTTTGTGGAGAAACAGTATTCTTGTTTTCGCCGCTCTGTGCTGCCCGCTTTGAAAAAACAGCATATTGTTTTTTTGAAACCCGAGGAGTTGAATCAAAAACAGGCGCAATTTGTTTCCGATTATTTTCATAAGGTGCTGTTCCCCGTTTTGACGCCGCTGGCTGTGGATGAGAGCCGGCCCTTTCCGCTGCTCGGTAATAAAACGCTGAACCTTGCTGTGCGCCTGAAAGGGCAGGATGATGAGGCTTGCTTCGCTTTGGTGCAGGCTCCTTCGATCCTTCCTCGCTTTTTGGAGCTGCCCTGCCAGAAGGGCCGCGCTTTTATTTTGCTGGAACAGATAATTGCTTTTCAAATTGGGGAGCTGTTTGAATTGCATAGCATTGAGGCTTGTACTCCCTTTCGCCTGACCCGCAATTCTGATTTGGATATTGACGAGGAGGCTGAGGATCTGCTTCTTGAAATTGAAAAGTCGATTAAAAAGCGTAAGCGCGGGCGGCCCGTGCGCTTGGAAATTGCGCATAAGTGCGATAAACTGACGCGTAAATTTTTAATTGACGCGCTCAAAGTCAAGGACTGCGATATTTATGCCATTCATGGACCGCTGGATTTGACTTTTTTGAGTAAATTTGCTAATCTTGACGGCTGTGAGCACCTCTGCTTTGACCCCGTTGTGCCGGTTTATCCTCCCGCTGAATTTTTTGGGCAAAGCGATATGTTCGACGCCATTAAGCAGAAGGACCGGCTGCTTCACCACCCTTATGAGAGTTTTCAGTGTGTGGTCGATTTTGTGCGCCAGGCCGCTCAGGATGAAAATGTGCTGGCGATTAAACAAACTCTGTACCGTGTGAGCGGTAATTCGCCGATTGTTGCTGCGCTGATGAAGGCTGCGGAAAACGGCAAGCAGGTTACTGTGCTGGTGGAACTGAAGGCTCGCTTTGATGAGGAAAATAATATTTTGTGGGCCAAAAAACTGGAAGAGGCCGGTTGTCATGTTATTTATGGCTTGGTGGGCCTCAAAACGCACTGCAAAATTTTGCTGGTGGTGCGCCGCGAGGACGATGGTATTTACCGTTATGTGCATATGGGAACCGGCAATTATAATGATTCGACGGCCAAAATTTATACTGATTTGAGTCTGTTTACCTGTAAGGAGCCTTACGGAACCGACGCTTCTTCTCTGTTTAATGTGCTGACAGGGTATTCCCGCCCGCCGCAGTACCGTAAATTTGAGGTGGCGCCGCATGGACTGCGCGACTTTTTTGTGCAGATGATTGAACGCGAAATAGACCATGCTAAGCAGAATTTGCCCTGCGGTATTACCATGAAGGTCAATTCTCTGGTTGACCCTGAAATGATTGCACTGCTCTATCGCGCTTCCTGCTGCGGGGTGAAAATTCAGCTCATTGTGCGCGGTATTTGCTGTTTGATTCCCGGTGTTCCCGGCGTGAGCGAGCTTATTTCTGTGCATAGTATTGTGGGGCAATTGCTGGAGCATAGTCGTATTTACCGCTTTGAAAATGCCGGAGACCCTTGTATTTTTATGGGCAGCGCCGACTTGATGCAACGGAATCTTGACCACCGTGTGGAGTTGGTTGTGCCGATTGAGGAGCACGATTTGAAAGAGCGTGCCTTTGCGATTTTGCAGACCTTGCTTGATGATACCTTGAATACCCGCGTGATGCTGAGCGATACGGTTTATTCTCAAATTGATATGCGCAGCCATGCCCCGTTTGACGCGCAACATGCTTTTTGCGTATCTGCTAAGCAGGCGGTGGAGCAGCTGAAGGCTTTGGACGATTTGAAGCCGTATACGCCCATTCGCCGGGCGGATTTGGACAAAATGCGCTAAAGGAGGTTTTTTGTATGAGAAGAATCGGTATTCTGACCAGCGGCGGCGATTGCCAGGGGCTGAATGCTGCCATTCGCGGCGTTGGGAAGGCTTGCTGTGAACGCTTTGGCGATAAGGTTGAAATTTTTGGGATTTTGGACGGCTATAAGGGCCTGATTGACGGCAATTTTATGCCCATGAAACAGATGGATTTTTCCGGGATTCTTACCTTGGGCGGTACTATTTTGGGTACCTCTCGGCAGCCGTTTAAGCATATGCGCCTGCCCGATGAAAACGGAATTGATAACATTGCGAAAATGATGGAAACTTACCGCAAAATGAAGCTGGATTGTCTTGTGATTTTGGGCGGCAACGGTACGCATAAAACCGCGCATTTATTGAGTTTGGAGGGGCTGAATGTCATTACTTTGCCTAAGACCATTGACAACGACCTTTGGGGCACTGAGATGACTTTCGGTTTTCACAGCGCTGTTCAGATTGCTACCAATGTGATCGATTGTATTCATACTACCGCCACTTCTCATGGCCGCGTGTTTATTGTGGAGGTGATGGGGCATAAGGTCGGTTGGCTTACCCTATTTGCCGGGATTGCCGGCGGCGCCGACGTTATTTTGCTGCCCGAAATTCCTTATGATATTGATATTGTTGCTGAAAGTCTCTATTTGCGTTCCGGGCAGGGTAAGCGCTTTTGTATTTTGGCGGTGGCTGAGGGCGCGCTCTCTCAAAAAGAGGCGCTGATGAGTAAAAAAGAGCTTAAGGCCAGCCGCGCAAATATGAATTTTCCTTCGGTTTCTTATCGCGTTGCGCAGGAAATTGCGGAGCGTACCGGGAGAGAGGTGCGCGTGACCGTACCCGGGCATTTTCAGCGCGGCGGGCCGCCCTGCCCTTATGACCGTTTGCTTGCTACTCGCTTTGGTACCGCCGCTGTGGATTTGATTGAACACGGCGATTTTGGGAATATGGTGGCTTTGCGCAACAATAATATTGTTGCCGTGCCCCTTGCTAAGGTTGCCGGGAAATTGAAATATGTGCCCAAGGACAGCGATGTGATTCAGTCGGCTCGCGATATTGGCATTTGCTTTGGCGACTAAAACACAAAATGCCGGATCAGTTTGTCCGGCGTTTTTTTGTGCCCTTTTATTCGGATACTGTGAGGCGGTCTTTGATGGCCTCAAACTTCTTCTCCCCGATGCCGGATACCTGCTGAATTTGTGAGATGTCTGTAAAATCGCCGTTTTCTTCACGGTAACGCACAATTCTTTCCGCAAGCGCTGTGCCGATTCCGCTTAGCTCTTCCGCCATTTGCTCTGCGCTGGCTGTGTTGATGTTCACCTTTGCGCTTGGGGTGAAATATTCCGTTTTTCCTGTATTTTCCGCTATGTTTTCCTCTTGGGCGTCGGTTTCTATGATAATTGCCTGCGGCTCTTTGACGAAAAAAATATTGTACCCTATCAGTACCGCGCACAGTATCAGCGCAATCGCGATTAAATACCAGATGTGGCGTTTTTCATTTTCCATGTTCGGTTCACTTCTTTGCTGTGAGAATTTTATTGCTCCCGGAGCGTGCTTAAAAATTGCGTGAAGTATTCCGGTAGTTCGCTGGTGATTTCCAGTCGCTCGCCCGTAATTGGGTGCGTAAATCCAATCTCGCGCGCGTGGAGGCATTGCCCGCCCAGCGCGGTAATCACTTTTTTGACTCCATAAATCGGGTCTCCGGCTACCGGGTGGCCGATGTGCGCCATGTGAACCCGGATTTGATGCGTGCGACCGGTCTCCAGTTGCAGCTGCACATGCGTAAAGCCGTTGTAATGCTTCAATACCCGGTAATGCGTTACCGCGGGGCGACCATTTTTTTCTGTTACCGCCATTTTTTTGCGCTCTTTTGGGTGACGCCCTATCGGCGCGTTTATCGTGCCTTGCTCCTCTTTGATCGTGCCGTATACCACGGCCTCGTAGCGCCGCGTGAAGCTATGCTCCTTGATTTGCTGCGCCAAGCCCCGGTGCGCTGCGTCATTTTTTGCAACAATCAGCAGGCCGCTTGTGTCCTTGTCTATGCGGTGTACGATGCCCGGTCGTATCACTCCGTTGATGCCCGATAGTGAAGCTCCGCAATGGTATAACAGCGCGTTTACCAGCGTGTTTTCCGGATTGCCCGCCGCCGGGTGTACCACCATGTTTTTGGGCTTGTTCACTACCAATAAATCGTCGTCCTCATACGCTACCGTGAGGGGGATGTTTTGTGCCGTTACCTCCAGTCGCTTTGCCTGCGGTAAAATAATTTCAAGCGTATCTCCTCTGTTTCCTTTGGCGTTTTTGCTCAAAATTTTACCGTTTTTTGTTACGTGACCTTGCTCTATCAGTTTTTGTATGCCCGAACGGGTCAGTTCCGGTAATTTGCTTTGCAGCAGTTTGTCTATTCTCTGCCCTGCTTCCTCTTGCTGCAGGATAAACCGATAAAAATTTGGCGATTTTGCTGCATTATTCATGTTTTTTGCTTTCTTTCTTGTGCTGATTGCGCGGTTTTTGTTTGCGTAGCGTGTCTGTCGAGAATATTACATAAATAAACAGCAGAACCACTCCTATGGAAACGCAGCAATCCGCAAAATTGAAAATAGGCGGGAAAAATTGTATGTGAATATAGTCAATTACGTAGCCGTTGTTGAATATTCGGTCAATCAAATTGCCCATTCCTCCCGCGATAATCAGCGCGCACGCCAGTCGGGACAGCGTTGTGTGCCGCTTATATACAAACAATCCCGCAATCAGCAAAACGCATACCAACGCCGTGATAATTACGAATATCCACGTTTGACTCGACAGGATTCCAAAGGCCGCGCCGTCGTTGCCGTGATAGGTGAAGTCCAAGAATCCCGGCACGATTTCTAATGTGCCAAGGGGCTTTATATAGGTGGTTGCCAGAAATTTGATGACCTGGTCTATGACGATGAGTACTCCTGCGCCGATGAGTGCAAATATGCCTAACAGCAAGCCAACACCTCCGTTACGATTACAAAAAAGGGCGAACCCTCTTGCTCACCCTTTTCTCAGATGGATTCCAGTACCGCCGCGCAATGGGCGCACAGTTCCGGGTGGGCGTTGCTGCTGCCCACCGTGTTGCTGTATGTCCAGCAGCGCGCGCATTTTTCCCCTTCCGCCGGCATGACCGTAACCGATAGCCCCGGTATTTCTGTGCTTTCTAATGCTCCGCTGCCGCCGTTTATCAGCTCTAATTGTGACACAATGCACACAATGGGCAGCTCATTTTCTACAGATTTTACAAAATCATACAACTCTCCGCTGCAAAATAGCTGTACTTTTGCATCTAATGAGGCGCGAATCTTTTTTTCCTCGCGCGCAAGCTCAAGCGCTTTTTTGACCGCATCTCGAATGCTGTGAATGCGGTTCCAGGTTTGAATGAAATGTTCGCTTACCTGAATGCCCGTGCTTTGCGGCATTTCATTCAACACCACATGCGCAGCGTCTGCATTGCTGTCGTGCGGCATTGCCTGCCATATTTCCTCTGAGGTATACGCCAGAATCGGCGAAATTAAACGCGTCATGCCGTCTAAAATGAGGTACATTGCCGTTTGCGCCGCCCGGCGTTCCGCACTCTCCGGTTTTTCTACATACAGACGGTCTTTTATTACATCTAAATAAAAATTAGACAAATCTACTACGCAAAAATTGTGAATTGTGTGGTATACTTGATGAAATTCAAAGGCTTCATAGCCCGCCTTGACCTTTTCATTTACCACGTCAAAACGGTGCAACGCCCAAAGGTCTATCGGTAACAACGCCTCTGTATCTACCCGGTCTTTGTTTGGGTTAAAGTCCGCCAAATTGCCCAGAATAAACCGCGCCGTATTCCGAATTTTACGGTAGGCGTCTGACAATTGCTTTAAAATTTCCGGCGAAATGCGAATGTCTGCGTGGTAATCCGACGAGGCTACCCATAACCGTAAAATATCCGCGCCGTATTGCTCGATAATTTTGGTGGGCGCAATGCCGTTTGCCAAGGATTTTGACATTTTTTTACCTTGGCCGTCTACTACCCAGCCGTGTGTGACCACGCTCTTATACGGCGCTGCGCCCCTCCAGGCGACCGCCGTGAGCAAGGAGGACTGGAACCAGCCACGATACTGGTCTGCTCCCTCTAAATATAGGTCCGCAGGCCAATGTAAATTCGGTCTTTTGGCCAATACTGCCGCGTGCGTCACCCCGGAATCAAACCAAACGTCCATGATATCCTTTTCTTTTTCAAATTCTGTGCCGCCGCATTTGGGGCAGGTAATTCCCACAGGTAAAATTTCCTGCGCAGGCTTGATATACCATTGGTCCGAACCCTCGGTTCTGAACAGCTCGGCTACCGCTGCCATGGCTTTTTCCGATATTAACGGCTCATTGCACGCTTTGCAATAGAAAATCGGGATGGGTACGCCCCATCTGCGTTGCCGCGAAATGCACCAGTCGTTTCTGTCCTGCACCATTGAGGTGATGCGCTCTTGTCCCCAGCCCGGAATCCATTTTACCGCTTGAATCGCCTGTACTGCTTTATCTTTGATGTCCTCTACGGAGCAGAACCATTGCTCGGTGGCGCGGAATAGCACCGGATTTTTGCAGCGCCAGCAATGCGGATATTGGTGCACAATGCGTTTGGCCGCAAACATTGCGCCGATTTCCTCCAGATGTTTGCCTATCGCGCGGCTGGCTGCGTCCGTGGTAAGGCCTGCAAACGCTTCTCCTGCCTCCGCGGTCATTTTTCCGTGGCTGTCTACAGGCACAACAATCGGCAATTCCGGGTAACGCTTGCATACATGATAGTCGTCCACGCCGTGCCCCGGCGCGGTATGCACGCAGCCAGTACCGCTCTCCAGCGTAACGTGGTCGCCCACAATTACCAGGGATTCCCGGTCTAAAAACGGGTGCTTGGCTTTCATATGCTCAAATTCCGCGCCCTTTAACGTGCCGATGATTTCGTAATCCGTTTTGCCCGCGGCCTCCATTGCTTTTTCGCATAAGGCCAATGCCAGAATATAATATGCGCCGTCGCATTTTACTACCGCATAATCATATTCCGGGCCCAGACAAATAGCAAGGTTTGCCGGTAACGTCCATGTGGTTGTTGTCCAAATTACAAAATACGTATTGTTAAGCTGCGCGCCTAATTTTGTCAATAATCCTTTGTCGTCGGCTACCCCAAATTTTACATAAACCGAATAACAAGGGTCCTCGGCATATTCAATCTCCGCCTCGGCCAGCGCAGTTTGACAGTCCGGACACCAATGCACCGGCTTTAAGCCCTTGTAAATGTAGCCGCTGGTTGCCATTTTTGAGAAAATTTCTATTTGCGTGGCTTCAAAATCCCGGGTCAGGGTTATATACGGGTTATCCCAGTCTCCTAAGCCGCCCATACGCTTAAATTGCTCCCTTTGGTCGTTTAGATACCCCAAAGTGAATTTTCGGCACATTTCCCGCAACGCAACTTCTGAAATGGCTCCGTTGTTTTCCACTCCGGCCTGTTTGCGCGCTTTTAATTCGGTCGGCAAGCCGTGGGTGTCCCAGCCCGGCACATACGGCGCCTGAAAACCCGACATATTTTTATAGCGCACAATGAAGTCCTTGAGCGTTTTGTTCAATGCTGTGCCCAAGTGAATATCGCCGTTTGCATATGGGGGGCCGTCATGCAAAACAAAACGAGGTTTTCCCTCGTTTTTCTGCATCAGCTTATCATAAATACGGTCCTCTTCCCATGCCTTTAGCATAACAGGCTCTTTTTTTGGCAGGCCTGCCTGCATAGAAAAATCGGTTTGCGGTAAATTCAGCGTATTTTTATAATCTTGTGCCATAGTTCCTATTCTCTCCTTAATGGGTCTTGCTTAGTCCGCGCTTAGTCCGAAAGTTTTTCTCCGTGTTTACCCAAACCCTCCGCCATGCGGTAATCCTCGCTGAAATTCATTACATCATACCGTAAGTCTCTGCCGGTTGGGTGTTCTTCCTGCTCTTTTTCAAAGCTGCTGGCTCGCAATTGAAAGCTTTTTGTCGGCGTGTTGTCCTCTTCTTCAATTTCAATCGAAGAAACAAATTCCGGCGCTGCCTCCTCATTCACATGGCGGCTTCCTGTCACTTCGTTTAAATCAATTTTTTGTGTTTTTCCCAGCATTTGTTCCTGCAAGGACGGCGTATGCATTTCCTGTTTTGCCGCCTCCTGTCTCAATCCTTCCCATTTCGACGTTTGACGGGCAGGTTCCTCCGGTTGGGATATGCCTAACACCGGCTCTTCCTCTTTTTGCGTTTTTTTGCGGCTGGGTATGTTGTTGATCAGCGTTAAATGCTCTTTGTATTTATCCAGCAGCGTTTTTCTGAAATCCGAAACTACTTGACGCATTTTTTCAAGCTCTTCTTTTTTTCCTTCCACTTCATTTTCGGCAAGCGCAAGCTTTTCGTCTGCTTTCATGGCTGCGTCTTTGAGAATGATTTCCGCTTTGTGACGGGCTTCTCTCAGCGCTGCTTCGCTCAATTTTTGTGCGCTGATGAGGGCGTTTTTTATTTCGTCCTCCTCGTTGCGGTATTCCTCTACCTTTTTAGCTAGTACGTCTATTTTTTGGGCTAATTTTTTGTTTTCTTCTGCTAAACTTTCGTTGGCTTCCTTTTGCTCAACATTCTTTTTCAGCAATAATTCATACGATTCTTTTACTGCATCTATAAAATCATCCACGTCTTCGGTTTTATAGCCTCCGAAATTCGATTTATTGAAGCTGGCGTTGATAATATCGTTTACTGTTAGCATGTTGTATTAGCCTCCTATATGTATTTGTATTTTCTTCCGAATATGCTGAGTCTACCCTTCTTGGTCATAAAACCGATACCGTTAATCATAAATTTTCCTTTTTCTCTAACCCGAATTTTGCTGCCATTTTGTACGGTTTTGCGACGGTTGCGGGTAATAAGTCCCGTTCTTTTAGTTGCCGCTCCGGATTTTTCTCGGCTATAACCAACAAGCAGCCGTAACACAGTAAAGTTTCAACGATGCTACGGCATTAGGAAAACTCAGAAAAGCCTTTGCCCGCAGGCAAAGTACGCTATTTACAGATAAACGCCGCTGTTTTCCAGCTCATCCATCAGGCCGTCTCCGGTTAAATCCACGTTGTATGGCGTGATAATGTAGGTTCTGGTGGCTACCTTTTTGACTTTGCCGCTGTTTGCATAGGCAACGCCGCTTAAAAAGTCTAAAATACGGCGCGAAATATCTCGGTTGGCATCCTCCAGATTCAAAATTACCGTGTGTACCTTGAGCAATTCATCGGCAATCATGCGGGTGTCCTCGCCGAAATTATTGGGCTTGAACAAAACCACCTGCGCCTGAGACTGCGAATGGATATTCACCACTTTGTTAGAGCCGGTTTCCTGTGCGCGGGCATGTTTATGCCGAGCCGATTCCTCCTGCTGTGCCGACTCCTGCTCACTGAAAATTTCTTCTGTTTGTTCGTCATACTCGTAATCGTCGAATTCGTCCTCCGGCGGATTCCACATATCTTTAAATTTTTGAACGAAAGTTGAGCTGCCCATAACCTGTTCCTCCTAAAATTTTATTTCTACTGCTGTGTTCTGATTGCGTTATGTATAAATTCTTTGTCCAAATAATGCCGAACCTAATCGAACGATGGTTGCACCGCACGCAATAGCTTGTGTATAATCCGCCGACATGCCCATGGACAAACTATTTATAGTTATATTATCCAATTTTTTCGCCGCAATGTCAACCGATTTTTTATACATATTTTCAAAATATTGATTTATTTTTGGAATATTTGCAGTTGCCGGCGGTATTGTCATGAGTCCTTGGACGGAAATTCCGGGAAAATTGGCAATTTTTAACAAAAATTCCTCTGTATCCTCTAAATATATGCCGCCTTTGCTTTCCTCTCGCCCGATATTGATTTGCACCAACACCTGGGTTACGGTATTTTGCTTTTGCGAAAGACGCGAAATCTCCTGCGCTAATTTTACGCTGTCTACCGAGTGAATGGCGCTGACCTTGCCGATTAGATATTTTACCTTATTGGTTTGCAGGCGGCCGATAAAATGGCAGTCGCAATTTGCAAGGTTCAGCTGCTCATATTTTTCACAAAATTCCTGCACCTTATTTTCCCCGATGCAGGTAATCCCCAGTTCAATGGCTCGGTTAATCACCGGCGCCGGTACGGTTTTGGTCGCGGCAAGCAAGGTAATCTCCTGTGGGTTTCTGCCGGCTTTTTGCGCCGCCTGCGCAATATTTTCGGTTACAATTTTATAGTTTTCCTCTAAAGCCGCAATTTGCGCCGAAACAGCCGGGTCAGCGGACCATTTTTCCGTCATATAAATCCTTACCTCCTATCACAACGGCGTCATACAACGCCAGCGCACTGTCTGTCATGAGTGTTTTTTTATCCGGGTTCGGGTCGCAGATTACATAGTTGTTGCTGCTGTAAAGCGGCACAATTTCCACAAATTTAATGGTGTTGCCGTATACAATATAAACGCCTTTTACCTCTTTGGAAACCGTGGTCGTATTGCCGTTTTCATCGGTCTCCTCTTTCAAAACAGTTTGGAAGCGCACCGCCTGTTGACTCACTCTGATACCGGTATAGGTATGGATATTGATTTGCACCGTTTCCTGACGCACCTTGGAAAGCGTACTGCTCATATAATTGCAGCGAAAAATTACCGCTGCCTCCTCCCCGCTGTAATTGACCGCTTCTACCGTTGCGGGTACATCTGCGGCGGAAACAAACGGCATTTGCACGGTAACCTGCGCCTCTGCCTGAAATCTTCCGGCAGTTTCCGCCGGCACAATGCAGGCAATATACCAATTGTACGCGTCGCAAATTTTGCCGATGACGCTGCCGCTTTGCGTTTCGGGCGGTTGCTGCTGTTTTTCTCTTAGCTCGGAAACGCTTAACTGTGTGGCGGTACTGTATGGAAAACGGTTCTCATAGCCGTCTGTGGAACTGACAAAATAGCCCGCATTTTGTGCGGTGATTTCTCCCTTTTTAACGCCCTTAATTGTACCCAAGGCGGTAATGCGGTCCTGCACTGCCTGTATTTTATTGTTGAAATCCGTAACCTGTCCGGTTGCAATTTGGCGGGTATTGATGGATTTGAGCACGGCGTTTTTATTGCTGTCTATTTGCTCTCTGCTACGCGACTGAATTGCATCAATCAAGGTATATAGCCGCGTATGAATGTCCTTGTCCAGCTTATCCGGGTTGGTGTAGGCGGTCGTGGTTTTTGCACTGTTCAGTTCCTCCAGCGCCGCAAGTTGCGCTTCTAACTGCGCCCGTTTTTGCTGCGTTGCCGCATCCTCCGCGGTATCATATACCGTTGCAATCAGCGCGTTTTTGGCAACCTTGGCGCCGTCGGTTACCCGGTAGGTAATGACGCCGGCGGCGGTTTGGCTGACCGTGGTTTCCTCCCGAATAATAACACCCTGTGCCTGAATGGTATCGGAAAGGCTTGCATAGGTAGCGGTTTCGGTCACTACGGTGGAATGATTGACGCGCCAAATCTGATAGCCGATGAATACAAGCAGCAGCACTGCCAAAAGTACGATAACGACTCTTTGAAACACTTTTTGATGAAAAATATTCATACTGTCCCCGCTTTCTGCAATCAAAATGGAAAAGAGGAAATGATTTCCTTTGCTCTGCAAAGCAACTGTGCTTCACTCTGCGCTAAATCCACCTTGAGCCAATGTACGTGCGGCTCTTTGCGAAACCATGTCAGCTGTCGCTTGGCATAGCGCCGGGTTTCCCGCTTAATTCGCTCTACCGCCTCCTGCAGCGTCATCTCACCCTGAAAATACGGCAGCAATTCTTTATAGCCGATTGCCTGCAGCGCCGTTTGATTGCCCGGCTGCGCAAGCACCTGCTTTGCCTCCTGCACCAAACCCATTTCCAGCATTTGGTCCACGCGGCGGTCAATGCGCGCGTACAGCCGCGCTCGGTCCTGATAGTCCAGACCGATGACGCACGCCGAATAAGGCGACGGAATTTGGCGCGAACGTTGAATTTGCTCGGTCATGGTAATGCCGGTGGTACGGTAAATTTCAATGGCGCGAATGAGCCTTGCGGTATTGTTTGGGTCAATCCTCTGCGCAGACTGCGGGTCGATTCTCTGCAATTCCGAAACAAGCGCCTGTGTACCCTGCTCCTTGGCTTTTTGCGCCAACTCCTCACAAAGCGCCTCATTTTTTTCCTGCTGTGAAAATTGCAGATTGTTCAAAAACGAACGAATATAAAGCCCCGTACCGCCTGCCATAATCGGTATTTTCCCCTTTCGGTAAATTTCTTGTGCACAGCTCTTGGCAAGCGTAACATATTCGGCTACGCTAAACGGCTTATCCGTTGGAGCAAAATCAATTAAGTGATGCGGTATGCCCTGCATTTCGGCCTTGGTTGGCTTTGCGGTACCGATTGCCATACCTTGGTAAATTTGCATGGAATCCGCTGAGATAATTTCCGTTTGCAAAAAATGCGCAAGCTCCACAGCCAGCCGGCTTTTTCCAGAGGCCGTCGGCCCGATAATTACCACCAGCGGTATTTTATTTTGTGCTGCCTGCTCCATGCTGCCTCCCCTATGCCGTGTAACACCTTACTGAATTCGCCCGAACTGCTTTTCCAATTCCTTTTTTAATATGACAATTCGCACCGGCCGACCATGCGGACAATACCGAATACTGTCGTCGTCCTCCAACTGCTCCACCAATGCAAGCAATTCCTGCGGCGCACTTTTGTCGCCCGCCTTGACCGCCGCTCGGCAAGCTATATTATGGTACAGCCAATCCAAATGCTCGGTGGTAAGGTCGGTTTTTTGCCGTCTCAAATAACCCGCCATTTCCATAACCGCCGCCGCGGCATCCTCATGCTCCATGGAAAGCGGCGCACTGCGTACCAAAATCGTACCCGCACCGAAATCCTCCATCTCAAATCCCGCATTTGCAAAGGTCTCCAACGCCTGCAGAACCGCTGCATATTCCTCCTTGGCCAAAGTGACCGTCACCGGCTGCAAAAGCATTTGCGCCTCCGAACCAGGTGCGTTCCGCTTTAATTTTTCATACAGCATACGCTCGTGCGCGGCATGCTTGTCAATCAGAATCAGTTCATCTTCTCCCCGCTGGGCAAGGATATAGGTACCAAAGGCCTCACCCAGCAGACGCAACGGCGGTTTTACCGGCTTCTGCTCAGCCTCAGGCAATTTCTCCTGCGGTGGAGATACCGGCGTTTGCCGCACATTCGGCAGGGGCATTTCCTCCTCCCCGGCAGTAATGTCAATGCCTGCCGGCGGTGCATAGGTAATCTGAGGCTCAGCTTGCACAAAAGCGGCGCTGTCGTGCATTTGCAACGGCGGTTTTGCGCTGTTTTGCTTTAAAATTTGCTCTATAAAAAAATCGCTCACAGATGGTTTTTCCGCCTGCTTTGGAGTAGGTTCGTTCGGCGGTTTTGCCGGGGTTATTTGCAGCTGTTCCGGCTTTTCGGTCTGCGTATAAAAAGAGGGTTGCGCCGTTTTTTGCACATTCATTACAACAGGCGTGTCTCCTTGATTGAGCGCCGTTTTTACCGCATGGTAAACCGCCTCGAAAATCGGCTTTTCGTTGACAAAACGAACCTCTAATTTGTTCGGGTGTACATTGACATCCACTGCGGAAAATGCCATTTCAATATGTAGCACGCAACTTGGGAATTTCCCCACCATAAGCGAGCCTTTAAAAGCCTGCTCCAAAGCGACCATGGCGGTTTTGCTTTTGACATACCTGCCGTTGATGAAAAAATGCTGCATACTGCGGTTGGGCCGCGCAGACGCAGGACGACTGACAAAGCCGGTAACCCGAATATGCTCGTAAGTATAGTCCACGGGCAATAGTCCGGCGGTAAATTCTTTGCCGAATACCGCAAAAATTGCCGATTTTAAATTGCCGTCTCCCGGCGTATGCAGCACCTCTTTGCCGTCACGAATCAGACGAAAAGAAATCTCCGGGCGAGAAAGCGCAATGCGATCCATAACGCCGGAAATTGCATTGGCCTCCACGGTATCTTTTTTCAAAAATTTCATACGGGCGGGCACATTATAAAAAATGTCCTTTACCACAATCGTCGTTCCCTTCGGGCAGCCGCAATCCTCACACGGCTGTGCCTCTCCTGCGCTAACGGCATAGAACGTACCTGCAAGCTCGGATTCGGTTCGGGTTGTGATTTCCACATGCGCAACGGCCGCAATCGAGGAAAGCGCCTCCCCGCGAAAACCCAGCGTTCCAATGCGTTCCAAATCCTCCTGCGTTTGAATTTTGCTGGTTGCATGACACAAAAACGCAGTAGGAACATCCTGTCTTGCAATTCCGCTGCCGTTGTCGGTAAGGCGCATATAGGTAACGCCGCCGTTTTTTATCTCCGCCGTAATTGCGGTTGCACCGGCGTCAATCGCATTTTCTACCAACTCCTTCATTACCGAGGCCGGACGTTCTACCACCTCGCCCGCGGCAATCAATTCTGCGGTCTGCTTGTCCAGCACCTGAATTTTCCCCATATTGCACCTCCGTTTTTAGCGTCACGCCTCCTGCTTTGCCATTTGACTGAGCTCAAACAGTGTTTGCATGCATTCAATCGGCGTTAAGGTATTGACATCAATTTGCTGTAATTTTTGCAGCGCAGCGCTTTTGCAAACCGGCTCAAACGTAAGCTGCTCCTGCGGAGCGCTTGCTTTTTTTACAGTCTGCTGCGGCACGCCGCTTTCCAATTCTTTTAAAATTTCTTTAGCGCGCACCACCACCGAATTGGGTACGCCGGCAAGCTTTGCTACTTCAATACCAAAACTGTCATCGGCGCCACCGCGCACAATACGGCGTAAAAAGGTAATGTCATCGCCGTTTTTTCGTACCGCAATATTATAATTTTTTACGCAATCCATGCAGTCCTCCATATCAGTCAGCTCATGGTAATGCGTGGCAAACAACGCCTTTGCTCCCAAGGTTTTGCTGTCTGCGGCGTATTCCAATACCGCCCGTGCAATACTCATACCGTCAAAGGTCGAGGTTCCCCTGCCGATTTCGTCCAAAATCAGCAGACTCTGGTCGGTGGCATGGTTTAAAATATCGGCAACTTCGCTCATTTCCACCATGAAAGTGGATTGCCCCGCAGCCAAATCGTCGGAGGCGCCTACGCGGGTAAAAATGCTGTCCACTATACCGATTTCCGCCTCAGCCGCAGGTACAAAGCAACCGATTTGCGCCATCAGTACAATCAATGCGGTTTGCCGCATATAAGTAGATTTCCCCGCCATATTCGGCCCGGTAATAATGGCCACGCGGTTTTGATTTTGGTCCAGCAGCACATCATTCGGTACAAAGGGCGCGCCGTCCAGCAACGTTTCCACCACGGGGTGACGGCTCTCTTTGAGCACAATATTTCCGCTGAGATTCACCTGCGGACAAACATAATTCTGCCGCTGTGAAACCACCGCAAAGGAATTGAGTACATCCAATCTGGCAAGAGCGCTCGCCGTTGCCTGCACCCGCACCAACTGGTCGGCTACTTGTTTGCGCACCGCCTCAAATAATACGCTTTCCAATTGAATGGATTTGTCATGCGCACCCAAAATACGCGCCTCCAGCTCCTTGAGTTCCTGGGTAATATAACGCTCGCAATTGCTCAGCGTCTGCTTTCTGATATACTCCTGCGGCGCTTTTTCCTTATAAGCGTTGGAAATTTCTATGTAGTAGCCGAATACCCGGTTATACCCGATTTTCAGCTTGGGAATTTGTGTACGTTCCTTTTCTTTGGCCTCCATTTGCGCAATGAATTCCTTCCCGTTGGTCATGTCATTGCGCAAGCTGTCCAGCTCTGTATGGTAGCCCTTTTTAATCATGCCTCCCTCGCGTGTGGAAAAGGGCGGCTCCTCTACAATGGCATCAAAAATAAGTTGCGCCATATCCTCCAGCAGGTCAATTTCCTGCAAGGTTTCCTGTAAAAGTGCGCATTGCGCCTGTTCAAGCTGACCGCAAATAGCCGGTAAACGCTGGATTGCCGCAAGCAAAGAGCGCAATTCTCTGCCGTTTGCCGAACCGTATACAATACGGGTCATCAGCCGTTCTAAGTCGTGTATGCCGGCAAGCTGTTCCGCCAAACCGCTGCTGAGCATCATATTTTCCACCAGTTCTGCAACAGCGTGCTGCCGTTTTTGGATATGCACCGGATTGAGCAACGGCCGCTCCAGCCAAGTGCGAATCAGCCGTTTGCCCATGGGGGTTTTGGTTTTGTCCAGCACCCAAAGCAGTGAGCCTTTTTTCTCCTTGCTGCGCAAAGTTTCCGTCAATTCCAGATTGCGCCGCGCGCTTAAATCCAAATGCATATACTGCGCGTTGGTATACAACATAATGCGGTTCATACGCTCAATTCCGGTGCGCTGGGTACGCCTTAAATAGCCCAACAAAGCCCCGATACACCGTATTACCAACGGCTTGTCCTGCAAATTCGGCTGCTCCATAGCGTTCGCTGCAAATTGCTCTGTAACCGCTTTGGTACAAGCCGTAAGGTCAAATTTATCATCCTCAATGCACTCCAGCAGCGTGGAAAGCTTATCTCTTAAAAATTTAGGCAGCGTTTTCATTTCCAGCGTCTGCGTATTGATTAAAATTTCTCTGGGAGCAAAACGCATCATTTCATTTTTTAATTGAGATTCCAAATCGGCGGCGTTGCTGCCCTTTAATACGGTAGCATGCAGCTCACCGGTAGAGATGTCCGCAAAGCAGACGCCCGCTTGATTATTTTCGGCGCAAACAATGCAAATAAAATTATTTTTCGCTTCGTCAAGCATACTGCTTTCCAAAACCGTACCGGGGGTAATTACGCGCACAACGTCTCGTTTGACAATGCCCTTAGCCTGCGCGGGGTCTTCCATTTGCTCGCAAATGGCAACTTTATACCCCTTTGCCACAAGTCGCGCAATATAACTTTCCGCGCTATGATACGGTACGCCACACATGGGCGCGCGCTCCGCCTGACCGCAATCTCTGCCGGTTAAAGTCAATTCTAACTCCGCAGAAACCAACTTGGCATCGTCAAAAAACAGCTCATAAAAGTCACCCAAACGAAAAAACAGCAATGTGTCGGGGTTCTGCTCTTTAACTTGAAAATATTGTTTCATCATCGGGGACAAATCCGCCATAATTACACCCTACCTTTACCGCTGATAAACCGTGCGTCTTAGTGACAACCCGAACACCCGGAACAGGAACCGCCGCAGGCCTCTTCGGTCAAATCCGCAACCTCAGGGTCGCCGCC
Source organism: uncultured Eubacteriales bacterium (assembly GCA_934457095.1). Lineage (GTDB taxonomy): Bacteria > Bacillota > Clostridia > Oscillospirales > Acutalibacteraceae > UMGS1071. The sequence continues at coordinate 175,518 of CAKSHJ010000001.1, forward strand.
CTCTGCAGAAATACCGATAATGGCGTTAATGCGCTTTAGCAAGTTATCCATGCGCTCCTTTGCCTCATTATACGCGGTCATATTTTGGTTTTGCATAATGCCGTTATAGATTTCCCGCAGCTGCGCATTGAGCTCCTGCAATTTTTCTTCATCTCTGTTATCCTTGGCAGCCTCATTGTTAATCGCCATGCGCTTTAGGTTAAAGTCGGCAATCATCTCCTGCAGTTTTTCATCGTCATCGCTGTTCTGGCGCGCAATTTGCATAGCCAAAAAACGCTCATCCTTTTGAATCGCCTTGCCTAATTCTCTGGTTAATTCTATAATATCCATCGTTCATTCCTCCAAAAAATGTATTATGATTCTGTAATCAGCGTGCCTTTCAGCACAAAGTTGGGCGACTGCGTAATTTTCACGGGAACAAATGTACCGATTAAATGATCGTCACCCTCAAATTCGCAATTCATATTGCCCTCAGTTTTTCCCCAAAGCATCGTCTGTTTTTCGTTGTAGCCCTGCACCAATACCCGCTGCGTCGTTCCAATAATTGCCGGGGCGGTTTTTGCAACAACCTCCTCCTGCTTTTGCCAAAGCTCACGAAACCACCGGGATTTTTCCTCCTGAGGTACAGGGTCGGGCATGGTCGCGGCACGAGTGCCCTCTCGCCTGGAATAAATAAATGTGTACAACGAATTGAATTTTACCTGCTCAAGCATGTCCACGGTGTCTAAAAATTCTTCATACGTCTCTCCCGGAAAGCCCACAATAATGTCCGTGGTAAAGGTAATTTCCGGCATGAGCGCCCGTGCCCGGTGTACCAATTCTAAAAATTGCTCTCTGGTATAATTGCGGTTCATAGCCTTTAACACCCGGTTATTCCCCGCTTGCAACGGCAAATGCAGGCTATGCGCAATATGCAGGCTATGCGCCATGGTCTCCAGCAATTCCGGTGTTGCGTCCTTTGGGTGCGGGCTCATAAACCGTATGCGGTAATCACCCTCTATGCTGTCCAATCTGCGCAGCAATTGTGCAAAATCAATTGGATTTTCCAATGTTTTGCCGTAGGCGTTCACATTTTGCCCCAACAGCATAATTTCTTTATAGCCCGCCTGCACCAACGCCCGGAACTCCGCTTCAATTGCCTCCGGCTCACGGCTGCGTTCACGCCCGCGCACATACGGAACAATACAGTAAGTGCAAAAATGGTTGCAACCGTACATAATCGTCAAAAACGCCGTAGTTTGTGTACTGTCCCGCTGCACAGGCAGTCCCTCTATGATTTGCCTGTCCTGTTCTTCATTGCCGTTTTCAAAAATACGCCTGCCGTTTGTCAAATGCGCATACAAAAGCTGCGGCAAATAATGAATCACATGCGTACCGAAAACCAAATCCAAATACGGGTAGCTTTTTTGAATGCGCCGTACCACATGGTCCTGCTCTGCCATACAGCCGCAAAGCGCCGTTATCAATGAGGGTTTTCTGCGTTTTTTGTGTTTTAATTCACCAATGGTGCCAAACACTTTCAACTCTGCATTTTCGCGCACTGCGCAGGTATTATATAATATAAAATCGGCTTTGTCGGGGTCGTCCGTAAAGGAAAGCCCCATCTCGGCCAATTGACCTTTTATTTTTTCGCCGTCAGCCACATTTTGTTGACACCCGTAAGTGTGTACATACGCAAGCGGTACGCCGCCTGTGGCACGCATTTCCATCATTTGAGTCACTGCGCGCACGCAATGCGCACGACTTTGAGAAAAGATTGCATGTTCGTTCTGCTGCTGCAAAACCAAACGCACCCCCATGTTCCTGTATTTATTCGTTTATCATACCACATTCTGCGTTTTTCTTCAAGAAGTTTTCCCGGTTTATCAAGTAAAAACTGCATAAAAACAATTTCAAAACCGCGGTGTTATTGTATTATTTTGTTAGACAACGCTCTTGGGGCATACAAAAAGGACGCCGTTTACACCGCGTCCCTTTCTATGATTTGTATTAAACTGTTCGTTCGTTCAAATCTGCCGACTGCAACGGTTGCCCATGCGCTTCGTCTTTTTTATTTTGGTACAAAGCAAGCCCGAACGCCGCAAGCACAAAGGCTGCAAGATAGGCAAATAAAATTCCTGCGTTATACCACGCAATGCCGCTGTCCTGACCGCTGATGACCTCTTTAAGCAGATTAACGCTGTAGGTCATCGGCATAATGCGGTTGAGCGCTTCAAAGAATGCACCTGAGGTTTCAATCGGGAAAGTACCGCCGGTCGAGGTAAGCTGTAATACCATAAGCGCCATGGAGAGAATTTTGCCAACGTCTCCTAAGTGAATCATCAGCAGTTCGATGATAGATACAAAAGTAAGCGATGCCAACAAAACCGCTCCGTAAAAGCCCGCCACATTGTTGATTGGCAAGCCTAAACCGAATTGGCAAACTATGCCCAGCAATACCGCCTGCAAAGCGCCAATACCCAAAATACCCAGCATTCTGATGACTCTGGAATGCGAGTCAATGGACAGTCTACCCAGTCTGCGGTTCGGCTCTAAATAAATGCTCATCAAAATCGACAAGCCGCCGGTCCAAAGCGATACCGAAATAAAATACGGTGCAAAGGCCGTACCGTAATTGGGTACATGCTCATACGGCTCGGATTCAATGGAAACGCCGTTTGCGGCATATTCCTCAATTCCCTCTGTCGCTTTCAATTTTTCTCTTGTCTGAGCAATCGAACTGTCCAGCTCCTCTTTGGCAGAGGCAACGCCTTGGTCCAATTGTACCGCGCCGCTCTGTGCAGAGGCAACGCCGCTTTGTAATTGCTGCGCTCCCTGATATAATTGAGATGCTCCATTTGAAAGCTGTCCCAAAGCGCCGTCTAACGCGCCGACACCTTGCTGTAACTGCGCCAATTGTCCGCTGCCGGCTGCCAAAGTCGCCGCACCTTGCGCTACCTGTTTGCCACCGTTGTCTAATTGCCGCAATGCCGTATTTAAACTGTTAATGCCGCTTTGTAACTCCCCGATTTTAGCGGTATTAGCAGCTAAGGTATCAGCGCCCGTATTGAGCTGCTGCGCACCGCTGACAAGCTGTGTACCCGCCGCAGCATATTGCGCCGCAGCCGATTGCTCACCCTTAGCAACGTCCGCTTTGAGCAGGGCAATGACCTGCTGCAATTGCGCCGACGGATTGGCGGTATTGGCCGCCTCTAATTTCCGGATTACCGTGTCATTGCCGCCAATAATGCCAATCATCACTTTCAGAGACTCGGCCTGCTCAGCATCGGCTGTCTGCAATTGCTGCGCCAACGCCAATACGGTTTGCGTACCGTCGTAGCCGTTTTGTGCCAACGCCTGTTGTATTCCCTGCGTGAGCACTACATATTGCTGCGCACCGGTTGCCACATTGCCGCTGCCCTGAGACAAACTCTGTATACCGCCGCTGAGCGCCGACAAATTGGCAGCGCCCTCTTGCAAGACCGCCGCACCGTTTGCAGCTTGCTCCAATCCTCCGGAAAGCTCTGCAGCGCCCTGATTCAGCTGTTGAGCGCCCTGTAACAGAGTCGGCAATTGCGCCAATGCATCATTGAGCTGTGTGGAGCCTTCTTTGGCCTGTGTCAGTCCGCTGTCCAGCGTTTGCAAATTCGTTGTGAGCTGCTGGGCGCCTTGGTATAAAGTATCCATACCGCTCTTCAGCGAGCCGATACCGTTGCCTAAAGTCGTAAAGCCCTCGGAAACTGTATTCAATTGTTCAGGTACGCTGTTAAGCTGCTCTGAAAGGCTGCCTGTAATCTGTTGTGTTACGCTGGCACGCAATTCTTTTTGCAGGCTGGCGGCCGCACTTTTCATAATGGTCGAGGCAATATAATTGCGCTTTTCATTGGCAGAATAGGTAATGGTTGCCGGTATTTTCTCGGTCGTTTCCGCCGAAGCCACATTTTGGGAGAAATCCTGTGGAATATCAATCACCGCATAGTAACGATTTTCCTTTTCCAGTCCTGTTTTTGCATCGTCTGCGTCGGTAACTACCCATTTCAGGTCTTTGGATTCCTCCATTTTATCGACCAACTCTTTGCCCAAATTGCGGGTTTGACCGTTAATTTCCGCACCCAAATCTCGGTTGACCACCGCTACCGGCATGGTATCCAGCCGTCCGTAGGTGTCCCATACCGAGGCCAGATAAATACCGCTGTACATCAACGGTATAATAGCAACGCCTATAATCAAAGCAATGCAGCCAATAAGCCTTTTGCGCTTAACACGCTCTTGATTCAGCGGATTATCATACGGAATTTGCGTAGTATTTTTACTGTTTTTCAAAATCGTATTCACCTCTTTTCACATGTCGTTGTACCATTCATATTAGCATTGTGCAACCGCTTTGTAATTAGACAGTATGGTGTTTTTGTCCGTTTTTTGTACAGATTTTGAAAAATGTATAGCAATAGTATGGCAGATTTTTTGGGAAGATATTCATATTCTGCAAAATAAGTTGCCTTGATTTCACGATAAAATCATGCTAAAATGGTAAAAAACACGGGAGGTATCAATAAACATGGCAATCGAACTGACAAAAAAGGATTTAGCAACGCTATCTGCCACCGTGCAGCAGAATGTAGAGGCGGAATTGCAGGGCGACAAGTTAAAAAGAATGCAGTCCTTTGGCAAAGAGGACGGCACCATTGACACAAACGGCGTGCTGGCCTTTGCGCTGGCTGAGGCAAAATTATATGCCACCATGTTTACCACACAGCTGCTCAACGCCATTTATGACGCTCAACACGATGAACAATAAACCGTACTTTTGTTAAGAGAAGCTCTGTTGCAGACATTTTCAATGACCGTGCAATGAGCTTTTTCCATTTAGAGAGGAATTATGCCATGTCTTGTAAAAGTAATGTATTACAGCTATTAGAGCAAAATCGGGGCGTCTATATTTCCGGAGAGGACTTGGCGCAGCGATTACAAATTTCACGTTCGGCAATCTGGAAAGCCGTGAGTGAATTGAAAAAAGAAGGTTATCAAATTTCCTCTGTGACCAACAAGGGTTATTGCCTGTCCGAAAAAACGGATATCATCTCTGTTGAGGGAATTGCGCAGTACCTAAACGCCCACCCGCCCATTCATGTATTTAAAACAGTGGATTCCACCAACCATGCCGCCAAAAAAATGGCGCTGGACGGCGCGGAACACGGCACTGTCGTCATTGCCGAGAAACAAACGGCCGGCCGCGGCAGAATGGGGCGTTCTTTTTTTTCGCCGGCAGGCAGCGGTATTTATATGAGTTTTATTTTGCGTCCGAATTTAACCAGCGGAGATGCCGTGCTGATTACTACAGCAGCTTCAGTGGCGGTAACTAAGGCTATTGAGGAAACGACACAGATTCGCGCCGGCATTAAATGGGTGAATGACATTTATATAAGCGGCAAAAAAATTTGCGGTATTTTAACCGAGGCATTAACCGATTTTGAAACCGGAGGCATTGAGGCTATTATTTTAGGAATCGGTATCAATTTTTATAGGAACAACGCCAATTTTCCACAGGAAATTCTACCAAAGGCGAACGCCCTGTTTGCAAAAAAGCCCGACGGTATAACACGCAATCAACTGGTCGCGGCAGTAATAAACCATGTTTTGTCAATTTGCGGCAATTTGCAGAGCCGCAAATTTATTGCGGAATATAAACAGCGTTCGGTGGTGCTGGGCAAGGAAATTGAGGTAATTAGCGGAGAAAAGCGCGAATATGCTTTGGCTGTTGATATTGATGAAAACGGCGGTCTTGTGGTTAAAAAACAGGACGGTTCAACTGAGACTTTGCATTCCGGGGAAATTAGTATTTTGGGAGATTTCTCGTAAATAATTAGAAAAAAGCGCAACAAAAACCCCCCTTTTTACGGTGCAGAAAGGGGGGTTTTATTACAGCTTTTTGCTGTTTAAATTAGTTGTTGTTTTTTCTTTTTCTAACAACGAATACGGTACCTGCGGTGCCCAATGCGCCTGCAAATACTGCGCTGATGATACCGATGTTGGTTGCATCACCGGTTGTGGGGTTGCCGCTTTTGGCAGGAGCCTCGGAAACGGTGAATGCATAGTCAACTTTGGTGCCGTCATTGTACTGGAATTGTACATTGTGGTTACCTGCTGCCAGAGTATTCATGAAAGCCTCTGTGAAGGTAACAACGGTGCTGCCGCTTACTGCGGTGTAGTTTGCTTTGTCAACTTTGGTGCCGTCAACGGTTACGTCTGTGAATTTTGCAAAGTCATAGTTCACGGCAACGGTAAAGCCCTTGCCTGTACCCTTTACAAAGCCGGTTTCGCTTCTGGTAGCGTCAACGGTTTTGTCGTTTTTAGCAGTTGTGTTGGCATCGCTGCTTGCATCGCTGCTTGCGTCGCTGCTTGCGTCGCTGCTTGCGTCGCTGCTTGCGTCGCTGCTTGCATCGCTGCTGGCATCACTGCTGCTGCTGTTGTCGCCGCCTTCACTACCACCCGGTTTCTCACCCGGTTTCTGCTCGGTGTCTGTGCTGCCGTCACCCTTATTGTCGCCACCCGGATTTTTGTCGCCACCATTTTCGCCATCTGTGTTGCCGTCACCTTTGCCCTGTTCGGTGCCTGTGCCACCTGCATTGTTATCTTTGTTCTCTCCGGTGTCTGTGTTACCCTCTTGGTTGTTTTTGCCAGCTTCAGTTTGTGTAACAGTATTACCTTCAGCAAAAGCCATAGTGCCTGCGCCTACGGAAGCTGCTGCAACAATAACCGCTGCCAACGTACCTGCAAATAAACGTGTGCTTTTTTTCATAAAGCTTCATCTCCTAAAATTTTAGTTTTTTTTCATCAATACTGTAAGCATACATGCACCGTAATCATGTATGAAGCGATTATAGCATGCCACCTCAAAAGTGTCAAGGGTTTTTCTGTCATTTTTATGTAGAAAAAAATATATTCATACAAGATATTGGTACGTTTCTTGGCAATATTCGCTTATTTTCAAGGTTTTTTAAAAGGTGAATAATCCCGAAAAACAAAAGGTTGTCAATACATCCGCCGTTGCCGCCGCAATCAAAATCCCTATCAATACCGCATATCGTACAAAAAAATTTCCCGCGCCCATTTGCGGCTTTGCCTCAATATTTGCAGAACGAACAAATGTTTCACGTGAAACATTTTCTTGCAGCGGCCCTGCCCCAAGGCGTATGCCCCGAGAAAAGCGTATGCTTTCTTTTGCGGCAATTATTATCGCAATTAAACTCAAAAATGCACCCGGTAAAATTACCGCCAAATGAAATAAAAAACCTCCAAAGCCATAAGCCGCGTATAAATATCCCGCTGTTATACCCATGCCAAATCCGCGGAATAACGGCATCAGCGGTACGCAATACGCTCCCCATACGGAAAGTCCGCACAAAAAGCTGAACAGCAAAAACAAAAACGACGATGCCATTGAAGCAATAAATACAGAAAAAATCGGTAAGGTACTCCGTGCCTTTACATTGCTGAAAAAAATAAAATCCAGTGTTTTCAGCAGCTCGTAGTCGGCATTGCGAATAAAAACAGCTCCCAGTATCAGTCCCGCAAATGCGAATAATACCAGCACTACCAGCAATATATTCTGCCGCAATGCCGGTAAAATTCCGCCGGTAATGGCGTCCCCCTCTGCTTTTTCCGAAAATTTTGCCGCATGGCGTCCCTTTGGTACTTTTACAAATAACAGGTTTGTCCGTCTCATGGTACTGCCAATCCCCCAAACAAGTTGTCTGGTTCATAACTATGCAGCCCATAAAACAATTATGCCTTTATTTTCCCAATTCCTCTGCTCTTTTTGTACAAGCCCGCATAGCCTGCGCTATCGTATCCTCCAACCCATCTTGGTAGAAAACCTCCAGCGCCGCAAGCGTAGTGCCCCCCTTGGAGGAAACCATATCAATCAATTCCTGCGGGGTTTTACCCGAATACACCAGCATACCTGCACTGCCAATTAAAGTCTGGGCAATCAACGGTAAGGCCGTTTCTTTTGTTATGCCCTGTTCCACAGCGCTTTGCAGCATCGCTTTTGCAAACAGATAAAAATATGCCGGACTGCTGCCGTTTACCGAAATCACCGCATTCATTTGCGCTTCGGGTAATTCTGCCACGGTACCGCAGCAGGAGAAAAATCCCTCCGCTCTTGCAAACATTTCATCGGTTACACCCTCGCTGCGGCACATAGCGGTAGCGCCCTGCCCCAATAGCAACGGAGTATTGGGCATAGTGCGTATAACCGGGCAATTACACTGCAGCGTACTGCGAATGTAATCGGTAGAAATGCCGGCAGCTATGGAGATGAATAATTTTTGAGGTGTAGCTTGCGTTTTTATTTGCGTCAGCACTTCCTGAAAATTCTGCGGCTTAACCGCCAGCGTAATCACCTGACAATCCTGCACAAGCTGCTCTGCAGTGTCCGCTACCTGTACGCCCATTTGCGCAAAATAAGCGCATTGTTCGGTATTTACATCAAATACGGCAATTTGCGCAGGCGGCAGCACTCCCGAAGAAACAATACCGTTGACAATAGCGGTTGCCATATTGCCCGCCCCGATAAACCCTAATGTTGTCTGTTCCAAATTCCGTCCCCCAATTCTGTTTTGTAATCTGCGCTATGTCATTTGCGCCGCTTTCATCATAATTGCACATTCAATGCGTTTTTTCTCCAAATCGCAGGAGAGCTTGTGCGATTTTAAAATATCGCCCTCATATTGCCAGCTATTGGCCGCGCAACCGCCGCTGCAATAAAATTTTGCCCAGCAATCCTTGCAGTCCTCCTTGCTGTACACATTGCTTTGCGCAAATTCCTGCTTCATGGAAATGTCAAAAGTATTTTCCATAATATTGCCCATTTTAAAACTCTGCTGCCCTACAAATTGGTGACACGGATAAATATCACCCTCGGGCGTAATGCAAATATATTCGTTGCCGCAGCCGCAACCCCGCAGTCGCTTAATCGCACAAGGACCTTGGTCTAAATCAATCATAAAATGAAAGAAATGGAATCCTTTGCCGTTTTTTTTGCGGTCAATTAAAATATTTGCCAGATTTTCATATTCGGCAAAGGCTGCCGGCAAATCCTCCTCCTGCAGAGAATACGGTAAATTCAGGTCGGAAACCACCGGTTCTATCGAAATTTGGTCAAACCCCAGCGCCGCCATATGGATCGCATCTTTAGCAAAATCCAAATTATGTTTGGTAAAGGTGCCCCGCACATAATAATCCTTGTCACCTCTTTGCGCCACCAGCTTTTGGTATTTGGGCACAATAGTGTCATAACAGCCGGTGCCATCGTTGCGTACCCGCAGCATGTCGTTAATTTCTTTTCTGCCGTCCAGAGACAACACGACATTATACATTTCTCTGTTGAGATAATCAATAACATCATCGGTCAGCAGCAGACCATTTGTGGTCATGGTAAAGCGAAACTGCTTATTGCATTGCTGTTCGCGGCTTCTTGCATACTCCACGATTTGCTTTACCACTTCAAAATTCATCAGCGGCTCTCCACCGAAAAAGTCCAGCTCCAAATTGCGCCGCGTACCGGAATGCGCAAGCAAAAAGTCAATCGCCTGTTTGCCTACTTCAAACGGCATCAATTTTCTGCCGCAGCCAAAGTCACCCTTTGCCGCAAAACAGTATTCACAGCGTAAATTACAGTCATGCGCAACATTCAGGCACATGGATTTTACCGGCGCTTCTTTGAGCATGGCGGTAAAATCATGGTAGCCGTCCGGCGAGAAAAGCTGACCGTTTTCAAACAACTCCCGCAGCTCGCTGTAGGCCTCGTCTATGGTCTCCCGGTCGTATTTTTCCCCCAATACCTTTAGCATTTCCTGCGGCGGAGTCTGCGGCACGGTGTCTTCTAAATAATCCAGCATTTCATAAGGCGCATCGTTAAAAATATGCACAGCACCGCTGCTTACATCCAGCACAATATGAAAATCGTTTAACGTATATTTATGTATCATGGTATTTTATCTCCGTCTCACAGGCAAAAATTTCAGGGACAGCACGCTGTCCCTGAAAAAAGTGATTGCCGATTCTGATTATTGATTTTCCTCGTTCTCACATTTTTGGTTGGCCACCGTGCAGGAGGTTTTGCAGGCCGATTGGCAGGAAGCCTGACATTCTCCGCAGCCGCCTTTTACTGCGCTTTGTCTTAAATTTGCCTTATTGAGTGTTTGAATTTGCTTCATAATCGCATATCTCCTTTATTACACTTTTTTATGATTATAACATAAAAAAATAAAAAATAAAAGAGATTATTTTACTTTTTTCCGTTTATTTACCGCCAAAACGCCTCCGAAAATACCGCCAATCAGCATAAGCGCAAATCTCAACGCAGTGGAAACGGTTAAAATACTGCCGCCGCTTGTGCAGGCAGAAATCAATATACAGGCAAACAATACAGCGCCGCTGCAAGCACCCATAATCAATCCCTTGCTGTGACAAAGCCTTGCAGACAAAAACCCTGCAAACATCGCGCTGAGCGCCGAAATACCAATGCTGATTCCACTGATTGCCTGAGTAGGCATAGATTTGGTGAGCACCAGCACCAAGGCGCACAAAGCCAGAAGCGCCGCGCACAGAAACAGTCCCGCAATGCAGCCGATTGCTAAATATTTGAGATACCTGCCAAAGGTACCGTCTGCTTTATCTCTGCTTTTTTTCATAAATAAAAACCCCCTTGCCAATACCTGATACCAAAAGGTATTCATTGCAAGAGGATTTTATGATGTGCAAAAGAAAATTATTGTTCTTCTTTGGTTTGTGTTTTTTTGCTGCCGAACAGTCCCTTTTTCTCTGCCGGTTTATTTTCGGCAGAATCAGCTGCAACCTGCTGTACACGGTCCAGAGGTGTTTCGACAGAGCTGATTGCCCAGCGTTTTAAACGCAGCTTTTGACGGTCGGTACCGGTTTCAATAATAATAGAATCACTCTCGTCCTTCACTGCGACAATTCTGCCTACAATACCGCCAATGGTGGTAATTTCATCGCCGATTTTGGCATTTTTACGATTTTCTGCATCCTTCTTTTTCTTTTTGGAATTGGGACGGAACAGTAAAAAGTAAGCGCCCAAAATCACTGCACCGTAAATAATAATCCAAACCCACCAAGGGTTTCCGCCGGATTCCTCCGCAGCAGCGTCCAAAAGCCAAGTATGTATCATGTGTTTTGCACCTCCATGTCATTACAATTCATTATAGCAATATTTCATGTCGCTTGCAAGCGAAAAATGCAGAATTATATTCTTGTTGACAGTTTGTTTACATTTTCCCGGTAAAAGTCTGCAAAGCTGCCGCTTTCAAGCGTTACCCGAATTTTCTCCAGCAGCGAATTGTAAAAATATAAATTATGCATAACGGCAAGACGCATACCCAGCATTTCCTTGCTTTTGAGCAGGTGGTGTACATACGCGCGGGTGTGGTTTCGGCATACCGGGCAAGTACAGTCCTCATCAATCGGAACTTCGTCCAGCTCATATTTGGCGTTCATTAAATTGCGGCAGCCCTGCATCGTAAAGGCATGTCCGTGCCGAGCGTTACGAGTGGGCATCACACAGTCGAATATGTCAATTCCGCGGTATACTGCTTCCAGAATATTGGCAGGCGTACCTACACCCATTAAATACCGCGGTTTATTTTGCGGCATTTCCGGTTCCACCGCCTCAATAATACGGTACATTTCCTCTGCGGTTTCGCCCACGGCCAGCCCGCCAATCGCATAACCGTCCAAGTCCAGCTCTCGTATCTGCTGCATATGCTGTTTGCGCAAATCCTCATAGGTGCCGCCCTGGTTAATGCCCCACAACCATTGCTCCCTGTTGAGCGTATCCGGTTTTGCATTCAAACGCTCCAATTCGTCTCTGCAACGGTATAACCAACGCAATGTTCTCGCACAAGACTGCGCAACATAATCGTATTCTGCGGGGTTTTCCACGCACTCGTCAAATGCCATGGCAATGGTCGCACCCAAATTAGACTGAATACGCATGCTTTCCTCAGGCCCCATAAAAATTTTTCTGCCGTCTATATGCGAGGAAAAGGTAACGCCCTCCTCTTTAATATTGCGTAGCTTTGCCAAGGAAAACACCTGAAAACCGCCGCTGTCGGTCAAAATAGGCCCATGCCAATTGGTAAAACGATGCAACCCGCCCAGTTTTTTGACCGTTTGGTCTCCCGGCCGCAAATGCAAATGATAGGTATTACAAAGCTGCACCTGACATTTTAACTGTTTTAAATCCAAAGCGGAAACGCCGCCCTTAATGGCGCCGCAGGTAGCAACATTCATAAATGCCGGCGTTTGAATGATGCCGTGCGGTGTGCAAATTTCTCCGCGCCGCGCCTTGCCCTGTGTGTGTAAAATACGAATGCGTTCTTTCATAAAGTGTTAAATTCCTTTGTGCTAAATTTACTTTGAAATTTTATTATAAGATACCTGCAAACAGAATGCAAATGCCTATGCAAAAAAGCGGTTATATGTGACAAGCCGCCGTGCATATGGTGTAAAACGATTGGATTGAGGTGGTATTTCTATGTTTATTATTCTGAAAAAAAAGCTGATTCTCGCAATTGCGGCCTGTGTGTTAAGCATCGCCGCCATACCTATCGCGGTGCATTATACCAATAACGCCGCAAGCGCCGTGCAAACCGCCGGCGTTGCAACAACCAACTGGGGGCTTGGCTTTGGAAACGAAGGCAGTACGCCCACAGGCAATGCCTCTTCTGAATTTTTGCGGCAATACAACGCCTGCTATGTGGGCGATACTCAGGAAAAAAAGGTGTATATTACCTTTGACGCCGGCTATGAAAACGGCTATACACCGGCCATTTTAGAAGCATTGAAAAAGCATCAGGTAAAAGCAACCTTCTTTGTGGTGGGCAATTACATAGAAACCAGCCCGGATTTGATAAAACGCATGGTAGAAGAGGGTCATACGGTGGGAAATCATACTTATCATCACCCGGATATGTCAAAAATTTCGGATAAGCAAGCGTTTGAGCAGGAATTACAGGAATTAGAAGCATTGTACCAAGAAACCACAGGACAGCAAATGAAAAAATTTTATCGTCCTCCGCAGGGCAAATACAGCGAAAGCAACTTAAAGCTTGCAAATGAACTGGGCTATAAAACCTTTTTTTGGAGCCTTGCCTATGTGGACTGGTATGTGGATAAACAGCCCAGTTACGAGGAGGCTATGCAAAAATTATTGCCTAGAATACACCCCGGAGCCATTGTACTGCTGCATAGCACCTCCAAAACAAACGCCGAAATTTTAGACGAATTTTTAACAAAATTAGAGGAGCAGGGCTATACCTTCGGCACTTTACAGGAGCTTATGACTTAACCGTAAAAACACCCCCGAACAGACGGGACACTTTTATAAAATCAGCATAGCGTCGCCAAAGGAGAAAAATCGATAACGCTCCTGCACGGCAATTTGATAGGCTCGCATGGTATTTGCGTAGCCCGAAAAGGCACACACCAGCATAATCAGCGTACTCTCCGGCAGGTGAAAATTCGTAAGCAAACCGTCCAGCACCGCAAAGCGGTAGCCCGGGTAAATAAAAATATCCGTCCAGCCCTCGCTCTCGCAAATACGACCCTCTTTTTGCAAGGCGGACTCCAACGTGCGACAAGAGGTCGTGCCTACGGCAATGACCCTGCCCCCGTTTTGCTTGGTTTGATTGATTAAATCGGCGGTTTCTTTGGGTAAGTAATAATGCTCGGCATGCATGATATGCTCTGTGATGCGCGCCGCACTGACCGGTCGGAAAGTACCCAACCCCACATGCAGCGTAACATAGCCAAAGCGCACGCCCTTTTCCTCTATTTTGCGCATCAGCTCCGGTGTAAAATGCAGCCCTGCCGTAGGCGCCGCAGCTGAACCTAATTCCTTGGAATAAATCGTTTGGTAACGCTCTTTGTCCGTTAATGTTTCGGTAATATACGGCGGCAGCGGCATTTGACCGATTTGCTCCAGCAGCGTATAAAAATTCCCACTGTAAAAAAAGCGTACCAAGCGTTTGCCGTCCTCTAGAATTTGCAGCACCTGCGCCTGCAACAAGCCGTTGCCAAACACAAAGCATGTACCGGGCTGCGCCTTTCTTCCGGGCTTTGCCAAAACCTCCCAAATATCATGCTCGGTTTGGGTCAGCAGCAAAAATTCTATATGACCGCCGGTGTCTTTTTTATTACCGTAAATACGCGCCGGCAGCACCCGCGAATCATTCACAATCAAGCAATCCTCCGGATTTAAATAATCCGTCAACTCGTAAAAACGACGGTGCGCAAGATTTCCGTTTTTTCGGTTCATAACCAGTAACCTCGAATGGTCTCTGGGAAAAACCGGCGTTTGTGCAATCAGCTCCTTTGGCAGGTCATAATCAAAGTCCTTGGTTTGCATGGAGCAAAGTCCTCCTAATTTTTTGTAACTTGAAATTTATTATAAACTATGACAAAGCATTTGACAATCTCGGTTAGAAATGTTATGATATGGACAAATAAAAAAGATAGAGGCGCGGCATTTATCAGTACCTTGCGTGAAACCGCCCGGGTTTGCGAACGCTTGCAAAAGGAACTGCCGCCGAAGAATCGAAAAAACGGGTCATTTCCGATTCTGGGGGCTGAGAGAATATCTCTGCAACTGTCATCATGCGGTTTTATGATGTTGCGCTATCTGTTCTGTTGTATCCGCTATGGAGAAAGCACGCAATAGAAGCATAATTTTGTATTTGGCATGATGATCGGTTTTTAAGCCGGTCTTTTTTTGTTAGGATTTTGATGGTCTTGGAGGAAACAACATGAAGCAGTACCGAGTAGGAATCATAGGCGCAACCGGCATGGTGGGGCAACGCTTTGCCACACTTTTAGAAAACCACCCCTGGTTTACCGTAACGGTATTGGCAGCCAGCGCACGCTCGGCCGGCAAACGCTATGAAGAGGCCGTGGGCGAGCGCTGGGCTATGCAAACCACCATACCCGCCGCCATGAAAGATATGGTAATATACGATGCAGCGGCCGATGTAGCAAAAATTACCGCAGAGGTGGATTTTGTCTTTTGTGCCGTGGACATGAAAAAGAATGAAATTCGCGCTTTAGAGGAGCTCTACGCAAAGGCGGAATGCCCGGTCATCTCGAACAACAGCGCCCACCGAGGCACCCCCGATGTTCCTATGATTATTCCCGAAATCAACCATGCTCATGCGGAAATTATTCCCGCTCAGCGCAAGCGATTGGGTACTAAAAGAGGCTTTATTGCAGTAAAGTCCAACTGCTCTTTGCAAAGCTATGTGCCGGCGGTACATGCCATAAAAGAGTTTGGCGTAACCAAAGTGCTGGCCTGTACCTATCAGGCAATTTCCGGGGCGGGCAAAACCTTTGCCACCATGCCCGAAATTTTAGACAATGTCATTCCCTACATTGGCGGCGAGGAGGAAAAATCTGAGCAGGAGCCCATGAAAATTTGGGGGCAAATTCAAGGTGATAAAATTGTAAATGCCTCTGCCCCCTCGGTTACGGCGCAATGCCTGCGCGTTCCGGTTTCCGACGGTCACACCGCCGCTGTTTTTGTCAGCCTTGAAAAACAGGCAAGTCTGAATGAAATCATTCAAAAATGGCAAAGCTATCGCGGCGCGGCACAGGAATTAAATTTGCCAAGCGCGCCAAAGCAATTTCTGCATTATTTCAGCGAAAATGACCGCCCTCAGCCAAAATTGGACCGCAATTTGGAAAACGGTATGGCTGTTTCGATAGGTCGCCTGCGCAAAGACAGCCAATACAGTATTAAATTTGTATGCCTGTCACACAACACGCTGCGAGGTGCCGCCGGCGGTGCGGTACTCATGGCAGAATTACTTTGCGCCAAAGGCTATTTGGAATAATACAATAGAGTAAGCAATATCGTCACTTTTAGGAGGTTACCACTATGAAAAAAGAAATTTTCACCGGCTCGGGCGTTGCAATCATTACTCCCATGCACAAAGACGGTTCGGTCAATTTCGCGCAATTGGAAAAGCTCATTGAATTCCAAATAGAAAACGGAACCGACGCTATTATTTCCTGCGGCACCACCGGAGAATCCGCCACGCTTTCTCACGAGGAACACTGTCAGGTATTACAGTTCACCATTGACAAGGTAAACGGCCGCATTCCGGTGATTGCCGGCACTGGCAGCAATGATACCGCTTATGCCGTACTGCTCTCGAAAGAAGCGGAAAAACTGGGCGCGGACGCGCTGCTGGTGGTAACACCATATTATAACAAAGCCTCTCAGGAGGGGCTGGTAAAGCATTATTTTACCGTAGCAGACAGCGTTTCTTTGCCCATTATTCTGTACAATATTCCCTCTCGTACCGGCTGCCTGATTAAACCGGAAACCTATGTACAATTGATTCAGCACCCGAATATTGTGGCCACCAAGGAGGCTACCGGAGATATTTCTCACATTGCAAAGGTGATTGCGCTTTGCGGTGACAGACTCACGGTGTATTCCGGCAACGACGACCAAACCCTGCCCATTATGGCTTTGGGCGGCAAGGGAGTGATTTCCGTCATTGCCAATATTTGCCCGCAATTAAGCCACAATATGTGCGCAACCTATTTGCAGGGCGATTTGGAAACTGCACGCAAGCTATTCCTGGAAAATTTGGAGCTGATGAACACCATGTTCATTGATGTAAATCCGATTGCCATTAAGGAGGCAGCCAATTTAATGGGCTTTGACTGCGGCTCATGCCGACTGCCTCTTTGCGATTTAAACGAACAAAATAAAGCAAAATTGACTGCCGTAATGCAGCAATACAGCTTGATTCAAAAAATATAAGTTATGAAAAAATATGGAGTATAAAAATAAATGAAGCGTATTATTTTAAGCGGCGCAAACGGCGCTATGGGGCGTGAAATCGCCGCATGCATCAAGGAGCGCAACGACTGTAAAATTGTAGCGGGACTGGACCTGAATACAGACGCCTACGGAGATTTTCCCATTTTTGCAACACCCGACGAACTAACTTGCGGCGGCGATGCGATTATTGATTTTTCGCATGTTTCGGTATTAACGCCACTGCTGCATTTTGCCACCAAGGAGCGCATACCCGTGGTACTTTGCACCACCGGCTACACCGCCGAGCAGGTACAGGAATTGACCGGGGCGGCAAAACAAATTCCCATATTCTATTCCCGCAATATGTCTCTTGGCATTAATTTGCTCATTGAGCTTGCCAAAAAAGCCGCCGTTATTTTGGGTCGGCAATTTGACATTGAAATTATTGAAAAACACCACAACAAAAAAATTGACGCTCCCAGCGGTACGGCACTCATGATTGCAGACGGTATTTGCAGCGTACTAAAACGCAATATGCACTACGAATATGACCGACACTCGCAGCGAAAAAAACGGAATACCAACGAAATCGGTCTGCACGCCGTACGTGGCGGCACTATTGTTGGCGAGCACGAAGTGCTGTTTGCCGGTCACCACGAAACGCTCTCCATTACTCATACGGCGCAATCCAAAGAAGTATTTGCAACCGGCTCTATCAATGCCGCGCTGTTTTTAGCGGAAAAACCTGCCGGTCTTTATGATATGTCCGACTTAATCGGCAAAGAAGCAAATTAGGAGGTGTTTTCCTTATGGCAACTATAACAGTAACAACAGAGGTTACTCTAGTGACTCTGCAAAACTGCCCTTCAAATTTAACAGCAGTGCATCAAATTTTCGCAAAGGCCGCCGAACTTTCCATCGATATTGACATGATTTCGCTGGCGCCCTCACAAAGCGCCACATCCTCTTTATCTTTCACCATAGCAGACCGTGATTTGTCAAAATTATTGACTTTTTCAAGCTGTCTGCAAAGCAAATTACAGGTAAAAACGGTGGTAAGCAACGGCAATTGCAAGCTGATTATAGCAGACAAAGCCATGAAAAATCAACCGGGCTTTGCCGAAAAAATATTCGGCGCGGCGGCAAAGGCTAAATCTGACATTCGCATGATTACCACAGCGGAAACTGAAATTTCTCTGCTAATACCCGCCGCGAATTTAGATGCTGCGATTGCTGCAATTGAACAGGCTACCGCATAAATGCAAAAACCCCCAACGGCTCAAAAAGGCCGACCGGGGGTTTTTATTTATGGTATTTTCCGTTGGTTTGAATTTGAAACGCCCGATAAATTTGCTCACAGAGCATTACCCTTGCCAGCTGGTGTGGAAACGTCATATTGGACAAAGAAAGCTTTAAATAACCCTGTTTTTTAGCATTATTGCATAATCCATAGGAGCTACCAATCAGAAAACTTACTGTACTTTCACCTCTTAGTGCAACTGTCTCCATATGCTGTGCCAACTCCGGCGAGGTAAGCGCTTTCCCTTCTATACACAGCGGTATCAGCACACTGCCATGCGCCAATTGCAGTATTTTCTCTCCTTCAGCCTGTAAAGCTCGCTCAATTTGTGCCGCACTCGGCTGTGGTGGCAATTTACACTCAGGCACCTCCGTAATTTGAAACTTACAAAAAGCACCTAAACGTTTTTCATATTCGGCGCACGCCTGCACCCAATACGTCTCCTTTAATTTTCCCACACAAATCAAATGTACCGTTTGCATGTTCCACCCCTCAAAATAAAATCGCTCCGTGTCCGCTATTCTCCCTTTGCGCTACCTGTATTTGATAATCAATTCCTTGCTTTAATCCGTGCATCGTCAAAGCGCAAAGCGCTGTTTGTAACGCCAATTCCGGCGTGTTATTTTCGTGACTTAAATGTGCTAACAAAAACCTTGCAGTACCGCTTTGCGCAAGTTTTGGCAAAATTTCGGCGCAGGCCTCATTGGAAAGATGTCCGTAATTAGAAAGAATACGCTGCTTGAGCGCATAAGGATAGCTACCGATTTTCAGCATACCCACATCGTGGTTCGATTCCAGCACAACAAAATCGCTACCTTCCAGATTTTCATATACCTGCGGTGTTATGTAACCCAAATCGGTGGCAAATGCAAGGGTGCGGTCATCTGCTGTGGTAATATGGAAACCAATTCCCTCGGCACAATCGTGCTGAGTCGGAAAACTATAAACCCACATACCCGCACATTCAATGCCGCGGCTATCTACCGTATGCACCGGAACACTTTCGGGCAATTCCCCTGCCTGTTCGACCGCACATAGTGTACCTTGAGAGGAAAAAACAGGAATTTTATATTTGCCGGCAAATACCCGTAGCCCTTTAATATGGTCTGTATGCTCGTGGGTAAGAAACACCGCCTGAATCGCTTCAATTGGAATGTCATGTGCGTTTAACATTTGCTGCATTTGCTTGGCACTGCGCCCAATGTCAATTAAAATGCCGGCCTGTGCCGAGCCGATATAATAGCTATTTCCACTGCTTCCGCTGAATAACGGGCAAATTCTTGCCATAGATTCCTCCGCTGAATTGATAAACTTTACGCACTTAAAAATGGAAAAAGCCCATCGAAGTATGCTCGACAGGCTCTTGTTTCATGCGTTTTGCGGGCCATAAGCCTATATCACCTGAGATTGACCGCCCTCCGGCACATGCACCCGTTTAATGTTTGCGCCCAATTTTTGCAATTTTTCTACAATTTCCTCATAACCGCGCTCAATGTGGCGTACCTCTTCAATTTGGCTTACGCCGTTGGCGCACAAAGCAGCAATTATAACCGCTGCTCCGGCACGTAAATCCGTAGCCTTTACCGGAGCCGCATTGAGGCGCTCCACACCCTCAATCACGGCCAATTTACCGTCCACCGAAAACTGCGCACCCATACGGCGCAATTCCTCCACATAACGGAAGCGACTATCCCAAATGCTTTCTGTCACAATGCTGGTTCCCTGCGCAATCGAAAGCAACACGGCAATTTGCGGCTGCATATCGGTAGGAAAACCCGGATGAGGCATTGTTTTTACATTGCATTTTTGCAGAACTCCCGTGCGGCAAATCCGAACAGAATCGTCAAATTCCTCCACGGTAACGCCCATCTCCACCAATTTTGCAGAAATAGATTCTAAATGCTTGGGAATGACATTTGCAACAATGGCATCTCCGCCGGTAGCCGCAATGGCCGCCATATAAGTGCCCGCCTCAATCTGGTCCGGAATAATCGAGTACGCCGTGCCGCGTAAATGCTCCACGCCGTAAATTTTAATGACATCTGTACCCGCACCGCGAATATCTGCGCCCATAGAACTCAGAAAATTTGCAAGGTCTACAATATGCGGCTCCTTGGCAGCGTTCTCAATGACGGTAAGCCCCTTAGCCTTTACCGCGGCAAGCATAGTATTAATGGTTGCGCCAACCGAAACCACATCCATATAAACATTGTTGCCGCACAATTCCTCCGCTTGCACATCTATCATGCCGCCGTCCATGCTGTAAACTGCACCCAAAGCAGAAAAACCTTTCAAATGCTGGTCAATCGGCCGCACCCCGAAGTCACAACCGCCCGGCAAAGATACCACCGCATGATGAAAGCGCCCCAACAGCGCACCCAGTAAGTAGTAAGAACCACGCATATGTCTTGCAAGCTCGTAGGAAGCCGTACAGGAATGAATTGGTCTTGGGTCAATTTCGATAGTAGATTTATTGATGCGTTTGATAATTGCGCCCATACCGTGAATGATATGCAGCATATCGTTGACATCTGTAATATTCGGTACATTTTCAATGCGGCAAATATCGTCCGACAAAATTGCCGCAGGTATAATAGCAATGGCTGCATTTTTTGCACCGCTCACGGTAACCGTACCTCTTAGCGGTATGCCTCCCGCAACTACATATTTTTCCAATAAAACACGCCCCAATCATTATGTTCTATTTCAAGCTAAACGATTATTTGTTCATTTGTATATTCCACGCGTATTTTTCTATCCATAACGTATGAAAAACTATTCTTAATAAGCATAATATATTGACAGAAAAAAGTCAATCTTTCCTTGCGAAAATATTTGTAAAAACAAGCTTTTTACGCATCTGTATTATCATATCACAAATAAAAAAAGCTTTGCAGTTTTTGCTGCAAAACTTTTGTAAAAGCTTACGGGTTTACATAATTGAGCGGGTTGACGCTTACACCATTTTTGAAAACCTCAAAATGCAGATGCGCACCGTCGGAATTACCTGTGCTTCCGATTTTTGCAATCGGCTGACCCTTTGTAACCTTTTCTCCAGCACTTACAAGCATCACACTGGTATGCGCGTACATCGTTTTCAGACCGTTGCCGTGATTAATCATAATATATTTTCCGTAACCGGAACCGTCTATTTTTGCAAACTCCACCGTACCGGCATCCGCTGCAACAATCGTATGACCGTAAGCGGCACCGTTTGCAATGTCAATGCCCTTGTGACTGTAACCGCTCCTGTAACCATAACTGCTGCTCACCATATGAATCGTTGGCACCGGCCAAGCCAAACTGCCGCTGCTCACACCCGGAATGCTACCCGGTACAATAGTTTTATTGCCCTTAACTACAACTTTTGTAACCGGTTCCTTAGTCACCGTAGTTGAAACATTGGTACGCTCTACCTCTTTACCGTTATAATACGTTACCACATCCACATAAGAAGCGCTGCCCTCTTCCCCAGCTGTTTCCACCTTGGAGTAATCGGTATATTGCGTGTCATCCTTGCGAATTTCCGTTTCATAGTCAATGGTTTTTTCGTAAGCTTCCTCTTTCACCACAGTAATATTCAGCAGAGATTTTTTTGCAATCACACTTAATTTCATACCGTTTTGCAACGGGGTATTTACATTAAAATTCAGCGCTTTGAGTTCACTGACCGTGGTACCGAATTTTTCCGCAAGACTTTCCCAACTGTCCTGCTCGGCAACCGTATAGGAAATCGGTTTGCCCGAAAGCCCCGTAAGCTGCGCCTTTACGGTCTCAACAGGAGCAATGCAGGAAACCGGGTAAATATCGACTTGAACCTGAATCTCCTCTGCAAATGCTGCAGAGCGACAAGTCTGAGGCGTATTGCTGCTGAGCAAATCCTGTAACATATTCTGCAAATCTGCTTCACTTTCCGCTGCCGCAATAAAATCTCCGTTCACATATACGCCAAAAGCCTCCTTGCTTGCGCCGGTGCAAATCACCGCATTTTTCGTATCAAACGTCAATAAAGACTGCTGAGGATACAATAACAAAGCATTCTCCTGCGCGTTATCGGCCATACGCTGACTCACAACCTCAAAGGGTTGTCCGTAAATTGCCTGCTGCTCCTGAGCATAGGCTTGTACACCGCTTACGGGCGACATTGCAAAGCCAACCGACAAACCAATTGCCGCCATACCTGCAAGCGGCATGACCGTATAATACAATTTATGGTTTGCCAATTTTCTTCGTATGGCCTGCACCGATGAAGCTTGCCCTGCCACAGCATTATGCGCAAAAAAAGCAAGATGCTCGGAAATTTCCTGACCGGCAAAGGCGCACACGGTTTGGGTAAAGCAAACCGCAAACCGTCCCCGCTCTTTGCAGGCGCGGTAAATCTTTCGCATTTTGGGTACATATTTAAATTTTACATGACCGGACTCTATATTTTGAAACTGAAAATGTTTCATGTTGTGAATCTTCCTCTCATTGTGAACATGCATCGGTTACATTCATGTAATTTATTCTTTAATATATTACTACAAAAATTACAAACCTGCAACCTTATTCACAAAAAATTTCAAATTCACATGTATTTTCACCAAAAATTATTTGTATTTCAGTCTATCTGTTGTGTAATTTGTGATTATTGGTAAAAATTCACTTGCCTGTCGCTTCGCCTCCTCCAAATCATGCTCCAAATAATTGCCGCATTCCACCGCAGTATTTCCCGGAATTTCCCCCTCATAATCCGCAATTTCCCGCATAACCCGCTCAATCAGCGCAATCACATCCTGCGCACGCATATCCCTTACCAAAAAATAAAAACCGGTACGACAGCCCATAGGCCCAAAATAAATAATCCGATCCTCAAACTCGGAATTGCGGGAAATAGTAGCAAATAAATGCTCTATGGTGTGTATCGCGGCCATAGGTAAAAACGGCGGTATATTCGGCTTTTTCATGCGAATATCATAAGTTACAATGTCGCCGTCCACACGCGAGGTATAAATCCCCGGCTGTAATTTGGTATGGTCTACGCAAAAACTTGCAATTCGTTTCATCCGTCTTAGGCTCCTTCAATATCGTTTTTGTTCTTCCAGTATAACATAAAAAAGAAAAATTAAAAAGTCCGCCCTCCCATTTTACAGCTGCATAAGCGCCTGTATATCGCCCGGCAGCGCAGCAGTAAATTCCATAGCTTTACCCATAACCGGGTGAGCAAATTGCACCTTAGAGCAACAAAGCGCCTGCCGGCTTATATCCGTCAAACTGCCGCCATACATGTCGTCG
Organism: uncultured Eubacteriales bacterium; assembly: GCA_934457095.1. GTDB lineage: Bacteria > Bacillota > Clostridia > Oscillospirales > Acutalibacteraceae > UMGS1071. Next base: position 198,920 of record CAKSHJ010000001.1, read on the forward strand.
CCCGCCAGAGGATAACCCAAATGCGCAAAATGTACGCGAATTTGGTGAGTGCGCCCAGTTTCCAAAGAAATACGCAGCAAGGTATACCTGTTGGTCTGTGCAATTGCCCGCCAATGCGTAACGGCAAATTGACCGCCTGGCACAACCTCTCTTTGAATCGTATAGCCGGGCTTTAACGCAATGGGTGCACAAATCGTTCCCTGCCCTGTTAAAACTCCCTCGCATACTGCCGTATATTCTTTTGTAATCGCCTTGCTGAGCCTTGCTGCGGCGTAACCGTGCTTTGCAATCACCATCAGTCCTGAGGTATCTTTATCCAGACGGTAAACTGGGTAAAACCCCAATTGCAGTCCTTGCGTTTTGTAATAATACTGCAACGCATTTGCAAGACTGTCTCTGTCATGACCCGCTGTGGGATAGACCGGCATTGCATAGGCTTTTTCTATTACAAGCAGGTCAACGTCCTCATACATAATTGAAAGCGGCAGCTCTACCGGTTCTATATGCGGTTGGCAAGCCGGCAAATTAACGCATACCAAATCGCCCGCTTTGAGCAGGTCGTTGGCTTTTCCATGTTCGCCGTTAATGGTCAGTCCCATCGGTATGCGCTTTTGTTTGGTCAACAGCCTTGCAGATAATTGACAGTAGCTGCGTAAAAACACTTTTAAGGTTACCCCCACCCATTCCTGCGTAACGGTAAAGTTCAATGTTCTCATAATTCCTCCCATATACAGCAAAAAAGGCGGCAACAGCCACCTCTTATTGGTTTGCTATTTTACCTCCACGGTCCAGTGCATGGCGTCCTCTAATTCCCCCCACTGAATCCCGGTCAGCGTATCATACAGCCGTTGAGAGAGTGCGCCGATTTTACCGTTGTTAATTTCCATAATACGGTCTCCCCACTTGAGCTGACCAATGGGAGAAATTACGGCGGCAGTGCCGGTTCCGAAAGCCTCTTTGAGCGTACCGTTTTGGTAAGCATTGTAAATTTCCTCAATGGAAACCGCCCGCTCTGCCACCTGCATACCCCATGATTTGAGAATTTCAATGGCGGACATTCTGGTAATACCGGGCAAAATAGAGCCCTGTAAGGCAGGGGTTACAATTTCGTTCCCCAGTACAAAAAATACATTCATCGTGCCTACTTCTTCAATGTATTTGCGCTCTATACCGTCCAGCCACAAAACTTGCGTATAATGCTGTTCCTCGGCTTCGTCCTGCGCCTTGAGCGACGCTGCGTAATTACCGCCGGTTTTGGCATAGCCCATACCGCCTTTTACTGCGCGCACATAGTTGTTTTCCACATAAATTTTCACCGGATTCAAACCTTCAGGGTAATAATTTCCAACGGGCGAGCAAATCACCATAAACATTAAATGCTTACCCGGATGCACGCCAACCTGTGCATCGGTTGCAAAGATAAACGGCCGAATATATAAGGAAGTTCCCTGTGCGCTCGGTACCCAGTCTTTTTCAATCGAAACCAGTTTTTCAATACATTGCAAGGCAAAAACCTCGTCTAATTTGGGAATACACAGCCGCTCATTAGAAATATTCAACCGCGCCATATTCTTCTCGGGCCGAAAAAGCAAAATACGGTTATCGCGGGTGCGATAGGCCTTCATACCCTCAAACACGGTTTGTCCGTAGTGTAAGCACATCGCAGATGGCTCCAACGCAATCGGCCCATACGGCACAATACGTGCATTATGCCACCCCTGCCCCTCATCGTAATTCATAATGAACATATGGTCGGTAAAAACAGAGCCAAACCCAAGTTTATTGGTATCTGTTGGCTTTGATTTGGGGTGCTTTGTCAATTCTACTGTAATTTCCTGCATGGAAAAACGCCCTTCTTTCGCTTTGGTTTTCAACTGCTATTGTACCACTAAATACCTGTATTTTCAAGCAGTTTGCACAGAAAACAAATCAAAACCTATGAAAAATTACGCAAACCCTTAGGGTATTTATTTTTCAGTCTACCTCCGGAACTTTTTCCAAAGCCGGTCAAAACGCCCTCCACCGCCACGCCGGTAAAGCCGCTGTATTCTGCTGAAATTGCAAGCTCTTCGCCCCGCAAAAAGCGCTGTGTCAACGGGTCGTCATTGGCAAGATGCAGCACCTGTGTCAATTCCTGTGGTTTTGCCGCCATAAATAAAGCATGCGCAGGCTCAATGCGGTTGGTCTTGCCCTCCCCCAGCAATACCCCTGCGCGCAATACCCCCAACCCCTCCAATTGCGGCAGGTCTTGCGGCGGCAATACAAATTGCTCTTTTATTTGTAAAATTTCTTCTGTCCATGCCCCCTGTAAAAGCGTATGCAATAATTCTGCTGCCTGCTTCAGCATTGGCGTCTGTTTATAAGAAAATGTCGGAGCGCTGCAAGAATTCTCCGCTACTCTCCGCATTTTAGCTACAAAATGACCGTCTCCACCATGCATAGGGTAAATGCGCCGTGTTTGAGTAAGCCCAATGCCCGGCATACCGAATGTAACACCGCAATCCTCTAATACAAATTGCGGATTACGCTGCAAAAAAGCGCTCACGGTGTCTTCGTTTTCCTCTTTCGAAAAGGTACAGGTGGAATAAACCAAAATACCGTTTTGTTTCACCGCCTGCGCAGCGCAGTCCAAAATCGCTGCCTGTCGTACCGCGCACGCCTGCACATGCGCTATGCTCCAGTCTGCAATGGCCTGCACATCTCTGCGAAACATGCCCTCCCCGGAACACGGTGCGTCTACCAACACCTTGTCAAAAAAGCCCGCAAGCCGTTTGCAAAGCACCTCTGGCCGACAGGACGACACTACGGCATTGCGCACACCCAGTCGCTCTATATTAGAAAGCAAACTGTGCGCACGGTTTTTGACCACTTCATTTGCCCAAAGCAAGCCGTTTCCGTCAAGCTCCCCTGCAATTTGCGTGGATTTGCCGCCCGGAGCCGCACAAACGTCTAGTATACGCTCCCCCGGCCTTGGGTTCAGCACCGTTACCGCCGAAGCCGCCGAGGGCTCCTGCGCATAAAATGCGCCGGCGTGATGCAGCGGCAGCATACCTACCTTTTGATTAGTCTCTATATAATAAGAAAGCGGTGAAAACGGTGTCGGCGAAAGTGAAAAGGGCAAATTTCGTTCCAAAATCGCATAGGTACTTTTGAGCGGATTGACCCGCACACCTTTCAGGGCGGGCAACTCATAGCTTTTTAAAAAATCCGTGTAATCCCCGCCCAAAAGCGTTTTCATTCTGTTTGTAAAATCGACCGGTAATTTCAGCAAAGGTATCAACTCCAAAAATATGTATAAATCAAAATCAAATCAGCCATACTACGGTTATAAGGGGGTGAATTTGGAATGGATAAACAAAACGCACAAAACAAAAAGAACACATCGCATGAAAACTGCAGTCATTCTCAAAATGCGCAAAACACAAACTCTCAAACCCAAAGCCAAAATGAAAGTCAAAACCAAAACGCACAAAACAGAAAAAATAACTCTCAAAGCAACTAACCTGCAAAAGCTACGCTTGGAAAACCGTGGGATTTTAATCACAAATCCGACGGTTTTCTTGCCTTATACCCCAAACTGCAAAGAGAAAACCCGCCGTTTATTGGCGGCGTTTTTTGCTTTTTAACATATCCTTAATGGTTTTCTCCTCCTGAGTATGCATCTTAAAGCCCTCCCCGCTGATTTGTCCTGCATCGCCCACAATAATAAACGCGTTGCTGTCCAGCCCCTTAATCAACTGCGTTAGGCGATAGACCTCATACCGGCGTACTGCGCAAAGTAGCACATTTCCCTCTCTGCCGGTATAAGCCCCTTGCGACCGAAGCACCGTAACGCCTCTGGCCATTTGACTGATGATTGCCTGTGCAATCTCGGTGCTTTTTTGAGACATAATAAACAAAATTTTGCCCGTACCAATGTCTGTTCCATACAAAACCGCATCTATCAGACGAGTCGCTACAAAAATCACAATCACCGCATACAAAGCGCTCTCGAGACTTTGAAAAACCAGCACCGAAAGCAATACCACGCATAAATCTATCGTCATCATCAATCTGCCCATGGAAAGATGCGGAAACCTGCGGGAAAGCAACCTTGCTGCGGTATCTGTACCACCGGTGGTGCCACCCCGTATAAAAATCAGCGCAAGCCCCGCTCCCTCGGTTACACCTGCAAAAATTGCAACCAGCATTTTGTCTCCCTGATACGGAGGAATCAATATGGCAATCAAGTCTATGGAAACAGAGGTTAGTAAAATCGCAAACACGGTTTTCAAAACCAGCTTATAGCCCAACTCCATCATTGCCCAAATAATCAACGGCGCATTTAAAATCAATGCCGTTACGCCAACGGGCGTATGCAACAGCGCATTTAAAATAATCGAAAGACCCGTAACGCCGCCGGGCGCAATTTGGTTAGGCTCGGAAAATAACGAAACCGAAATACCGTATAAAATACTGCCCGCGGTAAAGCACAAAATGTCATAACATATTTGTCTTGTTTTGCTCTGCTGTTTTGGCAATGCCAATGCCGCTCACCCTCTCACTGACAAGATCTCAGTGTTAGTGTGTGACAATCTTTTAAAATTAACACGAATTTTTGCAAATAATCGTAAATAATTCCCGCAGTCTGTCAATTTCTCCCTTTAAATATAAGTAACCAAACATCGCCTCAAAACCGGTAGCAGCATGGTAAGCGGCAGGTTCCGCATTCTTCGGCACCGAGGCATTGGCATTTCTGCCGCGCCTAAATACCGCAATTTCCTCCTCGGAAAGCAACGGCATCAACAATTCCATAAATTTGGCCTGAGCGCTGCAGCGTACCTGTGCCACCGAATTTTGATGCAATGTTTTCACCGGGCAATTTGCAAGGCATACCAGGCGCTCCCGCACAAATAGTTCAAATACGCCGTCCCCGATAAACGCAAGCGTCAAAGGGCTGAGCTGCTTAGGATTGCACTCTCCGTTAAATAATCGCTCCATTTCTCTCCCCGCTTACTCTACAAAATCAAATTCCACATCATACAGACTCACTGTGTCACCCTGCTGTACGCCCGCCTGCCGCAACGCATCAATCACTCCCGAATGCAACAATACCCGCTGAAAATACTGAAGCGACTCATAATCGTCAAAATTCACGGTTTTCATAACGGAAAGCAACCATTCCGCCTCCACAATATAAACGCCGTCCTGTCGGGTAACGTTCACTTCGCGCTTGCCAATTCCCTCTACCGGCAATACCGGCATCGGCTCCGGCTCAAAACGCCGCACAGGCGGCAATTTGCTTAAGGTTTCAGCAATATTGCTCAGCACCGGGTTCACCCCATAGCGAATCGCCGCCATAATCGGGTAAAACTCATAACCTTGCTCTTTTACAAACTGCGCAAACTCCTCTATTTGCTCATCGGTTGCCAAATCCGCCTTATTGCCCACCACCAGCATAGGACGCTGCGCCAGCTCCGGGTTAAATTTATGCAATTCGCGGTTGATTACGGCAAAATCTTCTTTAGGGTCTCTGCCCTCACTGCCGGAAACATCCACTACATGCACCAGCATACGACAGCGCTCCACATGACGTAAAAATTGGTGACCCAAGCCTACGCCTTGCCACGCGCCTTCAATCAGCCCCGGAATATCCGCAATCACAAAGGAATTTCCCGCCTCCATGCGCACCACGCCTAATACGGGCGTCAGCGTGGTAAAATGATAGTTTGCAATATTCGGCTTTGCCTGACTTACCACCGAAATCAAGGTCGATTTTCCAACATTAGGGTAGCCTACCAGTCCGACATCAGCAAGGAGTTTGAGTTCTAAAATGACCTCCATACTCTCTCCCGGTACGCCGGGCTTTGCAAAACGAGGCGTTTGGCGGGTAGGCGTTGCAAAATGCGCATTGCCAAAACCGCCCTTGCCGCCTTTTAAAATCACCTGTGGCTCCGGCGAGGAAAGGTCAGCTACAATGCGGCCGGATTCGGCCTCCTTAATCAGCGTACCCTGCGGCACCTTAATCACCAAATCCGGGGCATTCTTACCATTACAACGGTTTTTTCTTCCATTTTCCCCATTTGCCGCCAAATATTTCCGTTTATAGCGAAAATCCGCCAGCGTAGATAGATTGGTGTCCACCACAAATACAATATTACCGCCTCTGCCACCGTCGCCGCCATCCGGTCCGCCCGCCGCTACATATTTTTCTCTGTGAAAGGCTACTGCGCCGTCGCCACCGTCGCCCGCTTTTATTTTAATTTTTGCAATATCGGTAAACATGCAATTCACCTACCGTTTCTTTCCTAATTCTAACACGAAACCGTGCAATCCGCAACATTCCGCTTTTGGGGTATTATGCGTAAAAGAAGATAAAAAAACTCGGGAATTTCTCCCCGAGTGAAAAATGATTCAAAAATTATTGTTCGGCAGCGTAAACGCTGACTTTTTTACGGTCGCGACCAAGACGCTCAAATTTCACTTTGCCGTTAACCAAAGCAAACAGAGAATCGTCCGAACCTCTGCCCACATTCTCACCTGGATGAATATGTGTGCCGCGTTGTTTGACCAAAATATTACCTGCCAATACAAATTGACCATCGGCACGCTTTACGCCCAAACGTTTAGACTCGGAATCGCGGCCGTTTTTTGTAGAACCCATACCTTTTTTATGAGCGAATAATTGAATGTTAATTTTCAGCATAACTTACACCTCCATATAATCCACTTGCATACAATTTGGATATTGCTCCTCCAGCGCAAGCAAATGTAGCTTAAAGCCCAAAAGCAAATCGCGGCACCTGCCGACATCAAAATCAGCAACCTGCATATACATTCTACCGTCATCCACGGTAATTTCCGCCTCGGCTTTCAAAATCTCGGTAACGGTATTGACCGTCATATACGCCGCGGAGGAAACCGCCGCGCATACGGTGTCAAAGCCGAAATCGGCAAAATTTGCATGTCCCTGCATAACAAAACCGGTCAAATTTCCGTTAGGCTGCGAGAAAAAGCGCACAAAAATCATTTTGCGTTATTAACGGCGGTAATCTCAACCTTGGTATACGGCTGTCTGTGACCCATTTTGCGTTTAGAACCCTTTTTGGGTCTGTAAGTAAACACCGTAATTTTTTTGCTTTTACCGTTTTTGAGTACCTTACCGGTAACGGAAGCACCCTCAACATAAGGGGTACCGATTTTCATAGATTTCCCCTTACCGATAGCCACGACCTGAAAGATCACCTCGGCATTTTCTTCAGCTGCAAGCTTTTCTACATAAATGACATCGCCATTTTGTACTCGGTATTGCTTACCGCCTGTTTCAATCACTGCAAACATAAATATAAGGCCCTGCCTTTTCTGTTAATCTCGCTATTATCAGGTGGGGTCTCCCCGCTTTGAACCCATAATATGCGGCTTATCAATAATAGCATAAAAAGAAAAGCTTGTCAATAAAAATCACACGAAAGCATTATTGTTTTCTTTCTGCCAAATACCGCGCCAACTCTTTCAAATAATCAGTATCACCCGCAAAAGCGTCCAAAGCCGCAATTGCTTGCTGCGTCAGTTGTAAAACTGCTGCCTTTGCCTGCTCTATGCCCAATATGGTAGCATAGGTACTTTTGCAGTTTACAAGATCGCTGCCCACCCGTTTGCCCAATATAGTCGCGTCACCCTCTATGTCTAAAATATCATCCACTATCTGAAACGCAAGCCCCACAGCATCGGCATATTCGGTTGCCGCTTGCATCTGCATATCGGTACCGCCACCCAAAGTACAGCCCATTTGTGCACAGGCGGTAATCAATGCCCCTGTTTTTCCACGCTCCATTTTTCGCAAAGTTTCCAACGGAACTTCCTTCCCTTGACAAAGTAAATCTATCACCTGTCCACCAACCATGCCGTTTGCACCAATTGCACGTGCCAATATACCCGCAGCACAAACAACACGGTCTGCGCCCGCCTGTACAATCACCGTATCATCGAGCAGCGTTTCAAAGGCCAGCGCCTGCAGAGCATCGCCTGCGAGCAATGCAATGTCCTGTCCGAACGCCTTATGATTGGCCGGCTTACCCCGACGCATATCGTCGTTATCCATGCAAGGCAAATCGTCGTGTATTAAGGAATAGGTATGCACCATTTCCGCAGCGCAGGCAAAGGACATAGCCGTCTGCAAATCGCCACCGCAAAGACGGGTAAATTCCAGTACCAAAATAGGACGAATCCGTTTGCCGCCGCACAGCAAACTATAAGTCATAGATTCCACCAATATTTCCTGCAAGTCGCCGGTTCGAGGCAAATAGCGTTTGAGCGCCGTCTCAATTTCACCACAATATTGCTCTGTAATATTATGCATCTGCTTCACCGCTTTCTGCCGGGTTTTGCACAAGCGCGGTAATTTCCGTCACTTTCTGCTCGGCCTTGTTCAGTTTATCATAGCAAAAGGTCGCAAGTCCAGTACCCTTTTCAAATAATTTCAATGCCTCGTCCAAGGAGCTCTGACCGCTCTCCAATTCGCTTACAATTTCATTGAGCTGCTGCATCGCCGTCTCAAATGTCATATTTTTATTCATCGCATATCACCTCGTTCACGGTACAATCCAGCGTACCGTCGCTTAACTTCACCTTTAAACGCTGCTGTTCCTGTACCTGCGCGGCACTGAGAACCATTTGTCCGTCTTCGGTATGCACCGCCGCATAGCCACGCGCCAAAATCCGCAGAGGACTCAGCGCGTGTAGCTTACCCACCCGCGCACTTAAAAGACGGCGATTCTCCTCGTTTTTGCATTGCATAGCCTGCGTCAAACGCTCCGTCTGACGGTCCAACGTAAGAGTCTCCATTGCAATTCTCGTCTTGAGCACATGAAAACCGACCGAATTAACTTTACGCTGCAATTGCGCATGACAATCCTGCATATACCGCTGCATAAAATACCGCAAAGTTGCCATACAGCTACGCAAAATCTCCTGCAATTCCAATTGGTCCGGTACAGCAAGCTCCGCCGCCGCCGAGGGCGTTGCCGCACGACAATCCGCGACAAAATCGCAAATGGTTACATCGGTCTCATGACCCACAGCAGAGATAATCGGAATCTCAGAAGCCGCGACGGCAAGAGCAACCTGTTCCTCGTTAAATGCCCACAAATCCTCCATAGAGCCGCCGCCTCTGCCTACAATCAGCACATCGGCAGCCCGCTCTGCATTAAACCACTCGATTGCCTGTACCACCTGTTCGGCAGCGCCCTGACCCTGTACTTTCACCGGGTACAGCGCTAGTTCCGCAAGCGGGTATCTGCGCTGCAGCACCTGCTGAATATCATGAATTACAGCGCCGGTGGGCGAGGTAATCACCCCCACTCTTCCCGGAAATACCGGCAACGGCTTTTTCCGTTCTGCGTCAAACAAGCCCTTTTCGGCAAGTTTTTCCTTTAACTGCTCATAGGCCGCCTGTAAGGCTCCTAAGCCCTCGGGCTGCATATCCTCAATGTAAAACTGATACTGTCCGTTTTGCTCGTAAACCGAGACCCTGCCTCGTACCAACACGTTCATACCGTCTTTGGGCGCAAAGCGCAGACGCTTTGCCTGAGACGAAAACATAACCGCTTTCACAACGCATTTTTCGTCCTTGAGCGAAAGATACAAATGCCCTGAACGATAGTGGTCGGTAAAATTGGAAACTTCTCCGGTCAAAAAGACATTTTCCAACGCGGAATCTGCCTCCAGCAGAGATTTTATATACAAATTTAATTGCGAAACAGTCAAAACTGGCGGTGTATTCATACTACCATTCCCCCTCTTTCATGGCGGTCAACACCGCAATTCCCGCCGCATTATCCGCAGAAAATTCCGGCGGGGCAAATACCGCGCCGTATCGTTCGGTCAGCGCGGCACGTATGATGCTGTTCGCCATCACGCCGCCTGCAAATAACAAAGGCATATCTCCGTATTTCAACAAAAGCGCATGGGCAGCATATTTCAAAGCTGCCAAAATCGAATCCAAACAAAAACGGGCAATTTCCGCCTTTGGGTGACCGGTCTCCAGCAATTTTCCACACTGATTTTCAATGCCGGACAGTGAAAAATCAACTCCTTTCCCAGAAGGTTTTACTCTACACGGGGTATTCCATTGCAGTGCAAGCTGCTCCAGCGCATTGCCCGCCGGAAATGCAAGCCCCAACATACCGCCTACACGGTCTACAGCCTGTCCGGCCTTCAAGTCCAAGGAACCGGCAATTTGTGTTGCGGTAAACAACTTTTCTTTATTCGGCTGTACCAAAACAGCCTCAGTAGTGCCTCCCGAAACATGAAACGCAATAAACGGAGCAGCTAATAGATCTAAACGCTGTGCGCCATACAATGCCGCGGCAATATGCCCGCCTTGGTGAGAAAATGCATAAAACGGTATACCGTGAGTCACGGCAATGACCCTTGCCGCTCCGGCACCCACCGAAAAACACGGCATATAAGAGTTTTGCACATCTCTGGGTTTTATCGAAGCGCCTACGGCCTTTAGCCGGTCACTTTGCCGCCACAACGCCTGCAATAAATTCGGAAGCTGCTGTGTATGGTGAAACACAGCATCGCTCTGGCGCAAACCCAATTCTCCGTTTTTGACCGGCAACAACTGTTTTTGCTGGGTAATAATGCGGGTTTTCCCACAAAACAGCGCAGTCGAGGTGGTATAATTGCTGGTATCAATACCCAAATATACGTTAGACATCGGCAATTTCCATCTCTTTGGCAACCGAGCCCAACACCCCGTTAATAAAGGGAGCATCCTCTTTGCCGCCGTATTTTTTGGCCAAATCCACCACCTCGTTAATCGAAACCTTCACCGGAATTTCCTGCTCAAACAGCATTTCATAAATGGCAAGACGCAGCAACGCAAGCGAAACACGTGATAAACGATTCATAGTCCAGCCTTGAATATGGCGCTGAATATGCCCATCAATTTTCGCCTCATGATTCTGCGTTCCGGTTGCCACCCGCTCTGCAAAGGCCGAAATCTCAAGGTCTCTGCACTCCCCGGCATTTTCAAGAATCTGCGCAACGGTATCGCGGTTTATCGTGCGCTCAAAAATCAGTATAAATGCCTGTTCTCTTTGCTGGTGCCTGTTCATACGGCTCCTCCTGTATCCCCAAAAACTGTCTTTCCTATTTTATATCGCATTGCAATTATACCACAACAAAAATCGCAACGCAAACTTCGGTTATATAAAATTGCACCACAATTTACAATTCCATACCAATCTATTCACAATTCCGTCACACCTGAGGCGTTTTTCTAAGGTATACTAAAAATGTAATCGAGAAAGTGATGTTGGCGCTTTCCTGTTACTCCCCTTTTATCAATCAAAATGTATACTTTTACAAAAAGGCCGAGTCATATGAAGATTCGGTCTTTTTGTTTGTGCTTGAGCTTTGTCGCAAAATACGTTAAAATAAAAGAAATTGCCGAAAATGAGGTGCCTGAAAATGACCAAAAAACAAAAAGCCCTTGCCGCCATAGCCGCCATGAAGCAAGCTTATCCAAACGCCGAATGCGCCCTTATACACTCCACCCCCTTAGAGCTGCTCATTGCCACCCGGCTTTCCGCGCAATGTACCGATGCCAGAGTCAATCTGGTAACGCCGGCGTTATTTGCCCGCTACCCCACTTTGGAGGATTATGTTCAAAGTTCGCCCGAGGAAATTGCCGGGTATATCCGCACCTGCGGGTTATTCCAGACCAAAGCGCGCGACATTTTTGCCATGTGCCAGAAACTGAAAAATGATTTTGGCGGCGTTGTTCCCGACAATATGGAGGATTTACTCTCCCTGCCGGGCATTGGCAGGAAAACCGCAAATTTAATTTTAGGCGATGTATACGGCAAGCCCTCTGTAGTAACCGACACGCATTTTATTCGCATTTGTGGTAGACTGGGGCTAACCGACAGCAAAGTTCCGCTAAAAGTCGAAACCGATTTACGGGCTTTGTTGCCGCCCGAGGAATCGGGAGATTTTTGCCACCGCATTGTACTGCACGGCAGAGCCGTATGCGAAGCTCGCAAGCCAAAATGCGAAATTTGCTGTATGCGAGAATTTTGCCGCTACGCCAAAGCCAAAAAATAGTCCAAAAACAAAAGCTCCCTTTGTATTGCAAAGGGAGCTTTCTTTACAGCAATTCCGCTCTTAACTGTTCCCCGGATTTCACCGAAAGATAGGCCGGCGGAATATCCAGTACGGTTTTGGCGCCGTATTGACCTTCTTTTGCCAAACGATAGGCCGCACGGGCATATGCCGTTAATACACTGGCGGTAAATTCCGGGTTGGAATCCAACTCAATAGAATATTCAATCACATGGTGGTGCTGCTGATTCCGTCCGGTAAAACCCGTGCGAATCACAAAGCCGCCATGCGGAATTCCGCTGTGTTTTTCGTTCAATTCCTGCTGAGAGATAAAATGAACCGTCGTGTCGTAATCGGCAAAATATTTGGGCATATTCTTAATTTCCGCCTCTATTTTTGTAAGGTCTGCACCCGGTTTTGCCACCACAAAACATTCTCTGGTATGCTTTTCCCTCGTGCTAAGCTCCGGCTGCTTACCGCTTCTCACCGCCTGCAATGCCTCGGGTACGGGTACGGTATATTGCTTTGCATCTTGCACACCCTCAATTCTCCGCACAGCATCGGAATGCCCCTGACTGACACCCTTTCCCCAAAAGGTATAATCCTTACCGTCCGGCAAAATAGCTCCTGCATACATTCTGCTCAAAGAAAACATACCGGGATCCCAACCCACCGAAATCACAGAAACGGTACTACCAGCTTTGGCAGCGGCATCCACAGCAGCATAATGCTGCGGAATATTGGCGTGCGTATCAAAGCTGTCCACGGTATTAAAATACCGGGTAAACCTCGGCGTTTGCTCGGGTAAATCGGTTGCGCTGCCGCCGCATAAAATCAACACATCTATACAATCGCGCATTTCCAATAAGTAGTCAATAGAATAAGCACAAACGCCTTTTGTCAACAAACTTAAGGCCGAAGGCTCTCTGCGAGTAAACACGCCTATCAATTCCATGTCCGGATTCTGAGCAATTGCAAGTTCTACTCCTTTGCCCAAATTTCCATAGCCCAAAATTCCAATTTTGATTTTTTCCATATACTTTTATCTCTCCTTACAACCCAAAACATCGCATCTACAAACTTTTCTATACAAATCATACCACAAAAACAGGGCGTTTGTGAACTTTTTTTCGTAAAATTTTTCAATTTTCTAAAAGGCAAAAAAGAGGTTGACTTTTAGAATAATTTCTTTTATAATAAAATGCAGTTGTAAATATGGTATTATAATTCGGGAGCATAGCTCAGCTGGGAGAGCATCTGCCTTACAAGCAGAGGGTCACAGGTTCGAGCCCTGTTGTTCCCACCATTGTGCAACACCAATTTATGATAACAGCATTCATGGAGGCTCATGGACCGTTATCATAGAGTGAAACATTCAACTCACTTTGAGTGCTTCACTCTATGATAAACAGGGTGCTAAAGTAAAAAATGAAGCAAATACAAATTTTTTGCAGCAATAAAAAACTTCCGGTCATCATGTCCGGAAGTTTATTTTTTACAAGGTCAGAACCTCGTTCCTGTATTTCTTCGTCAAAATTTCTAAACGATGTTTGCTGTGTCCTGCAATGTGCCTACTAATGTCATAAATGTATGATAGCGCTTTAGTCCTTTTGTTTCTTTTCTGGGAGCCGTATAGCAAGCAATATTAAGCCACCAAGCGCACAAATAAACAATGCACCCCAAAGCATCAAAGAATTTTCATCGCCTGTTTCAGGAACATTTTCCAGCATTGTTTCTGCACTTGTCTCCGGCGGCTGCTCCGGAGACAACAATATTTCCCCGCCATCATCTGATTCAGTTGGATCTTCATTAATCACAGCTTGCGGCACAATCAAATAGTTACCGTTTTCGTCCACTGTTATTCGAACCATATGATTAGCAGCTGATTCTGTCCAATCCGTCTTATTATTGTAGTTCGTTAAATTCGCCCCATGGATATATTCTTCCGCAATTTCTCTGGCATCTTTCAAGGCGGTGGTTGCCTTGAGCGTTTTTACGCCCGGAGACGAACCGGGCGTTACCACGGTCAACCTTGCAAGAATGGAATATTGCGTGCCCTTATGCAGACCTTCAAACACATATTTTCTATCTTCCTGTACCCGATGCCATGTAATACCGCCGTCAATGGAATATTCATGACCTGTTTTTGCAGCCAGCGTAAGTGTATGCGCTGTTCTTCCCAAAACTACAATTTCCTCCGGCATGTCAACAGGAGTCGGATTCTGCACCCATTTGGCATAATAAACTTTATTCCCCTGTGTATCCGCCGCAATTTCTGTCACCGCTGCACCGGAGAAATCCTCAGTCTCATACCAACCTGCAAAGGTATAACCCTCTCTGGTAATGTCTGCCGGCAATGTGGTCGTTGTTCCAAAAATATAATCTGTAATCGTTCCACTGTGAATGGTGCCACCGTTTGTATTGAACTGCACCGTATAAATAATTTCCTTGGCTTTGAGGTACACGCTACGCTTATCTTCTCCAATAATCAAGGTGTAGCTGTCGTTTGCAAGCGAAACCCCATCCAAATCTTCCTGTATCAAATCAAAATTCGTGGTAAATACCGGTGTGGTCACATCGTAATTTTTCAGCGAAAATACCAGCTTACCTGTTGCCGAATTCAGCATTTGCCCCTTTATCTGCACACTGCCCGAATTTTTATAAATTGTACCCTGCATAGCAACCGTATTTCCGTTGATTTGAAGATTTCCGGAGTTGATGTAAACAGCCGGAGCTGCCGCCGTATTGCGCTTACTCAAAGCAGAAAGAACACGCATAACTGCAGTGCTGCTATTTTCAATCGTAGCAGCATCGAGCGACACATTTGCCCCGTTGGTCATATAAAGCACACTGGCACTCTTTGCACGATTGTCAGAAATTACCGTACCGGCATCTACGGTAAGAAATCTCGTCTGCGCATTCGCTCCCGGACTGATATAGATCGCCCCGCCTGTTTGAGCGGTATTATTTTTCAAGGTACTGTTTGACAATATCGTTCTGCCGTCAATATAAACTGCACCGCCGTTGGTACTTGTATTACCTGTAATTTCTGTGTTTTTCACCGTAATAATACCGCCGCCTACATTACTGATTGCACCGCCATTGGTCGCTGTATTATTGGTAAACTTACTATCAGTCACCGTCACATTGCCGGAATTATAAATAGCGCCGCCACTGCCGGCAGTATTATTGCAAATGGTTGCCCCCGTAATATAAATTTTAGAGGAAGCATTCGGCGCATAAATAGCGCCGCCATTGCCGGTGTTTTTATTATTCTGCAAGGTTACATTTTCCCGAACATGCAATTGACCATTCGCCGCAACGGTAATCATGGAATTCTTTTGCTTTAAGCGGTTACCGTCCAAAATCAGTTTTTTGTCTGCAGCGCCTTTCACGGTAAGTGAGCAGCCCGCATTCACGCTGAATATCACATTGTCTCCGCCTTTATACAGAGTGATATCCGTTGCTACGTCTTCCTTGATGGTAATGGTAAGATTTTTATCAATTATAACGCCCGAATCAATAAAATTCTTGAGAAGATAAATGGTATCTCCGCGACTTGCCTGAGCGATCGCCTCAGAAAGCGTATTGTATTTGACTCCCTTCAACTCGCATACTTCGCTTTGGTATTCCAGCGCTTTTGGCGCACTTTCCTGAGAGGTTTTCAATAACCTGTCATACGCAACAATTTTATAGGTAGGCTCATACCCCTGCGGGTATTGTGTTGTATCGGTAAAGGTATTCACATGCGTGAACCCTATTACGGTATACCCGTCTTTGTCATTGCCCTCCAAAATTTCATACCCAAGATGCGCCTCTTCCGTCACATCCGGCAAAATCAAGCTATACCCGTTTGATACCTTCAGCACATTCAAAATTTCCGTTGTGGAGGTCTCCTGATACATACCGCCGATTCCCTGCTCCAAATCGGCTTTATCCATCATGTATGTATATTGCGCGCTGTCCAAATACCAGAATTTTTTAGTCTCTTCCTTTACCTTCCCGGAATCCTTGGCTTGCTGCATGTAACTCTTAAAGGCGTCGGAGGAGCCGTCGTAGGTAAAAGACGGGTCTGAGCCTATACGAAAAGTACCCCAACGCTCAAAATAATAGCTTAAATCAATCCCCATTGCCAAAGAGGCAATATAAACTTGTTTCTCCGTTTTGGTCAACCCGGTAATCCCCGTGGTATAGCGGTACAAATTTTCCTGCTTGGCCCAGTAATTGGTATCCAGGCTTTGCAGCAACCAGTATACCATGTAGTTATATCGGTCCGAACCCCACAAATCCGTTTTCAAATCACGATCGGAGGATATTGAATTTAATACGCTGCTGAAATAGTTTTCGTTCCGAATAAGACCTAATTTATAAGTATTATTGTAGTTGGCCACCATATTGTTCGTGGTTTCTCCCACGGTTCGTTCGGGAATATCCAGCGCATGACCTATTTCATGAATAAAACCCCAGCCGATAGAGGATTTTCCATTATCATTTACGCTTCTAATCAACGTATCCTCGCTGCCGCCGGCATAAAGACCAATGTGTTCGGTATGGCAAAACATAAAACCGTTCGGCCAATGCTGCGATACCCTGAAATTCACATTTAAAAAGTTGTTTCTTTTATCGTAATACGGTTGCCCCTCTTCAAATTCAACGCCCGCAAAGTGCAAAACATCTCTCACGGTTGTTTCCCAATTTTCCATATTTTCCTGCGGGCTGTTCGTCTGATACAACTCATTTGCCCTATTGGCTTGCACTGTCATCATAGTATGGTTGGAAACTAACTCTGTAATATTGATTACTTTATCCGGATTTGCATTTACCGCAGCCACATATTCCGCAAGCTCAGCTTTATAGGTGTTTTCGTCATCGTCCTTCCGAAATACCGGATAAAGGTCACCGTCCTCAATATAGAC
This sequence comes from uncultured Eubacteriales bacterium, assembly GCA_934457095.1. Classification (GTDB taxonomy): domain Bacteria; phylum Bacillota; class Clostridia; order Oscillospirales; family Acutalibacteraceae; genus UMGS1071. The sequence goes on from CAKSHJ010000001.1 coordinate 215,926, forward strand.
CTTAACGTTGGAGGACTGTTGCGTTTCGTCATAGGGATTGACAATATAAATCGCACCGCCCGAAACAACCTCCTTGCTGTAACTACTATTTTTCAAATAAGGAACCGTAAGACGGTTGAGTCCTCTGGATAACCGAATTTCTCCGCCCAACCATTTGGACCAATGGCCGTAAAATTGGGAGAACCGAATACGCGGTAATGGGTCGCCCTCCTCTGCCTCAACATAAATATTAACAACTTCATCCGCTCTAGCCGCGATGCCGGTTACCTGTCTGTTGGTCGTAAAAGAATTGAATTTGAGCGTATTTTTTGCATATGAAACAATATCTCCATTGCGCGCAATTTTATTTTCTGCATCGGGTGCGGTGGAAAACTCTCTGCGCGCATCAAATACCAAATCCCCGTTTAAAATACGCTCAGCCCTATCCAAAATCGGCTTTATATTGTCCTTGTAATTCAAGTTATTTTGGAATTTCGCTCTTAATTCTCCAATCGCTTGCAACGAAGCATACGCAGGTGCAATTTGATACTTAGCATAATCCGTAAATAAATTCATCAAAGTATCTACATCATTTTTTTGATTGGACTGTAAAAACACGAATTCCTTGGCAGAGGCCACATATTTATGCGAGCGGTTTACATCTTTAAACTCAAACTTCAAATGGTCGCATGTGACCGGTTTTGAAAAAATAATACGAACCTTGGATGAGGTCGCAGTTTGCTTCCCATGCCCCACCAACGCAAATTCTCCGTTGCCAACAGCGGCATAAATATTAAACTCGGTCGCAAAACCATAACCAACTCTACTGCTGCTGGAAGCATAAAGCATACCGTCAAGCGTTACCCTCTCATTAAAATGAACCGTAACCGTATTGTAAAACGGATTGTTACTCGGAACATTATTGTCAACACCGGAAACCCAAGCGGTATTCCAGTTTCGGTCAAACGCCTTGCTCAATTCGCTGTTTTGGGCTGCGCCGCCGTTATTTTCATAGGTAAAAAAACGCGTCGGTACACTAACCAACCCCAAAAAGCTATCGTCCTGATACGGACTGTTGTCATCCAACACCTCTACCGACAAATCCCCCTGCGTTACGGAGGCTTTTGCGGACACCAAAAGGAGCTGCGTAATAGACAGCACTAAAATACAGGTCAACACCACCGCACATATGCGCGTTAAAATTTTCTTTTTATTCATAATCATTCTTTCCCTCTGCAACTTATTATGCACAATCATATATTTCTAAATGTTATTTTAATGAAAATTATATAATATGTCAACCTGAAATCCGTTTTATTATATAATTTTTTACAGTTTTTTCATCATTAATGTTTATACCATATGATAAAGAAAAACTGCCCTTTTTAAAAAGGCAGTTATGTAAATTTAAATTAAACGCAACGCAATCGGTATATTGATAAGCGCCACGGCTATACCCGAAAGCAAACCCAGTAAAATATCTGACGGAAAATGCACAAATAAGTACAACCGTGAAAATGAAATGATAAACGCTAACGCAAGCGCAATCAACCCCACCTTATAGTTCATATTCATCAAAATGGTGGCGCTGGCAAAGGATGATGCCGTATGACCCGATGGCAACGAAGAACCCATCGGTCTGCGAATCAAAATCGGCACTTCCTTGTAAATATCACACGGTCGCTGCCGGTTAAACCGAGATTTAATAAACACATTGGCACAGGTGGCCATAATAATAGTTACAATCAGCAGTACTCCATGGTATTTATATTGGGTAAATAGCATAATAAACACGCCGGTAAATACCCAAACCAAAGCGCCGTTGCCCATCAATGTGAAAAATGTCATGGTTTTATCCATTTTAGGACCGTGCAAGCGTTGTATTTTAAACAAAATTTTATTGTCGATATGCTGTGTGCGTGCCTTTGTACGCTCCATCTTTATCTACCCCTAAGAAGTTTTACATCAGTTCACACTTAGCTTTTTACTAATCATATCATAATCTCACGCAAAAGAAAACACATAATCTAAATTTGGGAAAAATATTAGAAAAAATCCGAAAAAATTCCCCTTAAATTCCATAAAATTTGTGAATTTCGAATATAAGATTGCATAAATTCCGCTTTCTCTTGCATTCTTTTCGGAATATGATAAAATGAAGAAAAGTACAATTTTCAGTTGTATTTACGCAAAATATGCCTAAAAAGGAAGTGCCTCATGAAACAATTTTTTAAGGATTTTAAGGAATTTGCCATGCGCGGCAATGTGCTGGATATGGCAGTCGGCGTTGTCATCGGCGGCGCTTTCGGTAAAATCGTTTCCTCTCTGGTTGGAGACATCATTATGCCGGCCATTTCGCTCATTACCGGACGGGTCAGTCTGCAGGACCTAAGCTTTACCCTACAAGCCACTCAGGGCTCCGAGCCCATTATCCTCAAGTACGGCGCATTTTTGCAAACTGTACTGGATTTTCTCATCATCGCGTTTTCCATTTTTTTGGTGATTAAACTTGCAGGGAAACTACGCAGAAAGAAAAAAGAGGAACCCGCAAAACAACCGCCCGCACCCTCAAACGAGGAAATTTTGCTTACGGAAATACGGGATTTGCTGGCGCAGCAAACTCCGCCCCATCCGGAAACCAAAAAAAATCAGTAAAAAACAGCCCTACCTCCCAGAAATATGCGAGATTGGGCTTTTTTGTTTATACTTCTATTTTGGTAATGCGTCTGGTTTTGCCCTTAATGGGTTTATTTTGTAGCGCTTTCATGACCAACGCTCCCTTATTGTGTAAAACATCCACAAAAGTCGAAACACTCTGCACATCAATAATGCCAATGTCCGAAGAGGTAACTCCCTTAATACTGCAAATTGTACCTACAATATCCACCGGACGCAACTTTGTTTTTCTGCCGGCATTGATGTGAATTTTGGTAATGGAACTGCTGAACATTGCGCCCTTTTCCGGTTTAAATTCCGGGCGGCGACGCAGCGTTTCTTCAAATGTCGGGCGATACCTCTCTACCAAAGTCTGTGTAGGCGCTACGACATAAAGCCAACGACAACCAATATAAGCCTGCAAATCCTTTGCTGCATTTGCCTCCTCTTTGGTATAAAAGGTAACGGCAATGCCGCGGCGACCGTTTCTCCCGGTACGGCCAATACGGTGTACATAATGCTCCTTAGCGCGAGGCATATCAAAATTCACCACATGGGTAACATGGTCAATATCAATGCCTCTTGCAGCAACATCCGTTGCAATTAAGTAGCGGAAATTCCCTCTGCGAAACTGATTCATAATCGCAATTCTGTCGTCCTGCTCCATGCCTCCGTGCAGTTTTCCGCAAGGTATGCCGCTGTCGGTCAAATAACCATGTACCACATCCACCTTTTCCTTGGTGTTGCAAAACACAATGCCGCTCTCGGGATTTTGCAGTACCAGCACATCCTCCAGCAGCCGCAATTTATCGCCCTCGGATACACAGAAGCTTGTTTGAGAAATACGGTCTACTGTTACGGTTTGCGCCTGAATTTCCACTCTTGCGGGGTTCTGCAAATAGGTTTGCGCAAGACGTTCAATTTCCTTTGGCATAGTGGCCGAAAACAGCAGCGTAACCGGGTGCTCCGGCAAATACGCAATAATAGCCTTTACCTGCTCCAAAAAGCCCATATTCAGCATTTCATCGGCTTCGTCAATCACCAAATACCGAATTCCGGAGGTATCGAGGGTTTTGCGCTGCATATGGTCCAGTACGCGACCTGGCGTACCCACCACAATATGTGTTTTTTGGCGTAATGCCTGAGCCTGCCGGTAAAACGGAGAGCGTCCGAATAAGACCGGAACATTGATACGTTTATAGCGGCCGATATGAAAAATATCCTCCTTGACCTGCATAGCCAATTCTCTTGTAGGCGCAAGTACCAACGCCTGCGGTTTATTTTCGTTCCAATTGACCAACTGGCAAAGCGGAATACCAAAGGAGGCAGTTTTACCGCTGCCTGTCTGAGATTTTGCCAGTACGTCTCTACCAGCCAAGATTTCGGGAATGACCTGTGCCTGTACGGGTGTGGGCGTATGATACTGCAATTGCTCCAGCGCCTCTAAAATTTCTTTGCTAAGGGAGTACTGTGTAAAACTTGATGGCATAAATTAAGCTCGCTTTCTATTTGAACATCTTCAAAAATAAACATATGAAATACCCAACGCATACGCATAAAGCATCTCATATGTGTGTGTAGGTTATTCTATGGAATTCCAAAGGTTTTATGTGAATGAGTAAATTGTTTTGCCTTACCGTCCGAGCAAAACAGAATATTATATCTATCATACCGAGGAATTGCGCTTTTGTCAATGAATACTTTTACAAAAAAAATATTACCAAAGCGCCCGCCCCGTCGCTAAAATTTGCTAAAAAGTGCAAGGTACGAATCCTCTTCGATAGGCAAACGCATGAACTCCGCGTAATTTTGCTGCACACCGCGGTTTAAGTCCATGTCGCACAATGCTGGTATAGCGGCGGTATATGCACGGCAGTAGCGAAAAAGCTGCTGCAGAACAGCCTCCGACACATTGCGGCGCTTTAACTCCCGTATATGCGCCTGCAAACAAGCTTCTGCTTTTAAAAAACCGGATTTGTGAGATCGGTGCAGATAAAACAGTCCTTTAAACGCGACATTTTTACCGTTTTTACCGCTGTCCAATTGCCAGTATATGGGGCATTTTCGGTACATTTTCACATGCTCTTTATAAAAATCACGCCACAAATAAGTTCGTATTGTTTGCTTTGGGTCTTTGCTATGCGGGTCAAAAGCGCTCGCCAAAAAAGCCACATTCTGCGCAAAATTCTCCTTTCCAAACAATGCTTCAAGCAGTAAAAAAAGCTGCTCGGCTAAGTCTTGCTGTGGGTTTGGCAATGGCGTCTGAGAAAGCTGTAAAAAATTCTCTTTCACTGTATACCGGTGCGCTTTTTGAGCATTCCAATTACCTCCGGCATACCAAATCCCCGACTTGTCTGGGTGGTACCTGCCAAACAAGCATCCGACTAAATAGGACAAAAACAGAAAAGCATCACGGCCTAAATCTGCTCTGCGTATAGCAATGTCTCGATCGGCTACTTGCGGTGTCACACACTCCTCAAGGCCGTACAACCCAATGAAAATACGATTGATTTCCTCCTCATTTTTCCTTAGCGTACGATAGCGTTTTTCTGTCTGCTCGCTCCAAATACGGTAGCAATTTTGCAGATTTTTCTCGCCAAAATCCCGGCTAATTGCCAAAAACGGGTGGCATGCAAAATCCCAGCTTATCTCAAAGCTGTCCCAATCCTGCTTGGAAATACGGCAATTTTCCAGTGCAAGCCGTCGCAAAGTAGCGCCATGTTCACCGCTTGGCAATATCGGCAAATCCCCCACATTTCCCGCCTGAAAATTCACCGTAGGCGCCAACAAAGACAAAAAGTAAAACGCAACCTTGCTGCACAAAAATGCCAGTAATTCCTCGATTTGCTGCCGCGGAAACAGCGAGGAACCAGAAACATCAAACAGAAAGCCGGACGGTTTCCAGCGCACGGCAAAATTTTCAAAACCAAACAGCGACCAAGTAATTCCGGGTTTAAAATAGTCGTTCTCATTGCGCAGCACCGCACCTGAATAATCTCGCAGAGCCGCTCCCCCATTTTCAAAATTCACCGCGTACTCGTTCATACCGTACCATTTACGAAAATTACCGCCCTTATTATACGGAAACCAAACTGCACCCGATTGCTGTGCCTGTTCGGCATTTTGAGCCGTTGTACAAAATTTTGTGTAGTCAACTTCATGCCAAAAACGCACAAACACTTTATTATTGCCCGTTTGCATTCCCACTCTCGGCGGCGCAATTTTTGCAAGCGGAATACCCGCAAAAAATGCCGCCAAAGCATTGGGATGCGCCCGGTAGATAAAGGATATACCGGGGATTTGATAAAATAAATCCTGCATTAGTCTGACATGATTTTGATTGCAAAAATAACCGTTTATTTTTTGCTCGGTATCCAGACTGTCGGCCAAATTGATGAATAAGGACGGCGCCGATTCCGCTTTTTGTCGGTCTATGACGAACGCTGTCGCCAATACATTAAAGTCATTAAGCTCCTCAAAAGTGGCTGCACCCGCATGCACCAGCGAGGAAATATAACAATGTCGTAGCAATTCCACCCGCAACTTTTCAAATGAGGTTAAAAACAGCCAACTATGCACAGTAACCATAGCAAAGCAACCCTGCAACTTAGTAAAATTTTTACAACGCAAAATAAACGCCGCATAAAGCTCCGATTTACCCTCGGAATAATGTTGCTGCAAAAATACGTTTAATGCCTGCGGCATATTTTTCTTGCCCATATACGGCGGGTTGGTTACGGTCACCATATAGCTCTGCGCCAGCACCGCCGCCTGCTCCAGTAAAGCGGTCAATTGCGGCAAATATGCCCGTACCAATTGCCCTCTGGCGTGAGACAGCGCCTCAGCTGTTTCCCGGTATTCTTGGGGTAAAAATTCCGGCGGCATTTGCAGGCAGGAACCGTAAATTTTTGCATCTGTAAACAGCTCCAACATCTGTATCAGTATTTGTTTTTGTCTGTCCGTAAAATCGGTCGCCTGTGTAATTTCCGTATGTAACTGCGCCGGCAACTCATTACTCTCGCATAAGCTGTACAGGTGTATATACGGCGGTTGCTCTAGTACACTCTCATCATATTCCCGTGCCTTCATCATCACCGTAAAATGCGCCAAGGCGCTCACTGTATCGTCAATGTCCAGCCCAAACAGGTTGCACTGTAAAATTTCCCGCACCGCCTCTTTTGAAGCATAGCCCTGCGCGTGGTAAATATCCATCAACAGTTCAAAGGCATACACCAAAATGTGCCCGCTGCCCATGCATGGGTCTAAAACTGTTAATTCCTGTGGTTTTAAACGCGTTTTATGCAATTCCCGTTCCTGCGATTTTAAATAAAAACGCCACTTTTTTTCCAACGCCTTGTCCGGACAAGCTTGCAACCAAACTCTGCCCACGCTGTTTTGCACCATATACTGCACCAGCCAATACGGCGTAAAAAACTGTGTTGCCGCCGGTATATGTTCCTTTTTTAATTTTACATTCCGGGCAAGCAAATTAAAAGCCTCCTCCTTTTGCTCCGCCTGAAAATACTGATACAGCCAACCAAGCGCCTCTATCTGTCCGCCTTGCGCAATAATAAAATCTTGCTTTGGCAATGCGAAAAAATCGTATACAAAACTGTTCTCCCCAAATTTGGGCAGCAAAAAATCCCACGGTTCCTGCTGCGCACCGAACAATTTCGGAAAAACCGCGCTTAATTTACGACAAATTTGTAAAAATGCAGCCTTCGCCGACACACTACCGGAAGCATCGCTTTGTAAAAAGCCCTCCTCGGTAAAATGCGCAAAAAATTGCTGCCCCGGCAAATAGCCGTTTACCTCTAAAAACCATACCGCAAGCAAACGCTCAAACCAAAGCGTCGCCGCCTGCTGTGCTAATATTTTACGGTCTGTGCAGGCAATTTTGCGCTGTAATTGCAAAAATGCCTCGCAAGGCGGCCCTGCCTTTATTTTACGCTCCGCCACTGCCTGTATCGTATGTGAAATTTCCGCAAAAAGCTTTTTGCGCGCCTGTATTGCAAACGCCTTTAACCGTGCTTTATCCAAGTTTTGCGCCTCTCTCCCGCTTACTATTTTTTCATTATACCGCGCCTGTTAAAAATTTGCTATCCCCACCGAAAAATAATATAATAAAAATATTGTCATTATCAATGCCAAAGGAACAGATTTTATGAAACCATTATCGTCTATTACAGAACCGCTGTTAAAGTGGTATAAACAAAACGCCCGTATTTTACCTTGGCGGCAAACGCAGAACCCCTACTTTATTTGGGTGTCCGAAATCATGCTGCAACAGACACGAGTAGAAGCCGTAAAAGAATATTTTCGGCGTTTTACCGAGGAATTGCCGACCATAGCGGACCTTGCGGCCTGCAAGGAGGAAAAATTACTCAAGCTCTGGGAGGGGTTAGGGTATTATAATCGGGTGCGTAATATGCAGAAAGCGGCCGTTGCCGTCATGACAAATTACGGCGGCAATTTGCCCTGTACCTACGAGGAATTGCTGAAATTACCCGGTATTGGCTCTTATACCGCAGGCGCAATTGCTTCCATCGCTTTCGGTATTCCCGTGCCCGCGGTGGACGGCAATGTACTGCGCGTTATTGCCCGTATCACTGCAAATCACGGCGATATTACAACACCTCAAACTAAACAAAAAATCACCGCACAACTTCAGGAAATCATGCCGCAAGCGACCGCCGGAGACTTTAATCAGTCGCTCATGGAGCTGGGCGCCACCGTATGCGTACCAAACGGAAAGCCAAAATGCCTGGTTTGTGCGGTACAAAACCATTGTAAGGCATTCGCACAGGGAATAACGGCACAATTACCCGTCAAAGCACCAAAAAAAGCAAGACGCATAGAAGAAAAAACCGTACTGCTGTTACTTTCGGAACACGCCGTTGCACTCGAAAAACGGCAGTCCAAACAGGTATTGGCAGGACTTTGGCAATTTCCGAATGTACCGGGGCATTTGACTTTGCAGGAAATACGGCAGCTACTGACTGAGTGGCAAATTCCCGTAACAGAAATAATAGAAAGCAAACAGTCAAAGCATATTTTTACGCATATAGAATGGCGCTTGCAAAGCTATGTTATTTTATGCGCCAATACTGCTGTCGACCGCTGCGAACAATTTGTATGGAGTACCCAAGAGGATTTAAAAAACATTGCAATTCCCACAGCATTTTCTCCATTTTTGCCTGTTATCACACCGTATCTGTAACGAAAATTCCCAACCGAATCCCAAGGTTTTTCTTTATTATTTGGGCAAAAAATGGGTTTGTACACAGTCGTGCATACGGTATAAACAATCCGCACTGCGCAGCATTTTCCCGTTTATATATACATCATTATATACTTGTTTGTAGTCGGATTCGGGGCGCTGCAAATGCGCCCGCTTACCGCTTAACATCTCTTTCATAGAGCAAGCACACGCTCTTAAATTTTCAGCCAGCGCGCCCAAGGCTTCCGGGTCAATGCGCTCCTTTTGCTGCATGGCCATTAAACGGTAAATATGCGCAAAATCGGTTACAAATTGATTGTTCAGCAGTATAAATTTTTTCACATAGCTCCGGCTTTTTTCATTTTTCGCCATAGCGCAATGCGTTTCGATTTTACCGCTGACCAAATAAGAAGTTAATACCAAATCTCGCTGAACATACAGCGGCGCGTCGGTATTGCAGACCTGTTCCAGCGCGTCTATTAAAAATAAATCAATCTCCAACAGACGCTGCATCATATTTTTAAGCTCTGCGGCATGGTTAGTCGGTAGTATACAGTAACTGGCTACTATGGCAATCAATGCCGCGCCTATAGTGTAGACAAAACGCAGCGTAAATAAATGCTCGGTGCTATGTGCCAGCGAAATATTAATGGCAAACGAAGAACAAGTTAAAAAAATAGCTGTAAAAGCGTAGCGTCTGGTTGTATAAAGGAAGAAATTCACAACCACCATAATGATAAGCTGTTCTTTTGCACCGGGAAAAAAATAATACAATATAGCAAACACGCCGATTCCGCATAAGGTGCCTACCACCCTGTCCACAATTTTGCGCAGAGTATTCTCCCGATACGGTAAAATCAGCACTAAAATAGTCATGGGCAGCCAAAAACCGTGCGGTAATTGAAAATAATACACCAGCGTTGCCGCAGGGCATACCGCAATGCTAAGGCGTAGCGCGAACCGCATTTTAAACGACTGTATGCTAAAATTTGCACGCATTTGGTACCACATATACGCGGGCAAACGAATATTTTTCAGTGAAAAATGTCTATGTTTACTTTGCAGGTCTAAAAACGCCGTAGAAAGATAATTCAAAATATAAACAATGTTATGATTTACATCTACCCGGTCTATCTCAATCTCATCGGAAAGCACAAGTAGGCGCATCGCCGCGCGGTTCAATTGCTTGTCCTGCGCCAATTGCACCGCCTCTTTCAAGGCAACACGCAACTTTTCCAAATATAACATAGTGTCCTGTGTCAGCAATTCCGGTCTCCGACAGAAATCTCCCATTAAGTGATTCATATGCTGAAATACAATGATGAACGGAAAATAGAGCTGCCTGTTCCTGCTGTTTAGCACCAAACTGTCATTTGCTCCGTAAATAGAACGGCTCAGCGCACGGTTAATTGCAAACAGCTTCTCCTGATGCACCTGTACCTGAGCAAAATCCCGTTCCAAAACAGCCTCCAGCTCCAGCGCCATTTCACCCAATCCCTCTATGCTCAGGCGCTGTATATTTTGGTTGGGCTTTTTCTTTTCTATCACACGGGTCAGCAAAACCGCCAAATAAGTCACAATCGCCGCGCCTAAAATTGCCCCTAACCGCACCGGCAATCCAGGCAAATTAGTCGGTATGAGTTGAAAAAAACCCAACGCCATGGTATACGGAATTTGATTGGTCGGGTCAAACTCGTCCAAAAATAGATAAATAATCATAAACGGCGTTATAAAATTGATAAGAGCACATAAATACACATTGATGCCTCCCACAAAGGAAAGCGCCGCTATCGCCATATATAGCACAGTGGATTTCACCATGGTACTGCCTAAAAATTCGTCAGTTTTCAGGCGCATAAACTCCAGCGAAATAAAGGTAGAAATAATTGCGTCTTGCAATCCGCAAATCCATAAAATAGAAAAAAACAACAACAAAAAGAGCGCTGCCGGTGCAAGCGCATCTAAAATTCTCTGTTTTACAACATGCAGCATCATTCATAACCTGTCTTTGCTTTATATTTTTTACATTATAGCATATTAAAGAACAGAAAACAACGTTACTTTGCGCGCATACAAAAAGCTGACCGCCTCAAATAAAGGCAATCAGCTTTCAAAATCACGTTATACCAATGTTGCAATCAATTCTCCGGATTTCACCTGCTGTGTGTCATTTACAAAAATTTTACCAATTTCACCGCTAATCGGCGCCAAAATATTGGTTTCCATTTTCATCGCTTCAATCACAGCAATTGGTTGATTGGCTTCTACTTTGTCGCCCTCTTTTACCAGTACCTTCAAAATCGTGCCCGGAATATTCGCCCCGATTTCCTTTTCGTTATCGGGGTCAGCCATCACAATTGAAGCTCCTGCCGCCTGTTCCTTTGCACCTTGGTCTTTAATCGAAACGGTGCGGCGATTACCGTTAACCTCAAATACAACCTCTCGACAGCCATCCTCGCCCAACTCCTTGACTTCCACCAACTTCACGGTCAAAATTTTACCTTCGGCAATTTTCACATCGCTGGTTTCGCCAATACGCAAACCATAGAAAAAGGTATCGCTGCCCATAAACCGGAAATTGCCGTCTTTTTTCAGTCCCTTGAGATAATCCTCAAACACCTTGGGGTACAGGGCATAGCTGAGCGCCTCTTGGTCGTTGCCCTCAATTTCGTAAGTTTTGCGCAAATAATCCTTAATTTTTTCAAAATCCTCGGCAGGCAACAACTCGCCCGGACGACAGGTAATCGGCTTTTTGTCCTTGAGTACCAGCTTCTGCAATTTCTCCGGGAAGCCGCCCTCAGGCTGCCCCATCATACCCTCAAAATAGGCCACAATGGAATCCGGGAAGTCAATATCCTTGGCTTTTTCGTAAATATTTTCCGGTGTCAAATCGTTTTGCACCATAAAAATCGCCATGTCTCCCACCGCTTTTGAGGACGGCGTTACTTTTACAATGTCGCCCAACATATCGTTCACGGTCTTATACATTGCTTTTACATCCTCAAATTGCTGGCCAAGACCAAAACTCTCCACCTGCGGCTTTAAGTTGGAATACTGACCACCGGGAATTTCATATTTGTAAATTTCGGTCGTACCTGCTTTTAAGCCGGACTCAAACGGCCCGTAAACAGGACGCACATCCTCCCAATAGTTGGAAATTTTCTGAATATCGTCCAGATTGATGGTCGATTCCCGGTCGGTGCTTTGAATGGCGGCCACCACGGAATTGAGCGCCGGCTGACTGGTAAGACCCGCTACACTGTTTACGGCGGTGTCTACAATATCCACACCGGCCTGTGCAGCCATCAACAAAGAGGCCACGCCGTTTCCGCTGGTATCGTGGGTATGCAGGTGAATCGGCAGTCCGACATTATTTTTCAGCTCTTTAATCAGCTTATAAGCCGCCGTGGGCTTGAGCAATCCGGACATATCCTTAATCGCAATGATATGCGCGCCGCGCTTCTCCAGCTCTTTTGCCATGTTAATATAATATTGCAGGTTATATTTGGTACGGCTTTGGTCCAAAATATCGCCGGTATAGCAAATACATGCCTCGGCCACCTTACCCTGCTTCAATACCTCGTCCAGCGCAACCTCCATACCCTGCAGCCAGTTGAGCGAATCAAATACACGGAACACATCAATACCGGCCTGCGCCGCTACGGAAATAAAGCTGCGAATCACATTGTCGGGGTAATTTTTATAGCCAACAGCATTGGCTCCGCGAAACAGCATTTGCATTAAAATATTAGGCATCTTTTCGCGCAAGGTTGCAAGACGCTCCCACGGATCCTCTTTCAGAAAACGGTATGCAACATCAAAAGTAGCGCCGCCCCACATCTCCATGGAAAACAAATCCTTTGCTAAAACAGAAACCGCCTGTGCAATGCGCTCCATATCCACGGTTCTTACGCGGGTTGCAATCAAAGACTGCTGCGCGTCACGCATCGAGGTTTCGGTAAACAGCAACGCCTTCTGCTCGTTTACCCACTTGGAAAGATATTCCGGACCATGTTTGTCTAAAATTTGCTTGGTGCCGGACAAATCTGCCGGTACCTCCACCTTGGGCACAACCGGAATATTAAATTTGGGCTTTGGAATATACTCGTTGACCACCTTATTGCCAAGGAAGTTGAGTAATTTTTGCTCTTTGTTGCCCTTTGGCGCAAAGGTCAGCAATTCGGGGTGCTCGGCAATAAAACTGGTGTCGCACTTACCTGCGCGGAATTCTTGATTGTTCAGCACATTTAAAATAAACGAAATATTTGTTTTTACGCCGGTAATTTTGGTCTCCTGCAACACACGAATCATCTTGTCAATGGTATCCTCAAAGGTTCTTGCGTGAGTAATGGCCTTTACCAGCAAGCTGTCGTAATACGGGGTAATCACCGCACCGGGAAAGCCGTTACCACCGTCCAAACGCACGCCAAAACCGGAACTTGTACGATATGCGGCAATTTTACCGGTATCGGGCGCAAAATGATTGGCCGGGTCCTCGGTGGTAATGCGACACTGAATGGCAAAGCCGTGCGGCTGAATATCATCCTGCGATTTGATGTTGATTTCAGGAGAATCCAAGCGGTAGCCCTCGGCAACTAGAATCTGCGTCTGCACCAAATCAATACCGGTGGTCATTTCGGTAATGGTGTGCTCCACCTGAATTCTGGGGTTCATCTCAATAAAATAATGGTTGCCGTGCTTGTCTACCAAAAATTCCAGTGTACCGGCGTTACGGTAATTTACTGCCTTTGCAAGTTTAATGGCATCGTTACAAATTGCAGTACGCTGCTGCTCCGTCAACGCAATAGCAGGGGTAAATTCCACCACTTTTTGGTGGCGGCGCTGAATAGAGCAATCACGTTCGTACAAATGTACAATATTACCGTATTTGTCGCCCATCACCTGAATTTCAATGTGCTTGGGGCACTCCAAATATTTTTCAATGAAAATATCGCCGTTGCCAAACGCCTTTTTTGCCTCATTGGTCGCGCTGTTAAATTCCGCAATCAAATCCTCCGGCTTCTGCACAATCCGCATACCGCGACCGCCGCCGCCGGCCGCCGCCTTGAGCATCACCGGATAGCCACAGGAATCGGCAAATTTTTTGGCGTCCTCCTCACTTTGAATGGCCTGCTCCACACCGGGAATGGTCGGCACACCCACCGAATGAGCAACCAATTTAGACTTAATTTTGTCGCCCATTTGATTCATCATAATGTGATCCGGACCGATAAATTCAATACCGGCCTTTTCGCATTCCAATGCAAACTGCTCGTTTTCGGCCAAAAATCCGTAGCCGGGGTGAATGGCATCCACGCCCTTTGCAATGGCAAGCTCAATAATCTCGCCAATGCCAAGGTAGGCCTCAATGGGAGACTTTCCCGCCCCCACCTGATAAGATTCGTCTGCCATGGTGCGAAACAGCGCCGCTTTATCCTCGGCTGAATAAATTGCTACGGTGCGAATGCCCAGCTCTTTGCAGGCACGAAACACTCGAATGGCAATTTCGCCGCGGTTTGCAACCAAAACTCGTTTAAATTTCTTCATAAAAAAAGTCTCCTTCTGTATCGACTTGCCTTGTGCAAATCCTCACTGATATTGGTTGAAGTTTTAATGAATCAATCATTTTTCATTCTATTACAAATCGGGGTATTTTACAATAGTATTTACCAAGGAAGATGATTTTTGTACAAACTCTTTAAAAAGAATGCAAAGATATGTTCAAAACCCCAGTTTTCCGTCAAAAAATTATGAAGAATGAACAATTTATGAATGCAAATGCCTTTCTTCATCGGTATGCACGTTTAATGTAGCATACTTTTTAAATCCTGCAACCAAAACAACCGAACAGTATATTTTTTGCAGTTTTGCTCACACTATGCACGAGGTGATTACCATGTTTGAACTTCCGTTGGGCTTTGGCTTTGCACTTGCGCAAAATGTGCGCGCCAAGGACTATTTTATGAGCAAAAGCAAGCAGGAACAACAAGAAATGATAAATCGGGCAAAGCAACTTGGAAGCGACGAGGAAATATTGCGTTATGTGGAGGGTCTTGCCAAAGAAAATAACGCACCTATGGCATGAGCATTTTACAGACAGCCGTTGTCGCATTACCCCATCTTGCATATACTGGTGGTAGGAGGCGATGATTGTGGTAGAAATGAAGGTTTACCACTGCACCAATGCAGAAGAAAACCCCATTCCCATTTGGATGCAGATAAAACCGCAGCAACAACCGGCACAGACCGTCGTCGAAACCGATGTTGTAGCGCAATTTAAGCAAAACCCAGATGCATTTTTTCCGGAATTCACAAAAGAAAAACAGCAGTAATACCAAAAAACAGCTGCCTATTTTAGGTGGCTGTTTTTTATGCAAGATAAAAGAACCGTAAAACAGACGGTTCTTTTTGCTATACATTATGTTAGGCGCAATTCATTGGTGCGTTTACCGTCAACAGCCACAGCTCCGCTTTTAGAAACCGTCACTGCATAACTCTCCTGTGTTGCAACGCCGTTTTCGTCCAGCTGCACCAGTGTGTATTCCCCCGGCGGAATTTTCTCAAAATATGCCTGTCCCTGTTCGTCCGTATTCGCCTGTGTAACCACGACCTCCTCTTTCATAAGCGCAAATTTTGCACCGTAAACCGGCTCTAATTTTTGCACATACTTATGCACTGTAATATTTCCCTGCGTCTGTCTGCTGTAAATTTCCATCTGTTCTGCCGGCGTGCCGTCTATGGTTACTGTGCCGTCTGGTGCCACCACCGCCGTATAGGCATGTTTGCTGATGCGATAACCCCTTGGCGCTCGGCGCTCCCTAAGCACATAAATGCCAGGAGGGAAACTTCCAAAGTGCACCTGACCATTCTCATTGGAAACCGCCGTATACAGCACAATGTTCCCCTCCAGCAGTTCAAATACTGCTCCTGCAAGCGGTCTGCGCGTCTGCATTTCCAATTTTCTAAAAAAAATCTCATATAAAGCAGAGTTGCCACAGACCTGTACCATTTCATTTTCGCTGCCTACCGCGAGCGCCGCCGTTACCGTAAAGGTTTCCTCCGGCAGTCGTTCCCGACTGTGCAAACCATTGTTTTCCCCAGCAAAACGCTCCACATTGCAGCTGTAATAGGCAATCACAAATTCCGCAACCGGCTTTTGGTCTATCTGTATACTGCCAAAATAATCCACCTGCAGTGTGAACTGCCGTGTATCCGTAGCATATGCTTGCGGTGCTTTCTTTTCCTCCAGTAAATAATCCCCCTCTCGCAAAGGCGGAAACCATACTGCTCCGGTATGGTTGGAATAGCTTTCAAAAATAACTTTATTTTGGTGCAGCAAGGTAAATTCAGCGCCTTGTAGTCCTTGGCCGGTTTGAGCATCTACAATATAAAACCAAAAGGAAGTCTGTTTTTTTCTAAATTTCTCTATGTAAGACAGCCATAAATCCATATTA
Organism: uncultured Eubacteriales bacterium; assembly: GCA_934457095.1. GTDB lineage: Bacteria > Bacillota > Clostridia > Oscillospirales > Acutalibacteraceae > UMGS1071. The sequence continues at coordinate 232,234 of CAKSHJ010000001.1, forward strand.
CTGTCATGCAATGCCAGTGCCGTTGCATCAGTCATGGTCACATCGCTCCTTTGTTCATGAAAAGGTCTGCAAAGTCCTGCTTTCATTTTGTTTCTTTTTTAGTATATTCCCAAAATATACGCCGTGTGAACATTTTTGTTTTCAAAGAAATTTCACACCGAAAAATTTGTAACAAATCGTCAAACCCTGCATAATTAAGATGCAAAACGCATCATTTTTTATTTTGTAAACTTGTTGGCATGTATACCGCCTGCAACGAATATAATAAAATCGGACAAAAAATACGGAAAGGAGTGCTGCAATGGCCTTATCGGATTTGGAAATATTGGCGCGTATGATTCAGTGCGAAGCTGGCGGAGAAGGTGATAACGGTATGCGGGCAGTGGCCAGCGTCATTATGAACCGGGTGCAAATTACCTACGGCGAATATGCAAGCTTACATACCATACGGGAAGTGGTTTTTCAGCCAAGACAATTCGTATGCGCCATGGAAAACGTCAGCGGAACATATAATGAGCAAAATTTGTATAATATGCGTCCCGAACAAACCCAATATGACATTGCCAATTGGGCAATTGCAGGAAATCGGCTTACCAATTTGGGTTTTGCGCTATGGTTTTTTAATCCGTATTCAACTACCTGCCGGACAAATTTCCCCTCAAATGTAGGCGAATTTGTGATACGTATTGGCAATCACTGTTTTTACAATCCCACCGCAGCATACAGTAATACATAACGGAGGTTTTTTATGAATTCTTTCAACAACGAACAAGAACTCAACACAAAATTCGGCGCCAATTCCCCCAACGCACAATACCACGTAAATGAGGACGGCACCAGTCAAATGTATAATTTCACCGCCCCTCCCCAGCAATCCTTCGACAACAAAGAAATGGCAGGCTCACTCCAGCGTGTACTGGCTCAGAACATCGGCGAATATGTAGTCATTGAATTTCTAATCGGAACTGCACAAATCGTAAGAAAGCAGGGTCTGATGTATAATGTTGCCACCACCTTTGTCGTGCTGTTCGACGACACCGTAAACAATTTCATCGTCTGCGACATTTTCTCCATAAAGTTTGTGTATTTCTATTTCCCCGGCAACCGCCCGGACCGTAATTATAATATTCTACCCAACGGAACTGCTACTCCTTATACACTGAATACCCAAAATAATAACAACAATAACAATATGCAGAACCGCCGCAGATAACAAAACAAGGCTGAGAAACAATTCTCAGCCTGTTTTTTATGCTATTGATTTTTAAGGTACTCGTCAATAGCAGCCGCAGCATCCTTACCGGCTCCCATTGCCAAAATAACCGTTGCAGCGCCGGTTACGGTATCGCCACCGGCATAAATTCCTTTACGTGAAGTCTGCATGTGTTCGTCCACCACAATGCACCCCTTATAGTCCTTGAGTCCTGCTGTCGTCTGACAAACCAGCGGGTTTGGGCGGTTACCAATGGCCATAATCACACAGTCAACCTCTAATTCAAAATTAGAGCCTTCCACCGACACAGGCGACCGTCGTCCGGAGTCATCGGGTTCCCCCAGTTCCATGGTTACGCATTCAATTGCGCGCACCTGTCCTTGGTCATCGCCGTGAATAGCAACCGGATTGTGCAACAATTTAAACACAATGCCCTCCTCCTTGGCATGGTGAATCTCCTCCAAGCGTGCGGGCATTTCGGCCTCACCGCGGCGGTACACCACATATACCTGCTCCGCACCCAAACGCTTTGCACTGCGAGCAGCATCCATGGCAACATTGCCACCGCCTACTATCGCCACACGACCCGGTCGATTAATCGGCGTATCATATTCGGGCAAATAGGCTTTCATTAGGTTAATACGGGTCAAAAATTCGTTGGCGGAATACACACCGCTGAGTCCCTCGCCGGGAATATTCATAAACCGCGGCAAACCTGCACCCGTTCCGATAAACACAGCGTCAAAACCGGTTTCCAGCAACTCATCTACCGAAAATACACGTCCTACTACCATATTGGTTTCAATTTTCACACCGCTTTTTCTAAGACCGTCAATTTCCTTTTGTACAATTTCCTTTGGCAGTCTAAATTCGGGAATACCGTACATGAGCACTCCTCCCGCCGTATGTAACGCCTCAAAAACGGTTACATCATAGCCCTTAGCGCACAAATCTCCGGCACAAGTTAAACCGGCAGGTCCCGCACCCAAAACCGCAACTTTATGACCGTTGGCAGGCGCCTTTTTAATCTCCAAAGAGCCGTTTTTCATTTTCCAGTCGGCAACATAACGCTCCAGACGCCCAATGCCCACCGGCTCATGTTTTATGCCGCGCACGCAAATTTTCTCACATTGACGCTCTTGCGGACAAACTCTGCCGCATACCGCGGGCAGCGAACTGGTTTGGCGAATGGTATCGTAAGCCAAATCCATATCGCCGTCAATAATGCACTTAATAAAATTCGGAATTTTCACCTGTACGGGGCAACCGGTAATACAAGGCGCATGCTTGCACTGCAAACATCTCTGCGCCTCCTCCAACGCCATCTCGTGAGTATAGCCGTATTCCACCTCGTCAAAATTACCGCTGCGCACAATAGGGTCTTGTGCGGGCATAGGCGTTTTTTCGGGTTTCATATTAGTTGCCATGGTCAGCCCCCTCCAACAAGCGACATTGATAGGCCTCTGCCGCTACTCTTTCCTGCTTTTTATAGGTCGCGCTACGCTGAATTGCCTCATCAAAATCCACTAAATGACCGTCAAAATCCGGACCGTCCACGCAGGCAAATTTCGTTTTACCGTCTACGGTCAGACGGCAGCAACCACACATACCCGTGCCGTCTATCATAATGGAATTCATGCTAATCACAGTTTTAATGCCGGTGTTTCTGGTCAATTCGCACACAGCGCGCATCATCGGCAGCGGACCAATCGCCAATACAAAATCATAATCGGCACCATTGTCCAAATTTTGCTGCAAAGCGTTGGTTACAAAACCCTTGTTCCCATTTGAGCCATCGTCGGTCATCATATACAAATTGGTACATGCCGCGCGCATTTCTTCCTCTAAAATAATCAAATCCGTATTGCGAAACCCCGCAATGATGTCCACCCGCGTACCCATGTCATGCAGCGCTCTGGCCTGCGGATAGGCAATGGCACAACCGGCGCCGCCGCCAATTACAGCCGCACGGCGATAGCCCTCCAGCTCGGAGGGTACGCCCAGCGGACCGATAAAATCCAAAATACAATCACCCACATCCAGCGTATTGAGCAGCATAGTCGTTTTGCCCACAATCTGAAAAATAATCGTAACAGTACCAAGGTCACGGTCATAAGCGGCAATGGTCAGAGGAATACGCTCCCCCTGCTCATTGACGCGCAGAATAATAAACTGGCCAGCCTTGGCTTTTTTTGCAATATATGGCGCCTTTACAATCATTAAAGTCATAGCGGCGTTCAAGCTGCGTTTTGCAACAATCGGAAACATATCCATTTCTCCTTTGCAGACATATACCAAAAAGGTATTATTTTTATTGTAATGGAAATCGTACAAAATAGCAAGAAAAACAATTGCAAACGCCCAAAAATTTTATACAATACAAAAGGCGGCAAACTTACGCTCACCGCCCCTTGCATTATTTTTGAATATCCTGCGAAGTTGTTGTTCCGAATTGATAATTGGAATTTGTATTTAAATTATTCGGTACCATGCTCATATCCACCGGAGTTTTGTTGGCATTTTGCAGCTGCCCGTTTTTAAATTCCAAGTTAATAAAGCCCAGCACCTGCACCGACAAATCTATGGTATTGAGCACACCGTTATTGCCTCTGCCCAGCGTTACAACCATTTGGTCCGCAAAGTCAGAGTTGTTCACCAAATGTGCAGCGTCCAGCCCAACCGTCCACCGGTTTTGGGCTTGGTAGGTAAAGCCGGTCAACGCTTCCTCAAACATAATGTTGCCGGTACGCACCGCCTTTTGCGGACTCTTTGCAATGGCATCGTCAATAGCTTTTTCCACCATACTGCTAAAGTTCATTGAGAAATATACATATTTCATGGGATTTTGCATAAATTCGTCCATCGTACATTTCATATATTCATGGTGGTCATAATATTTTGTCACCGGAACATCAACCCACCACCAGCCTACTTTTTTCTTTTCCCAAACAATTTTACTGGTTTCCCAGCAGCGGTCAAAATACAGCACATTGTCACGGTAGTAAATTTTCGTAACCATATCCTGCTGTATTACCAATGGATAATACGGCACTTTCAACTCAATATACGCCGAATCAACGGTGTTGTCGTCACGAAGCTTGAGTCTAAACTGCGTAGGCACATCGGCGTTGAGCTTAATGCCAATAATATTCATATTCACATTCGCCGTGCCGGTAATATGATACTGCTTCAAATCGGCAGTTTTCATCAAACTGTCGGCAAAGGTATTCAGCGAACTGAAATCCATATAATTATTTGCATCGCTCGGCCTTGCAATTTGCGTGCTGCGGTCATTGGTATTGCTGAACGTAATCGCCGCAATTTCACTCTTGTCATTTTTCATTGCCTTGGTTACGGTTACCACCGTATCCGGCTTTGTTGCATCGCCAAACAATTCCTTGCTGCTCAATGTCACGGTCAGGGTATCGCCGTTTTTGGCAATGCCTTGAATCAACGCCAGCACATTTGCCCCCACATTCACATGATTGTCAGAAAGCAATTCCTCTAAAGTGGGAATCGGTAAAGCACTCAAAACACTCGTATCCAACGGTTGTCTGTCTCCCAAAATATGCTGCTTTACATCCTGCGGCAGCTCAATTCCCATTAAATCCAGCCCCGTTGCCGCAAGGTCCAGCAGAGCGCTGTAATCCATCTGCATCTTAATGCCGGTATACGGCGCGCCGCCCACCTTAAACTGTGTGGTATCATGGTAGTATACATACAGTCTGTTGTCTACTATTACAGCCTTTACTTCATGGCCGTTTATACTCAAATCGGCCTTGCCATTGAAAATCCGGCTGTTCAATTGTTCATAGGAATGCATACCGGCTTCCACATAATCCACCAGCTCATTCACATCAACATATTGACTTTTGTCTGTAATTGGCGGTATCGTCACCTCAGAAACCGCAAAATTGTCAACCGTAACCGCAATCTCATGGTCAAACAGGTGCACGCCCTGCACCTTCGCACCCGACAGTCCTTGACCGTCCTTGGTAATTTGCAAAGAAACGGCATCCTGACCCATGTTCAACACAAGTCCCAAAGTATTGTCTGTAACGGTTACATGCTCAATATCTCCCAACAACTTTCCAATATCCACCCGATTATCCCGCACGCTCTCAATCAGCTCTGCGTAGACCGTTGGCAGCATGGCAGATAGGTCAGCCTGCTCGCCCAAGGTACCCTCGGGCAGAATCTCTCGCAATCTCTGCATAATCGGGTCTATGTCGTCCAAGCTGCCCGTCAGACGAACATCGCCGTATTCCAAATAAATCTGTTTGCCAAAGGTGGTCGCCGTTAAAGTTTTACCTTGAATTTCCGTGGTGGCCAAAGTATCCACGCTTTGTACTGAGCCATCGGCATTTTTATGCAGCAACAATTGCACATTCGCCGTTTGATTGAGCTGCCATGCTCCATCCAATTTCACCTGCACATTAAAAGTGAAGCCGTTTTCTTTAAGCGTCTGCATGATTGGCCCCACAAAAGCGATTGCGGGTCTTACATCGGTATAATCGCCTTGCACCGCAAGGGTAAATTGCTGGTCAATCTCTGTCACTGCAATATCCGCAGCAAGGTCGGTTTCATAAACGGTCACACCGCTTATGGCCGCACTGAGCATATCATTTTCGTCCTTAGAGAGCGCAAAATGAATCACATCTTCCGGACTCAATTCCAAGTCAAAACTTAGTGTATTTTCCGCTACTTGCAGATTTTCAAGCTTTTGTACCAGTGTAAATATATCAAAATTTTCAAGCAAATCAATATACGACTGCGGCAGGAATTTGGCTAAGTCCACATCGCTGTCCTGCGGCAAAGCATCCGCAAGCTCTCTTACAATTTCATCCAAATCGCCGGTATTTAAACATAACTTCAAATTGGCATAATCCACATAGGTAATGCCCTTAATAAACCGCACAGTCAGCGTATGTCCGTAGAGTTGCGCGGTTATTTCACCATCTGCCCCGCCGTCTCTGCGCTGCAAACGCACCTGCGCCGTAATATCGCCGTTTAGCTTTCCGTTTGCCTGTATCGTTGTATTGAATTCTAAAGCATCGGCCTGCACTAATTTTGCTGTGGGCTCTGCAAACGGTAACAACGCCTTTACATTGGTATATGCGCCCTCCGGTATATAAATCGGTAAGGCTTGCTCACTGCATACGGCATTGGTAAGATTAAGCTCCATTTTGCTGTCTGCAATGGTGGCCCCGCCTACACGTACTTCGTTTATATAGTCATACGCACGGTCAAATTGCAAAGCTATGGTATCGTCGCCAAAGCCCAATGCAATTTCACCTGCATCCGTACGCAAGTCGAAAGCTTCCATTTGTCCTACCAAATCAAACAGCGGCTGCAAATCCTCCGTGGTAAATTCGCCGGATTCAAACGCATTTACAGTGCGGTCTAAACACAGAGCCTGATAGGCATCCGTATAGGTTTGCGGCAGCAAGGCCTGCACGGCAATACCATTATCCTGCGGCAACAATGCTCCAATCGTATCTGCAATTTCCTGCAAATCGGCAAATGCAAGGCAAAGCTGCAAATTACCGTAGCTTACATAGGTCATATTATTTTTGAGCGTCACATGCAGCAATTGCCCCTTAACCATGGTTTGAACCTCACCGTCTATACCCTGAGCAGTACGGCTTAACTTCACCTTGGCATTTTGGGTCAAATTTTGCTTGCCGTCTAACGCAAATTTCACATCGAACTGATAACTTTTCGCATTCGCGGTATTCCAAGCAGACCGAAGCAAAGGCAAAATCGCATCGGCCGAGGTATAATCGTCCTTGTCAGCGGCAATGGACAACTGCGTACCAGTCATATACATGGCGCGCACCTGTATATTCATCTGTGTGCCGCCGAACTCCAACCCCGAAACCGCCATATCGGTCACAAATTCGCCGTTATGCTTCAAAGTCAGCGCCGCCGTCTGCTCACCCAAAGTTACGCCTAACGAGAAAGTATTTTCATTGGTGCGCAAATACTGCACCTTATCTAAAGCGGAATGCAGATCAAAATCAGTCATCCAATCGGTTAATTCGGCTGGAATTGCACCGGGTACTAATTTTTGCAACACTTCCTCTAAGGTATAACGGTCGGCACATATCTTCATTAGGCCAAACTGCACATAGGCAGTATCGTCCACCCATTTTACGCTCAGCGGATTTCCGCAGACATCGGCAGTCAACTCCAAATCAGCGGAATCACCGCGGCGCACTATGGTCAAGCGCGCATTTTGCGCCAAAGTAAGCTTACCTTTTGTCTGCAAATCCAAATCCAATACAAAACTATTAGAATTTACGGCATTTTTCACCGGCAATGCAAATTTGGCCAAATCCGCCAAATCGGCATATCCCGCCTCATCTACTGTTAAACGGGTCTGTTGTTCGTTCACAGAATCTACCTGCGCACGCAGAGTCACCTTGTTACCCGCAAGCGGCATTTGGTACAGTCCTACAGAAACAAGCTCTTTACCGTTGCGTGTTGCGGAAAGCCGTGCACCGCCTTTTAACTTGAGCACCAATTTTGAACCGTCTACCTGAATCTCCTCAACAAGATTCAGCAATGCCTCCGGGCTGAAATCGGTCAGCAAATCCACATACGTCTGCGGGAAAATTTCAGATAAATCAGGCAATTGCACATCGCTCGGCAATGCTTGCTGTAACTCACGCATAATCTCCGCCATATCACCGGTATGCAACTTCAGCCGTACATTACCAACCTGAGCATAAGCAACGCCATCCACAAATTGCAACTGCACCTGCGTGCCAAATAGATCTGCCGAAAGTATAGCGTCATAGCCGGCGGCCGTTTTTACAAGCTGCACAGAAATATCCTGATTAAAATGAATATCTCCTTTGAACGCCAGTGTCGCGGTCAAATTCACGGTTTTACCATTCAACACCTGCATTACGGGCTCTGCAAAGGCAGCAAGATCCTCCAAACGCATATACCCGTTACCCTTAGTACGCACCGTAGTTCTGGGTGCATTCAAGGCGGTCAGTTTGGCCTGTACCTGTAAGTTTGCACGATTTACGGAAATGCCGTCCACAGCGGCATTTACCAAAAATTTGCCCTTTTTCACCCCGGAAAACCGCACGATATCATCGCCGATTCTAAAGCCGAGCGAAACGGTATCGCCCTGCACCTGAATCGGAGTCATGTTTCTAAGCAACCCCTCAAGGTTCGGGTTTTGGAACAGGTCAATATATGCCCGCGGCAACAGGTCGCTCAAAGAAAACTGCCCTGCCAATGCGGGCAAAATCGCCTGCAATTCCTTGGAAATCGCATCTAAATCAGTGGTATCCAAGGAAAATTTGAGACTACCGTAATCAATATATGCCATGCCGTCCACCAATCTGACGGTCAAACGGCGGTTTAAAATATCAGTATCCAGCTGCACATTGATTCCGTTACGAGTCCGCACCATTTTTACATACGCCTGCAATTCCAGTACCGACTGACCGGTCAAAGCCGCACGGGTTTCAAATTCCCAACTGTCGGCATTGACCAAATAAAGTACGGGATTTACATAGTCCAGCAACGGCAGAATATTCTCATAGGTTGCATCAATTTTTGGGAACGTATGCCCAACTCTGCCCGGTTTTACATAGGCATGCAGCTGCAAACCGCCAAATTGCACACGCAAGTCGGTATCCAGCAGTCTCATGGTGCCGTTTTGTAAATGCACGGTCAAATCGACCCCATCCATCGTCAGGGTCATCTCCTGCATATCGTCCTTTTGCACGGTTGTCATATTTTCCATAAACTCATTCATGGAATCCTCGCCCAAATCGGGCAGCTCAAAGCCGGCGGCAGCGCCAATTTGCTCCAACGCGTCCAACAGACCGTCTACCGTTACATAATATTTCAAATTGGCGTAATTGAAATACAGCCGCTCCCCCTGCATACTTGCATACAGGTCCCCCAGCTGAACATGATAGCTGTCGTTTTTTAAATTCCCCTCTATGTAGGCTTTTTTCAGCGTACCGTTTAAGGTAACGTCTCCCTCCAGCGCAAATACGCCGTTTTCATTGGCGCCGAACACCTTGCCCAAATACGCTTTTATATCGGTATCGCCCGAGGCATCCAGCGAGCCCAACTGATTGGGGTCATATTTGTCGCGAATAAACGCGGTATACAGCGCTTTATCCGGAATTTCCGGCTCTTTACCGTAATCGTAAAAATATTCGGTATATTCGGTGGTACAATTGGCGCTGCCCAACACCGGTATGGAAATATCATAATTTTCATTCATTAAAATTTTAACGGGCTTCCAGTCGCTGTCCATTTCAATGGTCAATTTCACCGAATAAAACAGCGGATTTTTCTGCGAACCGGAAAGTGTTTTCACTTGCCGACGGTAATAGGCAGGCGCTGTTTCGGGGTCCAACTCATAGGAATAGACATATTTACCATCGGCTTCCTCCACTCTCCGGGCCGAGAGAATGGTGCTTTTGGAAACCACATACGGAGAAATGCCGTTTGGTAACAACCCGTAGGTGTTGGTATAAGTTTCTTGAGAAATCGGCGTAATTTCATCGGACCAGCTTACATTTTGACCGGAGATATTTTCAGCATTGCGCACCAAAAAAATTTGGTTATCATCCTGCACATATTTTTGCTGGGCAACATTGGCCATCGAGCTTAAACTGACCGATTCCTGATACAGTTCGATTCCGTTTATCAGCTTGGTATCCTGCATACTCTGCACATAGGTCATAAACCCGATATTCGCATTAATATCGCCACTCATCTCGGTGCGGTACTGCCCGATTTCCCGCACCACACCAAGTGCAATAGCGGCATTTTGCTCGGGTGTATAATCGGCAGGCGTGCCAACTTCCGGCTTTGCCATAATGTCAGAAAGCCCTACCCCCGCAACGGAATCCTCAGGCTCTTCAAAAGTGCGGCTCATACCGTAAAAAAGTATCACAGACGCCAGCAAAAGTACCAAAACAATAGGCGCCCCTATCCAAACATGTTTCTTTTTTATTTTCATAGTAAATAAAACCTTTCAAAAGTAAATCGAAACTGTTATTTTTTGTACACAGTTTCTTCATAAATTAGATATTATTATACTATCAGGATAACAGAATGTCAAATTTATTGGGTAAATTTTTTGTTCTACACGCTACCATTCTATGCAAAAACCACGAAATACATGCACTATTCCCTGAATATTCCGTGCAAAATGTAGTTAGGAATCCTGTTTAACTTTTGGTATATCTCCTAAAATTTTATTCATAATTACCAAAAACACCCAACTTATTTATGCTTGTATCCCTATTGTTGTTTTGGTTTTGTAAAAATAAAAAAATCGGGGCGCACTCTCATGCACCCCAATCAAAATATTTCCGATTTTTATAAAATAATGCAAATCAAACCGTTGCAGCCATCGTTAATAATCCGCTCAATGGTCTGGCGCACCTTACCTCTTGCCTCCACAGGCATACGGTACAGCTTATTATGCAGCCCCTCATTGACCAACTCATGCAACGATTTTCCGAAAATATTCGACTGCCAAATCTGCGCCGGACTTTCATCAAATTCCTTCATCAAATATGCAATCAAATCCTCCGACTGCTGCTCCGAACCCACCATAGGCGTAATCTCGGTGGTAATATTCGTGCGCATCATCTGAATCGACGGCGCAGCCGCCTTCAGGCGAATTCCGTATCTGCCGCCCTGCTTAATCATCTCCGGCTCCTCCAGCGTCAGCTCGTCAATATCAGGCATCACAATACCGTAACCGGTTTCCAGCACATCGTCATAAGCGTCCTTCAGCTTATCATACTGCGTTTTCATCTCCATAAACTGCATCATGCAGGCAAGCAAAGCGCCCTCGTTTGCAATTTCCATACCGGTTTTCTCGCCCAATATCTGAAAAAACAATTCCTGCTTCAAATCAATATTCACCCGCGCCCTGCCGGTACCCAAATCAATCATACCGGTTCTGGCCGCGGCAACATGCTCACAGCTAAGCACCTGCGTGTGAATATCCGCTACCTGCCCCACTCTGCAAATATGCCCGGCAGACTGCTTAATCGCATCAAATACGGCGCAGCGCAGCCAATGGTCTTTCTCCAACCCGCACAGCCATTGCGGCATATCCACCGTAATTTCTTTTACGGGAAATTGGTAAAGCACCTGTTGTAAAATATTTTTAATTTCCTCCTCGGTCATCTCCAGACAATTCACCGCCACCGCAGGTACGCCATAGCGCTCCTGCAAACAACTGCAAAGCTCGGCAGCCTGCTCGGTATGCGGATTTACGCAATTGACCAACACCACAAACGGCTTATTGATTTCCTTTAATTCATTGATAACGCGTTCCTCTGCCTCCTCATATTCCTCTCTGGGAATATCGCTGATGCTGCCGTCGGTGGTAATGACCAGCCCAATGGTAGAATGCTCGGTAATCACTTTCTGCGTTCCGATTTCGGCAGCCATATTAAACGGAATCTGTTCGTCAAACCATGGCGTCATCACCATTCTGGGCGCATCGTCCTCCACATACCCCAGCGAGCTTGGTACAATATAGCCCACGCAATCAATCATTCTCACATGAAACGAAGCATTGTCGTCCAGATGCACCTCCACTGCCTGTTCGGGAATAAATTTCGGCTCGGTCGTCATAATGGTTCTGCCGGCAGCCGACTGCGGCATTTCATCTCTGGCGCGTTCCTTTTCAAATTCGCCGTCAATATTCGGAATCACAATGGTGTCCATAAAGCGCTTAATAAACGAAGACTTACCGGTTCTCACCGGCCCAATCACACCAATATATACACTGCCTTTGGTGCGCTGCGCAATATCCTGATAAATCGAATTTCCCATTTTAAAACCCCCATTTTCCAACAAAAAGTATCGGATTCAAACCCATTTTTTCGGAAAATGGGTTCTGCCATAAGTTACACGGGTATAAACAGCATGCCCGCCGAAGTAACCTCCTCCTGCGGCAAATCATTCTCCTGCGCAATGGCCTGCACCGAGGTATGATACTGTCTTGCAATATCCCACAGAGATTCGCCCTCCTGCGCATAATAAATAATCAATGCGGCATTGCCGTCTCTTTCCACCGGATGCTCGGTATCCGCCGTCGCCGCAACAATCGCCTTATAAGAAATTTCCTGTAAAACAGCGGCGGTCAAACACAGCTCCACCTTCACCTCAATGCCGGAATTCCCGGTAATACGGTAATTGATGCTCTTTATCTGTACGGCAGCATCGCATTTTACATGCTCAAAATCCTCCTGCCAATCTCTGCTGCACCGAAAATCCACCATGCGTTCAAAATAGAACGGCTTGCCCTCGCTGCCCAAAGCCAAAATGCAAACATTATACTTTCCGGTATAAACAATTGCGCCGTCCTCTAAGGCTGCTGTCACAGAGCGCATCTCATTCCAAACATCAATCACCTGCGCAATGCCAACATCGTCCACCTCAAAATGGTTCTTTTCTATCTGCTCATCGCAAATCATTTCCACTAACTTATGCACCGTATGCTGCCGGTATTCCGTCTGCAAGTTCTGCCGGGTAGAGTATGCGTCGGTCACTACGGTAACATGCTCGTTTTTATAAGCAGTAACCATAGCCATGGCACGCACCTCAGCCTCAAACATCATATTTTCACCGGCAGCGTCACTGCGAATCTGCACATCTGCCGCCAATGCGTCCACACGCACATCGCAAATGCATTCCTCACTTACGCCCATGCAGTCCACCATTTGGCTATACGGAATCGTATATTCCATATGCTCGGGCAAATCCTCACCCATACCGGTGGCATACAGAACTTTCACCGTAACCTGCCCCTGTAAAATCAACTTATTGTCCAATACCTTTTTGTCGTCTAAGGTAATAGCGCAATCGGAGCGAATAATGCTTTCCGCCGGAGGCTTGCCGCTGCCAATTTCCAGCACCTCGCTAACCGTAAAAGCCTCCTGCGCCATACCCACAATATTGCTTGCGGAAAGCTCGGTTTTTCTCTGCTGAATATCCTCTCCCTGAATCTCGCCTACCAATTCCTGCGGCATACGCTCAATCACCTTTGCGCAAACGGAAAATGCCCCATGAATATCGAGTTTTCTGGGACTGGTGGCTCGGCAATTGACATATTCGACCTTGGCTTTTGCAAAAGCGACCGGGTCAGCCGGCGTTTTCTTCATGGGAATATTGGTAGTAAAGCCGCTCAATTTCTCGCAACAGCGAATCGGCAATCCGGCCGCGTCTACATACAATACCCGCAGCATGGTGTTTCCGTTGATTTCCAAACTGTCTCCTACAATACTTTTGGCGGTAATGCAAGGGTAAATTTGGCACTTTAATATCCGCTGAATATCCGGGCAATAATCCGGCAGAGAAAGACTCAAATCCACCGGCTGCTCCTGACATCCGTCAAATACAACCTCGGTACCCTGAAGCACCTCGGTCTTTAACTCATATTCCATAAAAGGCTCTCTCCTTTTTCCTTTACTACCTCATTTGTATTCGTATCCTGTCCTTTTTATACCAAAAAATAAAACCGAGTCTCCAACGCAAAATTCGTCAAAGACTCAGTTTCGTAAAAACAATATACCCCCGCTTATTTTTCCTTAGCAAAACGCTCCAGCGCCAACCGAATATTTCCCTGCATAGTCAAACGTAGCTTGTCAATCAAACACTCCGAAGACTCCTTCATCCCGTCCTTCATCCAGTGCACAACCACCGCACATATCGCATAGGTATAAAAATCAGCCACAAAATCCCGCCCGTGCATCGGCAAATTTAAATCGCCGCCCACCTCATCAATTACGCTCAAAATCAGCCGGCGTACATCTTTAAACACAAAGTACTCCAGTTGGTCTCTGGCCACAGAATGCAACGTACACATGCACACCTCGCGGTTTCTGCGTATATATTCCAGCAGTTCCGTCATACCCTGCTCCCATACATCCACGCTGTTGTATTTGCGCATCAACTTTTCGGCATCCCGCTGAAACATCCACTCCAAAAGCCCATAAATATCCGGAAAATGGTAGTAAAAAGTTTGCCGGTTCAGCGAGCACTCCTCCGCAATTTCCTTAATGGTAATCTTATTCAGCGGTTTTGTCTGCATCTTTCCGCGCAACGCATCCGCCAATAATTGTTTTGTCATCTCCGTCATATGCTTCTCCATATACAAAAGCGCAATTGCACCTGCTTCTTTCCATTATTATAGCATAGGGTACGCGCCTTTGTACAGACCAAAAAAGACAGCGCTTTGGCTGCCTTTTCTCGCATTATGCCTGTTTGGTCTTTGGAATATGATAATACATTCTGAACAAAAAGCCCATGAGTTTGGGGTGGTCTACAACAATAACTTTCATATGTTTGCCCTCCAAGCTATTTTTTGCAGCGAGCCAGCGCAATTCCCAGCGCTACAATTACCACCGCTGCTATGAACATCAGCAAGCCGTAGGGGCAAAAGCACGAAAGTATCAATCCCGCGCCGAATGCGATTGCATAAAAGCAAAAATTCCCAGCCACTCTGCGTCTTTTATTACAGCACTCTTTCATTGCGATTCCCCCTAAAGCAAACCGTGCCAACCGCACAGTCTTATTAATAGTATATACGCAACCGAAAGTTTTGGTGCATATCATTTCTGCTCCAAATCCAGCGCCATAATGACCGCCGTACCGCTGTGGCATACAATTGAAATATCCTCCTGCTGGGCAACATTACTCACGCCAAGCGGCACATAACTGACCAGCGTACCTTGCTGCAACGGGTATTCCAAGCCTGTATAGGTCAGCGTGCAGCGCTCGCAGCCAAAGGGAAATACCGAAACTGTTTTGCCCTGCACACCGCTTAATTGTAAGGTCTGGTCAGGCAAAAGCAAATACACCGCGGTGTTTTCGCTCTGCAAAACGGCGGTACCGCCCTGCCCGGCAATATATTGCAATACACAGAGATTTCCATAAGTATGGTCGGTTCTGCCGCCCAAAGCGCCCAACAGCAAAAATTGTGTATAGCCTCTTTTCAGCCCCTCCTTGACCGCTGCCAGCAAATCGGTGTCGTCCTTGTTCGTGGGCAAGGTTACTACCTCCACCTGTTCCGGCAACGCAATTTCGGCAGAATCAAAATCGCCTATCATAAGCTGCGGCTGTTTACCCGCGGCGTGTACATGATCCCAACCGCCGTCCGCACAAATAATGAAATCGGCTTTTTGCAGCGCTGTTTGTATAAATGCAATATTAGCAGCGGGCGAAGCGCCTACGATGGCACAAATTTTTGTGTTTATTCCCATTGTTTTTTATCCTTCACCTGTTCATACATCGTCACATAATTGCGGTGGCGCGACGGCGCAATTTCTCCCTGCTGCACTGCGTTTAATACCGCGCAGTCCTTTTCGCAGGTATGCGAGCACGAGGAAAACCGACACTTGGTTAAATACGGCTGCATTTCCGGAAAACAATATTGTAAATTCTGCTTTTCCACCAAATTGTAGCGCTCCATATCCATCGTCGAAAAACCGGGAGTATCAGCGGCATAGCCGCCAAAGGGCAATTTTAAAAATTCCACCTGCCGCGTAGTATGCCGTCCTCTGCCCAATTTTGCACTCACCGTTCCCGTCTCCCGGCAGAACCCCGAATGAATACAATTGAGCAGCGAGGATTTGCCCACACCCGAATTGCCCGTGAACACCGACACCCTGCCGGTAAGCCGCTCTTTTATTTGCGCAATACCAGCTCCGCTGACCAACGAGGCGGCAATCACCGGTATGCCGGCCTTGCGGTAAATCTCCTCCAATTCGGCCGGCGACTGCAAATCCGTTTTGGTGATCACCAAAATCGGCGTAATTTGCCGGTTCTGTGCAACCGCGGTCATTTTGTCCAGTACCAATAAATTGGGAGCCGGCTCGCAAACTGAAACCACCAGCAACATTTGGTCAACATTCGCACACGGCGGGCGCACCAGCACATTTTTTCTGGGGAGAATTTCCTCTATGATACCGACTCCGGCGGCATCAACGCTGATTTCCACCCAATCTCCCGCAACGGGCGGAGTGCCTTTTTGGCGAAATATGCCCCGTGCCTTGCATTCGTAGACGCTTTCCCCTGCTTCCACATAATAAAAGCCGCCGATTCCCTTTAAAATGCGTCCCTGTTTATTCATTGGTTTTATCGTTCTGCTTATCCACATAGGCGTTTGAGCCGGTCTGCGTCCAATTTCCGCTGTCAAAATCCAGTGTATAAATGCGGTAATTGCTGGTATTATCTATACGCACCGAAAGAATTTGTTTGCCGCTAGTACCTTTAATGGTTAAATTATATTTGTAACCTTTTAGCTGCGGATTCACCGTTACCGGAGACTGATATTGGGTACCATCCAAATAAACATAAATCGTCACATCATGCGAAACATTCGGCAAATCTATGCTGATGCTCGCCGATTTTTCCGAAGGTCCGGAGCTGACCACAAGGTCAATCGCAGGCGTTTCCTGCGCATCGTCCTTAAGCTCAATTTTTGAGCCCGCTTTTACACTTGCCTCCAAAACGGTGTCCTTTTCCTTGCCGTCCTCGCGGTAGGTAATGTTACCCACTCTAAGTCCTGCTCTGGTAATGGCGTCTTTTGCAGTCTCCAATTGAGAACCCACCACCAACGGCGCCGAAACCGTCTTTGGCCCTTTGCAAACAGAAAGCGTCAATTCGCTGCCGTAAGGCAAACTGTCTCCGGCAGAGAGCACCTTACCTGATTTCGTCTCGGTCAATTTTACAATTTGCCCTACCGAAACATTGTCTGCGCGAATTTCCTCCACCTTCACCAAAAAGCCTTGTCTAGTCAAAGCAGCCTCCGCACTCGACTGCGTCATATTGCTGATATCGCTTAACTCCACCTGTTTTTTGCCGCTGCTTACCGTCAGGGTAATCTGCGCGTTAGCCTTGACTTTTTTATCTCCACTGGGCGTTTGCCGCAGCACAGTCCCTTCCTCAGCATCGTTGTCCTCTTTGGTTTCTATGGTAAAATTAAAGTCTTTATACCGCTCATCTCTTTGAATGTCGGCCAATTTCTGGCCCACAAAATTAGGCAAATCCACCTCATCAGAGCTTACCTGACTGCTATTGGCGGAGCCGTTCATGGCTGTAACCAAAAAATAAATCCCCACACCCAAAGCAATGGCAAGCGCCGCTGCCAAACAACTGACAATCACAATCGCTTTTTTATTTTTGGGTGGTTTGGCACCATTTTCTGTTTTAGAATCGCTGCTGATATCCTCAATGTACTCAAAATCATCGTCATACTGCACAGCGCCCGCGGCCGCGGCATTGAGGTACTTAGCAGCCGTATCCTCCTGCTCATATCGGTAATGGAACGTCATAAGCGGATTTTGCCGAAACGCTTCAATGTCGTGCATCATCTCCGCCGCCGACTGATACCGCTGCGCCGGGTTTTTTTGCATAGCCTTTAAGGTAATTTCCTCCAAACCAATGGGAATGGTCGGATTGATATCTCTGGGCGGCTTAGGATTCGTTTGCAATTGCATAATGGCAACCGAAACCGCATTATCGGCCTCAAACGGCAACTGACCGGTCAGCATTTCGTACAGCATTACGCCCACCGAATAAATATCGGCTTTGTCGTCAGTCACATCGCCTCTTGCCTGCTCAGGCGCAATGTAATGCACCGAACCAATCGCCTTGTCGGTCATGGTGCGGGTCTCGCTGTGCGAAAAACGCGCAATACCAAAATCGGTCACTTTAATGGTGCCGTCCTGCAGCAGCATAATATTCTGCGGTTTAATATCCCGGTGAATAATACCTTTTTCGTGCGCATGCTGCAAAGCGCTTAAAATTTGCATGGTAAAATGCAGCGCTTCCTTCCAGCGAATTTCCTTTTGCTGGTTCAAATATTCCTTTAAAGAAATACCGTCCACATATTCCATAACAATATATTGCAAACGGTCGCCAAAGCTAACATTATACACCTTAACAATATTGGGGTGGTCCAATACCGCTATGGCCTTGGATTCATTTTTAAAGCGCCGGATAAATTCCCGATTGCCCAAAAATTCGTCCTTTAAAATTTTGATAGCTACCGTGCGGTCGTCTATGGTGTCATATGCCTTATATACCACCGCCATACCGCCAACGCCAATCAGCTCCTGAATTTCATAGCGGCTGTCCAGTCTTTTTCCTGTATATTTATCCATATGTGTTCCACTCCAATCAGTTATCGAGTATGGCAACTGTAATATTGTCTCCACCGCCGTTTTGCTTTGCAAGACCAATTAAATTTTTCGCCAAAAAAGCCGAATCCGCATACTGCGCAAGCGCTTTGATCTGCTCTGCCTCGGCATAATTGGTTAGGCCGTCTGTACAAATTAAAATGCGGTCATTTTCCAAAAGAGGCAACTCCCGGTAATCAATTTCCACCGTGGAATGCACGCCCAACGCCCGCGTAATAATATTTTTCTGCGGGTAAACTTTAGCCTGTTCCTCGGTCAAATCCCCGTTTTCTATCAATTCCTGCACCATAGAATGGTCTGTGGTAATTTGCGTAAGCTCTCCATTTCTATATAAGTATGCCCGGCTGTCTCCCGCATGCGCAATATACGCTGCATGATTCAGCGCAACTACCGCTACAACCGTGGTACCCATCCCCTTCAACTCAGGGTTCCGCTGAGCCGCTGCATAAATTTCGGCATTAGCCCGTAAAATAATCTCATATAACAGTTGTTCCATAGTTTGACCGGAAAAATTCAACTGCGCAGCCTCCAAAATTTGACGGGAGATGCTTTCCACCGCAAGCTGACTGGCAACATCGCCGCCGTTTGCCCCGCCCATGCCGTCGCAAACCACCGCAAAAGCCCCGCCATTGAGCAAACCTGTTTCACAGGCGTCCTCATTCTGCGGCCGCACAAGGCCCACATCGGTTTGACTATGTACCTGCAAGGTCGGTCACCTCCTCTTTCTGTCTGTGCACAAGCTGCCCGCAAGACGCCTGAATATCCGCGCCTAAAGTTCTTCTAACCGTTGCGGGAATACCGGCCTGCTCTAAAATTTTGCAAAAAGCGCTAAGCCTTTGCGGAGCGCTTTTTTGGTAACTGCTGCCGGCCACGCTGTTAACCGGAATTAAATTCACATGGCTTAAAATACCCCTAAGTCTTTGCGCAAGCTCCTTTGCATGTTCGGGTGCATCGTTCAAACCGCTTATCATCGCATATTCAAACGAAATGCGTCTCCGGGTAGTATCAGTGTAATATTTACAAGCCTCAAGCAATTCCGCAACGCCCCATTTTTTGTTAATCGGCATAGTCTGACTCCGCAGCCTATCATTGGGCGCGTGCAGCGAAACCGAAAGCGTACACTGTAATCTGCGGTCAGCCAAATCGTAAATTTTGTCAACCAAACCGCAGGTGGAAACAGAAATATGCCGCATCCCGACATGCATACCGTGTTCGGAAGATACCAGCTCTAAAAAGCGCAGTACCTGTTGGTAATTATCCAGCGGCTCTCCCATGCCCATAAGTACAATATTAGAAATGATAACGCCCAGATTTTTTTGCGCGCTCTGTATCTGCGAGAGCATCTCAGAAGCGGTAAGATTCCGGCAAAAACCGCCCCTACCCGTCGCGCAAAAGGTACAGCCCATTTTACAGCCGGCCTGCGTAGAAATACAAATACTGTAACCATGCCGATACTGCATCACCACGGTTTCCACACGGCATCGGTCGGCAAACGAGAATAAAAATTTAACAGTATTATCATAATGGGAAACCAGCTTTTTTTCAACAGTTGCTACAGATATGTAATATTTTCCTTGCAAAAGCTGTCGCAACGCCTTTGGCAAATCCGACATTTCCTCAAAGGATTCCACACCGCGGTGCAGCCATTTATACACCTGCAGCGCCCGGTACTTGGGCAAATCCCGCTGTATAAAAACCGCCTGCAGCTCCTCCAGTGTATAGGATTTAATATCCTGCAGCTCCATTGAATTTTCACTCCCTCCCATTATTATAAAATTTTTTTTGAAATTGCGCAATAAAAAAACCGTCAGTTCCGTGAATATGCGGCAATAAAGTCAATTGATTGTCGGCTTTGTCCACTATGCGTTGTATTCCGGCAGGCAATTGCAAAGGCTTTGCCGTAAAATTTTCATGCGTACTTAAAAACCAGTCGGCAATTTCAGTGTTCTCGGCGGGGTTTAAGCTACAAGTGGAATACACCAGCGTACCGCCCGGGTTCACCTGCTTTGCGGCCTGCTCTAAAATACTGCGCTGAATTTGCGGCAAAGCCTTCAGTTCATCCTGCGGTTTATACCGTATTTCCGGCTTTCTGCCAATCACGCCCAATCCCGCGCAGGGCACGTCGCACAAAACGCCGTCTGCACAAAATTGCGGCGCACCGGGGTCGCAGCCGTCTCTTTTTTGCGCCTGTATGACCGTTAACCCCAAGCGCCCTGCGCCCGCCGCAATCAGCCCCACTCTCCCCTTATACTTATCAAAGGAGAACAGTTGTCCACAGTTTTCCATCAATTGCGCTATGGTAAAACTCTTGCCGCCCGGCGCCGCACATACATCCAATATCGTTTGTCCGGGTTTGGGGTCAAATAACCGGCAGCACAATTGTGAAGCAAGGTCCTGAATATGAAACAAGCCCAGTTCATACGCCTTCAAATGCGCCACCGAACCCGTTTGGGCAAGTGCCACAGCGTCAGGAAACATCGGAATCACCTTGGCTGTTACCTGCTCCTGAGCAAGACGCTCTACAAGCTGCTCGGTAGTAATTTTCGTGGTATTGACCCGCGCATACAACGGCGGTTTTTCAAAAAAACTTTGCAGCAGCCCCTGCGTATGCGCTTTGCCATAGGCTTTTTGCCACAATTGTATCAACCATTTTGGGCAGGAATACGCAACACTGAGATATTCAAGTTCATTTGTCTGGCTTGGCAGCTTAACCGAATCCTTACCGCGCAGCAGCGACCGCAAAACACCGTTTACAAAACCGGCAACTTTTTGTCCCTGCACGCGCTTTGCCATATTGACCGCCTCATTCACCGCCGCCGAGGGCGGAATTTTCTCCATATACAAAATTTGACACCCGGCCATACGCAGCAGCGTTAAAATCTGCGGAGAAATCTTGGTAAGGGGCAATTTTGAAAATTGCTTTAAATAATAATCCAGCGTAATTCTGCGCTCAAGCGTTCCGTAAAAAATAGCCGAGGCCAAAGCAGCGTCGCGTCTCTGCAAATTCGCCTGCACAATGGCCTTGTCAATCACCAAGTTAGAATACCCGGCATTTACATCCACCTGCAAAAGCGCGGTAAAAGCTGCGTCTCTGGCATTTTTCATTGACTTCTTCCTCTTCTGTTGCCAAAAATGAGCAGCAAGCGCAGCAACGAGAGCAACGCGGCAAAAGTTGCTGCAACATAAGTCATAGCCGCCGCGCGCAGCACGCTTTGCGCACCCGCCAATTCATCCTCGGTTAAAGAGCCGGTTTCACGCAAATAGCGCAGCGCCCTTGCGCTGGCGTTAAATTCCACCGGCAAAGTAACCAAACTGAACAACACCGACAAACTATAAAGCCCAATGCCCAAAAACACCACATAACTGTACTGCACCGGCAGCAAAAGACCAATTAAAATCAGCGGCATAGACAAATTCGAGCCCACGCTGACCAACGGATAAATGGCAGTACGAAACTTAATCGGACCATAACCGGCAGCATATTGCACCGCATGCCCCGCCTCGTGCGCCGCCACGCCCACCGCCGAAACCGAAGCGCTTTGGTACACGCTTTGCGAGAGCCGAATGATATTGGTTTTGGGGTCAAAATGGTCGGTCAAATAGCCGCCGGTCATTTCTATTTTGGTCATCAAAGCACCGCCATACTGCAACACCCGTTGCGCAGCCGCAGCCCCGGTAAGCCCCTGCATATTCAGCACCTTAGAATACCGGTTAAAAGTTGTTTTCACGCGTATCTGCGCTATCATAGACAGAATCATCGCCGGCACTAAAATCAGCAAATAACTGTAATTAAAATAATAAAATCCCATGGTTTGCCTTTCTTTAATTTATACCTGCAACAAATTTTCATTCTCCCGCGGCGGCCTACCGCGGAAAAACTCGGTTGCGGGCATTTTTTTACCGCCCTGATATTGCACGGTAAGCAATTCCACCGCCCCCTGTTTACAATAAACCAAAAATTTCCCGTCAGACTCCTTCAAATGCCCCGGTTGCCCGTGCCCGGCCTTACAGAGCAGCGTCTGGTGAATTTTCAATACTTTACCGCGATACATGCAAGTAGCCGACGGCCAAGGAGAAAGCCCCCTAACCTGATTATGCACCTGCTGCGCCGTTTTATTCCAGTCTATGGGCGAATTTTGTTTGCTGAGCATGACCGCATAACTTGCCTGCGCCTCATTCTGCGCAATCGGCATTATCGTACCGGCCTCTATCTGCGCAACGGTTTTCACCAGCAAATCCGCACCCAACACGCACAGCCGGTCAAACAACTCCCCAGCGGTCTCGTTTTCACCCACAGGCGTCTCTGCCTTCAGCAGCATATCGCCGGTATCAAGGCCCTCGTCCATCAGCATAGTAGTAACCCCGGCAATCGAATCGCCGTTTAACACCGTCCACTGAATCGGCGCAGCCCCGCGGTATTTTGGCAACAAAGAGCCGTGCACATTCACACAGCCATTTTGGGGTATTTGCAGCACAGCCCTGGGCAGCAGCTTACCATAAGCAACCACCGCAATCAAATCCGGGTTCAAATTTTGAATCAGCGCCTGTATTTCTCCGTCTTTCAACGTCTGCGGCTGGTATACGGGAAGCCCGTATTGCAAAGCCGTCACCTTAACCGGCGGCGGCGTCAAGGCATAATCTCTGCCCTTTGGCTTGTCCGGCTGAGTAAACACGCCGCAAATTCCGTGTCCGGCCTGCACCAATTTTTGCAGCGAAGGCACCGCAAAATCGGGCGTGCCCATAAAAACAATTCGCATAAAGCCCTCCTTTCCGGGGTTATTCGTCGGGTAACATGCGCACCACATGCTCCTTGAACAAAATCCCGTCCAAATGGTCAATTTCATGACAGCACGCCACAGCAAACAGCCCCTCCGCCGTAAAGGTAAACGATTCTCCCCTGCGGTTCTGCGCAGTAATCCGCACCTTAGCAGGGCGCCTTGTCACGCCATACACGCCGGGGCAAGACAAACACCCCTCCTGCATTTCCTGCTGCCCCTCCTGCAAAACAATTTCGGGGTTAATCAGCTCGGTCAAACCATCGCCAATGTCCACAATAGCCACACGGCGCAAAATCCCGACCTGCGGCGCCGCCAAACCAACGCCCTCGGCGCTTTCCATGGTTTCCTTCATATCGTCCAGCAATTGCGCCAACCGGTCGTCAAAATTCTCCACCGCCCTGCACACTTTGGTCAAGGCCTCATCACCCTCGGTTACAATCGTCCGTATTGCCAAATAATTCACCCTGCTTTCCTTATCAAATCATATCGGGATTACCGTCCACAAACACAGCAACCCGTGCAAAAGCTTTTTCTTTGCCGCACGCAACCAGCAGCCGAGAGAGCATCTCTCTGAATTTTACATTATTTTTACATTTTATCAGCAATTGATAGCGATATTGATTGCTCACCTTTGCCACCATTGCCGGCGTGGGCCGCAGCGCGCGCAGCGGCAAATCAGGGTATTCCTGCGCCGCCAAATCACCAAGCATCTGTAAAAATACACAACCGGCCTGCGCGGTAATCTCCTCGCGCTCCCCCACAAAACCAATTACCACCAGGTCAGCAAAAGGCGGGTAAAGCATGGCCTTACGAAACGGCAATTCTCTATCATAAAAAGCCGCATAATCCTGTTTACAAGCCAGCGCAATTACAGGGTTTTCCGGGGTATACGTCTGTATAATCGCCCTACCGGCCTTACTCCCCCGCCCACAGCGCCCCACCACCTGAGTCAGCAAATCAAAGCCGCGTTCGTTGCTGCGAAAATCATCGCTATACAACACCTGGTCGGCAGAAAGCACCCCCACCAGCGTAACATTGGGAAAATCCAGCCCTTTGGCAACCATCTGCGTCCCGATTATCATATCATATTCGCCGTTTGCAAAAGCCTTCATCCCGGTTTCATAGGCATGGCGACGCATAGTGGTATCTGCATCAAGCCGCAAAACGCGCGCCTTCGGAAACAACTCCTGCAACTGCTCCTGCGCGCGTTGAGTACCAACGCCCGTATAACGCACCTCAGGCTCGCCGCAACTTGGGCAAATTTGGGTAAACGGCGCCGAATACCCGCAATAATGGCACATCAAACGGCGATTGGCACTGTGATAGGTCAAAGAAATACTGCAACCGGGGCAGGTAACGACCTCCCTGCACGCCTTACACGAAACAAAAGTATGATATCCCCGGCGATTGAGCAGCAAAATCGACTGCTCATGTTTCTCCAAATTCTCATGCAAAGCCTGCTGCAATTCCGCACTCAGCGCCGTAGTATTCCCGCAAAGCGTCTGCTCATTCATATCGGCCACAATCACTTGCGGCAACTGCGCATTTCCATAACGGTTGGGTAAAATTTGCAGCGTATAGCGCCCGTTTTGCGCCATATAATAGCTCTCCAACGAGGGTGTAGCCGAAGCCAGCACCAACAACGCCTTATGGTAAGCGCAGCGAAACTTAGCCACCTCTCTGGCATGATAACGCGGCGAGGCCTCCGATTTATAGGTATATTCCTGCTCCTCGTCCATAATAATCAGGCCCAAATTCTCAAAAGGCGCAAACACCGCCGAGCGCGTACCCACAGCAATCCGGGCCTGTCCGTTTTTCACTCGTTTCCATTCATCCAGCCGCTGCCCCATAGAAAGCCCGCTGTGAAAAACCGCGACCGCATCGCCGTACCGTTTATGAAAACGCCCAAGCGTCTGCGGCGTCAGAGCAATCTCGGGCACCATCACAATCACGCCCTTTCCCTGCGCGTAAACCCGGTCAATCAGCTTCATAAACACCGGCGTTTTACCGCTGCCGGTCACGCCGTACAGCAACGAAACCGCACCTTTCCCCTCCATATATGCGCAATATAAGCCATCAAACGCGTCCTGCTGCTCCTGCGAAAGCACAATCGCCTCGGTTTCCCTCTGCTGCACCGCCGGTTGGTAGGGGTTGCGCAAAATTTCCACCGTTTCAAACTCCGCAATACCACGCCGCACCAAATTCTGCACCACAGCGGCTGTTACGCCGGTAAAATAGCACAATTCCTGCACCGAAGCACTGCCGATTTCGCGCAAAGTCTGAAAAACCTGCAATTGTTTTTCGGTTAATTTGGGCAAAGCCTGTCCACCCTGATACGGCGCGGTCAGGCGCACTATTTTTTGAGAGGCGTCGCCAATTTGCCGCACCGCCTGACCGGTTCGGGTCAGCCAGCCCTTTTTCACAAGCCGCTCAGGCAAACCGGAATCCGCAAGCAAATCGGGTTCTTTTTTCAAAGCCTGCAAATCCGCGCAGCCAACACGGTGCAAAAATGCCAGCAATCGGT
This sequence comes from uncultured Eubacteriales bacterium, assembly GCA_934457095.1. GTDB lineage: Bacteria > Bacillota > Clostridia > Oscillospirales > Acutalibacteraceae > UMGS1071. The sequence goes on from CAKSHJ010000001.1 coordinate 257,962, forward strand.
ATTCGGCCTCACTGCAATTTTGCGCCTGTTCTACTGGCAAAAGCGGACTGTAAACGGTTTTCATTTTCATATTCAGCCCGGCGGGCAGCAGCAATTTAACAGCCTCAAAAAGGGTGCAAAAATACCGCTCTTTAAGCCACGTAACCATCTGCAGCATTTCGCCTGTAAGAACCGGCGTCCGGTCGGGCACCGCCGTCACCGACTTATATTTCGGGTCATGCTGAGCCTGAACCAACGCAAGAATCACACCCAAGCGCGGGCGGTTGCCAACACCAAACGGCACCGTCACCCGACAGCCGACTTTAGCGCACTCCAACAAATGCGGCGGCACAAGGTAATCAAAGGCCTTATCAAACGGATAGGCGGTATGTTCCACGGCCACCTGCGCCACGGTTACGGTTTTACAACGCTGCATGCTCGGCAGAAGCACCGCCCTGTAATAGGTCCCGGTCAGTACAGGCACATTCCTCAGGCTCAACAATTTTAAACGCGCCCTCAATATATTCCTTCACCGCCAAATCCACAGGTTTTTCCAGCAAAATTTCGCCTTTTCTCTCAGCCTCAGCGGCAATTTCCCTGGCGCGTTTTGCAACGGCCACCACCAAAGAATAATAATTCACCTGCATATGGTCGCTCAATCGAATATTCGGTTTGATCATAATTTCGGTCCCCTTTTTCTATTTTGAAATATTACAGGAAAGCTTTAATTTTTCCTCTTTCATAATCTGCTGAATCCGCGCCACAGTATGCTCCACGGTATCATTGACAATCACATAATCATAATCCCGGGCAGCGCGCATTTCCTCTTTTGCTGCGTGCAAACGCTTCCCAATCGTAACCTCATCCTCGGTATTCCGGCAGCGCAACCGCCTTTCCAGCTCCTCCACCGAGGGCGGCTGCACAAAAATACTAATGCAATCCGGGCACTTTTCCTTCAACTGCTTAGCCCCCTGCACCTCTATCTCCAGCGCCACGTCTTTCCCCTGCGCCAGCCACCGTGCAATAGGCTCTGCGGGCGTACCGTAATACTTATCGCAATATTTGGCATATTCCAGCATCTGCCCATTTGCAATACACCGCTCAAACTCCTCGTTTGACAAAAAAAAGTAATGCACCCCATGCCGCTCCCCGTCTCTGGGCAAGCGCGTCGTTGCAGAAACCGACAACTGCATATCCGGCTCCGCGCCAAGCAATTGTTTCAGCACCGTCCCCTTCCCCGCGCCCGAAGGCCCGGAAAAAACCAACAGCAACCCCTTCTTATCCATGGTCATTCAACTCCTCGTCGGGAACAGTTTCCTCCAAGCGGTTCTGAAAGCGGTTTGCAACCGTCTCCGGCTGTACCGCAGAGAGAATCACATGACCGCTGTCGGTAACCAAAACCGCGCGGGTCCGCCTGCCATAAGTAGCGTCTATCAAAGAGCCGCGTTCCTTAGCGTCCTGCACAATGCGCTTAATGGGTGCCGACTCCGGACTCACAATGGCAATCAAGCGGCTTGCCGAGACCATATTGCCAAAGCCAATATTAATAAGCTTCATAATTCGAGATTCCCCCTGCCTAACAAACAAGCTATCCGCATAAAGCTATTTTAACATTTCCGGCGTATAATTGCAACCACAAGTCCATTCAGCCGCACAAAAAAAGACCAAAAGGAGCAAATCTCCCGGTCTTTTGGCCTCTACCGCCGGCTTTTTGCGGCATTGTTCAATTTTTGAACCTCCTCGGCCGTCAAGCAACGGTACTGTCCGGGCTGCAGCATCCCCAGCTTCACCGGCCCGCACGCCACGCGTTTCAAACGGGCAACCTGCAACCCCAACTGCCGGCACATATTGCGAATCTGCCGGTTCCTCCCCTCAAACAGCACCATCTCCAGCACCACGCGCCCGGGCTGCTGCGTCACCACATTCACCTGTGCGGGCGCAGTTTTTCTGCCGTCTACCATCATGCCCACGGTCATTTGAGTAATCTGCTCCTCCGTAATCGCAGGCCTTACGGTAACGCGGTATGTTTTGGCAATATGCATAGAAGGGTGGGTCATCGCGTTAGCAAAATCGCCGTCATTGGTCAGCAGCAGCATCCCCTCAGACTCCCTGTCGAGTCTGCCGACCGGGTAAACGCGTTCGGGGATCTGAGCAATCAGCTCAGCCACACACTTGCGCCCGCGTTCGTCGCTCAAGGTGGTAATATACCCGCGCGGCTTATGCAGCATATAATACACGCTATGTTCCCTTGCTCCAACCGGCTCATTATCCACGGTAATCTTATCTTTTTTGGGGTCGGCCTGCTCACCGATCGCCGCAACAATTCCATTCACGCGCACTCTCCCCTGCGCAATCAATTCCTCGGCCTTCCTGCGCGAGGCGACCCCACAATCCGAAAGTATTTTCTGCAACCTGACTCTTGGCATAATTTTTGTCCCCTATTTCTTTCCTATCCGAATAAATTCCGAAAAAAATCCCCGATTTTCCAAAAAAAACCACGTTCCTGCACCTGGGGCAGCGCACCCTGAGCGGCAACCAGCGGCACCCAAGCAATTTCCCTGCCATCCAACCGGTACGAAATTTTCCCAATTTGCGCGCCCTGTTCAAAAGGCGCATACACAAAGCCGGGCAACAGCACCAGCCGCTTAACGCGGTCCTTATCGGCCGCGGCAACGGTAACCGAACCCTCATCGCTGCCAACCGCCTCCACCTGCCCAACGGCACCGCCAACAACCTCCACGGTAAAGTGCGTACCGCTCTCGTTCAAGGAAACCGCAGCCAATTGCGAAAAACCGTAATCAAGCATTTTGGCATGGTCATCCCAATCGTCCGGAGCATTCAAAGTCACCGCCACCAAGCGAACGCCGTCGCGCTCAGCAGCAGAAACCAAACAACGCCCGGCCTTTTTGGTAAAGCCGGTTTTCACGCCAATGCACCCTGCATACATCTTCAGCAACCGATTGTGATTGGAATAAGTCTGGGTATGCGGCGGGCTTACAAATTCGGCGGTACACTGCGTTTTCGAACAAATCTCCAAAAACGCCGCATTCTGAATAGCAGCAGCGCCCAATTTTGCCATATCCAGCGCGGTAGAATAATGCTCCTGCGCGTCCAAGCCCGAGGCCGTCACAAAATTGGTATGCTCCATACCAATTTCCTTAGCTCTTTCATTCATCAGCACAGCAAAATCCTGCTCGCTGCCGCCTATGGCAACAGCCGCAGCAAAAGCGGCGTCATTGCCCGAAACAGTCAGCATCCCCACCGCCAAATCGCGCAAAGAGAGCCGGTCCCCCTCCGTCAAATACATCGAGGAGCCCTCCACCGCGGCCACCTGAGCGCTCACCGTAACAATCTGATTGTCTTTTTCCGCAGCCTCCAAAGTTAAAAGCGCGGTCATAATTTTCGTGGTGCTGGCCATCGCCTGCTCATGCTCCGCATTTTTGGCATACAAAATTTGCCCGCTGTCCGCGTCAATCACCGCCGCCGCCTGCGCCGAAACCGAAATCGGCTCCTCCCGCGCAAAAACGGGCTGCATCGCGGCAACAAACAGCAAAACCATACACAAACTCAAACATTTTTTGAACAAAGAAAACCACCTGCCAATAGCATAACTATATGCAAGCGGTTCCAAAATATGTGCAAAAAGAAAACCCTATTCCTGTTTATCCTTTTGCTTTTCCAATTCCTTAGCGGCCTTTTTCTCGGCACGCTGCTCCTTTTTCTTGCTAAACGCGCCGGAGATTTTATCCACCACATCGGGCACCATCTGAATAATGCGGTCTGCCGAACCGCCGAAAGGCTCCACCTGAATCAACTTCGCATCGCCCTTGGCAACAGACAAAAACGCAATGGGAGTAATGGTGATCCCGGCGCCCGCGCCGCCGCCGAAAAGCTCCTTACCGGGCTGAGACTTGGCCGGAATATCCGAGCCGCCGGAAGCAAAACCGTAACTCACCTTCGAAACAGGAATCACCGTAGTCCCATCGGGCGTCGTAATCGGCTTACCGATGACCGAATCGACATCGACCATCTCCTTAATTTTCTCCATGGTAATGCCAAGCATACCGTCAATTGGGTGATTTTCCATAATCCATACGCTCCTTCTTGTGATTGATTTTCGGCTCATCGCCTACATAATTGCGATACGTTTTGACCAGCCGAACCAGCGCGCCGACCCCCGCCGTAAGCAAAAAAACAGGCTGCAAACCCGCCTTCAAGCGAAAATCGGCTTTTGTTTTTATATCATCAAAGTCTGCGGTAACGCAAACATGAGATTGCTTACAATGGCACACGGTTGTAAAAATACTCACCGCCGGGTATACCGCAGCGCACACCTGACCGTAAGTCACGGCAGTTTTAGCCGCGTCCTCATTGGCAACGGCCAGCAAAAGCGAAAACCGATACACCCGCAAATGCGAAAACAATTTTTTCCCGGTACTGCCGGCAATCCGAGCAAGCTCTTTGAAAAACCCCAGCAATCCGGAAAGCCCGCTGCGCTTTAGTATGCCCCTGATTTTAGAAAATTTACCTGTTTTCTCCGGCGATTTCGATTTTTCTTTTTTGGCCTTGGGCTTCTTTTTCTGAGAAAACACGGTAATCGGAATCCCAAGCACCCTAAGTTTCACCACAAAACAGCCGGCAAACCGCATGTCCACAATCACCGGGCAAAACAGCAGCGCCGCCAGCAAAAGCCCCACGCCGCCTGTCGCCAAAAGCGCGATCATCCACGCCGCCCCCTTTCCCGCACATCAGCCGGCTACACCGTCTGCAATTTCAACTGCTCATTTTCATTGGCGTCAGGCTCATCCCCGTCGTCCTTAGGTATTTCCGGCAACTCCTCCAGCGAAGAAAGCCCCATGCACCGCAAAAAATTCTGCGTAGTCCCATACAGCAAAGGTCTGCCGGGCAATTCCAGCCTACCGCGCTCCTCCACCAGCCCCTTCACCAGCAGCCCATTGAGCACGCCGCTGCTATCCACGCCGCGCACCTGCTCCAAAAAGGCCTTGGTCACCGGCTGATGATACGCCACGATGGCCAACGTTTCCATTGCCGCGGAAGAAAGCGGCGCATTATTTTTCAATTCCAGCGCCAAACGCACCTGCGTTTCAAACTCAGGCCTTGTACACATCTGGTAGCAATCGTTCACCCGCACCATCTGCAGCCCCTTATGCGCCCGGTTAAACGCGAGCATCACCTCATCGGCAGCCAACTCCGCCCGGTCGGGAGGCAACCGCAGCGCCTGGGCCAATTTCTCCAGCGAAATCGGCTCACCGCTGGCAAAAACAACGGCCTCTATCGCGCCCTGCCATTCCTGTGTTTCCAAATACGCTCACCACCCTCCGCCAACACCAGCTTCGAATCCTCATTTTCGCCCTCCACCAAAACGCGCCTGCCCTTAACCAACTCCAACACAGCCAAAAAAGTGGCCACCATCTGCGAGCGGCTCTGCGCCTTTACAAACATTTGTTTAAAAGCAATTTTATCACCCTTCCACAAGCAGCGCAGCACATGTATCATCCGCGAGGCCACCGAAACAGGAGGCGATGCAACGATCGCAGAAAAAGCCTCCACAGGCGGCGGCAAAAAACGCTTCCCCTTGCCCACGGCATTCCGGTACGCCCTAACCAACTGGCGCGGCTCACAGCTGCCGCAATAGGTCAAATCGCGCTCAACCGGCGCCGGCCGCCGCACAAAAGAGCCGGTCTGCAACCGCTGCGCCAGCGCCTGCGCCATCAGCTTACACTGCCGGTAATCCAGCAGCTGCGCCACCAACTCGTCCTGCAGCTCCTCCAGTTCCTCGTGCTTTGGCAACAGAGAAATCGTTTTCATATACACCAGCCGCGCAGCCATGGTTAAAAACTCGCTGTTCAGTTCCATATCCTGCCGCTGCAATTCCTCCACATGCGCCATATACTGCTCCAACACCTGCGCAATCGAAATATCACAAATCTCCAACTTATGCTTAGTCAACAAAAACAGCAGCAAATCCAGCGGCCCCTCAAACGCGGGCAATTTATAGGATAGTTTTTCCATCATCTCACCAAATTATAACACACCGGCCAACACAAACGGCAATTTTGCCAACCAAATAATACCGTTGGCGCAAACGCTCTGCACATAACTAAGCGGCCCGCTCAAAACGCCGGTAAACATCATGGCATACAGCACAATCACAAACACCCCTTGGTGGCGGTAAAACTGCTGCTGCAACCTCCCGGGCAAAAACGAGGCCAAAATTTTCGAGCCATCCAGCGGCGGCACCGGAATCAAATTAAACACCGCCAACGAAATATTAATCGCCACAAAAGTCCAAAGCAGCTCCATAGCAAAATTGCTGCCGGAAACCGAAAACCCGCTCCCCACAAACACAGCAACATAAACAAACGCACCCACCAACGCCGCCAAAAAATTAGACGCAGGCCCGGCAGCAGCGGTCACAGCCATGCCCACTCTCGGGCGCTTAAAATTGTTAGGGTTCACCGGCACAGGCTTGGCCCAACCAAAACCGAGCAGCAAAATCAACACCGCGCCCCAAGGGTCAATGCTCACCAGCGGATTAAACGTCAGTCTGCCGGCATTTTTGGCGGTCGGGTCACCAAATTTATAAGCCACCCAACCGTGCGCAAGCTCATGCAGCGGCAAAATCACAAACAAAATAATCGCCACGGCAAGCACCTGCGCAAAAATGACCATCACTTTGTCAGAGGGACTGAGCGATTGATTAAACAACTGTCTCAAAATCAAAACGGCACACGCTCCTTTATAACATAAAATTATACTATATTACGCAAAAAAATACAAGCCCACATTGCCGCAAGACAGGCAAGAAAGGCAAAAAATTGCGCCAACGCAAAAGAAACTTGAGAAAAACACTTGCAATCTGCGCAAAAATTTGATAAAATACGAATGTTGTAATGAAGAAAGACCCTTGCAAAGGAGGTGCAGATAGATGGCAAAATGTGAAGTTTGCGGCAAAAACGTCGCTTTCGGCATCAAAATATCCCACTCTCACCGGCGTTCCAACCGAACCTGGAAGCCCAACATCAAGCGCGTCAGAGCAGTGGTAAACGGTTCGCACAAGCGTATATACGCCTGCACCCGTTGTCTGCGTTCGGGCAAAGTAACCCGTGCAGTTTAACATTTCAGCCAAAAAAAGGAAGCCTGCGGGCTTCTTTTTTTATGCAATTTTGCCCAAAATAACAAACAAATGTTTCACGTGAAACATTTGTTCCAATCAAGTCTTCCCCGAAAACAGCTTTTTTTCCGTACCATTCTTAATGCGCATCAAATTACTCCTATGCTTAACCACCAACATACCGCCCATCACCGCAGTAATCGCCGTCACAATAAGCACATATTTCAGCGAAACGCTCCCCGCAGTATAATAATCGGCAAAAAAGGTAACGAAAAAGGTAGCCACCGGGTAGGAACACGCCGCCGCAATCGAACTGAGCGAAACCATTTTCCAAATGGCAAACACCAGCAAAAATACCCCAATAGAAGCCAAAAATACCCGCCAATCGGCCATTGCGGACATGGTTGCCACGGTAACGACCCCCTTGCCGCCCTTAAATTTAAAAAATATTGGGTACATATGGCCGATGGAGCAGCAAAAACCCGATAAATACATGCCGTAACTGACTATGTAAACGGGTGCGCCGGCCACCGCGCACACATATTCCAAAATATACCTTGCCAGCATGACCGAAATCTCACATTTAATAATGTCAAAAATGAAAGTTAACAGCGCGGCGCGTTTGCCCACAGACCGCAATACATTTGTGGTGCCCGCATTGCCGCTGCCCATGGTTCGAATGTCGTCTTTGCCGAACATTTTGGTGAAAATAATGGAAAAATTGATGCTGCCCAGCAAATAGGAAACCACTATAATCGCCGCGGTCGGCAGCGCAAATATTTGTACCAATCCCTGCATAAAATCCCTCCCTATTTCTCCCCGCGCTCGCGAATCAAAAAACGAATCGGCGTGCCTTTTAAGCCAAAGGTTTCGCGAATTCTGTTCTCTAAATAGCGCTGGTACGAAAAATGAAATAATTCGCTGTCATTTACAAAGCAAACAAAGGTTGGCGGCTTGACGCCCGCCTGCGTCATGTAGTAAATTTTCAGGCGTTTGCCTTTGTCGCTGGGCGGCTGTACGCGCGCTGTGGCTTGTGCTAAAATGTCGTTGAGAGCGCCTGTTGTGATGCGCATGGCGTTGGAATTTGCCGCTTGTATAATAAATTCGAACAATTGTTCGATTCTCTGCCCCGTTTGCGCCGAAATGAACACCATTGGCGCGTAGGACATGAACGAGAATTCGACCTCCAATTGCTTGCGGTACTCCTGCATCGTTTTTCCGTTTTTTTCTATGATATCCCATTTATTTACTGCAATCACGCAGCCTTTGCCCGCCTCGTGCGCCAGTCCCGCTACTTTGGAATCCTGCTCGGTAAAGCCCTCGGCCGCGTCTATCATGATTACGCAGACGTCTGCACGCTCGATGGCCATTTGCGCCCGGATAATGCTGTATCGCTCGATGCTGTCGTCGGCTTTGTATACCTTGCTTTGGCGGCGCAGGCCCGCTGTATCTATGAGTAAAAATGTGCCGTGACGGTTCTTCACTTTGGTGTCAATTGCGTCGCGCGTGGTGCCCGCGATGTTCGAGACGATGCAGCGCTCTTGCCCTGAAATGCGGTTGACCAGCGAGGATTTGCCCGCATTCGGTTTGCCGATGACCGCTACTTTGATTTCTTCGCCCGGCTCGGCCTGAGGCTCCTGCGGTGGCAGCAGTTCCAAGATGCGGTCCAGTAAATCTCCTGTGCCGTGGCCGTGTACCGAGGATATTCCGATTGGCTCGCCTATGCCTAAATTGTAAAATTCGTAGAATTCTGCCGGCATTTCTCCGATGTTGTCGCATTTATTGACCGCTAATATGACCGGTTTGCCGCTTTTTTGCAGCATGGACGCGACTTCTTGGTCGGTTGCCACTACGCCGCTGCGCAGGTCGGTGACCAGCACGATGACATCGGCTCCGTGAATGGCAAGCTCTGCCTGCGCTCGCATTTGCGTTAGAATGACGTCGTTTGCCGCCGGCTCGATGCCGCCGGTATCTACCAGCGAAAATTTTGTGCCGTTCCATTCGCATTCGCCGTAAATGCGGTCGCGCGTTACGCCCGGCGTGTCTTCTACTATGGAGAGCCGACGGCCTATTAATTTGTTGAATAGCGTGGACTTGCCCACGTTCGGTCTGCCTACAATCGCTACAATCGCTTTGGTCATGCTTTTTCACTCTCCCAGTACGGCGCTTAATAGCCGCTGTCCGTCGTTTGGTACGGTTTCTATCGGTATTTGTAAGGCCTGGCTGATTTGCGTAAGGCTTATATCGTCCAGTAGGATCTCTGTGTTGTGCCGCAGCAGGACTTGCGGCAGTAACAACGCTTGCCCCAGTTCTCTGCCCCTGAGCTGCTCTATGATGTCTGTGCCGGTAAGCAGGCCCGATACCGTAATGGTCTCCCCAAAAAAACGGTTGATAATCGGGATGGCGGTGCAAGTTAAATTATGACATTTTCTGCGCGCTTCGTCAAGCAGTTCTTGTAAAAACGGGTGCGCTGCCGTGCCGGTTGCTAGGGTTATGTGGCGTTTTGGAAGCGATATGCCGGAAGCGCCGCCGAGTCGCTCTTGTAATGCGTATAGAAATTCTTCCTTTAAGCTTGCCAGCGCGCCGACTCCGCTTTCGATTTGGGAGAATTCTTCGTAAAATTCTGCCGGCGGTATCGGTCGCTGCGCCAGTAAATAGAATTCGTCTGAGACGTATGCCACGCGGCTGCCGCATTTTTTTAAAAAAATGTTTGCAAATTGTTCTGTTGTTTTTATTACCGCCGACGCTTCCTCTTTGGTGTAGGGGCGCAGCGGATACAGGCCGGCACGGAATTTGGTGACGCCGACCGGCACTATTGCGACGCTCTGTATTGCCGGCGTTAATTTGCTTAGGTCTTGCAGGCTGCGCGTAAGTTCGGGGCCGTCGTTTATGCCCGGGCACAGTACCAGCTGGCAATTGATTTGTATGCCCGCCTTTGCCAGTCGCGGCAGGATTTTCAGCGCGTTGCCTGCGAAACGGTTGCCCATCATTTTTACGCGTAGTTCCGGGTTGGTTGTGTGTACCGAGATGTTGATGGGGCTGATTTTCATGTCTATGATGCGTTGTACGTCCTGCTCTTTTAGGTTGGTGAGCGTTACGTAATTGCCGAATAAAAAGGACAGTCGTGCGTCGTCGTCTTTGAAATAGAGGCTCTCTCTCATGCCTTTGGGCATTTGGTCTATAAAACAGAATATGCATTTGCACCGGCAGGAGTGTTGCTTGTCCATTAAATAGGTCTGGAATTCCAGGCCGATGGGTTGGTATTGGCCTTTTTTTACCCGTATGCAACGGGTTTTGCCCTGCGCGTTTGCAAGCGCGATTTCCAGCCTTGCGTCTGTTTCGTAAAAGCGGTAATCCAAGATGTCTGTGATGGCGTGGCCGTTTAGCGAAAGCAGTGTTTCGCCCGCGCAAATGCCTGCGCGCTGCGCAGGACTGTTGGGTTGTATTCCTGTGATTAAAACTGACATTTTTCAGCGCCTCCTCCCCTCGGAATGATAAAAAATAAGAGAAGGATTGCTCCTTCTCCTAAATTTTGCGCTTTGAAAATTATGCCTCCGCCTCTTTTTCTATGACCTGTCTGCCGTTGTAGAATCCGCAACTGCCGCAAACGACATGTGGTGTTTTGTATTCACCGCATTTTGGGCAATGAATCAGCGTTGGGGCGCTTATTTTCCAAACGCTTGAGCGTCTGCTGTTTTTTCTTGCACTGGAAAGTTTACTCTTTGGTACCGCCATTGTCAGCACCTCCTTATTCAAAATCAACCGAATCTATCAGACGCCGGAGAACCTCCAAACGAGGGTCCGTTTGACGCCGGTTACAGTTGCAGCCGCCGCTGTTTTGGTTTGCTCCGCACGCTGCGCACAGCCCTTTGCAGTCGTCTTTGCACAGGAATTTGGTTGGCAGCGAAAGTAGTATGTCCGCTTGGAGCAGCTCGTCTGTTTCCAGCTTGCCGTTTGCGGCTTGTACGCAGTCTTCGGCTTCCTGCCCCTTTAATTGCAGAACCACGCGGTGGGTAAAAGTTTGGTCATAATGCTGCTGCATTTCCTCGGCGCAGCGGTCGCATGGCAGGGTCAGGTCATACGTTGCCCGCAGGGTCAGGTTGACGGTTTGCGCCGTGTTTTGCGCGCGGCCGCGCACTGAAACCGGCGTTGTAATCGGGTGTACTCCGCTGATTTCTATACCTGATAAATCCAATTCGTATTGAAAGGAAAGGCTTTCTCCTTCCGTTTCAAACAGATTTTTTAAATCCAGCCGCATGCTTTACTCCTCTTGCGCTTTACTAAAATATTATAGCCATTTATCAGCGTTTTGTCAATAAAAATTTTGCACGCCTTTGCAAAAAAAATACCGCCGCGCTTATTTTCGGCAGCTATTTTTTGGTTTACACGCAGCTTACAATGCTATTTATGCCCGCCGGTAACTCTGATTCGTCCATGGAAACCGAAAGCGTGATTGCTGTTTCGGCAAAGGCGCTCAGCTTCTCTAATTTTTGAACAAAATGCTCTAAATCCTTTTGCTCAATCACTTTGAGCGTGGAGTCTACAAAGATTTCTTTTACGTCGTAATTGCCTGCGCAGATGCCGCTGATGAAACCGTAAAATGCGTCTGCTCCCGTGATTCCGTACGGCTCTAATGCTACCAGTCTTGCTTGATGGGAGATGTCCAGCGTTAGGTGTGATTCTTTTTCGATCACCACCACGTTGCCGTTCGTTTTTTCTATCGCTGCATTTGCTGCGTCTATCAGTTTTTTTGTTTTGCCTGAACCTTTTTTTCCAATAATCAGCGTAATCATTTTGATGTTTCTCCTTAAATTTTTGATATTTTTTTGCGCTTTAGCGCAGTCTGGAGGTCAGTGTTTCCTGCTGCTGCTCGTGCCCCGGCTTGCCCAGCAGCGCAAACATATTGTTTTTGTAATTTTCTACTCCCGGTTGGTTAAAGGGGTTGACCCCCAGCAAATAGCCTGAAATGGCGCACGATTTTTCAAAAAAGTAGAATAGCCAGCCCAGGGAATATTCTGAGAAATCCGGTACGCGCACGACCATGCTCGGCACACCGCCGTCTCGGTGCGCAAGCGCGGTGCCCTCGAACGCTTTTTGGTTGATATGCCAAAGCGTTTTTCCCTCCAGAAAATGCAGACCGTCCTCGATTTCCGGACTGTTCTCTATTACTATATCATATTTTGGGTGCTCGAACAATACCGCTGTTTCAAAAAGTATGCGCTTGCCGTCTTGAAGGTATTGCCCCATGGAGTGTAAGTCTGTGGAGAAGGTGGCGTAGGCCGGGAAGATTCCTTTTTGGTCCTTGCCTTCGCTTTCTCCGAATAATTGCTTCCACCATTCGCCCAGCATGGCAAAGCATGGCTCGTAGCTGACCAGCAATTCGACGTCTTTGCCTTTGCGGTTGAGGAGGTTTCTTGCTGCGGCGTACTGGTAGCAGGCGTTTTCGTTGATATTTTCGTTGTTATATGCCCGTTGTGCCTCTGCCGCGCCTTGCAGCAATGCTGCGATGTCTACTCCGCAGACCGCCATGGGCAGCAGACCTGCCGCCGTGAAGACTGAAAATCGGCCGCCGATGTTTTCCGGTATTTCAAAGGTTTGGTAGCCCTGCGCTTCTGCCAGCTCCTTGAGCGCGCCTTTTTCTTTGTCGGTTGTGCAGTAAATGCGGTTTTTGGCTCCTTCTTTTCCGTATTCCTGCTCCAGATGCTGCCGCAAGACCCGGAAGGCAATGGCCGGCTCGGTGGTGGCGCCCGATTTGGAGATTACATTGAGCGAAACGCGCTTGCCTTTGCAGATGTTTAAAAGTTCGGTTAGGGAGGCGGAGCTGAGGCTGTTGCCGGCAAAGTAAATCTCCGGCGTTTGCTTTTGCAGCGCGTTGTAATAAGGCGATTTTAAAAATTCGATTGCGGCCCTTGCGCCTAAATACGAACCGCCGATACCGATTACGATGAAGATGTCCGTATCTTCTTGGATTTGCAACGCTGCTTGTTGGAGCCGGCTAAATTCGACTTTGTCGTAATCGCTTGGCAGGTGCAGCCAGCCTGTGTATTCTCCTCCTGTACCGGCTCCGCTGTGCAGCATTCGGTGCGCGATTCTTACCTGCGGCGCGATGCTTGTAAATTCGTGGTACTGTATAAATTCCTTCATATGCTGAAAATCGACATATATTGGCATACGGTTCCCCTCCTATTGCGCTTACAGCTTGGTCTTGTATTTGATTTTACAATAAATACCTGCCGTTTGCAAGAGACCTATGCCACTTTTTTAGAAAATCTTCTGTTTACCAGTTAAATAGACTTTTTAATAAAATTGCGAAAACTGCTCCGAAATGCATTTTTGCTACGCTTTCTTTTGCCGTGACGTTATAGCCTGCGATTTCCTCTCCGTCCAGGGTGTAGCTTACTCTGCCCAAAATTTGACCTTGCTCTACGGGGGCTTGTATGCTTTCGCTTAGCTGCACCTGACTTTTTATGCCGGCTTCTTTGCCTTTGGGTAGTAGTACCTGCGCCGTTTGGCCGCATTGCGCTTGTACCTGCGCCTGCATGCCGCCGCTGACCGGTACTGTGCCCAGCTCCGGTATGGGCAGCGTGATAAATGCGAAATTGGCAAAGCCGTAGTCTAACAGCGTGGTTGCGCCGGCAAAACGTTCGTCGGTGGTGGCGCAGCCCAATACGACCGCTACCAAATTTAAGTCGTCCCGTTTGGCTGTGGCTGTTATGCAGCTGCCCGCCTGACCGGTCGTGCCCGTTTTGAGGCCCGTGATGCCTTTGTAGCGGCGAATCAGTTTGTTGGTGTTCACCAGCTGCGTTTGGCCGTCGCGCAGGTAATCCATCCAGGTTAAGGTGTAGTCGAATATTTTTTCGTGCGCGATTAAGGCTCCGGACATCAGGGCTACATCGTGCGCGGTGGTGATGTGACCGTCTTCGTCGAGTCCGTTGCAGTTTTGAAACACGGTGTCGTTCATGCCTAATTGCTTTGCCCGGATGTTCATTTGCTTGACAAATTCGTCCTCGGTGCCGTATACGTGCTCTGCCAGTACAACCGCTGCGTCGTTGGCGCTCATGATGACCGTTGCTTTTATCAGGTCGTTGACGGACATGACTTCTCCCTCTTTGAGCCAGATGTCTGACCCGCCCATGGAGGCTGCGTGCGCGCTTGCCGCTACTTGGTCCTCCAGCGAGATTTTGCCTGAGTCAATTGCCTCCATGACCAGCAGCAGCGTCATTACTTTTGTGATGGACGCGCATGGCCGCTGTTCGTTTGCGTTTTTTTCGTATAGGATTTTGCCCGTGTTGGGCTCCATTAAAATTGCCGACGGCGCTGCTACTTCTTCGTCTGAAATTGCAGATACCGGCGCTGCAAACAGCGTTGCCAGCACGATGACGACCACCATTGCCGTTGCTTTTATTTTACCCCTCATACTCATTGTGCACCTCCAAATTTGTGCGTTTTTTTCTGTTACCACTCGTATGCAGGGGCGGTGCAAAATATGAACAACCCCTCTCGCCCTTGATATGAAAAATGTCCGAGAATGACTTCTCGGACTGCGTTACCGGCTTCTGACGGGAATGTTTTTCTCTTTTAAATAGGCTTTTAGTTCCGGGATTGAAATTTCTCCGAAATGAAACAGCGACGCTGCTAAAACGGCGTCCGCCTGCCCCAGCTCAAAGGCGTCGGAAAAGTGCTCCATGGCGCCCGCGCCGCCCGAGGCAATCACCGGGATGTTGACCCGGCTTGAAACCGCTCGCGTCAGCTCTAAATCATAACCGTTTTTTTGGCCGTCGCAATCCATGCTTGTTAGCAGAATTTCTCCCGCGCCCAATTTTGCCGCTTGCATGGCCCAGGCTACCGCGTCTTTGCCAGTATTCTGCCGGCCGCCGTTGAGGAACACCGTCCAGCCACCCTCGGTGCGGCGCTTTGCGTCAATGGCGCAAACTACGCACTGACTTCCGAAACGCTCCGCCGCTTGCGCGATCAATTCCGGGTTTTTCCAGGCCGCCGTATTGACTGAAACTTTGTCGGCTCCTGCACGCAGCAAGACCTGCATGTCCTCCACTGTGCGCACGCCGCCGCCGACGGTGAACGGAATGAAAATATGCCGCGCTACTTGCTGTACGATTTCCAGCATCGTTCCCCGCCCTTGGTGGGAGGCCGTGATGTCCAGCAATACCAGTTCGTCCGCTCCCTGCTCGTGATAGGCGATTGCGGCTTGTACCGGGTCGCCGGCGTCCCTTAAATTTACAAAACTGGTGCCTTTTACCACTCTGCCGTTGTTTACGTCTAAGCATGGTATGATTCGTTTTGCGTGCACGCTGTTCCCCCCTTTTTTACTCTGCCATGGCCGCAAAATTTTGCAGCATCTCCAGCCCTCGCTCTCCGCTTTTTTCCGGGTGGAATTGCGCTGCGTGTAAATTTTCTTTCTGTATGGCTGCGTCGAATTCTACGCCGTAATTTGCTGTTGCGGAAACAATGCCGCGGTCCTCTGCTTTTAAATAGTAGGAATGCACAAAATATACGTATGGTTCCTCTGGTATTTTGGTGAATATGCCGTTTTTGTGCTTGATATTTAAGGAGTTCCACCCTATATGCGGCACTTTTAACGCCCGATCGCCGGGTAAGCGCTCAATTTTGCCGCGCAATACCCCAAGGCCCTTTATGCCCGGACTTTCTGCGCTTTCCTCGAATAATAGCTGCAGCCCCAGGCATATGCCTAAAAAGGGCTTGCCGCTCTCAATGAACCGCAGCACCGGCTTGACCAGCTCCGCTTTTTGCATGCAGGCCATGGCGTGCCCGAAGGAACCTACGCCCGGTAAAATTGCCGCGCTCGCCTGCTGTAATACCAACGGGTCGGACGTGATGCTGCTTGCTTTGCCTATTGCGCACAGCGCGTTCTGTACGCTGTGCAGATTGCCCGCTCCGTAATCAATTAACGCTATCATACTACTATTTTCCTTACCTGTTTCATATCTATAATAACAAATTTGAAATTTTTTCTATTTTATCATTTTTTTCCCGTATTGGCAAATATATTTTGGTATGATTTCTTTGAAATGCCGCCACAATAACATTGGCGGGGATTCCGTCAGGGGAGGTTTTCACATGAAAACAAAGAAAAAATTGCAGGAAATTCAATTGGACCCGGAGAAATTTGACGACACGGACGGGATTACGACACCCGTTACCTATCCCAGCAGACGCTCTGCAAAGGCGCAGGTCGCTATACCGTCTGAGGAGAATGTGCTGCGCGCTAAGGATTGGGTTGACCATAATATCAAATAGCAGCGGGCAGGAATGACGTTGGTCGTTCCTGCCGTAAATTTCAGTACTACATATAGGAGGCGCCTATGGACGCTTTTTCACTTTTTGGCATTGCCGTTGGGCTCGCAATGGACGCGTTTGCCGTTTCTGTTGCAAACGGCGCGGCGAATAAACGTATGACCCTGCCGGAAATCTTTCGAGTTGCCGGCTGCTTTGCTGTTTTTCAGGGCATTATGCCGCTGTTGGGTTGGCTGGTCGGCAAGGCCGGTGAACGTCTCATTGCCTCTGTGGACCATTGGATCGCTCTGATTTTGCTGGCCTTTTTGGGCGCAAAAATGATTTGGGATTCTTGTAGGCAATCTTGTGAAGATCCTCAGTCGCCTAAAAATTTAACCGTGAAAACGCTGCTTGCTATGGCGCTTGCGACCAGCATTGACGCGCTTGCCACCGGCATTATTTTGCCTGCCGCGGTTGGCGCGGATACCTGCGGGCAAATGCTCCTTGCTGTTTTGGTGATTGCCGGCATTACCTTTATATTATGCCTTTTCGGCGTTTTTTTAGGCAAAAAATTCGGCTGCCTGCTGCACGGCAAAGCCGGTATATTGGGCGGCGCTGTTTTAATTGCCATAGGCATTAAAATTTTTGTGCAGCAAATGTTTTTTTAGCCGCTTTTATGCGGCAAAAAAACGCAGCGCCGCCCCGTTTTTTGCTATGACTATGTAGTTTGACTCAGCCTTTGCCCAAATAATGCTGCGCGTCTTGTAATATTTTGCGGTCTGCGTCAAAGGTTAAAAGCTCTATGGCCTGTACATACGGGACTTCCCAGTATTCCAATACCTCGCCCTGCTGCGGTATGACCTGCTGTCCGCTGTATTTTGCTAAGTAATAGACCGCCCGTTTGTGCACCGAAAATTTTACTTTATAGTCGTAGTAATGCCGGAATGTTTCGCATACTTCTACCTCAAGGCCGGTTTCCTCCTGCACCTCGCGCTTGACCGTTTGCAGTTCGGTTTCGCCGTATTCAATGTGCCCCTTGGGAAAGCCTACATTTTGTGAGCGGTTGCGAATCAGCAAATATTTGCGCTGTCCGTCGTCCTCGTTGTATAGTACCGCGCCGCATGATTTTTCAAATAAGCATTTGTAAATGGGCTTTTTGCCGCCCTCCTCCTTCTCCAGCGCGTGGACAATCAGCGGCTCGTATATGACCGTGCCGTTGGCCGTGGCAACCAGTTTCATCTCGCCGGTATCGGCATATTCTATCATGGCCACTACCGTACCGTGAAACTCCTCTTTTGCCGTGTGCGCAAAATCAAATACATATACTATTTGTTTTTTGCCCGTTTTTTCAAAGTAGCTCTTATGATACCCCCGCAAATACTGGCCGCCTTTTTGCTGCCGGTCCAGCACTACCGTGATTTGTCTGCCAAGGGTAAAATAATCTGTCGCTTCTACCATAATATTTTGTATGAACCTTGCCTTTCCCTGATGATAAGCGCGTCTGTCCGTGGCATAGCGTTCCGCCAGTTCCTGCTTGAGCGTATTGTATTTGCGCAGTCTGTCGGTATTGACCGATAGGTAATCTTTAAAATGAATGAAGTGATTCCACCTGTCGCTGTGTTCAAGCACTACATAGATATGCGCGGTGCAAATGCCCGCGTCCATATTTTCGCACGAAAAGAACAGCTGCTCGCTGTCGTCGCGGTGGTAGATGTGGTAAATATTGTGCGCGCGAAGCTTGTCTTCTATTTTGAGCACATCGTCAAACGATGAAACTGCAACGGCAACGTCGAGTATTGGGGTGAATTTTAAGCGTACGCTGGGGTTGGTTATGGCTCCGCTGCCGATCTGCTGGATGTCTTTTGCAACCGGACCGAATAAAAATTTTAAATGCTCGATTTCTCGCTGCGCGATCTTATCCCATTCCTCGTCGCGCTCCACAAACGATAAGTCGCCTTTTTTCAGGCCTAATTCACAGCACATACAAACTCCTCCCTTCTGCAAATTTTAATTATTGAAATTATAACATTTTTACGGCTGTTATGCAAGGCAAAGTGTCTCTGTTTACAAATTTGTGCCCATATTTTCTCAAAATTTGGTGGAAGCATGCCGTTTTTGCGCATAAAAAAACAACGCTCTCAAGATGCCGGAGCGTTGTTTTTCATTCAGTTTTTAACTGTTCGAAACAAGAGCCGTGCTCTTATTCCTCTCTCATTTTTGCAAAACATTCGCTGCAATATACCGGGCGGTCCTCACGCGGTTGGAAAGGAACTTTTGCCTCGCAGCCGCAGGAAGCGCATTGTGCTGTAAACATCTCGCGGTCGGGTCTTGCGGCATTTTTGCGTGCGTCGCGGCAGGTTTTGCATCTTTGCGGCTCGTTTACAAAGCCTTTGGATGCGTAAAATTCCTGTTCGCCGGCTGTGAATACAAATTCAGCGCCGCAGTCTTTGCAGATGAGAGTTTTGTCTTCGTACATGTGATTTACCTCGCTTTGGATTAATAGAAATTTTGCCCTTAGACGGATTTGCACCGCCGCCTTTGATGGATTCAACGCTCTAACTTAAGCTACCGGGGCATATAGAACTGCATGCCTGCAGCTTTTTGCGCACACGCTGCACGGCATTGTCGGCGGATTTGGGGGAAATGGATAGGGTATTTGCAATTTCCCCGTACTTTTTACCGCTTAAATAGAGAAAGAAAACCTGCTGCTCCAACCGCGAAAGCCTTTGCTGAATTCCTTGGTAGATCCTCTGCAAATCCTCTCTGTCAATCAGCAGAGCCTCTGGGTTTTGCGCCTGATTGCCGCTTTGCAAGACAAGTTGTTCGGTTTGTTCGTCGCTTAAAGAAACAACGCGATGGACCGGAACGCTTTTTTTGCGCACTCCGGCGCGGTAAGCTGCCACCATGCGGTTTTGAATGCAAACGCCGGCGTAGGTTTTAAAGGCGGCGTTTTTTTGAGGGGCATAGCTTAAAGCGGCGCTGAACAGACCGAGCAGTCCCTCTTGACAGAGGTCGTCCGTTTCCAGCAATGCGCTGCAAAAGGGCCGCGCCTTTGCCTGAATCAACGGCAGATAGCGAGCGGTCAGTTCTGCGAAAGCGTCGGTATACCCGTTTTGCAAAAAGGACGCAAGCTGGGTGTCTGTACAGTTTTTCCATTGTTCGGGCAAAGCAAAACACCTCTTGCAACTACTTTTCTCTGTATCTATCATACTCTATTTTGCGGGTAAAGTCAATAAACATTTATGAAATATGATAAAAAAATACTGTTTTTTTATCCAATACTTGTATGCTACGAAAGAATTTTTTTCCTTTATTTTACATAAATGTCTATAAATAGTATTATATAATATTTTTTCTTTCCGGTCAATAGAAAATTTTGAAAATAAAGCAGCTTCTTTATTAAGATGTGGAAATTTTCCAACATTTTCTTGTAAAATCATGGGCATCGTCTTATAATAAGTAAAATTTACCCCTATACGAAAGGAGACGATTTTTATGTTTGCCCGATTAAACAGCATCGGTCTTTACGGTATGGACGCTTTTGGCGTTACGGTCGAAACCGACATTGCAAACGGCCTGCCCGGTTTTGATGTGGTCGGTTTGCCGGGCGCCGCGGTCAAGGAATCGCGTGACAGGGTGCGTTCTGCTTTGAAAAACTGCGGTTTTACTTTTCCGGTCAATCGCATCACGGTCAACCTTGCTCCTGCCGATAAACGCAAGGAAGGGCCTATTTATGACCTGCCTATGCTGCTCTCTATTTTAGCGGCTTCGGGGCAGCTTTCCTGCGACCTCTCTGACTGTGCCGTGATTGGCGAGCTGTCTCTTTCGGGAGAAACGCATGGCGTGCGAGGCGTGCTGCCTATGGCGATTCACGCAAAGCAATTGGGCTATCGCCGATTGTTCGTGCCAGCCGCCAATGCCCCCGAGGGCGCGGTCGTAAACGGACTGGAGGTCTATCCGGTTTCTAATATGAAGCAGCTGATTGACCACCTGACTGGCACACAAGTCATAACGCCGCAGCGACCGCTTACCGCTCCCGAAACCTCTTCCATGCTGGCTCTGCCGGACTTTGCCGATGTGCGGGGACAGTCGGATGCAAAGCATGCTTTGGAAATTGCCGCCAGCGGCGGGCATAATATTCTGTTGCTGGGACCGCCGGGTTCGGGCAAAAGTATGCTTGCAAAGCGACTGCCCTCTATTTTGCCGCCCATGACTTTTGACGAAACCATTGAAACTACCAAACTGCATTCCATTGCCGGCATTATGCCGCCCGGCGCTTCTTTGGTACAACGTCGCCCGTTCCGTGCGCCGCACCATACGGTGTCTGCGGCGGGCTTGTCCGGCGGCGGTAGTATTCCAAAGCCCGGCGAAATTTCTCTGGCGCATAACGGCGTATTATTCTTGGACGAGCTGCCCGAATTTACCAAAAGCGCTATGGAGGTGCTGCGTCAGCCGCTGGAGGATGGGACCGTTACCATCTCGCGGGCTAACGGCAATTACACCTACCCTTGTTCGGTGATGTTCGTTGCCGCCATGAACCCTTGTCCGTGCGGCTATTTCGGTCATTCTGGCCACGCTTGTACCTGTACGCCCTCGATGGTCAGCAAATATCTTTCGCGGGTTTCGGGGCCGCTTTTGGACCGCCTGGATTTACATATTGAAGTGCCCGCCGTTGCGTTTGAGGAGCTTTCTACGAAAAAAGCAGCGGAGAGCTCGGCGGAAATTAAAAAGCGCGTTGACGCTGCCAGAGCCATTCAAAATGAACGCTTTGCCGGTACGGGCGTTACCTGTAACGCCAAAATGACTCCGGCTTTGTTGCAGCAGCATTGTCAACTGGACCAGACTGCCCGGCAATTGCTGAAAAACGCCTTTGAAAAATTCGGGCTTTCGGCGCGCGCTTATGACCGCGTATTAAAGGTGGCGCGTACCATTGCAGACTTGGACGGCGGCGGGCAAATTCAGTCGGCGCATATTGCGCAGGCCGTGCAGTACCGCAGTTTGGACCGTAAATATTGGAATAAGGAATTGTAAAAGATTTTACCGGAAAAATAAATGCACCGCCAGCACCGACATGATATAACCGGTGGCGTCTGCCATGAGCGCCGCGGAAATGGCATGGCGCGTTTTTTTGATGCCCACCGAGCCAAAATAAACCGCAATCGCATAAAATGTTGTTTCCGTTGAGCCCATCATCACAGAGGATACGCGCCCAACAAAGCTGTCCGGGCCGTGGTTTTCAAAAATTTCGGTCAATACCGCCGTTGAACCGCTCCCCGAAATCGGGCGTAAAAGCGCAAGCGGCAACGCCTGTGCCGGAAATCCTAAAAATCCCGCAACGGGCGCTATCCATTGGGTAAACAGCTCCAACGCGCCCGACGCACTGAGCATGGTAACCGCCATCATCAAGCCCACCAACGAGGGTAGAATGCTCAGCGAGGACGAAAAGCCCTCCTTTGCGCCGGCGATGAAGGTTTCAAATAACGGTACGCGCTTAAATATGCCAAATGCCAGAATCAGGCAGACTACAACCGGTATTACATAAACGCTGAACTGCTCCATCGTATAACTCCTTTAGCGTAAATGAGGCTGTTTTTTTCTGCCCTGCAACAATTTTGCAACTGCTACCCCCACCAGCAGCGACACTACCGAAGCAAGCCATACCGCGGGTAAGATGTCGAACGGAAAGGGCGAGCCGTACCGGGCGCGCAGCGTACCCATAAAAGTGGGAAGCAGCTGAATGGAGGCGGTGTTAATGACCACGAACATAATCATACTGTTGTTGGCTGTGGAGGGGTCCGGGTTGCTCTTTTGCATTTCCTTCATGGCGGCAATGCCCAGCGGAGTGGCCGCATTGCCCAACCCCAAAAAATTGGCCGCCATGTTCATGGAAATGGCTTTGAGCGCTCCGCTGCCCGGCGCGTAGTCCGGAAACAGCCTTTTGAGCAGCGGGGAAAACACCTTGCACAGCACCGTAGTCAGGCCGCCGGCATCCGCTATTTTCATAAATCCCGTCCATGCGCACATCATGCCCAAAGTTGCAATAATCAATTCCACGGCGCTGCCGGCTCCCTTTATCACCGCCTCGGAAAGCTCCGGCATTCTGCCGGTAAAAATTGCACAGAGAAAGCTTATAAAAATCATAACCGCCCAAATGATATTCAGCATATTTTACACCTCTGCAAACCATATGCCGTGCATGGACTTTTTATGAATTTTTTTTAAATTATGTTCGACAAAATTGTAAACCTATTGACATTTATGGAAAAAAAAGGTATGATTGTGACAGAGATAAGGAAAATGTGAACTGAAGAACAAAACTGATAAGGAGCGATTGATATGAAATCAACAGGCATTGTACGAAAAGTGGACGAATTGGGGAGGATTGTTTTGCCAAAAGAATTGCGGCAAACTTTACACATCAGCGACAGAGACCCCATTGAGATTTTTGTAGACAACTCTTCAATTATCCTGCAAAAATATGAACCGGCCTGTATGTTCTGTAATAGTACCAGTAATATGGTTCAGTACAGAGGCCGCAATATTTGCAAGGATTGTTTGGTCGCTATTGAGGAAAAATTCAAAAAAATTTAGCGTGCTTTTCATTTCAAAAAAACGCAGTCGGGTATGGCTGCGTTTTTTTGTTGCGGTTTTAATCAGATGTTCCGTTCCTATTCAAAAATACAATATTGCTCCATATATGTTTTCATCATTTCCAACACGCCCTCATAACCGCCCTGCTCCTGCAAATATTCGTAAATATCTTGCACCGTAATCAGCGCATGCACCGCAATGCCAAATTCCTGCGCTACCTCCATAACGGCGGTTTTGCCGGGCGTTTTGCCTACTTCGCACCGGTTTACCGAGATGAACATATCGCTCACCGTTACCTTTGCGCAACTCCTTAAAACCGGCATAACCTCGCGAATCGCCGTGCCCGCGGTAATCACGTCCTCCACAATCACAATGCGGTCGCCGTCCTTGGGGCAATACCCCACCGTGTTGCCGCCTTCTCCGTGGTCTTTTGCCTCCTTGCGGTTAAAAAAGAACGGCTTATCGATTTGATGATCCCGCGCAAGCGCACCGGCAGCGGCGGTTACCAACGGAATTCCTTTGTAGGCCGGGCCGAACATTGCGTCAAATTTTTCGCCGACCGTTTCTTTGATAAACGCAGCGTAAAATTGACCTAATTTGGCGCTTTGTGCGCCCGTTTTATAGTTGCCGGTGTTCACAAAATACGGCGTTCTGCGCCCGCTTTTGGTTACAAAATCGCCAAAGCGCAACACCTGAGCAGACATCATAAAGGTAATAAAATCTCGTTTTGCGGCAGTTAACATATTTCTCCGTCCTTTATTGTTCAAATTACCAATTTAGTATAACACAACGGCAAATTATTTGCAATTTTGAAACGCACGGTAAAAAGAAAACAACGTCCTTAGACGCTGTTTTTACGGTATTATTTGGAAACAATCGTAATTTTGTCGGCGGTAATTTTGGCCTGTGCCACTACAATGTCCTTAATCGCAATGGCGTCGGCAGACGCAAATTCACCGTCCTTTTGCACCACCACATTGCAGGCGCCGTTTTGAATAAACGCCACGCATTCGGTGAAGCCCTTGGACTTGACAATATTTTCAATATTTGTCTCGGTTACAATATTCTGAGAAATTTCGGCGGCCTGATTTGCCGCTTCGGTTTTGGCATTTTCATCCGCCGTGGTATCGTCCAGCACCTTCTGCACCAGCTCCTTCGAGCTGTCTCTGGACTTTTGCCTCTCCAGTCTTGCCTGTGCAAAGTATACGCTTGTGTCTGTTTTTTGCTCGGCATCGGAGCTCATTTGACCGCTCTGGCCCTCCGACTCGGAGGAAGCAGCCTCGGAGGAGGCTACCGGAGCATTCACCAGCTGCGCCTGCCCCAATTCGCTGGTAGAACCGGTTGCTCCTACGTCTACAATTTGACTGTTGCCTCCAAACTGCCAATTTAAGTATACTGCTGCTCCCAAAGCCACCACCAAAGCGGCTAACACCAATTGTCTTTTACGAATTGCCATCTGATAAAACTCCTCTCAACTATGATTTAGATTGCATCACACATACGCGTGCCGAGGTAATGTCTAAAGCGGTGGTTACCGCCTGCGTTACCTTTTGCTGTATCACCGGGTCATTGCCGCCGCTGCACACCACCACCACGCCTTTTACAATGGGCTGTACCTCTGTTACGGCAATCGGCTGTTGCGTGCCGTCGGCATTTTTAATCACCAAGTATTTGGTTTCATTGCTGTTGTTGGCCTGATTTTTGGTTGTACTTGCGGTATTGCTGTCCCGCTGGGTCTGCGAGGTTGTTTTTTCCTCGGTTGCGTAAATTTGCTGTGCGCTTTTTTCAATGGTAACCAATACGCTTACATTTCCCACCCCTTGAATTTCGTTAATCAATGCCGTTAGGCTGTTTTCGGTCTGCGTTTTAAACTCCTCCACCGACTGCACGCCAACCATGGTTTGCTGTGCGGTATCCGCAGCGCTTTCCGCAGACTTTTTTCCGTTGCCGAAAAATCCCGAAAGAAAAATCAGCAAAATTGCGGCAATACCCACTGCAATCATAATTTTACGGGCACGGTCATTTTGCAGCAGTTTTTGCAGCAAATGCAAACCCTTTCCCGGTTCCCCAACGCTTTTTTTATCCGTCATAAATAGTAACCTCCGTTTTCAATCCCAGAACGCCGCTTAAATGCTGTTCCAGCACATCCTGTGACATCGCAGCAGAACTGACCGTCACCAACACCTTGCTAATAGATATGCTGTTGTCCGGGTTTCTATCCATGATTAACGCAACATTTTCACAATGTACATTTTTTTTGGCAAGCTCCACTGCCACCACGCTCTGAATTCCGCTGCTTGCAGCCGTATACATCTGCTCCTGTACCGTGTCGCTCAAATCTACGGCCGAGGCTCCCTGCCCGGTATCTATGTAATCCTGCAAACCGTTTTGCAGCTGCGGCACCAAGCTAATCAAAGGCATCATAATTCCATACAGCACAAATGCGCCTAATATCAGCTTTACCATGCGCTGCATAACGCCGCCCGGCGCCAAATATTGCAGCACGGCGGCGGCCGCTACGGTAAAGCACACGCCCACTGCCCAGGATTGTACGCCGCTCATTGCGCTCCACCCCCCATCATCAGTACTACCACGGTGGAAATCGTCATCATTGCCATGGTGCAAAGCAAAATAGCCAGCAGCATGCTCATTACCTTAGAGGCAGCGTTTAAAATGGCGGTGATTTCCTTCAAATCAAACACCTCTCCAATGCCCGCACACACCGTAAGCGTCATTTGCCAAAGCACGCATTCGATTAAAATGGGCAAAAACAAAAACGCTACTCCCAACACGCCAAATGCTCCAACGCCGCCCTTGAGTACCTTAATACACCCCTGTACGGTACCCATGGCCTCGCCCAAAGCGCTGCCCACCACCGGCACAAAGCTGCTCACCATAAAGCGCAATGTGCGGTTGGTACTTACATCTACCGAGCTGCCCAACAGACTCTGTACGGTGAGCAGCCCGGTAAATACGCTCATGCAAAAACCCAGCACCCATTTTACAATTTTAGCAATGGTATTACACAAAGTTCCAAGGCGCAATGTTGGTGAAATGGCCGAAACTACTGAAAAACTAAGAAAAATATTCATGCAAGGCGCCAAAAAGTGCGCCGACAAAAACGAAATCGAATTGGTGGTTCCCAGCATCAGCATCTGATACGCGCTGGCTGTGGCTGTTTGTCCGCCCGCAATCATAAGCCCTGCCAAAACCGGAATACACGCCAGCATAAAAGTACATGCGCCCTGTATCACGCCGGTCAATTTCAGCACCGTCTGTACAATCGGCGCAATGACCACCAGACAAATACAAAGCGTGGCAATTACATTCATAATGCCGCCCATGCTTTTTTCGCCCAAATTCAGCTGCATGCCGCTAAGCAAAGCGCACAGCATCATAATGCCCAGCACTGCAAGCAAGGCTTTCAGCGGCGTTTGAATGCCCTGCCCCAGTATATTGAAAATTTGCGCAAACACGTTCTCTGCCGAAATTCCCTGTATACTGCCTTGGTCTACGCCGCTTATCCCCATATCGTTCAGCGCCGAACGCGTCTCGTCCGGCAAATAATCCGGCAAATCATTCGCTCCCGAATCCTCCGCCTGCTGCGCATAATATTCCGCAAACAGCTCGCTTTCCGTTGTATCGGTCTCGGCGGCGGAAACCGGCGTAAGCAATACCAAAAACGCAAATACCATGCAGCAAACTATTTTTTTCACATCCTTCAGCTCCCTATTAAGGTAATGGCCGTGTTTACAACGGCCTCAAACAGCGGCAGCGCCAGCAAAATCACCGCTATTTTTCCGGCCAATTCCACCTTGGTGGCCAGCGAACCTTCTCCTGCGTCCCGACAAGCGTCCGCGGCAAATTGCGCCAAAAAGCAAGTGCCCAGCGTTTTGCATAAAACTGCGGTATATTCGCCCGAAACCCCTGAACCCGAAAGCAATTGCGCAATGCCAGAAAGCGCCGGCGTCACATTGGAAAACACCATGAATAAAATCAGTGCGCCGCCCAATACGGAAAGAAGCATCGCATATTCTCTGTGATACCTGCGCAGCAGACTTGCCAAAACGGCGGTCAAAATCGCAAGTCCTACAATCGCCCAAATATTCATGGCCTATAACCCGAAAATAGACTGAATCGAATCAAACAGCACATCTATCTGCTGTATCACCATCATCAGTACCACGATTAAACCGGCTAAGGTGGTCATCATTGCCTGTTCCTCCCGCCCGGAGCGAATCAAAAGCTGATTGAGTACCGCCACAATAATACCAATCGCGGCAATTTTAAAAATTAAGTTAATATCCATTTTTGCGCTTCCTCCGTTTTAACAAATTAAAAGTGCTGCGCCGGTACCGCAAAATAATCCCAGCATGGTAAACAGCTTTGACTTTTTCTTTTTTTCCTCTCTGGCAATTTGAAGCTGCTCCTGCAACAATTGCTCAGTCACACGGCAATGCGCAATCTGCCCATCTATATCCGTGCGTCCCAATTCTTCTCCAAATGCGCAAATCAGGCGTTTGTCCTTCTCCTTGAGTCCCTTGCCCTTTGTGCCGGCTTCTACGGCGCTTTTCCAAGCCTGCTCAAAACTTTTGCCCGTTTGCAGCAGCAAATGACACTGCCATAATAACGCCATGTCTCCGCTGTGTTTTTCCATAATCTGCCGTAGAGGAAGCTGATAGAACCGCATTTGTGTTTCCATCAGTCCAATGACCTTTAAAAAGGTTTCCAGCGTTTCCACGCGCAGCCGTAGTTTATACGACTCCAGAAAGCCCAGCAGCGTCGTTATGCTTATCAGCACCACGCTTCCCACCAATTTCACCAAGTAAATCCCTCGCTTTGTAAATTTCCGCAATTTCTCCCGGTACAACGCCGCTCATAACCGCCACAGCACCAAATGCTCCGGTTTTCAGCAACGCTCTGCCCTGTTTTTTACACAATAATTCCGCCTCACTGCCGGCATGTACGGTGGCAATCACGGCAACGCCGGCATATAACCCCTGCCGTATCGCCTCCACATCCTCCTGCCCGCCCAATTCGTCGCAAACAATCACCTCCGGAGACAGAGACCGAATCGCCTGCAAAATTCCCGCACCCTTGGGGTAATGGTCCAACACGTCGCAGCACAGCCCCAAATCATTCTGCCAAACGCCGCAATACGTCGCGGCAAGCTCGCCCCTTTCGTCTATCACTGCCACCTTTTTGGGCGCACTGCCCGTTCCCGTAGCAAGCTGTCTTACCAAATCTCGCAGCAGCGTCGTTTTGCCGCAAGCGGGCGGCCCGGCTATCAACAAACCTTTGGCAATGCCTTGTCCTAAACGACGCAAAAGCTGGTCGGCGCTACCGTATATCTGCCTTGCAATGCGTATATTCAAAGAGGAAATTTCGCGTATGGTGGTAATTTGCCCCTGCTGCAATACCGCGGTGCCGCAAATACCCACGCGGTGACCGCCGCACACGGTAATATACCCTTGCCGAATCTCCTCCTGATGCGAATAAACAGAAAAATCACAAATTCTGCGGTAACTCTCCTCAATGTCGTTTTTTTGGGCAATTACAGGCTCGCCGCACTCTCTTAACAGTCGAGTCTGCGTTGCCATATGTAGCGTTACGGGGCGCCCTACCCGCAGGCGAATTTCATTGACAGTCTGCTGTGTCGATAACGGTAAAGCACTTAAAATTTGCTTGATACGCGTACACAGCGGCGTAATTGCCGTCTCAAACGGCGTTACAGACTGTATCATTGCTTGACCACATCCTTTGTTTTCATCTCTTTACCATACATATGGACAAACCGCACCCAATAGAACCTCGAAGTAAAAAAGAAAAAACACGAGATGAACCCGTGTCCTTTAAAGTTTTGAAATTTGCCCGAAAAAACACAAAAAATGCAGGCTGTTACCCCTGCATTTTTAAATCAAGTATTATTTTTTCGCTTTTTTGCGCAATGCAATCAACATAAAACCTGCTGCTAAAACAGCAATACTTGCCAAAGCAATATACGGTGTATTGTCTCCGGTTTGTGCGTTTTGCATATTATTTACACCAATACCGTCAGTTCCGGTAGGCGCTACCTCAGTAATGGCGCCGCTATTGTGCAACGTACCTACAACAGGTACACCACTCTGACCGCCGCGGCCGCCGCTTCCGAGATTGGAGTTACCGCCGGCTCCGCCTTGACCTGCACCAATTTGACCGCTCTCGGTATTTTCGGTGTTGCCGGCAATGCCATTGCCGCCTGCGCCGCCGTTGCCGCCGTTACCCTTATCGGAATCGCCGCCGGCTCCGCCAACACCGCCATCTACATTACCGCTATTCGTAGTCTCGCCGTTAATGCCATTGCCTCCGCTACCACCTGTTCCGCCGTCTTTGTCGGTCGAGGAACCACCGTTACCGCCTGTTCCGCCACCAATTTGGCCGCCTTGGTTATTGTCGGTTTTGCCGTCAGTACCGCTGCCGCCTTGACCGCCGTTTCCGCCATTTCCATGCTCGGAATTACCGCCGGCTCCGCCTGTACCGCCGTCAATTTTACCGCTGTTATTGGTTTCGCCAATTGTACCGCCGCCGCCTTGACCGCCATTACCTGCGTCCTGATTGGTAGAATTACCACCGTTACCGCCAGTTCCACCACTGACTGTACCGTCCTTGTCAATAGTGATGCTACCGCTACCGGAATCAATTCCCGTACCGCCATTGCCGCCGTTGCTACCGTTATTTCCGGTCGAACTTCCACCGTTACCGCCATCACCGCCGGTTACGGTACCACTTTCAATTTTAACCTGTTTATGATCGGTTTTAATACCCGCTGCGCCGGTACCACCGTCTCCGGTAACACCGTCACCGCCGTTACCTCCCTGTACATGACCGCCGCTTACAGTCGTCTCAAGCGCGCCGGTAATTCCTGCGCCACCATTACCGCCTGTTCCGGTTGCGTCCGTAGTGCCGTTGCCACCCAAAATAGTGGCAGTACCACCTACAGTCACACCGGTCTCGGTCGGAGCTTTCGCCGTATCAGTGTCCATGCCGGCAGCGCCATTTGGGTTCTCCGCCGAGCCATTGCCTCCCTGTACTTTACCGGTTCCTTTGGTATCTACAATATTCAGCTTTGTACCCGGACGGTCATTTTCAGTACCTTGGGTAAATTTCAAACCGGGAGCCGCCGGCGTAGTTTGAGTAGCATCGTCACCTTTAATATTGTTGCCATTGAGATCTACCTTTACCGTTTCCCATGTATCGGGCACCTCAACGGTTTTGTCTACATTCTGCTTGAGCGCCGCCTTATAATTGCCGTCCTCATCTACAGTCACGGTAACGTTGCTGTTTTCAGCGCTTTCAGTTTCATCTGTCTTGCCGTTTGTAGTGGTTGTATCGCCGTCCTTTGCAAAACTTTCGGCAATATCTTTGGCGTCCACCAGCGAGGTTTTCACAGTTGTTTCGCCATAAATTTCATTGCTAACGGTATACTCCTGACCTTTTTGAAGGCCTTTAACCGTTGCTTTGCCATTTGCATCCGTAATAATGGTTTCGGTACTGCCGTCGGGTTTTTTCACCGTATATTCGGTATTAGGCTCACCTACAAAAGTAATCGTATGCGCCGTTTTGCCCGTCACAATCGGTTTGGTATCCAACACTTCAACCTCAACGGTCACAGAAACGCCGTTTGCTGTGAAAGTTACCTGTGTAACTCCAGCCTCTGTCATATTTTTCAATGCAGACAAATCAACTGTGATTTGATCCTTTGCAATTTCAGTACCATCAGCTTGCACTGCCTGTACCGCCGAATCTGTCTTGGCTTTATCCTCTGTAAAAGCAGCAACCTTACTCAAATGAACCGAAAAATTGTCGGCGCCGATTTTTGCACCGTCTGTACCGGTCTCCACATTACTTTTGAAGGTTGGTGTTACATTCATATTGTCCGTAACATTCGTTTTCTCTGTAAAGAGCGTATTGTCATCTTTCTTCCAAACAAAAAACGTCGGATTATCAAATTTCAGTGTAACCTCTCTGCCTTTTTCCACCGTCATTTGATTTTGAGCATCTTTATCTACGGTTTGGGTTTGGCTGTTGTCGTCCACATAGCTTGCAGTAACATTGCCCCGCGTATTGGTTGCGTCTGTAACGGTAATCACACGCATTTGGCGCTTGGCATTTGCTGTTACGGCCGCATTACCCTTAACCGTAACCTGCACCTTAACATTCTCGCCGTCCTGAGTAGCAACGGTCTCGGTTAACACTTGATTGTTCATTTCTACCGTCACATCGTCCGGAGAAATTTCATAATTTTCCATGGGTTTGAGCGTAACCTCATAAACATCTCCGTAATATTTTTTACCCTCTGTCACTGTGCGAGTAACGATTGTGGGGTCTGCGGTCAAATGTTCATCCACAGTAAGCTTAATATCAAATTCTCCCAAATAGAATTCTTTCATATCATCCGTAACCGTATAGGTGTGACCGTCCGCTGTAAAGGTACCGTTTTCCGTAACGGTTACTTTTGCACGGTCGGGAATTGTTGCCCCGGCACTTGGCGGAGTCAAGGTCAGTTCACCGAGTCCGGTATTGCTTACGGTGCTGCCAAAAGCTGTGGCATTGGCACCATTTTCAAGTTTCACGGTTGGAGTATTATTTACTTTTTCTACGGTAACCTTGCCGGTACCATTGCCGTCTGTGGTCACATTTTGGGTATCGTCTATTACAACAGTCGCTGCAATATTTCCCAGAATTTCTGCTTTGGTTACCTCATCACTATTTTTCATCGCGTCCGGAACAGCAATCACAGCGCTCTCTGTGTCACTGGGATTTTGGTAAGTATAGGTAACACCTCCGATTTTAACTGTACCGGAAGCCTCTGGAATAACCTCGCCGTCTTGACCGTTTGTGGCACTAACAGAAGCCTTTTGGTCTACCGTAACCTTGTGGCCGCCAACGGTAACCGGAGCATTGGCAGAGGCATCAATCACACCATCCTTGAGGGTGAGTTGACCATTTTCGTCAATGTCAATTTTCGGGGTAGAACCGTTGCCGGCGGTATATGTACGGCCGTCTTTGGTTTGAATTTTTGCGGTTGCAGGTAGCGTTTGGTCTTCGGCTTTGGTAAGACCGGCAACCTTTTCCAATACCAAAGTTTCTCCGTCTTTCAGAGCTTTGCAGGCCTCGCTCAACGGCGCATATTTTAAGCCGTTAATGGTAGCCTCGGCATCTAATGGGGTTACATTTTTCACTTCGATTTTGTCGGTTTTCACTTCAACTCGGCCGCCGGGGTCTTTGCCGGCTTCGTAGCCGCCAAATTCAATATAATACCCCACCGTATGCACAGTATTATCCTTTGTCAGGTCATTTAATTCAGTAGTGCCGCCATATAAACTTACACAACATTCCGGAGAAAAAGCAGTACCATTTGGTTCCCCGGACTTCCACAGACTGTGATCGATAGTTTGCCCAGCTTCCGGACCGCAAGCCCAATAAAACTGAGCTTTTTTTCCGTACGCCCCCGCGGGTACATTCAATGCATTCGAAGTTAAAGTCTGTTCGTCATTGATTTTCGTTCCGTTTTTCTTTAACACTGTGCCGCCCAGCCACTCATGGCTGCTGCCGCCCACCGCACGCAAAACCTCAGCCTCAGCTTTTGAAGTTATCGTAGCCAAATAGCCCATCTGCCCCTGAAAAACATAGGACTTGGCTTTATTGTAAGCATCCGCCCAAGGTAGCTTTTCTGGTACATACATATAAAAGTGGCCGTTTGCCGGGTTATAGGTCAGTTTGTTGCTACTATTCTTCAAATTATCAGTAACAGTGTTGCTATCAACCGAAATCGTAATATTCATATTGGCGCCCTTGGTAAATTTCAGCTTTTTCAGCATATCGGTAATGTCGGCGGCAGTTTTTCCCGTTTTAAAAATCCATGTTACAGATTGATTATTTTTGTCCGTCATGTTGGGCTGTTCTGTTAAGCCGCTGGTGTCAATTGCGCCGCTGGTTACGGTTACATTCAGCACCGTTATCGGGTCAGCTCCGGCTTGCGCGGTCACGCTTGCATGCGGGTAGGTGAATTTATCAGGCTCGTTGTCCTCTTTAATCGGCGTGCCCATATTCACCGTAAAATTGGTTGTGTTTTGCTGTTGCGTAGTGTTCTCCGCCGCGGCGAAAAGACCGCAGGTAACTATTGTGCTAAAGCAAATGCATAGTGCCAACAGCCATGAAATCATGCGTTTGGGTATGCGCGTTTTGTAAGTTTTTTTCATGTTGCTTACTCCTTTTAATTGTGTGATAAAATCTATACTTTTTTTACCACGGCTTTTTGTGCAAAAACTTCACAATTCCCCTTTATATAGGCCACTTTGTTCATTAAAAACAAGGTGGCACAAAAAGTATAGGTTTTTTACCAAAAAAACTGCACAATATCCACTATATACTGATTAATATAGCGTATATTATTACAAAATACAAGTGCATTCTTAAAATTTTCACAACTTTTTCTCATAATCTGTGAAAAAACCGCGTATATTTTCGCAAATTTTCAGCAAACTAACGAAAAACAAGAACAGGAGTTTTGTTATGCACCACGAAAATAGTAATTTATTAAATGAGATTGCAAAAGCTTGTACCATGGGAGTAGATGCTATTGAAATGCTGTTGCCCAAAACCACCACTTCCGCCCTGAAAACCGAATTGGAAAAACAAAAAGGCAAATATGAGAAACTGCACATACAAGCGGAAACTGCATTAGAAAAATATCACATGCAGCCGGAAAAGGAAAAAATGACTCAACATGCCATGCTTTGGGGGTCGATTCAAATGAACACGCTGGTGGATTCCTCTGAACAGCACCTTGCTGAAATGATGATTAACGGCACCACCATGGGCATTATTGACATGACCAAAAAGCTCAATGAGCTGGAGCAGCCTAAACAAGAGGAAAAACAGCTTGCAGAGGAGTTTATCAAAAGCAGTCAGGCCTATATCGACATGTGGAAGCAATACCTGTAAGTCCGACTTGATTTTGCCCCGTTTTGGGGTTATAATAAAATTTAATAAACAACAAGGCGCGGGAGTTTTCATAACTCCTGTTTTTAAACAGATTCCGATAGGATAAATCCGGAAAGGTCCTGCATCACCGCGTTGATTTCCTCCGGCGATACCGGATGATTCGGCGCACCGATTTCCACTGTAAGCGGCTTGGTTAAATCCATGCCGAATATACCGATAAGCGATTTTGCGTCCACCTTGTACCGCTTGGTACTCAAATATACCGGGCAGATATGCTTACTCATTGCCGCAACAAACCGGTTTACTTTATCACCATCGTTGAGTAAAACCGTTGCCGTTTCCATATGTACTCTCCTTCCTTTTTTCTACTGTCTATATTGATTCCCATATTAGCATGAATACCCCGTAGAATCAATAGACATTTCGCTATATATTTTGCGTTTTTATTGGCTTTCCGACCCAAATTCTACCCCAAAGAGAGGTTTTCATGAAAGTTTCTTCCATCACCTTGGGCTGCAAGGTAAATCAATACGAAACACAGGCTATGCTTCAACAACTTTTCCGGGGCGGCTTTTCCGCCTGTCAAAACAACGAACCTGCCGATATTATTCTGCTCAATTCCTGTACCGTGACCTCTGCCAGTGACCAAAAGGTGCGGCAAACTCTACATAAAGCGCGGCGTGAACATCCTCATGCCGTCATTGTGCTCACCGGTTGTATGCCTCAAGCGTTCCCGGAATTGGCAGAAGAACTGACCGATGCCGACATTGTGCTGGGCAACAGCAATCGTGCTGCTTTGCTTTCGCATATTTTAGCATATTTGTCCACAAAACAGCGCATCATTGACATTACCCCGCACAGCGACAAATTTGAAAGTATGCAGGTGGAGCAGTTCCATGAACGTACCCGCGCATTTATGAAAATTCAGGACGGCTGCAATCGTTTCTGCTCGTTTTGTATCATTCCCCACGCAAGAGGTCGCGTGCGTTCCAAGTCCTTGCCGGACCTCATTGACGAGGCAACTCAGCTTGCCCAAAAGGGCTACCGGGAAATTGTATTGACCGGTATCAATCTTTCCGCCTTTGGGCAGGATTGCGGACTGCATTTGTGCGATGCTGTGGAAGCCGTCTGCGCCGTGCAGGGTATAGAGCGCATACGCCTTGGCTCGCTGGAGCCTGAACAGCTCAACCCCGATGTGATTGCTCGCTTGGCCGTGCAAAAAAAGCTGTGTCCGCAATTTCATTTGTCTTTGCAAAGCGGCTGTAATGAAACCCTTACTCGTATGTGCCGTCATTATACCACCGAGGAATACCGTACCATTGTGCAAAATTTGCACAGCGCGTTCACAAACGCCGCCATTACCACCGACATGATGGTAGGTTTTCCCGGAGAAACCGACGCGGAATTTATGCAATCCCTAGCCTTTGCAAGGGAAATTGCCTTTGCAAGGGTACATGTATTTGCCTATTCCAGACGACCCGGCACAAAGGCCTGCGATGCACCCAACCAAATTACCAAGCGGATAAAAGACGCTCGCAGTAAAGAATTGACCGCGCTGACAAATCAAACCCGACAGGTATTTTTAAAAGCACAATGCGGCACGGTACAGGCCGTTTTGGCGGAGAGGGAAATTGCACCGGGAATTTTTGAAGGCTATACGCCTAACTATACTCCCGTGCAATTTACAGCAGCACAACAAGTTTGCGGGCAAATCATTTTGGTGAAAATTACCGACGCCGAACAAACGCATTGCCGCGGTATTACAATTTCTGCACAAGAGAACCTTTGAGAGAAAGGTTCTTTTTTGTATGCAATGCCCTGCTAACTAAGTAATTTCATGGCATTTTGCACCTCCCGCTCGGTTTGCGTATGCGACAGATAATCATACGAATAGAGCATAAAACCATCGCCTCCGGCTTCCCGACCCGCAGTAATCTGATCGGCAATAATGCTGCTCGAATTTTGCCAGGTACCGCTGTCTACATCCGAGCCTGCTTTATACAGGCCCAGACCGAAATACAACTTCACAGACGGGTTAGTAACCATTTCTCTCCACTGTTTTACCGCCGTGCCAAAGGGCAGTATCTGATGCTCAAAGTTGACATATAGCTGCGGACAAATATAGTCCAAATACCCCTGCGTACTGCACCATGTGGCAACATCGGCGCCCATATTCAGGCAATTTTGTACATTGCCCTGCGGAGAAATACCGAAAACCACTTGCGGTTTTGCCTGCTTTACCTGCGCATATACCTGTGAAACCATCGCGTTAATATTGGCCTGCCTCCATTCCAAAAGCGTCATGGCTACCCCGCCCTGTTGCGCCTGCTCCCGGTATGCATCATATTCTCTTTGGTCAAAAGCACCGTCCTGCGTGGGGTAAAAATAGTCGTCAAATTGAATGCCGTCCACCTCGTAATTCTGCACAATTTCCGTAACGCCGTCTGCAATATATTTGCGCACCTGTGCATACGCCGGGTTGAAATATTTACCACTTTCATAAGCGACTGCCCAGCCCTGTTTGCCTTCGTCGGTACTCCACTGTATGTAGGGGTTATTTTCCGCAAGCTGAACCGGGTTGCTATTGAGCTGAATGCGCAGCGGATTGACCCACGCGTGGATTTGCAGACCGTTTTCGTGCGCCGCCTTGACCATATACGCAAGCGGGTCATAACCTGGGTCCTGCCCTTGCGTGCCGGTTAAAAAATGCGACCACGGAAACAACGAAGAACGGTAGAAGGCATCGCCAAAAGGCCGCACCTGCACAATCAACGTATTGAGTCCTTTTTCCTTTGCTGTTCGCACAATTTGGTCAAATTTCTTGATAAACGCGGCCTCTGTTTTATCGCTCTCGCCGTTCATGGAAAGCGTCATAAAGGGCACCCAAACCGCACGCATTTCGGTAATTTGGGTTGCCTGAGATACCGTACTTTCCACTGTGTTTCCGGTTGGTACAACAGCAGGCTCTGCTCCGCCGCGCGAGCTCCATACCCATTGTCTGACCAAAATGGAAATCAGCACAACGCATATCAGCGCCGAAAAAGCCGTCATTTTCGGATACCGTTTTATTAATCTTATCAAGACGCATTCCCCTTATGCCGTCACTGTGGACAGCCTTTATAATATATAAATAGTAAGCAATGCAGAAAAATATGTGTGTAGAATTTTGAAGTTTTTGTGAAATTATTTTTCCTTGCATAGAAAAAAGACGGTCATTACACCGTCTTTGCCTTGCTATTTGCACTTTATTCGGTTACGGCAATCAATTCTACCTCAACCAATGCGTTTTTGGGCAACTGCTTCACCGCCACACACGAACGCGCTGGTTTTTCGGTAAAATAGCGTTCATACACCGCGTTAAATGCCGCAAAATCATTCATATTTACCAAAAAGCAGGTAGTTTTTACCACATTTGCAAAGCTTGTACCCGCCGCCTGTAAAACCGCGCTTAAATTTTTCATCACCTGCTCTGCCTGTGCGGTAATATCCCCCTGTATCAATTCACCCGTTTCCGGAATGATGGGAATTTGCCCGCTGGTATACAGCATATTGCCGTTCACTATGGCCTGCGAATACGGTCCGATAGCCGCCGGCGCCTTTTCTGTACTGATTTTTTTTAACATATGCAACGCCTCTCTCTGCCAATAATTTTATAACCGCTTTGGGTCAGCGCATTTTCGATTTCCAGAATATGCGCATGGTCACGGGTCTCCATTACCAAATGCAGATAGCATCCGTTTACATTGGTATTTTCACCGCTTCGGTCATGGTGCACCGCCACCACATTGCCGCCGGTCTGCGCAATAATACGGGAGACCTCACTAAGTTGCCCCGGTTTATCTACCAATTCTAAGGTAATGTCGGCCGAGCGGCCTGTTTTGAGCAAACCGCGGGAAATCACGCGTGATAAAATCGTTACATCAATATTGCCGCCGGAAACAATACACGCTACCTTTTTTCCCAGAACCTCTACCTTATTGAACATGGCCGCGGCTACCGCAACGGCGCCTGCGCCCTCAGCAATTAACTTTTGCTGTTCAATCAATGCTAAAATAGCCGTGGAAATTTCATCATCGGTCACCGTTACAATTTCGTCCACATATTTTTGGCACAAATCATAGGTTAAATCGCCCGGCTGCTTCACGGCAATGCCGTCCGCAATCGTAGAAACATACTCTAAAGTTTCCAGCCGGCTATGCTTTACGGAATTGTACATAGAGGGCGCGCCCATTGCCTGCACGCCGTATACCTTACATTGCGGGCGCAATGCCTTTATAGCAAAGGCAACGCCGCCGATCAGTCCGCCTCCGCCGATTGGTACAATCACCGCGTCCAAATCCGGCAGCTGGTCCAGTAATTCCAGTCCAATACTGCCCTGACCCGCAATTACATCCTCGTCGTTAAACGGGTGAATAAAAGTACTGCCGCTTTCCTTTTGCAATTGGCACGCCTTTTGGTAAGCGTCGTCATACACACCCTTGACCAAACACACTTGCGCACCATAACGTTTGGTGGCCTCCACTTTGGAAATCGGCGCGCCATCGGGAATACAAATGAGCGAGGAAATGCCGTTTTTGGCCGCCGCCAAGGCAACACCCTGCGCATGGTTGCCCGCCGAGCAGGCAATGACTCCCTTTGCTTTTTCGCCCTGAGAAAGCTGTGAAATTTTATAATACGCACCGCGAATTTTAAAAGAACCCGTGGTTTGCAAATTTTCCGTTTTTAGGTAAATCTGACTTTCCGGGTGAATATGCGGCGCTAATATCAAATCCGTTTGCCGAACCACATCGCGCAACACATAGGAAGCATGGTAAATTTTGTCCAATGTAAGCATGACCGTTCCTCCTTTGCCGTTATTGTTCCATCGCCATGGTACCCGTGCGCAAAATGCTCAGAATCGAATACGGCTTACAGCAAGTCACAAACGAATCCAAAGCTGAAGGCGTACCAGTCAATTCCAAAATCATCTCGGTGCCGGAAACATGTAAAACCGCCGCATGAAACACATTGGCAAGCGCTACCAAACGGTCGGAGGTTTCGTCGCTGCGCCGCAATTTAATAAGCAAATGCTCGCGTACCACCGCCTCATTGCGGTCAAGCACCGTTACCTGTTCCACCTCGGCAAGTTTACTCAACTGCTTATCTACCTGCCGTACAATGCGGTCGTCACCCTGCACCACAATTAAAATTCTGGATTGATTCGGGTCCTCGGTTTGCGCAGCCATAATACTTTTAATATTATAGCAACGGCGACTGAACAAGCCTACCACACGCTGTAAAACTCCCGCGTGATTCTGCGCCAGCACCGACAAGATATAGTCCTTTTCCTGATGCTGCATTGCGACTACCTCCTTTCCATTTCAAGAATCGGTTCCTCGGCGGAAGCGCCCGCCGGAACCATAGGCAATACATTAAAATCCTTGTGAATGCGGCAAACCACCAAAATGGGTTCGTGCAAACTCAGCGCCTGTTTTAGAACCGGAAGCAATTCCTCCCGGGTTGTAATTTCAAACGCTTTTACGCCAAAGGCCTGCGCCAATTTTACATAATCGGTTTGTTTATTTTGGTCAGTTTGCGAAAAACGTCCGTCATAAAACAGCTTCTGCCACTGCCGCACCATACCCAACACAGAGTTATCCAATACCAGCTCCAACACAGGAATTTGGTATTTTGCCAAGGTGGAAAGCTCATTGCAGTTCATATGAAAGCTGCCGTCGCCGGCAATGTTAATGACCCTTTTCTGCGGATTTGCAACCTGCGCTCCCATAGCCGCGCCCAAACCAAAGCCCATAGTACCAAGTCCGCCGGAGGTAATAAACTGCCGCGGGTAACGGAATTGATAGAATTGCGCCGCCCACATTTGGTGCTGACCGACCTCTGTTGCAATGATTGCCTCCGATTTTGTCAGCTCATTCAAAGCATCGAACAGCATTTGCGGCGTTACACCGTTGGGCTCTATGGCCATTTGCTGTAAGGGGTACTCCCGCTTCCACGCTTGAATTTGCCCCAGCCACTGACCATGCGACTGCTGTTCCAGTTCAGCATTGAGCCGCGACAAAATTTCTTTGGCGTCGCCGGCAAGCTTTACGGTTACGTCAATATTTTTGTTAAACTCCGCTGGGTCAATGTCAATCTGAATAACCGGACAATGCTTAGCAAACAGCTTGGCATTACAAATAATGCGGTCGGAAAAGCGCGTGCCCACCGCCAAAAACAGGTCGCAATTTTTCAGCGCCTGAGCAGCCGTTTTAGTGCCGTGCATACCCAGCATACCCATATAGCGCTCGTCCGCTTGGTCAAAGCCGCCCTGACACATTAACGAACAGGCCACCGGTGCGTCTAAAATTTCTGCCAGCGCTTTCAATTCCTGTGAGGCCTCGGCAGCAAGCACGCCGCCGCCCGCATACACAAACGGTCGCTTACTTTGCCGCAACAATTCCAGCGCCTGCTCTAATTTGGCCAGCTTAGGCTGCGGCTGTTTTTTATGTAACGGTAAAACTGCCTCCGGCTGCTCTTCCTGCAACCGCCTTGCCGGGGTAAATTCATACTCCTGCGCGGTAATGTCCTTTGGCACATCTACCAATACCGGACCTTTTCTGCCCTCCTGCGCAATGCGGAACGCCTGCCGCAAGGTATCTGCCAAATGGGCAATATTTTTTACAATAAAATTATGCTTGGTAACGGGCATGGTAATACCGGTAATATCTACCTCCTGAAAGCTGTCTAATCCCAGTAAGTTGAGGTTAACATTCCCTGTAATGGCCACCATGGGTATCGAGTCCATATATGCTGTTGCAATACCGGTAACCAAATTGGTAGCGCCCGGTCCCGAAGTCGCAATACAAACGCCGGTTTTACCGCTGGAACGGGCATAGCCGTCGGCCGCATGCGCCGCAGCCTGCTCATGTGCGGTACAAATATGGTTGATTCGGTTGCTGTATTCATAAAGTGCGTCATAAATATTTAAAACAGCGCCGCCGGGATAACCGAACACAGTGTCTACCCGCTGCTCCAATAAGCACTCCATAATGATTTGCGCACCTGTTAATTTCATGTTTGTATCTCCTTTGCTTTGGGTCGGCAACCCGGTATGAAAAAGGTCTCCGTCCCTATCTGAAAAAACAGAGACGAAGACCAAAGCTTCGCGGCACCACCGAATTTGATTGCCCTGTCTAACGCATTTACTCTATTACCTTTAATAATATGCTCCTGACAGAAATTTGTCAAGAAAAAACCGTAAAACGGTACTTCCACTCTGCAAACGCACTTTTTGCTATGGACGAACCATAAAATTTATTGTATAATATGAATTTAGACAGACAAAATTTGCCATTTTTATACACATAGAGGTGCAACGGAAAGGAGGATTTTATGAGAATTTCCACCAAAGGCAGGTATGCTCTGCGCCTAATGCTGGATCTCGCCGTAAACGGCAGCGAACATTATATCAGTATTAAAAATATTGCGACCAGACAGAAAATCTCCGACAAATATTTGGAGCAAATTATCAATCAGCTCTGCAAGGCGGGCTTTGTCACCAGCGCAAGAGGCGCAAACGGTGGCTATCGACTCTCCAAAAAACCGGAGGAATACACCGTGGGCGCTATTTTAACCGTGATGGAGGGCACACTTTCTCCCGTACCCTGCCTGGACAATCAATCAGACCCCTGTTCGTACTCAAATGCGTGCGTTACGCTGGAGGTTTGGCAACGGATTCACCAAGCGGTGCAAAATGTGGTAAATAATATTACTCTTGCCGATTTGGTGCAAAATTACCGCAAAAGGTTCGGTCATGATGATTTTGCACCGTGCTGCGCCGACGATTTAGAGTAAACACTGCGTGGCAAAGCATAAAACAAACGTATATAAAGGCAAGGACGCATTGATGAATAGCGTCCTTGCCTTTTTGGGGCGAAAAAAAGAAAAATTAAAAATGCTATTGACAAGCATAAATTTATAGGTTAAAATAGCCATAACATAAAACACTACTAATTCTATATGTTTTATATTGTTTAAGGCGATGTAACAATATTTCTTTTAGAAATTGCAGCTACAATATTACCTAACATTATTTTAATAAAGAAAGCGAGTAGGAACCGTATGAGCAACAAAAACTGGAAATTTGAAACCCAACAGCTTCATGTTGGACAGGAAACCCCCGATTCCGCTACTGATGCACGCGCTGTGCCCATTTATCAAACGACCTCCTTTGTATTTAAAGACTGCGACCAGGCCTCCGGGCGCTTTCATTTGACCGAGCCGGGTAATATTTACGCTCGGCTGATGAACCCCACCACCGATGTGTTTGAAAAACGCATTGCTGCTTTGGAGGGCGGTATTGCCGCTTTGGCAACCGCTTCGGGTTCTGCCGCCATTACATACGCCATTCGTAACATTGCCTTTGCCGGCGACCATGTCGTTGCAGCCTCCACTTTATACGGCGGCACTTATAATTTGTTGGCGCATACTCTGCCTGAAGTAGGTATTACCACCACATTTGTTGACCCGGATGTGGTACAAAATTTTGAAGATGCCATTCAGGAGAACACCAAGCTGATTTTCATTGAGTCTTTGGGCAACCCGAATTCCAGCGTAATTGATGTGCAGGCCGTGGCGGACATTGCCCATAAGCACGGTATTCCGCTGATTATAGACAACACCTTTGCAACGCCTTACCTGTTCCGCCCCATTGAACACGGCGCCGATATTGTTGTACATTCGGCCACTAAATTCATTGGCGGACACGGCGCAGCTTTGGGCGGTGTCATTATTGATGCCGGGAAATTTGACTGGAATTCCGATAAATTCCCCGGTCTTTCTCAGCCGTGCGAGAGTTACCATGGCATTAACTTTGCAAAAGATGTAGGCGCGGCAGCTTATATTACCCGCATTCGCACCAATTTGATTCGCGACACGGGCGCTACTTTAAGTCCATTCCATTCGTTCTTGTTTATTCAAGGGCTTGAAACGCTGTCTTTGCGTGCCGACCGTCACAAGGAAAACGCTTTGAAAGTGGTAGACTTTTTGAAAAATCACCACAAGGTAGAGCGTGTCAATCACCCTGCTCTGCCGGAAAGCAAATACCACGCTTTGTATCAAAAATATTTCCCCTTGGGCGCCGGCTCTATCTTCACCTTTGAGATTAAAGGCGGAGAAACCGAAGCAAAACGCTTTATCGACTCTTTGGAGATTTTCTCTCTGCTTGCCAATGTTGCCGATGCAAAATCATTGGTAATTCACCCGGCAAGCACCACGCACTCTCAAATGAACGAGGAGGAATTAAGATCCTGCGGCATTGCGCCCAATACCGTGCGTCTTTCCATTGGTATTGAGCATATTGACGATATTATTGCAGACTTGTCTCAGGCATTTGATAAACTTTAAACCCTTTGCCTATTTTTTAATTAACCTTCTGTTTTAAATAAAAAGACGGAAAAATCCAAGTATTTCTCAATTTGGATTTGATTCCGTCCTTTTTTATTGGTATAATGTTACAAAGAAAAGAAAGGAAATTCGCATGGACATTAACCGAAAAGAAATTTTGCGCTATTTGGGGTATCGCGGCAAACCCGCCGATGAAGTAATTACTGAGCGCATAGAGGCATGCCTTGAGGAATTGCTCTCTGTGACTGCGCCAAAATGCGTCTATCAAATATACCCTACGGCATTCGGGGAAACAAATACCGTAACCATCGGTGCTGTGACCATTGCAAGCAAAAGCTTGTCACAGCACATCAGCGGTTGCAAGGAGGCTGCAATTTTTGCAGCTACGCTTGGCGCACGCACCGATTTACTGATTCAGAAATACAATAAATTGGACATGAGTAAGGCGGTCATTTTACAAGCGTGCGCCGCTGCGGTCATTGAGGCTTTTTGCGATGAACAACAGGAATTTATGAAGGAACAGGCCGGCAAACAGGGTCTTTATCTACGCCCGCGTTTCAGCCCCGGCTACGGAGATTTTCCGCTAACCTATCAAAAGGAGTTTTTAGCGGTCCTGCAATGTCAAAAACGCATCGGCCTGACCCTAATGGACAGCATGATTTTAGCGCCCAGCAAATCCGTCACGGCAATCATTGGGCTGACTAAAGAGGAAACCACCTGTCACATTGCAAGGTGCATGACCTGCAAGGCAAAAAATTGCCCTTTTCGAAAGGAGGACTAACCATGGAATTATTCAAACAGCTTGGCAAACGCATTCTTTTTTTTGAGGGCGGTATGGGTTCTATTTTGCAGCAAAACGGACTTGGTCCCGGTGAATTGCCCGAAAGCTGGAATATAGAAAAACCCGAGTTTATTTTAAATATACACCGGGCATATTTAAAGGCCGGTTGCGACATTGTAAAAACAAATACTTTCGGCGCAAATTCCTTGAAATTAGAGGACGACAACTATACGGCTAAGCAACTGATTGAAAAAGCCGTCGCATTGGCAAAACAGGCTGTTTCCGAAAACGGTCACGGTGCCGTTGCTTTAGACATCGGTCCAAGCGGTAAATTGCTGCGACCTTTAGGAGATTTAGAATTTGAAAACGCCTATGAGGCGTTTAAAGAAATGGCAGTCATAGGCAAAGAGGCCGG
The DNA here is from genome assembly GCA_934457095.1 of uncultured Eubacteriales bacterium. Taxonomy (GTDB): domain Bacteria; phylum Bacillota; class Clostridia; order Oscillospirales; family Acutalibacteraceae; genus UMGS1071. Next base: position 302,485 of record CAKSHJ010000001.1, read on the forward strand.
TGCCGACCTTGCGCTGATTGAAACCATGAGCGATACGCATGAGGTAAAAGCTGCGGTGCTGGCCGTAAAGGAAAATACCGATTTGCCGATTGTGGTAACCATGACCTTCGACGAAAACGCAAAGTTACTGACCGGCGGAGACATTCCTGCGGCAGTGGCGCTGCTGGAGGGTCTCGGCGTGGATGCCATTGGATTTAACTGCGGCTTAGGTCCTACGCAAATGAAGGCGTTCATGAAAACACTGACTCAATGCTGCTCTACCCCTATTGTGGTAAACCCTAACGCAGGTCTGCCCAAAAATGTAAACGGACAAACCGTATATGATGTAACCCCCGAACAATTTGCAAAGGAAATGCTCGACATTGTCATGGAGGGCGCATGGATAATAGGCGGCTGCTGCGGCACTACCCCGGAGCATCTTGCAAAAACCGTACAGCTATGTAAGGGCATTGCCCCGCTACCCATGGAGAAAAAGAATCTCACCGTAATTTCCTCTTACACCCACGCCGTGCAATTCGGTAAACGCCCGTTAATCATCGGCGAGCGCATTAACCCAACCGGTAAAAAACGCTTTCAGCAGGCTTTGCGAGACCATGATATGGACTACATTTTAAAGGAGGGATTGACCCAACAGAAAAACGGCGCGCATATTTTAGATGTGAATGTAGGCTTGCCTGAAATTGACGAAGTGCAATTGATGCAGGACGCAATTAAAGAGATTCAAAGCGTGATTGATTTGCCGCTTCAAATTGATACCACCGACGCGGTCGCTATGGAGCAAGCTATGCGCATTTATAACGGCAAACCGCTTATCAATTCGGTCAACGGTAAGGCGCATATTATGCACGAAGTTTTTCCGTTGGTCAAAAAATACGGCGGCATTGTCATTGCGCTGACTTTAGATGAAAACGGTATTCCGGACACAGCGCAGGAACGTTTGGAAATTGCCAAAAAAATTGTAAATACCGCCGCTGAATACGGTATTCCCAAAACCGATTTGGTATTTGATGTGCTTGCCATGACCGTAAGCGCCGACCAAAATGCGGCCGCAGTCACCTTAGAGGCATTAAAACTTATTCGCGACGAGTTGGGAGCTTATACTTCATTGGGCGTTTCCAATATTTCTTTCGGTCTGCCCCAGCGCGAAAATATTAATGCCGCATTCTTTACCATGGCTATGCAAAACGGACTAAGCGGCGCGATTATCAATCCCGGCTCGCAGAGTATGATGAAAGCCTATTACTCCTATTGCGCACTAAGCGGCGTAGACACCCAGTGTATGGATTATATCAACGAGTATTCGGGACAAGCTAAGGAAACCGCCGATACTGCCGGCACTGCAATGCCGCTGGACCAAGCTGTAATAAAGGGGCTTAAAGAAAGCGCACATGCAGCGGCATTAGAGCTGCTGAAAACAGTAGAACCACTTACCATTATCAACACAAAATTGGTGCCTGCTTTAGATGTGGTGGGTAAGCATTTTGAGGAGGGCACACTGTTTTTGCCGCAGCTTTTAATGAGCGCAGAAGCCGCTAAGGCCGCCTTTGAAGCCATTAAAATACATTTGGACAAAAGCGGTCAGGTACAGGAAAAAGGAGAGAAAATCATTCTGGCAACCGTGAAAGGCGATATTCATGATATTGGCAAAAATATTGTAAAGGTATTGCTGGAGAATTACAGTTATGATGTGATTGACCTTGGCAAAGATGTGGATTATGATGTGGTAGTCCAGACTGCCATTGAGCAAAATGTAAAGCTGGTAGGACTAAGTGCATTGATGACCACCACGGTTGTGAATATGGAGGAAACGATTCGCAGATTGCGGCAGCAAGCGCCCGATGTAAAAATTATGGTAGGCGGCGCGGTACTGACGCAGGAATATGCCGATATGATTGACGCGGATTTTTACTCTAAGGATGCCATGGGTACGGTATATTACGCACAAAAATTGTTTGGAAAAGAATAAATATACGCAAAAAAGCCCCGTAATGGGGCTTTTTTCTATGGGGAAGTTATGCTGGAATCAAACCGACCTCTTCAATCACTCGGCGACCGGACTCGGATTTGACAAAGGCAAACCATGCCTGTATCAGCTCGCTGTCAGAGCCTTTTTTGTAAATTTGAATAAACGGTCTAGAGATGGTGTAAGTACCGTTTGCAATATTTTCCTCGGTTGGATCTACCCCGTCCACCCTCAGAGCCTGAACGGCCGGCGATACCGATGCCAGAGAAATATAACCAATGGCGGTAGGGTCGCCGGCTATACGGTTAAGCACCTCACCGGTAGAGGTCAATTCCGCTGCATACTTGGCCTTGCCCTCCACTTTGAAAATGGATTCAAAGCCGTCTCTGGTGCCCGAAGAAGCCTCTCTGCCTAAAACGGTAATGGCGCTGTCCTGCCCACCAAGCTGGTTCCAATTTGTAATCTCACCGGTAAAAATTTGCGCAATTTGTTCTTTAGTTAGGTCGCTTACCGGGTTATTTTTCTGCACAGCAATCGCAATCCCGTCCGTTGCAATTTGCACCACCTCAAATTGCTCAGGATTTTCACTTTCCTTCAAATTTCGGGAAAGGTCGCCAATTAGCGCCGTTCCTGCCAGAACCGCTTTTGCTGCATCCCCCGAACCCGTACCGCTTTTTTCCACCGTAACACCCGGATTCTCCTCATGAAAAACTTCGCCCAAGGCCTGACAAACCGTTGCCATGGAGGTAGAGCCGTTTAAGGTAAGCTTGCCGCTGAAAGCACCGGTATTGCCTGTGCCGCTTTGACCGGAATCGCAGGCAGTAAACAGCACGGTAACTGTACTTAACAAAGCGCAGGCTATCGCCGCGGTGATGATTCGCTTGAATTTTGATTGTTTCATATTGGTACACTCCTCATTTTTTAGAATGAGTTCAGTATACCGCACGCTTGTAAAAATGAGGTTAAAAATTATTTAGAGCTGCTTTAAAAATGCCACCTGTTTTTAACCTGCCTTTAACATATTAAAATACAAACAACGCTGCCACAACCACCGTACCTATCATGAGCAAGGCGCAGCCCATCGCCACAATGCGAATCCAAAGGGTACGCTTGTCTGTTTTTCGTTTCTTTTTGGATACCATAAGAAAAGCTCCTTTTTGATTTTTCGGTAAATTCTATGATAAAGCATATCTATTTTAAAATCAAGTCGCCAAGCGTGAAAAATCTGCAAATTTTTTGAAAGAACCGCTGTGTTTCGGCCGCCAACGGTTGACATCGTCCATACAATGCAATACAATAAAATAGATTGTAAATTTCGAACTGAAAAGATGATTTTTTATCGTATTTTTAAGATAGATGCAAGGAGTATACTATGGCAAAACATTACCACACACCCCCCTCCGGAAACGATGAATGCCGCAAAAGCCAGCAAAACCGCGCTGTAAGAAACCCGAATGCCGCCAATCACAAAAACTATAACAGCCGGACAAGCTCTATTCGTCCGACAGAAGAAGAAATTGACCGCTACAACCAAGTAAACCGCGATATTTACAGCTCCTCCCGGCGCGGCGGCGGAAACGGCACCTTGCCTCCTATTCGCAAAAAAGGCAAGGCCAAAAAAATCATTCTGATTTTCGTCTGTATTTTTATAACCATCGCTGTGGGTATTGCAGTATTTGTGGGAGTAATGCTTTCTAAAATTAACTATAAACCCACCGACACCTCCAGCTATGTGGAACAACCCGTAGACGCTCCCACTTGGGATGTCATCTCGGACAATTCCATTACCAATATTCTGCTGCTGGGCGTTGACCGCAGCGAGGATGGTACCGCTCAACGCACCGATACCATGATGCTCGTTTCGATAAACAGCAAAACTAAAAATTTAAATATGGTATCCTTTCTGCGAGACCTATATGTAGAAATTCCCAAGTCCGGCAAAGGGAAACTCAACAGCGCCTATACCATAGGCAGTCAATTAAAAGTAGGCGGCGCCGGGCTAACTATGCAGACCATTGAAAATAATTTCCGCATCAATGTGGACCATTATGTGGAAATTGACTTTGAAAATTTTATTGAGCTGATTGACGCGATGGGCGGCATTGATTTGGAGATGACGCAGGACGAAGTGGATTATATGAGCGGCTGGTATCGCGGAGAATATAGCCGGGAAATTGACCTGAACACAGGCATGAACCATTTGGACGGCAAAGCTGCTTTAACCTTTGCGCGCATTCGCAAACTGGACAGTGATTTTGGCAGAACAGGCCGTCAGCGTCAGGTTATGATTGCTATTTTTGACAAATTTAAAACGCTGAATCCGGCGCACATGACCTCGGTATTCAGCAGCTATGCGCAATATATTACCACCGATTTGTCCAGCACGGACATTCTCTCTCTTGCCATGCAGGCAAGCACTATTCTGGACTATCAGGTACAAACCTCCCATGTGCCTATGCAGGGGCTTTATACCGAAATTGATTATAATTTAATTCCGGATTTGACGCAGACCTGTACCGCACTCCGTACATTTTTGTACGGCACAGACGGCGCTGCAACTACCCAAAGCGCACAATAAAAAATGAACACCCTACGGAGGAGAAGCATATGAAAAACAAGAATACCTTTTACATTACCACTCCTATTTATTACCCCTCGGGCAAAGCGCACATCGGGCATAGCTACTGCACCGTAGCCAGCGATGCCATTGCGCGGTATAAACGTATGCAGGGCTATGATGTGATGTTTTTAACCGGCACCGATGAACATGGACAGAAAATTGAATTGAACGCTGCCAAGGAGGGTGTAACTCCTAAGGAATATGTGGATAAAATTGTACACGATTTTCAGCAGCTATGGCAGCTTTTGAACATCTCCAATGACAAATTTATTCGCACTACCGATGAAATTCATGTAAAAGGCGTGCAGAAAATTTTCAATGCACTTTACAAAAAGGGCGAAATTTACAAGGATGCCTATAAGGGTTGGTACTGTACCCCGTGCGAATCCTTTTGGACGCAGACCCAATTAAAGGACGGCAAATGTCCCGACTGCGGCAGAGAAGTAAAATGGGAGGAAGAAGAGGCCTATTTCTTTCGGCTCTCCAAATACGGCGACAGGCTACTGGAGCTGTATCAAAAGCACCCCGAATTTATTCAGCCGGAAAGCCGTAAAAATGAGATGATTAACTTCATAAAAAACGGCTTGGAAGATCTTTGTGTTTCGCGCACCAGCTTCTCCTGGGGTATTCCGGTGGACTTTGATGCAAAGCATGTGGTATATGTTTGGCTGGACGCTCTGACCAATTATATTACCGTGCTGGGTTACGGCTCTCAGAATGATTCTCTGTACCAAAAATATTGGCCGGCAGATGTGCATTTTGTGGGCAAGGAAATCGTGCGCTTTCACACTATTATTTGGCCGGCTATGCTTATGGCATTAGGGTTGCCCCTACCCAAACAAGTGTACGGTCACGGCTGGCTGCTGTTCGGCGATGGCACAAAAATGTCAAAGTCCAAGGGCAATGTGGTAGACCCGCTTATATTGTGCGAACGCTACGGTGTGGATGCCATTCGCTACTTTTTATTGCGAGAAATTCCCTTTGGCGCAGACGGTACTTTTACCAATGAAGCGTTGATTTACCGTATTAATTCCGACCTTGCCAATGACCTTGGCAATCTGCTCTCGCGCACAACCGCCATGGCACAAAAATATTTCGGAGATACCATTCCCGCTTTGCGGCAGGAGGACGACCTTGACAAGGATTTGATTGAGTTTGCCACCGCCTTAAAAACAAAATGCGACGAGCAGGTTGCAGGCTATCAGTTCTCGAATGCCTTGGCAGAAATTTGGAAGCTGATTGCGCGGGCAAATAAATATATTGATGAAACCATGCCGTGGGCGCTTTGCAAGGACGAAGCTAAAAAAGCAAGACTGGCAACGGTACTTTACAATTTGTGCGAGGTTTTGCGCATTGTTTCGATTCTGCTAACTCCGTTTATGCCTACCACCACACCAAAAATCCAGGTGCAAATCGGCGCTTTTGGAGATTCAACTGCCTATGAAAATGCCGACAAATGGGGTATTTTACCCGCTGATGCCATCATTCAAAAAGGAGAAGCACTCTTTCCCCGCATTGACATTGACGCGGAAATTGAGGCGTTGAGCACACTGATTCCCTCCCCTGCCGCACCGCAAAACAAGGAAAAACCACAAGGAATTGCGACTTTTGAGGAAATTACCTTTGAGGATTTTTCCAAAATAGAATTGCAGGTGGGCAAAATCACCGCGTGCGAGCCGATTCAAAAATCGAAAAAACTGTTGCAACTGACTGTATTTGACGGTGAAAAGGAACGCACTGTGGTATCAGGCATTTCGCAATGGTATCAACCGAAGGATTTGGTAAATCGGCATATTATATTGGTAGCAAACCTGAAACCCGCAAAGCTTTGCGGCGTGGAAAGTCAAGGTATGATTTTGGCTGCCAATTGCAGTGAAGACATAGTAAAGGTTATCTTTGCCGACGATATACCCGCCGGCAGCGGCATTCATTAGTATAAAATTCGATACAGACCAAACAGGCATACCTTATTGAGCCTGTATTTTATTTGGAGGCTCCTCATGTCAAACGCAATTTTTGATTCCCACGCTCATTATGACGATGACGCTTTTGCACAAGACCGTCATACACTGCTTCCCGCCCTGCACCGGAACGGCGTTTGTACTATCATCAATGTCGGCGCCGACTTGGAAAGCTCTAAGGCCTCGATTGCGCTGGCTAAGCAATACTCATTTGTTTATGCCGCCGTGGGCATCCACCCCTGTGAAGTAAAAAACGCTCCTACCGATTATATAGAACAGCTTCTGCAACTGGTCAAACAACCAAAGGTCGTGGCAATCGGCGAAATCGGTCTAGACTACCACTATCAGGATAACGCTCCAAAACAGGTGCAAGTGGAATGTTTGAAAGCGCAGCTCCAGCTTGCTAACGAGCAAAATCTGCCAGTGATTGTGCATGACAGAGAGGCGCACGGCGATACCATGGATTTGCTCAGAACATATCAACCAAAGGGCGTGGTGCATTGTTTTTCGGGCAGCGTAGAAATGGCAAACGAGTTGATAAAGTTGGGTATGCATATTGGTCTTGGCGGCGCCGTTACCTTTAAAAATGCAAAAACACCCGTTGCTGTAGCTACTCAATTGCCGCTCTCCGCTATGCTTCTGGAAACAGACGCACCGTACATGGCTCCCGTTCCCTTTCGCGGCAACCGATGCGATTCCTCCATGATTTTGTATACTGCCAAGAAAATTGCCGCCGCGCGAAATGAACAAGGTCATGCAATTACCGCCGCTCAATTGTTGGAAATAACCCGTACCAATGCCGCAAACCTTTTTGGTATACCACTCGGAGGAACCCTATGACCATTACCTATGTATACGGCAAAAATTTGTATCTCAATCTGACCAATCGCTGTCCAAATGCCTGTGTATTCTGTCTGCGACAAAACGGCGACCGCGTAGGAGATTCCGGAAGTCTGTGGCTGGAGCATGAACCTAACCGAGACGAAATTTGGCAAGCGCTTTGCGCACGAGAACTGAGTTGCTATGACCAGCTGGTATACTGCGGCTTTGGCGAACCCACCTACCGTTTAGAGGACATCAAATGGCTCTCCACACGAGTGCGCAAAATCAGCAATATTCCCATTCGTATTAACACCAACGGCTTATCCGATTTAATTTTTAACAGAGATACTGCCCCGGATTTTGCTGGAATTACAGACGTTATCTCAATTAGTCTGAACGCCTCTACGCCCGAAAGGTACGACGAAATTTGCCATTCGGAATTCGGTTTACGGGCGCTTCCCGCCATTTTGAAATTTACAAAACATGTGGCAAATTACGTGCCGCGGGTGATCATGACTGCGGTTGATACTATGTCTGAACAGGAACTTGTCGCCTGTAAAAAACTGTGTCTGGAAACCGGCGCAATTTTTCAGGTACGAACTTACAGCGAAAATTGGACCAAATAAACCAAAAAAGATGCAGCAACAAACTGCATCTTTTGCTATTTTTACAGGTCTATACTGGGTCTGCGCATTTGCAGTGCAATGACGGTCATGTCATCGTCATGACCATCGGTGCGGTGATGACACGCCTTTTCGATAATTGCCTGCGCCAGCATTTGCGCCGAATTTTCATTCCAGCCTGCAATACACTCGGTCAACCACGCATCGCCTGCCGCCAATACGCCGTCAGATACCAAAATCAACCAATCGTTCTCTTGCAATTTACTGTTTGCATTCGCAAATTCCGCTTGATCCAAAATGCCAATGGGCACCGAAACCGCGTCTAACCGTTCCACGCCTCTGCCCCTTTTTACAAAACTCACCGGTGCGCCAGCCTTCCTGAGTGAAAGATTTCCGCTAAACAAATCCAGCGCTGCAACATCCAGTGTCGCTAAAGATTCCTGACCGGATTTTACCTGCATAGCCGCATTTACAATTTTTAAAGCACAGTCAAAGCTCAGTCCCGCCTTAATCAAATTTCCCAACATATTGGCTGTCATAGCACCGTCTACCGCCGCTCTGCCGCCGGTACCCATACCATCGCTGATAATCGCTACAAATTTACCCGTACCGTCGGTAAAGCAGTTGTAGCTGTCTCCGCAAAGCTTTGCATGATTACACACATGCTGAGCTACCCCATATTGCACTCGATAGGTAGGTTTTTCCGTTATTTGCAAACGACAGCAATCCTTGGCAACCGAAAGCATAGGCGGTGCAAAATTCCTGCCGCAAACCTTGGAAATTTCTTTGGTAAGCTTATTTTTTGCAATTCTTCTGCGGTCAATGGCAGACGTTTCAATTTCCACAAACATGCGGTCGTTGCAGTCAATGCGACAACTGACATCTCTGGGTATAATCGCCGCCTGATGCAGTACCTGGTTAATACTTTGCGTTGCTGTATAGTCAAATTTTTCGTACAATTCCAGCTCTTGAGCTAAATCCCGCATCATTTGACCGGTGGTCTCAAATTGATTGATAACCATAGTGCGAATTTGGGTCACACGCTGTTCAGCCTGCTCTCTGACGCAGTTTTCTCGGTATTTTTCATTTATATGCTGTGCAAAAACACTCGTTCTGCCGCAGCGATTTACAAAATACCCTGGAAAATCCTCAATACCCACACTGCTTTTTTTCGGCAACTTTGAGACCACTGTTTGCAAAGCCTGTACGGTTTCGGGTTGATTTTTTTCCCAGCAATAAATACACAGACTGCAATTTTGACAGCAATCCTCCACAGCCTTCGCATAAATCCGCTCGTTTTCCTTCGCACTTACCGCCGAAAGCCTCTTGGCAACCTCCTCTATGGAGCGCGTTACATCATCAAGCGCTTTGGCCGCAAATCCCAAACGCATAACCACTGTACGCCGCAGACCATCGGTATGCATCAAATCGACCGGACGACGAAATATTCCAGCAAATCTGCTGCCGATTTTACTGGGCCATAATACATAAATGAGCGTAGCCGCCAATACCTCGTATAACCCGGTTATCATATTTGCCTGGTTCCCAATTTGCAGCGAACCTACAGCATTGGTTAAAATAAATACCAAAATCATGGCAACGCGACCAACGGGTGCAAATAATCCCGCCATAAGACCTGCAAAAGCATATGCGCCGGAAATGTAGCTAAGCCCGGAGGTAGTGAGTCCCAACATAACGCCGGTGGCTGTTCCTGCAATCGCACCGCCTGTTACTCCGCCGTATTGTGCGGCAAATAAAATTAAAATCACCGCCGCTATGCTCCCTATTGAAATGTCATAAAAAGTAAGGTTATCCAGCGCCAAAACAGCCACTCCCAGCGACAGCACCGCACACGCCAGTTCTCCTGTATTTAGCGCAGCAACGCCACGTCGATTGACAGCCAATTCTGCGGTTCTTTGAAAAAAATATGCACCGCCCGCGGAAAGCATAGCCTCTGCACCATACATGGTAATGCTATTTACAGTCGCACCGTTAATCAGCGCCATTGCAATGCCGGTTACCAGCATCGGAACAAAGCATACTACCGGAGCAAACAACGGATGCGAGCGAATTTTCACCAAATCATTTAAAATGCAACGAATAATGGCAATGGCAATCACCGCCGCAATATACCGAATGGGATGTACCGCCGAGGAAGGCCAAATATAACCCAGCAGACTGCCTGCAATGACTGCCCACATACTTTTTACAGGTACAGCCGCAACTGCCGCCGCTCCAAAGGGCGCATACCGTACAAACACCATACCTCTTGCTCCCAACAGACCTGCCAAAAAATACAATGCGTAAAGTCCGGTGCGTTTTACCGCCGAAGAAGTCAGGATCCCTTTTAGACTCAGCTTCTTTTTCTGCATATTTTCTGCGGTTTTTCCTTTCATTGCATTCCCTCCGTCGTTTCATTTTCACCTTAGAACCGCTTGTCCTTTATGCTTTTATTATACAAAGAGTAAACTGCAACTCTTGTCGCAATACGCTGTTCTTTTAAATCGAAAAAACAGAGCTTTGCGCACATAGCATAAAAAATAAAAATTTTAACTGCATTTTTGACCTGCAATTGATTGTTGCGTAAATTTGTGTTAAAATGATAAAATATAATGAAAATTTTCCTGCCTAACCAAAAGTTTGGGGATTTGACTTGAAAGGTGCGTATAAAAACTATGAATTACACATTTTCCGATCGGGTATTAACCTTAAAGCCCTCTGTGATTCGAGAAATTTTGAAAAACTCCTCTGACCCGCAGGTGATTCCCTTTTCCGCAGGTAACCCTGCACCCGAGGCATTCCCGGCAAAGGAAATTGCTGAAATTTCCTGTAATATTTTAAGCCAAAATCCCATAGCGGCATTGCAGTACAGTCTGACTGAGGGCTATACTCCTTTGCGGGAAACCCTAAAGACATATTTACAATCCCGACATCAAATCGGCATGGAATCTGACGATGTAGTGATTACCTCTGGTGCGCAGCAGATAATGAGTCTTGCCTGTAAAGTACTGTGCAACGAAAATGATGTGATTTTATGTGAAGCGCCCAGTTTTATCGGCTCTTTAAATACATTTCGCTCTATGCAAATACGTTTGCGCGGCATTGCAATGCAGGAGGACGGCATGGATATGCAGGCATTGGAACAGGCGCTCAAAGAAGAGCCTCGCGCCCGGATGATTTACACCATTCCCAATTTTCAAAATCCGTCCGGCATTACCATGAGTCTTGCAAAGCGCCGTAGAATGTATGAATTGGCAAAACAGTACGGCATTATCATTTTAGAAGATAATCCCTACGGCGACTTGCGCATTTGCGGTCAATCCGTACCGGCAATCAAGTCGTTTGACGAGGATGGCATTGTCATCTATGCGGGCTCTTTTTCCAAGGTGATTGCTCCCGGTATGCGGGTAGGTTTTACCGCTGCACCCAAGGCTATTTTGCAAAAAATGGTGGTGTGCAAACAGGGCGATGATGTGCATACCAATATTTTGGCACAAATGATTTGCAATGCCTTAATGACCGATTATGATTTTGATGCGCATCTGGAAAATTTGCGTACCATTTACCGTAAGCGCGCCGAGTTGATGATGGAATTGATTGAAACGCATTTGGTTCTCTATGGCGTAACTTACCATAGAACAGAGGGTGGGTTATTCGTTTGGTGTACCCTGCCCGATTCCATGGACATGCAGGAATTTTGCAAAAAAAGCGCCGAAAATAAAGCATGCGTTGTACCCGGCAACGCATTTTTGGTAGACGAAAATACACCATGCCAGTCCTTTCGGGTAAATTTTTCTACGCCTACGCTGGAGCAAATGAAAAAAGGCGTTGCCATATTGGAGCAAACCGCAAAACAAATGCTGCACTGAGCAAAGAAAGGAGCCAAACATATGTCTGTAACAAAGGAAGCGGAAAAAAAACAGGTGATTTTCAGCGCCATTCAACCAAGCGGCACCATTACACTCGGTAACTATTTAGGCGCCTTACGCAATTGGATTGGTCTGCAAAATGATTATGACTGCATTTTTGCGCTGGCGGATTTACATACGATAACCGTGCGGCAGGAACCGACAAAATTCCGACAAAATGCACTGGAGGCCTATGCTTTGTTACTTGCCTGCGGCATTGACCCGGCAAAAAGTCTGTTTTTTATTCAAAGTCATGTGCATACCCATGCCGAACTTGCTTGGATTTTAAACTGCTATACCCAATTCGGCGAACTCTCCCGTATGACGCAATTTAAAGATAAATCCGCAAAGCATACCGATAATATCAATGTGGGATTGTTTGCCTACCCCAGTCTGATGGCGGCGGATATTTTATTGTACCGAGCTGATTTGGTCCCGGTAGGCGCCGACCAAAAACAGCATTTAGAGCTTTGCCGAGATATCGCAGAGCGCTTTAACGGACTTTATAGCCCCACTTTTACCGTGCCGCAGCCGTATATTCCCAAAACCGGCGCGCGCATTATGTCCTTGCAGGACCCAACCAAAAAAATGTCCAAATCCGATGAAAATGCCAACGGCTGTGTTGCCGTATTGGATAAACCGGAGGATATTCTGCGGAAATTTAAGCGTGCCGTGACCGACAGCGATGGCTGTATAAAATATGCAGAAGGGAAAGACGGTGTAAATAATTTAATGGGTATTTACGCCTGTGTGACCGGTAAAACCATTGCTGAAATTGAAAAAGAATTTGACAGAAAGGGCTACGGTGATTTTAAAACGGCCGTTGCCGAAGCTGTAATTGCACATTTGGTGCCGATTCAGGAAAAATTTGCGCAATATATAGCCGACAAAGCCTATTTGGAGCAATGCTATACACAAAGCGCGGAAAAAGCGCTGGTAATTTCCAACCGCACCCTGCAAAAGGTGATGAAAAAAATCGGGTTTATTCCAAGGTCGTTTTAGCCGCCCTATTTCTTGAAATTGAGAGGCTCATATGAAACAGGTAAATTTATTAACGGATTCCCCACACAAATTGTTTTTTCACTATTTAGCCCCCACCATCGGTTCGTCTATGGTCACTTCCATTTATATTTTGGCCGATACCATTATGGTTGGTCAGGGCGTTGGAGACATGGGACTGAATTCTCTGGTGATTTTTACGCCGGTGGTGGCTTCTTTTTTTGCCATAGGTCTGCTGCTGGGCGTTGGCGGCGGCGTATTGCTCTCCATTGCCAAGGGCAGCGGCAATGAAACGCTTGCACGTAAATATTTTTCTACCGCTATGGTGGCAGCCGCAGTTATCAGCGTTTGCTTTGCGCTGTTCGGTACCATTTTTTTCGATCCCATGATGTATGCCTTAGGTGCAAGCGCCGGCAATATTGAACTGATTCGCGGATACGGTCATTGTTATGTACTTTCCGCCCCACTGTTTATTTTTTCTGCAAGTCTGCAATCGTTCATTCGCAACGACAAGGCTCCCAGACATGCCATGACTGCCGTACTTACAGGCTCTGCGGTGAACATTGTGCTGGACTATCTGTTTATTTTCCCTTGCGGCATGGGGATGTTCGGCGCTTCTATTGCGACTACCATTGGCACGGCGATTACCGTGGGCATTTTGCTGCTGCGATTTTGCTCTAAGAAAAATACGCTGCATTTTTCACTGAAATTATTCTCTGTAAAAGCGCTTTGGGAAATTGCAAAATACGGTTTTCCCAGCTTTTTAATTGAATGCGCCAATGCAGTTCTGGTGCTTGTATTTAATCACGTGCTGCTGCGCTATATCGGTAACACTGGCGTTACCGTATACAGCATTCTGTCCAGCGCCGCTATTGTTTGTATGTCTTTGTTCAACGGTGTTACCTTAGCGGCTCAGCCTATTGTAGCCACCAATTACGGCGCCGGCGAAGCCAAACGCGTAGCACAAGTGCGTTCTGTCGGAGTAATTACCTCAAGCATTATTGCCGTTTTCATATTCTGTGTGGGCTTTTTCTTTCCGGATTTGCTGACATACAGCTTTGTGGGCAATCCCGCCGCAGAAATTTTACAGCTGGCCGCTTATGCCCTACGCATTTACTTTTTTGCTTATTTATTTATGAATTTTAATATTTTTTTCAGCGGGTATTTTCAGGCAACAGCCTTTCCGGCAGCAGCCATCACCGTTCAAATTTTACGCAGTTTACTGTTGAGTTCCATACTTGTAGCGGTATTCCCTGCAATTTTCGGAGCAAACGCCATTTGGTACGCCGTTCCGGTAACAGAATGTATAACCTTTGGAGTTTCCATGGTATTTTTATTCCTTGCAAAATTAAAAAATCAGAAAAATTGCATATAAAAAACTCCCCGACATATACTGTGGTTTTATAAAGCAGTACGATAAAATTTAATAACTATGGCATTGCAATGGCAGAATGAGGCTTTGACTATAAAAGGTCAGAGCCTTTTTCTGTACCTGAAATCCGCACATTCGTCTTTTCATTTTGTATTCGGTATAATGAAGTTACCAAATACAAGGAGGATTTAATATGAAAACGATTTTTGAAAATATCGGCGGTGATTATACTCTACAAAGCAATTATATGTTGCCTAACTTATTACCAGCGGAAAAAGAAAAGGAAACCAATATCGGCGTGTGAGCAATGAGACAAAACCAATTCAAAAAAGCAAACAAACTATTAATACTTGCAAGCATTGAATTCACACTGCGAACAGAGTAATTTTCCTGTAAATAATTTTTATAGCTGATTACGGTTTCTTTAAGATATAACTTTACCTTTCCGCATAAATTGAAAATGCTTTTACATCACGAATATATTTTTCAATCGTTGCCGTGCTTTTCTCCTGAAACACTAAGTATTTTCTGAAATCGTCAATAATATCTGCCGTTAAAATTCGTCCTTCCATTGTATTTCCCTCCGAGTAAGTGCTAATCATATTGTACCCGAAAAGTATGAATCCAAAATTGTTGCCTTAATTTTAGATAAATACAAAGTGCAAGTCGATTGTGCGAATTTAAGAAAAAATCCCTGTTGGTTTTACAGAACTTTCTGTATTTCAACAGGGATTTTTATTTTTTCATCCTACAGGGGATACAAAATGCTCCTCTCATTTCTAACAAGCGAAGGGGTAATTAAAAAATATTTGTCGGGAGGTTAATTTTTGACCGTTCTCTTCGCCTACCAAGTGGAAAAATAAATTTTTTGAAGAAATTTTTGTAAAACCGGTCAAAACGGGTGTGCATTTTGGCAATGCTTGTGCAAATAAGTAGAGGGATAAATATTAAAAAATATGAATTTTTCTAAAAACACCACAAAAAACGGTTCCCCCATTTCAAATAAGTAAAAGACTAACTATTAGATGTCAAGCCTAAAATAGGAGGAATGGCCAAAAAGTAGGCGGTTCAAAAAGGGTATCGCAAAGCAGACATCCGGTTGGATGCCCAGCTAAGCATATGAGAGAAAAGTTGTTATGCGGCTGTATTATATGGTAGCTTGGACTTCTCCAAAGCATAAATCAGCCGAACCAACATGCGAACGCTAATGCCCGGAATCGTCGTAATGGGAGACTGTATTTCCTCCATCATGGACTGGATAGCGGCCTCAATTTCGGTGTCCGGTTCGTGAATTAAGTGAATCGTATGCTGCAGTTCCAGAGACTTGGCCGGCATAACAGAGCCGACGGAACATCTGGCGGCACTCGAAGCGTTGTTGCCATATCTCTCCCATAACGGCCTTTGGAGACATCATTTAAGAGCGTTTTCAAATGTGTTAAGTGCGCTTTTAACTCCGGGAAACTCGCCGGGAAGTGCGTAAACGGATGCCATGTGAAGGGTCGGAACCAGCCTTTCCGGTAGAGGTTGGTTTGCAGCAGCGTGTCAGAGCCCTCTGCGTTGTTTTGGATGGCGAATACATCTGCCAGGACTTCGCCTTCCGAGCTGAGGATGACGCAGTCGTGCTTGTCCTTGGCAACGTCAATTCCCACGCAAATCATGATGATACCCCTAGTATGTTTATTTGATGCCGGGTCCACAGGACGCTTTACTCTTGTAACCTTGTGCTACATAAACCGTAGTGTATTGAAATCCACAGCAACAAGAAAAAGCACGCTCATAATAATGTTAAAGTAGATATTTACTTTACAGCAGTTGGATTATTTGACATCCCGACAGAACAACAGCTTATTGACACAATAGAAAGGGTAAAACAAAAAAATGCGAAAAAATCCGCTTAAATAAAGAAAAAGGTGTAACCCCCTTTTTATCGGGATTGCACCATAATTCCCTAAATACTGCCTTATTAACCCGTGGCTAATCATCGGGGAAATTTTTTTTACGCCGTCAAAACGGCTCCGGACAAATATAATTGAGCTGACCTACCTGTTTACCTCCACGCAAATAAATACGCGGCACACGTTTGCCTACCAAACAAACCATTTCATAATGAATGGTGCTGTTAAAAGAAGCAAGCTCATCTACCGGAATAAAGCCCTGACCGTCCTTACCGAAAATCGTCACAGTCATGCCTTCCCGCGCCTTCGGTATGTCGGTCACATCCAGCATAAGCTGGTCCATACAAACCCGGCCTACCACTCTAGCACGCTCACCGCAAACCAACATATCGGCATGGTCATGCAACAATCTCGGATAGCCGTCAGCATAGCCAATGGGTACTGTGGCAAGCCTTGTTTTCTTCTGCGTCACAAAACAACGCCCATAACTTACACTGGTATTTTCCGCAACGGTTTTTATCATGGAAATCACAGTTTTCAGTTCCATTGCGGGCTGAAGATTCAGCGGATTTCTCATATTGGCAGAGGGCAACAAACCATACAAAATAATACCTGGGCGCACCATATCCAATTGCATTTCGGGGTAATCTAAAATAGCGCCGCTGTTTGCACAATGACGCAATTCAAACTCCACACCTCGTTTTTTCAGGCCGCTGACAACGCTCAAAAAATCCTCAAATTGCTTTTCGGTAAAAAAATCTCCCGGCTCTCCCTCGTCCGAAACAGCAAAATGGGTAAAAATGCCCTCCGAATACAGACCCGGCATATGGCACACCGCCTCTATTTCGTCCAATACTTCGGCATCGCGCTCCGGCATATGATACAAAAATCCAATGCGACTCATACCGGTATCCACCTTGACATGAATTTTCACTTGCACGCCCGCTTTTTGTGCATGCTCTGCCAATTCTTTTCCGTAAGCGTAGGAAAACACCGTTTGCGAAATTTGCAGCTCATGCAATCTTGCGGCCTCCTGCGGCGGCGTATAGCCCAGTATCAGCATATGCCCGCCGATGCCGCTTCTACGCAATTGCACCGCCTCCTCCAAGTTGGAGACCGCAAACCAGTCTGCTCCGGCATTTTCCAGCTCCTTTGCCACAAAAGCGGCGCCATGTCCGTAGCCGTCCGCCTTTACTACGCAGCAAATTTTCGTTCCTGAATTTAGAGATTGTTTAATTTCCCAGTAATTATGCGTAATTGCATCCAAATTGATTTCCGCCCAAGTGCGTTTGAAAAAGTTCTCCATATTGCCAACCCCGGTGTTTTGTAAAAGTCGTATTTCGGTTACTCTATATTATATGACTACCTAAGAAAATAGTCAACTCTACATATATTTTCCACAAAAAATAGGAAATTTTTTTATTAAAAGCGCATACACTGGAACAATGTATTCTCAAAAAAGAAAGGTGATGAAAAAATTGGAGAACGGTATAAGCATACATTGTCCGCAGAGCATAGATGTGCATTTGTTTGCAAAGTTGTTTGCAAATTTAAGCAAAGGCGTTGATTTGGACGATTTGATTTTCAGCGGCGAGGAATGGCATAAAAGCGAGCGTTAATCTCATTCATTTTTTACCAACCCCACATACTGTGGGCATTTTTTTGCACAAAAAAGCCGCCTGTTTCACGGCAGCCTTTTTTCTTTTATTTGAAATAGTTCACACCCGAAACAAATAATTTTTGGTCTTTTTCGCCCGGCACATTTTTATATAAGTGATTACCAAAGCGTTCCGAATGCCCCATTTTACCTAATATACGACCATCTAGGCTGGTAATTCCCTCCACCGCGCAAACAGAACCATTAGGATTCCATAAAACTTCTCCGGAAGGTTCGCCGTCGGGCGTTGTATATTGAAACGCAATTTGCCCGTTTGCTATGAGTTGCTGCATGACCTCGTCATTTGCAATAAACCGCCCCTCTCCGTGAGAAACCGGAACAGTGAATACATCTCCGGCGGAAATACCCGAAAGCCACGGAGATTTCACAGAAACCGCCTTGGTATATACCATACGGGAAATATGGCGACCAAGGGTATTAAAAGTCAAGGTAGGCGCTTGCGCATTCGGCTCAATAATTTTGCCGTAAGGCACCAAACCCAGTTTAATCAATGCCTGAAATCCATTACAAATACCCAACATTAAGCCGTCACGATTTTCCAACAAATTGCTCACAGCCTCTTTTATCCTCGGATTGCGAAAGGTCGTTGCAATGAATTTTCCGGAACCATCCGGCTCATCGCCGCCGGAAAAACCACCTGGCAACATGACAATTTGCGCCCGGTCAATTCCCCGCACCATCTCGGCAATGGTCTGTTCAATATCCTGCGAGGTCAAATTTTTCACCACAAATATTTCTGCAATTGCACCGGCGCGTTCAAAGGCTCTCGCCGAATCCACCTCGCAATTAGTACCCGGAAATACCGGTATAAATACCCTTGGCTTTGCACTTTTTATGGCCGGAGTACCTTGAAAACGCTCGGTATACACTCCTACCTCATGCGTCAGAGTAATGCTTTTTGCCTGCGTTGGAAAAATGCTCTCCAACGTACCGGTCCATGCGCGAAGCAATCGTTCCAGCGGCAGAGTCGTTTGTTCCAGATCAATTTGGGGTGTTTCCATGGTTCTCCCCAGTACAATCGCCCCTAATTCCTCCGGCAACACAGCAACATTGTCCAATTCTAAAATGAGCGCACCGCCTGAAGGCGCAAATAAAAGTGTTTCATTCAAAATACCCTCTGCAAAAGCAAAACCAACTCGATTACCAAAGCACATTTTGGCAACGGCTGCTGCAACACCGCCCTCTTTCACTACCGAGGCCGCCCGTACATCGCCGCTTTGATTCATACGATGCACTACTTGATAAAGCGTTTTTAATTTTTTCCAATCGGGCAAAAGGGTATCCCCATCCTGTGGTACAGGTAGCAACACCACCGTGGAATCTGCCTTGGAGAAAACAGCGGAAATCGTTTTACTTGCCTTAGTCATAACAACGGCAAAGCTGACCAAAGTCGGTGGTACATCCATGCTTTCAAACGATCCGGACATGCTGTCTTTGCCGCCAATTGCGGGGATTTCCAAACCCAATTGCGCGGTTAATGCCCCCAATAAAGCCGCTGTAGGCTTACCCCAACGCTTGGGTTCACCCCGTAGACGCTCAAAATATTCCTGAAAGGTCAAGCGTGCCTTAAGAGGGTCTGCGCCTACTGCCGCCAATTTGGAGAGACTTTCCACCACGGCATACGCCGCCCCATGAAACGGACTGAATTTGGCAATCCCCGGAATATAGCCGTAGCTCATAGCGGTAGCATCATCGGTCTCTCCGGTCTGCAGCGGAAGCTTTGCCACCATGGCCTCCTCCGGGGTAAGCTGATATTTTCCCGCAAATGGCATATGCACCGTACCGACGCCGATGCTGGCATCAAATCGCTCTACCATGCCCTTTTGACTCGCCACCTCTAAGCGTGCAAGATTTTCTTCAAATGCCTGCGCAAGCGGCTTGCCTACTAACGTCTGTGGCACCGAATCCCGGTAATTTTCCTCTGCTTTGGGTGCGGTAATGACCGCTTGTGCAGTTTGTGTTACACCGTTTGTATTTAAAAATGCACGACTTACATTCACAATGGTATTGCCGCGCCAAAACATTTTCAGTCTTGGCTCCGCAGTGACTACCGCCACCGGCTGTGCATGTAAATTTTCTGTTTTTGCCGCCTGTATAAAAGCTTCCACATCATTTTTGTCCAGTACCACCGCCATTCTTTCCTGAGATTCAGAAATGGCAAGCTCTGTGCCATCCAATCCCTCATATTTTTTGGGTATGCTGTCTAAATCAATGCGCAAGCCGTCTGCCAATTCGCCAATGGCAACGCAAACGCCTCCCGCACCGAAATCGTTGCAGCGTTTAATCAATTTAGAAACTGCGCCGTTGCGGAATAAGCGCTGAATTTTACGCTCTGTAGGCGGATTACCCTTTTGCACCTCTGCCCCACACACTTCAATGGAATCGGTTGTGTGCGCTTTCGAAGAGCCGGTTGCACCGCCGCAACCATCGCGCCCGGTGGCCCCGCCCAAAAGCACAATCACGTCTCCCGCCTGCGGTATTCCCCGCTGCACATTTTCCTTGGGCGAGGCTCCGATAACCGCACCGATTTCCATACGCTTTGCAACATAACCCTCATCGTACAGCTCAGTAACCTGACCGGTAGCCAGCCCGATTTGATTACCGTAGGAACTATACCCTGCCGCCGCTGTTTCGGTAATCATACGGGTGGGCAATTTGCCCGACAGAGTCTGCTCAAACGGAGTTCTCGGGTCTGCCGAACCGGTAACTCGCATGGCCTGATATACATATGCTCTACCCGACAGCGGGTCTCGAATGGCGCCGCCCAAACAAGTCGCCGCTCCCCCAAACGGCTCAATTTCGGTCGGGTGGTTATGTGTTTCATTTTTAAATTGTACCAACCATTGCTCGGTTTTGCCGTCAATTTCCACCGGCGCCTCAATGGAGCACGCGTTGATTTCCTCACTAATATCCAAGTCGTCCAATTTGCCCTGTCTGCGCAACAGCTTTGCTCCAATTACCGCCATGTCCATCAAGCAAACCGGACGATCCGTGTTGCCGTATACTGTATTGCGCGCCTCAAAATATTGCTGTAAGGCCTGCTCAATCGCATGACTCAGCGCCCCTTTTTCAATCTCAATAGATTCCAATTCGGTAAAAAACGTGGTGTGGCGGCAGTGATCCGACCAATAAGTATCAATCACGCGCAGCTCGGTTACATATGGGTCTCTGTGTTCCTCGTCTCTAAAGTAATCGCGGCAAAATTTTAAATCCGCAAGCGTCATGGCAAAGCCCATTTTGTTATAATAGTGCAATAACTCCGCATCATCCCAAGCAATCAAACCCTTTACCTGCTCTACATCGGCCGGTACCTCCACCTGCATATCCAAAGAAGCCGGCTTTTCCGGCGCAGCCAGACGAGATTCTACCGGGTTAATCAAGTAACGCTGTATTTTCTGCATGTCCGCCTCGGAAAGATTGCCCTTTATGGCAATGACCCGCGCCGTAGTCACCTTGGGACGCTCGCCCTGCGTAAGCAACTGCACGCATTGCGCTGCCGAATCCGCACGTTGATCATATTGACCGGGCAAATATTCCATGGCAAAAATACGGTAATTGTCCGAGAGCGGCAGTTCCTCGCGATACAAACAATCCACATTCGGCTCGGAAAAAATCATGCTTTCGGCATCCTTTTGTTCATTTTCTAAGAGTCCCTGCACATCATAGCGGTGAAAAAGACGCAGCTCCCGTATGCCTTTTATGCCCAAATTCTCGGTTAAATCCGCCGCAATACGCTTTGCCTCTATTGCAAATTCCTCTTTTTTTTCAACGAATATTCTCGTAACCGTCATAGTTCCTCCCATTCTCCTATGCATACTGCATTTCTCTGTTTTTCCATACTGCCCCAACGCAATAAAGTATTGGTTTTATTTTATCATAGTTCCTTATTTTTATAAAGAGGAAATCCCGCTTTTAAAAAATTTTCTTACATAAGCACATAAAAAAAAGAAGGGCTTTCCCTTCCATTTAAACCGTCTGCACCGTATGTTCGGCCAGCATTGCCCGAATTTCGTCCACACGCTTTAATGCGTCATGATAGCCCAAATCAAACACAGCCATTAAAGTATCGGAATCCTTTTCATAGCGACTGATGTCAATAGGCTTGCTGGGTATAACCACCACAGCCTTACCCTTTTTCTCCAATATTTGGCAAAAAATACGCTGGTCATTATACACCTGAGCACGCCTATCCATAGCTCTTAAAAGCGCTGGATAACGGTAATATTTTGCTTTCATCAGTCTTCTGGGAAAATCCGGTTTATTCGTTTTGTAAAAATGCGCCTCACGAGTAAATACCACCACATGATATTCATTACCGTCGCAAACAGAGCGTTCTATAGGAATCGGCACAGCAATGCCGCCATCAAGCAAACGGTAGCCGCCCAACTTAATGACTCGCGATAAAAACGGCAGAGAACTCGAGGCGCGCACGGCAATCATACGCTCGTCCAAATCTCGCTTGGTAAAATAGACCGGTAAACCTGTTTTAATATCGGTAGCGGCAATACTCAAATGTACCTTGGAGTTGTAAAAAGTATCAAAATCAAACGGCAATGTGGTATGGAACAAATCGCCGAATAAATAGTCAAAATTAAATATACAGCCCGAGGTAAGGAAATTCTTCACGCTGACATACTGCTGTCCCTGCACATAACGCTGAAAAATGGCGTGGTTCCGGTACGCCTGTCCGGAAACATAGCTTAGCGCGTTACACGCCCCCGCCGAAACTCCGTAAACACTCGGAAATTGTATGTGATTGTCCTCAAATGCACAAAGCACGCCGGCCGTATAAGCGCCGCGCATACCACCGCCCTCCAGCACCAGCCCCACCGACATCGTTCTCGCCTCCTTTGCTTCCGCCTGTGTTTTTTATTATAACGGAAACCACCGCTTTTTACAAGTCTTGACAAAAGAGAAAACAATTGCAAATAAATATTCGGATAGCTCTTGATTTTACCGTTTATTTTGAGTATAATGAGGAAGTACCAATTCGGATGTTTAGCTCAGCTGGTAGAGCATTTGCTTGACGTGCAAAGGGTCAGCGGTTCAAGTCCGTTAACATCCACCAGACGGAGTCTGGATGCACTTTCGCGTCCTTAGACTCCATTTTTATTTTATTGCTCATTTTCTCGCGCAAAAACATGTACCTATTTCGTACCCTCCTTGCATATTTCTCGGGATAACAAAGCCTTTTTGTTATCCTAATTTTATTTTTTGCAATACTGCAAGTACAGTCTGCTTTTTTTAAGCGCATGTTTTTTGGGCGTATTGTCGATTGACAAGCATAAGCGGCAATGCTAATATTTTAAATAACAAATATAAAGGGGTTTTTTTATGATTTTTGATTATCTTTCAGATTTGCTGACCGAAAAATACGGCTTTGAACGCACCGAAATTACCATGGAAACCGGTCTGCGCGAGCTGGGTCTGGACTCTCTGGATGTGATTGACATTCTGGTGGAACTGGAGGAAAAAGTAGGCACCGAAATCGAGCTGGAACAAAAGGTGGAAACCGTAGGCGAATTGGTGTGTTACATTGAGAAAAAATGTGACGAAAACAATTGAGTGGCGGCAAGGCACCTGAAATGTAAAGGAGTGTGACGATTATGAAACGCGTTGCTGTAACCGGTTTGGGCGCTGTTACGCCCATCGGAAATACGGTTGCCGATTTTTGGAGCAATCTGAAAAACGGCGTTTGCGGCATCAAAGAAATTACCAAATTTGATACAACCGACTATAAAGTAAAACTTGCAGCTGAGGTTCACGGCTTTGACCCGCTGCAATATATAGACAAAACAGAACTGCGCCACACCGACCTTTATGCACAATATGCCATAGCGGCCGCCTGTCAGGCCATGCAGGACAGCGGTATTCAAAATACCGTAGCACCCGAACGCATCGGCGTTTATATGGGTTCGGGTATCGGTGGCATGAGCACCTTTATGCATGAGCATACCGCGCTTTTGGAAAAAGGACCTCGTAAGGTTTCTCCGTATTTTATTCCTATGATGATTGCAAATATTGCCGCCGGTATGATTGCCATTCGTTTTGACTGTAAAAATTCGGCTATGCCCGCTGTGACCGCCTGTGCCTCCGGCACTAACGCCATCGGCGAGGCTTTGCGTATGATTCGCCACGGCTATGCCGACGCTATGATTGCAGGCGGCGCAGAAGCTACGATTAACGAAATTACCGCAGCTGGTTTTACCAATATGCGTGCGCTCTCGGTAGCCGATGACCCCAAAACCGCCTGTCTTCCCTTTGACGCGCGGCGGTGCGGTTTTATTATGGGCGAGGGTGCGGGTGCGCTGATTTTAGAGGAAATGGAGCATGCCAAAAAACGCGGCGCACACATTTATGCCGAACTTTGCGGCTACGGCTCCACCTGCGATGCGTATCATATTACCGCTCCGCAACCACAGGCTCAGGGAGGCGCTACCGCCATTGCGCAGGCTTTTCAAGAGCTGAACAAAACCACGGAACATATTTATATCAATGCGCACGGCACCGGCACGCCGCTCAATGATAAAGCCGAAACACTTGCTATTAAAAAGGCTCTGGGCGAAACGCTTGCCCGTAAAGCTTTCATTAGCTCTACGAAATCTATGACCGGCCATATGTTCGGCGCGGCAGGCGCGGTGGAAGCCATTGCTGCTGTTTTGGCATTGCAAGAGCAAATTGTACCTCCCACCATAGGTTTGACCCAACCCGATCCCGAATGCGACTTGGACTATGTTCCGCTCACAGCCCGCAAGGCGGTGTTGGACTGTGCTTTGTCAACCTCGCTGGGCTTCGGCGGACACAATGCCTGTATTGCGTTTGGCAGAATGGGCGGTGAATCCACATGAGTAAACGAATTGTAATTACCGGTATGGGCGCTGTTACGCCGGTGGGTATTGGTACAGAGCAATATTGGAACGCTTTAATTGCCGGCGCTTGCGGTATTGGAGAAATCACCTCTATTGACGTTGCCGGGCTACCCATTCAACAAGCCGCAGAAGTTCGCAATTTTAACCCCAAGGACTATCTGCCCGGCAAACTTGCGCATGATTTGGACACCTTTATGCAATATGCGTATATTGCCGCAAACGAGGCCATTGCGCAAAGCGGAATTGCCCCGTTTGAACCGCAGCGTACCGGCATTGTAATGGGTACCGCACTGGAGGGTCTGACTCTGGCTACTACTACTCAAGAAGAGCTTTCTTTAAAAGGAAAGCATGTAAGCCCCAAATTTTTAACCAAATATATGGGTAACATTGCAGCCTCTCAGCTATCCATTCATTACGGTATCAAAGGCCCCAGCCTCACCGTTACCACAGCTTGCTCCTCCGGCGGAGATGCCATTGCCACAGCCTCCATGCTACTCAAGGCAGATATGGCTGACACCATTGTGGTCATGGCGGGCGAGGCCGCTATCAACCCCGTTTTAATTCAAAGTCTGGCTATGAGCGGCGCACTTTCTCGCACCGGTATCAGCCGCCCCTTTGACAAAAAACGGGATGGGTTCATCATTGGTGAGGGCGGTGGCGCACTTATTTTGGAAACCGAAGAGCATGCCTTAAACCGAGGTGCTGTAATTTACGCTGAATTGTTGGGCTGTGCTAATAATACCGACGCTTATAACCCCGTAGCGCCCGAGCCAGAAGGCATCGGAGCGGCAGAATGCATGCGTCTTGCATTACGGCAAGCCAATTTGAAACCCGAAGACATCGGTTATATTAACGCGCACGGCACCTCTACTGTAAAGGGCGACATCGCCGAATGCCTTGCCATTGACCGTGTATTTGGCTCTCATAAGGTGCCGGTCAGCTCCACTAAGGGCGCTACCGGTCACTTAATGGGTGCGGGCGGCATTACCGAATGTATTGCTTGTATCAAGGCTCTGGAAACCGGCATTCTCCCCCCCACGGTGCATTGCAACGAAATTGACCCCGAATGCAATGTGCAAATTATCGGGGAGACTCCCCTGAAGAAAGAAATTACCGCCGCTATGTCCAACGCATTGGGCTTTGGCGGTCAAAATTCCAGCATTATTGTTGGCAAATATCGGAGGTAATCTTATGACATACACTTACGACGCAGCAAGCTTTCAGAATATTTTTGAAAAAAATTTCACCTGGCTAAATGGGTTCATGCGCAATGTACGCCGTTTTCCCCAAAAAACTGCGCTGATTGACCCGTTAACCGAAAAAAGCTGGACTTATACACAATTGAACGAAACCTGTAATCGCCTTGCAAACGCGCTGCAAAGCGACGGCATTGGTAAAAATGACGTAGTTTTATTTCAATTGCTCAATTCGCCGCAGTTTGCGTTTTGCTACATTGCACCGCAAAAATTAGGCGCAATTGATTCTCCGGCCAATTTTAACCTTGCCCCCGGAGAAACCGCACGCATGATTGACCATAATCGCCCGAAAGCGTATATTTACGACTGCGAAATGAAAGAAACCGCACATAAGGCGCTGGAATTGTGCAAATATCGACCGCCCGTCATTTTGGCGGTGGATTACCAAGGTCAGCGGCCGGAATTGCCCAACGGCCATATATTTTTTGACGACTATATAGAAGGTCGCAGTACCGAAAATCCGGTTATGCAGCACGAGCCCAACCTCTATGATGAGGTGACGCGCCTGTATACCTCAGGTACTACGGGGTTACCCAAAAGCGTGCCGCTCAACAATGTGAACGAAGTGCTTTCCGCACACGATGTAATTATGCATTTTCCGCTGTGTCCGCTGGACATCACCATGAATATGACCCCGTGGTTTCACCGAGGCGGCTTGCATTCCGGTGGTTTGACTCCTACCTTTTATGTAGGCGGTACCTGTGTTATTCTCCGGGTATTCAGCGCAAAATTATGCCTAGAATACGCCGAAAAATATGGCGTTACTTTCTTGATCGGCGTACCTTCCGCACTGAATAATTTGGTAACGCGACAGGAAAAACAACCCGTTGACCTCTCGCATTTAAAGGGTATTGTCACCATGGGCAGCCCGCTGGAAAAAGAAGCCTGCATACGCTATCAGCAGCGTTTGACACCCAATATTTTTAACGGCTACGGCACTACCGAAACCTTTTGGAACTGCTTTTTACGGCCGTATGACTTGCCGGAAATGGCGGGTTCTGCTGGACGCTCCTGTACCGATGACGAGGTTAGAATTGTGCGGGTATACGATGACAAGCGCGCAGAGCCCGATGATTTGGTGCCAATGGACGGCAAAACGCCCGGAGAAATTATTATTTTTCCATGCTTTAAGTCTACCCTTACCTACCCCGGTAACGAGGAATTGACCAAAGATAAATTTTACAAAGGCTGGATTTACACCCATGACCTTGGAACTTGGGACGAAAATCAATATGTGACCGTTTCCGGCAGAAAAGATGATATGATTATCAGCTGCGGAGAAAATATTTACCCGGCGCAAATTGAGGAGGTACTCAATTGTCACCCCGGCGTGGAGGACTGCATTGTAACGGCTGTACCCGACAAGGCTCGCGGTGAGGCTGTGGTTGCCTATGTTATACCCAAAGACGAAACCCTCACCATGAAAGAATTGAACAAATACTGCGCCAATCACCCGGATTTATCGGACTATAAATGCCCCAGATTTTACTGCTTTACCGATAAAATTCCGTACAATGCCACCGGCAAAAAGTTGCACTATGTTGTGAAAAATCAAGCGCCGCAGGATTTGGAAAATGGTATTTTACAAAAACCGTAATATAAAAAACCACCCTTTTATAGGGTGGTTTTTTTGTGCCTGCGCTAAGTGCGCCTTACATAGTCTGCAATAATCCAACCAATACGGTCTGCACCAAATGAAACCTGATACCAACCGTTTTGCTCTTTGATAATGGTGAAATTGTAGCCGTAATGTGCTTGGAACAACGCACCGTTCCAAGTGCCCGGACCGGTACGCACATTCACAGTGCTGCCCGTACACATGCCCTTTTGTCCGTCCGGCAGCGGGAATCCACCGTTATATTCATCCTCGGCATACATATAATTTACATCTACTCTGCCCGGAATTCCGTCAATGAAACCATCGGAGGAGTACTGCCAAATTTTTGCCGGATACGGCCAATTGTAAGTGCCGCTTTTATAGTTGGCAATCCACAAATCATAGCCGGCATCCCGAATCATTTGCGCGTCAAACTTGTTGATTAAATAAGTCGGATTGGTGTAAATCATCGGCTTATAACCCGCAGCCTCTATTTTCCGGCACCATGCAATGGCCATTTCCGAAACCTGCTGCCGACTCAGATGTGCAATCGCCTTATCCTCTTCTATGTCGTAAGCTACATAGTTGTCAATCGCTCTGTCATTGAGCCATTGCAGACAAACATCGGCTTCTCGCAAGGCATCCTCTACGCCGTCGGCATAGCTGTACTGATATACCCCCACCGAAATACCCTGCTCTTTGGCTCCGGTGTAATTTTGCTCAAAATACTTATCCTTTTGCCACACTTCTCTGCCATAGCCTATTTGTATAATGGCAAAATCCACCTTGCCGGTGCGTTTTACTCTCGCCCAGTCAATATTGCTCTGCCATTTGGAAACATCCACTCCGTGCAAAACCTTGGGGTGACTGCTGTCTTTTACCACGCGCATCGTCTGAGAAAGCTCCTGCACCTGCAGTCCGGAGGTACGTACCTTTACAATCATTTTATAATCGCCTTCATCAAAGGGTACCCATACATAGGTATTTTTCGGACCTATCTGCATCGTAGTGTGAACGCCGTTATGCTCTACAATATATTCATACTGTGCATTGGCAATATAGCCGTTGGCGGTAAAGGTAACATGTTTACCCGGCGCCACCGTATCGTCGGTATTTTTCTTCAAAGTAACCGAGGATTGCTTTGCCGTAAAGGCAATTTCGACCTGCTGTGTACGGGCAACACCGTCGCTGACCCGAACCCGAAAGGTATAACCACCGGCATAGGGCAATGTGTAGTTGCATACCGCAGAGGTACTATATGCCTGAATTACGGTTTCCTGACCGTTGTGCACCGCAATAAACTCATATTGCAGCGGAGATGCTCCCTGTGAGGGGGTTGCGGTTAGGGTGATATGCTCCCCGGCATAAGCTGTATTAACCGAGCTTTTCAGACTGACCGTAGGAGCATTCTTGTCAAGCTGCAGCGTTTGTTCGGAGACCGGTACCAATTGCCACTGTTGGTTTTCACCGCCGTTATAGCCGTAATCTACCACATATTGTCCGTTATCTGTATTGCCGTACAATACATCCATGGCATTGTTCGTTGCGGCGCTTCTAATGTAATAATTTCCGTCCACAGACTTGGAAATCTGCCACCTTTGATTGGCTCTGCCATGCCAATCCCACTGCTCATACTGGTTATTACTGCCGTTGTGATCCAGCGCCAAACCGGATTCTGCATTGGTAATCTGCACAGTGCCGTCGTTTTGAGTCACCAATTTCCATCTCTGATTGTTTCTGCCCGAAATAGACCATTGCATAACCGTGCCGCCACCGTATTTGTTGCCGTTATAAACATCTAAATTTTTATGGCTCACCACCGACTTAATTTCATAATAGCCGTCGGAAACGACTTTTGTTGCAGTCGGGTCTGTTTTTATAAACTGCCACTGCTGGTTTATACCACCGTTATAAGCATAGTTCACAATGTATTGTCCGTCATTCATATTGCCGTACAATACATCGGCAGCACAGCCGTTTGCTGCATTTTGAATATAATAACTGTTATCTGCGGCCTTTGTTACTCGCCATCTTTGATTGGCTCTGCCGTGCCAGTCCCATTGCTCGTATTGCCCGTTGCTTTGGTTATAATCCAGCGCTAACCCGGATTCCACATTCGTGATTTTAGCTGTACCGTCGCCTTGATTTTCTACCTTCCATTTCTGGTTTTTCCCGCCGGTAGAATACCACTGCGTAATTTTGGCGCCGCCTGTATGACTCACGGCATACACTTCCATATTTTTGCCACTGACTGTCGAGCGTATTTCATAATAACCGTCGGCAAGAGCGGTCTGCACCTTAACCGGCACCAACTTCCATTGTTGATTCTCTCCTCCGTTGTAACCGTATTCCACTACATGCTGTCCGTTATTCGTATTGCCGTACAGCACATCCACGGCATTGTTTGTCGCAACATTTCTAATATAATAATTACCGTTTTCCGCTTTGATTACCTGCCATCTTTGGTTGTCTCTGCCGTGCCAGTCCCACTGCTCATATTGCCCGTTGCTTTGGTTATAGTCCAGCGCAAGACCTGACTCCGCATTGACAATTTTGACGGTTTTGTCGCTTTGCACCTCCAGCTTCCACTTTTGACTGTTGCTATCGGTTTTACTCCATTGCAAAATCTTAGCGCCGCCTGCGTGGCTGGAGTTATCTACAGCTAAATTTTTACCACTGACTACCGATTGAATTTCATAATAGCCGTCGGTAATTACAGGTGTATCATTTGCGTCGGTTTTTATAAACTGCCATTGCTGGTTAACGCCTCCGTTATAGGCATAGCTTACAATATGCCGACCATTATTCATGTTGCCGTACAATACATCCATTACAAAGCCGCTTGCTGCGTTTTTAATATAATAATTGCCGTCTGCCGCCGCGGTAAGCTGCCAGCGTTGGTTGGCTCTACCGTGCCAATTCCATTGCTCGTATTGCCCGTTGCTTTGGTTATAATCTAATACCAACCCCGATTCCACATTCGTAATTTTGACCGTTCCATCATTTTGGTTTTCCACTTTCCATTTTTGGTTTTTGCCGCCGGTAGAATACCATTGGGTAATTTTGGCGCCGCCGGTATGGCTCACGCCGTATACCTCCATGTTCTTGCCGCTGACTGCCGAGCGTATTTCATAATAACCGTCGGCAAGAACAGTATTGCCCTGCACCGCAGTAAGCACAGTAAACTCCTGCTTATTCTCTTGCTCTGTTTCCTCCTCCGCAACCAACTCTGTATCATTGCCCAACTCCTCTGCGTCCTGCTCGGCCCCAAATAAAGCCTCGTCAATGGTGGTTTCTGTGTCTTGCTCAGCCTCAGAAACCGTTTCCTCCGAGGGTTGCATAGCAGATGACAGCAAAACCGCATCGTTTGGTGCATCACCAAAGGAGGTTTGACCGTAAACGCCCACAACCGACAATACGCATATTAAAGCTGCCAAAAATACTGCTAAAAACACCGCATTTTTTTTCATGATGATACAAAATCCTTTCTAAAAATTTAGATTGATTTATTTTATCATAAATTACGTCAATTTGCAAGAAAAATTTTAGATTTTTACAATCAATTTGCACAAAGCAAACCGTTGTTTAAAACACCATTTTTTGTCCATACTTTAGTTATTGAAGCAAACCGTAATACGGTTGGAATATTTTATAAAAATTTTAATTATAAAAACAATTGACAATTGGAAAAATTTAAACTATACTAAAAAAGTACACAATAAATACAATTTTGAAAAACAGAAAGGATTGAAAAAAATTATGAGCCATCTTATCGGTCATAAAATCTCTGACTTTACCGCACAAGCCTATCAGCAAGGTGCTTTTAAAGAAATTACAGCGAAAAACCTCCAAGGTCATTGGTCGATTTTTTTCTTCTATCCGGCAGACTTCACCTTCGTTTGCCCCACCGAATTGGGCGATCTTGCCGACCATTATCAGACTTTTCAGGGCGAAAATTGTGAAATTTATGCCGTTTCTACCGACACCCATTTTACCCACAAAGCATGGGCCGACCAAACACCAACCATCGGCAAAGTTCAATATCCCATGCTCGGTGACCCAAACTGGGCATTGTCTAAGGAATTTGGTGTGCTGATAGAAGATGCCGGACAAGCTCTGCGCGGCACCTTTATTGTGAATCCCGAGGGTGTCATTGTCGCCTACGAAATACACGATTTGGGCATCGGCAGAAGCGTAGACGAACTCTTACGCAAATTGCAGGCGGCCAAATTTGTTGCCGAACACGGCGACCAAGTTTGTCCTGCAAACTGGAAACCCGGCGGTAAAACACTCAAACCCGGCCTGGACCTTGTTGGCAAACTGTAAACCAAACCGCACTCCGAGTCCGTTGCGACCGGGGTGCTTTTTATGTAAAATAGAAAAAATAAAGCAATTTCTTCTATTCTTTTTTGTTTTTTAGAACAATCAGTCTGTATGCCGTATATACAATTAGAGTAACAGCAAACCCCAATAACCAACCGCCTATTATATCCGTTGCATAATGTACGCCCAAATAAACACGACTATAAGCAACCAACAGTATCAGCGCGCATAGAAAAAAATCCAATAGCAATCGTATATACGCCCTTTTTACATATCGGTATATCAGCATCATTAGCATAATATACAGCGCCGCACTCAATATAGCATGCGCACTGGGAAAACTATACCCAACCTCTGCAATGAGTCTGAATGCGGTAGGTCTGGGCCTTGCAAACAGACTTTTTAGCAAATAGCAAAGTCCCATAGAGCACGCTACGGTGATAAAAACAGGTACGCCCAGCTTCATTCTGGTGGAGGGCATAATCAGCAGCGCAACGCAAACACCCACCACTACAAACAGATTGCCGGCATAGGTAATGATTTCCAAAAACAGTGTAAATGCCGGCGTTATGGTTCGCGCTACCGCTTGATATACATTGTCGTCAAAACTTTGGGTAATACCCGCCTGCATACATATCGCAAGCGCCGCAA
Organism: uncultured Eubacteriales bacterium; assembly: GCA_934457095.1. Classification (GTDB taxonomy): domain Bacteria; phylum Bacillota; class Clostridia; order Oscillospirales; family Acutalibacteraceae; genus UMGS1071. The sequence goes on from CAKSHJ010000001.1 coordinate 335,022, forward strand.
AACCACCTAAAGCCATTATTGCTAAAACAATCCGCAAAATGATTTTTTTCATAGCCCCTCCCCGGTTTGCTGTGAATTTCTCCGCACATAATAGGCAAGCTTGTATCTATTATACAAACATTTTTTGAGATATGTAAGACAATTGTGTCATTTTTTATGAAAAATTTACAAATAAAATGCCTCGTGCCAACTTGAGAAACCCATAAAAGTATTCTATAATAGAAAAAACAGGAAAAAGCGAGCGTAGATTTCATGAAACACTTGGATGTTATTACGATTATCATGGGCGGTTTTACGGTACTTTTGGGCATTGCGGGTATCGTTGTGTCGCTTATTTTGCAAAGCGAATACAGCACGGTTTGTATTTGCGGCTGCACCTGTGCCGTACTATGCGGCGGCTTTGCACTAATAAGCGGCATTCTATCAAAACGAAAAAAATAAGCGGCAACAGCCGCTCTTTTTTACGGCATTTCGTCTTTTGTCAACAATTTTTGATAGGTAAGTTCTATCCCAAAAGCACCGGCAGGCGCTGTCGCAATAATGGCAAGCACCGCCGCGGTAACGGCCAGCATACCGCAGGGCAGTCCCATAGCCAGCGGAATACCACCGATTGCCGCCTGTACCGTAGCCTTAGGTATATATGCAATCATACAGAACAGCCGCTCTTTATTATTCAGGCTTGTTTTGAGCATACAAACCCATACCCCTGCCATACGGAATACCAACGCGCCCAACACCGCCAAAATACAAACCAACCCGTAATCTGCCGCATAGGTAAAATCAATCATAGCGCCTACCAATACAAACAGCAATACCTCAGCAAAGCCCCACAGCTGTGCGAATTTAGGCTGTACCGCCTTTGCAGTCGGGGCATTTACCTTGAGCAATGCCACGCCCATAGCAATCACCGCCAACATGGCGGCAAAGGTCACCGGTTTATCTTTTAAAAATGTTTCCAGCGCCGTAAATAAAAACGACACGCATAACAATACAATGACTTTTACAAGGTCGTTAACCGCAATTTTCTGAAAAAATTTTGCCAAGGCAAAGCCGACTGCCGCACCGAGTGCGACTCCGAATGCAATGGAAATAGGAATTTGCAGCAGTGCAAGTGCAGAGAACTCGCCGGTTTGCGCAAGGTTGGTAAAACCGGTAAACAACACAATTACAAATACATCGTCCACCGAAGCGCCGGCTAAAATCATTTGCGGAATACCCTGCTTTACACCATAGCCTACCTCCATAATTTTCAGCATTTTGGGTATGATGACCGCCGGAGATACCGCTGCCAAAATACACCCAATCATAGCAGCGTCCAGTACTGAGATATGGAGTAGCGGCGGTCCGATTGCCACAAAACCCAAAATTTCAAATACCGCAGGCACACAGCACATCAACAAAGCGGGTCTGCCCACCTTTTTCAGGTCATTTATGTTCAGAGAAAGCCCCGCGCGCAGCATAATGACCACCAGCGCAATTTGCCGTACTTGTGCGGAAATCCCCAAAACAGAGCCATCAATCCAATTGAGCGCATACGGCCCCAGCAGCATACCCGCTGCCAACATACCAAGTAACCTGGGCAGACGCAACTTTTCCAAAATGGCGGCAAATGTCAGCCCGCATAAAAATATCAGTGCAAAACTCAGTAACATCATTGTTCGCTTCCTTTCCGGTGTAGGGAGCAAAAAAGCCAATGCCCCCTGCAATTTTTAAAAAATTACAGACGCCATTAGCTTTTATTATCAGCGGTTTAGGCCTGCGGAATATTTTTGCCGCAAACCACGGGAGTGCATCATTCCCGAATATTTTGTTTGTGTATTAAATTGTAGCACCAAAATCCCGCGTCGTCAAGTATTTTTTTGCATTTTAAAATAAGGCGACCAGAGAAAGTATGGAAACACTCCCCAAAATTGCCACCACAATCCATGCCTTAAATTTTTGTAGCATGGTATTTCGGTATTGACCCATAACATCCTCGCGGGAGGTAAGCAGCGTTAAAAATATAAGTATAGGGGTCATTAAAATGCCGCTGATGACCTGTACCAACACCGCCAAATGGTTCAGCGGTAAACCCGGTATCATTACAACAACCGCCGCTGCTATCACACTGCCAAAGTATACCCCATAAAATTTGGGCGCTTTTGTGATGCTGTCGTCCAGACTTTTACTCCAACCAAAGGCCTCCGCCACCGACCACGACGATGAAAGCGACACCGTAACGGCTGCCAACAGACCGGCATTAAATAATCCCAAACCAAACAACATTGCCGGCACAAACCCGTATCTTTCGTGCAGGGCATAAATCAACTCGGCAGGGCCTGCACTTTCCAAATCCACAATACAACCGAACAATGCCGCGCCTATCAATATAATAAATACCGCAATTACAATCTGCAAAGCACACCCGATTACCGTATCGGTTCTTCCTTTTCTCAAATCCTCCTTTGCAGAGCCCTTATTGATATAAGCGCTGTTTTGGTAGAAAATCATCCATGGAGCAATGGCGTTGCCCACCAATGCAATCACATACCAAATAACGCTGCCCCGCTCTGTACCGGGAACACCCCATGTAAAAAAAGAACCTGCCACAGCGTTCCAATCCGGCTTTGTCATACATGCAACTATGATAAACACCATATTCAAACAACCAATTCCGACGGCTATTTTTTCTTTGGTGGCATACCCTCGAAACAATGCAATGGCAAATACCAGCGTCAACCCCACAGGCACTGCTCCCCACAGAGGCAAACCTAAAATCACCAGCCCGGCCGACATACCGATAAATTCGGTCATTAAAGTCAAAAAATTCTCCGCCACCAGCGAAAGCAGCTGATACACCATCCAAAATTTTCCGTATTTTTGCCGGACCAGCGTATTATAGCTGTGTGCCGCCACCACACCCAGTCGCATGGCCATTTCCTGCACCGTATAAGTAATCAGAGCCATAAGCAGCGTAAGCGGCACAAATAAACCAACGCCGAATTTGGCACCCGTTACCGCATAAGAAATTACACCGCCTGCATCGTTGTCTGCCAGAGCGGCTACCAACCCCGGCCCCAGTAAGCTGAACAATACCCCTATCCAACGCGTTACAGAGCGTCTTTTTTTCCACACTTTACGCTTGCCCATAACGCCCCTCCTAAAAATATTCTTAGGGTATCATACGCAGCAAATATAATTTCTGTGAGGAAAAACAAAACCCGCTCTCGGAACGCACAAGCATTTCGAGCAACGGGTCGATACCGGTTGATTATTTTAGGTCAGGGTACGCCGCTCTATTTGGGCAATTTGGTCAATGCGTCTTTGGTGACGCCCACCCTCAAACGGCGTAGTCAGAAAAATTTTTGTAAACTCCACAGCCTCCTGCTCGGTAATGACACGGCCGCCCATACAAAGAATATTAGCGTCATTATGCTCGCGCGTGGCCTTGGCACAAAATGCGTTGCTCACTACCGCCGCGCGAATCCCCTTGATTTTATTGGCTGCAATCGAAATGCCAATGCCCGTACCACAGCAAAGAATTCCTTTTTCCGCCTCTGCATTTGCAACGGCGTTTGCTACCTGCTCCGCAATCGGCGCATAGTCCACCGAGGTCTCACTGTCCGTACCGTAATCCCGGTAGGCTATACCTTGCTGCTCCAAATATGCCTTAATGGCCTCTTTGAGTAAAAAACCCCCGTGATCCGCTCCCAATGCTATCATACGGTTCCCTCCAATTTCTGTTTCAATTCGCGCTCGGCCTGCGGTAAACGTAAATAAACCGGTGTTAATTCCTCTGCCGTTACGGTAGGCGCACCTTGTTTTAATTTTGCCGCGGCACATTGCGCTACGCCTACCGCACGCTGGTGCAGCAAATGCTCCGGTGCAAGCTGCGCCTCGGCAAAACCCGGCAACTGCGCACATAGCTTTGCGCCATCTCCCGCCAAATAAATCGGTTCCGTATATTGCTGCAAAATCTGCGCCAAATCGTCTGCAGCTATGGCACAATCTTCACCAACGCGCTGCACCCCTGCGCCGTTTACGCGGAATAATCCGTGGTAAACCTGTCCGCAGCGAGCGTCCATAACTCCGCAAATAAAACCGCTTAGCATGGCAAGCGGATATGCCATGGCCTCTAATGCGGAAATGCCGATACAGGGCTTACCGAGCGCAAATGCCATCCCTTTTATGCAGGCAATGCCAATGCGCACACCTGTAAACGAACCCGGTCCTGCCGATACCGCAAATACATCAATATCCTGCGGTTTTGTCTGCGTGCAAGCAAGCAACTGCTGTACCATGGGCATCAACGTTTGACTGTGCGTTTGTTTGGTATTTGTAAAAAATTCGCCTACCAGCCGTTCGCCGTCCAAAATAGCCGCCGAGGCTGAAATCGCTGAAGAATCCAGCGCTAAAATTTTCATACTTTATCCCCTTTTACCGTAATTCTGCGCTCATGTTCCAGCTTGCCCTGCGCAAAATAAATTTCTATGCGCTCCTTTGGCAAAGCCGCCTGTATATGTTCGCTCCATTCTATCACCAAAACCGCATCTGTTCCCAAATAGTCAAAAAAACCGGTGGAATCCAAATCATCCCAGCCCTCTACGCGGAACATGTCAAAATGATAGACGGACAGTCTGCCCTTGTACGCATGTACCAAAGCAAAGGTCGGACTACAAACGCCGCTGTCCACGCCCAGCCCCTGCATAAGACCTCTGGTAAAAGTCGTTTTGCCCATTCCCATTCCGCCGTATAAGGCCAGCACCTCTCCTCCTTGCAATTTTTGCGCAAAATTTTGGGCAAACTGTTCTGTTTCCTGCGCAGAGCGACTGATAAATTCCATGGTAAGAGGTCCTCCTTTTGCGTATCTTTTTAAAATAAACCGGAGATAACGCCGTTATTGTCTACGTCAATGGTATCGGCAGCAGGTGTCTTGGGCAATCCGGGCATGGTCATAATATCGCCGGCATACGCTACCACAAACCCCGCTCCGCTGGAAAGCCGCAAATCCCGAATAGTCACGGTAAAATTCTGCGGTCTGCCCAATAATGTCGGGTCATCCGAGAGCGAATACTGTGTTTTTGCAATACAAACCGGCAATTTATCTCCGCCCAAAGCGGCAATTTCCTTTAACGCATGTTCAGCTTTTGAGGTAAATACCGCCCTGTCTGCACCGTAAATTTCCGTTGCAATACAGCGCAGTTTTTCTGCGACTGTCAAATCCAGCTCGTACAGCGGTTCGAACCTATTTTCCTGTTCGGCAGCGGCGCAAACTTTCTGAGCAAGCGCAATGCCGCCCTTACCGCCCTTTGCAAATACCTCAGAGAGCGCAAAATCCGCCTGCTGCTCCTTACAGTATGCCTCTATCAATTCCAGCTCAGCCGGAGTGTCGGTATCAAAGCGGTTTATGGCAACCACCACCGGCACGCCGTACTTTCTCATATTTTGAATATGCGCACCCAAATTGACAATGCCCTTTTGCAACGCCGATAAGTTTTCCTTTGCTGTTTCAGCCTTTGACACACCGCCGTTGTATTTCAAGGCCCGCGCAGTGGCGACCAAAACGACTGCATCCGGCTTGAACCCCGCATAGCGGCATTTAATATCAAAGAATTTTTCTGCGCCTAAATCTGAACCGAAGCCTGCCTCGGTAATGCAGTAGTCTCCTAATTTGAGCGCTAATTGCGTTGCACGTATGGAATTACAACCGTGGGCAATATTGGCAAACGGACCGCCGTGCATAATCACGGGCGTACCCTCTAAGGTTTGCACCAAATTCGGTTGAACGGCTTCTTTTAGTAGCACCGCCATAGCGCCGTTTGCGTTTAAATCTCGCGCATAAATCGGCTTTCCGTCAAACGAATATGCAACCAAAATATTGCCAAGGCGCTGTTTTAAATCCTGCAAGTTTTTAGCAAGGCATAAAATGGCCATAACCTCGCTGGCCACGGTAATGCAAAAGCCATCCTGCCGCACAAAACCGTTTGCCTTGCCGCCAAGTCCCACCACAATCTGCCGCAGAGCCCGGTCGTTCATATCCATACAACGCGTGATGTTAATACGCCTTTGGTCAATCCCCAGCGCATTTCCTTGGTGTATATGGTTGTCCAACAGCGCACATAGCAAATTATTGGCCGCGGTAATTGCGTGCATATCTCCCGTAAAGTGCAGGTTAATGTCCTCCATGGGTACTACTTGCGCATAGCCGCCGCCGGCTGCGCCGCCCTTTACTCCGAACACCGGTCCTAAAGAGGGCTCCCGCAGCGCAACTACGGCATTTTTCCCAATTTGTCGCATTGCCTGACCCAAACCGGTGGTAGTGGTGGTTTTTCCCTCTCCGGCCGGGGTTGGGTTAATGGCAGTTACCAAAATCAGTTTTCCGTTTGGTTTTTGCGCTGTTTTTTCAAACAGCTCCTCAGTTAATTTTGCTTTATATCTGCCATACGGTTCAAAATCGTTTTGCGTCAGCCCCAAGTCCTCGGCAATCTCCGCAATAGGCCGCAAGGTTGCCTGCCGAGCAATTTCGATATCTGTCAGCATATTTATTTTCTCCTCCGCGTTTATAATACTATGAAAAGTATACCATACTTGTATTGAGATGAAAAGTCTATACTTGCACTTTATACGCAGAACGACTATAATAAACCTAACGGAAAAACATTCGGCGAAATTTTCAGGAGGTGCGGCTTGACTAAGATAGGCAAGGTATTGCTCAATTATTGGAAGCGGGCGGACAAGTGGATGTGGGGCATTATGCTAATCATCTCGGCATACAGTTTGCTGCTGCTGAAAACCGTACCCACACCAAGCGGCGGCAGAAGCTATTTCTCGGTGCAGTTGATTTCTATTATCATTGGCTATGCGGGCGCAATTTTACTAACGGTGATTGACTATCGCACCATTGCCAAAGGCTGGTATTTTATCGGCGCGGCCGCAGTGCTGTTAATTTTATATACGCTATTTTTCGGGCAGGCCGTTACGGGCGAAGCCGGCGTAAATGCCAGAGCATGGATTAAACTGCCCGGTAATGTAACCTTTCAGCCCTCCGAGCTTGTAAAAATCGGGTTTATGATTACCTTCGCAAAGCATTTGTCTTTGGTAAAAGAACGCGGTAAAATCACCTCGCCGTTGCATATTTTGCTCTTGGCGGTGCATTGTATGATTCCCGTAGTACTCACGCATTTTCAGGGAGACGACGGCGCTGCAGCGGTATTTGCCTGCATGTTTTTGGTAATGATGTTTGTAGCAGGTGTACAATTGCGCTATTTTGCAGGCTTATTCGGAAGTTTCATTATTATATTGCCGCTTGCCTGGCAATATTTGCTGGCAGACTACCAAAAGAATCGTATTTTAAACATGTTCAACCCCGAAGCAGACCCCTTGGGAGACGGTCTTCAACAAATTCAGGGCAAAATCTCCATTGGTTCCGGACAGCTTACCGGTCGGGGGTTATTCACCGCGCCTCGGGTACAGCGCAGCGTAGTGCCGGTGCAGGAAAGCGATTTTATTTTCTCTGTGGCAGCGGAGCAACTTGGTTTTTTGGGTGCAATTGCCATTTTGGTATTGCTCGTGCTGCTGTTGCTGCGCACCATGAATGCCGCAAAAAACTCCTGCGACGATTTGGGCACTTTCATGTGCTACGGCTTTTTTGCCATGATTTCCTTTCAAACGGTCATCAATTTGGGCATGTGTCTGAGTCTGCTGCCCGTTATGGGTGTTACTTTACCGTTTTTCAGTGCGGGCGGCTCGTCGGCGGCGTGCCTGTATTTGGGCTTCGGACTAGTACAAAATGTATATATGCACAAAAGCGAAAAAGACCGTATCCACTTCAATGCCTCCCGCCTGTTAATACGGCGTTTTTAGCCTCAAAAAAGCTCCGGACAAAAGCAATTCCGGGGCTTTTTCGTAACAACTTTTGGTTATTTTTGTATATTTAATATATAAAATTTTTAAATTACAAACCGTACTTGTCCCGTATACGCTGCAATTGCACGCCAATAGGCTTTGCAAGCACCAGTAAAAATATAACATTGGAGCAGGCATATACAGCCATAAACGGCAGCCCCGAGGTCAACGCAGCAACATACCTTGCAAAATGAAAACCATTTTCCTGCCAAAGTACGGTGTAAATATCCATCAGCAACGCATATACAATGCCCGAGGCTACGCCGAATACACAAAGCAAAATACGACTGCGCTTTAATGCACTTGCCAAAATTCCACCTAAAAATCCAATCAGACCCCATGTGAACATTTGAAACGGTGTCCATGCGCCCTGCCCAAAATAAAAATTGGAAATCACCGCTGTCAATGCACCAGTCATGAACCCCGCCTGCGGTCCCAAATACATGGCTGTAATCACCACCACGGCAGTAATAGGCTTAAAGCCCGGCACCGCAAAAAATAAAAACCGCCCTACCACCGAAAGCGCCGTCATAACCGCTACCACGCTTAACTTAGCGGCACTTTGCCGTTTATTTTCAAAGGTGAGTACAAACGGAATACACGCTAAAACTGCAACAGCAAGTGTAATAAAGGCGTATTGTTTGCCGGCAAATACGGTTGCGCCAAGCAACAGGATCACCGGAATACAAAGGAACAAAATTCCGTAAGACAGCCATTTTTTCATTCGGAAAGCGCTCCTTTACACAAAGAAATCACCTCGCTACACAGCACGGCATTTTCAAAATGCTCTCCGGCAATACGCCCAGCGGCAGTGGTATAAAAACGGTTACCGGCAAAAAAATCGTTGGGAGCTCCTGCCGAAAGTACTTCTCCGTCAAAAAACAAACCGCAGCGATCCGAATATTCCGCAGCAAATTCAATATCGTGACTCACCAGCAAGACCGTCATGCCACTCTGCCGAAATCTCCGCAGCAATGCACCGAATTTCTGCTTGGAAAATGCGTCCATACCCTTGGTGGGCTCGTCCAGTAACAATAGTTTTGGCTCGGTGAGCAGCAATTTCACCAAGGCGCATTTTTGCATTTGACCGCCACTTAAATCATATGGATGTCGGTGTAGTAAGGGCGTAATGTCAAATTCCTGTGCCAGTCGCGCTATGCGGGGCACTTGCTCTGCCTTTGGCAAATTTTGCGCAGACAAAATTTCACAAAAATCAGCCTCTACGGTAGATTTCACAAACATTGTTTTCGGGTTTTGCGGCAGCATTGCCAATGTATTTCGGTAAAGACTGTTGCCTGTATAAGCGCTCATTTTTTTGCCGAAAATCCGACATTTTCCTTTATAGGGCCTGTCAAGACCCGCTAAAATATGCAATGTGGTTGTTTTGCCGCTGCCATTTCCACCCAAAATGCTGAAAATTTCGCCCTCATACACTGATAGCGAAAGTCCGCGCAAAATATCGGGAGCGTCTTTTTCATAGCGAAACCAAATACCGTTAGCCTCTATTGCGGGGGTGTTTTTATTTTTTTGTTCCGAAACAGGAACACTGCCTGTTATTCCGGAAAAATATTCGTCTAAAAAATCTCTGCCCTCTCTCACCGTCAACGGACACTCACATGCAATCTGTAAACCGTTCCATATTCTTGCCGCGGCGGGTAAACCCGCAAACAGCGAATCACCTTTCATATGCACGCAAACTGCCTTCGGAGCATCATTGTAAAGCAACCGCCCCTGCTCCATAACCAATACTCGGTCGGCAATCGGAAAAATCTCCTCCAAGCGGTGCTCTGCCAGCAATACGGTCAGTCCCAACTCGCGGTTTAATTTTTGCAATGTTGCAATAAAATCTGCCGCTGCAATGGGATCCAGCTGTGCCGTAGGCTCGTCCAGCAATAGTAATCTCGGCTGCATCACCATTACCGCCGCCAAATTCAAAAGCTGTTTTTGCCCTCCCGACAATGCGTCCGTATTTTTGTGATACCAATCCTGTATTCCGAAATAGCCGGCCATTTCCGCGGTACGCCGACGAATTACTTCTCTTGATAACCCCATATTTTCAAGGCCGAAGGCAAGCTCATGCCATACCTTATCGGTTACAATTTGCTCATCGGGGTTCTGCCCCACAAAACCGATTTCTGCAACATTTGCCTCCGAAACAGACCGTTCCCGATAAAGCAACTCGCCACTTTTTTCTCCGTAAGGTGCAATTTGACTTTTTAATAAACGCAGTAAGGTCGTTTTTCCGCAGCCAGAAGCGCCCATAAGCAAACAGAATTCTCCGCGATTGATCGAAAAAGAAACCTGTTCAACTGCAGGAACAGTTTGCTTTGGGTAGGTAAAATTTAAATTTTTGACCTGTAATAATTCCATAAAAGCAGCTCCTCCGTTTCCAAAATAAAGGGCAGTAACGCAAGCACGGCAAATGCAACATAACAAATCATCGCAAGGGGCGAAGTGTTCAGCTGGGTGATGCGGGGGTAATAGAAAAAGTCCAGTCGGTGCAAAATGCCGCCAAATGCAATTATGGTGCACACCGCTATACAAATACCCAACAAAGCAGCATCTGTTCTTCCAAAACGAAAATAATGATATTGCGTACGCCTACCATTACCATAACCACGGGCACGCATTGCCTTGCCGGTTTCCACCGCATGCTCCAACGACCACCCTACCAGTGCCAAAAATACTCGCAGAGTCGCTCGCACGCGGTCGGTATAGCTGCGACTGCTATATAATCCCATAGCCTTTTGTGACCGGCGCATTTGCCGTGCCTGCCGTTTGAGCATCGGAATATATCGCAGCGCCATGGAGAGCACCAGAGAAAGTTGCGGTATGATACTGCCGAACAAATATAAAAATTTGTCTGTCGTCATTACATAGCTGTACGCCTTGCACCAAAGTAAAACTGCAATCAGCATCAGCCCCATACCGATGCCGTATAAAATCGCCTCTAGCGTCACGGCATTGCCGTTCATGAAAAACAGCGGCGTTACGCCGTTGTGCGAGAACAGTGGATTCGTAACGGCAATCAAAATAAATAGTGGGAGATAAAACCGTAAATCGGCATATTTTTCTTTGGCATTGGTCAGCGGAACGCAAAACAGTATGCCACCCAGCAGCGCAATGCTAGAGAATACAGGATTTGCCAAAAACATGGCAATGGCAAGCACGCAAAGAAAATATACCAACGCTGTAAAAGGGTGTACCTTGGAAAACGCTCTCATGCCGCCTCACCCCCCGCATTGTTCAGGCCGTAACCCGAATCGCTGCCTAAATCACAGGTATACAGCCATTCTATCACATCGCCGTCTTTTGGGCGGTAGCGAGAACAGCCGTAATTGGGAAATTCCCCGTTGACCCGGTATACCCAACCCGAGGTCGGTCCGCAGGAAAATTCATAAAGATAATGAATACCCTTTACATATACGCTGCCAAATATATTTTTGTCCGCCCCCTGATATTCAAATTGAATTTGGTTGTACCGCACCGCCCTGTCAAGCAAGTCATACACCGTATCTCCCGAACGCAACACATACTGCGTTTTTGCCAAAATCACGCCGTCCTGCGGCACAAACTCCGCAGAGCGCAGTGCAGAATCCAGCTTATCGTAATGGTCTAAAACGGCGCTGCAATCAATCGAAATCGTAACCGTTTCCGAGGTCTCGGTAATATCGTCAATATGCGTTAAATAGTACTCGTCCACCGTTTGGAAATTCGTGCCCATAATCAACCCAGCCACCAACAATACCGCCGCAAACACAATCAAAATGTCCTTTTTCACCGCTATTCCCCCTTCCCACTTTTTAATAGCAAAAAACTCCGCCTGCTTTTCCAAACAGGCAGAGTGCAATGAATTCCGGCCTTCGGCTTATATTTTTCGGCATAAAAACACGCCGTTTTACTGTAATATTATATCATAATTTCACATGAAAGTCAATGAAATCCCGGCATTTACACATGTTTTCAGGGTGGGCAATCCCCTTGGTTGACAAACAGATAAGAAGTATTGTAATATAAATATTAAATTGATAATCAATTTCAAATTGGAGGCATATGCAATGGAGCAGCCACACGGTTACAAAACCAAACAACGCGATTTTATTTTGCAATTTTTAATGCAAAATCAGAACCGCCACCTGACTGTGGACGAGGTTGTAGACCATCTCAAGCAGTCGGGCAATCCCGTCGGCAAGGCTACGGTCTACCGCTATATGGACAAACTGGTCAATCAGGGGCAGGTACGCAAATTTTTGCTCGAGGATACCGGCGCCTGCTACCAATATACCGCAAATAAGGAAGCTTGCGCCGCACATTTTCATTTAAAATGTACAGTATGCAAAAAGCTGATTCATTTAAACTGCGAGTTCATGAGCGGTATGGAGCAGCATATTTTCAAAAAACATCAATTTCAAATAGACGAATGCCGCACAGTACTTTACGGCAAGTGTAGCTGTTGTATTGCACAAACCCATAAAACCTAAGGAGAACACTATGAAAAAATTACTTGCATTTTGCACCGCCGTTGCATTGACCGTGGTGATACTCGCCGGTTGCGGCACGCAAAACACTACAACCAATAATGGTAAAATTACAGTGGTGACCACGCTGTTTCCACAATATGATTTTGTCCGGCAAATTGCCGGAGACTATGCAAATATCGAATTACTGCTGCCGCCCGGCGTGGAAAGCCATACCTTTGACCCCTCTCCAGCCGATGTCATGCGCATGCATAAGGCAGATGTATTTTTATATACGGGCTTGAGCATGGAAGCATGGGCGGAAAAACTGATTGCAGACCTGCCGTCCTCGGTGCATGTTCTGAATACCTCTCAGGGAATTACCTTGCTGAAAAACCCCGGCGGTGCGCATAACCACGACCACGATGACCATACTCATACCACGGACGATGCCTCTGAATATGACCCGCATATCTGGACCAGCCCGGTCAATGCGAAAATCATGGTAAGCAATATTTTAGAAACGCTGTGTACGGCGGACCCCGCCAATGAGCAGGCGTACCGGGCAAATGCCCAGCGCTACTTACAGCAGCTGACCAATTTGGACAGTGAGATTCGTGCGGTAGTGGCAAATGGCAAGCGCCGGGAGTTGATTTTCGGCAGCCGCTTTGCGCTATTTTATTTTACCCATGAGTACGACCTTTCGTATCGGTCGGCATTCGACTCCTGCTCAGCCGATGCCGAACCAAGCGCCAAAACGGTAGCTACTCTGATTGACACTGTTAAGGAAGAGCAGATTCCGGTAATTTATTTTGAAGAATTGACAGACCCGAAAATTGCTCGTTCTGTCAGCGAGGAAACCGGGGCACAAATGCTGCTGTTTCACTCCTGCCATAATCTCTCCAAAGAGGACTTTGAAAACGGAGCAACTTATCTGTCGCTTATGCGGCAAAATGTGAAAAATTTGGAAAAAGGATTGGAATAAACTCATGATTTTATCCTGTCATGACCTGACCGCTGGCTATGATGCAAATATTGCTTTGGAACATGTTTCATTTCAGGCAGAACCCGGCGATTATATTTGCGTTGTAGGCGAAAACGGTTCAGGGAAAAGCACGCTGCTTAAAAGCATATTGGGATTGATCCCGCTCAAAAACGGTACGGTTTCCTTTGGGCCGCAGGTACAGCATAAGCGTATCGGTTATTTACCCCAGAAAATTGCCGTACAAAAGGATTTTCCGGCCTCGGTGTATGAAGTCGTACTCTCTGGGTGTTTGAATCGCCGTGGACTTCGACCGTTTTACAACAAGACCGACAAGATGCTTGCCAGCGAAAATATGGAACGCCTTGGCATAAACAACCTAAGAAAGCGTTCTTTCGGAACGCTTTCGGGCGGACAGCAGCAACGCGCGCTGTTGGCGCGTGCGCTTTGCGCTACCGACAAACTCCTGTTATTGGACGAACCCGTAACCGGGCTGGACCCGCTTGTAACCGAGAATTTATATCAACTGATTGCAAATCTCAACCGCGAGCTTGGTCTTACAGTGCTTATGGTATCGCATGACATAGCCTCTGCCGTGCGGTACGGCAATAAAATACTGCATTTAAAGCAGTCAGCGCTGTTTTTCGGCAATACCCAGGACTACCTAAATACTGACCTCTGCAAGCAATTTTTAAAATGCTTGTAAAATAATAAAGAAAGGCATGCTATTATGCTCGAACTGCTACAAGATTTATTTTCCTATGCTTTTATTCTGCGTGCGCTGATCGTCGGCACATTAGTCTCGCTTTGCGCCGCGCTTTTGGGAGTGAGTTTGGTATTGAAACGCTACTCCATGATAGGCGACGGACTCTCCCATGTTGGGTTTGGCGCGCTGGCCGTTGCCATGGCGCTGCATTGGGCGCCTTTACCCGTTGCGATTCCGGTTGTGGTGGCGGCGGCATTTTTCCTGTTGCGCCTAAGCGAAAACAGTAAAATCAAAGGCGATTCCGCCATTGCGCTGATTGCCAGTAGTGCGCTGGCCGTGGGCGTTACGGTAATTTCGCTGTCAAGTGGTCAAAACATCGACATTTACAGCTATTTGTTCGGCAGCATTTTGGCTATGCAGGAAAGCGATGTCTATTTGAGCATCGGACTTTCGGCGGTGGTGCTGATTTTATTTGTTTTATGCTACAACAAAATTTTTGCCGTTACTTTTGACGAAACCTTTGCAAAAGCAAGCGGCTGCAAAGCCGGTCTTTACAATATGTTAATTGCACTGCTCACGGCGCTGACGATTGTGGTGGGTATGCGCATTATGGGCACCATGTTGATTTCCAGCTTAATTATTTTTCCGGCGCTTTCCGCCATGCGCATTTTCAGTCGTTTTTTTTCGGTCGTCGTTGCCGCCGCCGTTACTTCCGTCGTTTGTTTTTTCGTAGGTTTGGTGGTGTCTTATGCCTTCTCCACTCCCACGGGCGCAAGCATTGTTTTGGCAAATTTAATTGCGTTTTTGCTATGTATGTCCATAGGCGCTATTTTCAAAAAATCGACTTAACATGCAAAAATCATCCGGCTGTATCATTTCTCTTACATTTCTATAACAAATTGTGACAATATGCGTAAACGTCTTGCAAAGTGCATATAGATTACCTATAATGAAAATAGCATATTATACTGCACCGGAGGGATTCCAATTGAATTGCACACAACCCAACAAAAGTCCTCGCACCTTAGCGCTTATGCTGGTCGGAGCAACCGTTATGTTCGTTGTTGTCATTACGGCAATATTCGCCTGCGTATTTTCTGACCAAAACAACAATACGCCCACCGTAGCGGCGCAGGAAACTCCGGCAGTTCTGCCCGAGGCACTGCCGCAGGAAACCGAAGAAAACAGCGTGGAGATTCTTGCCGAAACCCCGGAGGCAGACGATGATTATTTTTCCGAAACACTGTTCATCGGCAATTCTATTACCGGCGGTTTTAAAGCCTTTTCCGGGCTGAATACCCCCACCTATTACGAGGGGCGCGGAATGACCGTAGAGAGTATTTACCGCATGAAGGTGGTCAATGCAGACAATTCGCCCAACGATGACCGCACCGGCGACAAAACCATTTTAGAAGCCTTGCGGGATAAACAATACAATCAAATTTATTTGCTTATGGGTACAAATGAACTGGGCTGGGTCTACCCTGAAAAATTCATCGAGCAATATGCTCAACTCATTGACGATATTCAAGCATTGCAGCCAAACGCCAAACTTTGTGTGCAGTCTGTTTTACCGGTTTCCGAAAGCCGCTCGCAAACTGACGATATTTACAATAATGAAAAAATAGAAAATCTTAACCGTATGATTACCGACCTTGCAGCACAAAAAAAGATACCCTACTTAAATGCTGCCGAGGCCTTTCAAAATGAAAACGGCGCGCTACCCGAAGACGAAACGCCCGATGGAATCCATTTGGGCGCGCAGGCCTGCAAAAGGTGGCGCATGTACATAAAAACGCATATCATACCCTAAAAGAACCCTGCTTCCGTTAGAAAAGCAGGGTTCTTTATTTATTGTTCGGGTGTTTGCAACTGAATATATTCCTCCGCCATATATGCTGCCACTGCGCCGTCTGCAACGGCAGTCACCACCTGCCGCAACGGCTTTGTGCGAATATCTCCCGCGGCAAATACGCCCAACTCCGAGGTTTTGGTGCTCTCATCGGAAATAATATAGCCATTGCCGTCCAATTCAATTTGCCCTTCAAACAGCGCCGTATTAGGCACATTACCAATTGCCACGAACACCCCTTGGCATTCTACGGTTTGCGTTTCTCCGGTATTTCTATTCTTCACCCTTACGCCGGTTACCACGCCGTCGTGCAAAATTTCCTCCACCGTGCTGTTCCATACAAAGGTCACATTCTCTGCCTGCCTGAGCACCTCGTAATACACCGCCGCAGCCCTCAGACTGTCTCTTCTGTGTATCACATACACCTGTTTGCATAGTTTAGACAAAAACACAGCGTCTGCCGCAGCAGTATCTCCCCCACCGATGACCACAACGGTTTTATCTTTAAAAAATGCGCCGTCGCAGGTTGCACAGTACGAAACGCCCTTGCCACGCAATTCGCGCTCATTTTGCAAACCCAATTCTCTCGGAGAGGCTCCTGCTGCAAGAATCACCGATTTGGCACGGTATGTAGTGCCGTCAGCGGTGATAATTTCCTTTTGCGCACCCTTTAAGGTAACCGAAATCACCTCCTGCATGTTATGCGCAATTTGAAAACGTTCCGCCTGTTTTTGCATGTCCATGGCAAGTGTAAAGCCATCCACTCCCTGCGGAAACCCCGGATAATTGTCAATATGCGCCGTGGTTGCCATTTGCCCGCCCGGCATATATTTTTCCAAAAGCAGCGTGTTCATTGCCGCGCGACCGCAATATAGCGCCGCGGTATAACCGGCAGGTCCCCCGCCTATAATAATCACATCATATAAGGTATCAGCCATTTTATTTTCAGTCCTTTCTGCCAATTTGTTTTATTATACACGAAAATGATATAGAATAAAACACAAAAGTAAAATCTATTCATTCTTACCATATTTTTATGACAGATTTAGGCATAATTTCAATAATTGAATTTTTGGTTGACTTCCCGGCGGCACAAAGGTAAAATAAAACCAAATAGTTAGGAGGAATACGATGAGCAATACAAATAATGAAGAGTTTGAAGTAGATTTGATTACCTTGATAGATGACCAAGGCAAGGAGCATGAGTTTGAAATTTTAGATGTAATTGAAAATGAGGACGGCTGTTTTTACGCCTTGCTGCCCACCTTTGAAGACCCCGCCGGCTCGGTGGACGCCGACGGTACCTATTACATTTTTGAGGTGGTTGAGGAGGACGGCGAGGAGCAGCTTGCCGAAGTGGAGGACGAGGAATTGCTGGATAAGCTTGCGGAAATTTTTGAAAGCCGCTTTGATGAGTTATACGAGATTGCCGACGACGAATAAAAACCAATTTTTACCTGTCTCCTATTTTTTATTTTATAGAATTATAACACAACACAGATATGGTATATTGGTCTTAATAAAATCAATACCCTGCCCGGTTCGCGAACCGTTGCATAAGTAACCCTACACCTATTATTTTGGGAGCCCGGTCTCCGCTGACAGCTTGCAGACCTCCCGGCTTTTTCGGACGAAGGGAGCAAAAAATCTGTGGGAGGGCACCCACCTGCTATTGAGTAGCAGGTTACTCTTAGCACATTACGGCCGGGCGGGCTTTTTCAAAAAACAACAGGACTCTCGGTGCAAACTCGAGAGTCTTTTTTTCATTGCTGTGTGCGTATAGACATCCGTACACAAATCCGCTATAATAAAATGCGTAATAAAATCTATCTACGAACGGAGCGTCTCAATGAGTAACTATCTTGTCATGACCGATTCCACCGCCGATTTTACGCCGCAGCAAATTGAGCAACTCGGCATTGCTGTTATTCCCATGGAATTTTTAATAGAGGAGAAAACCTATCTCAATTACCCCGATGGCCGAGAAATAACCAACGAACAATTTTACGCCGCTATGCGCGGCGGTATTATGCCCACCACCACACAAATTACCACCGCACGCTTTATAGAGGCCTTTGAGCCGCATTTAAAACAAGGCAAGGATTTGCTGTATATTTGTTTTTCGTCTGCACTGAGTGCCACTTATGAGCGTTCTGTAACCGCTGTGGAAGAATTGCGTAAATTATACCCGCAGCACCAAATCTATACTGTGGATTCCCGCTCGCCCAGCATGGGAGAGGGTCTGCTTGTGATGCAGGCTCTGCATTTGCTGCAAAACGGCGCAAATGTACAGCAGGCCGCAAAGTGGGTGGAGGATAATCGTAGATATGTTCGTCTTTGGTTCACAGTAAATGATTTAAATCATTTAAAACGCGGCGGCAGAATTTCCTCTGCAGCAGCGCTCGTAGGTGGTATGCTGGGTATTAAGCCAGTATTACAGGTCAACAACAACGGGGAATTGATTCCCACCGAAAAAATAAGAGGCCGCAAGCAATCCTTAGATTGCCTTGTCAGCCGCATGGCGGAATCGATTGAGAAGCCGCAGGAGCAAACCGTTTATATTATGCACGGCGATGCCTTAGAGGATGCGCAATATGTTGCTTCGGCTATCCGGGAGCAAATTCCGGAGGTAAAAGAGGTGCAAATTCAATTTGTAGGACCTATCATCGGCAGTCATACCGGAGACGGCATTATGTGTGTCATCTACATGGGCAAGGAGCGCCCGATTTAACCCCAAAGTAACTGTTCAATGCCATATTGAACAGTTGCCTTTTATTTTTACATGCCATAGCGCACTTTGCATATACTAAAGGCAATGTGCAAGTAATTCCCTTTACTTTTTTTCCAAATTATGCTATGCTTTTACCAAAACAGTTTCCTGCCGCTAACCAAAATAATATAATACGAAAAGAGGTTACTTTTATGAAAAAGTTATTTGCTTTGGCACTTGCCTTGTTCATTGCCGTGGTATTCACCGGCTGCTCCGCAAATAATGCGCAAACTCAAAGCGTCGCCAAGGTTGACCTGAATATCATTGCGCTCAAGGGCCCCACCGCCATGGGTATGGTGAAATTTATGAGCGATGCCGAACAAAATACCGTAACCGACAACCGTTACCATTTCTCCATTGCGGCCTCGGTGGACGAGGTTACGCCGAAAATTGCACAGGGACAGGTGGATATTGCCGCTGTACCTGCAAATTTGGCCTCCGTTTTGTACAACAATACCAACGGCGGTATACAAGTTCTGGCAATCAATACGCTTGGCGTACTTTATATGGTGGAGGACGGTAATTCTATTACGTCCGTTGAGGATTTGCGCGGTAAAACCATTTATGCAAGCGGCAAAGGCGCTACTCCCGAATACGCTTTAAATTATATTCTAGAACAAAACGGCATTGAACCGGAAAAAGATGTAACCATAGAATGGAAAAGCGAGCATACCGAATGCGTAGCGGCGTTGACCGCAAACAAAAACGCCATTGCTATGCTGCCGCAGCCCTTTGTAACAACGGCACAAACTAAGAATGAAAATTTGCGCATTGCGCTTGACTTGAACCGCGAATGGGAAAAATTGCAGGAAAACAGTACGCAGCCCTCTGCCCTGCTGACCGGCGTTGTGATTGCTAGAAAAACCTTTGCAGAGGAAAATCCACAGGCGGTCAAGGCATTTTTGGCGCATTACCAGGATTCGGTTATATTTGTAAATGAAAATACCGAACAAGCGGCTATTCTGGTGGAGCAATATGACATTGTTCCGCAGGCCGTTGCGCAAAAGGCGCTTCCCGCGTGCAATATTACGCTGATTACCGGCACAGAAATGAAGCAAAAGCTTTCGGGATATTTGGCGGTATTGAATGGGCAGAACCCCAAAGCCATAGGCGGTACTCTGCCTGCAGACGACTTCTATTACCATGCGGAATAACAAAAATAAACCTCACACCAAATTGAAGCTGTGGGCAATTGCAGCATGGCTTCTCATTTGGCAAATCTGCGCCATGGCAATTGGACAGGACCTGCTGTTAGTCTCGCCTGTTACGGCGATTTGGCGGTTGTTTACTCTTGCTTGCACAGGCTCTTTTTGGCTTTCTGTTACCTTTTCGGTAATGCGTATTTTAGGCGGTTTTTTTGCCGCTTGTATAGCCGGTATTTTACTTGCTGCGCTCTCTGCCAAATACAAATATGTTGCACAATTTTTAGCGCCGTTGATGGTAACGGTAAAGGCTGTTCCCGTGGCCTCCTTTGTCATTTTAATTCTAATCTGGGTTTCCTCGAAAAACCTATCTGTTCTAATTTCCTTTTTTATGGTATTGCCCATTATTTATACCAATACGAGAAATGGTATTGCCCATTGTAACAAGCAACTATTGGAAATGGCGCAGGTATTCAGAGTGTCTCCGCTGCGCAAAATACGCTACATTTATGTTTCTGAGTTGCTACCGTTTTTTCAGGCGGCATGCAGTATTTCGCTGGGGCTTTGTTGGAAGGCCGGCGTTGCGGCAGAGGTCATCGGTATTCCGAAAAACTCGATTGGTCAGCATTTATATAATGCAAAAATTTATTTAAATACCGCCGATTTATTCGCTTGGACTATCGTAATCATCGTCATCAGCCTTGTATTTGAAAAGCTGTTTCTCCGATTGCTGAACAAGGGTATAAAACGACTGGAAAGGATTTGATATGGAAATCAACATCAACGAGCTGTGTAAAACCTTTGGCTCGCATACAATATTTGACCGATTTTGTGCAAAAATTCCCATTGGAGAAGTAACTTGGCTTACAGCGCCCTCCGGCAGCGGAAAAACTACGTTTTTACGCATTTTAATGGGCTTAGAATCGGCAGATAGCGGTGAAATTATCGGCATACAGCAGTTAAAGCAAAGCGTCGTATTTCAAGAGGACCGCCTATGCGAAAATTTAAGCGCGGCAACCAATATTAAGCTACCCAATCCGCACCTGCAAAATGAAACCATTTTAGAGGCATTGCAGCAGGTGGGTTTGTTCGAATATGCACATTGTCCGATTTCAGAATTCTCCGGCGGTATGAAGCGTCGAGTCGCTATTCTGCGGGCATTGCTTGCAGAATATGATATTTTATTTTTAGACGAACCCTTTAAGGGACTGGATGCGCAAACAAAAGCAACCGTCATTGCACAGGTAAATCAGCGCAGTTTTGGAAAAACCGTGGTTCTGGTCACCCACGACCAAATCGAAGCCGATGCATTGAAAATTTCCCACACCATTGCTCTCCCATGATAAAAAGCATTCGCCAAACAGCGAATGCCTTTTTTATGTCCAAATATTATATTTCACGCCGGTTTTTGCGGAAATGCAAATAGTCCTGCAAAATAACGGTTGCCGCTACGGCATCCACCACCGCTTTGCGCTTCTTCCCGCGGGTATCGGTCACATTCAAATAGCTATGCGCCGTCACAGTCGTACCGCGCTCGTCATACAACGCCACAGCAAGCCCTGTATGTATCTGTAATTTTTCTGCAAATGCGCGACACCGTTTTGCACTTTCTCCTTCACTGCCGTCCATATTTTTGGGCAAACCCACCACCAATTGCTTTGGTTGCTGCTCCACAATCAACTGTCCTAATTTCTCTAATAAGCGCTCTTCATTATGCTCGTGAATCACCGCAACCGGAGAGGCCAACAGCTCATTTTCGTCGCAAATTGCAATGCCGGTGCGCACCTTACCCAAATCTACCGCCATAATTTTCATTTCAACATCTCCTCGTCCCATTCCGTTTTGGAACGGTGTTCAGGTCTCCACCACCCCTGCTTTGCTAAGGTGGAGGTCTCCTGCGTTAAATGCGAGGCGTCATTTGCCAAAACTACCGTAGGATTGAGCGCCTTATCAAATTCAATCAAGCTCACAGCGGTATTGTCGCACCAGTCCACATCGTTGATTTCCTCAATGGGTTTGCCCATTGCCCAGCATAAAAAATTGCGAATAGCGCAGCCGTGAGAAGTAATGCATATTGTTTTTTCCAAATTCCCCTTCACTATTTCCAATACGGCACGCTGCATACGGGCATATACATGCCGCATAGGCTCGCCGTTTTTAGGCGTAAAATCCTGCGGTCTTGTATTCCAGAGCAGGGCTTCCTGCGGGTATAATTCCGGTAACTCCCGAAACGAACGTCCCTCCCAATCTCCACCGTTAATTTCAATCAAATCCTCATGCATTTGCACCGGCAAATTGCGAAAGCTGTTTACCGCCTGCGCCGTTTGATAGGCACGCTTTAACGGACTGGAATAAATGGCGTCTATTTGCATATTGCGGCAGCGCAAACGAAGCAAATCCAACTGCACCCTGCCGTTTGGACTAATCTCGGAATCGGTGTGCCCTTGAAATATGCGCCTGATATTTCCCTCCGCCTCGCCATGGCGAATCAAAATTACACGGGTCATGTGCGACCCTCCCAAGGATGCATTTTTCCGGTTAATTCCGTAACTGAGGCAATGCCGGTTTCGTCCAAATAACGGTTTAAGCCCTCTGTAATTTCAACAGGCGCATACGGATTTGCAAAAAATACCGTGCCAAGCTGCAAAGCAGAGGCCCCTGCCAGCATCAATTCCACGGCATCTTGCCAGCAGGAAATGCCGCCCATACCCACAATGGGAATCTTGACCCGATTGTACGCCTGCCAAACCATGCGTACGGCAACCGGCAACAACGCCGGTCCGGAAACACCTCCGGTATTGTTGCGAATAATCGGGCGGCGCGTATGAATGTCTATGCGCATACCCGTCAGCGTGTTAATCATGGAAATAACGTCTGCACCGCCGGCCTCGGCGGCAGCTGCAATATCACCGATGTCCGCTACATTTGGCGAAAGCTTTACCATAAGCGGTTTTTTACAATATTTGCGCACCGCTGCGGTAATTTGCTCCACGCCCGTGCAGGAGGTTCCGAATTGTACACCACCCTGCTTTACATTCGGACAGGAAATATTCATCTCCAACATATCAACCTCGGTGGCAGACAATTTCTCTGCCATAGCGCAGTATTCCTCGGGCGTATTGCCGGCAATATTGGCAATGACCACCGTATTCTGCGCCTTGAGCCAAGGCAGGTCATGGGTAATAAAATGGTCCACACCCGGGTTTTGCAATCCAATCGCATTGAGCATACAGCCTGGCGCTTCTGCAATTCTCGGCGGCGGGTTTCCGGGGCGTTCGGTTAGCGTAATGCCCTTGCTGGAAACGCCTCCCAATACCGACAGCGGGTAAAGTTCGCTGTATTCCCGACCAAATCCAAATGTGCCCGAAGCTGCTATCAATGGGTTGGAAAAATGTACTCCCGCAACCGTTACCTGTAAATCGGCCATAGTCAAACCACCTTTTCTGTTCGTTATTAAAATACCAGCTTTTTATAGTCAAAAACCGGGCCGTCCTTGCATACATGACTGTAAGTTTCACCGTTTTGGCGCTTAGTTTTGCAGGCACAGCCAAGGCATGCGCCTACACCGCATGCCATACGCTCCTCCAAAGAAACCTGCAATGGAACGCCGTTTTTTTGAGCAATGCCCGCCAAGGCCTTTAGCATAGGCAGCGGGCCGCAAGCAAACATTTCCTCAAACGCGAGTCCGTCGAAGCAATCCGTCACCAAACCGTGATGTCCATAGCTGCCATCATCGGTTACCACCATCACCTTGCAGCCGATTTTTTGAAAGTCCTGCTCTAAAATCACGAATTCTCGGCTACGAAAACCGAGTACTACGGTAGCATTTTGCGCATATTGTTTTGCAAGGTACAGTAGCGGCGGTACCCCAATGCCGCCTCCTACAAGTAACACCTGTTTGTCGGTGTCGCCAATTTCATAACCGTGACCCAACGGCGCTAATAAATTCATGCTGTCGCCCACCTGCAATTTTGAGAGAATTTCCGTACCCTCCCCGCGAATTTGAAACACCATCCGCAGGGTATCGCGCTGCTTATCGACATCACACACCGAGATAGGACGGCGCAACGTTTTGCCCGGCACTTGAATGTGTACAAATTGCCCCGGCTGCGCTGCTTTGGCAAGCTCGCCTGCATCCAGTGTAAAATCATAGGTATCCGTTGCAATTTTGCAACGGTTTAAAATTTTACAGGTTTTTACATCAAATTTCATAGCGTCCTCCCATTTTTACAAGCTTAACCAATGCTCCCAATACGCTTACGTAAATCGTCCCGCATACGCACAGCCTCTTCCGCCGCGGCCTTTGCATAATCCTGTTCGTCAAAACCGTGCTTTTGCCATGCGCACATAATGCCTCGCGAGGAATTGATAACCGCGCCCAAACCCCTTTCGTCAAAGCCATGGATTACATCATCCGCACCGCCTCCCTGCGCGCCATAGCCCGGCACCAAAAAAAAGGTTTGCGGTAAATTTCGGCGCAACTCCTTTAACTGTTCGGGGTAAGTTGCGCCCACTACGGCTCCTACCGCGCTGTAACCGTATTTTCCCATATGCGCCTTACCCCACGACTGACACATCTGCCCTACAGTCATATAGAGCGTTTTCTTTGCCTCAGTCAGGGTATCCTGCAATTCTCCTGAGGAAGGATTCGAGGTTTTGACCAGCACGAAAATCCCCTTATCCTCTTGCTTGCAAATATCCAAAAGCGGCAAAATACCGTCCGAACCCAAATAGGCGTTTACCGTTAAGGCGTCACCCGCAAACGGTACTATTTGTTCCCCCTCTATATCCACCTGCCCCAAGTGAGCAACCGCATACGCCTGCATAGTCGTACCAATGTCATTGCGTTTGCCATCTGTTATCACAAACATGCCCTTTTCCCGTGCATATTCCATGGTATCGTGCAGTGCGCGCATACCCTGCCAGCCATACATTTCGTAATAGGCGCACTGCGGCTTTATTGCCGGCACAATAGTATGCAATGCGTCAATCAAACCCTTATTAAACGCAAATAATACTGCTGCCGCACCCTCTAAGGTTTTACCGTGCTTTGCAAAGCATTCCTGTTTTATATACGCCGGAATATAGCTTAATTGGGGGTCTAAACCCGCAACGGTGGGGTTTTGTTTTTCTATTATATTGGCAATCAAACGGTCCATAGACATATAGATCCCTCCGCATAAATGGTATTCGCTTTTTTAAATATTATAGCAAAATTTGCAATGTTTGAAAAGGCTTTGCAAGCAAAGTGACTTTTTTATGCAAAAAACAGCATTTGAAAAGCGCGAAAAATACACACGCCGTCAAATACCGTTGTTCATGCCAATTCATTCCATACAATTCTACCGCCGCATACGGTAAATTTCACCTTGCCGGTTAATTTTTTGTTTTTAAACACGCAATTTTTACTCTTTCCGTGCAATTTTTCCGTATCTACTATCCATTCCTCGGCCGGGTCAATTAAAATCAGGTCGGCGGAACTGCCCGGTTGCAACGTACCTGCTGGTATTCCGAGTAGCTTTGCCGGCACGACCGACATTTTTGCAAGTAGCTGCAAAAGCGTGCAATGACCGGGTTGAACCAAGGCGGTAATAGCTGTGGCCAAAGAGGTCTCCATGCCGATAACCCCGTTGGGCGCCGTCTCAAAATCCGCCTTTTCCTGCGGCGTATGCGGCGCATGGTCGGTTGCAATGGCATCTAAGGTGCCGTCCTTTAAGGCTTCTATCACCGCCAAACGGTCTGCCTCTGTGCGCAGCGGTGGGTTCATACGATAATCAGCGTCGCGTTTTAAAAGCTCCTGCTCGGTCAGCATAAAGTAATGCGGCGCGGTTTCCGCCGTAACCTTTACGCCCCTTGCTTTTGCATCGCGAATCAACGCAAGAGAGGTAGCTGTGCTCACATGGCAAATATGAACCGGTACATCATATGCTGCCGCCAAGGCAATATCTCTTGCCGTACCGCAATCCTCCGCCGCAGTCGGAATACCTCTCACGCCCAGCATTTTGGCAATTTCTCCGTCGTGCATAATACCGCCCTTTGCAAGATATAAATCCTCACAGTGAGAAACCACCCGCATACCCAGCTTTGGTGCAATTTGCATTGCCTGCGCCATCATTGCGGTATTCAGTACCGGTCTGCCGTCGTCACTCAATGCAATTGCACCGGCTCTGTGTAACGCCTCAAAATCACACAGTTCCTCACTTTTGAGCCCCTTTGTAATAGCCGCCGCCACATATACATGCGCAGAAGCAGTCTTAGCTTTTTCCAAAATATAACGCACAGTTTCCGCCGAATCCGCAGCAGGAACGGTGTTGGGCATAGCAAGTACGCTGGTCACACCGCCGGCCGCCGCCGCCTTGCAGCCGCTTAAAATATCCTCCTTCTCGGTCTGACCAGGCTCACGCAAATGCACATGCATATCCACCAAACCGGGAGCAGCCACTAAATCGCTTGCATCTATGGTAACTTCGGTTTCAAAATTCAAATCCGTACCAACCGCCGCAATCACGCCGTCTTTTAAAAAAATGTCACCCTTACAGTCGGTATTCGTTGCCGGGTCGCATATCTGCGCATTTTTGATTAAAATTCGTACCAAATGCACCCTGCCTCCTTTCGCAGGTTATTTTCTTTTAGTATATCATAAAACAGACCGTCATGCAATTTTTACACTTTATAAGTGGCAAAAAAATTTCGTTAAAGCCAACAACTCTCTGCCATAAGAGTCGGAAAAAATATACCACGGTGTTTCTGCACAAACCGCATAGGCACGCATACCCAAAGCATCGGCGAGTCTGTTTGCCCGAAATTCATGGTAATATTCGGTAATAATCGCCGTATTTTTATTCCAGTTATTTTCTTCTATCAGTCGCTTGGCATTTGCCAAATTTTCCTTGGTATTCCGCGAATCGGTATCCTTTGCAATACGCTGCGGCGCGATACCGTTTTCTGTTAAATAGCGATACATTACCTGCGCCTCGGATTCTTGGTCTGCGCTGCCCATACCACCGGCCACTACGCAATTGACCATGGGATTTTCATTTAAAAATACTACGGCGCGGTTCAGTCTGGCAGTCAAGGAAACCCCCGGCCTATTTTCCGAAACCCGATTGCCCAACACCACCGCAGTTACATTGGCAAGCGGCACCTGCGGTATGGCAAAAATCATCAATCCGGTTAAAAATGCAACCCATATGCCAAAAATAACTGCCAGAAAATTTACAATGCTAAAAGTAATGAAATATGGCTTTTCACGTAATTTTCGTTTACAAAATCGTTTTACGGGGAAGTACCCGATTGTCAAAAGGCTCACCGCAATGCCAAAATAGGAACCTACCCCAAAGGCTCCGAAAAAAAACGGAATGCAAAACCAAATGAGCAAACCTAAACCCACCGCTATAGTAGTCGGCTCATACCATTTTATGCGTTTTGTTGTCTCAGCTAATGCTTTCATATTCCCCCGCTCTCTCCGTTTGCGCTGTTTTTTCTATCATAACATATGGTGCCAACGACTGCAAATTGATTTTTGCGGTATCATGGTTTTCTCATAAAGTAAATAAAGTAAAACGGTTTTTTTCAAAATGCAGTACCCCCTCCCTGCGCAAATTGCTCAATTCCCGAGACATCGCACTGCGGTCAATACATAAATAATCGGCCAACTCATTGCGGTTAAACGGTATGCTGAATTCACGGCTGCCCATTTTTTCCGCCTGCATTTCCAAATAGACAAGCAATCTCTCCCGAATAGAACGCTTAGATAATACCTCCAGCCTGCTATTCAGTTTTAAATTTTTCATAGCAAGCTGCCGCAGCATATTCCCAACCAATTCCGCATGGTGGCTACACAAATTCGTACAGGGCATAATCACCCGACGGTAATCCAGCCACAGGACGGTGCAATCGGTCATGGCGGCCACCGTCACCGGGCAATACTCCGTTTGTACACAGGCAAAGGTTTCGGCAAATAAATCGCCCGGCTGCAATTCCGTTACAATCAGCTGGTTGCCGTTGATATCCTCTCGCAGCACATGCGCCTGCCCCTTTAATACAATGCCTACATTGGTTACCGCATCTCCTGCAACCAGCAAAAATGCAGCTTTGGAATAATGCTGAACATTTGCATGCAGGCATCTGAGCAAGGAGGGCATATCCTCCTGTTTTATATTTTGAAACAGCATAACTTTTTTTAAAATTGTAAAATATTTCTGCAAAAAAACACCTCGTTTGTTGCAAATGCAACGAATCAATCACTCTCAGTATAGTACAATGACCTCAGAAAGTCAACCAAACAACAAAACGGAGGATGAATGGCATCATGAAACGAACCATCATTAAAATTGACGAGGAGTTATGCACCGGTTGTGAGTTGTGCGTTTCCGCATGTCACGAGGGCGCTATTGGCATGGTAAACGGCAAAGCTAAGCTGCTCCGCGATGACTACTGCGATGGACTGGGTAATTGTTTGCCCGTGTGCCCTACCGGCGCCATTACCTTTGAGGAGCGGGAGGCATTGCCCTTTAATGAGGCCGCAGTATTGGCCGCGCAACAAGCAAAAGAACAAATCGTACAAAAACCGCTTCCCTGCGGCTGCCCGGGCTCTCACGCCAAGGCCATTGAGCGGAAACACTCGACTGCGCAAACACAACCAAGCTCTAATGCAATGTCCTCTCAATTACAGCAGTGGCCCGTGCAAATTAAATTAGTACCGGTGAATGCGCCGTATTTTAACGGAGCGCATCTGTTAATCGCCGCAGACTGTACCGCCTTTGCCTACGGCAACTTTCATGCAGAGTTTATGCAACATAAAATCTGTTTAATCGGCTGCCCAAAATTGGACGAAGGTGATTACGCGGAAAAATTAACCGCCATTCTTGCGCAAAACGACATTCAAAGCGTAACCGTGGCGCGCATGGAGGTTCCCTGCTGCGGGGGCATTGTCAATTCGGTAAAAACTGCGCTGCTGCAAAGCGGAAAAATGATTCCGTGGCAGGTAGCAATCATCTCTACCGACGGAAATTTAATTGCTTGAAAATATTAGTAAATAAGGAGAAATGAATCATGTCTATGTTCTGTTTTCAATGTGAGCAAACAGTCGGCTGCAACGGCTGTACTAAAGTAGGAGTATGCGGCAAACAACCTGATACCGCTCAATTACAGGATGAATTAACCGGTGCGCTCATCGGTCTGGCATTGGCCGCCAAAGACAAAGAAACACAACTTACGCCAGAAACGCGCCGGCTTGTGCCGGAAGGGTTGTTTATTACCTTGACTAATGTCAGCTTTGACAATGACCAGATAAAGCGTCAAATCGAAAAAACACGTCAGGCGACCTTGGCTTTGCAGCCGCAATGCTGCACTGCCTGTGTAAATGATTTTAACGTAAATGAAATCTGGCAGGCCGATGAGGATATTCGTTCCCTGAAATCGCTGATTCTATTCGGTATTCGCGGTATTTCCTCCTATGCATATCACGCTATGATTTTGGGCTATACCGACGACAGCACTTTACAGTTTATATTAAAGGCGCTCAGAACCCTAAGCCTGAATTTAACAATGGAAGAACTGCTGCCGGTAGTATTGGAGGCTGGCAAGGTAAATTTGACCTGCATGGAGCTTTTGGACCGGGCAAACCGCGAAACCTACGGCACACCGGAACCAACCACCGTACCGCTTGCCATTGAACCCGGACCGTTTATCGTGGTTTCCGGCCACGACCTGCACGACCTTGCATTGCTGCTGGAGCAAACAAAAGACAAGGGCATCAATATTTACACACACGGAGAAATGCTACCCTGTCACGCTTACCCAAAATTAAAAGCGTATCCGCATTTAAAAGGCAATTTCGGTACAGCATGGCAAAATCAGCAAAAAGAATTCCATAAGATACCCGGAGCAGTGCTGTTTACCACAAACTGTATTATGCCCGTAAAAGAAAGCTACGCCGACCGTGTATTCACCACTTCTGTGGTTGCGTACCCGCAAATGGTGCACATTGACAATGAAAAAGACTTTACTCCGGTCATTGAAAAGGCGCTTGAGCTGGGCGGCTATCCGGAAACTCATCAAATGACGGGCATCAACGGCGGCACAACCGTTACCACCGGCTTTGGCTGGAACACCGTTTTATCCGTTGCCGACACGGTAATCGATGCGGTAAAAGCCGGAGATATTAGACACTTTTTCTTAGTGGGCGGCTGCGACGGCGCACGCACAGGCCGTAATTATTACACCGAATTTGTACAAAAATCACCAAAGGATACCGTAATTTTAACTTTGGCGTGCGGCAAATATCGCTTTAATGACCTGGATATCGGGGAAATCGGCGGCTTACCACGCATATTGGACATGGGACAATGCAACGATGCCTATGGCGCGATTCGTGTGGCGCTGGCATTGGCAGAGGCTTTTGACTGCGGCGTAAACGATTTGCCGTTGACTTTGGTTCTCTCGTGGTATGAGCAAAAAGCCGTATGCATTCTGCTCTCCCTGCTGTATTTGGGCATCAAAAATATTTACCTTGGCCCCACGCTGCCGGCATTTCTCTCGCCCAATGTACTCAAATTTTTGGTGGACCAATATCAAATTCATCCGCTCTCTGGCGCAGAGGAGGATTTAAACCAGATTTTAAAAAGCGCAAAACCGGCCTAAATGCAAAAAGTTTAATTTTTATATTGACATTGCCGAAAAATCATGTAAAATAGTAAGCAGAACAATTTCATAGAAAAATCCGAGGAGCAAAAGTAAGTAGCGCGCAACACGGTGTCGCAGAGAATCGGCGGTTGGTGGAATGCCGATACATACGCTGTGCGTGAATGGGTTTGTAAGGAGCATGATGAAACGAATTTTCCCCAGTAGTCATCGCCGTACCTTCTGCGTTAAGGAAGAGGATATTCAGGCATTTTTGCTGCGTATCTGTCAATGAGGAAATATGCATTACAACTTCTGCATGTTTTAAATTTGGGTGGCACCGCGAGTCTATCGTCCCTTGTTAAGAGGAATGATAGGCTCTTTTTGTTTTATTTTTTAATTTATTTAATAAAGGAGTGTACGCTATGTTATATCCGGCTTTGCACAAGGTTACCGAACTGCTAACCGAATACCAAATCACGCCCGTATTTTACGAAGTGCTTTCCGATACCTGTACCCCCATTCATATTTATAACGCCTTAGAACAAAAGGAAGAAAACTGCTTTATTTTGGAAAGCGTGGACAATTCTCAGCAGTGGGGTCGATACTCCTTCATCGGTATTCGGCCCAAGGCAGAAATCAAAGTCAAAAACGGCGTGGTGACACATAACAACGGCAATTCCGAAACCACAATTCATACCGAAAATCCCATTGCATATCTTTCGGAGATCATGCAGGAATACCGTTCTCCCAATTTTCCAAATAAGCCAAAGCTCACCGGCGGGTTAATCGGCTACTTTGCCTATGATGCCGTGCGTTATATGGAACCTACTGTTGCAGATTCTCCCCCAGACGACCTGAATATGCCCGATTGTCACTTGTTTTTGTACGACGAAATCGTAGCGTTTGACCACCTGAGCAATAAAGCGGTCATTATTTTGAACATCTCCTGCAAAGGAGACATCACCGAGCAATATGAGGCGTGTAAAGTACGCGCCGAGCAAATTGCCCAAACGCTAAACTACTATGTACCCACACCAAAACCGCGCCATGCACAAAAGGAAATTACAGTGACCTCCAATGTGACCGCAGAGGAATTTTACGAAATGGTGCAACAGGCCAAAACGCACATTTTAAACGGAGATATTTTCCAAATCGTACTTTCTCAGCGGTTTGAGGTGGAGAATCCGCCCAATCCCTTTGATGTTTACCGTATGCTGCGCACCGCCAACCCTTCTCCCTACCTATACTATTTCAAACATAAAGACTACCAAATTGCAGGCGCTTCTCCCGAAATGCTGGTCAATATTACCAAGGGAATTGTATCCACAAAACCCATTGCCGGCACCATTGGCAGAGGCGTTTCAGAGGAAATTGACAAACAACTGGAACAACAGCTGCTCAGCGACCCCAAGGAACGAGCCGAGCATACCATGCTGGTAGACTTAGGGAGAAATGATGTGGGTAAAGTTGCAAAATTCGGCACGGTGGAGGTCACGGACTTTATGCACATTGAACGCTACTCCAAGGTAATGCATTTGGTCAGCGATGTAAAAGGACTGTTGCGGGACGATAAAACCGCTTTAGA
Source organism: uncultured Eubacteriales bacterium (assembly GCA_934457095.1). Taxonomy (GTDB): domain Bacteria; phylum Bacillota; class Clostridia; order Oscillospirales; family Acutalibacteraceae; genus UMGS1071. The sequence goes on from CAKSHJ010000001.1 coordinate 367,026, forward strand.
CGCTTTAATGGCGGTACTGCCGGCAGGTACGCTTTCAGGAGCGCCAAAAGTACGCGCCATGCAATTGATTGATCAACTGGAAAACAAACACCGCGGTTTATACGGAGGTACAGTAGGTTATTTGGGCTTTGACGGCAATATTGACACTTGTATTGCCATACGTACGGTTTTATTTCAAAATAACAAAGCGTATGTGCAGGCCGGCGCAGGAATTGTAGCAGATTCGGTGCCGGAAAAAGAATATGCGGAAACGCAAAATAAGGCTTTGGCGGTGATTAACGCCATAAAAGATGCCGGTAATATTTGAGCGGGGGAAATACAGCATGATTTTACTACTGGATAACTACGATTCCTTTACTTATAATTTATATCAGCAAATCGGACAATTGTATGAAGATATTACCGTGATACGCAACGACAAAATTACCGTTCAGGAAATTACACGAATGCAGCCGCAGGCAATTATTATCTCACCCGGACCGGGCTATCCTCAAAACGCCGGTGTTTCCGTAGCGGTCGTGCAAAATTTCAGCGGTAAAATTCCCATTTTAGGCGTATGTCTCGGTCATCAGGCCATTGCACAGGGCTTTGGCGGCAAAATTGTACGGGCAAAACAGCTTATGCACGGCAAAGCAAGCAACATTTCCGTTGACAATTCCTGTACCCTTTTCAAACATTTACCGCAAACTGTTTCCGTTGCAAGGTATCATTCTTTAATTGCTGAGCAGGCCACCCTGCCCAAATGCCTAACTGTTACCGCAACCGATGAAGTCGGGCAAATTATGGCGCTTGCGCACAACGAACACCCTACCTACGGCGTGCAATTTCACCCGGAATCCATTCTGACCAAGGATGGCATGCAAATGATTGAGAATTTTTTATGTTACGTTGCAAAACTCAATATTACACCTTTGCATGCCGAGAAAAATCAATTGCCGCCGGCGCAGCGCAATGCCCTGAAACCGTACATTTTTAAAGTGATAGAAGGAGCCAATTTAACCGAACAGGAAGCCTATGATGCCATGGACTGTATTATGAATGGCTGCGCAACCGATGCACAAATCGGTTCATTCACCACCGCGTTACGCATGAAGGGTGAAACCGTTGACGAATTGACCGGCTTTGCAAAGGTTATGCGACAAAAAGCAGCCACCGTTAAAGGCGGTACAGATGCCGTAGACATTGTGGGAACTGGCGGCGATATGGCAAATACCTTTAATATCTCCACCACCGCGGCCTTTGTAACAGCCGGCGCGGGACTTAGAGTTGCAAAGCACGGAAATCGCAGCGTTTCCAGCAAAAGCGGCAGCGCAGATGTGCTGGAAAAATTAGGGGTCAATATTCAGCTTACGCCAGAGCAAGCAACCTCCTGCTTAGAGCAATGCGGCATTTGCTTTCTGTTTGCGCAAAAATTCCACGGTTCCATGAAATTCGCCGCCCCCTCTCGCCGCGAAGTAGGCGTGCGTACCGTATTCAATATTTTAGGGCCGCTTGCCAATCCCGCGCTTACCAATTATATGGTATTGGGCGTTTACGAAAAAGCCTTAATGGAGCCTATGGCAAGAGTATTGATGAATTTGGGCATGGAAAGCGCACTGATCGTACACGGCAACGACGGCTTGGATGAAGTAACGCTTTCGACCAAAACTGCCGTTTGCCAGGTACAGGGTAATAAGCTCATTCAGTATGAAATCGCGCCGCAGGATTTTGGCATACCCTGCGCCGAAATGGAGCAGGTGGTGGGCGGCACGGCTGCAGAAAATGCGGTCATTACACTCGAAATTTTAAACGGCAAACACGGTCCACAGCGAGATATTGTGGTATTAAACGCAGCCTGTGCCCTATATGCAGGTAAAAAGGCCGAAAGCATTGCACAGGGTGTGCAATTGGCGCAGCAGGCCATAGACAGCGGTAAGGCGCTGGCAAAATTAGAGGCGTTGAAAACCGTAAGCATGCAATTTGCAGAAAAGGAGCAAAACATATGATTCTGGAACAAATTGTAGAAAAGCGAAAACAACAGCTCATTGCCGAACAACATGCCGTTGCTCCGGAAACCATGAAAACTCAGGCATTACAAAATACAAGATCGTGTATTTCTTTTTATAAGGCACTTAAACAACATACGCTTTCTGTGATTGCAGAAGTCAAAAAAGCCTCACCCTCCAAGGGACTAATTTGCGCAAAATTTGACCCGGTTGCTATCGCACGGGCATATGAAGCTGCCGGTGCAAACGCTATTTCCGTACTAACCGAGGAGCACTATTTTCAGGGCAGCAGCCGTTATTTAACCGAAATACGCCGGCAAGTAACCACTCTGCCCTTACTGAGAAAAGACTTTATTATAGACCCTTATCAAATTTACCAAGCAAAGTGCATCGGAGCAGATGCCATTTTGCTCATTGCCGCCGTTTTAGATACCGATACTTTAACGCAGTATTATAAAATCGCGCAGGATTTAGGGCTGGAGTGCCTTGCCGAGGTACATAACAAACCGGAATTGGAGAGCGTATTGAAAGTAGGGTTTCCAGTTGTGGGCATTAACAACCGTAATCTGAAAACCTTTCAGGTTTCCTTAAATACCACCGCAAAACTTGCTCCTTTACTCCCAAAATCATGCGTACTGGTTTCTGAAAGCGGCATTGCAAGCAACACCGACATGAAAACCGTGCGCGAGTACGGCGCAGACGCTGTTTTAATCGGAGAGACGCTGATGAAAAGTCAAAATATTGCGCAAACCATGGACGACCTGAGGAAACCGATATGAATGCGCCAAAATTAAAATTCTGTGGCATACGCCGTTGGCAGGACATTACCTACTTAAACGCATGTATGCCCGACTACGCGGGCTTTGTGTTTGCAAAAAGTCCTAGGCAAATTTCTGCCACAACAGCGGCGGCATTGGAGCAGGAATTACACCCTGCCATAAAACGGGTAGGCGTATTTGTGAACGAACCGATAGAGTCTCTACTGCAAACCGCCGTTCTTGCAAATTTAGATGCCTTGCAATTGCACGGCGATGAAGACGAAAACTATATTCGCCACTTACGCAGCGCCCTACAAATACCCTGCGAAATCTGGAAAGCGGTGCGTGTGCGCAAAGCGGCGCAAATTGCGAACGCAAACCGCCTGCCGGTTGATAAACTTCTATTTGACAGCTTTGCAGAAAATACTTATGGCGGCACGGGTACGGTTGCAAATTGGCAGCTATTGCGGCAGGCAAATGCGGAAAAGCCGTTTTTTCTGGCCGGCGGTTTAAACTCCCAAAATATTATGCAAGGCATACACAGCGTGCAGCCATTTGGTGTGGATTTATCCGGTGGCATCGAAACAGACGGTTATAAGGACAAAGAAAAAATGCTGCAAATTACAAAATTGGTAAAACAACGGAAATGAGGAGTAACATGCGTACAAAAATAGGAAGATTCGGGGAATTCGGCGGGCAATATGTACCGGAAACCGTGATGAATGCTGTTCACGAACTGGAAACAGCCTACGATTTTTACAAACATGACCCGCAGTTTCAGCTGGAACTTGATAATCTCTATCATCATTATGCCGCAAGGCCCTCTCTACTATATTATGCGAAACAAATGACCAAGGATTTGGGCGGCGCTAAAATTTATATAAAGCGCGAGGACCTCAACCATACCGGCTCACATAAAATCAATAATGTGTTGGGTCAGGCGCTGCTTGCCAAAAAAATGGGCAAAAAACGTCTGATTGCTGAAACCGGCGCCGGTCAGCACGGCGTTGCCACGGCCACGGTAGCAGCATTGTTCGGCATGGAGTGCGAGGTATATATGGGGCAAGAAGACATGGAGCGTCAGGCACTGAATGTATACCGTATGAATTTGCTGGGCGCAAAGGTAACAGGCGTAAAAAGCGGCACCCGCACCCTCAAGGATGCCGTAAATGAAGCCATGCGAGATTGGACCGCCAATGTGGAAAATACTTACTATCTCATCGGTTCGGCCATGGGACCGCACCCCTACCCTACCATGGTACGCGATTTTCAGAAAATCATTGGTGAGGAAACAAAGCGTCAGCTCGCAAAAGCAGAAAATAAATTGCCCGACTGCGTGGTTGCCTGTGTAGGCGGCGGCTCAAATGCCATTGGCATGTTCTACGACTTTATCGCAGATAAACATGTGCGTTTGGTGGGTGCGGAGGCTGCCGGACACGGCACGCATACCAACCTGCATGCCGCTACGATTGCAAAAGGTTCCAAGGGTATTTTCCACGGTATGAAATCGCTTTTTCTGCAAAATGACGAGGGACAAATCAATCCGGTCTACTCCATTTCGGCCGGTCTGGACTATCCCGGTATCGGTCCGGAACACGCTCATTTGCACACCAGCGGCAGAGCCGAATATATCAGCATTACGGACGAGGAAGCCGTTTGTGCATTTGAGTATCTTTCCCGCACTGAGGGCATTATTCCCGCCATTGAATCGGCACATGCGGTGGCGGCTGCCAGAAAAATTGCACCAGCCATGCAACCGCATGAAATTATGGTCATCTGTCTCTCCGGCAGAGGCGATAAGGACGTTTATCAAGTGGCCAAATACAGAGGGGTGAAGATTGATGAATAGAATTGACCACAAATTTGCCGCATTAGAACAGCAACATAAAAAAGCGCTGATCCCTTTTATTACCGCCGGTGACCCCGATTTTGCAACCACGGAACAGTTGGTGTTGAGTTTAGAGCAAAACGGTGCGGACATCATAGAATTAGGCGTACCGTTTTCCGACCCGATTGCAGAGGGTCCGGTGATTCAACAGGCCAGTTTGCGCTCATTGCAGGGCGGCACAACCTTAACCGGTATTTTTGAACTGGTGAAAAAATTACGCACAAAAACTCAAATTCCGCTGATTCTGATGATGTATGTCAATACCATTTACCGGTTTGGCATCGAGCGTTTTTTTACACTTTGCAAACAAACCGGCATTGACGCCGTGATTGTGCCCGATTTACCCTTTGAGGAACATGAAGAAATTGACGACTGTGCGCTTACAAACGGTGTTTATCCCATTAATTTGGTAGCGCCTACCTCTCAAAACCGCATTGCAGAAATTGCGCAAAACAGCAACGGCTTCTTATATTGCGTATCCTCCACCGGCGTGACCGGTATGCGCAATAGCTTTCAAACCGACTTTGACCGCTTTTTCGGTATGGTAGAGCAATATGCAACGATTCCGTATTGCGTAGGCTTCGGCATTTCCTCGCCCGAACAGGTAAAAACTATGAAAAATTATTGCAATGGCGTAATTGTGGGCAGCGCCATTGTAAAAATAGTGGGCGAATACGGCAAAAACTGCACAGAACCCATAGGGCAATTTGTAAAAAATCTGCGCAATGCATTGGACGACTAAAAAATAACAGAAGACCTTTCTACCGAAAAAGGCCTTCTGCTTTTATTTGCAGCTATACCGACAGATTCTCCAGACTGATACCCGCAATTTGCCCCATGGAAACATTGTAAATTAAAATCACCCGGTAGCCTGAATCCAAGGTATAAATCAGTAAAATTTCCCGCTCCTGTATCACCGCGTCATAGGCATCGCGATTTGTCTCTAAAAAACGCTCCAATATTTTTGCTGCACGACCTTGATTACAGTTTATAAATAAACGATATAGCGCCTCCGCAGCAGCGTTTATTTGATTTTGTCCTACCGTACTGTCCGCAAAACGGCTATATGCCTCCTCCACCTCGCTGCGAGAGGACTCATTTTGCGCCGCTTCGTTGTTCAGCATATGTAAATATAAAATTTCACCGTTCTGATCCACCGCACATTGCACCGTATAACTTCCCGGCTCGCTCCATGTAAAATTAGACTGTCCCTGCACCGAAAACAAATCAGTCTGTCCATAGGCATACCCGGTGCAGGTAAAGTCTTTCAAAAAATACGCCGGCACATTGTTTAGGGTCACCTTTTGAAAATAGGAAAGCACGTCGGTTTTCTCGGCACTGCCCACTGCCGAATACAACAAATCCGGTATTTGTGCCTGCTGTAAAAACGCTTTATCTTCATCGGTCAGAGGTGTGAGCAACTCCTGCTTATACTGCACCCATGGATAAATAGTGATTTCCTCCTCACGGCTCCAATAAAGAGGCTGTTTTTGCACAGTTTCCTCTTCCATATACACCATTTTATCCTTATAATCAGGCATCCAGTACTGTATGCCACTGAGAAACAAATAGCCCAAACCCAAAATAACGGCGGCAATACAAAGCGTAATAAAAATCCGAAGTAAATACAACTTTCGTTCCGATGGCATAGGCTTCACTCATCCTCTCCCCTTTTGTCAAAAATAATTCTCACACAAGTTCCTTTGCCGGGTTCGCTTTCTATTTGCAGTCTTGCCCCATGCAATTTCGCAATTTCCGTACACAAGGCAAGTCCCAAACCCGCTCCGCCGGCCTTTCTTGTACGCGATTTATCTATCATATAAAACGGCTGCATAATTTTATGCAGTTCTTCCTTAGGAATCCCAATACCGTAATCCTGTACGCAAATAATCAGTACCTCATCCTCCTGCTGCGCAAAAACATCTATCCTCTGCCCGGCCTTAGATGCCTTAATAGCATTGTCAATTAAATTGTATATTAAAGATTTAAACAGCGCCTTGTCTACCAAAATATCTGCTTTACATACCATTATCTGTAAGGCAATTTTGGAATTGGGCAGCGTAATTTGCAGCGATTGCCGCACCTCCTCCATGATGCCGTCCAAAGGCGCGGTTTGCCAATCCAATTGCGTTCTGCCAACGGTAATCAACTCCATCAGCTTGCCGGAAAGCGTTTTCAGGCGCTTGGTTTCCTCCACAATAATTCCGGCATATTCCCGCCGCTCCTTATCATCCACCGTGCGTTTAATACGCAACAAATCTGCAAACCCTAAAATTGAAGTCAGAGGCGTTTTCATTTCATGCGCCAAATTTGCAATAAAAGTATTTCTGTCATCGGCAACGCTTTCCAAATTTTGCACATTCTGTTCAATAGCCTGCGCCATCTCGTTCATATTGCGCGAAAGTTGACAAAATTCCGTACTACCGGTTTCCGGTAAACGCCTACTATAATTTCCTCGTGCAATTTGCCGTGTGCCCTCGTTAATTCTGCGCAGCGGCAACAATAGCAACCACACCACTGCCAGTAAAACAGAGGCAATCACCGTAGCGCTAATCATACTCATCACTACAACATCATGCATCTGCTGCTTGTACACGGTGTAAATTTCCGTCACATCAGAGGAGGTCACCAAATAATACGGTTGCCCCTCCAATAGAATCTGAGAAATTACCGTTAAATAAGATACTCCTTCATCATCTGCAATTTCCAGCCCATAACCACCCGAATGCTCTAATTGATTGAGCACACCCGTTTGCTCCGCTGTTTCCAAAAAGAAAAGCTCCGTTTGCTCTGCCCTGCTGTTGTAACTGAGCAAACGTTCCCGACCGGAATACAGCGAAAGTCCTACGGTTCGCGCACCTGACCGCGGTCCAAAAGCCGTTTGCGTTACCTTCAGCACCTCGTCCTGGGTTAAAAACACCTTATTCTGCTTCAGTCGCTCGTAAATTACATTGTCTTTGAGCATAACCGACAAATATCTATGCTCGGAAACTGCGTTTTGCTCTTCACGCATCACTGTCAGTCGGTGGTTATTATAGAGCAGTAAAACAGAGGTTGCATCAACTGCCAAAATAACCAAAGCCAAGGCATATATAAAAATTTTTTGCCATAGCTTCATTTAAGTATTCCTCTCTAAGCGATAGCCCAGCTTGGGTATGGTAACGAGCTTCTGATGCAGTCCCATTTTCTTGCGAATTTGCTGCACATGAATATCCACCGTGCGGGTTTCTCCCATAAATTCATAGCCCCATACCGTAGCAAGTAGTCGCTCTCTGGTCAGAGCAATGTCCTGATTTTTCAAAAAAAATGCTAAAATATCAAATTCCTTAGGGGTCAGACTAACGAGCTGTTCCCCTTTTTTCACCGTATGCTCGTCCATATTCATGGTAATATCTCCGTAACAAATAACATTGTTGCTTTTATGGGCGCGACGCAACACCACCTCAATTCTTGCCAACAGTTCTACCGTTTCAAACGGCTTTACAATATAATCCTCCGCACCCAATTTCAGCCCTTTGACTTTATCCATTACATCTTGCAGAGCCGTTAGAAAAATGACCGCCGTTTCCTCCTTGTTAATCGACTCTATCACCTCAAAACCGTCCATATCGGGCAGCATAACATCGAGCAATACCAAATCGTAAGCCATAGAAGTTACCAACTCTACCGCTCGTTTTCCATTGTTACAGCTCTCAGATTCATAACCGCCGATAGACAGCGTTGCCTCCAGCATTTTTGCAATATTGATGTCATCCTCCACAATCAATATTTTTGCCATATTCTCACCTCTTCTATTATTAAAAATATAGCATTGTGCGCACAATTTTACAATAGCCTTAATCACGCCTCTTCGTTTCTCGTTTCAAAGTCGGTTTTTCCTGCTTTGCAATCCAAGTCTCCGTACGGTGCAAAGCAACGCTTTCCTTACTTTGTGGCGGCTCACTCGCATGGTTTTTAATACCCGTTGCAGTATATACCAGCAAAAACAGCATACCCGTCTGCACCCAAAAAATCGTAGCGTCAGTACAACCGTGAATCAGAACCGCTGCAAACATGACCAACACTAAAATATTGTCGTTTTGGTATGCGTGCACCCAGAATCGCTGCATGAGCTTTTTCAGTTGCAGCAGCGTATAGAAAAAAATTGCACAACCACCTATTACACCGAAATTCAACAGCGTATCTAAAAATAAATTGTGCGCATGGAAGGTCGCAAATCCGCCGTACATGGGCCATACCATGCGGTAAGCACCCGGTCCCATGCCAAACAGCGCATGGTCCGCAATTCCCTTCAACGAGGTGCTCCAAATATCAATGCGCCCGCGGAAAATATCCGTGGCCGTATCCACACGCGGAAATATTTGCCCCGAAAGCAAAATCATGGCCGTTACCGCAATAAAGAGAAATAACACTGTCATTGCGGATTTCTTTTTGCCTTTTGCTGTCAGGTAAATCAACATCGTTAAAAATACCGTCATGCACGACGACATACTCGCCGACAAATATAAACCGATCAGGTTCACCAAAATGACTCCTATGTACCACTTTCGCATTTTTAAATTGCCGTTTGTAAAAATACGGTACATCGTAATCATCACCACAAATTCTATCATCATGCCGTAATAATTCGCATTGGTAAAGGTCGAAGGCGGTCTGCCATCTACCGTAATCCAGGAAAACCAAAACATTTGCACCACCGCTACCGGCACACAAATCACACTGGTAAAGCAAGCGGTATCCAGCATCATTTCAAACAATCTGCGGGTCATAATCGCCTTGCCGTAAAACATGACGATCAGCGCTATTAAGAATACCAGCGAATACAGAATACCCGTTACATTTTGATAAACCGCACTCACCGTAACACTATACAGCATGACGCCCATAATAAACAAATTAGACGAGTTGCAAAACACAGCCCCTCTGACCTTTTTTTGCAACAGCGCAACAATAACCGCAGCAAACATGCAAGCAAGGGTAATATAAAAAGGAAGAAAAACGGAAATAACCAATGAAAGCATCGTGATACCGTTTAACCCCTGCGCTTTGGCATGCTGCAAAGCGTTTTGAATTCTGTTAATAATAACCTCAGTCCCCCGCATTTTATAAAATATGGATATCAAATTATATGCAAAACAAGATATTGTTATTGTAGCATAGAAAAATTTGCAATGCAATTTCTTTTGCCGGTTGTGTAAAAATCCGTCATACAGCAGCGGAAAAGCGACAAGTTCGCCACCGGTTTTTATGAAATATGCCGAATTTGTCTAAAAAAACCGAATTTACATGCAAACTCATAAATTCATCTACAAATCGCGCCCAAAATCATGTATAATAGAATTATGTATGAACCGGTAATTTTTATTTGTATTTTTTTTGAATACTAATTTTGCATTTATCCTAATATATTGGTATGTACCTTTCCCCGCAATTTTAGCTCATACATAGTTCCATTACAGGAGATGAATATGCAATTGCACCAAAATCAATTTGAATCCCAGTCCTGCCCCGGCGCGCTGCACGGACTCTCCGAACAGGAAGTACAAAGCCGCCTTGCACAAGGGCTGGTCAACCATAAAAGCGACATTCAGTCCAGAAGCATAAAGCGTATCATATTTGAAAATTTAGTTACGCCCTTTAATATCCTCAATTTTGTATTGGCCGTTTTAATTTTAATCGTGGGCTCTTATAAAAATTTGTTGTTCCTGTGCGTCATTATCTGCAATATTTTCATCGGCACCATTCAGGAAATTCGTGCAAAACAAACCATTGACAAGCTCTCTTTAATCGCGCAGCCAAAAGCGCATGTCATACGCAGCGGCAAAAAACAGGAAATTTCCGTTGATGAAATTGTTATGGACGATATCACCGTATTAAATGCCGGCAATCAAGTCTGCTCCGACGCCATACTAATACAGGGCGAATGCGAGGTCAACGAATCTTTGCTCACCGGGGAATCCGAGCCGGTACTAAAACGCTCCGGCGACCATCTACTCTCTGGCAGCTTTGTGGTCAGCGGCAATTGTTATGCCCGGGTAGAGCATGTGGGCAAAGAAAATTATGCCGCGCAAATTACCAACAATGCCAAATATATCAAAAAGCCCAATTCCGAGATTATGAATTGGACAAACCGCATCATCAAATATATCGGCTTTACGCTCATACCCGTTGGTATCGCGCTGTTTTGCAAGCAGGTATTTATCTCCAACCAAAGCTTTACCGATGCCGTAGTCGGCGTGGTTGCCGCCCTAATCGGTATGGTTCCCGAGGGGCTGATTTTGCTAACCAGCGTAGTATTTGCCGTGAGCGTGATACGACTTTCTCAGCACAAAACTCTGGTACAGGAGCTTTACTGTATTGAAACACTGGCGCGCGTAGATGTTTTATGTTTGGATAAAACCGGCACCATTACCGAGGGCACTATGGAAATAACCGAGATTTTACCGCTACACACGGCAAATACTCAGCAAATTGCCACCGCTTTGGGTGCTTTGGTCTACGCTTTACAAGACGATAACCCCACCTTTAACGCGGTAAAAACGCATTGTAAGCCCTATGACAAATTCACCTGCACCCATACTGTTCCATTTTCCTCAGCCAGAAAATGGAGCGGCGCCTCCTTTGGAGAAAATGGCAGTTATATACTCGGTGCGGTCGAATTTATGCTGGCAGACAGCACCCCCTATCGAGAAATAATACAGGAACACGCCGAAAAAGGCGAGCGTGTATTATTGCTTGCACACTCGGTCCGGCAAATACAGGAGCAGACTCTGCCCACCGAGATACAACCTCTTGCATTTTTGTGCATCAGCGATAAAATTCGGGCAGAAGCACCCGAAACCCTTGCTTATTTTGCAGAGCAGGGTGTGGAAATTAAAATTATTTCCGGAGACAACGCCGTTACCGTTGCCAATATTGCCAAAAAAGCCGGCCTGAAAAATGCCGACAACTATATAGACGCCACCACGCTGCAAACTCCGCAGGAACTTGCAAATGCAGCAAAAATTTACAGCGTATTCGGGCGCGTCACGCCGCAGCAAAAATTAGACCTAATAAAAGCGCTGAAGGCTCAGGGACACACCGTTGCTATGACCGGCGACGGCGTAAACGATGTTTTGGCGCTTAAAGAGTCCGATTGCAGTATTGCCATGGCCTCCGGTAGCGACGCCGCCAGAACGGTTTCTCAGCTTGTTCTACTGGACTCCAATTTTGCCTCCATGCCGAAAATTTTAAAGGAGGGTCGGCGTTCCATTAACAATTTGCAGCGTTCGTCCTCATTATTTTTGACCAAAACCATTTTTTCCACCATCAACGCCATTTTATTCATCTTTCTGCATTTTGACTATCCCTTCCAACCCATTCAGCTGACTCTAATCAGTGCTTTAACCATTGGCGCACCCTCGCTGATTTTGGCTCTTGAGCCCAATCAGGAACGTATTTGCGGCAAATATATCGTCAATGTTATCCGCAAGTCAATTCCCGGCGCATTTACCATGATTTTAAATATTGTAGCGTTATCCATTTTATGTTCGTTTATTTCTTTTACCAATGCAGAAATTTCCACATTAGCTGTTATGATTACCGGTTTTGCCGGTATGTTAGTGCTGATTAAGGTTTCTTTGCCCTTTAACGGAATTCGCTGGGCATTATTCTTAATTATGCTCAGCGCCTTTGTATTCGCCATACTGTTCATGCAGCGATTGTTTTCTTTAGCGACCGTCACGCTGCCCATGCTGTATTGTTTCCTTGTTTTGGCTACAATTTCTATTCTCGTATTTTTATTTTTCTCTCTTTTAATCGACAGACTTTTAAAAAAGCAAATCGACCGTTTGGAAGCAAAAATCAAATAGCAAAACGCCTCTGCAAAACTTGCAAAGACGTTTTTAACCGTAACAAAAAACGCAATTTGTTCCAAAAAAGAAAACTGAGCTCTATGCCTAAATTATTAACTGGCCGTTCTCATTTGCAAACGCAGCTTATCGCTAATCATTGCAATAAATTCACTGTTGGTAGGCTTGCCTCTGGTATTGTGAATGGTATATCCAAAATAGGAATTCAATACATCCACATCGCCGCGATCCCACGCCACTTCGATGGCATGGCGAATCGCTCTCTCCACGCGCGAAGAAGTCGTTTCATAACGCTTTGCAACAGAAGGATATAATTGTTTCGTTACCGCGTTGATAATCTCCGGTGTTTCAATTGCCATAATAATGGAGTCTCTCAAATAATGATAACCCTTAATATGCGCTGGTACACCAATCTGATGCAAAATTTCGGTTACTCGAATTTCCATGGACGGCAAACGGTCTGTAACGCTTTCCTGTACAGGTGCTTTTACGCTGTTGTGCAAGCCCGATAATTCCAGCATCCGGTTTGCCAAATCCTGCATACGAAACGGCTCTACCGCAAAATACGAAACGCCGTTGCTCATCAATTCATACTCCAAAGTAGGACTACTGAACGACGATCTTACAAAAAATAAAGGCTTCTTTTTCAAAGCCAAGTGCTCTATGGAACGAACAACGCCAATAGCATCCAAATGCGGCATAAATAAGTCCATAAGCACTAAATCTGGTTCTTCCTGTTTCATCATATCCAACATCTTCAAGCCATCTTTTTGTGCAAAACACAACCGAAACCCTGCATGTTCCAGCGCATCTACGCTCTCTCTGTTAATTTCGTCACGTTCACTGGAAATCAATAATTTTAAATCATGTTTCATATTTTCTCCCCCTATTTTTTAATGCAAATATAGATTAACATAAATTGGAATTATTGGCAATAGTTTGTAATATTATTTTTTTCATTTGGGAGAAAATAAGAAGATTCTACAAATAAATTTGTCGAAAATCAAAATTCAAGAGGCTTTTTGCACAGTATTTTGCTCCACCGCCGTCATATTCTCCACCATATTTTCGGCAAAAATCCCGTAACCTCTTGTCGGGTCATTTAAAAATACATGCGTCACGGCCCCCACAATTTTTCCATTTTGAATAATCGGACTGCCGCTCATACCTTGCACAATCCCGCCGGTCTGTGCAAGCAACGTTTTGTCCTTTACAAGTACCACCAAATTTTTTACCCTGGAGGGATTTTTTAAATCCACACTCTCTATCGTCACATCATAATATTGCGGCTCACCATCCGTGACCGTGGTTAAAATTTGTGCAGGTCCCTCCTGTATTTCCTGTTTCATGGCAACGGGCAAAGCCTGCTGCTCTACCGGAGAAACCTGCAGAGTACCATATACACCCTCTTCGCAGTTCACACGCAGGCTGCCAATGGGCAAATTACTGCTGAAATAGCCGCGCAGCTCTCCTGCAGCACCCTTTTTACCCACGCTTATCCCGCTTATAGTCACCGGTACAATATCCCCATTTTTCATCGGAAGCAAACGATTGGTGTCAATATCGCAAACACCATGTCCTAATCCGGCAAACAGTCCGTTTTCGGGATTATAAAATGTTACGGTACCAATGCCGGCGGTGCTGTCTCTAACCCATAAACCACCCCGGTAACTGTCGTCTGTAACCGACTTGACCGGATACAACCGAATTTCCAACTCAACGCCATCTCGCTTTACGGTAAGCGCCAGAGGTTGTCCGTCACTATTTTGAATTGCCTGTGACACCGCCTCATTATCCTCAACCGGTTGACCGTTCATCTGTATGATAATATCGCCGATTTTTAATCCTGCTTTGGCCGCCGGGGCAATTTTACCCGCCCCACTGTCTACCTCACTAATGCCCACCACCATAACACCATTGGTAAACATTTTAATACCAAACGGCGTACCGCATGGTACCAGCATGGTTTGTTCGGTTACGGCTACGTGAACGGTTTTTAACGGTATGGCGTCAAATAATAAAATTTCGGCTTCATAGGCCGCAGCTGAACCATTAACCGAAACAGCATTGACCTCTTGAGCCATGACAGGCTTTGCCCGCAAACCATAGGTGTGCAAATCCAGCGCCTGACCTTGCACCACACGATAACTATCGGGAACGGTTTGCGCAACCACGCCCAAGGTGACTCCAAACGCCAACACTACAGCCGCCGCAACACCGCTTAATGCCCTAAAAACATGTTTCATATTTCCAGTTGCTCACCTCCTTGTGCGCGGCTGTATATACTGTTCCACAAGTGCAACGGTTTTATTTTGGTAAATACATAAATGTAGTGTAAATAATAGAATTTTTATTTCCTCAACCACAAGTTATGTAGCTTTCTGCATTACAACCGGAAATCATTTTATGATTTTATTTCATAATTTTTTTAAGAACGCACAAAATAAAATCACATAAAATAGAATAACAAAATCCACATTAAAAAAATGCCTTTTCTAATATAGTATTCCCCTGCAAAACACACCTATTCTTATTATGAAAAAATGCAATAAAAAATGGAATTTTACAGAAAATTTATGTTGCTTTTTACTCCGTGTAACGATTGACTTTAGCGTAGTAAAGCTGATATAATGAAAGTATCTTAAGGTATTTTTGTCCAAAGGGGCCATTTGCACGGGGCAAAATCAATTATTTGGAGGTAAATTCATGAAACGCGTTTATAATTTTTCCGCAGGTCCATCCATTCTGCCCGAGGCAGTTCTTACTAGAGCAGCCAACGAAATGCTCGACTACCAAGGCAGCGGACAATCCGTTATGGAGATGTCTCATCGCTCCAAAACTTTCGATTCCATTATTAAAAATACAGAGGCTCTGCTCAGAGAATTGATGCAAATTCCGGATAACTATAAGGTGCTCTTTTTACAGGGCGGCGCTTCCTCTCAATTTGCCATGATTCCTATGAATCTAATGACCAAAAATAGTAAGGCCGATTTCGTAATTACCGGTCAATGGGCAACCAAAGCGCAAAAAGAAGCTGCTCGCTACGGTCAGGCAAATATCGTTGCCTCCTCCAAAGACAAAACTTTTTCGTATATTCCGGATTTGGATCCCGCCACTTTCTCAAAAGATGCGGACTACTTCCACATTTGCTACAATAATACTATTTACGGCACCAAATACAATACTCTGCCGCAAACTGGCAATGTTCCTCTTGTGGCGGATATTTCCTCCTGTATTTTAAGCGAACCGATTGATGTAAGTAAGTTCGGTCTGCTATATGCCGGCGCACAAAAAAATATGGGGCCTGCCGGTTTAACTGTCGTAATTATTCGAGAGGATTTAATTGGCGATCCAATGGAAAAAACACCAACTATGTTTACATACAGCGTGCACGCTGAGAACGATTCTTTGTACAATACTCCGCCATGCTATTCTATTTATATTTGTATGTTGGTTTTGGAATGGCTGAAAAATGAAATTGGCGGACTTGCTAAAATGAAAGAACTTAATGAGAAAAAGGCTAAAATTCTGTACGATTTTTTGGATCAATCTCAATTGTTTAAAGGCACCGTTGTGCCAAAAGACCGTTCTTTGATGAATGTGCCGTTTGTAACAGGCAACGAGGAATTGGACGCAAAATTTATTAAAGAGGCCGGTCAGCGTGACTTCGTCAATATTAAAGGTCACCGTTCCGTGGGCGGTATGCGCGCTTCCATTTACAACGCTATGCCAATACAAGGTGTAGAAAAACTGGTCGAATTTATGAAAGAATTTGAGCAAAACAATCAATAACACAGAAAGCTGGTGAACCCATGTATCAAATCAAATGCTTAAATAAAATTTCTCCCCTTGGTACAAACCGTTTGGGTGACAACTATCATATCGGCGAAGATGTGGAGAATCCCGATGCCATTTTGGTGCGCTCCGCCGCCATGCACGATATGGAGTTTAACAAAAATTTACTGGCAATCGCCCGGGCGGGTGCGGGCACTAATAACATTCCGGTAGAGCGTTGCGTAAATGAAGGCATTGTAGTGTTCAACACGCCCGGCGCCAACGCCAACGCCGTAAAAGAATTGGTACTTACCGCTCTGTTGCTTACCTCTCGCAAAATCGTGCCGGGCATTGCGTGGGCAAATTCGCTCAAAGGCAAAGGCGACGAGGTAGGCAAGCTGGTGGAAAAGGGCAAATCTTCGTTTGTAGGACCCGAAATTTCCGGTAAAACGCTGGGCGTTGTCGGTCTTGGTGCGATTGGAATTTTGGTAGCAAATGCTGCCGAGGCTCTTGGTATGCAGGTTATGGGCTATGACCCGTTCCTCTCTGTTGAGGGCGCATGGACGCTTTCAGGCAATACCAAACGCGCATTGACTTTAGAGGAAATTTACGCAAACTGCGACTATATTTCTCTGCACGTGCCACTAACGCCGGATACTAAAGAAATGATAAATGCCGAAGCACTTACACAAATGAAAAACAGCGTGCGCATTTTAAATTTTGCGCGCGGAGATTTAGTCAATAATGCAGACCTGCTCAAAGCGCTTGCTGATGGCAAAGTTGCTGCTTACGCAACCGATTTCCCGAATGACGCTTTGTTAGGCGTGGAAAATGTGTTGGCAATTCCCCATTTGGGTGCCTCCACGCCGGAGTCCGAAGACAATTGCGCCTGCATGGCCGCCGATGAAATTAAGGATTATTTGGAAAATGGCAATATTAAAAACTCGGTAAATTTGCCCAATGTTTCCATGCCTAGAGAAAACGGTGCAAAGCGTGTTTGTATCATTCACAAAAATGTGCCCAACATGATTAGCACCCTAACCGGCGCACTGGCAAATATGGGCGTGAATATCGAAAATATGCAAAGCAAATCCAAAAAAGAGCACGCCTATACAATTTTAGATGTAACCGGCAATGTAAACGACAGCACTGTAAAAGCCATTAATGACAACGAAGGTATTATTTTCGTTCGAGTCATCTAACAAAAAATATCTACCCCCGGAGGAGTTTTCCGGGGGTATTTTTATGCAAAAAAAAAGATACCTTATGCAATTTTGCACCGGTATCCTTTTCCGTCAATTATGAAAATGGTTAAATCAATTCAATCAGCGCCATTTCAGCAGCATCGCCGCGTCTTGGCCCCAGTTTCGTAATGCGGGTATAGCCGCCGTTACGGTCTGCATATTTGGGAGCAATCTCTGTAAACAGCTTATGAGTAACATCCTCTTTTGTCACAAAGGCCATTACCAAACGCTTATTATGAAGAGAATCTTCCTTCGCAATTGTAATCATTTTCTCTGTCAATGCGCGCACCTCTTTGGCACGAGCGACTGTTGTTTCAATTTTACCGTTTTCCAGCAAAAAAGTTACCAATGCTCTAAGCATTGCAGTTCTGTGACTGGTTGCTCTGCCGAGCTTTCTTGTTCCTGGCATCGAAAAATCACTCCTTTACCTTAGGTTAAAACAGATGATTTTAATTTTCATCATCTTTGTGAAGATTAAAGCCAAGAGACGCCATCTTCCAAATAACTTCCTCTAAAGATTTGCGTCCCAAATTGCGAACCTTCATCATTTCTTCTTCAGACTTATTGATTAAATCCTCAACCGTATTGATTCCCGCGCGCTTGAGACAGTTGAAAGAACGAACCGATAAATCCAGCTCTTCAATCGTCATCTCCAGCACCTTTTCCTTGCCTTTGTCGTCTTTTTCCACCATAATTTCAGTGGTACTACCCGCATCGGACAAATCCACAAATAGATTCAAGTGCTCGGTTAAAATTTTAGCGGCCAAAGAAACAGCTTCCTGCGCGCTGACAATGCCATTGGTCCACACTTCCAGATTCAGCTTATCAAAATCGATGCTCTGTCCTACGCGTGTAGGCTCTACATTGTAATTGACCTTTAAAACCGGAGTGTAAATCGAGTCAATCGGAAGCTCTCCGATAACATTGGCAGCCATTTGAGCTTTGTTACGGTCTGCGGAAATATACCCACGACCACGGTCCAAGGTAATTTCCATCGACAATTTTGCGCCGTCGCTTAAAGTTGCAATGTGCATATCCGGGTTTAAAATTTCAACCTCGCTGTCGCAATGAATGGAACCGGCTGTCACATTACAGGGTCCTTCAGCAGAAATTTCCACTGTTTTTGGACCATCGCAATGCAAATTGGCAATGAGCCCTTTGATGTTCAGAACAATTTCCGTCACATCCTCTTTCACGCCGGGCACAGTGGAAAACTCATGAACGACCCCATCAATTCTAATTGATGTTGCAGCAACACCCGGCAATGAGGAAAGCAGCACACGCCGCAGGCTATTGCCCAAAGTGGTGCCAAATCCACGTTCCAGTGGTTCCACAACAAATTTGCCGTGCGTTCCATCTTCAGAAAGAAGCTCAGTTTCAATCTTCGGCTTTTCAATCTCAATCATTTCGCAAACCTCCCTCAACATTTAGGCAATATTACGCTATTACCATGATGTAAATTATGCCGAAAAAGGCATTATTTGGAGTACAATTCAACGATAAGGGTTTCATTGATATCGAAATCAATATCGTCTCTGCCGGCAACGGAAAGCACTTTGCCCTGCAAAGTCTTTCTGTCCAGCTCCAACCACTTAACGATAGAAGTTTTGGCATTTTGCTCCAATACTTCTTTAATACGAACCGAATTGCGGCTCTTTTCCCTGATTGAGATTACCTCACCCGGAGTTACCAAATAAGAAGCAATATCAACTTTTTTACCGTTAACGGTAATGTGACCGTGGCTGACCATTTGTCTCGCCTCGCGTCTTGTATTGGCAAAGCCCAGTCTAAAAACCACATTATCCAGTCTGCTCTCCAAAATAGAAAGCAAGATTTCACCGGTAACGCCGTTTTGCTTGGTCGCCATTACATAATACTTTCTGAATTGCTTTTCCAATACACCATAAATGAATTTTGCCTTTTGCTTTTCATTGAGCTGCAATCCATACTCGCTTTGTTTTCTTCTGCCTTGTTTTGGATTTCTGATAGATTTTTGGCTTACGCCCAACACAGTTGGGTCAATGCCTAGCGTTTTGCATCTTTTCAGAATCGGCTGCGTATTTTTAGCCATTGAATATCCTCCTTTAGTAATTGTTCATTACAATAACCTATACGCGTCTTCTCTTGGGAGGACGGCATCCGTTATGTGGAATCGGTGTAACATCCTTAATCATGCTAACCTCTAAGCCGGCGCCCTGCAAAGCACGAATTGCGGCCTCGCGGCCTGCGCCGGGTCCCTTTACAAAAACCTCGACAGTTTTCATGCCGTGCTCCATAGCGGCTTTGGCTGCGGTTTCTGCTGCAGTTTGCGCTGCAAACGGGGTGGACTTTCTAGAACCCCTAAAGCCCAGTTCACCGGAGCTTGCCCAAGAAATTGCATTACCCTGCACGTCTGTAATGGTAACAATTGTATTGTTAAAGGTGGACTGGATATGTGCAGCTCCACGCTCAATATTTTTACGCTCGCGACGTCTGCGGACTGCGGTTGTTTTTTTACCGCCTTTTTGTGCTGCCATCTTAATAAATCCCTCCTAACTACGCTTATTTCTTTTTATTAGCCATGGTTTTTTTCGGACCCTTGCGGGTGCGGGCGTTTGTTTTAGAACGCTGCCCTCTTACCGGCAAGCCCTTGCGGTGGCGAATTCCACGGTAACACTGAATTTCAATCAATCGTTTAATATCGAACGCGATATCGCGTCTGAGGTCGCCCTCCACACGGTAATGATGCTCGATATATTCTCTCAATTTAGAAGCGTCGTCCTCGGTTAAATCCCTTACTCTCAAATCCGGGTTAATGCCGGTTGCTGCCAAAATGTCGGAAGCTGTTTTGCGGCCAATACCGAAAATATAAGTAAGACCGATTTCGATCCGCTTATCCCTTGGTAAATCAATACCTGCTATACGCGCCATACTGGTTGCACCTCCATGTTAAATCGGTTTGCGCCATCAGCCCTGGCGCTGCTTATGCTTGGGGTTTTCACAAATAACCATGATTCTACCCTTGCGTTTAATTACTTTGCATTTTTCACAAATTTTCTTGACAGAAGGTCTGACTTTCATATTTGCGCCCTCCTTATGCGTGAAGTCGTTTTGTTTACTTGGAACGCCATGTAATGCGTCCTCTGGTCAAATCATAGGGCGACATCTCTACCGTTACCTTATCGCCGGGCAAAATGCGAATAAAATTCATGCGCAATTTGCCGGAGATATGAGCCAGTATAATGTGCCCGTTTGGCAGCTCTACATTAAATGTGGCATTTGGCAGAGCTTCCGTTACCGTACCCTCAATCTCAATTACGTCCTGTTTTGACATTTCAGAATAACCTCCTAAGCGGAAAATCTATTTACAGTCAAAGGGCTGTAAAGCTTCATAGATTTCTTTATTGGTTTTCAATAAATGATTCGAAATTACCGTTTTTGTGGGAGCAAGATGCAACAGCTTCTTGCTCTTGGGTTTGGCAAGAATTCGGTCCCTGCCGTTGCAGAGCTGCGCCGTATCCCCGCTTATTTCCATTACAATGTAGAAACGGCCTTTGTCGTGCCCGGCCTTGGACCGTACAACAAGTCCTTTTATAAATTCCATTTTGTTCACCTTAATCCGGCAATGTAAGAATTACAGGACCGTCGGGTGTAATTGCAATCGTATGCTCAAAATGCGCAGAGAGCTTGCCGTCGGTTGTTACAACCGACCAATTGTCAGGCAAAGTCTGTACATCGGCAACCCCGGCGTTGACCATAGGTTCAATTGCAATTGTCATGCCCGGTAACAGACGCACACCTCTTCCCGGTGTGCCGTAATTTGGTACGCTCGGTTCTTCATGCAGCTGTGCACCTACTCCGTGGCCGACGAATTCGCGTACCACCGAGTAGCCGCGCGCCTCGACATACCTTTGGACCGCGCTTCCAATATCGCCCAGCCTGTTTCCGGGTATTGCAGCGGCAATGCCCTCAAACAAACTCTGGCAAGTCGTTTCCATAAGCGCCTTAGCCTCATGGCTTACTTCTCCGCAGGTAAATGTCCACGCATTGTCTCCGTGAAAGCCCTCGTAAAAAGCGCCCACATCTATGCTGACAATATCGCCCTGCTTTAAAATCTGGCTCTTATGGGGTATGCCGTGGATGACCACATCATTCACTGAAATACAAGCGCTTGCCGGAAAGCCTCCGTAATTCAAGAAAGACGGAATGGCTCCCTGCTGTTCAATATACCTACGAACAATTCGGTCAATTTCCAGCGTATTCACGCCGGGTTCCACCGCCTCACCGGCCAATTTTAACGCCCGTGCCGAAATTCTGCCGGCATCTCTCATTGCAGAGAGCTCGCGGGCTGTTTTTAACACAACCATGGCTACGCCTCGATTGCGGCAAGAGTCAGCCGGGTAATTTCGTCAATGTCCCCTTGGCCGTTTACCCCAAACAATTTGCCTTGTTTTTGGTAATAGCCCTTGAGCGGTTCGGTTTGTTCGTGGTATACCTGCAAGCGGTCTTTGACCGTTTCAGGATGATCATCTTTGCGTTGAACAAGGGTGCTGTTACATTTGTCGCATTGATTTTCTACCTTGGGCGGATTGTGCTCCACATGGTAGGTATCGCCGCAAATTTCACAAACACGGCGTCCGGACAGGCGGCTTACAATTTCCCGGTCTGAAACCTGAATTTCAATGACCTTGTCAATTTGTACGCCCAGCTTATCCAGAGCCTCGGCCTGAGGAATGGTGCGCGGAAAGCCGTCCAATACAAAGCCGTTTTTGCAGTCGTTTTCTGCCAAACGTTCTTTGATAATGCCGATAACAATTTCGTCCGGCACCAACTTTCCATCGTCCATATAGGTTTTTGCCTTTAAACCCATCTCAGTACCGCTTTTCAGCGCTGCACGGATGATATTACCCGTTGAAATGGTGGGAATTTGCAGACGCTTGCAAATAACCGCCGCCTGCGTTCCCTTTCCGGCGCCCGGTGCGCCAAGGAGAATGATATTCATATCGCTTAACTCCTATCTGCCCAATACATTAGTCAAGGAAGCCCTTGTAGCTGCGCAATTGCATCTGAGATTCCATTTGTTTAATGGTCTCCAGCGCAACGCCAACCAAAATAATGATGGATGTTCCGCCCATGGTCAGGTTGGTCATGCCAGAAGCCGAAGTATAGACCATTGGCACCAACGCCACCACAGCAAGGAACAGTGCGCCGAGCAGGGTAATTTTTGAAAGAATCTTTGCAATATATTCAGAAGTGGGCTTACCCGGACGAATCCCCGGAATAGAACCGTTGTTCTGACGCAGATTGTTGGCAATTTCAACCGGATTATACTGAATGGTCACATAAAAGAACGCAAACATGATAATCAATATTGCAAAGACGATGCAATAAATCCAACCGCCGGTGGTAAAGGCATCAAAAAAGCCTTTCCAAAAGCCCTCCTTCACCGAGTCGCCCAGAAAAATCTGAATCGTACTGGGAATCGAAAGAATCGAACTTGCAAAGATGACCGGCATAACACCGGAAATGCCCACCTTAATCGGAATATGCGTGCTTTGACCCTGATACATTTTTCTGCCGACCACACGTTTTGCGTATTGAATCGGAATTCTGCGCTCTGCGTCGTTCATAAAGGAAATCACCCACAAAAGCGCTAAGAAAATGAACAGGAACACAGGTGCCAAAATAAAATATTTCCAGCTTGCACCCGGATATTTTACCGCCTCGACAAAGTAGTTGACAAGGTGTGTAAACAGGTTCGGCATATTCGCTACAATACCGGCAAACAAAATCACCGAAATACCGTTACCTATGCCGCGCTTGTTAATTTGCTCACCCAGCCACATCAGCAATGCCGTGCCCGCGGTAAACGAAAGAATAATTACAATCGCCGAGAAAACCTGAGCTCCGCCGTCGGTATATTTGACAACATTGGCGCCCTCATAGTTGCTGGCCCGCAAATAGAAATAATAACCCGTACCCTGCAATAAACCCAATGCCACAGTTAGATAGCGGGTAATCGCCGTAATTTTCTTGCGTCCCAATTCACCCTCTCTGGAAAGCCGTTCCAGCGGCGGAATGGCAACCGTGAGTAGCTGCATAATAATCGAGGCGTTAATATACGGCGTAATCGACATGGCAAATAACGTTGCATTTGCAAACGCACCGCCCGAAAGCATATCCAAATAGCCCAAGGCCGATCCGCTTCCCGCTACAGTGTCCATCAGGCCTTTTAAGGCGCCGCCGTCCAAAAACGGTACCGGAATCACCGAGCCGATTCTGAAAATAATAATAATCAACAGGGTAAAGAATAATTTTTTTCTTAAATCGGGCATTGCCCAGGCATTCTTCATTGTTTTAAACAACTCAGATCACCTCTGCTTTCCCACCTGCAGATTCAATCTTTTGCTTTGCACCCTCGGAATAAGCGCCAACCTTAACCGTTAAGCTTTTGGTCAGCTTGCCATTTGCGAGAATTTTAATACCGTCACAATGTTTTTTCACCAAGCCGGCATCAATCAAAGCCTGTGTATCTACAACCGCACCGTTCTCAAAAGATTCCAAAGAACCTACATTGATTGCAATGATTTCTTTTGCAAAAATATTGTGAAAGCCTCTTTTGGGTACGCGCCGTTGCAATGGCATTTGGCCACCCTCAAAGCCCGGACGAATACTTGCGCCGGACCTTGCTTTTTGACCCTTGTGACCTTTACCGGCGGTTTTGCCCCAGCCGGAACCGTGACCTCTGCCCACTCTTCTGGAAACCTTGGTAGAGCCGGGTACAGCAGATAAATCGTGCAATTTCATTGATAGAGCACCTCCTTCTTACGCCTGTGTTACGTCGATGAGGTGGACGATTTTAGCCACCTTGCCTTTGGTTTGCGGATTATCGGGTTGTGTGGTACAATCGCCGATTTTTTTCAAGCCTAAAGCCCGGGCAGTGGCAATTTGGTCCTTTTTGCTGCCGATAAGGCTTTTTACCAGCTTAATTTTTAGCTGTGCCATAATTGCTACCCCCTTGTTATAGAATCTCTTTTACGCTTTTGCCACGCGCTGCCGCAACCTCTTGTGCAGTGCGTAATTGCGCCAGACCCTGAATGGTTGCTCTTACCACATTGCAAGGGTTGTTCGAGCGCAATGCCTTGGTTCTGATGTCCTTAATGCCTGCAGCCTCTACAACCGCACGCACAGGACCGCCGGCAATAACACCGGTACCGGGCGCTGCCGGCTTCATCAAAACGCGACCTGCATCGTAAGCGCCAATTACTTCGTGCGGAATGGTTGTGCCGCGCATGGAAACCTTCATCAGATTTTTCTTAGCGTCCTCAATGCCCTTGCGGATGGAATCCGGAACCTCGCCGGATTTACCGATGCCAAAGCCTACAATGCCGTTGCCGTCGCCCACAACTACCAAAGCGGCAAATTTAAAAATACGACCGCCCTTTACGGTTTTGGAAACACGGTTGATGGCAACCACATGTTCTTTCAAATCTAATGTTGATGCGTCAATTCTAGCCAAAAGTCATTCCCTCCTTCTTAGAAGTTGAGGCCGCCCTCACGGGCGCCTTCGGCCAGCTCTTTAACACGGCCGTGGAAAATATAACCGCCGCGGTCAAAAACGACCTCTGTAATACCTTTATCTTTTGCACGCTTTGCAATCAATTTGCCGACCGCGCGTGCTGCCTCTTTGTTTCCGCCATTACCGGTAAACTCTTTGTCCAGAGTAGAAGCTGCTACAAGAGTAACCCCTTTTACATCATCAATAATCTGAGCATAGATGTTTTTGGTGGAGCGGAAAACATTCAGGCGCGGACACTGTGTTGTGCCCGAAATTTTCGCGCGCACTCTTTTGTGGCGCTTCAGTCGAGCTGTATTTTTATCAGCTTTTTTCACCATAATGTTTCACCCCTTACTTTTTAGAGCCCTTACCGGCTTTACCTTCTTTGCGGCGAATAACCTCGTCAACATACTTAATACCCTTGCCCTTATACGGCTCCGGCAGACGTTTTTCACGAATCTCCGCTGCAAATTGACCAACTTTTTGTTTATCCGGTCCGGAAACAATGATTTTATT
The DNA here is from genome assembly GCA_934457095.1 of uncultured Eubacteriales bacterium. Taxonomy (GTDB): domain Bacteria; phylum Bacillota; class Clostridia; order Oscillospirales; family Acutalibacteraceae; genus UMGS1071. The sequence goes on from CAKSHJ010000001.1 coordinate 392,578, forward strand.
CGGAGACGGACACTCAATCGTAATGCCCTCTATCTCAGACATAATCACCTGATGCGAAAAACCAAGGTTCATCACCAAATCTTTGCCCTGCTTTGCCACACGGTAGCCAACGCCGTTTACATCAAGCTCTTTTTTGTAGCCCTCTGTTACACCTACCACCATATTGTGAATCAAAGTGCGGCTCAAACCGTGCAATGAACGGTTCTCTTTTTCGTCGTTCGGGCGCGTTACCAAAATCACATTATCCTCTTTTGTTACCGCAATATTCGGGTGAATCTCTTGGGATAAAGTTGCCTTTGCACCTTTGACTGTTACTACGTTGCCGTTGATGCTTACCTCAACGCCAGCGGGAATATTTATCGGTTTTCTTCCAATTCTAGACATCTCTTCACCCCCCTGTTTACCAAATAAATGCCAGAACTTCGCCGCCAACATTCTCCTTGCGTGCCTGACGGTCGGTCATAACACCCTTGGAAGTGGAAATAATGGCAACGCCAAGGCCCTTAATGACCTTTGGCAATTCTTCTGCGTTGGAATAAATTCTAAGACCCGGTTTGGAAACTCTTTTCAGGCCTTTGATTACAGCGGTTTTACCCTCGCCGTATTTTAAGTTGATTTTAATCATGCCTTGTTTGCCGTCTTCAACCACTGTGAAGTTTTTCACGTATCCCTCGTCAGCCAAAATCTGTACAATCGACTTTTTCATGTTTGACGCAGGAACTTCAACGGAGTCGTGCTTTGCAGCGCTCGCGTTGCGGATACGCGTAAGCAAATCTGCAATGGGATCTGTAATCTGCATACCGTTTACCTCCTTGTGTTAAGCTTACCAGCTTGCCTTTTTCACGCCCGGAATCTGGCCCTTGTGAGCTAATTCTCTAAAGCAAATACGGCAAATACCAAACTTACGAAGATAGGCGTGCGGCCTGCCACAGATTTTGCATCTGTTATATTCGCGAGTAGAGTATTTGGAACCTCTTTGTTGTTTTACTTTCATAGAAGTTTTGGCCACAATATTCCCTCCTTATTTCGCAAACGGAGCGCCCATCAGAGACAATAGCTCCTTAGACTCTTCGTCGGTGTTTGCTGTTGTTACGAAACAGATGTCCATTCCGCGTACCTTATCAATTTTATCGTAGTCGATTTCAGGAAAAATCAACTGCTCTTTAACGCCCATATTGTAATTGCCTCGGCCATCAAACGAGTTGGGGTTGATTCCTCTAAAGTCTCTGACTCTGGGCAACGCAACATTGAACAGCTTGTCAACAAATTCATACATGTTCTCACCGCGCAACGTTACCTTCACGCCAATGTTCATGCCCTCGCGCAATTTAAAGTTTGCAACGGACTTCTTTGCCTTACAGGTAATCGGTTTTTGGCCGGTAATGGCAGCAATGTCGGTCATAATCGCCTCAATCACCTTGGCATTATCCTTAGCCTCGCCCGCACCCACATTGATGATTACCTTCTCCAGCTTCGGTATCTGCATTACGCTTTTGTAAGAGAATTTTTTCATCAAAGCCGGGGCAATGTCTTTTTTGTAGTAATCCTTCAGTTTTGCCATGTAAACTCCCTCCCTTACAGCGTTGCGCCGCATTTTTTGCAAATGCGTGCTTTTTTACCGTCTTTTTCAATTTTGTGTGCAACGCGTGTAGGCTTGGAGCAGCCCGGGCAAACAATTTGAACCTTGCAGGCATACATAGCGCCCTCGGCCTTGGCAATACCGCCCTGCTCGCCCATTTTGCGCGGCTTTACATGCTTGGTTACCAAATTTCGACCCTCGATAATCACCTTGCCCTCTTTGGGACTCACGGCCAAAATCTTACCCTCTTTGCCGCGGTCCTTGCCGCTTAAAATTTTAACGGTGTCACCGGTTTTAACATGAATCTTATTCATTAGTGAACACCTCCATTACAATACTTCCGGGGCAAGACTAAGAATTTTCAAATAGTCTTTGTCGCGCAATTCTCTGGCAACAGGGCCAAAAATACGCGTTCCCCTTGGGTTTTTGTCATCTCGAATAATTACAGCGGCATTTTCGTCAAAACGAATATATGTGCCGTCGTCTCGGCGAACACCGAAAGCAGTTCTTACAATAACCGCTTTTACAACCTCGCCTTTTTTAACAACGCCGCCGGGTGCTGCTTTTTTAACCGAAGCCACCACAACGTCGCCGATATTGGCATACCTTCTGCCGGTGCCGCCCAAAACGCGAATGCACATAATCTCTTTCGCGCCGGTGTTGTCGGCAACCTTAAGGTAAGTCTGCTGTTGTATCACAGTGCGTTCCTCCTTCTTTGTAAAGCCAAATTACTTGGCTTTTTCAATAATCTCAACCAGTCTCCATCTCTTGTCTTTGGAAAGAGGACGAGTTTCCATAACCCGTACCACATCACCAATGTTGCACTCGTTTTTCTCGTCGTGCGCCTTAACATTGATGGTACGCTTAATAATTTTATTGTAAAGCGGGTGCTTTACGCTGTCTTCGATTGCCACAACAATGGTTTTTTCCATTTTGTTGCTTTTCACCTTGCCCACCAAGGTTTTTCTCATATTTCTATCGCTCACAGCTAAACCTCCTTCCGTTACGCATTGGCGCCGCTGCGCAGTTCATTCTCGCGCAAAATGGTTTTTACACGGGCAATGTCTTTTTTTACAGCGGAAACACGCATCGGGTTATCGAGCTGGTTAATGGCAAGCTGAAAACGCAGGTTGAAAAGTTCGGCCTTTAGGTCTTTGAGCTTCGTCTCTAACTCCGCGGTAGATAAATTCTTCATCTCTGAGGCCTTCATGACTGCTCACCCCCCGTTTCTTCCCTTGTTACGAATTTGCATTTAATCGGCAGCTTATTGGCAGCCAAACGCAAAGCTTCTCTTGCAGTTTCTTCGGGTACGCCGCCAAGCTCGAACATTACTCTGCCGGGCTTTACCACAGCCACCCAATATTCCGGAGAACCTTTACCGGAACCCATGCGGGTTTCGGCAGGCTTTTCGGTAATCGGCTTATCCGGGAAAATTTTAATCCAAACTTTACCGAATCTCTTGCAATAACGCGTCATTGCAATACGCGCCGCTTCAATCTGATTGGAAGTAATCCATGCCGGCTCGGTCGCCTGAAGACCGAAATCGCCGTTGGTCACCTTGTTGCCGCGGTAACTTTTACCCGTCAAACGGCCACGGTGTACTCTACGATATTTCACACGTTTGGGCAACAGCATTATTTGCTTCCCCCTTCCCTGCGAGCCTTGGTATCCTGCAATACCTCGCCTCTGTAAATCCAGACTTTCACGCCGATGATGCCGTAAGTGGTCATCGCCTCAGCAAAGCCGTAGTCAATATCAGCTCTTAGGGTTTGTAGCGGAATCGTACCGTCATGGTAACGCTCGGAACGCGCAATCTCCGCGCCGCCCAAACGACCCGAAACCTGCGTTTTAATACCCTTTACACCCATTTTCATCGCACGGCCGATGCACTGCTTCATTGCGCGGCGGAACGAAATTCTCTTCTCCAGCTGCTGGGCAATATTCTCGGCAACCAGTTGTGCGTTTGTGTCGGGGTTTTTCACCTCTACAATGTTAATGACAACCGATTTTTTCAATATTTTCTCACATTGCAAACGCAATTTTTCAATCTCTGCGCCGCCCTTTCCGATTACCATGCCCGGCTTTGCGCAGTGAATATGCACACGCACCTTAGATGCGTCGCGTTCAATTTCTATTTTCGGAACACCGGCCGGTGCAAGCTGTTTTTTCAGCACCTTGCGCAGGTTATAGTCCTCTACCAAAGTATCGCCGAAAACGCTGTCCTTTGCAAACCAGCGGGAATCCCAATCTTTAATAACGCCCACACGAATACCATGTGGGTTTACTTTCTGGCCCATAGTTTACCTCCTTATCGCTTATTCTTTTTCTTTCAGCACCAGGGTTATGTGCGAAGTTCTCTTGAGTACCCGATATGCACGGCCCTGCGCTCTCGGACGAATACGCTTAAGGATTGGACCCGGACATACAAAGCATTGCGCCACATAAAGTCTGGAGGCGTCCATATCATGGTTATTCTCAGCATTGGCCATTGCAGACTTCAATAATTTTTGCAAGTCCTCGCATGCGGCCTTAGGGGTATGCTTCAGGATAGCCATAGCCATGTCAACCGGCTTGTTTCGAATCAAGTCAAGCACGATTTGCACCTTTCTCGGTGAAATGCGGGCATATTTCAGATAAGCCCTTGCTTCCATAATAAACACTCCTTTCGGCCAAAATTATTTGCCGCCTGTTTTTGAGCCGGCGTGCCCTTTAAATGTTCTGGTGGGTGCAAATTCACCCAATTTATGCCCTACCATATCCTCGGTTACATACACCGGAACATGCTTGCGGCCGTCGTGCACCGCAATGGTATGACCGACGAAATCCGGAAAAATAATGGAAGCTCTGCTCCAAGTTTTCACAATATTTTTCTCGCCGGCTGCATTCATTTGTTCAATCCTTTTGAGCAGCACAGGCTGTACATAAGGACCTTTTTTTATGCTTCTTCCCATAGTTGATAAGCTCCTTTCTGTATGCCTTATTTGCCATTTCTGCGTTTTACAATAAATTTATCGGAACGATGCTTTTTGGCGCGGGTTTTGTAGCCCAAAGCAGGTTTGCCCCATGGCGTAACCGGCCCCGGACGACCAATAGGAGATTTACCCTCACCGCCGCCGTGCGGGTGGTCGCACGGGTTCATAACAGAACCGCGCACGGTCGGGCGCCAACCAAGGTGACGCTTACGACCCGCCTTACCGATTTTCACATTTTCATGGTCGGTGTTGCTCACCTGACCCACGGTTGCCATGCACAATGCCGAAACATTTCTCAGCTCTCCCGAGGGCAGTCTGAGCAACGCCATACCGTTTTCTTTTGCCATCAACTGCGCCATATTGCCCGCGGAGCGTGCCAATTGGCCGCCCTTGCCCGGGTACAATTCCACATTGTGAATAAAAGTACCCGTCGGAATATGCGTCAGCGGCAATGCGTTGCCCGGTTTAATATCCGCATCCGGTCCGGAAACCACAACATCTCCCACTTTTAAACCGTTCGGAGCCAAAATATAGCGTTTTTCGCCGTCCTGATATTGCACCAGTGCAATAAAAGCGGAACGGTTGGGATCGTACTCCAGCGTTTGCACCGTTGCCGGAATGCCGTGCTTATTGCGTTTAAAATCAATCAAACGGTACTTTCTTCTGTTGCCGCCGCCTCTGTGACGCACAGTGATTCTACCGTAGCTGTTACGACCGGATTTTTTATTCAGCGGAGCCAGCAGGCTCTTTTCCGGCGCAACCTTAGAAAGACCCGAATAGTCCGTGCAAGTCATGTTGCGTCTTGACGGCGTGGTCGGTTTATAATTTATAATTGCCATTCGGTTTCACTCTCCTTCATAATGGCTTTGCGGGGATTTCCCCATACCTTGCCTCTGTAATAAAGAAGCGGATTACATCATACTGTCAAAGAATTCAATGGTTTTGCTGTCCTGCGTTAAAGAAACAATCGCTTTTTTCCAAGACGGCGTATAGCCTTGGCTTCTGCCCTGACGGCGCAAATGACCTTTCACATGCATGGTGTTCACTTTAGAAACTTTCACGCCGAAAAGTTCCTCAACCGCTCTTGCAATTTCAATTTTATTGGCGTCTTTTGCCACTGCAAAGGTGTATTTTCTCATGCCAATGCCGGCCATGCTTCTCTCGGTAATCACCGGGCGAAGAATAATGTCCTGTGCTGCCATTATGCATACACCTCCTCAATTTGTGCAATTGCGTCTTTGAGCACAATAAATTTATCAGCATTCAAAATGTCGTATACGTTCAAATTGTTCACCATCGCGGTCTTCACACCCGGAATATTCGCTGCCGAAGCAATCACTTTTTCGTCCTTTTGCGGAAGAACAATCAGCGCCTTTTTCTCGCTGCCCACAGCCTTGAGCATTGCGGCAATGGTCTTGGTTTTGTACTCTTTCAGCGTAATTTTATCCAGTACAATCATCTCATTGTCCAGCACCTTGCTCGAAAGCGCAGACTTCATTGCAAGGCGTCTTACCTTTTTATTCAAGGTATATTTGTAGCTGCGCGGCTTTGGCGCAAATACAATACCACCGTGCGTCCATTGCGGCGCTCTGGTAGAGCCCTGTCTGGCATGACCGGTACCCTTTTGTCTCCAGGGCTTTCTGCCACCGCCGGAAACCTCGGCACGCGTTAAAGCGGACTGTGTGCCCTGCCGCTGATTGGCAAGATAATTTTTCACCATGTCGTGCATAACGGCTTTATTCGGCTCAATTCCAAATACAGCGTCGGAAAGGTCCATTTTAGAAACCTCTTTACCGGCCATATCCAATACGGTTACTTTTGGCATATCAATTCCCCCTTTCCTTACGCCTTCACACTGTCGCGCAGCATAACAACACCGCCGTTAGGACCCGGAATTGCACCCTTTACGGCAATGAGATTATTCTCAGCGTCGACTTTTACAACAGCCAAATTCTGTACGGTTACACGCTCAGCGCCCAAATGACCGGCCATTTTCTTACCCTTAAATACTCTCGAAGGGTCCGAACAAGCGCCGATGGAACCGCCCTTACGAGCCACCGGACCCGTACCGTGAGATTCCTTGAGTCTGCCGAAATTCCAGCGTTTAATTACACCGGCCCAGCCTTTACCCTTGCTGGTTCCCGTCACATCAATTTTGTCGCCTGCGGCAAATACATCCGCCTTAATCAGGTCGCCTACATTATAAGCGGCGGTGTCCTGCACTCTAAATTCTCTTAAATATCTTTTCGGTGCAACATCACCTTTTGCAAAATGACCCTTCATGGGCTTATTCACCTTATGTGCCTTCAAATCGCCAAATCCGATTTGAATGGAAGCATAGCCGTCGTTCTCCACGGTTTTCTTTTGAGAAACAACGCACGGCCCAGCCTGAACGACCGTCACGGGAATGACTTTTCCCTTTTCGTCAAAGATTTGGGTCATACCAATCTTCTTACCGATAATACATTTTTGCATTGTTAGATTCCTCCTATGCAGGTTATTGGTTGACAAAACGCCAACATGACCCCGGCTGCCTGTTGGTTGCTATGAAAATTAAAGTTTAATTTCAATATCAACACCGGCAGGGAGCTCCAAACTCATCAAAGCCTCCACGGTTTTGTTAGAGGGCTTTAGAATGTCAATCAGTCTTTTATGGGTACGCATTTCAAACTGTTCGCGGCTGTCCTTGTACTTATGCACCGCACGCAAAATGGTAATAATCTGCCGTTCGGTAGGCAGCGGCACCGGGCCGGAAACCCTTGCCCCTGTACGCTTAGCGGTTTGCACAATTTTCTCTGCGGACTGGTCGACCAACTGATGGTCATACCCCTTAATTCTAATCCTGATTTTTTCTTTGACTGCCATTGTCGTCGCCTCCTTCATAATAGTTGGCGGGCGGCGCTTTTGTTTTTCTCAACACTGCTCCGGGTGTTCCTCCACCCGGCATGCAAAACCCGGATTCACTTTTTCAGTAATCCGGGTCAGGTTCACAAAAGCGTCTTGAGCGGGTATTTACGGCAAACAGCCAAATCGTGTCTACATGCATACCACACACTCAAATATTCTTTCGCCCGGTTTAAAATCGGACATACTCCACGGAAAAACCAGCATAAAAAATGCCGCAACCTCCCGCTTCAACGCATATCTATTGCAGTCTTGCCTGTTTATGATACCACACTGTTTCCTAAAAAGCAAGCGCTTTTTTCACTTTTTATAAAAAAATCAAGCGATGTTTTCAGCGCAAAAAAGAAAGCGGCAAATTGCGCCGCCTTCTTTGTTTACAACTGTAATTCCTCAGTGTCAATGCCGCTTAAAACCAAAACATCTCCCGGCAAAATCTCCGTAGAGCCGTTGGGTATCACAATTTCGCCGCCACGCTTTATCATCACCACCAACACGCCCTCAGGCACATCGGCCTCCAGCAGGGTTTTGTTCGCAATGCGGCTATCCTGCTTCACTTCATACTCCAACAGCTGCGTATTGTGCTCCTCCTCGTAGTCGGTAAAGGTTTTCAGCACCGGCGTGCTGTCGTCCACCAAATCCAGTTTCCTTGCCATAGTCGGCAACAGCGTTCCCTGCAAGGAAACCGAAATCAGCGCAACAATAAAAATAATATGGAAAATATCATATTGCAACACTGCATCGCCGGTCACGGCAAAAATAGCAAATACAATAGAGGCCGCGCCACGCAGACCAACCCATGAAATAAACACCTGCTGTTTTATTGGGAATTTGAACCAGCTTAAAATGCCAAAGGTGGCAATAGGTCTTGCCACAAAAATCAAAAATGCCGAAATTGCCAAAGCTGGGAGTATTACCGTGCCGAATTTGGACGGAAACGAAAGCAGACCCAAACAAAAGAAAATCATAATCTGCATCAGCCATGAAATACCGTCCAAAAAATGCACCAGACTTTTTTTATGTTTAATTTTGCTGTTACCTACAATAATACCCGTTAAGTACACGCTCAAATAGCCGTTGCCGCCCACCCATTCGGCCAATGCATAGGAAAGCAGCCCCACTGCTACCACAAAAATTGGGTAAAGCCCTTCAATTTTAAAGTCTACCTTACGTAAAATCAGCGCAGTCACCTTGCCCATTGCGGCGCCAATACCCAAACCAAACGCTAACTGTTTTACCAGCATCAACGGAATCGAAACCTCTCCGGCACCGGACAAAAGCGACATAAAAATGATGGTCATCATATAGGCGACCGGGTCATTACTGCCGCTTTCAATCTCTAGAACAGGCGCCAGACCTCCCTTTAGATTCAGCTTGCGCGAACGCAAAATCGCAAATACCGAGGCAGCGTCGGTAGACGCCACCACCGAACCAATCAGCATACCCTCAATCCAGCCGATTCCGAATACCAAGCTGCAAAAAGTGCCTACCAGCCCCGCTGTGACCATGGTGCCTAAAGTAGACATTAAAACAGACGGCGCAATGACAGGTTTTGCGGTTTTCCAGCTGGTGCCAAAGCCGCCGAAAAACATAATAAATACCAGCCCCACCGAGCATACGGTTTTGGCTACCTCATAATTATCAAAATAAACGCCGCCAATGGCGTCCGAGCCGCATAGCATACCCAACGCCAAAAAAATCAGCAGGGTCGGAATGCCAAGCTTATACAGCACATTGCTTGAAACAATACACAAAATCGCAACCATTGCGCACGCAATCATAATTTGTATCAAGTAAATTCCTCCGTTTCTGTTATGCCGCTCCGGCGCTCATCCTGTCTTAATTAACCAAAGAATTTAATAGGATTTCCCCCAATATACCATGGATTTTGCAGGCTTACCGCAGCATATACAGCGGTCTGCTATGCGCTCCTGCTCAAACGGAATGCACCGCGAAGAAAGTCCCGCTTCCTCTTTTATCTTCTCCTCGCATGCCAAATCGCCGCACCACATCGCCTGAATAAAACCCGGTTTCTCTTCGGCAATCTGCTGCATCTGCATAAAATCCTCTGCAATATAGGTCATTTCCGCGCGCCGCTGCAACGCCTTTTCATAAATACCGCTGCGCACCACCTCCAATTGCTCCGTAATTGCCTCCTCCAAGCAATCAAGGCTCACAAAAATTTTCTCTCTGTCATGCCGCCGCACCAATACGCACTGGTTTTTTTCTATATCCTTCGGACCGATTTCCAAACGCAACGGTACACCTTTCATCTCATACTGGGCAAATTTCCAACCCGGACTTTGGTCGCTATCGTCCATTTTTACCCGGAAGCTTTTTTTCAATCTGCCACGCAATTCCTGTGCTTTTTCAAGTACGCCGGGTTTATGCTGCGCTATTGGAATTATCATCACCTGAATCGGCGCAACTGCAGGCGGCAGAACTAAACCGTTGTTATCGCCGTGCGTCATAATAATGCCGCCGATAACCCGGGTAGACATCCCCCACGAGGTCTGAAACGGGTGAGCCGGTCGGTTCTTCCTGTCCTGAAAGGTAATGTCAAATGCCTTTGCAAAGCCGTCTCCGAAATAATGGCTGGTTCCCGATTGCAATGCCTTACCGTCGTGCATCATGGCCTCAATGGTATAGGTAGCCTCTGCGCCTGAAAATTTCTCTTTGTCGGTTTTACGACCTTTAATCACCGGCATTGCCAGCTCCTGCTCACAAAAATCGGCGTAAACATTCAGCATTTGCTCTGTTTCGGCCATAGCCTCCTGCGGGGTTTCGTGCATGGTATGCCCCTCCTGCCAATGGAATTCCACCGAGCGCAAAAATGGACGGGTAGTTTTTTCCCAGCGCACCACCGAGCACCACTGGTTATACAGCATGGGCAAATCCCGGTACGAATGAATCACCCGTGCATAATAGTCGCAAAACAGCGTTTCCGAGGTCGGTCGCACGCACATTCTTTCCTGCAAAATCTCGTTGCCACACTGCGTCACCCAAGCAACCTCTGGCGCAAAACCCTGCACATGGTCTTTTTCCTTTTGCAGCAGACTTTCCGGAATAAATAGCGGCAACGAAATATTTTCATGCCCCAATTCCTTGAACGCTGCATCCAGAATGCGCTGAATATTCTCCCAAATGGCAAAGCCATACGGCTGAATCACCATGCAACCGCGCACGCCGGTATAGTCCATCAGCTCAGCTTTTTTTACAATGTCGGTGTACCACTTTGCAAAGTCCTGCTCCATGGGTGTAATAGCCTCTACCATTTTTTGGTTCCCTTTTTGTTCCGCCATATTCTTCTTTCTCCTAAATAACCTTGATTTTGCATATACTTATTTACATTATATCGGTAAAATGACAAGATTTCAATGAAAATTTTACACAGCGAAAATTTTGCATAAAAAAAGAGCCTCCGCAGCGCTTGCGGTTGCTCTTTGGAAGCACCTGAATTTCAGAAGCAATTCTTAGGACTTATGGGTTTCAATATATTTTACAAGGTCGCCAACTGTTTTTACATTTTCAATCTCGGAATCCGGAATCTCAATTTCAAACTCGTCCTCAATGGACATCAAAAGGTCTACAACATCCAAAGAATCCGCACCCAAATCGTCTGCAATTTTCGTCTCGTTGGTAACGGTATCCTCTTCTACATCAAACTGCTCGCTCAAAATGGCTCTTACCTTCTCAAATACCATAATGCATGCTCCTCCTATTAAAGAAAAAATTTTGTTTGCAAGGCATCTTATTATGATTATGGACAAAGCAACATGAAATATGTTACAATTGCCAAAGACAAAGAACATACCGTAACCGGTTCGACTGTTCTTCTATATGCACATATTATTAGCAATTAAACAGTTTGTCAATACGAAAATCAAATTTATTTTGAAAAAATCCGCTTTGTTTCCCAAAATAAAACCGGTTGCCATATCTAAGCCTTGAGCAGAAAAGAGTGTTTTCCATGAATTTAGAGCAAATCAGAGCGCGCATAGACGAAATTGACGCACAATTGCTGCCGCTTTTTATTCAGCGTATGGAATGCGCACAGCAGGTTGCAAGTGCAAAAAAAGAGCAAAATTTGCCGGTGGTAAACGCGCAGCGCGAACAGGAAATTTTAGAGCGTATTGCGGCACAGGCCGGTCAATTTGCTGGGGAAGCCAATATGCTGTACAGTACGCTGATGGCTCTGAACCGTTCGCGACAGCATAAATTGCTTGGCAGCGGCAATACCCTTCGCCGGAAAATTGAAACCGCCATGCTGAAAAGCGTCTCTTTAAAGGAGGCCTCTGCCGGCAAAAAAATTGCGTTTCAGGGCGTACCCGGTTCGTTTTCTCATGCGGCAGCTACGCTTTTGTTTCCCGGCTGCAGCGTTTTCCCCTACGAAAATTTTCAGGATGTATTTGCGGCGCTACAAAATGGCAATGTCGATTTTGGTCTGCTACCCGTAGAAAATTCTTCAGCCGGCTCTGTGGCGGAGGTCTACGATTTGATTCTTCGTTACCGCTTTAGTATTGTGGGTTCTACCACGCTGCACGTGCATCATTGCTTGGCGGCGCCAAACGGCGTTGCGCTTGAAAATATTCGCACCGTTTATTCACATCCGCAGGCGTTGGCACAGTGCTCCGACATAATTTCCGCGCACAATTGGAAACCGATTCAGTATAGCAATACCGCAGCCTCGGCAAAAACGCTTGCCAAAATGGACCGCGAAAACGGTGTAAATGATACCGCGTGCATTTGTTCTGCGGTTGCCGCCGAATTATATGGACTGCATATTTTAAAACACGACATTCAAAATAACAACCAGAATAAAACCCGTTTTGCCGCTTTAAGCAAGAATCTAATGATTCCCGAAAACGCAGAGAAAATCAGCCTGTGCTTTTCTCTGCCGCATACCACGGGCTCGCTGTACAGCGTATTGGCGCGGTTTGCGCTTTCCGGACTGAATTTAACAAAAATTGAGTCCCGTCCTTTCAGGCAGGGGAAACATGCGGATTTTCAATATAGCTTTTATTTGGATTTTACCGGTAGCGTGCATGAGCCGGATACGCTGGATTTGTTGTGTGCGCTCTCGGAGGAATTGCCTGACTTTTCCTTTTTGGGCAACTATGTGGAATATGAATCCGAACACGATATACTATAAAAATATCCCTCTCTTTTGGTTGAGAGGGATATTTTTTACGGCTATTTATTTTTTTCAAAATCCTTGTACATCAGACTGGGCTGAATTCCCGTATTATTCTGGTATTTTCCGCTGCTATACAAATCGTAATCGCCCGCTATGGTGTGGTAATAAATCTGGCACACCTCAATATCCGGGTAAATTATCAATGGATGTATACAGTAAATCTCCAGCGTCCAATAGCCGGCAAAGCCAATGTCTCCAAAGCCCGCCGTTACATGAATACAAAGCCCCAGCCTGCCCGTGGAGGAACGTCCCTCCAGCATAGGTACATATTTACTGGTGGTGGTGAATTCCTTTGTTCTACCCAAATACAGCGTATTCGGTTCCAACAGCAAGCCCTCCGGCGGAATCACCAGTTTTTTAGTGGGGTTGGGCTTTTTCATGTCCAGTATTTTATTTTCATAGACCAAAAGCTCATTATGCAGGGTTAAATTATAGCTGTTGGGGTTCACCTTGCTGCGCTCAAACGGCTCTATGATAATCTCTGTTCCTATTTTCCGCTCTATTTCTCTGCCCGATAAAATCATTTGTAAACCACCTCCTGTTTGGGTGTTACCGCCAGCGCTACCCAGCCTTTTTCTTCTTTTCTTTCCAAAATTTCAAATTTTTCCGCAATTACAGTCTGTACCTCCTGCTCGCGGGCGTCAATAACCCCGCTGACAAGATACACTGAATCCGGGTGCAAATACTGCGGTATATTCTCGGTAAGCGTTAAAATTACATCGGCAACAATATTGGCAACCACAAGGTCGAATTTTCCGGTGATTTTCTCGGTCAAATTGCCGCACACCGCCGTAAATTGCTGCGCCACACCGTTTATCTCCGCATTTTCCGCCGCAGTTTTTACCGCAAGCGCGTCAATGTCCACTCCAACGGCGCTGTCGGCGCCCAGCAGCAATGCCGCCACCGACAAAATACCGCTGCCGCAACCTATGTCGAGTACCCGCATGCCGGGCTTTACAAATTGCTCCAGCAACTCCATACACAGCCGTGTGGTTTCATGCGTACCCGTGCCAAAGGCCAGTCCCGGCTCCAAATGCAACACCTTACGTCCCTTGGCATCATAGGTATCCTCCCATGTCGGGCGAATGAGCAGCGACTGCCCCACCGCAATGGGCTTAAAATATTTTTTCCAGTTATTCAGCCAATCCTCCATCACACAGTCGGCGGTATCAATCGTGAACGCAATGCCCTGTGCGGTATAACGCTCCCGCAAAAACGAAACAGCCTCCGCCGGATTCTCCTCTGGACTGATATACACATGTATGATGCCTTTGGTACGGTCTTTTTCTAAAAGCGCTTGGTCAATCAGGTCAATATGCGCAACCTCACATACCTCCTGTTCCAAATTCGAGTAATCCTCAATATAAATGCCGTATGGCACCACCATCTGCGCAATATCCCCTGCCCGGTCTACATCCTGCGCCGATACGGTAATCGCAATTTCGGTCCAGTCCATGCGTTCCTCCTCTGCTCATGCGGTTTGTTTTCTGCCCTATTATACAATAAATGCTGCTAAAATACAACCCACCTGATTTTTTGCTGATAAAAATAAAATGCACGCAGAATTTTAAGATAAAATCCACGTACTTTTTGTAGAAATGATTCACATCAAGCTTGGGTTCCAAACAGGCTCAACTGGCGTACATATTCCTGACCTGCCGGAGAAAGCTCGGCATTTTTTACCGTGACATACCCGATTTTCATAATTTCATCTGTTTCCACCGGTACGGCAATAAACCCCTGCTGCTTATACGCATCGTCTAAAATGCCGCAGCAAACGGTAAAAGCATTCATCTCCCGAATCAACTCCATCATGGTGGCGCGGTCATTGGTACGTATCACATTGGGAAAGCTATGGCGACTCTCCAATTCCTCTGCCAAAAAAGAAACACTATCCTCTCCCTGTTCAAAAATCAAATATGGGTATACCTGCAATTGCCGATAGGTAACCCATTGCTGCTTTGCCAAGGCATTCCCTTTCCACAAATACGCATAAATACCGCAGGAAAACAAATCGTGAAATTCTAAATTCTCGTTGTGTAAACGCTTTTTCATATAGCTTTCGTTGGCTCTGCTCAAATAAATAATCCCCAGTTCGCTTTTAAAACTGCGAACATCGCTGATAATCCGGTCGGTTTTCGTTTCTCTGATTGCGGTTTGATATTGGGTTAAATCCAGCTGCCTGACCGTATTGACAAACGCTTTTACCGCAAATGCATAGTGCTGGGCAGAAACCGCAAAATGTTTCTTTTTTTCGCCGGCGTAAATATATTGGTGTTCAATATATTCATATTGCACCACAATTTGCCGGGCATATTCCAAAAATGCACTGCCCTCGGCGGTTACAAAAACACCCTTATTCGTACGCTGAAAAATAGCAATATCTATTTCCTTTTCCAACGCGCGTATTGCCGCCGAAAGACTAGGCTGAGAAATCAAAAGCTGCTTTGCCGCCTCGTTCATAGAGCCGACATCCGCTACCTTCACCGCATATTTTAAGTGCTGAAGCGTCATAGGCGTTTCCCCCATAGTTAGATGTAGTATTCAGTACGGTCTTCTTCCTTCATGTTGAAAATTTGGAACACTTTATCACGCAACTGCAAAAAATCGCCTCCGGTACGGTCGCGATGACTGCCCAATCCAATAGGTACAATGGCTTTGATTCTACCCGGATTGGGCGTCATAATTACGATTCTGTCGGCCAAAAAAACCGCTTCGTCAATATCATGCGTCACAAAAATTACGGTTTTATCGCGCCGTTTGGTAATGCACAGCAAATCGTCCTGCAATTGGTAGCGAGTAATTGCATCCAAAGCTCCGAACGGTTCGTCCATAAATAAAATTTCCGGGTCTACCGCAAGACCTCTTGCAATTGCCACTCTTTGCTGCTGTCCGCCCGAAAGCTGTGCTGGATGCCGCTTTGCAAAATCGCTTAGTCCCACCAATTTTAAATAGTGTTCAGCAATTTCTCTGCGCTGTACTTTCGGTACTTTTTTGCTCTCCAAACCCAATTCCACATTTTTTGCAACCGTTTTCCAAGGAAGCAGCCCGTAATTTTGAAAAATGGTCACATATTTTTCGCAAGGCGCGGTAACCGGTTTACCGTCTATGAAAATACTGCCCTGCGTCAGCGGCTCAAAGCCTGCCATGGCGTTCATGAGCGTCGTTTTGCCGCAGCCTGACGGCCCCAGTAAACAAATAAATTCACCCTTTTCAATTTGCAGAGAAACCCGGTCTAATGCGGTGAAAGTTTCTTTTTTGTTACCCAAACCGCTGCGGCGCTCATAAATTTTTGTTGCCTGCTCTATTTCAATATACATATATTCACGCCTTTCCCCACGCTTTCATGACGCTTCTTTCAAATTTGCCAATTAAGGCGTCCAGCAAAAAACCGATTACGCCGATCACCGCAACCGCCGCCAATAAATGGTCCATTCTCAAATTATTGCGCGCGTCTATAATCATATAGCCAAGCCCCGACTGCGCACCGACCATTTCTCCGGAAACCAAGAAAATCCACGCAGAACCTAATGCCACATGCAGACTGTTTGCAATTTGCGGGAATACCGCCGGAAATACAATTTTATACAGTACCGCCGGCTGTTTTATGCCGAAATTTTTTGCCACTTTTAAATATACCGGGTCAATATTGCGCACAGCCGAAATCGTGGAAAGCAATACCGGAAAAAAGCCCGCCAGAAAAATAATAGCAATTGCCGGTACGTCGCCTATGCCGATAAACAATACCACAAAAGGCATCCAAGCTACCGGCGCAATCGGGCGTATGACCTGCAAAATAGGACTGAGATACCCATAAAGCGGCTTTAACCAGCCAATGACAAGTCCCAAAGCCGCTCCGGCTACCACAGCTATAAAATAGCCCACGGCAAAACGGTACAAACTCGCCCCAATATTTGCGCCCATGGTTCCGTCTGCAAATAAGTCCACCAACGCCTTGCCTACGGTCAGCGGCTTGGGCAACAAGGCCTCTCCCACCGACGAAAATTGTGCAATCAAATACCATATCAGTATCAGTCCTGCAAACGAAACTAAAATATATCTCAATTTTAACAGCTGTTTCATATGCCGCCTCCTATTCCTTTCGGTATACAAACGCCTCATATGAGGGCGGATTCTCCGAAATACCATACTTGACCATGCGTCGGGTTAAATCCTCATATGCCTTTTCTGTAATTTGCAAATCGGTATAGTCAATCCATTGCAAGGACTGCGTTAGCACCGCCTCCGATTGCTTCAAAAAGCGTTTGGCCACCAATAGTGCCTCATTATTTTGCGAAACAGCATGCCCCGCTTTGTGGTAAGCTTCTATGACTTGGTCGGCCAATGCGCCATCGGCCTGCAAAAAGGCCTGGTTGAACACCAACGCACAGCAAATCGAATCCTCCCACAACTCGTCGGATTGATATAACACCTTGCCATAGCCGCTGCTCACCGCCACCGAGCCAAACGGCTCTGCCACGCAAAAACCCGCAATCTGCCCCGAAACCAAAGCGTACGGCATCTCCGCCGGAGCCAGCTCGGTTACTTTTATGTCACTCGTTGTAAGGCCGTTTTTCTCCAGCACTTCCTGCATCAAAATGTTGTGCGAAGAACTGCGGTGCGGTATTGCAAAAGTTTTTCCTTTTAAATCGGCGCCCGTTGCAATGCTATTGCTTACTACCACGACATTGCCGCTTTTATGCCCCAATGCCGCCGCTTTCAGGTTAATAGTTTGCTCCTTTGCCTTCATGGCAAGTTCAATTAACACCGAAGCTCCGTCTACTTTCCCGGTATTCAGAGCATCCAATAGTTCCGGCCACGAGCCGTATTTCACCAGCTCTACCTTTACGCCGTTTTCCGTGGAAAGCTCCATAACCGGTAACGCATGAGTCAGCGGTAAATACGCTATTTTTATGGTTTTTTCGCCGGTCTCGGTATTTTGCACGGCGACAGAACCACAGCCGACTAACCATAACGCTAGACTTATAATGGTTGCGGCCGACAAAACTGCAAATCGCTTTCGTTTCATTGATAATAGCCCCCTGTCAAATTTGCCAGCCCAGTTCCTTTCGTCTTTCTTTCATATCTTCAATCAAACGCTCCGTAATTTTAATATGGTCCACACCTACCACCATCTCGGAACCCAAAATTTCTTTTGTACCGGTTGCCATAAATTCCGCAACTTTCGGCGCGCCCATCACCGGAGCATACACATTGTGGTAAGAATTGATACCCAGCAAACGGAAGGAAAGCGCTGCGCAAATGCCTTTTTCATTGCTCCATTCGGGGCTTGCAAACGCATACGGCAGCTGCTTAATCGGCGTTTGCAAAATACCCGAAAGACCGTTAAAAAATGCCGATGCTCGTGCATTATCCAAGCACTCACCCAAATGCCACACCGGAGGAATATCCTTTAAAAATCCGCGCAGCTTATCGCCGGTCCATTCCAGCGCTTTCTCTGAGCAAAAGCCCATTTTCAGCAAAGCAAAAGAGGCACAGCCATTGGTCAAAATCAGCACATTATTTTTCAGCAAAAGCTCTGCCGTTTCTATAATTTTCTTCTCATACAATACGCGCGGATTGCTGCATCCTACCAAATTTACAATACCTAAAATTTTGCCCTCTTTGAGCGCCTGCGCCAAAGTACCAAGACCGTTTTCGAAATGCTGTTGCGCCCATTCTACCGAAAAGCCCACTTCAGCCTCCACCTCATATTGCGGTATTTTCACCGGAATATCCCGGCGGTCTGCAAAGCTCTCAATACCGCGACGTACAATTTTCTCCGCAAATTCTTTGATTTCTCCTATATTGGAATGGTCGTGCGTCAGTCCGTAATGCTCCGCGCCGGGCAATCTGCCGGAATCACTGGTAGTAACCACCGTGGTACGGAAGCATTTTGCCACATCCATAATCGAGGGGAATACATCCTGTACATCGGCAACCCATAAGTCCAGTGCGCCAGTACCCAACACCAACTCCGAACCCACCGCATTAGAAAGCGGAATGACATTGCCGTAGCGGTACATGGCGGAAAGCCCCGAACAGCAAATACCGTAAAATTGAATGCCTAAGGCGCCTTGTTCTTTTGCCAAGTTGACCATTCTTTCGCTTCTGCCGATTTTCACAATCTCGGAAACCAGCAGCGGAGAATGCCCGTGTACGGCAATATTGACATATCCCTTTTTCAAAGCGCCCAAATTGATTTTAGAACGGCTTCTTTGTGGCAAACCGTATAAGCTGTCCATGGCAATCGAGGTGCCCAGACACGATGACCACGCAAATGACACGCCCGTTCTTAAAAATTGCTGCATAATATTCCGCCAATCTCCATCGGTTCCCGTGGTGGTACGATGCAAGCTTTCAAACACCTCATGCGTCGGACTAATCGGCATAATATCCAAATTTTCCCACGTTGCAATGCGCTCCTTGGGCGCAAAGCCGTAAATGGTTTTATGTTTCTCCGGCACTGTACGCGACAAATCCTCCAGTAGAATATCGGCGACTTGTTCGGCCAGTTCGTTTAAGGTTTTGCCCGCGGTTTCAATGCCGTAATTTTTACATACGGCATAAATTTTCTCCTCTCCCTCAATGGGAATAGGCACTTTACCCTGTGCGGCCATTTTCAGCGCCAGCATGCTTTCCCGGCCTCTTGCGCCGTGAGCCGCCGTACCCGAAGCAACATGCCGCAGTAAATTTCTGGCGGCAATGACATCGGCATCGGCACCGCATACGCCTCTGGGCGACTTCTTTGTAATTTTGCACGGACCCATAAAGCAATTTTTGCAGCAAGTACCTGCTAAACCAAAGGTACATTGTGGCTGCTGCGCATCAAAACGGTCAAAGGTGGTTTCCAGCCCCAGTTCCTCCATTTGCAAAAGCATCTCTCTCACAGCCTGGTCTGGCGTTTGCTTAATAACCTCCTGTTTGGTCGCAAAAGTTTTGCGATATTCCGCCACCGCTTTCATATAATCGTCAATACCGCCGTGTACATGGTTATGCGGGTGTTTATGTGTATGTTGCTCGGACATCCTCAATCCTCCTATTTACATACTATGTTAATATGTTTATTGGTTTTCTATATTTTACTACATAAAAATGCATTTGTCCAATACAATTTATCTATTACTCGTTATAGGTTTTGCCTAAAGTGAAAATACCGCAAAAAAAACAGCCATACCAAACCGTATGACCGTCTGTTATATCATATAAAAATCGCTGCTGTCTATTTGGTCTGCCAAATCGGCAACCGTTACGCTCTCCATATACGTCTCCAGCGCACGGTACATCTCCTGCCAAACCCGCGCCGTTTTATTTACTCCGCTTTCCTGCTCTATCCACGCTTGCGGGTTTAAATCCTTTTCAGTCACTTTCAGCACACGCCCCACGGTAATGTCTACCGGATTCAACGCCGACTTATAGCCACCGCCTTTACCGCGCAGTCCCTTTACCAAGCCGGCCTTGCTCATACTCACCATAATGCTCTCCAAATATTTTTCGGGTATCTCCTGACGTTTTGCAATATCCCGCAAAGGAATATAGTTTCCGTTATTGTTCTCTGCCAAATCCACCATAACGCGCAGCGCATATCTACCCCTTGTCGAAATCCACATGCAAATTCCTCCGTCTGTTTTTCATGCCTTTATTATGCAACAATTTCAGCAGTATTTCAAGAAATTTCTATTCTCTTTCAAAATAGCCCTGTCTACATGTTCGCGCCTCCTTGCACATATACTGAACAGACAAACTCACGCAAAAGAGGTTATGCTTATGAAAAAAAAGGCATTTTTCCACCACGCATTGATTCTCACCGTATCCTCGCTGGTCATGCGCGCCGGCAGCATCGGCTACCGCACCTATCTATCGTCCAAAATCGGTACAGACGGCATGGGTCTATACCAGTTGGTTATGTCGGTATTTATTTTAGCTATTACCGTTTCCACCTCGGGCATCAGTCTGGCGGTTACCCGCATTGTAACCGACATCCTTGCAAAAGGCGCACCCTCCCAAACAAAAAAGGCGGTGCGCAAATGTGTTATATTTGCACTGCTGATGAGCCTGCTTGCCATGCTCACACTGTATGCCTCGGCAGATTTTGTTGCCAAAACATGGCTGGGAGACAGTCGCGTAGCGCTTTCACTGAAGCTGCTGGCTCCGGGACTGCCGTTTATGGCAGGCTGTTCGTGCCTGAAGGGGTACTTTATTGCCATGCGCGGCGTTACCAAAACCGCTGCCGGAGAATTGCTGGAACAGTTGGTAACTGTTACGGTGGTAGTATGCCTGTTCACCTTTTTTGCGCCACAGGGTCTGGAATACGCCTGTGCAGCGATTATGCTGGGCTCCACCATAGGAGAGGCTATTTCATGCAGCTACGCTTTTCTTCTTTTTGCAAAAGATAAAATAAAATTACAGGATGCTCCCGACTGTACCTTTCGGTATACCGGCAAAAAGACTCTGCGGGATATGCTACGTATTTCTCTGCCGATTATGGTGGGCACCACCCTACGCAACGGTCTAGTCACGGTCGAGAATATTCTCATTCCCATTGGGTTTCAAAAACACAGCGGCAATGCCCAAACCGCACTGAGTCAATACGGTATTATACATGGTATGGTGATGCCGCTACTATTTTTTCCTTGTGCGTTTTTAACGGCATTTTCGTCTCTTTTAGTGCCGGAAATGGCGCAGGCAAACGCCATGGGACACCGCAAAACCATTCGCAGAGCTACCTCTCGAGCCATGCAGCTGACTTTATTATTTTCCTTTTGGATCGCCGGATGCTTTTGTCTGTTTGCAAACGATTTCGGGCTTGTATTTTACCAAAGCGAGCAAGCTGCACGCTTATTACGCTTTTTGGCACCGCTGATTCCACTGTTTTATTTGGACTGCGTTGTAGACGGCATTTTAAAGGGACTTGACCAGCAAATGGCGTCCATGCGCTACAATTTTGCAGATGCCGGTCTGCGCGTTGCGCTTGTATATTTTCTCATTCCTATAACCGGCGTCAATGGCTATCTTGCCATCATTTGCTTTAGCACTATTTTTAACGCCACGCTCAGCATTCACCGCCTACTCAAGGTCACCTGCATCGAAATCCGCGTCACAGATTGGCTGATAAAGCCCTTTTTATGCATTGGAATTGCTGTGCTCTGCGTCGCGTTACTGTGGAATTTTCCATTTTTGCAAAACCTGCCCGGTTGGTGTTGTTTACTCATAAAGCTTACCGTTTCCGCACTCATTTATTATATGCTGCTGCGCATCACTCAAAGCTTCAAAAAAGACGATACGCTCTGCATCAAAGAGATTTTCCGTTCTCGCTCTACTGCGTAACGCGGCGCTGTTCCACCCAAGCAAGCGCCTGCTCGCTCAACGCCTTTATACTGTCGTTTTCAAACGGAGAACCCAGTTTACAATCGGCAATCAATTGCACAAAGCTCTTAGTGCCCGCGGCGCTTACAAACTCCAAGTACCGTGCAAAGGCCTGCTTCCAATTCTGCTCGGATTCCCGCCAGAATTCCAACGCCACGGTCTGCGCAAGACAGTAGTCAATATAATAAAACGGGTAACAATAAATATGGTGCTGTTTTTGAAACCCACCGCCCTCTTTAAAAAACGGCAAATTGTCAAAATCCAGCCACGGTCGATATTTTTTCTCCAGATTCAGCCACAATTGCCGACGCTCCTTGGGCGTTAATTTCGGGTTTTCATAAACCGCATGCTGAAATTCGTCCACCAAACAACCGTACGGAATAAACAACAGCGCATTTTCCAGCTGAAACACCCGCGCTTTTTCAGCATCGCCGTCAAAAAACAATTCCGCCCACGGTCTGGCCAAAAATTCCATCGACATCGAATGCACCTCAGCGGTTTCCATGGTGGTGCTTGCCAGCTCTCGAATCTCCATATTCCGTGCCAAATACGCTGCAAATGCGTGGCCGGCCTCATGCGTGAGCACATCTACATCGCCGGAGGTTCCGTTAAAATTGGAAAAAATAAACGGAGACTGATAATCGGGAATTTCGGTACAATAGCCGCCGCCGGCTTTATTTTGCCGACTCTCTAAATCGAACAACTCATTCTTGCGCATAAAATCGAAAAATTCTGCAGTTTGAGGGCTCATCTCGTCATACATGCGCTGCGCCGCCGAAAGTAATTCCTGTGTATCGCCCTTGGGCTTGGGGTTTCCGTCGGAAAAAGAAACGCCTGTATCATACAATTTTACGGCCTCTATGCCTAGGCGCTGTGCCTGCATGGCCCGAATTCGCACCGTAACCGGCACCAAATCCCGCACAATCTGCTCCCGAAACACTTTGACTTGCGGCGCACGATAGCAATTTCTGCCCAATCGGTCGTACCCCAACTGCATATAATCGGTATACCCCAGTTTACGCGCTTGCTCATCTCTGTTTTTTACCAGCTTATCAAAAATTTCGTCCAATTCCTGTGCGTGTTCCCCGAAAAATTCCGCACATTTCCCCCATGCCTGCTTTCTGGTATCCCGGTCCGAATCCTGCAAATACACCCCAATACCGGAAAGATTCAATTCCCTGCCTTCAAACATGATTTGGGCGCTGGCAAGCAATTTTTGATATTCCGTTGTAAGCGCATTCTCTTGCTGTAGCAACGAAATAATCTCCGGAGAAAAACAGCGCAGCGCAATTTTGATATTCTCAAAAAACAAACTACCTAATTCTTTCTCCAATTCCGCCCGGAATTTTGAATCATATACCGTCTGCAAAAAATCCTGCTCACACTGCTGCAACAGTGGGGACTGCTCATCAAAAAAAGCCTTTTCCGCGGCGTAAAATTCATCTGCGGTATCCATACTGTTATGAATATACGCCAGCGTACTCATGGTTTGATAGCCTTTTTTTAACGTTTCATGCTCCAAAATGCACTGCATCTGCTCCTTCCCATTTTTACAGTCCGGAAACCGTTCGGTAAGTCGTTTATAGCAAGTTATCATCTCCTTTACATCAGGCCGATGATAAGTCATCTCGGAAAATTTCATAAACCGTTCCTCCCATGGTCGTTTTGGTAGTTTCATACTAACACATCTTGCAGTAGTATTTGCAAACAAACCGTAAAACATTCCATAAAAAGGAAACAACTCTACCGAAAGGACATAAACGCCAAAACAAAAGAACGCAGTTTCCTGCGTTCTCTCAAAAAATTATTCAAGGATTTGCATTTGTGACCGGAATAAATTTGTAGCTTAAATAGCAATTGCTCCAAGCGTTGGTTTCCATGATATTC
>CAKSHJ010000002.1 GCA_934457095.1 uncultured Eubacteriales bacterium
CCTAATCCGGTATGCGGCCTGCAAGGCTTGCGCCTTACGATCCCCGAGCGTTACGACGCTCTACCTCCGGTGACATAAATATGAATCAGCCGAGTCCCGGAATAACCGGGATCCGGCTGACTGTTTGGCGGAGAGGATGGGATTCGAACCCATGTGCGATTGCTCGCAAACTGATTTCGAGTCAGCCCCGTTATGACCACTTCGATACCTCTCCATGTATGTTAACTCGGAAAACCGAGATTAACGCAAATATTCGGTTGTATTAGAATTCCTGTTAGAACTCACGGTGTGCCTGCGGCGGGCGAATGCCCGAAACCCGCACGGTTAAAGGCTTTTCGGAAGATGAACTTCCGTTTGCCGAGGGAGATTTCGAGTGCCGCACCTTCGACCTCTCGGACAACTCTCCACGGTTATATTTCAATCTGTTTTTCCAACTAATAAAAATTCATTCAAAAAACTTTTGGGAAGAAAAACAGGAAAGAAAACTAAAAAATATTCGATTTTCAAGCTTGAAAACCCCAATAAAATCAAGGTTTTTCTACAGACGAAACTACCAAACGGTCTTAAATTTTCGAGTGCGCCCCGTTATGACCACTTCGATACGTCTCCGTGTATTTTCTGAATGGTAGTTTTTCAAATGCTTTTAGGAGAGAACACAAAGAGCTATATAATTCACCTCAATTTTTTGCAACTGCTACTATTTTATATGGGAAGAGTACAATTGTCAAGCGGAAACATATACGAAAGGTTGACACCGTTTGACAAAGGAGGGTACAATAAAAACACTACATTGTAAAGGGAAGGGGAGCGGTTTTCTATGGAGAGGATTTCGCAAATTGCATTGAAAATGGCAGCGCTATCGGTATATGGCGGCGTGTTGCGGCAGCCTGTTTGCGGCGCGATATACCGCCTGCTGTGCGCAACTTCGGGAGAGATACGGGAATTTGCCAAGGCATGGGGAGAGTTCATGCAGGCGTTGCTGGATGCAAATGCCGCCGACCGCTTAACACAGGCAATTCTGCAGGAAGTCTTATACGACCAAAATGCATTTTCGTTAAAAGCGGCGATGTGTACGGAGCAACTGCCGACAACTTTAATCTCGGCGGCAGAAAGAGATTTGTCCGTACTGCTGGAGGAGGTCGCCCGAATAACGCCGCAGGAGATATTGGAGAGCTGCTTATTTTCCGGGGAGGCTAAGGCGCTGGGGTTGCCGGCCTGGCAAACAGGAGAGCCGGAGGCATTGCCGTGCGCGGCGGGAGCCTCCTTGGTTGATTGGTTTGCGCAATTTTACCGTGCGCATGGCTGCGGAATATTTGCAAAATACCGGGCGTTTGTTTGGCGGGAGCAAACCTTAATTCCGGTAGAATACCCTGATGGAACCGAATTGAACGATTTAAAGGGTTACTCGGAACCAAGACAAGCCGTACTTGCGAATACAGAGGCGTTTTTAAAGGGATTGCCGGCGAATAATTGCTTGTTGTACGGCGACAGAGGCACGGGTAAATCCTCGACCGTAAAGGCGATTTTAAACCGCTATTATACAGAGGGGTTGCGCGTGATAGAAATGCCAAAGGCATTTTTAACGGAATTCCCCGCTTTGGTGGCACAAATTGCAGATTTACCGATGAAATTTATTATTTTCATCGACGATTTATCTTTTTCGCAGCAGGACGACACCTACGCTTCGCTAAAGGCGGTGCTGGAGGGAGGCGTTGCCGCAAAGCCTCAAAATACGTTGATATATGCGACCTCCAACCGCCGACATCTAGTGCGCGAAACCTTCTCGGAAAGGCAGGGTGATGAAATTCACCGAAGAGATACGATTCAGGAAAATATTTCGTTGGCGGACCGCTTTGGACTTTCGGTTAATTTCAGCATGCCGGGCAAGGAGGAGTACCTGCATATTGTGCGGGAATTGGCAAAACAGCGAGGTTTAGAACAATATACAGTGCAATTGGAGCTTGGGGCGGAGCAATGGGCGCTTGCAAGAGGAGGCCGTTCTCCGCGCTGCGCGCGCCAATATATGAACGCCGCCGAAGCAAAAATCAAACTGGGAGGAAATCCTTAAGCGGACGTCTTTACAAACAGGCGCATATTTGGTACTATTGTGTCAAATGCGGTGGAATATAAAGGAGGCAACAGCATGAAAATATGGAAGCATTTTTTGGCTTTGAGCATGGTTGCGGTTGTGACAACTTTGCTGTTTACCGGCTGCGGAGAAAGCGACATCAGTCAGGGAGCGGCGAAAAACGATTACCCGATTGTGATTAACGACGTTACGCTGAGCCGGCAACCGACGGGCGTTGCGGTGTTGTCGCAAAGCATAGCGGATGTCATTTTAGCAGAAGGGTTTGAAGCGACGCTAAAAGCAAAAAGCGCGGATTGCACTCAGGAGGACCTCTCGGTGCTGGACAATGTAACCATAGACGATGCTGCCGTGATGAAAAAGCTGGGCGTCACGCTTGTGTTGGTAGACCAAACGCCCACGCAAGAGCAATCGGACGCCTTACAGGAGCAGGGAATTCAAGTTTTAGCCATCGCGCCGGCAAAGAGCAGAGAGGACTGCAAACGCCTGTACCGGGAGGTCGGCTCAGCCATGCAGGGCGGAAATACGGGTTACACCAAAGGAGAAAAGGTGTGCGAAAATCTGTTTTATACCTTGGACGATATTACGCGATTACTTCCGGTTGAAACAACGCAGTCCACCGCCTGTTATTTATATAATTTACAGGGCGGTGCGGCAACCGGAGATTCTCTGTTTGGGGGATTAATCAGCTATGCGGGTTTTTACAATGTTTTTGAAAACGATACCGGCGGTCAAGTGGAGATAGGGGTGCTTCAAATTGCGAACCCCTACTATATTTTCTGCCCGAACGGACTGAAGGAACAATTGCGTCAGGCGGAGGATTTTCAGGAATTGGACGCGGTAAAAAATGACCGAGTATATGAAATGGAGCCGGAACTTATGCAACGTCAGGGCAAGACGATTATGGATGCAGTGACGGCAATGGTAAAAAGCGTACATCCGGAGCTGTTTGTGACGAAGGAATCGAAAAAACAAGAGGCGGAAACAGCGGCTTCGCAGACGGAAGAAACGGAGTCGACGCCACAAAATACGGTAGAAAAACCATGGGCGGTAAGCAGCGCGGGCACATTAGACTACGGCAGTTCGGGAGAAGCAGTGCGCCTAATGCAAAAACGCCTGCGAGAACTGGGGTATTTATTTACCGCAGTGAACGGGCTGTATGACGAAGGCACCACGCAGGCAGTCAGAGATTTTCAGCTGCTCAACGGGTTTGCCACATCGGGCACGGCCTCGCAGGAGCTGCTGGATGTAATGTTCAGCAAGGAAGCCGTTGTACGGGAAAGCCATTAAATCCGGGTATAAATTAGAAAAAAGTCGCTTGGAATAAGCGGCTTTTTATATTACTCAAAAGGGTTGTTTTTGTGCAAAAGGTATTGAAATTTACAAAAATATATGTTACATTAGTGGTGCATAGAGGATGTTTTATAAATTTTTGGTAAAAAACCTATACTTTTTGTACCAGTGTTTTTGTGCATATTTTTCACAAAAATACACGAATTTAAGCCACTCTATTCACAAAATAAAAGTGGCTCAAAAAGTATACCTTTTGTACCAGATGTCGATAAGAGGAATTTGTTGTGTATTTGTATAAAATTTAGCACAATAAATTGTGATTATTGGGATTTTTGGTAAAAATTTGAGTGGAAACACAGCAAAAATCTCCTCAAAAAGCTTGTGTTGGAAAATTTTCTGTGTTACACTTATAAAACATGGTGCTTTATAGCATGCCGCTTTCAAAACGTTACATATGATAGGTAAAAAGTGCATACCGCAAAAACAACAGAAGGAGAGCAAAGCGATGAAAACCAAATTCCGGGCGTTAGGCCAAACCTTGCTGGCGTTTTTAATGATTTTAAGCATGTTTATCATATACATACCTGCCCCCGCCATTGGCGCCGTTAGCGGTGAGGGTTATAATATGTTAAGAATGAATAACTTTGTTCCTGCGGGTACTTCTTGGTTTCCTGAAGGAAGCCGTGGTTATAATATTTGCGCTTGGGTTGGCGATTTATCGGGTCGCGTGTATGCAAACCAAGCTCCCTCGGGTGGTGATGTTTACAACAATTGGAGATATGCTCTTTCAAGTGCTAACAATTGGACGTCTTTGTCGGCCGGTGCAATGTCTCCGTATTTGGAGCCGGGTGACTATACGGTGAATGCATATCTTGAAAAGTCTTACACCGGTATGGGTGCCGGCTGGTACTGGGGTACCTTGCAGGTGCAAAAACGTTATCGCTCGTCCGTAACCGTAAGTCAGCCGGACATCGGTGTGGGTACCATGCCCAGTCCCTCGGCGGCGAGTGCTAACAATGCTACTTGGGATAGCTCAGGTAATTGGAACGGCAAGGGTAACTGGTACAGGAAAATACTAATGAATGGTTCGGGTTATCAGGATTTAGATAGCGGTACCATTACCCCAACGGTAACCTATAAAAACAGTAGCGGGCAGCAGGTTACCGCGGGGCAGGTCTCTAGAACTGCGGGCACTTACACCGTAACTTACAGCTGGCCAGAAACCGAGCACTACCACGCAGCCAGTGCTTCCAAAACTTTCCGCGTGAGCCAGTTTGTTACCGTGGAAAACCTGCCCACCGACAAAGCCTATGACGGCAAAACCGTTACCGCACCCACCCTGCGCTTTAACGGTGACAAACTAAACGCCAGCAACTATGTGTACTTGTACAAATTAGACAATTTTGAAACCTCAGTTAGACTGACCAGGCCGAACGGTACCCAACAAACGCTGACCGCCTTTGGACCCGACGATTTTTATAAGTTATTTACAGAAGGGCAAAATGGCGTTGTGGTAGGGCGAGATATCGGTACCTATGAGCTGCAGTTTTATATTAGAGACAGAGAAAATACTAATGTGGGCCCGCAGCAGTACAGCCGAAAACACGCCACCGAGTGGTTTTATACCGGAGAAGGAAAGTACACCTGGAAGGTAACGCAGGGGAGCCCGAATATTAAACTGAATTTTCAGGGTGACTACGAATGCGAGTATGACACCTACGGCAGCTATGACTTGCCCGTACCCACCGCACCAACCATTACCAACAACACCACAGACGCTTTTTACAGCGACCTTAATAACGCCACGGTAAAATGGGAGAAAATTCAGGTTGGTACCAACACTGTGCTGGAAACTTTGACCCAAACAACGCCGCCGCAACGATCCGACAATGTGCAGTATTTGAGCAATGCCGACGGCTCATGGAAGCCGACCTATACCAGCAAAACAAAGCTTTCGGTTACTTTTCCGGCGCATGGCAGTTACAACAGCATTACGCTAACCAAAGAATTTTATGTCAAGCGCAGGAATATTAATAAGGCACTTACCCTTGGCACAAAAAACTATAATGCTACCATGGCTGCCTATAGCGTGCAGCAGACGCCAATACTGGGCAATAACGGGTTTAATGCTATGGTAAAAACTAAAACCGGCACAGAAAATCTGTGGCAAAAATTCTTTAAAGATAAAGACTGGGTGGTGTTTGGCGGTGAGTATGCCACAGAGGACGACCAAGGGAACCCGGTTGGCAAGGTTTGGGGAAATAATGACCTGACCCAGTCGAACATGAAAATCTTCCCGAACAAAGCCAACGGCAAAAATGTAGACGGAACAGCTTACAGCTATAAGCTTGGGTTATATGTAGCACCCGGTGACACAGAAGACAATGCGAAAACAGAAGCTGCCAAATGGTCAACATGGGAATTTCAGTCCCGCTTGGTAAAAGAGGGCACATTTCAGGTAATCGGACCCAGTTACGCCGGCAAGCTAACTGTGCCTGCCAGCATTACGCTTTACAAAAAGAATGTAAACCAGCCGGTTGACTTGAAAGTGGCGTTTTCTATGACAGCTGACAAGGGCTTTACCCAATTGCTGGAGTCGCTGAATGTTCGGGTCTCTGCCACCTCTGCTAACAACACTATTTTGAAGGATGCCAATGGCTACAACACTGCGCAGGACGAAACCGGTGCGTCTGTGGCAGATAAAACCATTTTGCCCTCCAAATATAAAATAGACTGGCCCATTGCCGGTGATGCTGCAGCGGTTACTTTTGCAGAGGGGAACTCCAGTAATATAACCGTTGCAAACTGGACGATAAAAGCAGGAACAACCATTGGTACTTACAGTTGGCAAACTTCAAAGGAAACGGTTGGTAAGGCTTATCTCATAAACCCAAGGACCTTTACTAAAGATGAAAAGTGGCGGTTATTCAGCGATAAAATTACCTTTACCGTAACTACTACGCCCCAATATTTCTTTGAAAACTTCAATACGGAAACTACCCCGGACCCGGACCCCAACGCAAACGGCTAAAAAACAGCTGAACACGAGGAAGCTATGAACTACGAATATGAGTGGATAACCAGAGAAACCCGCGCCTATTTAGACAAAAAAACGCGCATTTCCTGGCCGTATATTCCTTGCGGGCAGGCGCAAACCGAGCACAAGGTGGCTCCGGTTGCGGGCGACATTGGCTACAAAGGCACACCCACCGGGAATTTCTTGCTACGGAAGGGGCAAAAAACCGAGGTTTTTCCGTACAAACAGCAGTTGCGCTGGAACGAAACCGTGCTTGGCTTCGTTCCTTGCACAGACGAAACCGGAAAAAAATACTCCATTCGGGTGGTGCACCGCTCGCATAGGGTGTATATTTGGGCAGGTACGGTTTTAGGTGCAATATTGCTGGGGTTGGCAATCTGGGGCATTATAGCCCTTGCAAGCGGCGGTAAGCAAATTGACTTGGAAAACGCCACCACCAACCTCCCGGTTTACAGCCGGCTGCAAGCCCTTGCCGGCGAACCCGAAACCGCCATTTGCCTGGAAAACCCGCCGGAAAACATCGTTAGCATTCGCTACTACATTTACCTGAGAGACACCGGCGAGCTTCTCTACCGCTCTCGCTGGCTGCAACCCGGAGAAACCGCCTACAACATTACCCTGCGCCGCACCCTGCCGCCCGGCCAATACCCAATTTTGATTCAACAAAAAACCAGGCTGGAGAGCAATACCGAGGCAAACCTGAACGACGGCAGAACCGAAAGCCTGCTTACCGTAAATTAAAAAAACACACTTGAAAGGGGGGATGCACCAAATTTTAACAGCAAACCCGGGGTGCCAATTTGGTGCGGGCACCCGCAAATGTTTACTCAAATAAATTTATTCAAAAGAAAAGAGGTAATTATTATGAACTTGAAAGCAGCTTTAAACACAAAAAAAGTGCTGGCGCTGGTTTTGGCAGGCGTTAGTGCGGCGGCCATTTTGGGCGCAGCAGCAACCCCCGTACATGCAGCTTACACCGTAACTCCTAAAGAGGGTCAAACAGAGGTTTTGTACCGTGCAGGTTCTCAAGAGGGTGACGAGGAAACCAACTGGATGGTTCAATATCCGGTTTCCATCTCCTTGAATGACGACCAAAAAACCAAAGATACTGGTTACGGCATTGATATTGATATTAAACCTTTGGATGCAGGTAAATGCATGAAAATCAAAACTTTGACTGTTGATGTGAAGAGCAACGATGCTCTAAATCCAGGTGTTGTAGAGCTGAGTGGTACAACTTCTGGCAATGATACTGTAAAAGTTAACGCTAAAGCAGAGGCTAATACTGCGCCTGCTAATGTGTTTACAGTTGTAAACAACAATAACCCGCAACAAGACAATGCATACTTGGGTGGTACTTTGAAAGCAGCTGTAAAAGTATGGGTTGAAGCTGATCAACAAGCACAAGCTTGGAACAAAGTACAGTATAAAGGTACTGTAGGTTTGACCTTCACTCCTGCAATGCAATAATTTAATTTTTATTTAAATACAAAATAGTTTTAAGCGGGTTGCAAGGCAAACCGGGCAAGCGGCCTTGCAAAAAAACAGCCGGGGAACAAACCCCGCACGGTTAACCCCACAAAAAAGGAGTACTCCATGATAAAACGCACAATTTTCTTCCTGTTCGCAGTACTCTTTTTGGCTTCTCCGGCTGTGCTTGCAGCAAGCTACGGCGAAAGCTCTATTACTGACGAGGTGGAGGTTGGTGCGCAGGTGTATTACACCGGCCACAAAGACGACCCCGTTGCACCCAACCCAGAGGACATGAAAACCTTTGAAAAAGGCGAGGGCACGCCCACCTTTGCAAGCACAGGAGATGCAGGCAACACCACCGGCCTTTGGCTGGTATTCTTGCTCGCTTCCGGCTTTCTGCTGCTGCTGTTACTTTGGCGCCGCAGAGACGAGGACAGACAGGAAGATTTTGACTAAACAAAATGCAAAAGGGAGATATCCACAGAGGTATCTCTCTTTTGTTGGTTATTTTGCACAGAAAGGAGCGTATCAGTATGGAATTTACGGTCTCTTGTGAAAGCAAGCTTTTTTATAAAGACGCGCACGGCAACCGTTGGCCTTACCTGCCTGTTAAAGAGCTGCACAAGCGCTACCCCAACGGCGGCTACCGCATTGTGGCAGACCTGAAAAACAGCAAAGGCGCCCCAAACCTTAAGCTTTCTCACGGCACGCAAACCCTTGCTGTACATAGCTACCGCCGCAAACTGGGTTTTTGCGAGAAAACCGTGGGGTATATTCAGGTGACTGACCCCGAAAACGGCGGCGACGCTTTTGTGCGCATTGTAAAGCCTTCATACGAAAAATTGTTGTTGCTGTTGCTTTTGCTGCTGGTTGCCACTGGTATTATACTGATTGTAGTATTTCGACCAAATTCAACAGAAGAGGTACCCGGGCTGGACAAAGCCGCCTTTGCTTACAACATTGAGGGCATGGAAAATACCGACCCAAGCCAAATTGCGCTGCCCGGTATTACCGAAATTAAAGCAAAGGCCGGCCAAACCAGCGTGCAATATGCGCTAATTAATCCCAAGGGCAACCCCTGTTACCTAACATACATCATCACCCTAGACGAAACCGGAGAAGTTTTATATGAATCCGGCATGGTGGAACCGGGCAAAGCCGTAAGGGACTTGACGCTTTCGCGCGCTTTAGCTGCCGGAGATTATCCAATCACCGTTGAGGCTCGCTCAAATGACATTAACGATTACACCGTAGAGCTAAACAGCGGCAGCATCAAAGCCACCCTAAAAGTGGAGGCATAGGAGGGATTACATGAAGTATCAATATGCACCTGGAAAACTTTCGCACAAAAGCTGGAGAGACTACCAAAACAGAGAATGGAAAATCATTACCCCCTCCATGTTTTTGGAATATTCCAAGAAAAATCAGATTATTTTAGCAGGAGACATTCGCCAAAAAGGTAAGGTTCCGGGCAATAGCTCGGTTACAGACGGAGAAAAACAACTGCATGTGCTGGGCTTGCACCAAAAAAAGGGTGCCCTGGATAAAGTGGAAGGCTACATGCGGGTAGAAGACGAGCAGGGGGCAGAAGCTTTCCTGCGCATCATGGGTACTTCTACCGTAAAATGGTTGCTACCGCTGTGCATTTTAATTGCACTGGTTGCCGGTGGTATCATTGCTTGGCTTTGCCTTGCAAACCAAGGCCCCACCTTGGATTCCGCCGCGATTGCCTATAAAATGGCGGACGGTTCCAAGAATACCGACCCCACGCAAATCAGCTTGCCCGGCGTTGACAATGTGCGCATTGACAGCGCTACCATGACGGGCAAAACTCCGCTCATCAATATTGAGGGCAACCCGTGCTACCTGCGGTACACCATTACCATGGAGGATACCGGCAGAGAAATTTACCGTTCCGAGCTGATTAAACCGGGTACGGCTTTGTTCAATTACAATGTTAATGAAGTGAACGACGGCGAATATTCGGTTATGGTTCTGGTGGAGGCGTTCTCATTGGAGGACGAAACCGTTGAATACAACAGCGGAAACATTAAAGCGACTTTAAAAGTTGGAGAGTACAATGAATAAGTTAAAATGGGTGGTTTTTGGGTGCTTAATGGTGCTAACCTTGGGCATATTCACGGGTTGCGGCGCGAAGGTCACGGCTGACCAGGAAAAAACGGTTTCTTTAAATCAAGCATTTGAAATGGGCGAGATGGAGCTTATCTTTGACGAGGTAGAAATTTTGGACGAGGTAAAGCCGAACGTCACCATTGGGTACTATAACTATTACGAGCAGCATGACGGCTACCATTATATTGTGGCACAGGGCATTGTGGAGAACAAAAGCTCCAGCGTGCAGGATATTTCTGCGGTGCAGGCGGTGGCCTACAGGGGCAGCGCGGAGTATGAGGCAAAGTTGGTGTACGGTACCCCCGGAGATGCCGATTTAATTAAGGAAATTCCCGCGAATATGAAGGTGCGTTGCTATTTGATTGTTCTGTGCAAGAGCGATGTTAGCAGTGTGGAGAAGGTTTCGTTATATTTCAACCGGAATATGGCAGAGCCGAAAAAACAGGGACATTATGAGAACAAAGTAACGCTCCGGTTGGGCAATTATTAAAGAATGAATACCCCCGTTTTACGGCGGGTATTTCTTTTTTACCGCACTTGACAAATCGTAGAAAATATAGAACAATTGAAATAAAAACGGCGGGTTTTTATTTTATGGGGAGAGAAATCAAATGAAAATTTTGGTGACCGGAGGCGCCGGTTTTATGGGCGGCAATTTTGTGCATTATCTGCTGCGCAAATACCCGCAGGACGAAATTGTGAATCTGGATTTGCTGACCTACGCGGGAAATTTGGAAACGCTGCGCTCGGTGCAGGGCAAGGCAAATTACAAATTTGTGCGGGGAGACATTGCCGACCGTGCGTTTGTATTTGCGCTTTTTGAGAGAGAAAAATTTGATGCGGTCATCAATTTTGCCGCAGAATCTCATGTGGACCGCAGCATTGTAAACCCGGAAATTTTTGTGCGCACGAACGTATCAGGCACCGCCACGCTGCTGGATGCCGTGAAAGAATACGGCGTAAAGCGGTATCATCAAATTTCAACAGACGAGGTTTACGGAGATTTGCCGCCGGAGCGCACGGATTTGCTTTTCACCGAGCAAACGCCGCTTGCTCCCTCAAATCCGTACAGCGCCTCCAAAGCGAGCGCGGATTTATTGGTTTTGGCGTATTACCGTACTTTTGGGTCGCCGGTCACTGTGAGCCGCTGCTCGAACAACTACGGGCCTTACCATTTTCCAGAGAAGCTGATTCCGTTGACGATTGTGCGTGCGCTGCAAAATGCCGAGATACCGGTTTACGGCACCGGAGAGAACATACGCGATTGGCTGCATGTAGCGGACCATTGCACCGCCATTGACCTGATTTTAAAAAAGGGGCGCATTGGCCAGGTTTATAACATAGGCGGGGGCAATGAACGCCGGAATATAGAGGTAGTAAGGAGCATTTTGCGTGCGCTGGGCAAGCCGGAGACGCTGATTCATTTTGTTGCGGACCGTCCGGGTCATGACAGGCGTTACGCCACGGATTCGACAAAATTGCAGACAGAGCTTGGCTGGCAGCCGGAGTATGATTTTGAAAGCGGTCTTGCGCAAACAGTTGCGTGGTATTTGCAAAATCGGGCATGGTGGCAACCTATTTTAAGCGGCGCAAATTTGCACAGCGAGCAACTGCCGTAAGCTCCATGACTTGCCAATCGGCGGGTTTTGTGGTATGATACTGACAAACGGATTTGCAGGAGGAACGCATCATGTCCGGACATTCCAAATGGAGCAATATTAAACGGAAAAAAGAAAAGGCAGACGGCGCCAAAGCCAAGATATTTACCAAAATCGGCAGAGAGCTGGCGGTAGCCGTAAAACAAGGCGGCGGTCCCGACCCTGCTTCTAACTCGAAGCTGAAGGACTGCATTGCAAAGGCCAAGGCGTGCAATGTACCAAATGACAACATTGAGCGTATTATAAAAAAGGCGGCGGGCGAGAGCGACGGAGATAAATTCGAGAGCATTGTGTATGAGGGTTACGGTCCTTGCGGCGTTGCCGTTATTGTGGAGGCGCTGACCGATAACCGCAACCGTACTGCCGGCGAGGTGCGCCATTATTTTGATAAATCGGGCGGCAATTTGGGTACAACAGGTTGTGTTTCCTTCTTGTTTGAGCAAAAAGGCATGCTGATTGTAGACAAAGAGGGTAAAAACGAGGACACCGTGATGGAGGACAGTCTGGAGGCGGGCGCTGCGGATTTTGTCGTGGACGACGATGTATTTATCATAGAGACCGCCCCGGAGGATTTTGGCGCGGTATTGAATGAGTTAACGCAAAAGGGCTATCATTTTGTTTCTGCGCAGGTGGAAATGGTGCCGAGCACTTATACCGAAATTACCGACGGTGAAATTGCGGTAAAAATGCAAAAAATGCTAGATTCTCTGGAGGACAACGACGACGTGCAAAATGTGTGGCACAACTGGGAGAACCCTCTGGAGGACTAAGAAAAATATTTGCAACAGTTTACACGCAAGGGGAAGTGACGGTTTATGAATGCTGAAAAACAAAGGTGCGCCAACTGCATGGAGCTGCTTTTTGGAGGCGATACCTGTATCAAATGCGGTCACGCCGTGCAAGAGCCGCAATTGCCGCAGGCGTTGCCTTACGGTGTATGTTTGCGGGGCAAATATTTGGTTGGCAGAGCCAAAAAATACGGCGGTCAGGGCTTTGTTTATATTGGCTATGATAAGGCGCTGAAAAATAAAATCGCTATTCGGGAGTATTTCCCTAAAGCGCTGTGTCAAAGAGCCGCAAACGGCATCGAAGCTATGACGAATCAGCCTTGCTACGAGCTATATACGGCGGGTTTACAGCAATTTTTAGCGTATTCGCGCACAGTTGCGCATGTGCAGGAGCTAACGGCTGTGGCGCATACCTATGACATTTTTGAGGCAAACGGCACGGCGTACACCGTTGCAGACTGGGACGAACAGGTTACATTGCGTTATTTTATAGAAAAAAGCGGCGGGCATTTGGATTGGAACAGCGCCAGACAACTGTTTATGCCGGTACTTTCTGCGCTGAGCGTATTGCATGAGCAGAACATCGGGCACTATGGCATCTCACCGGATTCGCTGAGCATTATGGAAAACGGCAAAATGAAGCTGGGCGATTTTTGCATTGAGGCCGTACGGCGTGAGGGCGGCGGTTTGGGCGCGGATTTGGTGAGCGGTTGTGCCGCTTTGGAGCAGTACAGTCAAGCCGAGGCGCTCACCGAGGCCACAGATGTCTATGGTTTTGCGGCATCGCTGTTCTATGCGTTGACCGGCATGCTGCCCGAAAAGGCCGTGCGCCGCAGAGCAGATGCCAGATTGTTAATTCCTACAAATATTTTAAAGGAAATGCCGCCGCATGTGGTCACTTCGCTGGCAAACGCATTGCAGGTTTATCCGCAAAAAAGAACCCAGACTTTCGAGCGCCTGCGCGCGGAACTTTCGGCGTCGCCTACCATCACAGCAGTCATCGAGGAAACTCAGAGCATTCCCAAATTAACCGAGGACGAATTGCGTAAAATGAAGGCCTCGGTCGACATCAAGGAACCCAAGGGCAGCCATTTTTTGCCCGTATGGGTGTGGGTGTTATTTTCAATATTAGCAGTGGCAGTGGCGGCGGTTATGATTGCACTTTTATATAGCACGAATGAAAACACGCCCGGCACAGACGAGGGTGAATCGCTTGTTATCGTGTCCGAGTCGGAAGCGACAAAATCGGAGGCATTGACCGACAGCAATGCAATTCCAAGCGCAAAAACGCTCACCCCGGATTTGGTAGGCAAAAATTATTCGGTGGTAAAAGCGAGTTTAGCCCAGCAGCAGGCCGATTATGAGGTAATTGCGCGCTACGCGTTTCATGATGCGGTGCAGGAGGGCAATATTATTTCGCAAACACCCAAGGCCGGCGATGAAATCAACAAAGGCGGCACCATCGTGCTGGAGGTGAGCAGAGGTCCTTACGAGCGCACGCTGCCGAATGTAACCGGCATGGCATATGAAAAGGCGGAAAAACAGCTCAAAGAACAAGGGTTCGAGCTCTCGGTGCAGTATGAGTACGATGCCGATGTAATGCCGGGGTATGTCATCGGATACAGCAATCTCACTTCCGGAGACACTTTGCAATATGGCGCTTCGGTTACGGTTTTGGTCAGCGCAGAGGATCAGGAAGTTCCCACACCGTAAAAAATTTCAAACAAAAAAAGCCCGTACAATTTAACTGTACGGGCTTCTTTCAAATTCAAAAATATCAGTCGCTGCTAAACGGCAACAAAGAAATAATACGAGCGCGTTTAATTGCAACAGTGAGTTCGCGCTGGTGATGTGCACAAGTACCGGTTACTCTGCGGGGCAAAATTTTTGCTCTCTCAGAGATAAAACGGCGCAGCTTTGCAACATCCTTATAGTCGATGTTATCCACTTTGTCCACACAGAAGCTGCAAACCTTTTTACGACCCTTACGCGGGCCGCCACGACGGGGTTCTCTTTCGGGTCTTTCGTTTTTCTCAGACATGGTAAAGCCTCCTTTTTGCATAATTTTTTTGCTTTAAAACGGCAAATCGTCGTCGTTTAAAATTTCCTCAAAATCGCCGGTATCACCGCTGGAGTAAGCGGAAGCCGGTTCATTTGGCAGCTCGTTGCGGGCAGGAGCGGGCTGGTAAGCGCCGCTATTGCCGCCGGAGCTGTCCCGTTTGGAGTCGGCAAAATGTACATTATCCGCTACAATTTCAAACGCCTTGCGCTTGTTGCCGTCCTTATCGGTATAGCTGCGGGTCTGAATCGACCCCTGCACGGCAATCATTTGCCCTTTGCGAAAATATTTGCAAACAAATTCAGCGGTTGCGCGCCAAGCCACAATGTCAATAAAATCAGCCTGACGTTCGGCGCCGGATTTCACATAGGAGCGATCCACGGCGATGGTAAAGGTGGTGACCGCCACATCGTTTGGAGTATGGCGAATTTCGGGGTCAGCAACCAAACGGCCCATCAATATTGCAACGTTTAACATAATAAATCACATTTCTCCTTGGGCATTATTCGGCTGGAACAGCTTCGGGCTTTTTGGAAGCCTTTTTCGCTTTTTTAGCCGGTTTTTCTTCTTTTTTCACGATTAAAGAGCGCAGAACACCGTCGGTAATGTTGTAAACTCTGTCAAGTTCTGCGGTAAAATCTGCAGCGCTTTTAAAGTTGATTAAGGTATAATGACCTTCGGTTTGTTTTTGAATGGGGTAGGCAAATTTGCGATTCCCCCAATCCTCAACAGATTCAACCTCACCGTGCTCGGCAATCAGCTTTTTGAACTTCTCAACGGTAGCGGTAATCGCCTCATCACCCAAAGAATTGGAGAGAATGATGATAGTTTCATAAGAATTGGTTAAATTTGGCATTTAAATGCACCTCCTTTTGGACTTCAGACCCTGCAAAAATGCAGAGTAAGGATGATACCATTCTGCAAAACACAGAAAAGCAACGCAGTGATTATACCATAGAAACCGCTGCGTTGTCAAGGAATTATTCGATTGTTTTTGCAATTTCCCGCAAATAAGCCCGAAAGCCGGCGCCGATTTCCGGGTGAGCAAGCGCCAGCTCGACATTGGCCTGCAAAATGCCCAATTTATTGCCCATATCATAGCGCTTTCCGGTGAATTCCACGGCGGTCATACCTGTTTTGCGGGCAAGGGTACGCATAGCGTCGGTCAGCTGGATTTCGCCGCCTGCGCCGGGCGGAGTATGGTCTAAAATATCAAAAATTTGGGGCGGCAACACGCAGCGACCCAAAATAGAATACAGCGACATAATTTTATCCGGGGAGGGTTTTTCGATCATATCGGTGCACAAAAAATAGTTGTCGCGAATGGGCTCCACCTTCAGCGAGCTGTATTTGGTAATGGCCTCGGGCGAAACCCGGTTCACACCCAACACGCCCCTGCCGAATTCCTCATAAGCACGAATCAGCTGTCCGCAGGCGGGGTCCTTGCCAATGATCACATCGTCGCCGTACAAAACGGCAAAGGGCTCATTGCCCACAAACGAACGCGCACAGCTCACCGCGTGGCCTAAGCCTTTGGTTTCCTTTTGCCGCACAAAATAAATATTGGCAAGCCCGGCAATTTTTACAACCTCGTCCAACATACTTTTTTTGGAGTCGCCGCCGGCCAAAAGACGTTCCTCCAATTCGGGCACCCGGTCAAAATGGTCCTCAATGACGTTCTTGCCGCGGTTTGTAATAATCAAAATATCGGTAATACCGGCCTGCACAGCCTCCTCCACAATATATTGAATGGCCGGTTTGTCCACAATGGTGAGCATTTCCTTAGGCATAGCTTTGGTGGCGGGCAATACCCGCGTGCCAAGCCCCGCTGCGGGAATCACGGCTTTTGTAACTTTCAAGTGAGGTCAACTCCTTTATGGCAATTTTCTCCGCAAATTTGCGGCTACATATTAAAAAAAGAGGGAAGAAAACTGATAATAACATAACAAATCATCAGCGAAAAAGCAAGAGGACTGTTCACGCCGCCCTTTTGGGCTAATTTTTCGCGGTATTCCTGTTCAGAGGCGGTTTGCGCCTTAATTTCGGTAATTTTTTTCACGCAATACTTTAAATACAAGCGGTTTGCCAGCACGCCGCACACAATCCGCTGTGCAAATTGCAAAAGTATCAACAACGTAGGCAGCATCACCAAAAACAGCGTCAGCGGAGACTTTTGTACAAGCGGTTCCCAGCATTGCAAAAAGCCCCAGTAATATTTATTGGCGGGCGCATTGGGCAAAAGCTCGTTCATCAGCGGTATGGTATAGTAATACTGCAAAAAGGCGGCAGCCACCGAGGCCACTACCTGAAACGCGGTTAAAATCGCGCCCAGAACATATTGCTTACGGTATAAAAACCAGCCGCCGCCGAATAAAAACGCGGCAAAATGAAAGCGCCCCCGCCCAAATGCCGAAAGATTGACAAATCTGCCAATATAATACAGCGTATTGGTGCGCACAAAACTTGCCATATCGCCGGCGGTGATCCCCTCAATATGGTCCTGCGGGCTTACGCCGCCCATGGGGTCAAAGGGGAACGGCCCTGCATAACCCGGCCCGGCATACGACTGCTCGGAATCGGTAGGAGGCTCCCCCTGCGCTCTGCTGTCATAGGCCAAGGATTGCCCGCATTGTGCGCAAAACAGAGCCTCCTGGGAATTTTCGGCATGGCAGCGCGGGCACAGCTTTACCGCATTGCTATGGGTATGCGTTCGG
Organism: uncultured Eubacteriales bacterium; assembly: GCA_934457095.1. Taxonomy (GTDB): domain Bacteria; phylum Bacillota; class Clostridia; order Oscillospirales; family Acutalibacteraceae; genus UMGS1071. Next base: position 17,242 of record CAKSHJ010000002.1, read on the forward strand.
CTCTTCCAATCGCAGTCGGCGCCGTGGCTCTCCTGATAGACACAGTGACCTGTTTTCTGGTAGCACGCTCTGTGGTACGGCGCGCCGCATTGCGGACAAACCACAATATCGTCGTCCTGCGCAAACGCTTTTTGGCACACGGGGCAGTCAAAACCCGTATAATTTGACATAATGGAATACCAAGCCTTTCTTCATCAATAAAAAACAGCAGCCTTTCGGTCAAAAAAAGCATACGGAGAAAAACATGTTTACCATTCTATTGTACCGAATTCTTCTGCAAACTGCAATATTTTCCGCAAAATTTGCAAACAAACCGCGCCCGCCCTGCAATACGCTTTACATTTTTTCGCAATTCTACTATAATAAAACAGCAAAACTTGTTACGGAACACAATACAAAAGGGGAATGGCCATGCTGCAATTTGAAGAATTAAAATTGGCGTTAGAAGAATTAAAGCCCGATTTAACCGACTTAGAGGAAGCGCTCGACCTGAAAACGGCGCAAAAAGAAATGGAAGAACTGGAGGCGCAGGCGGCCGCACCGGAATTTTGGAACGACATGGCGCAGTCGCAAAAAATATTGCAAAAAACCAGCGCACTCAAAAATAAGGTGGAAAAATACCGGGCGTTAAAGCAAAGCTTTGAGGATGTACAAACACTGATTGAACTGGGCGACGAGGCCGAGGACCTTTCATTGCTGGAGGAGGCGCAGCAGGAATTTGAACTCCTGCAAAAAGAGCTGGAGGTACAGCGGCTCTCTACGCTTTTGCAGGGCGAATACGACGGCAACAACGCCATTTTGACCTTCCACGCGGGGGCGGGCGGCACCGAGGCGCAGGATTGGGCGGAAATGCTGTACCGTATGTATTGCCGGTGGGGAGAACGCCACGGCTATAAAGTAAAAACATTGGACTATTTAGACGGCGAGGAGGCCGGTTTAAAAAGCGCGTCGGTGCTCATTGAGGGCGCCAATGCCTACGGCTTTTTAAAAAGCGAGGCCGGCGTACACCGCTTGGTGCGCGTCTCTCCATTCGACTCCTCCGGCAGGCGGCATACCTCGTTTGCCTCACTGGAGGTCATGCCGGAAATTGACGACAACATTGAAGTGGACATTAACCCCGACGATTTGCGCATAGACGTTTACAGAGCCAGCGGCGCCGGCGGCCAAAAGGTGAATAAAACCTCGTCGGCGGTGCGCATTACGCATTTGCCTACCAATATTGTAGTGGCGTGCCAAGTAGAGCGCAGCCAGCACCAAAACCGAGACACCGCCATGAAAATGCTGGTGTCTAAGCTCATGGAAATCAAAGAGCGCGAGCATTTGGACAAAATCGAGGACATCAAGGGTGAGCAAAAAGAAATCGGGTGGGGCAGCCAAATCCGCTCGTATGTTTTTATGCCCTACACGCTGGTCAAGGACCACCGCACCAATTTTGAAATGGGCAATATCAACGCGGTCATGGACGGCGATTTAGACGGCTTTATCAACGCGTATTTAAAAGCAAAAAGTATAGGGGGATCCTTGCAGGCATAGCCTTGCGGGTCTTTATAAACGGCTGTTTTTGGAAGAAACCGGCTGTTTTATTTTGCAAAAAATTGGTAAAAATAAAGTCTAATTTTGACTTTTCTCTCATTTTCTGTTATAATTAAAGTGTTATGTCGGTTAAAAACACCCGCTTCTGCGGAATTTAAGCCTTGTAAACTTTGTGCAATATTTGCAATATAAAAGGTAAGGAAAGTTATGTTTTTAAAAATTGCTGTTTGTGATGACGAAAAAATTCACCGCCTCATTCTACGAGATAGATTAGATGAATTTGCAATTTTACATAATCTGGAGTATTCCTTGGACGAATTCTGCTCCTCCGAGGAGCTGCTCGGCATGCACAACAGTTACGACATTCTCTTTTTAGACATTTGTTTGGAAAACGGTCAAAACGGCATTGAGGCGGGCAAACAACTGCGGCAAAACGGACTGGACGCCGCCATTATTTTAACCACTTCCTTTGAGCAATACGCCGCCGAGGGCTATCATTTACGCGCACATCGGTATTTGGTCAAGCCCATAGACAAGGAAAAATTCAGCGAAGCCATGCTTTCCTGCATACAGGAGTTTAAAAGCCAAAATCAAAAAATAGAAATCAAATGCGGGTACGAAAGCCACCTGATTTCCGTTAACAGCATTTTGTATATTGAATCCTACCAAAGAAAACGCACCGTTTATACCACGGAAAAGGTATATCACACGAACATGTCTTTGCATGAGCTGTTGACCATGTTGCCTGCAGGACAATTTGCCATGCCCTCTAAGAGCTTCATTGTGAATTTGAATCATATTACGGGCATTACCAAAACAAAAGCAATATTAAATTTCTCGGTAGAATTCAAATTGACCCGCGCACATGCAGAGGACTTTCATAAAGCGTTTCGAAATTATTTAAAGGAAGCAGGGCAGAAGCAAACGATGGTTAACACGCAGAGATAACACGTTGGAAGGGGGAGCAAGCATATGTTAAGGCCCACAGTACAGGCATTTTTATGCTGCTTTGATTTTCTGCTGGTCATACTGCTGCTGCACCACTTTTTGCTGGACAAATTGCAGCCTTTGGTTAGCAGAGGCTTTCTCAAAGGCATAGGCATTGTGGTGTGCAGCGCCCTTTTGGCGGGCGTGAACAACGTCGGCATCAACTGGCTCAACGGAATCGTTGCGGTGGCGCTGAATATGCTGTTGGCAATTTGCTTTTACAAGGGCAGGTTTGCAGTCAAATTTTTTCTTGCAATTTTAGTGGCTGTGCTGTCCATGTTCTTTGAATTTTTCGTGGTCATTCTCACCGCATGGATTCTTAACGAGGATTCCATGGCAATTATCGCGGTTCCGTCGGTGAAAGTTGCTATGATCGTCATTAGCAAGGTACTGTTGTTTATCGTCTTGCGTATTCTGTTCTTTTTCACCAAGGGCAGAAAATACGCCAAAAGCGGAAAAGATGTACTGTGTCTGTTCATTTTACCCGTAGTGACCATTGGCAGCATCGCGCTCATGGTCAATTACCAGTCGGAGGTTCCTTGGCAGGAGGTACGCTCCACCCTGCTGGTACTGGTATGTTTTGGACTGATTTTATGTAACCTTGCGGCGTTTTACGTGTATGACAGAAATTTGGACAAATACGAATTGGAGAACCGTTTGCGAGAGACCGAAGAAGTGCAACGTGTGCAGGTCAGCTATTATAAGCAAATGGAGTCCGGACTGCAACAGAGCAGAAAACAGCTGCATGATTTTAAAAACCACATTACAACCTTAGAACATTTATATTGTACGGACAGCAAGGATAAAGCGTTGCAGTACATAGAACAATTGCAGGCGCAAATGAGCCGTCAAATGGCGGCGGTAAGCTACCATGTGCACAACACCGCTTTTGACGTGATTTTATACCGGCAGGAGGAAGTTTGCGCCGAGCACGGTATTATATTTGAAAAGCTGATCCTATACGATGATTTGTCGGTATTTACCTATATGGACACCTGTATAATATTTGCAAATGCGCTGGATAACGCCGTAAAAGCCTGCGCGGAAATGGAAAGCGGAGAAAGGAAAATTATATTGCTGGTACGGCGGCATTACGACATGCTGTACATTTTTATTGAAAATACCAAGCAAAATGCAGTGATGCGCAAAAACGGCCAGTTTCTCTCCACAAAAACGGACGGGGAAAACCATGGCTTCGGCATTGAAAATATAAAGATGGCAGTAGAAAAATACAACGGCATACTCATCATAGAGGACACCGAATGTTTATTTTCAGTAGCAATATCGGTTCCGTTGCACAAGGAGCAAAATTAAGCGTTGTTTGCCCGGAATTTATGAACATATTGTAAACAAATGTGAATTTCAATCACTTCATCAAGCGAAATATTACGGTTTTCGCCAAGTTTTGCGTTGAACCACTATAATGAAAAACAGGACTAAGACAGATGTCCGCACACCAAAAACAGAATTGGAGGAAACAAACATGAAACTCAGCGCAAAAATTTCTAGCAAAGTGATGAAAGCAGCAACACAGGCTGCAGAAAAAGTTGCCGTAACCAACGTAAATTCTGCATGCACCTACTTGCTGCACCAACCAAAAGTGCCGGCAATGCCCAAGCGTTTGGAAAAATAATGCACTTGGCAGAATGCCTGCATTGCGCCGTTTCAGGCGCAATGCTTTTATGGGGGGCTTGCACTATGCAAAGAAAGCACACAAACTTTCAAGGCGCACTCTGCAATTTGAATAAAATCCCGCAACAGCTTTTTCTGTGATTACAAAGCTGGCAGAAAAATGCGCCGCAGCCTCGGTAAAGGGAAGAATTATACCGAAAGAAGAGGAAGAGTTCTTCGTCTTTGCCTTTGCACTAATGCTGTCACAGGCGTTTGGGCTTGCAACATGCCTGATTTTTGGGGCAATCTTTCAATGCCTCATAGAAAGCGCTCTTTATCTCCTATTCTTTATTCCGTTACGCACGTTTTCCGGTGGTTTTCATACCCGAAAACCGCTTACATGCTTTATCAGTTCCATTCTATTGTTCGGGTTCAGTATCTTTTTGGGCGTTTATCTCAGCGCCCTATTACCCTTTCTCTTCTTTACGCTTCTATTCGCATGTTGCAGTTTGTCGGTGCTGTTCACAGCGCCGGCGCAAGACAAAAACAAACCTTTATCTGCACCGGAGGTATCCAAGTGCCGGGTAAAAGTAAAAGTGATTCTAAGCCTGTACAGCATTATTTTTGCAATCCTTTGCAGCTTTCCGCAAACACGGTACTATACCGTTTTTATAGCGCTTGCCGTAGCAACGGTTGCAATTTTGGTCGGGATTTCCAAAATGATGGCCATGTTTGAGAAAAAGTCTGCAAATTAAGCAAAAAACTGCTTGATTTTCCCCAAAGAAATGAGGGGAAACAAGCAGTTTTATTTTTTACGTCGCTTTTGCTGCCGCACATCGTTCCCGCGGAAAAACAGAGGAATATAACTGCCGAGAATGCGGGAAGCAAAGCGTTCGGTATAACGCTCCTCCAGCTCCTTCATAGAAAGATTGGTGCTGATAATAGTAGGTTTTTGAGTCATCAGGCGGGTATTGACGATATTATAAACGGCGGCGGTAACAAACGAGGTGGAAAATTCGGTGCCAAGGTCGTCAATAATCAGCAAATCGCATTCAAGCATCAAGCGATTGGTGTCCTGAGTGGAATTTTCTTTTTGAAAACGCTCCTTTTCCAATTTCGTGACGGTATTCTGCGCCGAGCCGTAAATGACGCCGAACCCCTTTTGGATCACGGCATTGGCAATGGCCAGCGAGAGGTGGGTTTTTCCCAAACCGGTGCCGCCCTGCATAAGCAAATTAGAAGAATCCAAGGAAAACCCGTCGGCATAATGTTTGCAGTAACGCAAAATCTGCTCCATTTGCCGGTAAGCCGAGATCCCGCTGTCCCCGGCGGTATCGGGGTAATAATCCAGCGAAAAATCGTCGAAGCTGCAAAGCGCCATCGGCGTTTCGTCATTAAGCTGTTTACAGGCCTGAATCCGCAGCAATTTTTTAAAACAGGAACACATTTTTCCGTCAATAAAGCCTTGGTCTTTGCACAATTGGCAAGCAAATTCCGGCTCCAAATAATTCTCAGGCAAGCCAACGCTTTTAAGTAATTGCGCCCGCTCGGCCTGCAACAAGAGATTTTCCTTTTTCAAAGCAGTCAAACGCTCTCTGGCATTCGCGCCGTTTAAAACGGCTCTGGCGGCGGCCACGGCCGAGCCTGCCAACAAACGTTCAATTTCCAACGCTCTGGGAAACTGCCCATAAAAAGCCTCTCTGCGCTCCTTGCACGCCAACTCGGCCTGCACACGACTTTGAGTCAGAGTTTTCATAGCGCAGTCATAAACATCACGAGTATAACCCAAGCTGCTCCCTCCTTTTTTTACATTATTTTTACATAAATTCGCTCAAATCCGTATTTTCATACTCCTCCAAATCATAGGTAGGCGCACGCTTTTTAACATTTTTTTGAGATTTTGCAGCCAATTCGGCAGCAGCCTGATTCGGGGAGGTAATACCGGCATGATGCCACCGCTCCAAAATTTTATTCATATAATGCAGGCTCAATTTACCGGTGGAATCCACGCAGCGTTCATAGGCCAGCCGCACCATTTGCGGGGTAAAATTCCACTGCAAAATCCAGCGTTCGGTATATTGCTCCTCCTTTGCGCTGGGCGAGCGGTGGTCAATGCCAAGGGCTTTTTCAATGTTACGCCAAGCCTGAGCAACGGCGGAAAGCCGGCTCAATTTCAAATCGGCCTTTTCGTGCGTATTGATTTCCTCCTGTGCCCAATTTCTGGCAACAGCCTCTATGTAACCGGTGTTATCCTTATGAATGCTCTTAACATAGGTCAGCAAAATCAAAATCACCTCAACGGGCAGGCCGTAATCGTCGTGAATCATGAGCAAAGCAGAGGAAAGCGCCGGAGAAATAGCGCGGCCCAAAATTTGCTGAGCCTCCTGCATTAAAAAGGCGACCTGCTCCGATTGCGTTACGCGTTCGGCAATATAAAGCCCGTCTGGTTTTTTCATGCGCGCGGGAGCCTTTTTCGGTTTTTCGGCAATTTTCGGCGCTTCCTGTTTTGGTGCGGCGAGCACCTCAACAGTATGCTCAATAACCGGTAAAGCGGGCGTTTGCGCGGCGGGAGCGATTACCACCGAGAAATCCTCGCAGGAAAAATCGGCGATGAGCCCGGCCGAAACCCAATATTGCACAGCGTCCTTAATGTCGGCGGCGGCAACGCCCAAAGCCCGAGAAATCTCCTGAATATCGACCTGCCGACCGGCATAGCGCAGCAGCCACAGCAATACTTTTAAATGAACGCCGCCGGCCAATTTCAAATGTTGGTCCACCAATTGCGCAGGCACGGCAAACACGGCGTTCCACGCCCCCAGATTGATTGAAAAATTCATGCAAACACCTCACCGAGTTTATCAAATAGCAGTATAACACGAAAGACCAAACAATGCAATTTCCCCTCAAGCAAAATTCCTGTAAAAAGCGAGAAAAACCCTTGCAAAACAAAGCCGGATGACCCATAAGAGAAAAAATCGAAGAAAAGAGGTTGACATTTTTCGCAGACTGTATTATAATGAAAAACGCAATATATACTGCGGATGTAGCTCATCTGGTAGAGCGCCACCTTGCCAAGGTGGAGGTAGCGAGTTCGAGCCTCGTCATCCGCTCCACCAAACCTTTTTCCTTTCAACTTTTTCCTTTCTAAAAATAGAGTCCGGACGCACATAGCGTTTCGGGCTCTATTTTTTATTTGGCGACAAACCGCCTAAATGTTACGAAAATATGAACTGTTTTTTTTTTTTTTGTAAATTTTTTCGCGCGTTGCTTCTTTATGGTTGACGTTTCACCCAAAAAATTTGTATAATTTTAATAATTAAAAATATTTTTTTGATTATAATTCCAAAAGTAAAGGGGAAGTGAATGAATTATGAAAAAAATAACGGCAGCGCTGGTTGCAGTGGCATTGTCTCTGTTTGCCTCGGTTACGGTATTTGCAGTGGGAGATGTTACGGTTTCAACCACCGCGCTGAACGTAAACGAAAGAGAAAGCACAACCTTTACGATTACGGCAACCAATTGCGTAGGCAGAGTGGACATTACCTCTGACAACCCGAATGTGGCAACGGTGGATACCGGCACTAGCACTATTTGGGTGGACCACAATAGCGCAACACCAAATGCTCCTGCAAGTAAATCCTATACCGTAACGGTTAGGGGAGTTTCCGGGGGCAACACCGCAATTAAGACAACTTTGACCACTGTTGCAACTTATGACGATGAGGAATTGGACGGTAAGGTCTACACAATCCCTATAGCGGTCAATGGAAAGAGCGGCTCAACGCCGACCCCTGGTAATAACGGCAATACGGGTGGAGGGTATCAGCCGCCGGCGGCAGAACGGGCCGCCAACGGCGACACCACGATAGGAATTATGCAGACGAATTTGGACCCGCAGACTGTTGCATTTGAGGTACCGTTGTATGTGACAGTGGCGGCGGTAAACGGTCAAACCGAGTTGCGTTGTCCAACCAATTACGGCATTACCAACACCAGCCAGGAAGTCGACGGCGCTTATTTTAAGTTAGCAGTTACGCGGCTTACCCTGCAAACAGTGGCCAACCATACATGGGAAATCGTTGACGGTGCACCAACTCAAAATAAACAGTTGGCGCTGCAAATCGGCGGACTTTCGATGCCGGCAACAAACGGTGCGGCCACAGGCGCAGTACATATAGTAGATATCAAGAATAAAGACAACACCTTTTACAATTTGACAACGAGAAAATTTACATTGATAGATAAGACCGGACCATTGATGATACCGGTTGCAGGACAGGTGGCCGGCAGTACGCGAGGCGATGTCGCAGCTGCGCCGCAATTTCGGCTTAAATACACCGTTAGTCCGGTTACCGAAGACGGTGCATTGCTTGGTCAAATATACGTTGGAGACGACAGTGTAGCAGCAGGTTTTGGCGTATGGAATGAGCAAACAAAGCAATTTGACCGGCTGGATTAGGCATAAAAATGTGTAATATTTAGTTAGGAGGAATGCAACATGAAAAGACAAGTTTGCAGCATAGGCAAAAAGTGGCTGGCGGCTTTGTTGACTGCTATCATGTTGCTGAGCGTATGTGCAACGGCTTTGCCGTTTATAACCGTACAGGCAGCGCAAGAAACCAAGACTGAAATTCAAATAGGTGACTATGAGGAAAACGCCGAACAGACTTGGGATGTCAGCACGGATTTGAACATTCAGCTGACTCTGGGAAAGTGGTATTCTTCAGACGGAAAATATGCCAACCCGACGATTCCAGTTCAAGTGATTCAAAAGCCTCGCAGCGATGAGGAAAACATGGTTATCGTCATCTGCGGCGAGGGATATACCAAAAATCAGCAGCAAAAATTTGTCAACGACGTCAAGAGAATGTGGGCGGGGGTTTTACAATACGAGCCCTATCGAAGCATGGCGGATCGCTTTAACGTGTACGCGCTCTGCACAGCTTCAGAGTCCTCATATGGTCGCGGCGGCAGCACTTTCTTTGACGTGTATTCCGAGTCCATATCGGTTAACGGAAGCACTCAGAAAAACCATATTTTCGAGCGTTGCATCGGTCCGGCCTTTTTGGAAAAAATCCACGATTCCCATATCCCGCAAACGGTAGACCCCAACCAGGTTTATGACAATGAACCCTATTATTATGTTCACAACTACATCAACCAGTTTATGTTGCTGGTAAACACTGCCAAGGATTTTGGCGGAGCGTATAATAATCTTCCTTTCGGTTTTCACTATATTATCGCTCCGGCGGACAGCGCCCGCGCCACCGCCACCTTTACTCACGAACTGGGTCACGGACTTTTGTATTTGGGAGATGAATATTCCACCGGAAATACGCTGACCGATGATGCAGAAAGGGCGTCTTTGAATATGACTGGGGTCAAAGACCCTAATCAGGTAAAATGGAAACAAATGCTGGGTTTCCGCAAGACTTATTCCTGCCCTCACCAGACCGGTTCGGGAGTTCTTAATTCCAGCCGAGAATGCTTGATGCGGGATACGAACTATTCCCTGTGCGAAGTCTGCAAGCTTCAGGGAGCCAAGCGCATGAGCCAGCTTATAAAAAATGGGTCGAGTCTCTATGTGGCGACTCCGGAGGTAAAAAAATATACCGGTGCATATAGCAAGCTTTCCGATTTTTCAGAGACAAGTATTAACGGCTATTTTACCTATGACACAGACCGGACGAACCGCCTTTTGAGCGGCAGAAGCAAAACCAATTTTAATCCCACAGAAATGAAAGGACAAAAGGTAGAACTGCGAACGATTGTCCAAAATTTATCGGACACTCAAAAACGAACCGTTACGCTGAAGCTTTGGGTACAGCATTCCGATGGAACCAAAGCTACGGCAGGTGGCAAAGAAATCTCGGCAGAGCAGACCTTTACCGTTCCCGCTTGGAGCGAGAAGTCCAAATTCTGGCCCAAAGGAATGCTGAACTACGTCGGCAGCGATTTTAACTCCGGCCTTGCCAACTGCTCTTTGGTTTATACCATTCCAACAGACGCTCAATTGCAAAGCGGAGACACCGTCTGCTTTACCGTGACGGACGAAAACGGCAATATTTTGGCGCATGACGGCACAGAAACGCAAAGCTACGCCAATGTTACCCTCCGCTACAAATTTAAGGACGGCAACGATGTTCCGAACGCTGAGCCTTCCACCATTCCGGTACCGGTGGGTACAGTGGTCAATTGGACGGCTCCGAAGACCGTAAACGGGTATCAATTTGACCACGCAGACGGCTTGAACCAAAAAGTTGGCAGCGACGGCCTGACGATTACCTATTATTACGAAGAAGAGCAGTCGATTCAGCCGACGAAAACAGATGTCAGCAGGTTGAGCATAACGCTGGGTCAAACGCAATTTACCTACGACGGCACAAAGAAAAAGCCGACCGTTACGGTAAAACACGACGGCACGACGCTGACGGAAAACAAAGATTACACCTTAAAATATGAAAGTAATGTAAACGCCGGAACAGGCTTTGTGACGATTGCAGGAATGGGCGAATATGTGGGCGCGCTGAAAAAGCAATTTACTATTTTGCCGGGCATTTTAAGCTATCATGCCTCAGATTACCAAGGCCTGTACGATGGCAAAGGGCATACGGTGAGCGTACAGCCCACCACGCCGAATGGCACGGTGCGATATATGGACGAGAGCGGTAATTATACGCTCACGGCCCCGCCAAGTTATACGGCGGTGGGCAGCTATACGGTTTCGTTTCAAATTTCAGCGCCGAATTACAACACCTTTACCGGCGCACGCACGGTGAATATTTACGGCGTACAAAGTACCGACAGCACGCTGACCAAAACCGACAACAGACTCAAGGTGCTGGATTATACCACCAGCGTCAACGAGTTATACAAAAAAATCAACCTCAATGCGGCCAACGCGAACTATACGCATTATGATAAAAACAAAAATGCGGTGAGCAGCGACCTGTTGAAAACCGGCGACTATGTAAAAATCCGCATCAACAATACCTGGGACATGGAATATCAAATTTCGGTATCGGGGGACGTCAACGGTGACGGGAAAATCACGGCAATGGATTACGTAAAGGTTTCCAACCACATTATGGGCGCGCGCAGCATTAACGGCGAGGTATATTTAGATGCCGCCGATGTTAACGGCGACGGAAGAATTACCGCAATAGATTATGTAAAAATCAATAAGCGAATTATGGGGACGAATTAAACATGAAAAAAATATTGGCAGTGCTTTTTGCGCTGATACTGAGTCTGACCGTACCGAATGTGGTATTTGCGGCAGGCGGAGTTTCGGTATCCACCGGCAACCTTAGCATTACCGAGGGCGAAAGCGCTTCGTTCACAATTACGGCAAACAACGCCGCCGGCAGAGTGGATATCGCTTCCTCCAATCCGGGAGTGGCGGCAGTTTCTGTGGGCAGTCAGTTTCTTGACCGGAACAGCTGCACGGTAACGGTGACGGCGGGTGCAGTAGGCAGCGCCGCAATTACCGTACAGCTAACGGATGTATACACTTTTGACGAAGAAGATTTGAGCGGCAGAAGCTACACGGTGCAGGTAACGGTAAACCCGAGGTCTGCACCGCCCACGCCGGGCAATAACGGCAATAGCGGCGGCCAAACAACCCGGCCTAATACGCCGTCAAATAGTAGCGGTCAAACAACCCGGCCCAATACGCCGTCAAATAGTAGCGGCCAAACAACCCGGCCCAATACACCTTCCAATAGCGGCGAGCAAAAGTCGGAGGAATCCCAGCAAGAACATGCAGAAAGCCTCAATTTAAGCCGTTTAGAGGCCGTTGGGTATTCGTTGGATTTTGACCCGGAAAAAACGGAATACGAATTGGCCGTGGGCAACGAAGTCAATGCACTGGAAATTTTTGCCGAAGCAGAAAGCGAGGAGGCAACGGTTATCGTAACCGGGAGCGATACGCTGGAAGTGGGCGAAAATACGATAACGGTGCAGGTAACGGGCAAGGACGGCGCTGTGAAAGAGTACCACATTTTGGTAATAAGAAGCGACGAAATTCCGGAAACAACGGCGGAGCGCTTGGAGCAGACGCTGAAAAACACAACAAAAGACACGGTCGCATTGCGAATCACGGATACCCCGATTGTGAGCAAGGAGCAGTTTGAGCTGGTGAAAAACAGCGGCAAGCGCCTACTGATTAATCGGTACGACGGCGACGTTCTGCGGTATACATGGAGCGTCTCGGATTTTGAAACGCTGATGGATTTAAACAGCGAGATTACGATTGCAGAAAAGGCCGATGCAAGTTTAGAAAAATTGACGAATTATGCGCGTGCGGCGGTATTGGAGTTCTCACACAGCGGAGATTTGCCCAAGGGAACGAAAGTACGGCTGAATGTACAGTCTCGCTATGCCGACGGCGAAGTGTTGAATATGTATTATTACAACGGAGAAACGCTGCAATTGGCACAAAAAGCGCTGACCGTACAGGCAGGGTATGTAGAATTTGAGCTTACGCATTGCTCGGAGTACGTGCTGACGCAAGCGACCTTGGGCGCAGCGAGCGCATCGACCAACGGTATGCTCATAGGCATCATCGTGCTCTCGGTACTTGCGGGGCTTGAGCTGATTGCGCTGGTTATTTTGGGCGTAAAAATCGGCATAAAAAAGAAAACCATATAAAAAAAGGCAAGTCGTAAAGGCTTGCTTTTTGTTTTGTTTACAAACGAAAAGAAACGTGGTAATATATAGAAAAAAGCGCGAGAGGAGCGGAAAATATGGCAGAAAAACAGCGCGGAAAAATTTTATCGGGCACCTCGGTAGGGGTGGCGTTGGGCGCGGTAGCGGGCGGCTTGGTGGGGCACTACGCCTTTGAAAATTTGCCGGTAGGCCTTGCGATTGGCGTAGCGGCGGGCGTGGTATTAGGCTCGGTATTCGACTTTTGCATGGTACGCATTTTGCGCAAACGCCTCGGTCAAAAGCAAGGTTCGGAGCAGGAAACAGAATAATATTTTACGGAGAAAATACGGCAAGTATAACAATTATTACCTGTTTTTTTATTTACATTTCAGCAATTTGCACAAAAATAACGCCGGTATGGTCAGAACACCCCAAAGCAAAGTGAACGGCAGACAAATTTGCCCCTTTAGATTCAGCGGCAAACCGGAATAATCCCAAACCTGTTTTTTCATAGCCACATTGACCACAAGACCGGTGACGAATTCGACCGCGGTAATCACGCACGAACCGGCCATACATTTGACGGTGAGGCTGCGTTTTTTGAGCAAACCGTTGCAAACCTTATGAATACAGCACAGCCCCGCGCCGCCGGCAAACGCCATGGAAATATGGGTTTTTCTGCGATAGAGCCATTCCAAGGCGGGATAAATAGAGCCGCCGGCCAAAAAAAGACGCATGAATTGTATCATAAACAGATTCCTCGCTTTAGGTTTTACCCAAAGTATTGCCTAAAATTTGAGGGAATATGCCGCTGTATTTTGGTATAAATGTGGAAAAAGCGGGAATATTTGTATTGTGTTAATAAAAATGTCACAATCTTGTGGTTTAATAAAAAGGTTCAAAGCATGGAATACAACAGGAAAAAGAGGTTATAAACGATGAAAGTTTTGGTAACAGGCGGCGCGGGATATATCGGGAGTCACACCTGCGTAGAGCTGCTGAAAGCCGGCTACGAGATTGCGGTGATGGACAATTTTGACAACAGTAAGCCCGAGGCGGTAACGCGCATAGAGGAGCTTGCGGGCAAAAAATTTCCGTTTTATGAGGCGGACGTGCGCAATGAGCAGAAATTGCGGGAAATTTTCCAAACCGAGCGCATTGGCGCGGTGATACATTTTGCCGGACTCAAAGCGGTGGGAGAATCGGTGCAGCTGCCGCTGAAATATTACAACAACAATTTAACCTCCACGCTGGTACTGCTTCAGGTCATGCAGCAATTCGGGGTGCAAAATTTGGTATTCAGCTCTTCGGCAACGGTATACGGCAACCCGCACAAAATGCCCATTACCGAGGATTTTCCGCTTTCCACCACCAATCCATACGGCGCCACCAAGCTGATGATAGAGCAAATGCTCAAGGACATTGCCAAAGCAAATCCGGCCTTCAATCCGGTGCTATTGCGGTATTTTAACCCGGTGGGCGCGCACAAAAGCGGCCGCATCGGCGAGGACCCCAACGGCATTCCGAACAATCTGGTGCCGTATATCTCGCAGGTGGCCATTGGCAAGCTGCAAAAATTACGGGTATTCGGCGGAGATTACGACACCAAAGACGGCACCGGCGTGCGGGATTTTATACACGTGGTAGATTTGGCCAAGGGGCACGTGGCGGCCTTGCGGCTGTTTGAAAAGCCCTGCGGCCTGCAAATCTACAATTTAGGCACCGGGCAGGGGTATTCGGTACTGGAGATGCTGCAAGCGTTTGAGAGAGCGGTGGGCAAAAAAATTCCGTATGAAATTGTGGCGCGCCGGGAGGGAGACATTCCGGTATGCTACGCCGACCCGGAAAAGGCCGCCAAGGAACTGAATTGGCGGGCGGAAAAAACAATTGACGACATGTGTGCGGACGCGTGGCGTTGGCAAAAGCAAAACCCCAACGGCTATGACGATTGCGCGGAATGATTGGTTGACAATTCGTTTGGTTTGTGGTAGTATAAAAACCGCTGAGCTTACAAAAATTACGGGGGCCATTAGCTCAGCTGGTCAGAGCAACCGGCTCATAACCGGTTGGTCCCGGGTTCGAATCCCTGATGGCCCACCAGATTGCGTCCGGACGCGTTTTTGCGTTCGGGCTTTTTTTATTTTTATAATTTTGTTGCAAATGCAACCAATAATTGTAAAAATATGTGACATAATAGCAATACAACAGGAAGGAGAATTTACCATGAAAAATTTAGAATTTTCAACGGTACTGCCGTTTGCCCAGCAGGTGCAATACCAGCAAGGGCAGGTGGTGAGCAAAACGCTTGCGCAGAACAAGGCGCTGAGCCTGACCCTATTTGCGTTTGACAAAGGCGAGGAAATCGGCACGCACGCCTCCAAAGGAGATGCGCTGGTCATTGTGCTGGACGGACAGGGTGAGGTGACGATCGAGGGAGAAGTTTATGCGCTTAAAACCGGAGATTCCATTGTAATGCCGGCAAACCGCCCCCACAGCGTATTTGCCACCGAACGCTTCAAAATGTTTCTGGTGGTCGAATTCCCGCAGGCATAACATTCAGCCAATCTCGTAAAATAGCCGCAGGAATCCTGCGGCTGTTTCTGTTCTGCGCGCGGAATTTACTCGCCGACGCGCTTAATATGGTACAGACTGTTGAGCACGGTCCAGCCCTGCTGATAGGGCCGCATAATATTCCAATAGCCGGCGCCGCGCAGCCCGTATTCGGGAATGAGCGCCAATTTTGCCTGTATACTGCGCGCGTCCTCAAACCACACGATATGCTCTCGGCCGGCGCGGTCATAATAGTTAAAATAGGGCGCTTGCGCGGTATTGTCATATTGAATTTCAGCGCTGTATTGTACGGCCAGCGCCACCGCCTCATCGTTAGAGACAGACCGGGCCTTATCGCCTTTTTGAAAGGGCAGGGTCCAGTCGTAGCCGTAATTGGAGATGCCCATAAAAACCTTCTCCGGCAGAATTTCAGAAACGGTATAATTGAGCACGGCGCGCACGCTGGGCAGCGGAGAAACGGCCTGCGGCGGCCCGTAGGTATAGCCCCATTCGTAGGTCATAACGAACACGGCGTTGGAGGCGGTGCCGATTTCGCGGTACAAATGGCCCTCATAAATAGCGCCGCGCTGCATTGCCGAGGTTTTGGGAGCCAGCGCGGTAATCACCGGATACCCCAAGGGATTCAGGCGGGAGCGCAGCTGCAAAATAAACGCGGCATACGCCTGCGCGTCCTGCTTTGGCACAAACTCAAAATCGACGTCCAAGCCAACATAACCCTTTTGAGTTATATTTTGCACAACCCGGTCAACCAGCCGGTCCTGCGCGTCGGGGTGATTGAGCACGGCGGAAGCGCGCGCGCTATCAAAATTGCCCTGCTCGGTGAGCGTGGAAAGATGCATCAGCGCGGCGGTGTCATACTCCTTGGCAACGGCAATCATATGGCCGTCGTTGAGGGTCACAAGAGACCCGTTTGCGTTGATCCCGTAGGTAAAGGGAGTCACATAAGTTAAGTAAGGGAGCGTTTTGCGCAGCAAATTCTCCGCAATAGAGGGCTGGCCATAGCCGTTTATTTCAAAGCTGCCCAATTTTTCCTGGTCAAAGGTGATGACCAGCTGTTGACCGGGCGAGAGCTGGGGTCTGCCGGCCAATTGCGGGTTATTTTGGTAGAGAGAAATGACGGAAACGCCGTATTGCCTTGCAATTTCGAGCAAAGACTGCCCGGGAGTTACCGTATGGCTCAGCGTGGGAAATTGCACGACGATTGTTTGCCCCACAGCAAGCGTACTGTGGTAGGCAATGCCGTTTGCGGCGGCTAACTGAAAGGGCGAAACCCCATGCTCCCGCCCGATTTTATAGAGCGTATCGCCGGGCTTGACGACATGGATCAACATAAAAGGCCTCCTTTTTTGAGGGAATGAAGAACGGATGCTTTGTTTTTCACATGCTATGAAAAACGCGGAAAAAATGTGCAGCAAAGGAGTATGGAAGGACAAAACGGCGGCAAAATAGGAATACAATTGCTATTTTTTGCAGGTTATTATATAATGGGCATAAAGCGCAAATGGCGGAGGGAAAAGGGTTTATGAGAAAAACGGTAGCAATCGGAGCAACAAAATTTTTAATTTGGCTGGGCAAAAGGCTGCGCAAGCAGGGTTCGTCAACTCCAGGGAAAATTGGATTAAAAATATACCCAAAGTTGTTAACGGAACTGGCCGGACAAGTTCGCGGAGAAATCTTTGCAGTCTGCGGAACCAACGGAAAAACCACAACCAATAACCTGCTCAGCCGCGCGCTGCAAGCAGAGGGCAAGCGGGTGGTATGCAACAGCGCGGGCGCAAATATGCTGTACGGCATTGCAACGGCATTTGCGCAAAGCGCAAGCATAACGGGAAAATTAAACGCCGACTGCGCTTGTATCGAAATCGACGAAGCGTCGGCGCGGCGGGTATTCCCCCATTTTCAGCCGCACTACCTGGTGCTGACGAATTTATTCCGAGACCAGCTGGACCGCTACGGAGAAATCGACATGACCATGCAGGTGCTGGAGGAGGCGCTGAAAATGGCGCCCAACACCAAGCTGGTCATCAACGGAGACGACCCGCTTTCGGTGGCGCTGGCGCAGCAAAGCGAGCATGTTTTTGTCAGCTTCGGGGTCAACGAGCAGGTCACCTCGCAGGCAGAAACGGCGCATGAAATGCGGGAGGGGCGTTTTTGCCGGCTGTGCGGTGCCGAGCTTGCATACGATTATTACCATTACAGCCAACTGGGCAAATACCGCTGCCCAAATTGCGCGTTTGCGCGGCCGCGGCTCACCTTTTCCGCGCTGCAGGTCGACTTGAAAAACGGCGTTTCGTTCACCGTGCAAGACAGGCGTTTTACCATGAGGAGCCACGGTTTTTACAATGTATACAATATATTGGCAGCCTATGCTGCGGCAAAAACCGCCGGGTATGCTCTGGCACATTTTGAAAACGCCTTACGGGAATATAAAACGCAAAGCGGGCGCATGGAGCTGTTTGACATAGACGGCAGGCACGCGGTGCTGAATTTAGCGAAAAATCCGGCCGGATTCAACCAAAATATTTCGGCGGCGCTGCAGGACGATACGCCGAAAGATTTGCTGGTGGTGATTAACGACAACGCGCAGGACGGTCGAGATATTTCGTGGCTATGGGACGTGGATTTTGAGCGATTGCGCACGGCGAAGATACAGAGCTTCACAGCAAGCGGCATACGCGCCGCGGACATGCAGCTGCGTCTGAAATACGCGGGCATTTCAAGCGTTTGCGAGCCGGAGCCGGCAGAGGCGATCGAGCGTCTGATCACAAAAGGCACGGGCAATTTATACGTGCTGTGCAACTACACGGCGCTGTACAGCGCCCATGGCATTTTAAAAAAATTGGAGGCGGGCAATTTATGAGGCTGACCATCGGACATTTCTACCCGGAGCTGCTGAATTTATACGGAGACCGCGGCAATGTGATTTGCATGGAACAGCGGTTAAAATGGCGCGGGATCGAAGTGGAGGTAGTGGAATTTGACCTGCACGACGAGATAGATTTCAGCAAGCTGGACATTGTGCTGTTAGGGGGCGGCTCCGACCGGGAGCAGCTGCTGGTATGCGACCGGTTAAGAGCAACCAGAGAGGCGTTCAGCGATTATGTAGAGCAGGGCGGGGTAGTGCTGGCCATTTGCGGCGGCTACCAATTGTTGGGCAATTCTTACAAAATGGGCGAAGAAACCATACAAGGCTTGGGTATTTTAGACATTACCACCGAGCGCGGAGAAACCAGGCTCATTGGCAATGTGGTATTGCAAAGCCCGCAATTTCCGCTGCCGATTGTCGGCTTTGAAAACCACGGCGGGCGCACCTTCACAGGCGATTACAAGCCGCTTGGCAAGGTGCTCTGCGGCAGCGGCAACAACGGACAGGACAAAACCGAGGGCGTTCTGTACAAGAATGTGGTAGGCACCTATTTACACGGGCCGCTGCTGCCCAAAAACCCGCATTTATGCGACCATTTATTGCAAACGGCATTAAGCCGCCGCTACGGAGAGGTACAACTTGTGCAATTGGACGACCGTGAAGAATTGGCGGCAAACCACGCAATCGTAAAGAGATTCACACAGGCATAGCCAGAGCAACACCGGGAAAAATCCCGGTGTTTTTTTGCGCGCAGACAGTTACAGGATTGACACTACCCATTTGGAGAAAAACATGGTATAATAGGGTAGAAAAAGAAACAAGACAAGGGTGGACGAGCATGAAGCGAAAATGGTTTCTAAGCGCGGCGGCAACGGTATTGACGCTGCTGTTAACAGGGTGTACGCCGCTGAAAATGGACGCGCCGACCCTCATGAAACCGCCCAAAACCACCGCGGAAAAACAGGAGATCTACCAGGTGCTGGAGGAAAAAGCGGGCGCGCAAATGACGCTGCGGTATCCCAAGGCGGGGGAGTACCGCTCGGCGATTATCATGAAGGACGTCACGGGCGACGGCAACGAGGAGGCGCTGGCCTTTTACACCAAGGGCGACGAGTCGTTTACCTTTCTGTCGGTGATTAGCGAAGTGGGCGGCGTTTGGCAAGAAATCGCGAATTTTCAAAGCCCGGCGGTGCAAATTGACCGGGTGTGCTTTGGGGATTTCAGCGGCAACGGCGTGACGGATTTTGCGGTTGGCTGGGGCAGTTCGGCGGCGGGCACGGCGGAATTGAGCCTTTACACGAGCGCCGAGGGCACGGTCAAAGAAATTTCCACAAAAGAATTTTACAGTGAACTGGCAGTATTGGAACTGGACGAAGCAAGCGGCAAAAGCGCGCTGGTAACGGTGCGGCAAAAAACGAAGGATTGGCACGCCATAGCCAAGGTATTCGGCATTTTAAACGGGAACGTGAACCTGATGGATACCGTGGCGCTGGACCCGGAGGTAACCAAATACAATAAAGTAACGGTGGCAAAAATAGACGCCAACCACACAGGCATTCTGCTGGACAGCGCAACCAGCGCGCGGGTATTTCAAACCGAAATCCTGTACTGGGAAAAATCGGGTGCCAGCCTGAGAAATCCGCTGTATTTTTCGGGAGAAAAAAACTATACGCTGCGCGCAGCGGCCATTGCCAGTCAGGACATCAACGGAGACGGCATTGCGGAAATTCCCATTACGCACGGTTTGCCGGGCGAGTTTACCGAGGACGCGCCGGATACGGCCTACGCGGTGAACTGGCACCGCTACGACATGAGCACCAACACCTTCACCAATTTGCTCAGCACGGTGGTCAACAGCCGGGACGGCTACATGATGATATTGCCCGAGGCATGGCGCGACAACATTACCACCGAGCAAAACGCAGAGCAGGCAAGTTTGAGTTTTTACCAATGGCGCCGCGCCGCCGATGCGACCGAAAGCGGCAGTCGGGGCGAGCTGCTGTTGCGCATTTACGTAATGACGCAGGAGCAATGGAACGCGCAGGCAGAAACAACGCAATTGCACAAATTAAAGCAGCACAGCAACATCGTGTTTGCCGCGGAATTACCGCAAACGCAGTCAGAGCTGGGGCTGACGCTGCAAGAAACCGAGCAGTATTTTAAAATATTCACGCAGGGCTGAATTTGCCGCAAAGGAGGGCTTTTTTGAATGAAAAAAATTCTGGTATGCGAGGACGAACAGGTTATTCGGGAATTTATCGTCATCAATTTACAGCGCGCGGGCTATCAGGCGTATGAAGCGGAAAACGGCGAGCAGGCGCTGCAAATTTACGAGCAGCAAAACGGAGATTTTGACATTGCGGTGCTGGACATCATGATGCCGGGCCGGCTGGACGGACTGGCGGTATGCAAAGAGCTGAGAAAGCGCAGCGGAACCATAGGCATTATTTTATTAACCGCCAAAACGCAGGAAATGGACAAAGTAAGCGGCCTGATGATGGGCGCGGACGACTACATGACAAAGCCCTTTAGCCCCTCCGAGCTGGTGGCAAGGGTAGACGCCATTTACCGCAGAGTAGCCTTAGCGGAAATGCGCAGCGAAAACAATTTTAAAGAGGAAATTCATTCGGGAGAATTCTCGCTGAATTTACGCAACCGGTATTTGCTCAAGGCGGGCCGGCCCATTGAGCTGACGCAGGTGGAATTCCAGATGATGGAATATTTTTTCTCCAATCCGGGAGCCGCGCTGGACAGAACCGACATTTTAAAGCACGTGTGGGGCGAGCGGTATTACGGCGAGGAAAAAATCGTAGATGTTAACATACGGCGGCTGCGCATGAAGGTAGAAGATGAGCCGTCAAACCCCAAGCATATCATCACGGTATGGGGCTTGGGCTACAAATGGGAGGCATAACCATTTTGCAAAAAGGAGCGTGACAGCATTGCAGATCAAGGGTATCACACGGCGTTGGCTGCTGAACGTATTGGGCATTGTGGTGCTGGTGCTGGTGATTATCATCGTGTCGCTTTCCTTCGCGGTGCAAAATTACACCTACAACGGCATTTTACAGGCGCTCAACACCAATTCCAGAGAACTGACCAACGTTTTTGTAGACTACAAAAACAAAACCTCCTCGGATTTTGCATCGCTGTCATATTCGTATGTGGAAAATTTTGCGGGCAAAGAGAGCATGGAACTCATGGTCATCAACAGCGAGGGCAAAATCGTATTGACCTCGACAGGCTTTACGCCGGACCAGAACCAGCCGATGAACGATTACTACGCGGCCTTGGAGGACGAGCAAGGCTACGGCAGCTGGAACGGCAAGCTGACCTCCGGCGAAAAAGTGATGGCGGTAACGCGCGTGCTGCGCAACAACGACGGCGTGGTTGTAGGAGGTATGCGGTACGTGGTGTCTCTGGAGGACGCCGACGTACAAATTTCGGCGATTGTGGCGGTATTATCGGTCATCGGTATGCTGATTATTTTATTCGTGTGCATCTCGGGCACTTATTTTGTGCGCTCCATTTTAAACCCGGTCAAAGAGGTCAACAGCACCGCAAAGCGCATTGCACAGGGCGATTTTAACGCGCGCATACAAAAAAAGCACGACGATGAAATCGGCGATTTATGCGACACGATTAACGAGCTGGCGGTGGAGCTGAACAACGCCGAGCAAATCAAAAACGACTTCATTTCCTCGGTCTCTCACGAGCTGCGCACGCCGCTTACGGCCATTCAGGGCTGGGCCGAGACCATGCAAAGCGGAGAAATCGACCGCGGCACCTTCGACAAAGGCATGGGGGTGATTATCCGGGAATCGGAGCGGCTTTCGGGCATTGTGGAGGAGCTTTTAGACTTCTCCCGCATGCAGAGCGGGCGCATGGCGCTGCTCATGGAGCGCATTGACATTTTAGCGGAATTGGGCGCGGCGGTATATATGTTCAGCGAGCGCGCCAGAGCCGAGCACAAATTTTTGCTGTATGAGGAGCCGGCCATGCTCTCCCCGGTTCTGGGAGACATCAACCGGCTGCGGCAGGTGTTTGTCAATATCATAGACAACGCGCTGAAATACACCGACGAACAAGGCACGGTGAATGTTTCCGCCGGCGAGCAGGACGGCTTTATCAAGGTGCAGATCGTAGACACCGGCTGCGGCATACCGGCCGAGCATTTACCGAATGTGAAGAAGAAATTCTACAAGGCGAACCATTCGGTGCGCGGCAGCGGCATCGGCCTTGCGCTGGCAGACGAAATCATAGCTTTGCACAACGGCAAGCTGGAGGTAGAAAGCCAGGAATATTTAGGCACGGCGGTTACCATTTACATTCCGGTTCTGCAGGAGGAGCAGAGCGAACAGCCGGAGAGCGAGGAATAACGCAACGATTGAAAGAAAGGAACATACAACTGCTATGGCAAGAGAACACACTAAAATGATTACCTCGATCGGGGGGCAGGCGCTGGTAGAGGGCGTGATGATGCGCGGCCCGAAAAAGACCTCGGTGGCGGTGCGGCTGCCGAACCACAATATAGATGTAGAGGAGCTGGACATCAAGCTGCTGCGGGAGCGCTACCCGTTTTTAAAATTGCCGTTTATCCGCGGCGTCATTTCCATGTACGAGTCCATGAAAATCGGGTTTCAGGCGCTGAGCATGGCGGCGGACAAATCCATTCCGGAGGACGAGGAGGAAGAGCCGTCCAAATTCGACCAATGGGTAACGCGGGTCTTTGGAGAAAAGGCGCTGAGCTACCTGATGGTGGCGGCAAGCACGGTAGGCACGCTGCTTGCCATCGCGTTATTTTTCTTTCTGCCGTCGCTGTGCTTCAATCTGGTCTATGACCACACGGGGATCGGAGAAGGTTTTTTACCGTGGCGTTCCACATTCGAGGGCCTGTTTCGCATTCTCATTTTCATTGCATACATAGGCTTCTGCTCGCTCATCCCCTCGGTCAAACGGGTATTCCAATACCACGGGGCAGAGCACAAAACCATTTTCTGCTACGAAAATCAAGAGGAACTGACGGTAGAAAATGTACGCAAACACAGTCGGTTTCACCCGCGGTGCGGCACCAGTTTTTTAATGCTCATGCTGATTGTCGGCATTGTAATCGGTTTTTTCATTCCGTTTGAGAACCCGCTGCTGCGCACCTCGGTCAAGCTGCTTTTGCTGCCGGTATCGGTGTCTCTGGGGTTCGAGCTGATTAAGCTCTGCTCGCGGTACGACAATATTCTCACGCGCATTGTGGCCGCGCCGGGACTGTGGATGCAGCGCATCACGGTCAAGGAGCCGGACAACGGCATGATAGAAGTGGCGATCGCGGCAATAAAAGATGTGATACCGGAGAACGGAGAAGACGTGGTATGCAAACGCTGCGGGTAATTTACGAGCAAGGCAAGCGGCGGCTGCGGCAGGCGGGCATAGAAAGCCCCGGCTTTGACGCGCTGTGCATACTGGAGCAGGTGTTGGGCGCGAACCGCCAAGCCTTAATTTTGCACGGCGATACGCAAACGGTGCCGCCGGAGCAGGAGCGCGCATTTTTGGAGCGGATAGAGCGGCGGGCAAAGAGAGAGCCGCTACAATATATTGTGGGTCAGTGGCCATTTTTGCACTTTGAGCTGAAAATGGGCAAAGGGGTGCTCATTGCGCGGGAGGACACCGCAGTATTGGTAGAAACCGCGGTAAAAATGCTGCACAAACCACAACCCCTTGTGTTGGACTTATGCGCAGGAACCGGCGCGGTCGGTTTTGGCATTGCCTCAAAAATTTGCGGCGCACAGGTCATTTGCGTAGAAAAATACCCACAGGCCATGGCCTATTTACAGGAAAATATTTCCTTTTGCAACGCGCAGGGCATACAGGGCGTTACCGCGGTGCAGGGCGACATTTTACAGGCAAAATTCGCACAAAATTTTGCCCCGGCAGACGCAGTAGTGGCCAACCCGCCGTACATAGAAACGGGGGAGCTGCCGACCCTGCAGGCAGAGGTGCAAAATGAGCCGCAAACCGCGCTCGACGGCGGCGCGGACGGCCTGAAATTTTACCGCGCGCTGGCGCAGATCTGGGCGCCAAAACTGAAGCCCGGCGGGGTGCTCGCGGTGGAAATCGGTCAGGGTCAGCAGAACGCGGTAGCCGAATTATTTACAAACGCGGGCATTGAGAAGCTGCAATTTGCCAAGGATTTGGGCGGAATTGTGCGCGTGGTGGCGGGTGTTAAGAGCTGAATTCGCGGCCAAAAATGCATTGCTTTTGCGCAAAATATATATTATAATGAAAAAAACGCTACAAAAACGGAGGATACTATGGCAGTCGTGGATAAAAGCAAGGCGCTGGATACCGCATTGGCGCAAATTGAAAAACAGTTCGGCAAAGGGGCGGTCATGCGTTTGGGGCAGCAGGAGGCCTTGCAGGTGGAATCGATTCCCACCGGGTCGCTCTCGCTGGACTTGGCGCTGGGCATAGGAGGCCTGCCCAGAGGCAGAATCATCGAAATTTACGGGCCGGAATCCTCCGGTAAAACAACGCTGGCCTTGCATTGCATCGCGCAGGGACAAAAAAACGGCACCGCGGCGTTTATCGACGTGGAGCACGCGTTGGACCCGGTGTATGCGCGCGCGCTGGGCGTGGACATTGACGCGTTATTGGTCTCTCAGCCGGACACCGGCGAGCAGGCGTTGGAAATTACCGAGGCGTTGGTGCGCTCCGGCGCAATTGACGTGATTGTAGTGGACTCGGTGGCGGCGTTGGTGCCGCGCACCGAAATCGAGGGCGAAATGGGCGACGCGCACGTGGGGTTACAGGCGCGGTTAATGTCTCAGGCGCTGCGCAAATTGGCCGGCGCAATTTCCAAGTCGAATTGCGTTGCCATTTTTATCAATCAGCTGCGCGAGAAGGTGGGCGTGGTTTACGGCAGTCCCGAGGTGACCCCCGGCGGCCGCGCGCTCAAGTTTTACTCCTCGGTTCGCATAGACATTCGCAGGGTGGAGGCGCTGAAAAACGGTACTGAGCTAATCGGTTCGCGCACGCGGGCAAAAGTGGTGAAAAATAAGGTGGCGCCGCCGTTCCGCGAGGCCGAATTCGACGTCATGTACGGCAAAGGCATCTCCAGAGAGGGCGAGCTGCTGGATTTGGCGGTGAAGCTGGAGATTGTGCAAAAGGGCGGCGCGTGGTTCTCTTACGGCGAGACCCGACTGGGGCAGGGGCGCGACAACGCCAAGGAATTTTTGCGGGAAAACGAGGAAATTTACACAAAAATTGAAGAGGAAGTAAAGGCGAATGTTGGCAAATTGTACAGTAAAGTTGCCAAAAAAGCCGCCAAAAACGCCGCAAAACCCGTAGAAGCACCCGAGCCGGAGAAAACGCCTGCGGCTCAAATAGCCTCCAAGGCGAACATTGACATTACCGTGGACGATTGAGCAAAACAGACGCAGGGCGAACGATAGGTTCGCCCTCTTTTGGGTTTAAGCGGGCGCGCGATTTTGCAAAAATGGAGGAAAATAATGGAAATTACAGCAATACAAAAGCGAAGAAAACTGCTCTCGGCGCTGTTTTTGGACGGCGAATTTGCCGCCCTGATAGACACCGAAACGCTGTTAAAATTCGGGTACAAAACGGGCATGCACCTCACCGACGAGCAATTGCACGAGCTGATTTTGGCCTCGCAACAGCGGCGCGCCCATGAAAAAGCCTTGTATTTACTGGAGTTTCGCAGCCATTCCAAGCGGGAGTTGACCGAAAAAATTGCCCGCACCACCAGCCGCGAGGCCGCACAGGCCGCCGCCGAACGCATGGAGGAGCTGGGGCTGGTGAACGACGAGGAGTATGCGCGGCGGTATGCGGCGGATTTGCTGAGCAAAAAGGGCTATGCGGAAAAACGAATTTGCTACGAATTGCAAAAAAAGGGCATAGACCGGGCGTTGGCGCAGCAGGCCTTGGACGAGCTGGAAATGGACCCGACAGAGCAGATACGCCGGGTGATTGAGAAAAAATATGCGCGGTATCTGCACGACGAAAAGGGCTGCCGGCGCGCGGTGAGCGGCCTGCAGCGCATGGGCTACCGCTATGAGGACATTAAACGCGCCATGGCCGAATTTACACAGGCGTTGCGCAACGAATTTGAGGAAAGCGTGTAGCGCTTAGGATTGCAAATTTTACCAAGGCGGCGTATAATAAAATTTTAACGAGCAAAATGAGGAAAAGGTGTTTTATGGCATATCAAATTTCAATGGTGCACCTTGGCTGCGCCAAAAATCAGGTGGACGGCGAAATGCTGCTGGCAACGGCGCAACAAGCCGGGTATACGCTGTGCGACAGCGTGGAGCAGGCCGACGCGGTGATTGTGAATACCTGCGGGTTTATTGAGAGCGCAAAACGGGAGTCGATTGACGAAATTTTGCAGCTTGCCCGGCTGAAAAATTCCGGCAAACTCAAGGCGATTGTGGTAACGGGGTGCCTTGCAGAGCGCTACCAAACGGAAATTTTAAAGGAATTGCCCGAGGTGGACGCCGTTTTGGGCATTGGCGCCAACGCCGACATTGCGCAGGCGCTGCAACAGGTCTTGTCCGGCCGAAAAGTTGAGCGTTTTGCCAGCAAATATGACCTGCCGCTTACGGGAGAGCGGGTGCTTTCCACGCCGCGGTATTATGCGTATCTCAAAATTTCGGAGGGGTGCAGCAACCGTTGCTCTTATTGCGCCATTCCGGTCATAAGGGGCAAATTTCGCAGCAGAACTATGGAGGATATTGTGCAAGAAGCACAAAAACTTACCTCAAATGGGGTAAAAGAACTGATTGTCATTGCGCAGGACACCACCTTTTACGGCGCGGACCTTTACGGCAAGGTGATGCTGCCCGAACTGCTGCGCCGCCTGTGCAAAGTGCCGGGCGTGCATTGGATTCGCCTGCTGTATTGCTACCCCAACCGCATGACCGACGAGTTGATTGAGGTGATGGCAAATGAGGAAAAAATTGTAAAATATATTGATTTGCCGTTGCAGCACGCGGTGGGGCGCGTGTTAAAGGCCATGCATCGCGGCGAAAATAGGGAGAGCCTGACCGCGTTGCTGACCAAATTGCGCACGAAAATTCCGGGTATTGTGATTCGCACGACTTTTATTGCGGGTTTTCCGGGAGAAACGCCGGAGGAATTTGCGCAATTGGCGGAATTCAGCCGCAAAATGCGGTTCGACAGAATGGGTTGTTTTGCATATTCGCGGGAGGAGGACACCCCCGCAGCGGCGTTGCCGGGGCAAATTGACGAGGACGAAAAGCAGCGGCGCGCGGAAATTATGGCGCGGGAGCAGCAGCTGGTGATGCAGGAATTGGGGCAGGCGCGGGTTGGCACGGCGCTGGAGGTGCTGACCGAGGGCTTTGACCAGGAGCTGGGGCTTTGCTGGGGCAGAAGCTACGCCGATGCTCCGGAAATTGACGGCAGGGTGCTGTTTGCGGCGCAAAACCCGCCAAAACCCGGCGATTTTGTGCGGGTGCGGATTACCGATTGCGCGGATTGCGACCTGCTTGGGGAGCTTTTACAGGAGGGTGCGGCCGATGAATTTGCCGAATAAATTAACGCTGCTGCGTATTGGAATGGCGCCGCTTTTTGTGGCGTTTTTGGTCAATATTACGGTGCCGCACCATTTTTTTATTGCCGCAATTTTATTTGGTTTGGCAGCGCTAACCGATTTATTGGACGGCAAAATTGCCAGAAAATACAATTTGATTACCAATTTCGGCAAATTTTTGGACCCCGTTGCCGATAAAATTTTGGTAATTTCGGCGTTGGTGTGCTTTGTGGCGCTGGGCCTTGCCGAAATTTGGTTTGTGATTTTGATTATTGCGCGGGAATTTATGGTGACCTCGGTGCGGCTGATTGCCGTCAATACCGGCGAGGTGATTGCGGCAAATTTGTGGGGAAAAGCCAAAACGGTGAGCCAAATGGTGGCGATTTTCGGCATTTTGCTCATGCAATATTGGCAGGAGTTAACCGAATTGGGTTATATTCCGGGCTTTGCAATCGCACAATTTTCCAACAGTACCATATTTTGGTTTGTTGGCAATGTGCTGGTGGGCATTTGCACGCTGTTTACGGTCATTTCCGGGGCGGTTTATTTGAAGCAAAATTGGCATTTGTTCCAAAATTCAAAATAAAGCGTGCATTTTTCCGGGTTTTGTAATATAATAGAAAGAGTCAAATGCGAAAAGCGGGAGAAGTACCGCAGGGCTTGGTAGCAGAGAGAAAACGCCGTGGGCTGAGAGCGTTTTTTACCGCAGACTGCGCGAAATGCACCCGCTTGCAGATTGGGGGAAACCGCTTTTGCGGGGAGTATCCCGGTACGGGTGGCGCCGTTATTTGCCGCGAAAAGTGATAAAACGGAGTGGAACCGCGACTGTTATGCCGCCTCCGTCCCTGTATTTTTTGGGGACGTGGGTGGTTTTTGTATTTTTGGCACATTCTGGAAAGAGGGGGCTTTTATGTTCAGGCAATTAAAGCAGGATTTGGATTCGATTATGGAGCGCGACCCTGCCGCGCGTTCGAGATTTGAGGTATTTTTTCTGTATTCCGGGTTTAAGGCGGTGCGCTCGTACCGCAAGGCCAATTGGTTTTACCGCCACAATATGAAATTCATTGCCCGCTGGATTTCTCAGCGCGCGCGCCACAAAACCGGCATAGAGATTCACCCGGGGGCAAAAATTGGCAAGGGGCTGTTTATTGACCACGGCATGGGCGTGGTGATTGGCGAAACGACTGAAATTGGAGATAATTGCACCATTTACCAAAATGTTACATTGGGCGGCACGGGCAAAGACCACGGCAAGCGCCACCCCACGCTGGGCAACGACGTGATGATTGGCGCGGGCGCCAAGGTGCTCGGGCCGTTTCGGGTGGGGAACGGCGCGCGGGTGGCCTCGGGCGCGGTGGTGCTGGACGCCGTACCCGACAACGCCACGGCGGTGGGCGTACCGGCGCGGGTTGTGCGCATCAACGGCATTAAAACCGCCAATTTGGACCAGATCCATATTTCGGACCCGGTGGCGCAGGAGCTGTGCCGGCTAAGCGTGGAGCATACCAAATTGAAGGCGGAATTGGAGCAATTGAAACAGGAATTGCACGGAAAAACGGAGGAATAGAACGCATGAAATTATACAATACCATGACCGGAAAAAAGGAAACCTTCACGCCGCAGGCTCCGGGAGAGGTGAAGATTTACGCCTGCGGACCCACGGTTTACAATTATATTCACATTGGCAACGCAAGGCCCATTTGCGTGTTTGAAACGCTGCGGCGTTATCTGGAATACCGTGGTTACAAGGTGGTATTCGTGCAGAATTTTACCGACATTGACGATAAAATCATTCAAAAGGCGCAGCAGGAGCACACCGATTATTTAACGGTTGCGCAGCGGTATATTGCGGAGTATTGGAGGGACGCCGACGGCCTGAATGTGGGGCGGGCGACGGTGCAGCCGCGGGCCACCGAGCATATGCCGCAGATTATAGAAATGGTGGAGCGTTTGCTGCAAAACGGCGCGGCGTATGTTGCGCAAAACGGCGACGTTTATTTTAGAACGAAGCGTTTTGCCGGTTACGGCAAGCTTTCTCACCGGGTGCTGGAGGACTTGCAGAGCGGGGCACGCATTGCTGTGGAAGAGCGCAAGGAGGACGCGCTGGACTTTGCGGTGTGGAAGGCGGCAAAACCCGGAGAGCCGTATTGGGAGGCGCCGTGGGGCAAGGGGCGGCCGGGCTGGCACATAGAGTGCTCTGCCATGGCGCGCGCATATTTGGGAGACACCGTGGACATTCACTGCGGCGGACAGGACTTGATTTTTCCGCACCATGAGAACGAAATTGCGCAAAGCGAGTGCTGCACCGGCAAGCCGTTTGCGCGCTATTGGCTGCATAATGGGTATATCAATATAGACAACCACAAAATGAGCAAATCGCTCCACAATTTTTTCACCGTGAGAGAGGTCGCCGAGCAATACGGCTACGAGCCTATTCGGTATTTATTGCTGGCTTCGCATTACCGCAGCCCCATCAATTACAGCGCGGAAATCATGCAGCAATGCAAGGCCTCGCTTGAAAGATTGTACCATTGCAGGGAGAATTTACAATTTTTGCTACAAAATTCCGGGGAGCAGGAAAGCCCCGCCGAGTCGCAGATTCGGGCAAAACTGGAGCAGTTCGAGCCAAAATTTATACAAGCCATGGACGACGATTTGAATACTGCCGACGCGATTTCCGTGCTGTTCGAGCTGGCAAAGGAAATCAACACCGCGTTTACGCCGGCACAAAAGCCCTCGGCGCAGCTGTGCAAATTTGCGCTGGCGCTGTTTGACCGTTTGGCGGGTGTTTTGGGGCTGCTTTACCGGCAAAAACGGCAGACCGACGATGCGGAAATTGAGGAGCTGATTGCCCGGCGAACCAAGGCCAGAGCCGAAAAAGACTGGGAGACAGCCGACCGGATTCGTGAGGAGCTGAAGGCGCGGCATGTGGTGCTGGAGGATACGCCGCAGGGAATTAAATGGAAAATTGAGGAATAATTTTACAGAAAAAAATAGGCTTTTGGGCCTGTTTTTTATTTTTTTTACGCAAAATTCGCCTGTTGAGGCGAATTACGGTATTTTTTTTGCAGAGCTTATGAGGGGTTTTCAGATAGATTTTCACATTTGGGAGAAGAATATGGAGCATAAAAAACAGGATAAGCATGAAAAATTGATAGAGGGTCTGGAGCGGCTGGCGTTTGGCAATATTGCCGACGTCATTCAGCTTTTGTACGCCGAGGAATTGGATTCGGCCGCGCTGGGCAAGCTGGATTTATTTCAAATTGCCGAGGTTAAGCGTCCAAAGGGCGGCGGCATGGAAATCAAGCTGTATGACCGGCTCAAGGCGCTGCAGTATTTGCAGGAGCTGTATGACCGGCCCAGCGGCGACGCGTTTGGTTTTTACGACGCGTTGGCGCAAGGCGTGAAAACCTTTGAGGAGGAAGGGCATTGAGATTCCAAAGCTTTTCCAAAAAGCAGCTGCAAATACTCAGCTGGTGGTACCAAGGCAGCCCTTACCAAAACCACACCGCAGTCATTTGCGACGGCGCGGTGCGCAGCGGCAAAACCGTTTGCATGGGCGTTTCGTTTTTTCTGTGGGCTTTTTATCAATTTGAGAATCAGTCGTTTGCGCTGTGCGGCAAAACCATTTCTGCTTTAAAGCGAAATTTGATAACCCCGATTTTGCCGCTGCTGCAGGAGATGGGCTTTGATTGTCGTTTGCGCTGCGCCGAAAACTGCGTGACGGTGCGTTTTTTGGGCAGAGAAAACCGCTTTTATTTGTTCGGCGGTAAAGACGAGGGCTCGGCGGCGATGATACAAGGCGTGAGTCTGGCGGGCGTTTTGTTCGACGAGGTGGCTTTAATGCCGCGCTCGTTTGTGGAGCAGGCGCTGGCAAGATGCTCGACTGAGGAGGCGAAATTCTGGTTTAATTGCAACCCGGAGCACCCGATGCATTGGTTTTACAGAGAATGGATTTTAAAAACCCGGCAAAAGCAGGCGTTGCATTTGCATTTTACGATGGACGATAACCCCTCTCTTTCGGAAAATGTGAAGCAACGCTACCGCAATCTGTATACCGGGGCGTTTTATGAGCGCTTTGTGTTGGGCAAATGGGTGGCGACCGAAGGGCTGGTTTACCCGTTTATGACGCAGGAGGAATTTTGCGAAAAGCCGCAGGAACCGTGTCAGGAGTATGTGGTCTCGTGCGATTACGGCACGGTGAATCCGTCGTCGTTTGGGCTGTGGGGCCGCAAGGACGAGGTTTGGTACCGTTTGCAGGAGTATTATTACGACTCCCGGCAAACGGGCGTTTGCAGAACCGACCAGGAGCATTATGACGCGCTTTTGCAATTGATTGGCGACAGGCCGGTGCGGAATATTCTGGTGGACCCCTCTGCGGCAAGCTTCATTACGCTGGTGCGGCAGCACGGGGCATACACGGTCACGCCCGCGAAAAACCAAGTAGTCGACGGCATTCGCGCGGTGAGCGTTGCGCTCAAGCAAAGGCAGATTCGCATTTGCAACACCTGCCCCGATTCCATGCGGGAATTTGGGCTGTACCGTTGGAACGACTCCTTGCAGAGAGACGGTCCGCTTAAGGAAAACGACCATGCCATGGACGATATTCGGTATTTTGTAAGCGGAACGCTCCGGCAGTGCGAGGACGGCTTTTTTGTAGCAGCCGCGCCGCGCCTGTAAAATTCTCCTGGAAAGGCAGAGGAGGAAATGACAGACAAAAAAAGAATTTTTTCTTGGAAATTTGGCAAAAACAAGGCGCACGCCGGACTGAAAAATGCCAACGAGCCCGGTTTTGCCGTGCAGACGCAGGCGGTGCAAACGGTGAGCAAACAGGAGCTTTCGTTGTGGGAATGCTGCCAAAATAACAACGGCGCCGAACGCCGACTGTATCAGGCTCTGCGCGAGGCCGTGCCCATTATTGACTCCGCGATACATAAATTGCTGCGGATCATTGGCAGTTTTACCGTGGTTTGCGACGACAAAACCGCCCAGCGCGCGCTGCATTATTTTTTGGAGCACGTTAAGGTCAATACGTACCAGCAGGGCATTTACAGCTTTATCAGTTGCTATTTTGACCAGCTGCTCACTTACGGCACGGCCGTTGCCGAAATTGTGCCGACCGCGGACGCGCAAGACATCGGCGCTTTGTATGTGGCGGATTTGGACCGCGTGGATTTGGTGCATGACGACAAAAAACTGCAGGTCGAGGTCTATGCCAAAAACGGGCTTGGCGAGCGGACTCCCGTGCGCTACCCCGAATTGATTCTGATGACCGCGCTCAATCCGCCGCACGGCAGCGCCCACGGCGTTTCGGTGCTGCGGGGCTTGCCGTTTATCAGCGAAGTATTGCTGAAAATTTACAAGTCGATCGGCATGAATTGGGAGAGGGTGGGCAATGTGCGCTTTGCCGTGACCTATAAACCCACTGCCGACCCGATGGACAAGGCGTATGCCAAGGAGCGCGCCAAGCAGATTGCCACCGAGTGGAGCCGCGCGATGCGCAGCGGGGATGTGAGCGATTTTGTGGCCGTGGGCGATGTGGGGATCCAGGTGATTGGCGCGGACAACCAGATTTTGGACAGCGAGGTGCCCGTGCGGCAGATGATGGAGCAGATTATTACCAGGCTGGGTTTGCCGCCGTTTATTCTGGGGCTTTCGTGGTCCTCTACCGAGCGCATGTCCAGTCAGCAGGCCGATATTTTAACCAGAGAAATGAATGCTTACCGGATGTTGCTCAATCCCTCGCTGCAGAAGATTTGCGCCATGTGGCTGAATTTGCACGGCTTTGTTACCGATTTTGAAATTGTGTGGGACAACATTACCATGCAGGACCGCGTGGATGAGGCCCAGGCCAGACTCAAGCGCGCGCAGGCGGCGAAATTGGAATGGGAATTGAAAGTTTTAAAGGAGGGAACGGAATGAACGGAAGAATTGTAAAACAGACGCAGCCGCATGTTTTGCAGGATTTGGAGAAAATTAACCGCTATACGCGCAGGCCTTTTACCGAGGACGAGGTTTATACGTTTTCGGTGGTGCTGTGCGATAACGAGGTGGACCGCGATTTTGAACGGTTCAGCATACAGGCGCTGCGGGATTTGAGTACCCTGTTTTTGGGCAAGAGCGGTATTTTTGACCACAATGCAAAGGCGCAGAACCAGCTTGCCAGAATTTATGATACGCAAATTGAGCAGGAGGAACAGCGTGTGACCTCTTGCGGGGAGGTTTATACCCGTTTGGTGGCAAAGGCTTATTTGCCAAGGTGCGATAAGAATATGGATTTGATTACCGAGATTGAGAGCGGCATGAAAAAAGAGGTGAGCGTGGGTTGCGCCGTTGCTGAGCAGATTTGCTCGATTTGCGGGGCGAATTTGAAGCAGACGCCGTGCCGCCATGAGAAGGGTAAATTCTATGAAAAAGACGGAAAGCAGGAGCTTTGCTGTATGGTTTTGAACCGCCCTACCGACGCTTACGAGTGGTCGTTTGTGGCCGTGCCCGCGCAGCGGGAGGCCGGGGTGATCAAGCGGTTTGAGGGGCAGAAACAGGGCATGGCCTGGCACCGTATTTTGAAAAGTATGCGCTGCGCCGACAAGGGGTTGTATCTTTCGAGAACGCAGATTGACAGCCTGCTTAACGGGATGGACCGGCTGCTGGAGGACGCTGAATGCGGTAGGGTTTACCGCGAGCAGCTTTGTAAAAATGTTGTAAAATTTGCTGCTGTTGCGCAGCCCCGGATCGCTCCTGCGGTGATGAAACGCGTTACCGGGCAGATGTCTCTTGCTGATTTGCAGGCCTTTGAAAAGGCCTTTTTGGCAAAGGCCGGGGAGGTTATGCCCGTGGCGCCGCAATTGGCGGCCGATTCTGCGCCGCAAAACAGAGCTGAACAATATGACCAATTTAAAATTTGAAAAGGAGTTTTGTATGATGAAAGTTTCGTTGAACGGTTATGCCGAAAGTGTGACCTCTTTTGAGGCTGACGCCAATGTGAAAGCCGGGTTCCCCGTGAAATTGACCGGCAATGGGAAGGTGGGCGTTTGTACCGCCAAAGAGCCTTTTTGCGGCATTGCCCTGAATGTGCGCAACGGCTTTGCCGCCGTGCAGTTGCGGGGCTATTACGGTAAACTGCCTTATTCCGGCAGCGGCGTAAAAGTCGGTTATCTTAAGCTGGGCGCGGCCAACGGTAAGGTTGAGGTTGCCGATTCCGGCAGGGAGTGCCTGGTGACCGATGTGGATACCGAAAGCGCTACTTGCGGCGTTATTCTTTAATTGAAAGGGGTATTTTTATGGCTTTTTATGATAATTTGAAATTGGAAAAGGGGATGTATCATTCCGGCGATAAGAGCTTTACGCAGGTGCTGGAGGAGTTGGATTGCTCTAAAAATTACCGGGGCACCGATTTGGACGGCTTGGACGCTTACCAGAGACAGCTTAAGCGTTTTGATATTAAGGTGGGCGGCAGAGCCAGCGATGTGGTGGATAAGTTTTTTCAGTCCAGCGACAGCGCTGCGCTTTTTCCCGAATATGTGACGCGCGCGGTGCGCCAGGGCATGGAGAGCGCTGATTTATTGCCTGCGATTGTTGCTACGACTACTACGGTGCAGTCTATGGATTACAGAACGATTACCGCTTCGCCGGGGCAGGAGGATAAGGAATTGAAGCCTGTTGCCGAGGGTGCTGAGATTCCGCAGACGGTGGTCAGGACGCAGGATAATTTGGTGCGCTTGCATAAACGCGGTAGAATGCTCGTTTCTTCTTATGAGGCGCTGCGCTTTCAGAAATTGGACTTGTTTACCGTTACGTTGCGCCAGATTGGCGCTTATATTGCAAGGGCGCAGCTCAATGACGCGGTGGATGTGCTGCTTAACGGCGATGGGAATCATAATGAAATTAACCCAAAAGAGTTGAACGCAAAACCTACTTATGCCGATATGGTTGGGTTGTGGGGCAGGCTGGCGCCGTATGAGCTTAATACGGTGTTGGCCTCTACCGTGACGATGCAGGATTTGCTGAATATTGACGAGTTTAAGGACGCTGCTGCCGGAATGAATTTTCAGGGGACGGGTAAGTTGGTGACGCCGTTGGGCGCGAATTTGCTGCATGTGCCGTGCCTGAAGGATAAGACCATTATTGGTTTGGATAAAAATTGTGCTCTTGAAATGGTGCAGGCCGGCGAGATTATTACCGATTATGATAAGCTGATTGACCGCCAGTTGGAGCGCGCTACCATTAGTACCATTGCCGGCTTTGCTAAGATTTTTGCCGGCGCGGCTCAGGCGGTTGCTTATGCTGCTTAGGGGATGGCTTTATGGATGAGGTTCTTAGAAGATTTGCGCGGCTTGCCGGGCTGACCGAGCAGGAGGCTTTGGATTGGCAGGATATTTGCGGGGACGCTTACCTTTTGCTGGAGGCGCAGCGTAAATTTCCTTGCTTGCCTAATCAGTCCGGCGATTTGGTGTGTGCTGCTGCGGCTGCTTTGGCGTTTTACCGCTATGTTTTGCACCGGAATGCCGCGGCTGAACCCGATTTTTCTTTGGGTGATTTTAAAGTGGCTCATAATCATAAGGGCGTTGAATTTGCCAGGCAGTTTTGGCTGCAGGCTTTGAAGGATGCTGCTCCGCTGCTGAAAGACCCGGAATTTTGCTTTTTGGAGTTGAAGTTATGAATGCTGCTGCGACGATTGACGCTATATTAAAGAAATATGGCGATGAGATTACCGTTTGTGCCAATGGGAAGCCATCTTTTTCTGTGAGGGGGTTGATTCGTCCGCTGAATTTTAAGCGCTTGCCTAACCCAAATGAGTTAGGCGTGAGTTGGGATGTTTCTGATGATTCGGCTTTTCTTTATTATGGTTCGCCGGAGTACCGTTTTGATAAGGAATTGCAGCTGGTCAGTTTGCTGTTTGATGGGCAGCGCTTTTTATTTACGCGTGCAGGCGTTGCTTTTTTGCAGCGGCAGCCGCTTTATGTTTGGGCCGTGTTGCAGAAGGCTTTGTAGGATTTTTTTGGAGGGTTTTTTTATGAAAGATGTTTGGGATGCTCGTTTGAGCGACGATTTTTATGCGTTGGATTTTTCTGACCGATTGGAGCTTGATTACCGTAGGTATGCGCGCCGCCTGGAGCAGGAGGAGATTGCTTGATGCTTCCTTTTATGCAGTTTCGCAGTTTTGTTTGGCCGAAGAATCCGGAGAAGTTGTCTGTTGCTTTGGCGCGCGATTTGAAGGAATTTTCGGTTCCGTTTCATGCTGCTGTGGTGCAGGATTTTGGGGAGAAGAAAAGAATTGTGAGCGGTGAGGGCGAATTTACCGGGGAACGTTGTTTTCAGGTTTACCGCCAATTGCAGGCTTTGTTTGTGGACGGGCAAGATGGACTGTTGATTTTACCCGGCTTTTCTCCTATGAACGCCAAACCCGTTTCTCTTTCTTATTCTGCTGCGAAACGCCCCGCTTTGCTGCGCTATCAATTTGCTTTTTGGGTTTTGGAGGATAATTTGCAGGATGCTTCTGCGCCGCGGGTTGTGCCGGTGGGGGAACAGCAGCGTAATTTGTGGGACATTGCCAATGCTTATCATACTTCTGTGGAGCTGTTGTTGCCGCTGAATCCTCATTTGCGGTGGCTGAGCTGTTTGACCCCCGGAGAGTTGGTGTTTTTGCCATGAGGTATGATTGCAGAACGGTGCAGGGGCAGGTTGTGCCTTTGCAGGCTCCTGTTTCGGTAAAGCTGCATGCTCATGAGGACGCGCCTGCGGATGATTTGTCTGTTGTTTTTCCTGTGCTGGATGCTGTTCCTAAAATTGCCACGGTGCGCGTTTATCATGACGGGCTTGCGGTTTTTTCCGGGATTGTTGATGAGCAGATCACGCAGGTGGATCGTAACGGTGCTTGGCTGAAATTGGTTGCTCGCAGCAGGGCTGCGCTGCTGCTGGATAATGAGGCTTTGCCTCAGCAATATGTGAATCCCTCGCTTACCACTCTTTTTAAACGGCATGTTGCTCCGTATGGCTTTTGCGGGTTTCTTGGCAATCCTGCTCCTTTTGATACCAGGCTTACGGTTACTAAGGGGATGAGCCAGTGGCAGGTGATTGAGGAGTTTTGTATTCGCTGTTTTAATTTTACTCCTGTGGTTACGCCGGATGATTGGTTGGATTGCAGCGGGGATAACCCAAAAGAGTTAATTATTTTTGACAATGTTAACCCAAATGGGGTTAAGTATTCTTCTTTGACGCACCGGGATAAGTTTTACAAGCGGATTAGCCGGCTTTATTTACAGCCTAAGAGCGGCAGGCCTTATACTTCTGTTTTGGATGATAAGGCTGCTCAGAGAATGGGCGTTGTGCGGTGCAGGTTTGTGGTTTCGAATAATTTTAGGGGCAAGCGTATGCTGAAAGCCGCCAAACGGCGCGCCGAGGAGTTTTTGGTGGGGTGTTCCGGTGGGATTTGCGCGCGCTTGAGAATGCCTGCTGTGGTGCAGGACGCTGTGTTGGGGACGGTTTTGAAATTGAGCGTTGCCGGGTGGAATTATTCTTTGGATGCCGGCGGCGAATGGTGTGAGTATATTTTGCGCAAGGAGGAGATTTGAATGTGGATTTCTCGAAAAGTGGGTGCTTTGGTTCAGCAGGCTTTGCCCGCGCAGGTTGGGCGGGTGACTTCTGATTCTTCTCGGCTTTCTGTTCAGGCTGACGCGCTTTATCATGATGTGCCGGTGGTTGCTCCTTTTGGCATTGCTTATGTGCCGCCTAAGGGCGCTGAGCTTGTTTTGCTTGACGCTGCCGATACGACGGTTTGCTTGGGAACGGTGAATGCTTCTGCCGCTTTGCAGCAGGGAGAATTGATGTTGACTTCCTCCGGCGGTGCTTGTATTTATTTGAAAAATAACGGTCAGGTTGAAATTAACGGGCGGTTATTTGACGCAAAAATTTGATTTTGGGGGGTTTGTTTTGGATACTTTGATTCGCAATGGCGATTCTTCTGCTGTTTTGGTCAGCGGCAGAAGGGAGTTGCTTCAGCAGATTTGGATTCGCCTTTTTGCTAAGCAGGGGCGTTTTCCTTATGATAAAACCCTTGGTAGTTTGCTTTATTCTGCCGATGTGCTTGATGATGATTGGCAGCTTCATGCAAGGCGTAGGATTCAGCAGGTTTTGCTTGAGCAGCCGCAGGTTTTTCGTGATGTGCAGATTACCGATATTGCTAAAAATGGCAATGTTATTACGGTTTTGGTTGAAAGTCCTTATGGTTCGGATACTCTCTGTTTTATTTTGAAGGAGGAGAGCGGGGCTTGATTACTTATGATGAATTGCTGGATAGAATGAAACGGGAATTTGCGCTTTATGCCGGTTTTTTGCCGGAATCGCAGAGTGATTTGGAGATTCGGCTGCGCGTGCTTGCCGGTGAGCTTTACAGCGCTTTTGCGCATATGGATTGGCTGGAACGACAGGCGTTTCCTCAGACTGCTGACGGGCAATATTTAACGATGCATGGCGTTGAGAGGGGGCTTGTGCGGAAACAGGCTCAGCCTGCTGTGGGGACTTTGACGTTTTCTGTTGGCAGCGCGCTGGGGTATGATTTGGTTATTCCGGAGGGGACGGTTTGTGCTGTTGATATGGAGCTTGAGACGCGGTATGTTACTACTGCTGAGGCTACGCTTTCTGCCAAGGCGCTTAGCGTTACCGTGGACGCCCGGACGGTTCAGGCCGGCTGCGGTGCCAATACCCCTGCTAATACCGTTACCGTTATGGTTACTCCGCCGCCCGGAATTGACGCTGTAACCAATGATGTACCTTTTACCGGCGGTACCGATTCCGAAAATGACGACCTGTTTCGCCAACGGTTGCTCGATTGTTATGCTCAGGCTCCCAATGGCGCTAATTCCGCTTTTTATCGCGATGTTGCTATGCGGGATTCCGATGTGCATTCTG
This sequence comes from uncultured Eubacteriales bacterium, assembly GCA_934457095.1. Lineage (GTDB taxonomy): Bacteria > Bacillota > Clostridia > Oscillospirales > Acutalibacteraceae > UMGS1071. Next base: position 56,925 of record CAKSHJ010000002.1, read on the forward strand.
CGGGCGTTGTGCCCAGAGAAAATGGGGTGGGGACGGTCTCGGTTTATATTGCTGTGCGCGGAGGGGTTGCTGTTGATGATGTGGTCGCTCGGGTGCAGGCTCAATTGGACCGGCTTAAGGAGCTGAATGTGGATGTTTCTGTGAAGCCTGCGGTGCTCAATCCGATTGCTTTGCGCTTTCGGATCAAGCCCGCTGCGGAGTATTCTTTTGACCGGGCTAAACAGCTGTGCTTGCAGGTGATTGATGATTATTTTCAACGGATGTATGTGGGTTCTACTTTTCGCCTTGCTGAGTTGTGCAGGGATCTGCTTGATTCCGGCGCGATTGTGAATTATTATACTCTGCCCGGCGAGGATTATGCTATGCAGCAGAACCAGCTTCCTACCAAAGGCGTTGTTACCATTGAGGAGGGGGCGAATTTGTCTTGAGTGATTCCTTTTTTGCTATGCAGAATGCTTTGCGTAGTACCGGACTTTATTCCGTTGAATCGGGTTCCCGCTTGTTTGCCGAGTTGATGGCTTATGACGCCGGGTTCGATTTGCTGCGCGGGAATTTGCAGACGCTGCTAACAGAATTGTTTGCTTCTACTGCCGATTCTTTTGGGCTGCTTAGAAAAGAACAGCTTTATCAGGTCAATTTTTCCGGTTGCGACAATTCTTTGCGAAGGGAGATGCTTTGTGCGCTGGGCGCTGTGGATACGCATTGTTTGAGTCTTTGGGAGCTGGAAAACGCGCTTTGTGCAAATGGAATTGTTGCTCAAATCGTTCCGCAGGACGATTTGCAAACCGTTGCTGTTTTGGTCAGTCAGGTGCGGGGGATGGCTGATTCTGAGGAGGTTACGCGTAGAATTGAACGGATTTTACCTGCTCATTTGTTGTGTACGGTTTCTTTTGTTCACCAAACTTGAGTTTCTTTTTTGTATATTTGTACCCGCTTTGGGTAAATCTTTTGAATAGTGCGCGGGGGGCAATGTGTGCGGGCATTGCCCCTTTTGCTTTTTTTTTCTGTGTTTTACTTGTTTTTTGTTGCTTATTGTACTATGATGAAAGAAAATGTTGTGGGGGGGGAACGCGTTTGCATGATTTGACTCTGGCTCCGGAACGCGCTTTATTGGTCGCTCTTGATACCGGCGCCTATGATTTGCAGCCTTCTTTGGCAGAGCTTTATGATTTGACCAGGGCTGCCGGCGCTTTCCCTTTTGGCGCGATGACCCAGAAAAGACCTGCTCCTGATACCGCTACTTGCGTTGGCTCCGGCTTGATTGCTCAGATTACCGATGTTTGTCAGGTTCAGAATATTGATTTGCTTATTTTCGATTGTGAGCTTTCTCCTACTCAGATTCGCAATATTGAACACATTACTCGTGTGCGCGTTATTGACCGAACGATGCTTATTTTGGATATTTTTGCTGCGCGTGCTGTCTCTAAAGAGGGGAAATTGCAGGTGGAATTGGCGCAGCTGAAGTATTTGCTGCCCAGACTGACCGGCAAGGGAAACGCTTTGTCTCGCTTGGGCGGCGGAATTGGGACCAGAGGCCCAGGCGAGACAAAATTGGAGACAGACCGCAGGCATATTTACCGCAGGATTGACGCCCTGAAACAACAGCTTGCTCAGGTGGAGGCTCATCGTGTTCAAATTACGAAACGCCGCAAAAAAGACCGCGTGATTACCGTGGCTTTGGTGGGCTATACCAATGCCGGGAAGAGCACTTTGATGAACCGCTTGACCGACGCCGGCGTTTTGGCTAAGGATATGCTTTTTGCCACGCTTGACCCCACTGCAAGGGCGCTTAAATTGCCTTGCGGCAAAACCGTTATGCTTGTGGATACCGTTGGGTTGGTGCGCCGTTTGCCGCACCATTTGATTCAGGCGTTTCGTTCGACGCTGGAACAGGCCGCTTTTGCCGATTTGATTTTGAATGTTTGCGACGCTTCCAGCAAGGAGGCTCAGGTGCATTTGCAGGTTACGAAAACTCTGCTGGAACAGCTTGGATGTAAAAATCCGGTTATTCCCGTGCTTAATAAATGCGATTTGCTGCCTGAATTGGCTCGGATGCCGATGATTGGCGGTGCGGTGTGTATCAGCGCTGCTACCGGACAGGGAATTGACCGGTTGTTGCTTGCCATTGAGCAAAATTTGCCCCAAAAGCATACCAAAGTGCAGTTGCTGCTGCCGTTTGAACAGAGTCGGTTGGCTGCCGAAATACGAAAAGATGGAACCGTTTTGCAGGAGGAATATGTGCCTGACGGGCTGCGTATGACCGCCTTGGTGACGCCTGACCTTTTGGAGTTGGTCGCTCCTTATATTTTGCTTTGAAAAAAGCCCCCCGCTTTGCACGGGGGGCTTTTCTTAATCGCGTTTCAGCGTTGTTACGATTTCTCCTACAAACAGGTAGTGGTGGTCTTTTTGCGGGTAGAAATCTGCCTCGATGCTTTTTGCCAGAAAGCAGTCCGGGTTCAGGCGCTGTTTGTATAGCTTTTTGCAGATGAATACCAAGTTGGATTCTTTGTAGTAGGGCGCGGGTTCTTCAAAGCTGACCGTTAGGCCGGTTGCTTTGTCTTTGTTTAGTTCTCGGCCGGAATTGGCGCCGCAGAGTTTGAGCGCAGGTTTGTATTCTTTTGGGAATGTTGCTAATGAGAAATAGTCCTCTTTTTCCAGGAATTCCATGGTGTAGCGCTGCGGCCGTACAAACGCATATACCACGTTTTTTTGCCAGAGAACCCCAATGCCGCCCCAGCTGACCGTCATGGTATTGTGCGCTTTTTGGTTTCCTGCTGTTAGCAGCATCCATTCTTTTCCGATTAGCTCAAATGGGTTTATTTTTAGTTCGTTTGTTTCTATTCGCTTGAGCATGGTTTTGACCTCCTGTACTTCTTTTACTTTATTATATTACTTTTTTTCTCTGAAGTTTGCGATATCTCTCTACTTTTTTCTTTGCAAATTGTACAAAGAATTTTTTGTGAGCATGATTTTTTTGTGCTGTTTGGCGAATTTTTCGTTTGTTGTATAATTATACGCGAAAATCTTGATTTATGCATTTTAAAATGTATAATAATACCTGAATATGAATACAAAGGAGTGCATTGCAGTTGGCGCAGAACATTAAAAAAGTGGTTTTGGCGTATTCGGGTGGTTTGGATACCTCGATCATTATTCCGTGGCTAAAGGAGAATTATGATGGTTGTGAGGTGATTGCGGTTTCGGCCGATTTGGGGCAGGGCGATGAGCTGGATGGGTTGGAGCAGAAGGCCATTGCCACAGGGGCTTCTAAATTGTATATTGAGGATATGAAGAAGGAGCTGGTTGAGGAGTATATTTGGCCGACCCTGAAGGCCGGCGCCGTTTATGAGGGGAAGTATTTGCTGGGTACTTCTTTTGCAAGACCCCTGATTGCCAAGCGTTTGGTTGAAATTGCGAAAAAAGAACATGCCGACGCGATTTGTCACGGTTGCACCGGCAAGGGCAACGACCAGGTGCGCTTTGAGCTTTCGATTCGTGCGTTTGACCCTGATATTCCGATTATTGCGCCGTGGAGAGAGTGGGATATTCGCTCTAGAGATGAGGAGATCGATTATGCTCAGGCGCATAAAATACCCCTGAAGATTACCCGTGAGACCAATTATTCTAAGGATAAGAATTTGTGGCATTTGTCTCATGAGGGGCTTGATTTGGAGGACCCTGCCAATGAGCCCAATTATAATGAGATTCTTGAATTGGGCGTTTCTCCTGAAAATGCGCCCGATAGACCTACTTATGTGACCGTGCATTTTGAGAAGGGCGTGCCTACTGCCGTAAATGGGCAGGAGATGGATTGCCTGACTTTGATGGAAACGCTTAATCGCTTGGGCGGCGAAAACGGGATTGGAATTGCGGATATTCTAGAAAACCGTTTGGTTGGGATGAAGTCTCGGGGCGTGTATGAAACTCCCGGTGGTTCGATTTTGTATCATGCTCATCATAAATTGGAGGAGATGTGCCTGGATAAGGATACGTTTCATTATAAGCAGCAGGTTGCCATTGCCTTTGGTGAGCTTGTTTATGACGGAAAATGGTATACGCCTTTGCGGCAGGCTCTTTCTGCTTTTGTGGACAGTACCCAGCAATTTGTTACCGGCGATGTGAAGCTTAAGCTTTATAAAGGTAATATGATAGACGCGGGTATGACTTCTCCGTTTTCTTTGTATGACGAGGATACCGCGACCTTTGATGAGGATGAGGTTTATAATCAGGCTGATGCGCAGGGCTTTATCAATTTGTTCGGTTTGGCTATGAAAATTCAGGCAAAAAAAGGCCGTAAGTTTCAGTAAGGTACGAAAGGGTGTTTTGGTATGAAGTTGTGGAAGGGGCGCTTTTTGAAGGAAATTGACCCTAAAACCAATGATTTTAATTCTTCCGTTTCGTTTGACAGCCGTTTGATAGCCGAGGATATTCGCGGTAGTATTGCCCATGCTACGATGCTGGGGGAATGTGGGATTATTGCGCGGGAGGAAGCCGGGGAAATTTGTGAGGAACTGGAACGCATTTTGCATGATGTGCAGAGCGGTGCGCTGCCGATTGACCCCGACGCCGAGGATGTGCATACCTTTGTGGAGGGGGAGCTGACCAAACGCATTGGCGTTGCCGGGAAACGCTTGCATACCGCGCGCAGCCGCAATGACCAGGTGGCGCTGGATATTCGCTTGTATTTGAAAAAGGAATGCCGCGCGTTGCGGACCCAGATATGCCAATTGATTGCCGTGCTTTGTAAAAAGGCCGTTGACCATAAGGCTGATGTTATGCCGGGGTATACCCATTTGCAGCGTGCTCAGCCCATTACTTTCGGGCATCATTTGCTTGCTTATGCCGAAATGCTGCTGCGTGACCTTGGTAGATTGCACGACGCTGAAAGCCGTATGGACCGGATGCCTTTGGGCGCCGGGGCGCTTGCCGGTACCACGTACCCGCTTGACCGCGATTTGACTGCCCGGTTGCTCGGCTTTGCCGGCGTGACCGATAATAGCCTTGACAGCGTTGCAGACCGTGATTTTTGCGTGGAAATTGCTGCCGCCGTTGCTCTTGCGATGGTTCATTTGTCCCGGTTTTCTGAGGAGTTGATTTTGTGGTGCTCGTGGGAGTTTAAATTTGTGGAGTTGGACGACGCTTTTTCGACCGGCTCCAGTATTATGCCGCAGAAGAAAAATCCTGATATTGCCGAGTTGGTGCGCGGTAAAACCGGCAGAACCATTGGCGATGTTGTTACGCTGCTGACCATGCTAAAGGGCTTGCCGCTGGCTTATAATAAGGATATGCAGGAGGATAAGGAGGCTGTTTTTGACGCCGTTGATACCCTGAAAATGTGCCTGACCGCCTTTATTCCTATGGTTGATACCATGAAGGTTTTGCCTGAAAATATGCGCAGCGCAGCCGCCGGCGGCTTTATTAACGCTACCGATTGTGCCGATTATCTTGTTGGCAAGGGCGTTGCGTTTCGGGACGCATACCGGATGACCGGCGCTTTGGTCGCGCAGTGTATTGCGCGCAAGCTTACCCTTGAGACGCTCCCGTTGGAGGATTATCAGGCTGTGTGTCCTCTGTTTGACGACGGGATTTTTCAGGCCATCTCTTTGGAGAGGTGCGTCAATGAACGTAAGGTTTGGGGCGCTCCTGCTCCGCAAAATGTGCAGATGCAGGCCGACCGTATTCTGGCGCTGCTGCAGAAGGAGGGCGATTCTTATGCAGATTAAAGTCGGGATTGTGGGCGCTACCGGCTATACCGGCGCTGAATTGGTGCGCTTGCTTTTGCAGCACCCCTATGCCAAATTGACCGCGATTAGTTCTGTGAGCTTTGAGGGCAAAAAATTAAGCGAGGTTTATCCTTCTTATCTGGGCTTGTGCGATATGGTTTGCACTACCGCGCAAGAGGTTGTTATGCAGTGCGACGTTGTGTTTGCCGCTCTGCCGCATGGGCTTTCTCAGGATTTGGCGCAGAGTTGTGCCAAATATCGTAAGTTATTCATAGATTTGGGCGCGGATTTTCGCTTGCAGGATGAGGAAACTTATAAAGCGTGGTATGGCGGCGATTTTCAAGATAAGGCCTTGCATGAACAGGCCGTTTACGGTTTGCCTGAATTGTTTCGCCCGTTGCTGCGCGGCAGGACTTTGATTGCCAATCCCGGGTGCTATGCCACCGCCGTGCCGCTGGCCGTGGTGCCCGCTATGGAGGCCGGGCTTATTGAAACCGACCATGTGATTGCCGATTGTAAATCCGGCGTTACCGGCGCGGGCAGACAGCCTTCTCAGACGACCCATTTTGCCGAGTGTTATGAGGGGTTTACCGCTTATAAAGTGGCTGCTCACCGCCATGTGCCTGAAATTGAACAGACCCTTGCCTGTTATGCTCCTGATCCGGTGCGGCTTACGTTTGTGCCTCATTTGCTGCCTGTGAACCGCGGTATTTTGGCTACCTGTTATGCTACCCTTAAAGACGGCGTTTCTGAGGAACAGGTCAGATATGTTTATGCAAGGCGTTATCAGCAGGAGTATTTTGTGCGCGTGTTGCCCAAGGGGCAGGTGGCTAATATCAAGCATGTGCTGTTTACCAATTTTTGTGATGTTTCGGTGCATGTGGATGAGCATGCGAGGACTTTGGTGGCCATTTCCGCGATTGATAATATGGTGAAAGGCGCTGCCGGGCAGGCCATTCAAAATATGAACCTGGTGTTTGGGCTGGAGGAGAAAACCGGTTTGGTGCTGACTCCGCCCGCGTTTTAAACATGAATCGGAGGGATTTTATGTCGTTTCATACCGTGCAGGGCGGCGTTACCGCTGCTCAGGGCTTTTTGGCCGCGGGTTTGCATTGCGGGATTCGTAAAAATCGCAATAAACCTGACCTTGCGCTCATTTATTGTGAGTCGCTTTGTGCTGCCGCTGCTGTTTATACTCGTAATCTGGTACAGGGCGCTCCTATTGCCGTAACGCGGCGTAATCTTGCGGGCGGCTGTGCCAGGGCGGTGATTTGTAACAGCGGGAATGCCAACACTTGTAATGCTGACGGGGAGCAAAAGGCGCAGGCGATGTGCGATTTGATTGCCGCGCAGTTGAACATGGACCCTAAGGAGGTAATTGTTGCCTCGACCGGCGTGATTGGGCAGGTTTTGCCAATGGAACCCATTGCAAATGCTGTGCAGCCTTTGGTCAAGGCGCTTGCCAAAGACGGCTCCAATGCCGCGGCTAAGGCCATTATGACTACCGATACCGTGGAAAAAGAATTTGCCCTGCAATTTGATTTGGGCGGGAAAACCGTTACCGTGGGCGGTATTGCCAAAGGGTCCGGTATGATTCACCCCAATATGGCGACTATGCTGGCTTTCCTTTCTACCGACGCTGCGATTGACCGGGATTTACTGCAAAAAGCGCTGCAAACCGCTGTGGAAGATACTTTTAATATGGTTAGCGTGGATGGCGATACCTCGACCAATGATATGGTTTCGGTGATGGCCTCCGGTCTTGCCGGTAATGCTCAGATTACTCAGGAAAATGCCGATTATCATTTGTTTGTGCGGGCTTTGACTCGGGTTTGTACCGATTTGTGCCGGAAAATTGCCGCCGACGGCGAGGGCGCGACCAAATTGTTGACTTGTACCGTGACCGGCGCTAAGGATAAAAAAACTGCCGGAGAGGTGGCTAAGGCTGTGATTTGTTCCAATCTGCTCAAATGCGCCATGTTTGGTGCTGACGCCAATTGGGGAAGGGTTTTGTGTGCCATTGGTTATGCCGGCGCGGACCTTGATATTCATAAGGTTCAGGTTGCGTTTTCCTCTCAAAAGGGACGCGTTGTTGTGTGTGAAAATGGCGCGGGGATTCCTTTTGATGAGGACCTTGCCAAGCAAATTTTGCTGCAGCGCGAGATTTGTATTGAAATTGACTTGCATAATGGAGCGCAGTGTGCGACCGCTTACGGCTGCGATTTGACTTATGATTATGTGAAAATTAACGGCGATTACAGAAGCTGAGGGGGGTTTGATATGAAGCTTTCCAATAACGATAGGGCGCAGATTTTGGCGCAGGCTTTGCCTTATATTCAGAAATATGCCGGGAAAACCATTGTTGTAAAATACGGCGGCAATGCGATGATTCACGACGAAATTAAGGCTGCGGTGATGACCGATATTGTGCTTATGCAGTCGGTGGGCATTAATGTGGTGCTGGTGCATGGCGGCGGTCCTGAAATTGACGCTATGCTGCGCCTTGTGGGCAAGCAGAGTGAGTTTATTGGCGGTTTGCGCTATACCGATGAGCAAACGATTGATATTGTACAAATGGTGCTGGCCGGCAAGGTGAATAAGGATTTGGTGCAGCATTTGGAGAGCCACGGCGGTAAGGCGATTGGACTTTGCGGGTTGGACGGCTCGATGTTAAAGGCCTGTAAATTGCAAAACGGTGCCGACCTTGGCTTTGTGGGCGAAATTGTAAAGGTCAATACGACCGTTATTACCGATTCCACTCAGAATGGTTATGTGCCCATTATTGCTACGGTTGCCGCCGGCGAAAACGGGCAGGTTTATAATATTAACGCCGACATTGCCGCGGCGCGGATTGCCGCCGAATTAGGCGCGACCAAATTGATTTTGATGACCGATATTCGCGGACTGCTGCGCGATAAAAATGACGAAAATACCCTGATTCCCGTTGTGAATGTCAGTCAGGTGCCCAGATTGCAGCGCAGCGGTATCATCAGCGGCGGGATGATCCCTAAGATTGATTGCTGCGTTGACGCGGTGCGCAGGGGCGTACACCGGGCGCATATTTTGGACGGCAGAATTGCGCATTCGATTTTGATTGAATTGTTCTCTGATGAGGGCGTTGGAACGATGCTGTATTGATGGGGGGATTTTATGGATTTTGAGCAGATAAAGCAGCAGGAACAACAGCATATGATGCCTGCTTATGCGCGGTTTGACCTTGCGATAGCGAGTGGTAAGGGCGCTGTGGCTAAGGATATTGACGGAAATTGTTACATTGATTTTACCGCGGGTATTGGCGTGAATGCGTTGGGTTTTTGCGATGACGACTGGGTGGACGCGGTGACTTGTCAGGCGGGAACTTTGCAGCATATTTCCAATTTGTATTACAGCCCTGCGCAAACCCGGCTGGCGCAATTGCTTTGTGAATGCACCGGCTTTGCAAAGGTGTTTTTTGGTAATTCCGGCGCTGAGGCCAATGAATGCGCGGTGAAATTGGCCAGAAAATACGGTACCGATACCTATGGGCAAAGCCGGAACCGTATTATTACGCTGGTCAATTCCTTTCACGGCAGAACCGTAACGACGCTCGCCGCCACCGGTCAGGAGGGTTTTCACCGCTATTTTGCGCCGTTTACCGAGGGATTTGACTATGCCTGCGCAAATGATATACAAAGCGTGGAGGAATTGCTGAGCGAAAATACCTGCGCGGTTATGATTGAAATGGTGCAGGGCGAGGGCGGCGTATTGCCCTTGGACAAGGATTTTGTGAAAGAGCTGGAGCGGCTGTGCAAGGACAACGATGTATTGCTGATGGTGGACGAGGTGCAGACCGGTATGGGCAGAACCGGCTCCTTGTTTTGCTATGAGCAGTATGGCGTACAGCCCGATGTTATTACTTCCTCTAAGGCGCTGGGCGGCGGTTTGCCTATTGGCGCTTGCCTTTGCACCGAGCGTTTGGGCGGCGTGTTGGGCCATGGTACGCATGGCTCTACCTTTGGCGGTAACCCCGTGGCATGCGCCGGTGCGCTTAGTGTTTTGCAGCGCGTGGCACAGCCTGAATTTTTACAGCAGGTGGCGCAAAAAGGCGCTTATATGCAGCAGAAACTTGCTCATATGCCGGGCGTTGCGCAGGTGCGCGGCATGGGTATGATGATTGGTATTGTGCCCGAGCGTGGTACTGCCAAGGAAATTGCGCAAAATTGCCTGCAAAACGGTTTGCTTGTTTTGACCGCGAAAACTTTGGTACGCCTGCTGCCGCCGCTGACCATTACTTATGACGAAATTGACAAGGGCCTTGCTATTTTGCAGCGGGCGTTTGAATATGCCTGAATGAAGGAGAATTTGCATGAAACACCTTTTGAAATTGTTGGATATGTCCGCTCAGGAAATTGAGGAGATCCTCAACCTTGCCGACCAGCTTAAATATGAACAGAAACATGGTATTACGCACCACCGCCTTAAGGGCAAAACTTTGGGTATGATTTTTGCAAAGGCCTCTACCAGAACCCGTGTTTCCTTTGAGGCCGGTATGTATCAGTTGGGCGGTTACCCGCTGGTGCTCTCCGCAAATGATATGCAGATTGGCAGGGGCGAGCCTATTGAGGATACTGCGCGCGTGCTTTCTCGCTATTTGGACGGGATTATGATTCGCACCTTTGCGCAGCAGCAGGTGGAAGACCTTGCAAAATACGGTTCGGTGCCCGTGATTAACGCTTTGACCGATTTTGCGCATCCGTGTCAGGTTTTGGCCGATTTGATGACCATTCGTGAGAGAAAAGGCGCGCTGGAGGGGCTTAAGGCGTGTTATATCGGCGACGGCAATAATATGATGCATTCGATCATTGTCGGTTGCCTGAAAATGGGTATGGCGGTGAGCGTGGCTTGCCCCGAGGATTACCGACCCGCTCAGGAAATTTTGGATTTTGCTGCCCGTTACCCGTGCTTTGAAATGACCCAGGACCCCAAAATTGCTGCGCAAAACGCCGATGTGCTCTTTACCGATGTGTGGGCCTCTATGGGGCAGGAGCAGGAGGCAAAGCTGCGGCAACAGGCGTTTGCCGGCTACCAGATTAACCGCGAATTGATGCGGCTTGCAAAGCCCGACGCTATGGTGCAGCATTGCTTGCCCGCGCATAGGGGAGAGGAAATTACTGCAGAGGTATTTGACGCTCATGCGCAGGAGATTTTTGACGAGGCCGAGAACCGTTTGCATGCCCAAAAGGCTGTGTTGGTTACTTTAATGCAATAAATTCAAAAGGATGAAAACGGTGGTTTTTGTCCTTTTTTTATGCCCGCTTTGGCTCATGAATCCCGTTTTTGCCGCATACATAATCAGCAGAGTGTTTTTACGGCAAGGGGGGTGGCGTATTTGCTGACGGTGATTGAAAAGGTGAATCGTTTGGTGCAGCCGGTATTGTGGGGTTGGCCGGTGTTGATTTGTATTTTATTGGCGGGGATTTTATTTACCGTGCGCTTGCGTTTTTTTCAGTTTGCCAATATACGACTTTGGTTGAAAGTCACCGTTGTTGGTATGTTTTGCAGAAAAAATGCCGACAGAGACGGGATTTCACCGTTTCAGGCGCTTACGACCGCTTTGGCGGGCTCGATTGGCACCGGGAATATTGTGGGGGTTGCAACGGCGTTGACGCTGGGCGGACCCGGCGCGATTTTTTGGATGTGGGTTTCTGCGCTGCTTGGTATGATGACCGTTTTTGCCGAGACCGTTTTGGGTATGAAATACCGTAAAAAAGATAAACACGGTAATTGGCTTGGCGGTGCAATGTACTATATACAGTATGGCCTTAATTGCAAACCGCTTGCTATGGTGTTTGCTGCGGCTTGTGTATTGGCTTCGTTCGGTATGGGCAATATGGCGCAGGCCAATGCCATTGGCGGCGCTTTATACGACAGCTTTGGGGTCAATACCACCGTGACCGGCGTGGTGGTGGCCGTGGTAGTATTTGCGGTGCTGTGCGGCGGCATCGGCAGAATTGCCAAGGTGACCGAAAAGGTCGTTCCGTTTATGGCGGGGCTGTATTTGCTGGCCGGTATGGCGGTCATTGTGGTGCATGGGGATATGCTGCCCGGTGTGTTTGCTCAAATTTTTACCGGCGCGTTCAGTTTGCGGAGCGCTACCGGCGGTATTGGCGGTTCGGTGATGCTGCTGGCCATGCGCAGCGGGGTTTCGCGCGGTATTTTTACCAATGAGGCCGGTTTGGGTTCCTCGGTGATGGCGCATACCGAGGCCGATTGTAAAGAGCCTGTTGAGCAGGGGATGTGGGGGATTTTTCAGGTGTTTGTTGACACCATTGTGATGTGTACCGTAACCGCGCTTTGTATTTTGTGCAGCGGCGCTATGCAGACCGGTAAGCAAGGCGGCGCGTTGAGTACCGCTGCGTTTCATACGGTGTTTGGGGCGTTCGGCGACGGCGTGATTTCGGTTTCGATTACGCTGTTTGCCTTTGCTACCATGTTGGGGTGGTCGCATTACGGGCAATGCGGACTGCGGTACTTATGCGGGGATAAATTGCTGATACCGTATCGTATTTTGTTTGCGTTTTTCGCCGCGGCAAGCTGTGGCATGAATTTGACGTTGGTGTGGGATATTTGTGATACGCTCAACGGTTTTATGGCCATTCCCAATTTGGTTGCGTTGTTTTTGCTCTCCGGCAAGGTGGTTGCCGAGACGAAATTGTATTTTGACAAACGAAAAAAACGAACGCGTTGTGCTGAAAAATTGCCGTAGCATTTGCAAATAAAAAAGACGCTTGCTATAATAAAATAGCAAGCGTTTTTTGTTACCGGGTTTTCTTTTTTATGCCCATTTTCATTTCCACGTTCAGCATTAAATTGAACAGCGAGGATGCAAAGGCCGGATATTTTTGGGTGATCGATTCCGGGGACAGGCTCGGTACCGTGTTTTTCTCCAGCGGCTGCATGTCGTCTACGGCTTCTCCGCTAATCAGACACGCTGCGTTTGTCTGCGAAATCTCCATGGAGGCATTGGCAAGTCCGCAGTATCGTTTCAGCGGTGCGGAAAACAGTCCTTGCGGGTTTTTGGGGTTTGCCGAGTATAATAAGCGGAATACCTTATAAATACACGTGGACAGAAAGGTTGAAATTTCTTTGGTTAAGGCATCGTTGCCGCACTCCTGTAAAATGCCGTAGATGATATGTACCGAATTTAAAATCAGTTTTTTGTTCAGTGTTGCCATTACGCTGCCTTTGCCTACGCCTTTTACTTCTGTATCTTCCGGCAAGTCGTCCACGGTGATGGTAGCGCCCGAGCGGTTTGGAGACCTACCCAGCAGGTAGTCGCAAGAGACATGGTAGAAATTTGCGATTTTGACTACGAATTCCAGACCGCATTCGCGAATTCCCTTTTCGTAGTGCGACAGCAATGCTTGCGAAACCTGTAATTCCTCGGCCGCCTTTTTTTGGCTAAGACCGCTTTCTTTGCGTAATAATGTAATGATTCTTGGGAATGCCTCGTTCACACCCGTACCTCCTTGCCATCGTTTTGGAAATAACTTAACGTATTGTAAAGTATACTACAAAAATAACCATTTGTAAAGATATTTTCTTCCATATATCTTCTGAAAAAGGAGCAAAAGTATGAAATCCTACAAAATTCACCTCATTCGACATGGACTTTCCCAAGGGAATCTGCTGGGGCAATACATTGGGATTACCGATTCCCCTTTGGCTGAGCAGGGGAAAGAACAGCTCAAGGCCTTGGCTGAGCAGTATTCGTACCCGCAGGCGCAGGCGTATTACAGCAGTCCGCTTGCCCGTTGCGTGCAGAGTCTTGCCGTGCTGTACCCGCAGGCAAAACCTACCGTGATTGCCGATTTTCGCGAATGCAGTTTTGGCAAATGGGAGGGCAAAACCGCCGAGGATTTGAAGCATGACCTCGAATTTGTAAAATGGGTGGAGAGCGGTTCCTCCACAATGCCTCCCGGTGGCGAGAGAGGCGCTCATTTTATGCAGCGGGTATGCGCCGCCTTTGAGACATTGGTGCAAAATATGCTCAAAACAGGAGAGCGATCTGCGGTGTTGATGCTCCACGGCGGCGTTATGATGTCGATTTTGTCTGCCTACGGCCTGCCCAGAGCGCCGTTTTATGACTGGCTGACCGACCCCGGATATGGGTATTCTCTGCGCATTACCCCGGGACTTTGGATGCGCTCGATGGTGGCTGAGGTGTATGATACGATTCCGGCAAGACACGACCGAAGGGAGCGGGAATATACCGTGGCGGATCTTGCAAGAGAGGCTGCTGACCGTGCTTTTGGCGGAATGCGGAACGGTGATGTTTAAAACAGTATTTTTGCGCTTGACAAACGTTGCTGCTTTGGCGTATAATGAAATTACACATATAAAAAAAGACTGTGAAGGGAATAAGATATACGGTGCGGTTTGCCAGAGAGTCGGCGGTAGGTGTAAGCCGGCACTGCGCTGTATATGCATAGCTCGTTCCGGAGTTGCCGCTTTGAATGCCTGCGCATTAGGAGCGGACGCAAGGCTGCGTTATCGGCTGCGTTTTTGTACAAAAGACGGTTGAGGGTTTTTGCAGTTTTATTTTGCGAAAACCGAAATTTGGGTGGTACCGCGAATGAATTTTCGCCCCAAGCAGCGTAAAATGTCAGGCTGCTGGGGGCTTTTTTATTTGCTGTGAATTTTATTTGAAAAGGAGCGTATTGCTATGAAAAAAGGCTTTCAAAAATATATACCGTTTCAGCCGGTTTCTCTGCCGGACCGCACTTGGCCCGATAAAGTGATTACCAAGGCGCCTATTTGGTGCAGCGTGGATTTGCGCGACGGGAATCAGGCGCTGGTCAACCCCATGAATTTGGAGGAGAAACTGCTCTTTTTTCAAACTTTGGTCGAGATTGGTTTTCGGGAAATTGAGGTGGGGTTTCCGTCTGCCTCCGAGACCGAATATGAAATTCTTCGCGCACTCATTGACCGCAATTTGATTCCAGATGATGTTACCGTGCAGGTGCTGGTGCAGGCAAGACCTCATTTGATTGAAAAAACCTTTCAGGCCATTGCCGGCGCCAAAAATGTGATTGTCCATTTTTATAATTCAACCTCTACCTTGCAGCGCAAGGTGGTGTTTCATACCGATATGCAGGGGGTGATTGACATTGCCGTGGAGGGCGCTAAGTTGATTAAGACGCTCACCGAGCGGGAGGTTGCCAGAACCGGCGCGAATATTCGTTTTGAATATTCTCCTGAGAGCTTTTCGGGTACCGAGCCCGAAAATGCCGTGCTGATTTGCGATAAGGTGCTGGAGACTTTGGGCGCAACGCCTCAAAATAAGGTAATTTTGAATTTGCCCAACACGGTGGAGGGGATGATGCCCAATCAGCATGCCGACCAGATTGAATATTTTTGCCGCAATCTTAAGGGCAGAGATTGTGCGATTGTAAGCCTGCACCCGCACAATGACCGCGGTACTGCAACGGCTGCTGCTGAGTTGGGTCTGTTGGCCGGAGCCGACCGTGTGGAGGGAACGCTGTTCGGTAACGGTGAGCGTACCGGCAATGTGGATATTATGAATGTTGCAATGAATATGTACTCGCAGGGGATTGACCCCAAACTCGATTTTTCTGAAATCAATCATATTAAAGAGGTTTACGAGCAGTGCACCGAGATGAAGGTACATCAGCGCCACCCGTATGCCGGGGAGTTGGTATTTACAGCTTTTTCCGGTTCTCACCAGGATGCCATTAACAAAGGCGTGGACTATATGAAACAAACTGATTCTGAATATTGGCAGGTGCCGTATTTGCCCATTGACCCTGCCGATTTGGGTAGGCAATATGAGCCTATTATTCGCATTAACAGTCAGTCCGGTAAGGGCGGCGCCGCCTACATTATGCAGCAGGTTTTCGGTTATCACATGCCAAAGGCTATGCACCCCGAATTTGGCAAAATTGTAAAGGCTGCCTGCGATAAACTCGGCAGAGAAATTATGCCCAAGGAGGTATTTGCGCTGTTTGAGCAGGAATACCTGAGTGTGCATAAACCGTACCATTTAAAAACCTACAAAATTTTTGAGGAAAATGATACCGGCAAGGAAACGGTGGTGCATTTTGAGGGCAATCTGCGTTTTGAGCATACGGACCATCTGCTCAGCGGTACGGGCAACGGGCCTATTGACGCGTTTTTCAATGCGCTGAAAACCGTGGGTATTACCGATTATCAATTTGTTTCCTACAGCGAACATGCTGTTTCTCAAGGAGCGGATTCCAAGGCCATTTCTTATATTCAGTTGCGGTGCCCCAATGGCAGAACCTTGTTTGGTGTGGGGTTGGACAGTAACATCAGTTTGGCTTCGATCAAAGGCATTATTTGTGCGATTAACCGTGTGCAAAAATCATAAAATTTTGAGTTGAGAGGTGTATTATGAAGGAGTTTCAAATTACCGTGCTAAAGGGCGACGGTATTGGCCCGGAAATTGTGGAGCAGGCAATGAAAGTACTGGACAAAACCGCGGAGTTGTTTTCCTTTGCGGTTTGCTACAAAGAAGAGTTGATTGGCGGAGCGGCGATTGACGCTTTCGGGGAGCCGCTGCCGCAAAAAACCGTGGACGCCTGTAAAGACTCCGACGCTGTTTTGTTAGGCGCTGTGGGCGGTCCCAAATGGGACAGCTTACCCGGAAATGCAAGGCCAGAGGCCGGACTTTTGGGGATTCGCGGGGCATTGGGACTGTATGCAAATTTGCGCCCAGCCGTTATTTTTGAGCCGTTGCGTGCGGCTTCTCCGCTAAAGCCCGAGATTATTGGCGATGCGCTGGACATTATGGTGGTGCGCGAATTGACCGGCGGTATTTATTTTGGAGAGCGCGGCAGAGATACCCAAAACGGTGAGGAATCCGCTTATGATACCGAACGGTATTCCGTTTTGGAGGTGGAGCGTATTGCGCGCATTGGCTTTGAACTGGCGCAAAAAAGAAAAAAGCGTCTGTGCAGCGTGGACAAGGCCAATGTATTGGAATCCTCGCGTTTGTGGCGCGAGACCGTGACTCAAATTGCCAAGGAATACCCCGATGTTGCGCTGGACTACATGTATGTGGATAACTGCGCTATGCAGCTTGTGCGTAATCCGCAGCAGTTTGACGTCATTTTGACTTCGAATATTTTCGGCGATATTCTGTCCGACGAGGCCTCGATGATTAGCGGCTCTATCGGTATGCTGGCTTCGGCGAGTCTGGGGCAAAATCAATTCGGCCTTTATGAGCCTATTCATGGCAGCGCGCCCGACATTGCCGGTACCGGCAAGGCAAACCCCTTGGCTACTATTTTGTCCGTTGCAATGATGCTCAAATATACACTGAACCAGCCGCAGGCCGCATTGGCAATTGAAAATGCCGTTGCCAAAGCGCTTACCCTTGCCCGGACGCCTGATATTCACGAGCCGGGTTTGCAGGCGGTTAATTGTACCGAAATGGGGCAGCTGGTGTGCAGGTTGCTTTCCGAAATGAAATAGTGCGAAAAGAAAAGCCTTTTGCGACAATTGGGAAATTACTGTCGCAGAAGGTTTTTTCCCTTGTTTGTACCGCAAATTTGCTATATAATAACAATAGTAACGGCTTTGCCGTTTTCGGAGGAGCTATGAATAATCTATCGGACATTCGTGTCATCAAAAGTCTGCTTGCCCGGCATGGGTTTCAATTTTCTAAGGCGTTGGGGCAGAATTTTTTAACCGACCCTGCGGTTTGTCCTAAAATGGCAAAGGAATGCGGTGCGGACGCCACTGTCGGCGTGCTGGAAATAGGGCCGGGCTTTGGGGTATTGACCAGGGAATTGGCCGTAAGAGCCAAGAAGGTAGTAGCCGTGGAGCTCGATAAACGCTTGCCTGCCGTACTTGCCGAGACCCTTTGCGATTTTGACAATGTGAAGGTGGTGCAGGCGGATATTATGCAGGTGGATTTGCATCGGCTGCTTGCTGAGGAATTTGCTGGGCAAAAAGTGGTGGTGTGTGCCAATTTGCCGTATTATATTACCTCGCCGGTGATTATGCGCTTGCTGGAGGAGCGGCTTCCCATAGAGGCGTTGACGGTGATGGTGCAAAAAGAGGCGGCCGAGCGGATTTGTGCCGCACCGGGCAGCAGAGCTTGCGGCGCGGTGAGTGTGGCGGTGCAGTATTATAGCGTGCCGCAAATGCTGTTTGAGGTGCCGCGAACCTGTTTTTTTCCCGAACCCAAGGTGGATTCTGCAGTGATTCGGCTGCAAATTCGCACAGAGCCGCCCACCCAACTGTATACCGACGAAAAACAATTCTTCAGACTCATAAGGGCCGCGTTCGGTCAGCGCAGAAAAACCGTGCTCAATGCGCTTAGCGCCGGACTCGGTTTGTCAAAACAGCAGCTTTTGCCGGCTTTACAGCAGGCCGGTATTTTGCCTACGGCAAGGGCCGAGCAGTTGAAAATGGAGCAATTTGGCGCGTTGTGCAATGCCCTGTTTGCAGAGCGCAAAACCTAAGGAGGTGCAATTATGACCGAGAAAGTAAAAATGAAATTGGTATGGATTTTTTTAGGAATAGCCGGTGCATGTACCGTGGCTGCTTGCTTTACCGGACCGTTTGGAATAGACGCGGTTTCGATTTCCTGTTCGGCGGGCGCTGTTGTATTCGGGCTTTTGGGTATGTGTTTTTTGCTTGCAGACAAACAACTGTTTTAATACGGTCGGTTTGAGGGAGGCTATTGTATGAATCTGAAAACAAAAGTAGTCAACCCGTTGCTTTTGCTGATAACCTCTGTTTTATTTTTGGGTGTTGGCGTTTTTATTTTAATTGATTACGATTGGGCCTTTCGCGTGTTTATGGCGGGGATAGCTGTTGCAGTTGCAGTGGCCGGCATTGCTCATTCGGCGGGTATTTTTTTAAAGGAACAATTTTGGCAGGGCATACTGTTTGGCTTTGCCTATGCCGCTGTTGCTGCGGGTTTATTTGTACTTTCGTGGTTTTCGGTTATTCCGGTTGCCTGGATTTTTGGCTTGTGGTTTTTATGTACGGGTATGATACGCGGCGTAATTTGTATTTATGCCGTGCTCAACCGCAGCGAGGGCAGACTTATAGGCGCGGTGGTTTGTGTGCTTTCGGTGGGATTTGCCGTGGCGCTGTTTGTCAATCCGTTCATGCAAAATACTGCTGTATTGCGCATGGTGGGTATTTATATGATTTTATATGGCGTGGCCGTGTTGTTTGACTTTTTTTCCGAGCTATTCCGGTGGAGCTTGGGGCGCGAAAATACTCTGAGACGATTTCGGATTCCGCTACCGCTGTTTATTACCGCGTTTATACCGTCTCGTTTGATGACCGGTTTTCACAAATACTTTAAAGAGCATCACGTAAAAGAAACGGTGATTCAGCAGCTCAATGCGCCGCTCGGTAAACAGCGCGTCGATTTGGAAATTTTTATTCACCTGTGTGGAGAGCATTTCAATGAATTCGGTCATACCGACTTCTGCTTTGGCGATACGGTGTATTCTTACGGTGCGTATGACGAAACCGAGCATAAATGCTTTGGCATGTTCAGTCGGGGTACTGTTGTGACTGCTCCCAGACAACCCTATATTCACCATTGTCTTTCGTTTGAAAAGAAAATTTTGGTGGGTTTTGGACTTTGTCTTTCTCCGGCGCAACAGCAAACTGTACGGAATAAAATTTCTGAAATTTTACAAACGGCCCAGCCTTGGCAAACCGCATATGAGCAGCGGCAAAACGGTATGCTGCCTCAAACGGCGGTCTGTGAGGATGCCGCAAGTGAGCTGGTAAAGGCTACGGGCGCTAAAATTTATAAAATTCAGTCGGGGAAATTTAAAACTTATTTTTCCATCAATACCAACTGCGTTAAGCTGGCTGATTATATGACCGGTTCTGCCGGGCTGGATGTTTTGGATGTAAGTGGTATTGTGACTCCGGGTAGTTACTATGCGCTTTTGAACGATATGTTTGAGCGCGGAGATACCATTGTGATGGCCAAAACGATTTACCGTAATTAAGTCAGGTCGCATTTTGACAAAACGGTGTTTTATGTTACAATGGTAATCGCAAGTTATTTTATTTGAATATTTTACCATTCGGAGGAGTTATGATAACAGTATCTGATGTAAGCGTCGGTTTTAGCGGCAAGGACCTGTTTTCTCATGTGAATTTATTGTTTACGCCGGGCAATTGTTACGGCGTAATCGGTGCAAACGGCGCCGGTAAGTCTACTTTTTTAAAGGTATTGTCCGGTCAAATGGAGCCTACCAAGGGCGAGATTGCCATTGACCCAAAATGCAGAATGTCGGTGCTCAAGCAGGACCACTTTGCTTATGAGCAATTTGCCGTGCTGGACACCATTATGCAGGGAAATGCAAGACTTTATCAGGTGATGCAGGAAAAGGACGCGCTTTATGCAAAGCCGGATTTCAGCGAGAAAGACGGAGAATTGGCCGCTGAGTTGGAGGCGGAATTTGCCGAGATGAACGGCTGGGATGCCGAAACCGACGCCGGTAAGCTGCTGCAGGGACTGGGCCTGAAAACCGAGCTGCTGAGCAGTCCGATGAGCGCTTTGACTGAGGGCGAAAAGGTGAAAGTTTTGTTGGCGCGGGCGCTGTTTGGCCAACCGGACATTATTTTGCTGGATGAGCCCACCAACGGTTTGGATATTCAGTCGATTAACTGGCTGGAAAATTTTTTAATGGATTATGCCGGAACGGTGATTGTGGTTTCGCATGACCGCCATTTTTTGAATAATGTTTGTACGCATATTGTGGACATTGACTATGGAAAAATTAAGCTGTATGTGGGCAATTATGATTTTTGGTACGAATCCAGTCAGTTGATGCAGCGGGTCATGCGCGACCAAAATAAAAAGAATGAGGATAAAATTAAGGAATTACAGAGCTTTATTCAGCGGTTTTCCGCCAATAAGTCCAAGTCTAAGCAGGCGACTTCGCGTAAAAAATTACTGGAAAAGCTGACGGTTGAGGAAATGCCGGCCTCGACCCGACGCTACCCGTATGTAGGGTTTCAAATGGACCGAGAGCCAGGTAAAGAGATTCTCTCGGTGGAGGGAATTTCAAAAACCGTGGACGGCGTAAAGGTGCTCAACAATGTTTCGTTCCGGGTAAATAAGGGTGACAAAATTGCCTTTGTGGGCGAAAATGACATTGCAAATACCACGTTGTTTCAAATTTTGGCCGGCGAAACGGAACCCGATTCCGGCAGCTATAAATGGGGCGTAAGTACCTCGCAATCATATTTTCCCAAAGACAATTCCGCGTATTTTAACGGCTGTCAGGAAAGTATTATCAAATGGCTGGAGCAGTATGCGCAGGATACCTCGGAGACCTATTTAAGGGGTTTTTTGGGCAAGATGCTCTTTTCCGGCGACGATGTGCAAAAGCAGGTGGGTGTGCTTTCCGGCGGAGAAAAAGTGCGTTGTATGCTTTCTCGAATGATGATGTACGGCTCAAATGTACTGATTTTGGACCAGCCGACCAATCATCTGGATTTGGAGTCGATTACCGCGGTGAATAACGGTTTGATTGATTTTAAGGGAAATTTGTTATTTGCCTCGCATGACCACCAATTTGTGCAGACTGTGGCCAACCGTATTATAGAACTTACTCCCGACGGCCTGATAGACCGCATGACCACCTTTGATGAATATTTGGAGGCTATGGGTAAGCAGTAAAATTACCCGTAAAAATACCCCCGGTTATGGGGGTGTTTTTTTATGTCAGCAACTCGTAAAAGCTGTGTATATAACGGTCGCATAACTTTAAAATTTCGGGCTTATCCTTCTGCGAATATTTGTCATATACGGCACAAATTTGCATATGCGCCTGTTTTGCGCTTTGTATTGCCGGTAGAATATCCTCAAATACCATGCAGTTCTGCGGGGTCGCACCAAGACGCGCAGCGCACAGAAGCCAGGCGTCCGGTTTGCTTTTGCCGCAGGAGACATCGTCGGTGGAAACATAGGTATCAAATAGGGGGTAAATGCCGTTGTTTTGCAGGCACGGCACGTATAATTTTTGAGATAACGCCGTGCAAATACCCAACTGAACGCCCTGTTTTTTCAGCTTGTGCAAATACTCCTTTGCGCCCGGCTTGAGGCGTACCTGTTTGCCATAGGCCGCCACTGCCATTTCGTTCCACTCCTGCATGACTTGCTCAG
Source organism: uncultured Eubacteriales bacterium (assembly GCA_934457095.1). Taxonomy (GTDB): domain Bacteria; phylum Bacillota; class Clostridia; order Oscillospirales; family Acutalibacteraceae; genus UMGS1071. The sequence continues at coordinate 78,828 of CAKSHJ010000002.1, forward strand.
GCTGCTCGCTTAGTCCAAACCGCGCAATCGTATATTCCGCAGTTTCGCGAAAGCTCATTGCCGCAATTTCTTCGCCGTAACCGGGTGGCACCGCAAGTCCTCGCTTTGTTAAAAATGCATGGTCAATTTGCTTCCAGACCTCCATGGAATCCAGTAATGTGCCGTCCAAATCAAAAATTGCCGCTTCAAAATTCATGGCGTATGCTCCAAAAAACAACGTTTTAATTGTGCGGCGGCCTCGGCTATATTTGCCTGCGCTAAAATTGCCGAAACAACCGCAATGCCGTCAATGCCCGTTCTGACAACATTGCCCATGTTTTCTGCCGTAATGCCTCCGATTGCCACCACCGGAATCTTCACAGCCTGTTTTATTTGCGCCAATTGTGCAAGCGTAACCGGTCGGGTATTTGCTTTGGTTGCGGTGGGGAATACAGCCCCTACTCCAAGGTAGTCGGCGCCGTCCTGCGCGGCTTGTGCGGCCTCTTGTACCGTGGCGGCAGATACTCCTAATATTTTTTTTGGTCCAATCAGGCGGCGTACCGTATTTGCCGGCAAATCGCTCTGACCGACATGTACGCCCGCGGCGTTTACGGCAAGGCAAATATCGGCGCGGTCGTTTATGATAAGTGGGATACGGTAGCTGTCGGCGACGGTTTTTACCGTTTTTGCCGTCTCAAAAAATTCCCGTGAGGAAAGAGATTTTTCCCGCAATTGCACAACGGTACAGCCGCCTGTAATGGCTTGTTCTACGGCTTTTTCTAAGGCTTTGCCACCTAAAATGCCTCGGTTGGTGACCAAATATAAGGTATAGTCCATCGGCGGCTTTGCGTTATTGCTCGCTGTCACGGAACACCACATCCTGTCCCTCCAAAATTTGATTTGTGGTTCTCATGGCGCACATTTTGCCGCACATCGAACACGAGTGCATATCGGCAGGGGGGGCGCTTTCGAAATATTTGCGCGGTTTGTCCTTGTCAATAGCCAGAGAAAACATTTCCTCCCAGTCAATACGCCGCCGGGCATCGCTCATTTTGTTGTCAATTTCTCTTGCATGCGGCACGCCCTTTGCAATGTCCGCCGCGTGCGCCGCAATTTTAGAGGCCACAATGCCCTCCTTGACATCGTCCAAATCCGGCAGGCGCAAATGCTCGGCAGGCGTTACATAGCACAAAAAATCTGCGCCGTAGGTTGCCGCAATTGCACCGCCGATGGCCGAGGTAATGTGGTCGTAGCCCGGTGCGATGTCGGTAACCAGCGGCCCTAATACATAAAACGGAGCGCCGTGACACAGTCGTTTTTGTATTGCCATATTTGCCGCGATTTCGTTGATTGCCATATGTCCCGGTCCTTCCACCATAACCTGTACATCTTTTTCCCAGGCGCGGGTTGTCAGGTTGCCCAGCTCAATCAATTCGCTGAGCTGTCCGGCATCGCTGCTGTCGTGAATACTGCCCGGACGAAGAGCGTCCCCAAGACTGATGGTCACATCATATTCCCGCAAGATTTCCAGTACCTCGTCGTAATATTCAAAAAACGGGTTCTCATTGCCGGTCATTTCCATCCACGCAAATAAAAGCGAACCGCCTCTGGAAACAATATTGGTCAGGCGTTTGGTGCGTTTAAAGCATTCCACCGCGCGCTTGTTGATACCCGCGTGAATCGTCATAAAATCAACGCCCTCTTGTGCGTGCGCCTGTACCACCTGCAAGAAATCTTTGGCTTTTATGTCCATCAAATCCTTTTCCAAATAGCCGATTGCGTCATACATAGGCACCGTGCCGATCATGGCGGGTGAGTAGTCAATCAGCTCTTTGCGGAAGGTATGGGTTTTGCCGTAGTTACTTAAATCCATAATCGCCTCGGCACCAAAGTCTACGGCCAGCTTTACCTTGTTCATTTCATTGGTATAGTCAATGCAGTCGCCCGAAATGCCCAAATTTACATTGATTTTGGTGCGCAGACCCTCTCCGATGCCTTCGGCGCTGAGCGAGGTATGCCGAATATTTGCCGGTATGGCGACTCTGCCGCTTGCTACCAGCTCCATGAGCTTTTGCTCGTCCATATATTCTTTTCCGGCTACGGTTTTCATTTCTTTTGTTATGATGCCTTGTTTGGCAGCATCCATTTGCGTTTTATATTGCATGTTCATTCTCCTTTATCGTCAATCCGTTTTGATATAGGTCGTAAAAGTGGTGCGTAGGGCCGTGGCCTTTTCCGATTTCCAGACTGTGAGCAATTGCCGCGGTGATATAGGCTTTGGCCAGTTTTACCGCATCAGGCAGGGCATAGCCCAGCGCCAAATTTGCCGCAATCGCTGAGGAAAAGGTACACCCCGTGCCATGGGTATTTTTGCTGTCTATGCGTTTTGCCGTAAATACCATGAATGATTTGCCGTCATACAGTAAATCGTCTGCGGCTTCTTGATTGTTTAAATGCCCGCCTTTTATGAGTACATGTTTTGCGCCCATGCGGTGTATTTTTACAGCTGCCTGTTTGCGGTCCTGCTCAGTCAGCAATTGCAGTCCGGTAATTATTTGTGCTTCCGGTATATTCGGTGTGAGCACATAAGCCAGCGGTATGATTTCGGTAATCAATGTTTGCAGCGCCTGCGGCTGCATGAGCGCACAGCCGCCTTTTGCTATCATAACAGGGTCAATTACCGTGAATTGCGGTTGGTAATGCTTTAGCATTTTACTTACTGACAACATACTCTCTGAGGAAGAAAGCATACCCACTTTTACCGCGTGTACTTCTATATCTGAAAACACGGCTTCTATTTGCTGTTCAATCATTTTGGGTGAAATGTCCTGAATGTCCAGCACTTTGCAGGTATTTTCCGCTACCACCGAAACCACGGCGCTCATACCGTAGACCCCATGTGCGGCAAAGGTCTTTAAATCGGCCTGTAAGCCGGCGCCGCCGCTGCAATCCGAACCGGCAATGGTCAATGCATGCTTCAAAGTATTCCCTCCTTTTGTGCGATAAAAAAACTGCCTGCTTACAAAACAGGCAGAAAATCCATGGCGATTTGCTATGTATTGTCTCCCTACTACGGTGTTAACCGACAGGTTCAAAGGGTCAGGTTTTACCTTCTCAACTTTTATAAGTTCCCCTGCAATTTATGGTTATTATACCACGGAAAAACTCGAAAGTAAATGTGCTTGCTTAAATTTTCTTTCCTCTTTATACGGAGGTAAAAATAAAAAACCGCTGCTCTGAAAACAGAGCCGCAGCTTTTTTATGGAATCGAAAAAGTGGGTTAGCAGCCGCAGCCACAACCGTTGTCGTTGCTATTGTTGCCGCAACCACCGCAGCAGCAAAGCAAAATTAAGATAATGATAATCCAAGAGCAGTTATTGCCACCGAATACATTAGAATTACAACACATAATAAGTTTCCTCCTTGTTTGTTTTATACTCCATATTATTACGTCGGGCAAAAAGGTGTTCCTGATTTGTAAGTTTTCTTTTATGTATGGAAAATATATTTGATAAAACTTAAAAACAAAAGAAATATTAAGATAATATTAGAAAATTAAAGTTTTATAAAGATAATTTTATTTTTTGGTGAAATATAGTGGAATTTTATTTAAAATAGGTATTGCGAATTATTTATAAAGTGGTATAATAAACTAAAGGTTAAAGAAAGTCAAAGTCAAACACTGGAAAAGATGTGAGTACCAAATGAGAATCAGCGACTATGTTGCCAATTATATTTTAGATTTACTGGAGGGTGCCGAAGATGAAAGTATAGAAATTAAACGCAACGAATTGGCCGGTGCCATAGGGTGTGTGCCAAGTCAAATCAATTATGTGATTACCTCGCGGTTTACGCCCGAACAGGGCTATATTGTGGAAAGTCGGCGCGGCGGCGGCGGTTATATTCGTATTACACGCATACGATATACCAAGGAGTCTTATATTATGCATGTGATGCATCATATCGGAGACACGCTTGATACCGCAACCGCAACCGGTATTTTAAATGCTTTGGCGCAAAAGCAGGCTGTGGCGCCCAATGTTCTAAAGGCTATGGCGGCGGCTGTTTCCAATCAGGCATATTCCGTTATTCCGCAAGTGAAACGCGACAATCTGCGAGCTTCTGTGTTTAAAAACATGCTCATTACGCAACTATAATAAAGGGGGAATTTTTTATGCTGTGTCAATCCTGTGGTAAGCATCCGGCTACCACGCATATTAAAAGTATTATTAACGGTGCGCTCAGCGAGCACGCTTTGTGTACTGAATGCGCACAAAAAATGGGATATGGCAGCGCATTTTTCCAAAATACCGCTTTAGACCAGCTGTTCAGCAGCTTTTTTGGCGGTGGCCATTATCGCGAAAAGGATACCCGTCGTTGTTCGGTATGCGGCGCAAGTCTTTCCGACATTTCCAATTCCGGTAAGGTGGGTTGTGCCGACTGCTATAAAACTTTTTTGCAGGAATTGACCCCATTTATTCAGCGTATGCACGGAAACACTCGGCATTGCGGTAAAATTCCTGCCGGAACCGCTTTGCAAACGGTAGAAAAACCAAAGGAAAAAAGTTTGCGGGAGCAATATACCGAACAGTTGCAGACGGCTATAGCCGAGCAAAATTTTGAACTGGCTGCAACTTTGCGAGATAAAATGAACAGCCTGCCGGAGCAGGCAAATACAACCGGCGGAGAAGGCGAGGTGAACGGCAATGGAGAAAAAATGGTTTGAAAAAAGCGGCAAAGAGGGCGATGTTGTCATTAGCTCTCGGATTCGTTTGGCGCGTAATTTGCGGAATATTCCGTTTCCCGTTCGCATGAACAAGCAGCAGAAACAGCAGATTCGCGATGAAATTGTGCAGGCGGCAAGACAAAGTACCGACCCGCTTTTGCGTAATCTTACCTATATCAATATGGAGCAGGTGGAGAAAACCAAGGCGGTTTCTATGGTGGAAAACCATTTGGTCAGTCCCGATTTTATTGCAAATCCGGTCGGACGCGGACTACTGGTTTCTAAGGACAACAGCATTGCCGTGATGCTCAATGAGGAGGACCATTTGCGCATACAGGTGATGCAGGAGGGCATGGATTTGAGCAGCGTTTATGTGCTGGCAGACCAAATTGATACCGCTTTTAACAGCAGCTTGCATTTTGCTTTTGACAACGAGCTTGGTTATTTGACGCAGTGTCCTACCAATTTGGGTACGGGTATGCGTGCTTCCTTTATGCTGCATTTGCCGGCTCTGCAACAAAACGGCGTGATTAAACGCATTTCGGATAATCTATCGAAATTAGGGCTGACATTGCGGGGCACTTACGGAGAAGGTACCGAACCGGTGGGCGCGTTGTATCAGCTTTCCAATCAGGTTACGCTGGGATTGAGTGAGAAAGAGGCCATTGAAAATTTGGAGCGGGTGGTATTGCAATTGGTGCAGGAGGAGCGCAATATGCGAAAAAGTCTGCTGGAAAATATACAGCAGCAAGATACCGTTTCGCGTTCTTTGGGTATTTTAAAAAGCGCCAAAATTTTAAGCAGCGAGGAATTTATGAAATTGCTCTCGAATGTGCGCTTGGGTGTAGCCTGCGGTCTTTTCACCGGCATTTCCTATGATACTTTAAACCAATTGATGGTCAAAACGCAGCCGGCAACGATGATGGTTATGCAGAATAAACAGCTTTCCGCGCAGGAGCGGGATATACAGCGGGCGCAAATGGCCGCGCAGGCATTTTGTTAATACTGCAAACAAATTTTAAACGGAAAATACAGGGGGAATCATGATGTATAGATTCGACGGATTTACGGAAAAAGCAAATAATGCGTTAAATTTGGCGCTGAACTGCGCACAGGAAATGGGTCACACCTACATTGGCAGCGAGCATATTATTTTAGGGTTACTGCGGGAGAATTCCGGCGTTGCGGCCGAAGTACTGGATAAATTGGGCGTTACGCAGGAGGATTATATGCAATGTATGCGCGAGAAAATCGGGACGGGCAGCCCTACTGAGTTGACCTTGGACGATTTTACGCCGCGCAGTAAGCGTATTTTGCAAATTGCGGTAATGGAGGCAGCCAGACTCAAGCACAATTATGTGGGCACCGAACATTTGCTGCTGGCGGTATTGGAGGAGGGCGATAGCTACGGCGTGCGCTTTTTGAAAATGCTGGATGTGCGGCCGGACGATATTATTGAGGAAATTCGCAATGCATTAATCGGGGGCGAGCAGGACGACCACGCAGGTGCGGTGCAGCCCGGAGCAAAAGGCAAGGGTAAAACAAAAACCTTGGAGCAATTTGGCAGAGATTTGACTGCGCTTGCGCAAAAGGGGCAAATTGACCCCGTGATTGGCAGACAGGTGGAAATTGAGCGTGTGATTCAGATTTTGACCAGAAGAACCAAAAATAACCCGTGTCTGATTGGCGAGCCAGGCGTTGGTAAAACTGCTGTGGCAGAGGGTCTTGCGCTGAAAATTGTGCAGGGACAGGTGCCCGAATTGCTGAAAAACAAGCGTATTTTTGCGCTGGATTTGACCGGTATGGTGGCAGGCGCAAAATATCGCGGCGATTTTGAGGAGCGCATCAAAGCGGTCATGGAGGAAGTCAAAAACAGCGGCGATATCATTCTGTTTATTGACGAAATTCATACCATTATCGGTGCGGGCGCTGCCGAGGGCTCGGCAGACGCTGCCAACATTCTCAAGCCCTCCATGGCGCGCGGAGAATTCCAGCTTATTGGCGCAACTACCTTGGAGGAATACCGCAAGCACATTGAAAAGGACGCCGCTTTGGAGCGGAGATTTCAGCCGGTGCTGGTGGGCGAGCCTACCGAAGAAGAGGCTGTGCAAATTTTGAAAGGCGTGCGCGACAAATATGAAGCGCACCATAAGGTGAAGATTACCGATGAGGCCATTGATGCCGCGGTAAAATTGTCTTCGCGCTATATTGCCGACCGCTTTTTGCCCGACAAGGCAATCGATTTGATTGATGAAGCGGCCTCAAGAGTGCGTTTGCGCGCCTTTACCGAGCCGGGCGATATACAGGATATGGAAAAGCGTATTAAGCAGCTGGAGCAAGAAAAAGCCGCCGCTGTGAATACTCAGGATTTTGAGGGCGCTGCCGCCATTCGTGACGAGGAAAAGCAGCTCAGAGAGCGTCTTACGCAGGAAAAAGAGGCGTGGCAGGAGAAAAAGGCCATTGGCAACGGCGAGGTTACGCCGCAGGATATTGCCAATATTGTTTCCACATGGACGGGTGTGCCCGTGGTGCAACTGACCGAGGAGGAAAGCGAGCGGCTGCTCAAATTGGAGGAGGTATTGCATAAGCGTGTAGTTGGCCAAGATGAAGCCGTGACGGCTGTGGCAAAGGCGATTCGCCGCGGCAGGGTAGGTCTTAAGGACCCCAAACGCCCGATTGGTTCGTTTATTTTCCTTGGACCTACCGGAGTTGGTAAAACCGAGCTTTGCAAAACCTTGGCTGAGGCCATGTTTGGCGACGAAAACGCTATGATTAGAATGGATATGTCCGAATATATGGAGAAGCACACGGTTTCTCGTTTGGTTGGTTCTCCTCCGGGCTATGTCGGCTATGACGAGGGTGGTCAATTGACCGAAAAGGTGCGCAGAAAGCCGTATTCGGTGGTATTGTTTGATGAAATTGAAAAAGCTCACCCCGATGTATTTAATATGCTGCTGCAAATTTTGGAGGACGGTTGTTTGACTGATTCGCAGGGCAGAAAGGTGGACTTTAAAAATACGGTGATTATCATGACCTCGAATGTTGGCGCAAGACTGATTACCGACAGCAAAGTAAATTTGGGTTTTAAAGGCGAGCAGGAGGACGAATTGAGCAAAGAGGCCGCTGTGGAAAAAGACCATGAGGATGTGCGCGGATTGGTGCTGGAGGAATTGAAAAAAATGTTCCGCCCGGAATTTTTGAACCGCGTGGATGATATTATTGTATTCCACAAGCTGACTGAGGCGAATATTCAAAAAATTGCCGCTTATATGCTAGAAAGTTTGAAAACGCGTCTTGCCGGCTTGGACATTGCCGTGACCTTTACCGAGGGGGCGGTTGCCGGACTTGCAAAAGCAGGATTTGACCCGGTTTACGGTGCAAGACCGCTGCGTCGTGCGTTGCAATCGAAAATTGAGGATGAACTTTCCGAGCTGATGTTACAGGGAAAAATAGACAGTACTCACGGTGTGGTTTGCGACTATAAAGACGACGCGTTTACCTTTGAGGTGAAGCAGGCATAAAAAATGCGCTCTGCGTTTTTGCAGGGCGCATGTCTTTTTACGGTAAATTTTAAAATTCGGTTATCATACTTTTCTCGCAACAGAGCGGCGAATATACAAACCGGTCCATATGCTCTCCGCCGTAAAAATAATGTGGAGCCGCCGGTCGGTAACGGTATTCAAAGGTGTCTATGATAATCAGCTTGATTTTCATGCGGGAGGGAATGATATTTTTGATAAATACGCTTGCTTGCTGTCCCGGTAAAACGCCCTCTTTGAGCTCTGCAAGGCCGGCTAGATTCGGGGTCAATTCCACAAATATGCCGTATGGCTCCACCGACCGCACAATGCCTGCAACAGTTTCTCCGGTTTGAAACGCCGCCGCATTTTCCTCCCAGGTGCCAAGCAATTCCTTATGCGTTAGGGTGATGCGGTCGCCCTCCAAGGACTTGACCGCAGCTTTGATGTCCATACCCACGCAGAAGCGTTCCTTAGGGTGGTCAATGCGCGAAATGGAAATGGAATCAATGGGCAGCAGAGACACAACTCCGCAGCCGATGTCCGCAAAAGCGCCGAAATTTTCCAGATGAGTGATCCGCGCATTGACAATGTCTCCGGGGATAAGCGCAGAAATAAATTCCGCTATACACCGTTCCTGAGCCTTTCGGCGGGAAAGTATGGCAACGGTAGTACCGTTTTCGTTTTTTTCAAAGCCGGTAATGATAAAACAAACCGGGCGATTTACCCGAGAAATGATTGCAATATCCCGAACGCTGCCTTCACGAATGCCAATGGCGCTGTCCTCTCTGGGAATGATGCCCTTGATACAGCCAAGGTCTACAATTAAATTGTGGGCGCTGTCGCATATCAATGCGCGGCCCTCTAAAATTTGTTCTTCGTGGCAGGCGTCAGCGAGGGTGGAGAGATTTGTCATTGCCGCCCTGTTTTCGGGTGTATCAATGATCCAACCCTCAGGATAGTATAAGCTCATTTTATTAGCCTCCCTTTTTAATGTCCGAATCATGTATATGCGGCAAAAAGAGGGTTCATACGCAATGCGCAAAATTATTTCCCGCAGAAGGTGCGATTTGTTTTACAGACACTTGCATATTTTGCGGTTTTCCATTAAAATAAGAATATCTTATGTCACAAGCAAATTTGAGAGAAAGGGTGTTTCTATGAAAAAACAAGTGATTGCGTTATTAACGGCGGCATTGCTGGCAGGCGCCGTTTTCACAGGCTGCGGCTCCGACGGACAGTCCTCACAGCCGGAGACATCTTCGGTATCTTCCACTTCGTCCCGGGTCAATGCCGATGCGGACAAGCCCATAGGCTACCAATTGGAGTTGCCGCAGGCGGGCGAGGAAATTGCGGTGATTGATACCAGCATGGGTACTATGAAAATGCGGCTGTTCCCGAATGCCGCGCCTAAGGCGGTCGAGAATTTTACCACGCTTGCAAAGCAGGGCTACTATAACGGGCAAATTTTTCACCGCGTAATCAACAATTTTATGATTCAGGGCGGCGACCCTACCGCGACCGGTATGGGCGGTAAAAATATTTGGGACACCGATGGCTTTGAGGACGAGTTTGTCGCTAATTTGCTGAATATTCGGGGTTCGGTTGCCATGGCGAACAGCGGGAAAAATACAAACGGCAGCCAATTTTTTATTAACCAGAAAAAGGCCGACGACTTTGAAGGCTGGGATTATTACACCAATTTGTATAATACCTTTCGCCAAGACCCGACTACCTATTTGCAGTATTACGGTAGTTGCCCCAATGTGTACCGCATTACGGACGAGGTGAAGGCTCTTTATGAGCAACAGGGAGGAAGCCCCAGTTTGGACGGCTATTACAGCGTGAACCAAAGGGGACATACGGTATTTGGGCAGGTGTTTGAAGGGCTTGATGTATTGGATTCCATAGCCGCGGTGGAAACCGACAGCAGTACCGACAAACCCCTGCAGGATGTGACCGTAAACAGCATTACCATTGAGGAATATCATGCGTAACGGCGGGGAAAAGGGGCAGGGTGTTGCACCCGTACAGCCGCCGGACAGAAAAGCTAAATTATATTCTGCGCTTGCGTATATACCCTTTATATGGATTGTCAGTTTTTTTGCTCAGCGGAAAAATAAGTTTGTTCGCTTTCATATAAAGCAGGGTATGAAGCTCACGCTGTTTGCCTTTGTGACGAGTTGTGTTGCTTGGGCGCTGAATGTGCTGTTTTCACGGTTATTTTCCTATTCTGTGGCAACGCCCACCGCTGAAGACGCCGCACATGTAACTGCCGGCGTTAACCAGACGGGACAGACTATTTGCCTTGCGGTTATTTTTTGCGCGGTAATTTTATGTTTGCTGTATTTTTTATACGGCGTAATTGCGGCGTCCACAGGCAAAACCAAACCACTGCCGTTTTTGGGCACGCCAAAAGTCGAAGAAAAGCCTTCGGGAACGGAAACGCCGCCGAAAAACAATTTATAGCAAAAAATGGGCGTTTTTGCATTGACACACGGCGGCAGAAAAGGCTATAATAAAAATAAATTACCATGTTCCCAAGCGGCATAAACGGTTTTGCGTTGGGAACATCTTTTTTGTTTGCATTGGCAGCGGAATTCGAGAACGGTATGGACAGGGAGGATTTTATGGCTACCAAATATATTTTTGTAACCGGAGGCGTGGTTTCCGGTTTGGGAAAGGGAATTACGGCAGCGTCGCTTGGCAGACTGCTTAAATCAAGGGGTCTTAAGGTCACTATGCAGAAATTTGACCCTTATTTGAATATTGACCCCGGAACGATGAATCCGTTTCAGCACGGTGAGGTGTTTGTGACCGACGACGGTGCCGAAACCGATTTGGATTTGGGGCATTATGAACGTTTTATTGACGAGAATCTCTCGCAGAACAGCAATGTGACTTCGGGCAGAATTTACTGGAATGTGCTGCAAAATGAGCGCAACGGCAATTATAACGGCGGTACGGTGCAGGTCATTCCGCATATTACCAATGAGATTAAAAACCGCATTGCGCTGGGCAAGGAAAATGTCGATATTGCCATTATTGAGGTGGGCGGCACCGTGGGCGATATTGAAAGTCAGCCGTTTTTAGAGGCGATTCGTCAGTTTGGCGCCGAGGTTGGCAGGGGAAATTGTCTGTTTATACATGTGACGCTGGTGCCGTATTTGGCAGCCTCCAGCGAGCAGAAAACCAAGCCTACCCAGCATAGCGTTAAGGAATTGCTTTCCATTGGCATTCAGCCGGACATTATTGTGTTGCGTGCGGAGATGGAGGTTGCCAAGGAGCATAAAAAGAAAATTGCACTGTTTTGCAATGTGCCAGAGGATTGCGTAATTCAAAATTTGGATTTGCCGCTTTTGTATTCGGTTCCGCTGGCGCTCAAGGAGGAGCGCTTGGACGATATTGTATGCAAACGTTTTGGTCTTTCCGCGCCGCCTGCCGATTTGACCGAATGGACCAAAATGGTCAACACGGCGCTTTTGATTCACAAAAAGGTGAAAATCGGTATGGTGGGAAAATACGTAGAGCTACGCGACGCTTACCTGAGCGTTGCCGAAGCTTTGACGCACGGCGGCATTGGCAATGAGGTGAAAGTGGACATTGCTTGGATTGACTCGGAGGAAATTACCAAGGACAATGTTGCGCAAATATTGGGTGATTTAGATGGCGTTTTGGTGCCGGGCGGCTTTGGTCAAAGAGGCGTAGAGGGTAAAATTGAGGCGATTCGTTATGCTCGTACCCATAAGATTCCGTTTTTCGGAATTTGTCTTGGTATGCAGCTTGCTGTGGTGGAATACTGCCGCAATGTGCTGGGGCTCAAAGACGCCAATTCTGCGGAATTTGACAAGGAAAGCAAAAATCATGTGATAGATATTATGCCGGACCAGAAGCATGTTGAGCAATTGGGCGGCACCATGCGTTTGGGGAAATATCCCTGCCAAATTATGCCCGACACCAAGGCGGCGCAAATTTACGGCGACACCTTAATTTATGAGCGGCACCGCCACCGTTTTGAGGTCAATAACGATTACCGCGAGCAGCTGGAGCAGGCTGGTATGACCTTCTCCGGCAGAGCGCCGGACAACCGCATTGTAGAGATGATGGAGGTTGCCGACCACCCTTGGTATCTTGCGGTGCAGTTTCACCCCGAATTTAAATCCAGACCCAATCGGCCACACCCATTGTTCAATAGTTTTGTGGGTGCGGCGCTTGCTTATCACGAACAGAAATAACGAAAAAAACAGCAGCCGTTTTTTGCGCGGACTGCTGTTTTTCTTTGCGTGGGTTATATCATATTTTCAGAGATACGGTAGCAGAGTGTCATTAGGCTGTCGCCTAGATGTACATTTTCCACAATAGCGTCGGCGTAGTCGGGGCTGATGTCATAGTGGCTGAAATTCCAATAATTTTTAATGCCCAAAGCATATAGTTGCTCCACTACGCCGGGTACGGCCTCCTGAGGAATACAAAGCACAGCCATATCCGGTTTTGTTTTGCTGCAAAATTCCTCAATGTTGTGTATATCCAATATTTGCTGGTCTTTTAGCATAGTACCGATTTTTTGCGGGTCGTTGTCAAAAATGCCGGTTAAAATAAAACCCTGTATCTCAAATGACAAATGTACCGTCACCGCATGTCCCAAATTGCCCGCGCCCACAATAATAGCCTTATAGGAATTTTGAATGCCCATAATATTACCGATTTCGGTGCGGAGGGGGTCTACCATATAGCCGTAGCCCTGCTGACCAAACCCGCCAAAGCAATTTAAATCCTGTCGAATTTGCGAGGCGGTCAGACCCATCAGTGCAGAGAGCTCTTTGGAGCTGATGCGGGCAATACCGCGGTTTTTCAGATTGGTTAAGTGGCGGTAATAACGGGGCAGTCGCCGAATAACAGGCATGGAAATATAATTTTTGGCCACAGCTCAACACCTCCTACTTGATTACAGGAGTTTTACCAGACGATTGTTAATCTCCCGTAAAAATGTTTCCGTATCCACGGTCGTTTTATTCTCCAAAGAGGATAAGGCATATAAATCACCGGTCATTACGCCGTCCTCAATGGTGGCAATGGCAGCTTCCTCCAGTCTATCTGCAAATGCTGCCAATTCCGGAGTTTGGTCCAGTTCGCCTCTTTTGCGCAGCGCGCCTGTCCATGCAAACAGGGTCGCCATAGAATTGGTTGAGGTTTTCTCGCCTTTTAAATGCTTGTAATAATGACGCTGTACGGTACCGTGCGCCGCTTCATATTCATACACGCCGTCCGGGGAGACCAGTACCGAGGTCATCATGGCAAGGCTACCGAATGCCGTTGCCACCATATCGGACATCACATCGCCGTCATAATTTTTGCACGCCCAAATATAGCCGCCGCTTGAACGCACTACTCTGGCGACCGCATCGTCAATCAGCGTGTAGAAATATTCAATATCAGCCGCTTCAAATTTTGCACGGTACTCTTTTTCATAAATTTCGGCAAAAATGTCTTTAAAACGGTGGTCGTATTTTTTGGAAATCGTATCTTTGGTGGAAAACCACAAATCCTGTTTTAAATCCAGCGCGTAATTAAAGCAGGCACGGGCAAAGCTGTCAATGCTTTTGTCCAAATTATGCAGCCCCTGCACAATACCCGGCGTTTCAAAGTTGTGGATCAACTCGCGAATTTCACTGCCGTCGGCCTTGGTAACCACCAATTCTGCCTTACAACCGGCATCCACGGTCATTTCTGTATTTTTGTAAACATCTCCGTAGGCATGACGCGCAATGGTAATGGGATTTGTCCAGGTGGGAATAAACGGGGTAATGCCCTTTACCAAAATAGGGGTGCGAAATACCGTGCCATCGAGCAATGCGCGAATGGTGCCGTTGGGAGACTTCCACATTTGTTTGAGGTTATATTCTTTTACACGCTCGGCATTGGGGGTAATGGTGGCGCATTTTACCGCAACGCCGTATTTTTTGGTTGCTTCCGCCGAGTCGAATGTCACCTTATCGTTGGTGGTTTCCCGGTGTTCCAAACCAAGGTCGTAATACTCCGTTTTCAAATCAATATACGGGGTGAGCAAAATGTCTTTAATCATCTTCCAGATGATGCGTGTCATTTCATCGCCGTCCATCTCTACAAGCGGCGTTTTCATTTGAATTTTCTCTGCCATGTTATTCTCCTTTTCCAATTATTTTTTTAGCTATGTTCTCTGGTGTAATTGAGCAAGCCGCCTGCCAGTACCAAATCTTTCTGACGCTCGGTTAAAACAGGCTCCAGCTCCATTTCAATGCCTTTTGTGACATTTTTTAAAATAACCTTGCCGCCTTGCGTAAGTGCCGTGCGAATATTCGGTAGTTCCAATTGATCCATTTGGTCAATGTTATCGTAGTCGGCTTCATTTTTAAATACAAACGGTAAAATACCGGCATTGGCAAGGTTGGCGCAGTGAATGCGTGCAAAGGATTTTGCAACTACGGCTTTAATGCCCAGATACAACGGCACCAGTGCCGCATGCTCGCGCGAGGAGCCTTGCCCGTAATTTGCTCCGCCAATGATAATACCGCTGCCCTCCTTGCGGCAACGCTCTGGGAATTGCTCGTCGCAAACGGCAAAGCAGAAATTAGAAAGATAAGGAATATTGGAGCGGTACGGCAAAATTTTTGCGCCGGCGGGCATAATGTGGTCGGTGGTAATGTTGTCGCCCACTTTGAGCAACGCCTTTGCAGTGATGGTTTCCTCCAAAGCGTCGGTGGTGGGGAACTCTTTAATATTCGGACCTCTTACCACCTGCACTTTGTCCATTTCCTCCACAGGAGCCGGCGGCTCTACCATATTATCGTTGATTAAAAAGTGTTCCGGTTGGGCAATGGCAACTGCCTCGCCCAAAGTTTGCGGGTTGGTAAATACGCCGGTTAAAGCCGAAACAGCTGCGGTTTCGGGGCTGACCAAATATACCTGCCCGGAGGCGGTGCCGGAACGACCCTCAAAATTGCGGTTGAAGGTGCGCAGAGAAACGCCGTTGGAATTGGGCGACTGCCCCATGCCAATGCACGGTCCGCAGGCGCTTTCCAAAATACGTGCGCCGGCGGCGATCAGGTCGGCCAAAGCGCCGTTTTGCGCCAGCATATTGAACACCTGCTTGGAACCCGGCGCAATGGAAAGACTGACATCGGGATGCACGGTTTTGCCTTTTAAAATGGCAGCCACCCGCATCAAATCCAAATAGGAGGAATTGGTGCAGGAACCAATGCAGACCTGGTCAATTTTCTTGGCGCCGATTTCATCGATGGTTTTAATGTTGTCGGGGCTGTGAGGACAGGCTGCCAGCGGCTTTAGCTCCGAGAGATTGATTTCATATACCTCGTCATAAACCGCATTATCGTCGGCTTTGAGTTCTGTCCAGTCCTGTTCGCGATTTTGCGCCTTTAAAAAGCCCTTGGTAATTTCGTCGGAGGGGAAGATGGAGGTGGTAGCACCCAATTCCGCGCCCATATTGGTAATGGTAGCGCGTTCGGGTACGGTCAGCGTTGCAACGCCCGGACCGCCGTATTCAATGATTTTACCCACGCCGCCTTTTACGGTGAGCAGACGCAGTACCTCTAAAATGACATCTTTTGCCGAAACCCAGCTTTGTAATTTGCCGGTGAGATTGATACGCACCATTTTAGGCATGGTAATATGGTATGCGCCGCCGCCCATGGCAACGGCAACGTCTAAGCCGCCGGCGCCCATGGCCAGCATACCGATGCCGCCGTTTGTGGGGGTATGGCTGTCTGAGCCGATTAAGGTTTTGCCCGGTATGCCAAAGCGTTCCAGATGCACCTGATGGCAAATACCGTTGCCCGGCCGCGAAAAATAAATACCGTGCTTTTTGCAGACGGTCTGAATGAATTTATGGTCATCGGCATTTTCAAAGCCGGTTTGCAGCGTATTGTGGTCAATATAAGCCACAGAACGCTCTGTTTTTACTCTTGGTACGCCCATTGCCTCAAATTCCAAATAGGCCATGGTTCCGGTAGCGTCCTGCGTCAGCGTCTGGTCAATTTTCAGGCCGATGTCGCTGCCCACGGTCATTTCACCGCTTAATAAATGCTTTTTTATAATTTTTTGCGCAATTGTATCACCCATGGGTTCTACTCCTTTCCGTATTCGAGCCGCAAATGCTTGTACATTCGTGCGGTTGTATTGTTTCAACTCATATTATACTAATAATATTATTTTCTTGTCAACTTGCAGCGTCAGCTTGCAAAAGCATATCGTTTGAGTATTAGAAAATTTCGGGAAGAATGCTGTCAGAATTTGCATTGCAAATTTTCTTGTGCTATGATAATCTAATAATAGAAAAGCAGATATTGTTTTTTCTGCAAAATTTTCCTGCGGTTGTATGTTTTGCTTCTTTTTACGGCACACTATGTGCAGTAGGAGGTGGCTTTGCATGCAAGCATATCAAAATCAGTCCAATCAGCAGGACGATACACAGCAAAATAATGGCGATAATCCACAACTGGAGCAAATTGAGCAAATGGGTTCGGTACTTGCCGACAATGGTAAGCATAAAATCCATTGCCTTACCATTATCGGGCAAATCGAGGGGCATTATGCCTTGCCAAGCCAGAACAAAACCACAAAATATGAGCATATTATTCCGCAATTGGTGGCCATTGAGGAGGAACCGGAAATTGAAGGGTTGTTAATGCTGCTCAATACCGTTGGCGGAGATGTGGAGGCAGGACTTGCCTTAGCCGAATTGGTCGCCGGTATGAAAAAACCAACGGTTTCTTTGGTGTTGGGCGGAGGACATTCCATTGGCGTACCGCTTGCGGTAGCGGCGCAAAAGTCGTTTATTGCGCCGTCTGCCACCATGACCATACACCCGGTGCGCATGAACGGCTTAACGCTTGGCGTACCCCAAACTTTTGAATATTTTCAAAAAATGCAGCAGCGTATTACCGCATTTGTCAGCCGACATTCCGGCATGGAACCCGACCGCTTTTATCGTCTTGCCATGAATACCGAGGAATTGGTGATGGACGTGGGTACGGTACTGGACGGACCCGATGCCGTAAAAGAGGGTTTAATTGACGCTTTGGGCAGTTTGTCGGATGCGTTGGGTTGTTTGTATGAAATGATAGAGAGCAATTCGCAGGAGCAGGAAAACACATAAATTTTAAGAAAACAGGCACGCTTTTTACAAGGCATTTGCCTGATTTACATAGCGCAGTAATCAATTTAAGAGGTGAAACCGTGGCACAGCGAACAAATAAAAATTCGGCCAAACGGCAATCAAAACAAAATACCAATACCAAGACACAGCAAGGGTATAAACAACGCAATCAACTGGTGGCGGTTTTGCTGTTTGCTTTTTCCGTATTTTTGGGCTGTCTTGTGTGCATTGGCGGAGAAAGCGCATGGCTGTGGATGCATAATGCCTTTTTGGGACTGTTTGGCATTATGTCTTTGGCATGGCCCGTTTTGCTGTGCTACATATCCATTGTGATTGCTTTTGGTAAAACCCAGTCAAGAGCCGTTTCACGCATTGTTATGACGGTTATTTTAATCATTGTGCTGTGCGCCACGGTTTATATTTATACCGTACCCGAATCGCAGCATAAATCTCCGTTTACCGAAAATATGAGCCAACTATATACCCAAGGCTCACAAAATTCCGGTGCAGGCATATTCAGCGGTCTGTTTGGTATTCCGATTGTTTCTATTCTGGGCTTTACCGGGGCTAAAATTATTATTGTTATCATATTATTTGTTATGCTTATGGTACTCACCGGCATGACTCTGCCCAGTTTGGTTCATGCCTTTACAAGACCCGCTGCTAAAGTTGCCGGAAATCTTTCTCAGGCAAAACAACGCCGCGCCGAGGAATTTGCCCATGAGCAGGAGCAAGTCCCGTCTCCGGGTAGCAGCGACGCGCCCATTGACATTGCGTTGGACGACGATGAAATTCCGGCATATATGCAGTACCGGCAAAAGCCGGAGCAGGGCGGTAAAAGCGAGAAGTTAAAAAAATTAGAGCGTGTTTTCCATTTTGGGCAAGCCGCGCAGGAAGAGCAGCCGGATAAACTGGACTTTTTAGAAGTGGAAATTGAGGGTGCGGGGCAAAAACCGCCCGTTATGCGTGTAGATACCCCTCCGTGGGAGGAGACAAAGCCGCAGCGGCGCTCGCAAATTGACATTCCATTGGATGATATGGAGGATATGCCGGTTTTGCAGGAGAAAGAAGCGTCGCAGGTTTCCGAGTTGTCAAAAGAGCCTGTTGTGCCGCAGGCAGATGCACAAACGGCAGCCGATGCCGCAGCTTTTGCCGCAAAGGCCATGGAAAAAGCCAATTCCGATACAGCGGCGTCTTTGGTGCAGGCGCAGGGTACAGGCAAAAGCGCTTATCAATTTCCGCCGGTTTCGATGCTGGAGGCCAGCAAGGAATTAGATACGCGCAATGCCACCCGTGAGTTGCAGGTCAATGGTCAAATGCTGGTGGAAACGCTCAAAAGCTTTGGTGTGCAGACCAAAATTTTAGACATTAGCCGCGGACCTGCCGTTACTCGTTACGAATTACAGCCGGCCGCCGGTGTTAAAATCAGTAAAATTACCAATTTAGCCGACGATATTGCTATGAATTTGGCCGCTTCGGGCGTGCGTATTGAAGCGCCGATTCCCGGCAAGGCCGCCGTGGGCATTGAGGTGCCTAACAAACAAGTCGGTGTGGTGCGTATGCGCGATTTAGTTGAATCCAACAGTTTTTGCGCAGCAAAAAGCAAGCTCACCGTTGCCTTAGGCAGAGACATTTCCGGCAAGGTGACTGTTGCCGACCTTGCCAAAATGCCGCATTTGCTTATTGCGGGCTCTACGGGTTCGGGTAAGTCGGTGTGCATCAACTCGCTGATTATCAGTCTGCTTTACAAGGCAACGCCTGATGAGGTTCGCTTTTTAATGGTAGACCCCAAGGTGGTCGAGTTGGGCATTTATAACGGCATTCCGCATTTACTGGTGCCGGTGGTAACCGACCCTCGTAAGGCGGCCGGTGCATTGGGCTGGGCCGTTACCGAAATGCTCAATCGCTATAAAATGTTCGCAGATAACAATGTGCGTGATTTAGCCTCGTTCAACCGTTTGATTGGCGATAAGGACGAATTTGTGCGCGATGACGGCGTTACTTTAAAGAAAATGCCGCAGATTGTCATTATCATAGACGAACTTGCAGACCTGATGATGGCGGCGCCCAATGAGGTAGAGGATTCTATCTGTCGTTTGGCGCAAATGGCTCGCGCTGCCGGTATGCATTTGGTGATTGCGACTCAGCGACCCTCTGTGGATGTCATTACCGGTATCATTAAAGCCAATATTCCAAGCCGTATTGCTTTTGCGGTTTCCTCGCAAATCGATTCCCGAACCATTTTGGATATGGGCGGAGCCGAAAAATTGCTCGGTCGGGGAGATATGCTATTTGCACCTATGGGTACTCCAAAGCCGCAGCGCGTACAGGGTTGCTATGTGGACGACCGTGAAGTGGAATCTATTGTAGGCTTTGTGAAAAAGTTGCAGCCTATGGAATATGACCGGTCGGTAATGGAGGGCATTGAGAAAAACGCCGTACTTGAGAAAGGGAAAGGTGAGGAGGATACAAGCGGAACAAAAAGCACTGACCCGATGATAGATGAAGCGATTAAATGCGTGGTTGAGGCAGGACAAGCATCGACTTCTCTGCTGCAAAGACGACTGCATTTCGGCTATGCAAGAGCCGGTCGTCTCATTGACGAAATGGAGCAAATGGGCATTGTGGGGCCGCACGAGGGCTCAAAACCCAGACAGGTGCTCATTACCTATCAGCAATGGCTGGAGATGACCATGCAGAAAAATGACGCTGCCAATGAAGAACCGCAGGCGTAATCCGAGAGGTGGAGACAGATGGCATTTTTGCCGATGACAAAAAAGGAAACAGAGCGGTTAGGCTGGGAACACCCCGATTTTGTACTGGTAACGGGAGATGCCTATGTGGATCACCCGACCTTTGGCGTTGCGATTATTTCTCGTTTGCTGGAAAGCCACGGTTATCAGATTGCAATTCTGGCGCAGCCCGATTGGAGGACAAACCGAGAGTTTACCCGCTTTGGCAAGCCGAAATTCGGGTTTATGGTCACGGCGGGTAACATTGACTCTATGGTAGCGCATTATACCGCCGCGCGTAAAAAGCGCAGTCAGGATTTGTATTCTCCGGGGGGTAAGACCGGCAAACGACCCGACCGTGCCGTTACGGTATACACCAAGAAAATAAAGGAAATTTACCCCGATTCTCCCGTGGTGATTGCAGGGCTGGAGGCCTCTTTGCGGCGCTTTGCCCATTATGACTATTGGGACGATTGCATTCACCCGTCTTTGCTGATTTCCTCCGGTGCGGATTTGCTTTCTTTTGGTATGGGGGAGCGCCAGACGGTGGAAATTGCAAACCGCCTGAAAAACGGAGAGCCGATTTCTTCCATGACGGACATTAAGGGAACTTGTTATGCCGTACCCGCAGCGCAATATGAGCCCGGTCCGGCCGTGGAATGCCCAAGTTATGAGCAGGTGTGTGCCTCCAAACGGGAATATGCGATTTCCTGTCGCAAGCAGCAGGACGAGCAGGATGCCGTGCGGGAAAAAAGGGTGATTCAGCGTCATGGAGACCGTATTTTGGTGCAAAATCCACCGCAGCCGCCGCTTACACAGGAGGAATTTGACAGGGTATATGAACTGCCGTATGAACGGGCGTATCACCCGAGCTATGAGCAGCAGGGAGGCGTGCCGGCTATTTTGGAGGTGGAATTTTCCATTACGCATAACCGAGGCTGCTACGGCGCGTGTAATTTTTGCTCCATTGCCTTTCACCAGGGAAGAGAGATTACCGCACGCAGTAAGGCCTCGGTGATAAAAGAGGCCAAACTGCTTACGCAAATGCCCAATTTTAAGGGTTATATTCACGATGTGGGCGGCCCTACCGCCAATTTCAGAGGCATTTCCTGTGACAAACAAATCAAGCATGGTCTGTGCAAGGCCAAAAAATGCTTAGCGCCTACGCCTTGTAAGCTACTTAAGGTAGACCACTCGGAATACCTGCAAATATTAAGAGAATTACGCACTTTGCCCAAAGTGAAAAAGGTATTTGTACGCTCCGGCGTGCGCTATGACTACCTCATGCAGGACTCTGATGAAAGCTTCTTCCGGGAGCTGGTACAGTATCATGTCAGCGGTCAGCTTAAGGTGGCGCCCGAGCATTGCTCTGCCAATGTGCTTGACCACATGGGTAAGCCGCATATAGAGGTTTACAAGGCGTTTCAGAAGCGGTTTTACCAAATAACAAAGGCTGCAGGCAAAGAACAATATTTGGTGCCGTATTTAATGTCCTCGCACCCGGGCAGCACTCTCAAAGACGCCGTGGCGCTTGCGTTATTTTTAAAGCAGGAACGCCTACGTCCTGAGCAGGTACAGGACTTTTATCCCACGCCCGGAACCATTTCCACCTGTATGTTCTATACCGAGTTAGACCCGTATACCCTGCAAAAGGTATACGTGCCCAAAACCGACAGGGAAAAAGCTATGCAGCGGGCGTTGCTGCAATATTTTAACCAGAAAAATCAAGCGTTGGTTATACAGGCGTTAAAAGCCGCGGGGCGTACAGATTTGATTGGAAATGACGCAAAGTGTTTGGTGCGCCCATTACAGGAACAACGAGGCGTACCCGGCGGAAAAAGGAAACGCAGTCCGCAGAGGAATATTCACCCCAAAAAGACAAAAAAAGAACGCTGATTCCGATATAGGGAGGGAGACTTATGAGTAAAAGAATAGTGATTGACCGCTTTGAGGGCATCTTTGCAATTTGTGAGGACAAGGAGCAAAAGCTGTTTGCCATAGAAATTGCAGAGCTGCCGCAAGGAGCAAAGGAGGGTCATGTGCTGGAAATTAAAGACGACGGCACATTGGTACTGGACCAAACAGAAACCGATTTGCGCCGCGCAAAAAATGCAAAGCTACAAAAGGATTTATGGAAATAATGCACGATTTTAGGAGGATGACATTATGTTAGGAAATTTCAGCTATTCCAACCCCACAAAATTGTATTTCGGACAGGATTCGCTGGCTTACCTAAACGATGAACTTGCAAAATACGGACCCAATATTATGTTGTGTTACGGCGGCGGTTCCATTAAAAAGAACGGTATTTATCAGCAGGTGATTGAGATTCTGCACGCAAATCACAAAACTGTTTTTGAGGACCCCGGCGTTATGCCTAACCCTACAGTGGAAAAGCTTTATGAGGGCTGTAAAATTGCGAAGGACAACCAAGTCGATTTGATTCTTGCCGTGGGCGGCGGCTCGGTGTGCGACTATGCAAAGGCAGTGTCGGTTTCGGCGCACTGCAAGGAGGACCCGTGGGAAAAATATTACCTGCGCATGGAGGACGTGGATAACAAGATTATTCCTGTGGGTTGCGTGCTGACAATGGTCGGTACCGGCTCGGAGATGAACGGCGGCGCCGTAATTACCAATCATGCGCAAAAGCGAAAAATCGGACATGTATTTAGCGACCGGGTATTTCCCAAATTTTCTGTTTTGAACCCCACCTTTACCTATACGCTACCCAAATATCAAATGGTTGCCGGTATTTACGATGCATTTAACCATATTACCGAGCAGTATTTTTCCGGGCAGGATGACAATACCTCCGACTACCTTGCCGAGGGCCTGATGAAATCATTGATTCACGCAAGCCGCATTGCCGTAAAGGAGCCTGAAAATTATGAGGCGCGCAGTAATATTATGTGGGCGGCAACTTGGGCGCTCAATACGCTGATTTCCAAAGGGAAGTCCACCGACTGGATGGTGCATATGCTCGGTCAGTCGGTCGGGGCGTATACCGATGCCACGCATGGTATGACGCTTGCGGCGGTTTCTATGGCGTATTACCGGCATATTTGCCCATATGGCCTGCAAAAATTTGCGCGCTTTGCGGTAAATGTATGGGGCGTTGACGCTGCCGGTAAAAAAGATGAGCAAATTGCAGCCGAGGGTCTTGGGTGCATGGAAAGCTGGATGCATGAACTGGGTCTTGTGATGCATTTGAAGGATTTGGGCGTTACTGAGGAGATGATAGACGGCATTACCAAGGGCACATTTTTGATGCAGGGCGGGTATAAGCCGCTGACACCCGATGAGGTTTCCGCTATTTTAAAGGAAAGTATGTGAATATGATTTTATGAACAGAGCACTTTCTATTGTAGAGAGCGCTCTGTAATTTTTTTACGGTAAAAAGGTTGACTTTTCGAAAATGGGTGCATATAATAAACACATGAACAATTATTCATATGAATAGAGGTGAGAGTCATATGGGGCGTAATCATGTCTCAAAAGAATCCTGTGACGGAATGCATCCGCATGCAAAAGCCATAGAAGCTTTGGAGCAGGAGATGCCGCGGGAGGAAATTCTTTATGACTTGGCTGAGCTGTTTAAGGTGTTTGGTGATTCCACGCGCATTAAAATTCTGTATGTGCTGTTCCAGTCAGAGATGTGCGTATGCGACATTGCCCGGCTACTCAATATGAGTCAGTCCGCGATTTCTCACCAATTGCGCGTGTTAAAGCAGGCGCAGTTGGTCAAGTACCGCAGGGAGGGCAAAACCGTATTCTATGCGCTGGCGGATGCCCATGTGCAAACTATTTTAAATCAAGGTTTGGAACATATCGAAGAATGATGAACGGAGGGCTATATGATGAAAAAAATATACTTATTAGAAAACTTAGACTGTGCCAATTGCGCCGCAAAAATGGAGGATGCCGTTGGCAAAATAGACGGCGTAGAAAGCGTTTCCATTAACTTTTTGACGCAAAAAATGGTGCTCAGGGCAGACGAAAACCTCATAGAAGATATTTTTGCGCAGGCAGAAAAAGCCATGAAAAAAATTGAACCGGATGTTCAGGTAAAACCCAAAGCGTAAGGAGGCGTAACCATGCTGAAAAAAAGATTGGTGCGTCTATCGGCGGGTGCGGCCGTTTATGTTGCCGCCATTTTCGTTGACCTGTTTACCAAAATCAATCCGTGGGTGATGCTGGGCATTTATTTATTGGCGTTTTTTGTGATTGGCGCAGACGTTATTTACAAAGCCGTGCGCAACATTGTAAAGGGCCAAATTTTTGACGAAAACTTTTTAATGCTGATTGCCTCGGTGGGCGCGTTTGTGTTGCAGGATTACCGCGAGGCCGTTGCGGTCATGTTGTTTTATCAAATCGGAGAGCTGTTTCAGGCGTATGCGGTGAATCGTTCCCGCAAGTCTATTTCGGAACTGATGGATATTGCGCCGGAATTTGCAAATGTCATGCGGAACGGAAAACTGGAAACGGTAGACCCGGAGGAGGTTTGTATCGGGGAAAGTATTGTGGTAAAGCCGGGCGAAAAAATTCCGCTGGACGGCGTTGTGACCGAGGGCGCCTCTTTTTTGGACGCTTCTGCTTTAACGGGCGAGTCTTTGCCGCAGGAGATACACCCGGAGGATACGGTTCTGAGCGGGTGTATCAATACCTCGGGTGTGCTGACCGTTCGTGTTACCAGAGAATATGAGGATTCTACCGTTGCCAAAATTTTGGACCTTGTAGAAAATGCTGCTGCCAAAAAGGCCGATACCGAGCATTTTATTACCAAATTTGCAAAATATTATACGCCCGGTGTCGTTATTGCCGCGGTATTGCTGGCGGTATTGCCGCCGTTGTTTTTGGGCATCGGCTCTGCCGCGGTGTGGGGAGAGTGGTTACACCGTGCCTTGACTTTTTTGGTTATTTCCTGTCCGTGCGCGTTGGTGATTTCCATTCCGCTGGGCTTTTTCGGCGGAATCGGCGGCGCTTCCAAGTGGGGTGTGCTGGTCAAGGGCGGCAACTATTTGGAGGCGCTTTCCAAAGCGGAAATTGCCGTATTTGACAAAACCGGTACACTCACAAAGGGTACTTTTTCCGTTACTGAAATTTGTCCGCATAAAATTACCGCGGAGGAATTGCTGGAGACAGCGGCATATGTCGAATACCATTCCAATCATCCCATAGCAAAGTCGATTGAAAAGGCTTACGGCAAAGAAATTGACCCAAGCCGCCTGAGCGGTGCAGAGGAAATTGCGGGGCATGGTATTGCCGTAACATTTGACGGGAAAATCGTATATGCCGGCAATGCCAAATTGATGCAGAGGCAAAATATTGCTTTTACGCCCACGCAGAGCATTGGAACCGTGGTTTATGTTGCGGCAGAAAATGAATATATGGGCTATTTGCTGATTAACGATGAGTTAAAGGACGATGCAAAAACCGCCATTGCCGCGTTAAAACGCATGGGTGTGAAAAAAACGGTGATGCTCACCGGAGACCGCAGGGTGGTTGCCGAGCATGTTGCGCAGGAATTGGGCATAGACGAGGTGCATGCCGAGTTGCTTCCGGGTGACAAGGTGATGCAAATGGAGCGGTTGTTTGCCGAGAAAAGTAAAAAAGGCAAACTGATTTTTGTGGGGGACGGCATGAACGACGCACCCGTGCTGGCAAGAGCCGATATTGGAATTGCCATGGGCGCCTTGGGCTCGGACGCCGCCATTGAGGCTGCCGACATTGTGATTATGAACGATAAACCTTCGCGCATTGCCACGGTGATGGGGATTTCTAAGAAAACCATTCGCATTGTGATACAGAATATTGTGTTGGCCTTTGTCATTAAGCTTGCGACCTTGGCTTTGGGTGCCTGGGGACTTGCTACACTGTGGGAGGCTGTTTTTGCCGATGTGGGCGTTGCCGTGCTGGCAATTTTAAACGCTGTGAGAGCGCTGCATTATAAGGAAACCGAATAAAATTTGCCTCCGGCGTTTGTCGGAGGCTTTTTGTCCTCCAATAGGTCCGTCATACTTCGCGATTGGCTGCATATATATAAAACAGAAACAGCAACAGGAGCGTGAAGAAATGGACAACGAGATTCACTATTTTATCAATTCCAACAGCGCTAAAGGTTTTGTCAGCTTTTTTAAATCCAATTTCGGCCCGCTAGAGCAAATGATCAAGCTGGACAACTACCCTACGGCGGTTGTGCAGAGCATTATAGAAAAAGCCGGTGTAATTGCTTGCGAAAAGGGCTATCGGCAGGAGATTATTCACAGCTGTATTGACAACAGCGTGGAGGGTATGATTTTGCCGCAGTTGAAAACCGGCTTGCTGAATATACCGGTGTATATTGACTATGGGTATTCGGTTTATAAATTGATGGAGAATGAAACGGTACGCCAAATGCAGCAGGCGCTTTCTCAGGCGCACGGCTATTTGAAAAAAGCGCTTGCCATTCACGATGAGTGGGAGAAAATTTACATTGCCAACATGAATTTTGCCAAAATGAATCAATTGACCTCCGAGGTGATCTTAAAGCTGCTGGGCGGACATACCCAAAATAAAAAAGGCAGCAGTGTGAATCGTTTCTTTGGTGCGTCCACGGCGGACGGACCGGTGGATTATATAGAAAGCGTGACACAAACTGTTGGAAAACGCTACTTTATTAAGGGCAGACCCGGTACGGGCAAGTCTACTTTTTTAAAGAAAATTGCAGAGCGCGCGGTGACCAACGGCTATCATACGGAAATTTACCACTGTGCGTTTGACCCATCGAGCTTGGATTTGATTGTGATACGCGACTTGGATTTATGCCTGTTTGACAGTACGGCTCCGCACGAGCATTTTCCCAGCAGAGACAACGATGAGGTGATTGACATTTACAGTCAGGTAGTCAAGGCGAACACCGACGAAAGTCACCGAGAAGAAATTACGCGGGTACAAAGCGCCTACAAAGAACAGGTTGCTCATGCGGCGGAATGTTTACAGCGGGCCAATGCTTGTAATCAGAGGCATCAGGCGGCGCTTACGGAGCAGATTGACAGTGCAAAATGTAAGCGTGCGGTGAACCGTGCAGTCATGAAATTGCTGAAAATTAAGTAAATATCCTACATATAAAGCTTCTTTTTTGAGTTGATTTTATTAAAAGATACGAAGATTTCTTTTGTGCAATTTATATAAATTTTGTAGGGTTTCAAAGAAATTGCGCGATTACGCTGTTTTTGTATATTTTGAGATTTTTATTATGCTTTAAGCCGAAAAATAGTGAGAAAAGCCTGATTTTCTTAATGCAATATTCATAATTTACAAGAAAATATAAAAATTTTTATGCGTTTATACCATTTGTGGTTTTTTAATGAAAAAAAGTTGACATTAAGCGAAAACGGGTGTACAATATGGTCATAGCTTAACAGCTCTATCAATCAGTAAACAAATACATTCTGCAAAAATTTACATATTTTTTGGAATGTTTGTTTTGTTTAAATTTTTCGACAGAAACAGGAGGTTATCAAAAATGAAACTAACACCAAGAGAACTCGAAAAGTTGCAAATGCACTGCATTGGCAAGCTGGCTGAAGAAAGAAAGGCAAGAGGCGTAAAACTCAACTATGTTGAAACCATCGGCTATCTTTGTGCACAGCTGCACGAACTTGCAAGAGACGGCAAAACTGTTGTTGAGCTCATGCAATTGGGCACCAAAATGCTCACCAAAGCAGACGTTATGGACGGTGTGCCGGAGATGATTCACGATGTTCAAATTGAGGCTACTTTCCCGGACGGCACCAAACTTGTAACTGTACACAATCCGGTTCAATAATTTTTAAAGAGAGGGGATCAGAAACATGCATATCGGAGAAGTTATTGTATTAGAGAGAGAAATCGAGCTTAATGCAAACAGAAAATCCATTCAACTGAAAGTTGTTCATAAGGGTGATAGACCGGTTCAGGTAGGCTCTCATTACCATTTCTTTGAGGTAAACAAAATGCTTCAGTTTGACAGAGCTGCTGCATTTGGTTATCGCTTGGATGTTCCTTCCGGCAACGCTGTAAGATTTGAACCCGGCGAGGAAAAGGTTGTTACTTTGGTAGAATTGGGCGGCAACAAACGCGTGTTTGGTTTGAACAACCTGACAAACGACCAAGCTGTGCCTGCAAACTTGGAAAAAGCAATGGTAAACGCAAAACTGAAGGGCTTTATAAAATAATTTAATTTATTTTAAGGAGGTAATGAGATCATGAAAATTTCTGGACAACAATACTCGATGATGTACGGTCCAACCGTTGGAGATAAGGTAAGACTGGCTGATACGGATCTTATCGTTGAGGTAGAGAGAGATTACACCACATTTGGTGATGAGTGCAAATTCGGCGGTGGCAAAACCCTGCGCGACGGTATGGGACAATCCGTTGAGGTGACAAGCGCAACTGGCGAGCTGGATTTGGTTTTGACCAACGCTTTGGTTATTGACTACACTGGTATTTTTAAAGCTGATATCGGTATCAAAGACGGCGTTATCGCAGGTATCGGTAAAGCAGGTAACCCCTCTATTATGGATGGCGTTACTCCGGGCATGGTTGTTGGTGCAGGTACAGAGGCTCTTGCAACAGAGGGCTTGATTGTAACTGCCGGCGGTATTGATACCCACATTCACTTCATTTGCCCGCAGCAAGTTGATACTTCCTTGTTCAGTGGTATCACAACTATGGCCGGTGGCGGTACTGGTCCGAACGATGGTACAAATGCTACCACATGTACTCCTGGCCCATGGAACTTGGCGATGATGCTCAAAGCTTCCGAAGAATATCCGATGAATATCCTGCTTTACGGTAAGGGTAACTGCTCTTTGCCGGGCGCTTTGGAAGAACAAATTGAAGCAGGTGCTGCTGGTCTTAAATTGCATGAGGACTGGGGCTCCACTCCTGCCGCAATTGACTGCTGCTTGACCGTAGCTGACAAATACGACATTCAGGTTGCAATCCACACAGATACTCTTAACGAGGCTGGCTGTGTGGAGGATACTATGGATGCTATTGCTGGCAGAACCATGCATACCTTCCATACAGAGGGCGCAGGCGGCGGTCACGCACCTGACATCATCAAGGTTGCAGGTTTCCCGAACATTTTGCCTGCTTCCACAAACCCGACTATGCCTTACACAGTAAATACGCTTGACGAGCACTTGGATATGTTGATGGTTTGCCACCACTTGGATAACAGAATTCCGGAAGACGTTGCTTTTGCTGATTCCAGAATCCGTCCTGAAACCATCGCAGCTGAAGACGTTCTGCATGACATGGGTGTATTCTCCATCATGTCTTCCGACTCTCAAGCTATGGGTCGTCCTGCTGAGGTTATTACAAGAACTTGGCAGGCAGCTCACAAAATGAAAAAACAACGCGGCAAATTGCCTGAGGATTCTGCTGATAACGATAACTTCCGTGTAAAAAGATATGTATCCAAATATACAATTAACCCAGCTATCGCTCAAGGTATTTCCCATGTTGTAGGTTCTGTTGAGGTTGGTAAATTTGCTGACTTGGTAGTATGGTCTCCGGCATTCTTCGGCGTAAAACCTGAGATTATCATCAAAGGCGGCGCTGTTATTGCTTCTAGAATGGGCGATGCAAACGCTTCCATTCCGACTGTACAACCGGTTATTTATAAACACATGTTTGGTGCACACGGCACTGCTAAATATGATACTTGCATCACTTTTGTTTCCAAGGTTTCTATTGAGAACGGTATTCAAGAGAAATTGGGCTTGCAAAAGAGAGTTGAGGCTGTTTATGGTTGCCGTGATATTGGTAAAAAAGACCTCAAATTCAACGATGCAACTCCTGAGTTGACCGTTGATCCGGAAACATATGTAGTTAAAGCTGACGGTGTTCTGCTTACCTGCGAGGTTTCCAAAGAGTTGCCGTTGACACAACTGTACTACTTGTTCTAATTTTCAATTTTAGAATAAAAAGTATATTATAAAGTTTGGTTTAGTAGTCGCTGTTCGCACAGGATAGTGACTACTTTCCAAATAATCACAAAATTGCGTACGCTGTAAAAATACGCAGGAATTTGATTGATTTTTTGGGGATAATTATGCCAAGCGCATTTGGTATAGGCTTCTTGATTCTGCGCAATATCTTTGAATAAGGGGAAGTAAACTTCAAATTAGGAGAATTTTAACTATGTTATGCGAGCAAATTTTGGGTACATTAAGTGATGAGAAATTTCAAAAACTGAAGGTGGATTATGTAGACATTGAATGGCATGAGGCCTTCAAAAAGCTACATAAAAAGAAAACGCAGGCGGGTCGTGACCTTGGAATTTCATTAGGGAATGATATTTTAACCAGAGGGCTTAATCAAGATGATGTGCTCTATGTGGATGGGGATACGGCCATTGCCGTGAATATTCCGCCGTGCGAGGCTTTGGTAATCACTGTGGACGATGATGTGCGCATGGTTGCAAAGATTTGTTACGAAATTGGAAATAAACACGCAACCCTGTTTCGGGGTGAAGGCGACTATCAGTTTATTACTCCACTTGATTTGCCAATCAAAGCGCTGATGGAAAAAATAGGCGTTAAAGTTGAACGCAAAACCGTTAAATTCGACTTTAAAAAGAAAATTTCTTCCTCAATTAACGCACATACGCATTAATCAATGAAGTGAAATCCGCCATCATTTTTCAGCGACAAAATGATGGCGGTATTTCTTTGTCGCTAAATAACTGCGGAGAGAAAAGTTATGAACGAAAATCAACTATTTATTCTGTTACAGGTCAATGATGCGCTGTTTCCAATCGGTGGTTATTCCCACTCTTACGGCTTGGAAACCTATATGCAAAAGGGCATTGTAAACAGTGGAGAAACAGCGCTGGCTTTTATGAAAAGCAGTATTAAAAACAGCTTTTTATATTCCGAACTGCTTCCGGCACGCCTTGCTTATGAATATGCCCAAGCAAATCAGGTAGAAAAAATTGCAGAGCTTGAAGAATTGGTTGAGGCAAGCAAATCTCCCATTGAGATTCGTGCAGCGGCGCAAAAATTGGGTTCTCGCTTTGTAAAAACTGTGCTGAGCATGCAGGTGCCGTATAGCTCTGAGGTATTTGCGCGTTATGTGGAAGCTGTAAAACAGCCAACCTATGCAATTGCTTACGGTGTATTTTGCGCCGCTGTCGGCATTGACATGAGACGAGCCATGGAATCCTTCTTATACACCAATACCTCCGGTAAGGTGGTCAGCTGTGTGAAAACGATTCCGCTTAGCCAAACGCAGGGGCAGCAAATTTTGCAGGAATGCCACGCAACTTTTACTGAGGTTTTGGACCGGTTGGAGTCTCTTACGGAGCGTGAACTTTGCCGTTCCACCCCTGGATTTGATGTTCGCTGCATGCAGCACGAAACCTTGTATAGCAGACTATATATGTCTTAATGGATTTTTAGGAGGAAAATAAACTATGGCTTACAAAAAAATTGGTGTTGCCGGTCCGGTTGGTTCCGGTAAAACTGCCTTGATTGAGGCTGTTACCCGCGAAATGGCAAAGGATTACAGCATCGGCGTTATTACCAACGATATTTACACCAAGGAGGATGCAGAGTTTTTGGCAAAAAACAGCGTTATGCCAAGAGACCGTATCATTGGTGTGGAAACCGGAGGTTGTCCGCATACTGCAATTCGTGAGGATGCTTCCATGAATTTGGAGGCAGTTGACGAGTTGGTAGAAAAATTTCCGGATATTGAGCTTGTTTTTGTAGAAAGCGGCGGTGATAATCTCTCGGCAACTTTTAGCCCGGAATTGGTAGATGCTACTATTTTCGTAATTGACGTTGCCGAGGGCGATAAGATTCCGCGTAAGGGCGGTCCCGGTATCACTCGTTCCGATTTGCTGGTGATTAACAAAATTGAGCTTGCTCCCTATGTAAACGCCAGCTTGGAGGTTATGGAGAGGGACTCTAAAAAAATGAGAGGGGACAAACCCTTTATTTTTGCTAACGTTAGAAGCCACGACGGTGTGGATGCAATCATCAAATGGATTAAATCCGACGTATTGCTTGAGGACTTAAAATAATTCAGGGAGAATTTGTGATATGGAAAACACATCAAAAAACAATTACCCCAAAACCTGTGTTTTAAGCGTAACGGCTGATGTAAAAGACGGTCAAAATTATGTCAGTGATGTTTATTTCACGTCTCCGTTTAAAATTATGAAGCCGTTTCATATCAATAAGCATTATATGACGGTGATGATGCAAACCGCTTCGGCAGGCATTTTAAAGGGCGATACGCAGGAGTTGAATTTTAAGGTTTGCGACAACGCAGCTATGGAATTGACGGCGCAGTCCTATGAAAAGCTTCATAAAATGGACGGCGGCAGCGCACGCAGAGATTGTACCATTGAGGTGGGAAAAAATGCTTTACTCAAATACAGTCCGCTGCCCACCATTCCGTTTTCGGATTCCGGCTTTGACAGCACCATTTCCGCCGAGCTTACAGACGATACCTCCAAGCTGATTTTGATGGAGATTTTGACCAGCGGTAGGGTGGCCTATGGCGAAACCTTTGAATATCGGTATTATAATTCTTTGATTACCGTGCGCAAGGCGGGTAAGCTGATTTATAATGATAATACGATGTTCAACCCCGCAGAGGGCGAAATGAACAGCATTGGCGTATATGAGGGCTATACGCATATGGCGAACCTGCTTTTCTTCAATATGCAGGACAAGGCCTCCAACTTGGAGCTGATTCGCGGTATTATTGATGAAACGCCGAATGTGACCGGCGGCGCTTCTATTATCCAAAGCGGAGATACCTCAGTTAAATTGCTGGGCTCTACTTCTCAGGAATTGTATAACCTTTGCGAGAAAATTTCCAAAGCAGTATTAGACTAAAAAACAAAGCAGATACTTGAGAAAGTATCTGCTTTTTGTTTTATTAGTATTGCTCAAATAGTTCCCTGAGTAAATCGCGGTTATCCGTTACGCTGGCAAGTAAAATGCTGTATATCCGCTGCGGATCTTTGTGAAATTTCTCTTTTACCAGACGCGCCTGATATAGGTCCGGTACAAAAATAGTCAACGTCATCAGGTTTGTTTCTCCACCGGAAATATGACAGGCAACCTGATATCCCTGCTTTAGCGGCGTAATTTCTACCCGATTTTCGTGTTCGCGCTTGGCCTTTGCCAGCAAATTGACAGCGGCTGCCACCGCGCGGTCTTTTACAGAAGTTGGTAGTGTGGCATCGAGTTGTTTTGCAATATTGCGGGAAACTTCATTGCATAAAACACAATCCTGCTTGAGGTCGAACTGATTATAAGAAACTGCGTCTATGGTGCCTTTTTCCACCATTTCGGCAAGCGCGTCCATTACCTCGAAGTAGTTGGCAAGACCGTTTTCCTGCATAATTTGTATCACATCTTGTTTAGCAAGCGGCGCCTTGATGCCGCATAATAAATAGCAAATCAGCAGGCGTATTTCATTTTTTGTGCGCAAGCCGCCCGGCTCGATTCCGCCGGTCAGTGCGTCAAATTCCATAGTGTTCACCTCTTTTCTAATATCTTATCATAAATTGCTACGTACTTCAAATGAAAAAAAGAGCATACCCAAAAATTGGCGGGTATGCTTAACTTTTTTCATTTTTAGAGCTGGAGCGTTGCATGGCGACATCTTGTTCCATTAGCTTCATGGCAGCGTGTTTGGTTTTCTCAGAGCTGATGCGGTAGAATGCGATTAATTGTTTTTCTTCTGCGGACAAATTATAAATAAAACTGTCGTTGGAGGTGATGTCTTTATTTCTGGCAGAGAAAAGGGGTGTTTTACTGTCGTGCATTTGATGCATGGTGACCAAATCCTGACCTAAAAGCTCCTCAATGCCCACGCCGAATAATTTTGCGAGAATGAAGAGGGTTTCCCAGCTGGGCGAGGTTCTTCCGAGTTCGTAATAGGTGTAGGTGGAACGGTCAATGTTCAAAATTTTAGCCATATGCTGCTGTGTATAGCCAAAATTCTCTCTCAGCATGCGCAATTTCTGCCCCATTTCAACGCTGAACAAGATACCCCTCCTACTCCAGAAAATTTTTCCTGCTTCCATTATAAGGCCAGGCTAACGAGCTGTTTGTTTAATGTGACTATTATTCACCGCAAAACGGAAATTACACCTAATTATTCTGTGGGCATAGAATAATATAACGGCAAACACCTTGACGAACTTGCATTCTTGCCGTATAATACAAGAGAATGACACGAAAATGACAGGGGGAGAGCGGATGAAATATATCGTAATATTAGGCGACGGTATGGCAGATTTGCTGGTACAGGAATTAGGCAATCAAACGCCGCTGGACTGCGCAAAACACCCGAATATGGATTTTATTGCGAAAAACGGCATTTGCGGTTTGGCGCAAACCGTGCCGCAGGGTATGCCGCCCGGCAGCGATACCGCGAATCTTTCCGCAATGGGCTACGACCCTAAGGTGTATTATACGGGGCGCTCTCCGCTGGAGGCTGTGAGCATGGGAATTGATTTGGCGTTGACGGATGTAACTTATCGTTGCAATACTGTGACGCTCTCTGAGGCCGCCGATTATGAGGACTGCACGATGCTGGATTACAGTGCCGGGGAAATTTCAACGGAAGAATCCTCTCGAATCATTCGGGATTTAAACGCGCAGTTTCATAACGAGAAGCTGACTTTGTATCCGGGTGTGAGCTACCGCCATTGCTTGGTATTGAAACATGCGCAGGACGGCGCACAAACTACGCCTCCGCACGATATTTTAGAGAAGCCCATTACAAACTATTTGCCAAAGGGACAAAATGCGGACCTGCTTTTGGACATGATGAAGCGTTCCCGCGAACTGCTCAAAGACCATCCGGTTAATCGTGCGCGTATTGCAAGTGGTAAGGCTCCGGTGTCCTCGCTGTGGTTTTGGGGCGAGGGCAGAAAGCCCAATTTGACGCCCTTTGCAGAAAAATATCATGTAAAGGGCAGTGTGATTTCAGCTGTTGATTTAATCAAGGGTATTGGTATTTGCGCGGGTTTGAACAGTATAGATGTACCGGGCGCTATCGGTACGGTGCATACCAATTTTGAAGGCAAGGCGCAGGCTGCAATAGACGCTTTGCAAAACGGCAGCGATTTTGTTTATGTGCATTTGGAGGCGCCCGATGAATGCGGGCATCAACACGATATTGAAAATAAGGTACGCTCCATTGAATTGATTGACGGGAAAATTATTGCACCGATTATGGGCGCTATGCAGGCTGCAGGGGAGGATTTCAGTATATTGGTATTGCCGGATCATCCGACGCCGTTGCAGTTGAGGACCCATACGGCAGACCCGGTTCCGTTTGCGCTTTATAGGAGCAATGCACCGCAGGATAGCGGAGTTTCGTGTTACAATGAAAAAGCAGCAAAGTCTACCGGCGTATTTGTACCGCAGGGGTATCGGCTTATGGAAATGCTGATTTCTCAAAATTAAATAAGTTGGGAGGCGCGACCTCCTAAATATGCTACTATGGCTCAGTTGGTAGAGCAGCTGATTCGTAATCAGCAGGTCGCCGGTTCAAGTCCGGCTAGTAGCTCCAGACTGAGTCTAGACACACTTTCGTGTCTAGACTTTTTTGTTTTTATAATAAAGGTACCTACGACCAAGTAGACATCATATTGCCTGTTTTGGAGAAAAAGACTTCGAATCGCAGAAACAATTTGTTTTTGCATTCGGAGTCTTTTATTTACAAATACATCAAAATAAATATTGTTCCACGAAACAGTAGCTCAGCTGAGGTGTTTTTCGAGGCGATTAAAAAAGGGATATTTATTACATAAATATAAATATTTGACAACATTGGAAAAATATGATATATTCATAGTTAACGGCACGAAAAACAGAGAAAAATTGCTGCCCAAATATTGGCTCAGTGAAAAACGAGAGGGAGATGTAGGAAAATTGGAAAAGATTCAGAGCCTAAAAAAACCAAATTTTTGGATTATGACAGGAATTTGCGGATTACTTTCCTTTGGCGGAGTTTTTTGTATTTTACCAGTTATGAGTGAAAACAGTGATATTTCAGAAATTTCGATTCTGTTGTGTGCGGTAGGGTTAGCGGCGATGTGCATCATCGTGTTTTTCGTTACCGCATTTTTATGTTTTCTTTTGCAGCGAGAACGAAGTATCAGCTATCAAAAGGCGCTGGGTCGTGTATTGTGTACACTGCTGATTTTGATAGGCGCTGCTATTTTACTTAGTTTACTATTTGGCCTTATTGCGGTATTGCTGTATGCTGTTTTGAAAAGCGTGCTCACCTTGGAAGAAATAAAAGGCGTAATCAATTATGTGATATCTGCATTGCAAATTTTGTCGGCACCGTTTTTCATTTCTGTATTTTGGCAGGAATTAACTCAAAACAGCTCGTTTTTTGCTTTGTTTTGCAAAGGCTTTTTTGTTGGTGGCAAGCGTTATTTCAAGCTGTTGTTACTGATGGTACTTGTATTTGGCATTGGTATGCTGCTGCAAACCGCCTTTCATTATTTGCCAAATCATATTGGTTTTGATGTTTTGAAGGCATTGCTGTTTAGTGGAATCGGAACGCTTGCAATGCTTGCATCAAAGCGCATTTGCGCATAGGTGAGGGGGAGAAGTATGAAAAAGAGATGGTTTCAAACAGCAATGAGCGTACTGCTGGCAATTTTAATTGTGTTCGGAGCCCAGCCGATATCGGCGCTTGCAGACGCAGAATTTTTACGTGGGGTGGATTTTTCACAGCAGCAAGCGGTGACCGAGATGAATACGGTGACCTATAAAAAAGACCCTACGCTGAGAGAGCCGAAAAAATATTACACGGAAGAAGAGCCTAACGGCACATTGGTTGCGGTCAGCGAATATGCAAAAACCTACCGGACGGGCAGGAATACTTTTACTACGCAGGTTGGCGGACAGGCCAATACTTACCGGGATGAAAACGGGAACCTGCAGCAGGTGGACAACACGCTTGAGGAGCAAAAACCGTGGTTTTCAGCCAATTATTTTGAAAATAAGGCAAATGATTATTCGGTTGCCCTGCCAACGGAAATTACGGAAAGAAACGGTGTAAAGCTGAACAAAGACGGCTATACTATTGAACTGATTCCTCAGGGCGGTGATTTTTCCAGACCGGTTGTTGTAGATAACGCCGTGTTATATAACGATGTTTTTGACGGTGTAGATTATCAATATACGGTATTAGGCGATACGATAAAAGAAGATATTGTGTTGAATAAGGCAGTGGAGGAAACGACCTTTTCTTTTCGTATTCGGGCGGGCGGCTTAACACCGGTGCAAGAGGGTAATCGCATTCTTGCCTATGCAAAAGATAGGGAAGCGCCTGTTTTTACCATCGTAGCGCCGCAGATGTCCGATGCAACAGGCCGAATTTCCACTGATATTACATTAACGCTGACAGGGGATACGGCAACTGTAAGCACAAATTCGGATTGGTTGAATGCCCCCGAGCGTGCCTATCCTGTGCGAATTGACCCGACCGTTGAGATTTCCAATCAGAGTATTGGGTTATTTGGCGTAGAGCAAGGCGCTGCCAGTATGGTCATTGGTGACAATAATTTTCCGTATTGCGGCTACGACGACGGTATTACCAGTAAAAATTTAGAGTTATACGGCAGCGCACACCTGATGACGAGAACGTATGCAAAGGTGGATTATGATTTTTCGCAAATTTCCCCCGAAGCAAAAATTGACAGCGCTACCTTTAGCGTTTATCACTATACGGCATGGAGCAGCGGACGAACGAATTTTGCGCTGTATACCGTTGACCAGGCTTGGGATTCGGGAGCATTAACTTGGAATGCCCAGCAGAATTATGCGCATACCTTTATTCAGGCGCAGTACGCCAATCGCTCTGCCGGTTGGTTAAATTGGGATGTGCGTGAGCAGGTCAACGCGTGGGTACAGGGAACCGCTGCAAATCATGGATTTGTGATTAAAGCGGAAGATGAGCGCAATATGCAGTGCGAGGTGTTCCATAATAAGAATGGCGCGAATCGACCGAAATTAACGGTCAACTGGTCAATTCCTGATCCGGTTGATCCGAACTATCCGCTTGATGATTTGTCAGTTTCTCTGCGCCCGATTACGGAGAAAAATACCGGGGGTAAGCTGTTATTTGATGCAGTATTTGCAGACGGCGTTGCTACGCCCGGTGCATCGGTAAAATATTGGCTTGCTCCGGACGATAAAACCGGGTATGCCGTGGCAAGCGCCAGCTACAAATTCCCGGACAGCACACCGTTTCTTTCTGTTTTTCCAAACGGCACAACATATAAAGATAAGCTCTCAAACTGGCAGACGCAATTGTTTGGCGGCTTGTCGTATGACAAGGCTTATATTGTTTCGGCAACAGCTACGAAAAACGGTCAAATTAGTCGGCAGGCGGACAGCGATAAATTTTTAATTTATAAAATTAAGCAGACCGATACATTTCCGTATATTGCAAATTATTACGGCGTGCCGCTAAACACGATTATGCGGGATAATCGCGTGCAGGATACCCTAGTTATAGAGAATAATACGATATTTATTCGTAACCCCAAAACAGAGGTGGCATATAATCCCGCGCCGCTGACGGACGATGCCAAAAAAGCAATTGACAGCGCCTTAATGGGGCGCGGATTGCATTGCGAATACGGCTTTGAACCAATCAATCTGAATACGGGAAATTTTTATTTTCAGGCAACGGACGCAACGCTTACAGACCTTGGCGGAGAGTTTCTCATAGAGCGCACCTACAATTCCAAAGGGGATGCGAATCATTCGCTGTTTGGGCGTAGGTGGAGCTTTGCGTACAGCGAAAGTTTGTCAGAGTGCGAGGATGGCAGAATCGCCTATTCTGTCGGAGACGGCAAGACGCTGTATTTTACACCCAACGGCAAGGGCGGCTATTATGCGCCTGCTGGCTATCATGTTCGTCTTGAAAAAATTGCCTATACGGTAGGTGACGAAACCTATTATCGTTTTGAGTTGCATAAAACGGATGGCTCCTGCAAAACCTTCAATGCATGGGGACTGCTGGGCGAAATAAAAGATGCAAACGGTTTGGTCACTTCGATTGAATATGATGAAAACTATAACGTAAAGAGCATTACCTCGCCCTCCGGCAAAGTGTACGGAATTACCTGCCGGGACGGAAAAATTACCGAGATTCTATTGCCAAACAGCGCTGTTCTGCGGTATACGTATGATGCAAACGGAGATTTGACGGCATTTACCGATGCCAACGGCAATACGGTGCGTTATGTGTATGATGCACAGCATCGTATGACGGAGTGGTATGACCAGGAAAACAACAGAATCGTTCTCAATGAATATGACTCCGAAGGCCGTGTAACCAAGCAGACGGATGCAAATGGGAATGTATCGCGATTGGCGTATACTGCCAATCAGACAACTACCACAGACGCCAATGGAAATGTGACGGTCTATACCTATGACGACCGTTACCGTACCACCAAAATTGAATATGCGGACGGAAAGGTAGAGCAGCGCACCTATGATTCGGACAACAATCTTGTTGCGGACGCGGATTATACCTATACCTATGATGTCAACGGCAATAAGCTGACCGAAACCCGCAAAGACAATGCCGTGCGCCAATATACCTATAATGGTCGCAATCAGGTAACTTCTATTATTGATTTTGACGGCGCCAAAACTACGATGGAGTATTCTGCTGCCGGAGACCTTGTAAGAACGCTTTATGCCGACGGAACGAGTGAAAGCTATACTTATGATGCGCAGCACCGTATACTGACACATACCGATGCCAACGGCAATACGGAATATTATTCCTATGACGGTGCGGTGGCAACCGGTTATACCGATTATAACGGGAATTGTTATCAGTTGTTCTATAACGAGATGAACCAATTGATTACAACCATTGCACCTGACGGCTCCGTTACCCGCAAGATGTATAACGCTGCCGGCGTGCAGATTGGTGAGCAGGCAGCAGACGGAGGTTATACGGAATACAGTCTGAATAAAATCGGAAATGTGGTTCGCACGACCGATGCAATGGGCTATGCCTCGGATTTTGAATACGATGGTATGCACAATATTGTCAAAGGCATTGACCCACAGGGTAATACAGTGACCTATACCTATGACGGCAACGGCAATCAAACCAGCAAGACCGATGCCAAGGGACATGTGACGAACTATGCTTATGACAGTCGGAATCGTCTTGTTCAGGAAACGGCTTCGGACACGGGCGTGACAACCTATGTATACGATACGGACGGAAATCTGCTTTCCAAAGAGGAGCCAAATGGCAGAAAAACAACCAACGAGTACGACGTTGTGCTGAAGGTTCCCGTAAAAACTACCGATGCGCTGGGAAATTTGACGGAATTTGTCTATACGCCCACAGGAAAACCGATTCAAATTACCTATGCGGATGGAACCTCGTTGCAGTATGAGTACGATTTGCGCGGGAGAATTACCCGGTTTACAGAGCAAAATGGGTTGATTTCGGAATTTACCTATGACGGAAACGGTAACATTGTAAAACTCACGGAAAACGGCAGTCGTGTTTATTCCTATGAATATGATGCCAACAATAATTTGACCAAGACTACCGACCCGCTTGGTGGTGTGGTGACCTATGCCTATGACGCGTTAAACCGACCGATTAAAACCGTAAATGCGCTGGGCAACAAAACCGACTATCAGTATGACGCAGTCGGTCGGTTGACCCGGACAGTAGACGCTGCTGACAATGCCGTACAGTTTGCCTATGATAAAAACGGCAACAAGACTGCGGAAACCGATGCAAACGGCAGTGTGACGCAATATGTATATGATGCGGTGAACAATCTTGTTTCGCAAAAAGACGCGCAGGGCAATATTACCAATTATGCTTATGACGCTTTGCAGCAGCTAATTTCTGAAACAGACGCGTTGAACGGCTGTACTACGTATGAATATGACGGTAGCGGAAGACTGACAAAAGCAACGGATGCGCTGGGGAATTCCTATTGGATAGAATATGACCGAAATGGGAATATGGAAAAGGTTACGCAGCCAAACGGAGATGTTTCTGCGTTTGTATATGACGTGTTGGGAAGCATGGTGGAGTCTTCCGATGCCGCAGGTTTGGTAAAAAATTACCGCTATGACAGCATGGGGCGCGTTACTGAGGTGTTTGACAATACCGGAGCAAGACTAACCTATGAATACGATCAATATGGTCGGTTAGTGAAGCAGACCGATGTTGCTGGGAGAAGTGAGAGTTACGAATACGACGCTTTCTCGCAGGTAATAGCGGTAACTGGTACGGACGGCAATACAAGCCTATTTGACTATGACGCTTTGGGTCGGCTGGTTTTATACACCGACGCAGAACATAAAACCACAACCTTTACCTACGATGCTATGGGTAATCTTTTGCACCGGTCAGAGAGTGACGGGGCGGTGTATCAGTATGCCTATGATAAATTAAATCAGGTCACAGAAATCACCGACCCGGTAGGCGCAAAAACAGCATATACCTATGATAAAAACGGAAATTTGCTTTCGTCTACCGACGGTAACGGTGTGACGAATTCCTATGCCTATGATCAATTAAACCGACTTACCGCAGCAACGGATGGGAATGGCAATACGACTAGTTATAAATACGACGCGCTTTCCCGGCTGCTTGCAATGACCGAGCCTGAGGGAAGTAAAACGGAATACCGTTACGATGCCGTAGGAAATATGACTAAAGTGAAAAACGCAAACGGCTATATTACCGAGTTTATATTTGATGCGGCAGGCAATACAACTAAAGCGATTTCACAGCGGGGCGCTGAAACTTCCTATACCTATGACAAACATAATATGCTG
Organism: uncultured Eubacteriales bacterium; assembly: GCA_934457095.1. Classification (GTDB taxonomy): domain Bacteria; phylum Bacillota; class Clostridia; order Oscillospirales; family Acutalibacteraceae; genus UMGS1071. Next base: position 120,800 of record CAKSHJ010000002.1, read on the forward strand.
ACCGGCGTAACGGACGCGCTGGGCAATACGACGCAATATGATGTGGATTTAAACGGTCTTACCACAAGAATTACACAGCCAAACGGCGGTGAGTACCGCTATACCTATGATGTGGTTCACCGTATTACGGGGATTACCACGCCGAACGGCTATGAGAAAACATTCACTTATGATGCGCGCGGAGATTTGATTACCGAACAGGATAATTTAGAGCGTACAACCGGTTACGAGTATGATTTGATGCACCGGGTCATCAGAATGACCGACCCAAGCGGCAATGGTACGGTCTATGCGTATGACAGCAGCGGAAATCTTTCCTCGGTTCTGGAGCAGAGCGGTGCAAAAACCAACTTTGTTTATGACCTGCTGGACCGTGTTACCGAGCAGACAGACCCCGAGGGCAAAGTAACCGCGCTGCAATATGACTTGGCCGGAAACATTACTTCCGTGACCGAACAGGGTGGCAGAACTACCAAGCTTTCCTATGATAACAACTACAATCTCACCGCGATTACAGATTCGATGGGGTATACCCGCACGCAAACTTATGACAGGAACAACCGTGTAACGGCTATTACCGATGCCTTGGGCAATGCCACGCAATATGAATATGACGCGCTCGGTCAGACCACTCAGGTGACTGACGCTTCCGGCGCCGCAGTAAAATATACCTATGACGCACACGGTAATATTGCGGGCGTAACCAACGCATTGGGGGCAAAAACAACCTATACCTATGATTTGGCCGACAATTTGACAAAAGTAACCGACCCGCTTGCCAGAGAAACTTTCTATACCTATGATGGTATGGGAAATTTGATAAAGCAAATAGACGCACAGGGAAAGGCGTCTGTTTACGACTATGATTTAGAGGGGAATTTGCTTTCTTTGACCGATGAGATAGGTCAAACTGAGCGTATGACCTATGATTTGCTCGGTAAGTTAAAATCGATTGTCCGCCCGGATTATACTACCGTTACCTATGATTATGACAAGCTGAACCGGCTGGCTTCAAAAACGTATTCTCAGGACGATTCCAAGGTTTTGTATTTGTATGACCAAAGCGGAAATCGTACCGGAATGACCGATGAAACCGGTGAAAGTACTTATACGTATGATGTGATGGACCGGATTACGTCCGTTACCGATGCAGACGGCAAAACGGTTGAGTACGATTATGATACCTGCGGACGGCTGGGAGCAATTACCTATGCCGATGGCCGTGTGGTTTCGTATGCCTATGACCTCAACGACCGCTTGATTGCCGTGGATGACAGCGGTCAAATAACGGAATATTCCTATGATGCAGCCGGAAATGTTATTCAGACCGAGCGTCCCGACGGAAGCTGTACGGAATACCGTTATGATGTGCGAGGAAATTTGTTTGAACTTGTCAATACGGACTGCAGTGGCGGTATTGCATCGTCATTTACCTATACCTATGACCATGCGGGCTATATTGTTCGGGAGGTTGCCGAAAATGAAAATGATTCCGTTACCCGCAATTATCAGTATAATGCTGCCGGCGAACTGACGGCATTTTCGGAGCGCGACGGTGCATCGACGGTTCGGTATACGTATTCCTACGACGATTCCGGCAACAGAACAAAATTAGAAAAAACCGGTATATCACTGCCGGAAACAATAGAATATACCTATAACGCTGCCAATCAACTTATTTGTGAAAAGAGTACGATTGACGGTACAACCTTTTATGCCTATGATGCCAATGGCAGTTTAATCTGCGAGCAGACGGGCGATGAAAAAGAGATTACCTATGAATATACCGTGGAGCAGCGGCTTTCCGCAGTGAGAGAGGGCGGACAATTGCTCATGGCGGCCTCTTATGACGGTGACGGAAACCGTGTTTTTCAAATTTCCCGCAAAGAGGCAGAGCAAGTTGTGGAAAAGCCGTCCCAGTCAGAGGGCGCGGAAAATCCGGAGAAGGAAATTGCCGAAACTGTCGGTACGGTGGAGGTAAATTCTGACCGCGCACAAAATACGGCAAGCCCGCAGAATGACGCCGGGTCATTGCCGGAAACCGATGGGAACGCACAGCTTGTTCAGACCTATTATGAAAAGGTGTATGTTGACCCGGAAGATACGATTTTTTGGTATGGGTTTGGGCAGGGGATTTTGCAGTTTTTTGCCAATGTTAATGCGGCGCTGGGTGCATATTTTTCGGATTGGTTTTGTCATATATGGGAGATTGTAACCGGTCAGTATGAGCTGGTATTGCACAGCGAGGCATTAGATACGACGTACTCTGCCGATGATGTGGAGGCGATGCGAAAGGCCGGGCTTTCGGAAAAAGACATTGCGCAGATTATCGGCTCTGTGATGGATAAAAACGGCAATGCTGTGGTAAATTATATGGATAGCGCTGCTTCTACAAACAGTAAGTCGGAGGGAATTCGAGGGAAGCCGAGCGAACAGCCGAGCTCCGGTGCGGCGATTGTAATACCGGAAAATCCCGGAGAAACCACGCGGGTAGATTATGAACTGAGCTATTATGTGAACCATGTCAACACGCAGAATACGCAGGTACTCATGGAGTACGGCAAGCGCAGCGAGTTGAAAAACAGCTATACCTACGGCAACGAGCGTATTTCTGCTCAAACATTGGACAAGGTTGATAGCTCGACAGCCGATGTGTACAAGACAGATTATTATTTGTATGACGGCAGAGGAAGCGTTGCACAAGTTGCTTCAGCAATCGAAATTGTCGAAAGCTATACTTACGATCCATTTGGAAATGTCACAAGCGGTGCGCCGAAATTTGATAGCTTTTACGGCTATAATGCCGAGGAAACTAACCCGGTTACCGGTCTGCAATATTTGCGTGCACGGTATTATGACACGGATTCCGGTAGATTTCATGTAGCGGACACTTATTTGGGAGACATTTCACAACCGCTTACGCTGAATCGGTATAGCTACACCGCCAACAATCCGGTCAATTTCATTGACCCCAGCGGACATTGGTTTGGAGCTCTTTTTGGGGCAGTGGTAGGTGCGGTTGTGGGCGCTGTTGTCGGTGCGGCAAGCGAAATTATTTCTGCTGCGGTAGAGGGTAGAGACGTTAATTGGACTCAAGTTGGAGTCAATGCAGTTTCGGGAGCTGTGGGTGGTGCAGTAGGCGGAGCGGTATTGGGAGCTACAGGGAGTGTTCGGGCGGCTGCCACCTTGGGCGGAGCTGCCGGTGGATTTGCCGGCGGCTTTACAGGAGCGCTGGTAGAGGGGAGAGGCTTTACAGAAGCGCTTGATCAGGGAGCAAAAGCCGGGATTGCCGGTGCGGTTGGCGGTTTTGTAGGAGGTTCGGCAGGCGCTGTTTTTGGAGGCGCAAGCGGTGCAGTTGTTGGTAGTGCTGTTGGCGGTGGAGCTTCCCGTTACGTGGGCGCGCGCCTAAGCGGAGGAAACGTATCACAATCTTTCGGCGAGGCGATGAATCCGCAGAAAGCGCTTACGGATTCGCTGACAGGTTTGACAGGTTATGCGGCGTATCGTGTGATGAACCCGGAAGTTTCTTTGCGGAAGTATATTGAGCAGAGAGCTGCCGCCATTCAGGCAAAACAGCGGCAAATTTCTTGCGGCACAGCGCAGAAAGTAAAAGCTGCCGACCCGGTGGATGAATTCACACCGAAGGTGCCAGAAATTGCAGATGATGTTGCAGGCATGGGCAGTAAAAGCAACGAACTGGTCTTAAAAGGTACAAACTACTCAGCGGAGTATGCTCAAAAACTGCAAGATGTATATAAAGTATTTAACGATAAGGGATATAGAATTAGCGAACATGGTTTAAATCGCATTTTAGGCAGAATAAATCAAGGGAAAATTGATTCCATCAATAGCATACTTGATGTGTTAAATACAGGAACAAAATATATAGATACGATTAATGGGGGAACTGTTATATTTAAGGATGGGATATCCGTGCATATTGCAGAAGATGGTTTTATAAAAACAGTCATCGGAGGGGCAAAGATTAAGTCTACATGGGAGTGGATTGAATGACGGCGTATGTGGAATTGTTGGATATAGTATTAAAGTTCCTGAAAAATACAGATAATGGAAAGGCTGCTGAACTTTTTTGCGAAAAGTATATGGATACATTCTATGATAGAAGAAATACATTAGAATGCGAAGTTCCAATGCAAATATATAATATTTTTGATGATATTAATTTAATTTGTGATTCCTATGAACCCGATGAAAAAATAAGATATGGGGATAAATATTGTATTAATGAAATCGAGTTGAAAGAAAAAATCTCAGAATGTTACAGAAATATTGTCAGTATACAGAACTAATGATATAATGCAGATGGTAATTTGTTAAATTCTGCGGGCGATATTGTGGATAGAAAGAGTTTAGAAAAGGCTCTTTTAAATGACTTGAAAAATGCTTTAGGAGGTAAATAAAATTGAATAGAGTTGAATTAAACACAATGTTGATTGAAAATTTTCCGAATTTAAAAGGCGATTATCAAAAAGAGGTGGAATGGCAAGAGGGGGATGAAACTGGTTCACACACAGTATATGGTGATGTATTTACACCTTATGTTGTAAAGTGCATTGAAAACAAGAAAGATATGGATCTTCATGCTATTTTTGATTTTTTGGAGTTATTGTTGTCAAAGGAAGATGCCTATGCAAATGAAGTGGTTGCGTTTAGTGTTATAGAGAGTATTGGATACTTACTAAAAGAACAAAAAGAAATTTCAGACATGATGGGAAATAAGACCAAAAAACTTTTAGAAGAATTAAGTATATAGATTATTTGCTTAGGACATTGGCGTGATACCCAAGCTTGGAGCTTGGGAGGTGAAAATAATTGTATTTTAAAAATAGAATGGATAGATTAAGAAGAAAAAGAAGGGATTCTATGGGATAGGGCAATAGGCAGTATGGGCGGAAAATTACCCGGTGAGGTTGAGTTTTGGACGATTGGCGGAATATTGAGGAGGTAGCAAAATGGCTCGTATGATGTGCAAGTGTGGAAAACAACTAAGCAATCAAGAATCTCCAAATGATATAGAATTAATTATATATACCGATAAAGAATGGGATTTCATTTGTAGTAAAGATCTTATTGAAACATGGAAAATCCCCTCTCCGTCCTTTGATGCGTGGAAATGTCCTATCTGTGGACGTGTGTATCTTTTCCAAAGAGGAAAAAATGAACCATTTTGCGTATATAAAATGGAAATAGAGTAAGTTTTATTAGAGGTTTATAAAAAATTTCTTGCGGCACAGCGCAGAAAGCCAAAGCTGCCGACCCGGTGGAGGAATTGACACCGAAGGTGCCGGAGATTGAGACGAAGAGACCGATTACAGCGGATGATGTGATTTCAAAAGCTGTCGCTGAGGGTAGCACACATGTACGTCCTAGCTCTGAAGAGTTGAAAATGTCTCAAACTGTCAAAAACCATATGAATGATATCATAAAAAAAGGGAAAAATGCAGGGCAATTATCAAGGCCATATATTGATTCAGAAGGTACAACGCTTTTATTAAAGGAAATCATGGAATCAGCAGAGCCTGTTCCTGATGTAGTTTTGAAATCAGGGCTTAGATGGGATGTGTCAGGAACCTTTAGAGGCTCAACAGGTACTTGGGAATTAGTAGTAGACACGAGTATAAATACGGTAGTCCATTTTAATTTTGTTGCACAATAGCAGAGGAAAAAGAGATGAAATTTGAAATAGTTAAAGTTAATAATATTGGAAATACAGAGGAACGATATTTTATAAATGATAGGTCTTTTGATTGCGATCCGCCTGTAAATGTAGATATAAATATAGCTATAGCGTACTTGAACTTAGGCGTAGATTCAGAAGATATGTGTGTAAAATGTCTTTGGGGATTTAGCCCTAGAGAAAGTTGGAAAGAAGTTAAGAATTTGTTTGTTCCATATGCAATAAAAGGAGGATTGAGACTAGTCGGAGATTATGAACCCGGTCTAACGTGGAGAATTGATAAAAATAAGATGTGGGAATCGTATTTTGATAAAAAATCTGGTTGGTATTGTATAGGAAATTCAAACTTGGAAGATGAAGATATAGCAGTGAAAATTATTCATAATATGATTGTGGTTGTAGATAATACAAGCGAGTTAAAAGCTGTTTGGGTTCAACCTATATATGTGTAGTTGGCAATTTTAGCTTTATAAGACTTGCAATTCTAACTGCAAAAATAGTTTGTAAAAAAGCCGTGATAGGGGGTGTAAAATGAGGGCAATGCAGCCATTCTTAATGTTTTTATATTTTGGGGCAATGCTATGAGCAATGTCCGGAAAATGATTTAGTAGGGTTTTTATGGATTGATATCCCCTGAATTGAGGGAGAATGGTAAACCGATGAATCAAGCTGTATATTATAATTGGAAAGAAGAAAATGATATACCGTTTCTTAATAACCATAAATGCGGCTTAAGTATTCATGATTGGTTAGCGGAACAAAATTTATTATTCATGAAGTGACAGATGCAAACGGAAAGATGCTTCATAGGGATTTTGATGCAGTTAGAATTGTATCAGGACAGGTAATTATTAATAAGGGGGGATGAGAATGCAGAAAATCATCAATGAATTTATAGATATTATATCGAATATTTTAAGTAATAACATTACGAAAAGCCAAATATCCAAGAGAGTGAATGCGATAAATTGTGAGACCGTATATGAAAGTGATAATCAATTAGTTACTGACACATATTTTACATTAAAACATTACGCTTCCAATGAAGAGGACATCCATAGAATGGAATTTGACTATTTACTTAAGTGTTTGAAGGGTGAAGAAAGATACTGTATAGATACAAAGGTAAATTTGGGTTGGGTGTTTTGAGAAAATTTGGGGTGATAGAATGAAATATATCTAACACAACAATTTGAATAAGAATCTATGGTGGATTCGCTGACAGGCTTGACAGGTTATGCGGCGTATCGTATGATGAACCCAGAAGTTTCTTTGCGGAAGTATATTGAGCAGAGAGCTGCAGCTATTCAGGCAAAACAGCGGCAAATTTCTTGCGGCACAGCGCAGAAAGTAAAAGCTGCCGACCCATTGGGGGAATTGACACCGAAGGTGCCGGAGATTGAGACGAAGAGACCGATTACAGCGGATGATGTGATTTCAAAAGCTGTCGCTGAGGGTAGCGCAAAGACAAAACCATTACAAGAGCATCATTTTGCTACTGATAAGAGTAAAAAATATACCAGCCAGTTTGAGAATATTGCAAATAAGTATGGACTTGACTTAGACGAACCTTGGAATAAAGAGTTTTTGCAACATCAAGGAAGGCACCCTTATGATTATCATGAATTTGTACTAGATGAAATGACAAACATTGACAATATTGCAAATGGAAACAGAGAGGTATTCTTTAAATTATTTGAGAAAAATGTAAAGAGTGTAATACGAGAAAATCCTGATATGCTATATAAAGAATATTGGTTAAACCAATAGGAGGATTATATGAATAACTATTATAAAATGAATTTTGATATGGAGACATATGATGATTCATTAGAGAAAAAAGAGCCATATATATATTCTGATACTTGTAATATAGGAGAGATTGAAGTCTTAGGGGTGAAGAAGGGATTTTTTTATAATATAATATTAAAAAAATCTATAGATTTTCCATGGCCGCGTATTGAGTTTTATTATGATTCTAAAGAATCTAATAAAGAGAGTGATTTTTTGGGAAATGTAGCTAGATGGCCAATTGTTCACAAAGATGTTATGGATATGGTTACTAATAATCCGATTCAGGGAGTTTCATTTTTTCCAGTATATTTGGTTGATAATAGAACGGAGAAAGTGAATTCAAATTATTATCTTTTATTTATCCAAAATTATATAGATGCATTTGATATGGAAAGAAGCCAATATAAGTATAATCAGGAATATGATTTTTATACATTTATTCCTAAGAAGACCTATATGAATACAAATAACTGCTTAGGATATGATATTTTTAGAGCAGATAAAAGCCCTTCAACGATATTTGTATCTGAGAAGTTTAAAACAAGTATTGAGGAGAATCGATTTACTGGTTTTGCATTTTCTAAACAAGAGTAATAATTATGCATGTATATGACACGGATGGTAATTTGTTAAATTCTGCGAGTGATATTGTGGATAGAAAGAGTTTAGAAAGGTAATTCATCATATACGGATTCAAGTTCTATTTACAGGGTCTCAAGGCAAAGTACTACTTTTGGTAGCAATGGACGAGGAACAGGATTTGAATATTTGGGAACGGATGGAAATTGGTACCATGAATCCGTGTTAAAACAATTCAACAGAGGTGGAACTCTAAATTCGAGTTTTAGTGAAGAAGCTGCTAGATTAACCCATATACCATTAGGAGGAAAACAATGATGAATGAAAAAATAGAAAAAATAAATAAGTATTTAAAACAACAACTATGGATGGATTTTGAGCTATATGGAATTAGTTTTTTGGAAGTGGGTTTAAGTGGAAGAATAGATGAAATGGGTGAAGAAAAAATTAATATTATATTTAAACGGCCGTATATGATCGCATGTACATCTCTATTTACATATGAAGGAGGTGGGGATTTTGTTGAACTATTCACAGGAGAGGAAGCGTATGAAATTAATAAGCGATATGGCGTAACACGAGGAAATTATATTTTTAAGTTAATGAATACACATCTGGAAGGCTTAATGTATATCATCGCCGAAGATATAGATGTAAATATCTGCTAAAAACTTTTCAGTTAGGGTATATCACAATCTTTCGGTGAGGCAATGAACCCGCAGAAAGCACTTACAGATTCGTTGAGTGGTTGGAGATATTCGGAGTCTCAGTTACAATATCACCTTGCCAATGGCGCACAAATCAAGTGAATGGAGAATGGACATGGGCTCATATATTGGGATTGGTCTTGTAGCGGTAAATGCAGAAGAATTAAGTCAATTGATAAGCGTCTTGTTCAATCATTATCGTAAATATATTTCAAAAGTAATATATAAATATCCTAAGAATGAGGAGAATACAGATTGGGTAACTGAAAATGTGCTGTTTGATGGCTATGACATACTTTTAAAGCAGTCTCTTTTTCTTAAGAATAGCTCGGCCTTTATAAACCTCCATATCGGAAGTATAAACATTGATGGAGTAATTGTGTCATACAACAAAAGATACAATGGGATATTAATTGAGGTATGTGAATCTGACGTATATTCAATCATGAGTGTAGATGACTTCGAACATTTTCTAATACATGAAATGAGAAAGGCATTAAATATGGGATTTATTGCTTCGTTTTGCGACAATGAAGCTACTTTTGGTGACAGTGATTACTCTGTGTTTATGATAAGAGAAGAGGAACGGATTAAAATAAAATATGCTTCATGGAAAATTGATGGTTATACTGCGAGAAAAAAGTAACTAATATCAGAAGATGAAATTAAATCTAATCTTCTTCATAATAATCCAGTAGGAATAACTCGTGGATGGTATTCAGAAGATGGTACACGAAATGGCGGACATGCGACAGTAATTGTTGGGTATAATGCAGACACAAACATGTATATTGTTAATGATCCATGGGCTCCGTTTGTAGGCTCAACATATGAAATTGCATATGCTGAAATAGTAAATGGACGAAGTACTGGAAGAGATACAGGTCGCTGGGAATCTTCAATTATATTTAAATAGGAGGTTAAAAATGAAGCGATATAAAATATTATCTTTACTTGTAGTTGGTACTATTGTAATGTTTTTTTTCGGGTGCAATGGAACTATTTCAAATGATACAGAAAAGAGGAATAGCGTTATGAGTAATAGCGAGAAATTACAATCCAAAATACATGCTATAAACAGAGATTCCATATCGGCATACGTTTTTGAATATACAAATCCGGATGGGATATACGCTTTTGAAGAAACACATGCGGAAGAAATTTCTGTTATTTTTTCAGCCCTTAGAGATATGCGCTTTTCGGATCAGGAATATACTGCAACAATCGGAGATATCGCGTGCTCTGTTACTGTGATAATGAATGGAGTTGAGGACTGTCTATTTACTTATAGTCCGGGATATGTGTTTGATAGTAAAATACAGTATAAAGGTAGTGTAGATAATATAAAAGACTTGAATGAAAAATATGCATGGGATCATATTGTTCGTTATGCGATTGACAATGCAACACTTGTACAAACATTTGGATACTGAGTTTCTGATTTATGGAGGGAGCTAGTAACGTTATAAGTAAATATTATAAATTCATGTATGTTGTGTGTTTTGATACTTACATTAACGGCATGCATAAAATCACCAAGTCGAAATTTGTCGGAAAACTCAAATCCGCAAGCAAGTGTAGCACAGAATGAAAATGAAAAGATGATAGAAGAAAATACGATAAGGTTAGAACCATTGTTTTCCTCAGGAGATTATTATTACGATTCTTATGGGATATGATGTATTTATGTTCTATGCAGAAATAACAGACAGTTACAGTCCGGAGACGGAAGATCTTTGGGATGGAAAGCTCTTGCATCCATTGATTCAGAAAAATGACGTATTGAGATTGATAAGCTCTTTATATGCTTATTATTGATTATTTAAACGATCAAGTGATGGATTTTATTGTTGAGGATTTGGTTCATAGATACCATTTAGATTAATTTAAACTTCTGATAGGGGCTAGGCTATTGTTTTTGAAATTTATTGTAAATGAGGAGACATTGCGCTGATTCAGCGCTGAATAAGGAGGAAAAAGATATGGGGATACATAATATCATAATGTTGATTTTACTGGGAGTTGCCATAGTAGGCAGTATTCTATCAGCGGTTTATCTTTCAAAACATAAATCAGCTTGTAAAAGATTGTTCAAAGCTTCTTTGGCGGTTTGTTTTTGTATAACGGTTGGTTCGCTGTCGTATCTTTCGGTTTCGGCAGCAACGGGAACGCTCATGCCGCCTAAGGTTGTCACGGCATTTGACCCGAATATGAACGGCTATTACGAAGAAGTGAAAGCCGATAACGGCGATAGTTACACCGGGGAATTTGTCGCCGGATATTACCATGGTACGGGTAAAGTTGTTTACCGTGACGGCTCAACCTATGACGGTGATTGGGTGGCCGGCAAACGCAATGGAAAAGGCACCTATACCAGCAAATACGGCTGGGTGTATATTGGTGCGTTCGTTGACGATATCAGGGAAGGCCAGGGGGTATGCACTTTTCCGGACCAATCTGTGTATGACGGCGCATGGAAAGCGGACAAGCCGAACGGTCAGGGGAAATATACCGCTGCCGACGGCTCAGTGATTGAGGGCTTCTGGACGGACGGCGAAAGAAACGGCATGGCAATCAAAACCTTTCCGAACGGTTCGGTATACAACGGTGAATGGGCGCAAAATTTGCCAAACGGAGCCGGTGCCTATACTGATATTTCAGGCTGGGTATATGTCGGCGATTTTGTAAACGGTGTAAAGTGCGGCAACGGCAAATTGACCGATACCGATGGTTCAGTGTATGAGGGTGCATGGCAGGGCGATTTGAAAACGGGTCAGGGTATACAAATTTATGCCGATGGCAGCCGATATACCGGTATGTGGAGCAATCATAAAGAACATGGCAAGGGCGTGTTGCAAAGCGCACAGGGTTGGAGTTATGACGGCGACTTCAGCAACGGTTTGCAGCAGGGCTGCGGTACGCTGACCTATCAGGATGGAAGCGTGTATATGGGCGAATTTCAGAATAATCTCTCGCATGGCAGCGGCACATTTCGCCATGCCGAGGGCTGGGTTTATACCGGTATGTTTGCACAGGGGCAACGCAGCGGAACGGGAGTTTATACCTATGCAAACGGTTCAAGCTATACCGGTTCATGGTCGGCCAATCGAGAAAACGGCAGAGGAATTTACAAAGACCAAGCCGGCTGGAGTTATGAGGGCGACTGGAAAGACGGACTGAAAAACGGTCAGGGAGTATTAACACTGGCAGACGGCAGCGTATACAGCGGTGCATTTTTCAATGATGTGCCAAACGGGCAGGGAAGCTTGCAGAGCGCAGAGGGGTGGCGCTATACCGGCGAGTGGAAAAACGGTTTGCGCAACGGCAACGGTGAATATACCTATGCCGACGGCAGCGTGTATAGTGGGAATTGGCTGGACAACAAAGAGAGCGGAACAGGTACACATATTGACGCTTCTGGTTGGAGTTATACTGGTGAATGGCAGAACGGTCTCCGTCATGGAAAAGGGAAAATTACTTATAAAGATACCTCTTATTATGAAGGCGATTGGGTGAACAATGTCAAGCAGGGGCAGGGTACGCATACATATTTTGACGAAAACGGACAGTATTTTGGAACCTATACCGGTTCATTTTCCGCAGACAAGCGCAACGGTCAAGGTGCGCTAACCTACCAAAACGGATATGTGCAGTCCGGCATTTGGAAAAACGACAGTTTTATGGAATAACGAAAAAAGACATAGGAAAACACCTGTGTCTTTTTTATGCAAATGGCATAGAAACATTTGCGGACAATTAGAAAAAATAAAGAAATTATCAAATGTTTCTTGCGAAAAAACTTCACAATTGGTTGCAAAAAGAAAACAAATGAAATTCCATTGTAGAATATTAAGCCTTATGAG
>CAKSHJ010000003.1 GCA_934457095.1 uncultured Eubacteriales bacterium
ACTCCTGAAAAAGCATATGAGTTAACATTCGGACCACTATATATAAGGGCAGCGCAGTTTTAGTATTTTCTGCGCTGTTCTTTTTTACGCAAAAAAATAAGCATAGCTTAGGTTGTTAGTAAGAATTTTGCTTGATTTTTTCTCTTGTTAGCAGCATTTATTTGTTTTCGCTCAATTTTGATAGAAACAAAAAACACCGGAAAACCTTAACTTCACTGGTTTTCTCGGCGGGTGATGGTGTTCCCGAGGTGGTTCGAACACCCGACCTACCGCTTAGGAGTTCAAAAAACTCGTTTTTAATCGTGTACCTGTGTGTCCTGTAATGTCCGAAAAATCTTGCAATATCAAGGATTTTCGATGACTTGAGTTCCTTTGGAAATCAGTGTGTTTCCCCCAATATCCTGCTAATTTTCGTGCCGTATTGCAAAAGTATTAGCAGAATAATTTTAGGGTGGAAAAGCGTTCAACTGAAAATGTGAACCGTGTGTCCTCTTGTGTCTTACCGTAAAACGACCGCCTGCGTTACGGTGGTCGAGGTCACGAAACCGAACACGGCGCAGAAGAGCGTGATCCGAATCAGCAAGAACGGCGGCTATTTTGTCAAGGAAACGAAAGCGCCGGAGGGCTTCTATCTGAACAATGAGCGCTCCAATTTGGACATTCAATTCTCCTCCCGTTCTATTCTCGTTATCGGTGATCTGGGGCTTTGGCACGGCCGCCGCATGGGTTATAAGGAAATTCCGAGCGTCAACATCCGGGACTGCCTTTACAGAGAACGGGACATGGATCACAGCACTTGGTATGTGGATAAAAACGGCGATTTGCGCTGCGATGCCATCCATCACGACGGCACGAACCATTACCTCTACCGCACCTACAAGGACGGCGTGAGCGACACGCAGATCGACAATCTGAAAGAAAAAATCTACCGAGGTATTGCTACCCGTGCGGACATTACCAGAGTGACCCGCAGGCTGGGAGACGAGATCGCCCATGTTTACGGTTTTCCCATCCCCCGCAGGCAGTTTTCCGGCGCATCTGCATTGGGCGGCGCTATGAGGAATGGTTCATCACCGACTATGACTGCCCGGATGCGGCCATCGGCAAGGTACTCGGAGAGTATGAGAGACTGAGCGAGCTGAACTATCTTGCCGGGCAGATCATGGAACTGCGGGAGAGCGACGATTTCTGGCAGGTGGTTTTGGGCTTGGGCGAGAACACCGGCAGTGTGCAAGAGCTGATCAACCTGACCGAGAATTTGGACTTCCTCTGCATCCACCCGTTCCGGGACGGCAACGGCAGAATGTCCCGCCTGCTCTCACTGCTGCTATACAAAAACGGCTTTGATGCTGGGAAATATGTATTCTTTGAGGAGCAGATCAACAACTACAAGACATATTATTACGAAGCCCTGCGGCAATCCTTGGCAGGATGGGAAACGAATGAAAACTCTTATTTCCCATTTATCGAAAATTTCCTGTCCGCCCTCTATATGTGCTATTTTCCAAAGCGGAGATCTGCAAAATCCTCCCCGATGTAAGCCCCACGACCGTCGAAGCCGTACTTGGCGTAATGGTCAAGACCGGTTCCGTGAAGCGTATCGGTGCCGGACGGACGACACGGTATATCAAGGCATAAGAGGTGTTTTATGAGTAAGCAAAAAATAAAAAGCCAACCTTTTGGTTAAGATATAAGACACATATTATTGTTATAGTCGCTGCCTCTGCTATTGACTATTTCTTGATTTATCTTGTGTTCAGGAGGAATGGTATTTTCCCAGTTGGAGCAGATTTAGAAAAAAGTGATTGACTTTCATTCTTAGGCGCATACCTATCTTTTATTGGAACTGTAATCGTAAGCATGATTGCCATATTTCAGAGTCGTTATTACAGTGAATTGAGCGAAAAAAAGGATGCTTCAAGCAGGAAGAAAGAAATACAGCCTGATTTTCTCTATTTAAAATAGTTGCGATAGATATTCAACTGGATGGAACGGCCGAAGCGTTTAGTTTATCTGATAAAAGTAGGAATCCCGTCCACAAGAATGTAAAAATCAGCGTTGAAAATGTCAATAGATTTCCTATTAAGCATGTGATTATATTTGAAAGCACATCACTCCGTTGCTGCAATGCAACGAGGTGTAATTCGTTCACTGTGCGTACTATGATTCAGATGACGCAAAGAAGTGGCCAAGCAAAGTGGCGGTGTTGACTGATGAATATGAGCGCAATGACAGAGGTGTTCCCAAATGGTTTAACATCAACTATGAAGATGTTGATGGCAATGAGAGGTATCAAAGCTATCAATTAAAGGATTTTGAAGGGACGCTATACTATGCCTTTGAAAGTATAAATGATATATGAATACGGCAGAATTGCGTACATAGCCGAGAGGTTTTCATTTTGAAAGCCCCTCGGTTATTTTTGTGTCAGAACGGAGGTGGAACATATGCCATATATCCCGCCGGAGGTGGTGGCGTAGGCCCGTGAGATGGACTTGCTGACCTATCTGCGGACTTACGAGTTGCAGGAATTGGTGCATTTCGGCGGCAGCACCTATTGTGCCCGTGAGCACGACAGTCTGAAAATCTCCAACGGCAAGTGGTGCTGGTTTTCCCATGGGATCGGTGGCTGTTCTGTACTGGACTATCTCATTAAGGTCAAAGAGATGCCCTTTACGCAGGCGGTTGAAACCATTATGGGAAATCTGTCAGCGGCACCACCCGCCTTTGACCCGGTTCCGAAAGTGCCGAAAGAAAAGGTGCTGCTTCTGCCGCAGGTCAACCGCTGCGCCCTCACGCCGTCGGATACCTGCACCGCAGAGGGATCGATTTCTGCATCCAGACCGGCCGTCTTTATGAAAGCTACCCTTATCACAATGTGGTGTTCGTGGGCATGGGCGCAGACGGCAAGCCCCGCTATGCCAACCAGAGAGGGATCGGTTCGGACTTTATCGGGGATGCCAACGGCAGCGACAAGCATTATTCCCTTGGAATTCCTGCGGCTACTGCAAGCGATACACTTCATCTGTTTGAGTCGGCGGTGGATCTGCTGTCCTATGGGACGCTGCAAAAGCTGGATGGCAAGGACTGTCACAGCGAAAACCTGCTCTCCCTCGCCGGAGTCTACAAGCCAAAGGCAAAAATCGAGGAACGCAGCCTGTCTGCCGCGCTGGTGTGGTATCTTTCCGAGCATCCCAATATCCGCCGTGTGGTACCGCAGCTTGACAACGATACCACGGGGCGGATCGCTGCAGAAACCATTAAGAACTTGCTGCCGAGAAAGTATGCGGTCACGGTGGACATTCAGCCGCCCCTGCGGGGCAAGGATTACAACGACTGTCTTTGTATGCGGCTGGGTTTGCCCATTACCAAGCGCGGAGAAAGACTAACTATTAGATGTCAATCCTAAAATGCGAGAAGTGGTGAAAAAAGTAGGCGGTTCAAAAAGGGCATAGCAAAGCAGGCATCCGGTTGGATGCCCAGCTAAGCATACGAAAGAAGATGGGTTATGCAGCTGTGTTGTATGGTAGCTTGGACTTCTCCAAAGCATAAATCAGCCGAACCAACATACGAACGCTAATGCCCGGAATCGTCGTAATGGGAGACTGTATTTCGTCCATCATGGACTGGATAGCGGCCTCAATGTCCTCAATTTCGGTGTCCGGTTCGTGAATTAAGTGGATTGTATGCTGCAGTTCCAGAGACTTGGCCGGCATCTCGAAGCGTTGTTGCCATATCTCTCCCATAACGGCCTTTGGAGACGTCATTTAAAAGCGTTTTCAAATGTGTTAAGTGCGCTTTTAACTCCAGGGAACTCGCCGGGAAGTGCGTAAACGGATGCCATGTGAAGGGTCGGAACCAGCCTTTCCGGTAGAGGTTGGTTTGCAGCAGCGTGTCAGAGCCCTCTGCGTTGTTTTGGATGGCGAATACATCTGCCAGGACTTCGCCTTCCGAGCTGAGGATGACGCAGTCGTGCTTGTCCTTGGCAACGTCAATTCCCACGCAAATCATGGTGATACCTCCGGTATGTTTATTTGATGCCGGGTCCACAGGACGCTTTACTCTTGTAACCTTGTTCTACATAAACCGTCCGGCGGTAAGAGCACACAACCGATCCGTAGCATTCTCTTCAGTGTAGCATATGTCCTTGGAGAGGGACACTAAAAACTACTACTTTATAATAGGTGCTATGTGCTTGGAACAGATTGTGCGGAAACACTCTGTCGGAAAGCGGACATACTCTGTCAATGAGATACGCTCCATACTGAATATCGGGCGTAGAAAAGCATATGAACTGTGCAATTCGGGAGAGTTCAAAATCGTCCGTATCGGCAGAACTATAAGAATTTCAAAACTCTCTTTCGATGAGTGGCTTGACAATATCACAGATAACGGAGGTATTTGATATGGCTTCAATCGTAAAGAGAGGTAAAACATATTCTGTCGTTTATTATGAGGGTGAGGGTTCAAATCGTCATCAAGTTTGGGAATCGGGGCTGAGCTATTCGGCAGCCAAATCCCGCAAAGCAACGATTGAATATGAGAAAGAACAGAACACCCATGTGGATCACAATGATATTACCGTAAGAGAGTTCTTGTATGAGTTCATCGAGAAATACGGTGAGAAAAATGGGTGGCATCAACATTGGGGCGACAAAAAACTTCGCAGCATCCGTACCAAGACCGTTGATGACTTTTATCATTTTCTGCTGAACGAAGCAGAACCGGCAACCAATATGGGCAAGCCCAAGCGGGAGCATATCAGCCCCTCAACCATTCATGACATCCACAAGGTTCTGCGATGTGCTTTCAATCAGGCGAAAAAGTGGGAGTACATTGCGAAAAATCCGTTTTTGGATGCGACCCTGCCGGAGCACAAGGAGGCTAAACGGGATGCCTTGACTCCCGAACAACTGCAAAGAGTATTGGACTTTACCGACCGCACCTACATCTACGACTTATATGTGATGCACTGCGCTATAAAATTGGCGTTTGCTTGTTGTATGCGCGGCGGCGAGGTTGGTGGAACGCAGTGGGAGCGTTTTAGCCGGAGTGATCAGGTGCTATACATCGACCGTGTGATTGACCGTGTTGATAAGAAATTGATTGAAAAGCTGCCCAAAATGGACATCCTTTTCCGCTTTCCAAACCTCTATCCGGGCACACGGACGGTGATTGTCTTAAAGCAGCCGAAAACGGAGGGCAGTATTCGTACCGTCTATATTTCTGAAACCGTTGCAAAGAAGCTTGAAAAGCTCAGAGAGATGCAAATGAAGCTGAAACTGGAGCTTGGCGACGACGATCATATGGATTATGGCCTGATTATCTGCCAAGCCAATGGCCGCCCGATTATGATTGAGCATCTGAATAAACGGTTCAAGAAAGTCCTTATCGGTCTAAACGACCCGACGATCGATGTCAATAATGTGGTGTTTCACAGCTTACGGCATACGAGTATGGGTGTAAAATTTTGGCTCTCCAAGGGCGATCTGAAAGCGATACAGGTTGATGGAGGATGGAACTCTCCCGATATGGTGACTAAGCGCTATGCGCACATCCTCTATGAGGATCGCCGTCACCTTGCTGATGAGATGGAGCAATCCTTTTACAAAGGCAAGGCAAAGGAAACACCCGTTGTTGCCACACCCGCGCTTGATGCAGAAGTTTTTGAGAGCCTGCTTGCCAGCAATCCCGAACTACTCAAAAAGGCTTTGGAGTCTATCCAGTTTGCTAATAACACTTGATTTTATTAGCAGAGAGCAAATTAGCAAAACGCACCGTATTAGCAAACGGGCTGAAAACCGAATGAAAATACCGTCGATAATGCGGTGCGTATTAGCAAAATGCCAGCCGTGGAAATACCGAAAAGGTGATTGGCCTTGAACACGAAATACAAAGCTTGCGATTATCAATTAGCAAGCAGCCCAACACCGCAGAAAATAAGGAAAGCCGAAAACCCTTGAAAACAAAGGCTTTCAGCGTTGTTTGTGGCGCGCCAGAAGGAGCTCGAATCCCCGACCTTCCGCTTAGGAGGCGGACGCTCTATCCAACTGAGCTACTGGCGCATATTTCATTTTAAGGGCGACCGCCCCCTGTCGGGGAACGCTCTCGGTTCTCTTGGGAGGTGGTTGCTCTATCCAACTGAGCTACGGAACGGTATGATAAAATCCAAAATATTATACATTGAAACAGAGAGTTTGTCAAATACGCTCTGCCCAATATTTTTTGCAAATTTCCTCTTTTCCTTATGCGAGGTTTATGGTAAAATAGTGAAAAATGCAAGGTGGCGTTATAACTTGAAAATTACATATCAAATGAATCAAACTGAATTATATGACTATAATATGTTCCGCATGCTTTGCAAAAGTGGCAGTGTATTGCCAAGAGCGGTTCTTGTAGCGTGTATATACGAGGCTATGATTTTGCTGGTAGCCTGGATTTTCAAATCCTCGCTGTGCCTGTATATTTTCTGCCCGTTGGGTATTTTTATTTTCATAGGCACGCTGCTGTTTACCAAGTTCAAAATGAAGCAATCGGTGAACCGATTGCTGTACAGTGCGAACAAGGAGGCTCTCATGCCTGAAACTACAGTGGAAATTACCGAAAATGGATTATTGATTACTACTGTAGCACGGGAGTCTGAGATTTTGTTTCGAGAAATTGAACAAATTCGGTTGGGCAAGCAATTCCTGTATTTGTTGTTTACTGAGCACGGCGAGGTGGGCATCCCGTTGCGCGCCTTTGAAAATATGCAGGATGCTAAAAAATTTGCTGCAACTATTGTTCAAGGTGCACCGAAAGCGGTGCATATCGGTATTTAGAAAAATTGCGCAGGTTGCCTTGTAAAAAATAGGAGCGAAAGGTTATCTTTAAATAAGATTGACTTTATCTGCCCGGCATACTATAATAAAAGATACGATATATTTTCGGGGAAAGGAGAACTGTACGGTGATTAGCGGAGCCGAGATGATGGTCAAATGTCTGCAAGCGGAAAATGTGCGTGTTACTTTTGGGTATCCGGGTGCGGTTATTTGCCCGTTTTATGATTTTTTAGCAAAGTCGGGAATTGAGCAAGTGTTGGTGCGCAGTGAGCAAAACGGCGCGCATGAGGCCAGCGGTTATGCGCGGACCAGTGGTCAGGCGGGCGTATGCGTTGCGACTTCGGGGCCGGGCGCGACCAATTTAATTACCGGTCTTGCTACGGCGTATATGGATTCGATACCGCTAATTGCGATTACGGGCCAAGTTAATTTGGAACTGCTGGGCAGAGACGTGTTTCAAGAAGCAGATATTACCGGCGCATGCGAATCGTTTACCAAGCACAGTTATCTGGTCAAGCGCGCAGAGGATATTCCGCGTATTTTTAAAGAAGCCTTTCACATTGCTACTACGGGTCGCCCCGGTCCGGTGCTCATTGACGTTCCTTATGATATACAGCTTGCGCAGATAGAATGTTTTGAGTACCCGCAGAAAGCCGAAATTATTGGATATAAGCCTCGTACTAAGGGGCATACGCTGCAGATTAAGAAAGCGGCAAAATTGTTGGAAAACGCCAAACGACCGGTCATTTGCTGCGGGGGAGGCGTGGTTTTGGCCGGCGCCAGAGATGAAATGCTGGCTTTTGCGCAAAAAACGGGTATTCCGGTGGTTTCTACCATGATGGGGCTGGGCGTGATACCCATGGATAACGACCATTATATCGGTATGATTGGCTCGCACGGCAAGGCGTATGCCAACCGCATGATGAATCAGGCGGATGTGATTGTTCTTTGCGGCGCAAGGGTCGGAGATAGAGCCATTCCTAATCCCAAGGGAATCAAAGCCTCCATTATACATATTGATATTGACCCTGCTGAAATCGGGAAAAATGTGAATGCGCATATTCCGATTGTGGGCGATGTCAAATTGGTTCTGCGGGAATTTACCAAGGAAATTTCCGCTTGCGATTGTGCGGAATGGCTGGCGCAGGTGCAGGAGGCTAAAAATGAAGCGCCGCTTCGAGGCGAACCCCGCAATGATTATGTGGAACCGCGCGTATTTATGCGGGAGCTTTCTTCCATGATGGAGGATGATGCAATTTTAACCGCAGATGTAGGTCAGAATCAAATTTGGGCGGCCAACAATTTTAATACCAAAGAGGGGCGTTTTCTGACCTCTGGGGGTATGGGAACTATGGGCTATGCGTTACCGGCGGCAATTGGAGCAAAGCTTGCAAAGCCGAAGCGTCAGGTAGTGGCCGTGTGCGGAGACGGTTCTTTCCAAATGAGCATGTGCGAGCTGGCAACGGCCAATCAATTCGGTGTACCGGTGAAACTGGTTGTAATGCGCAACGGGTATTTGGGCATGGTGAAGGAACTGCAAGACAAGCTATATGAAAAGCGGTATGTGGTTACTACCTTGCAGGGCGACCCGGATATTGTGAAAATTGCGCAGGCATATGGTATGCAAGCGGCGTTTGCGCAAAATAACGAACAGGCAAAAGCGCTTGCAAAAGAGATGCTTGCCTCAGAAAAAGCTTATGTGTTGGTGTGCAGTGTAGACCCGAACACACCATCTATATAAAGGAGGGCAAACGCTATGAAATATACCCTCTCCATTTTGGTGGAAAACCAACCGGGCGTTTTATCCAAGGTATCGGCATTGTTTTCTCGCCGGGGCTTTAACATCGAAAGCCTTGCCGTGGGTATTACCGAAAACCACGCAATTTCACGCATCACCATTGTGGTAGACGGCGATGAACATATTGTTGAGCAGGTAGAAAAACAACTCAACAAGCTCATTGCGGTTATTAAGGTGAAAAATCTCACTGCTGCCGGCGACTATATTAGCTGTATACTTATGCTGATTAAGGTCGGCTGTACGGCAAAGCAGCGGCCCGAGGTACTTAAAATAGCCGAGCAAATGCAGGCGCGCATTGCAGATGTTGCCGAGCAAACGCTTACACTGCAATATGCCGGTGCTATGGAGGATGTGGAAACTTTGACCGCGCTGCTCAAACCCTACGGGGTAAAGGAGTTGGTGCGTACGGGTGCCGTAGCCATGGAAAGAGGCGCAGCCACAGCAAGTGTATCACATACAAATTAGGAGGAATATAAAAATGGCAAAGATTTTTTATCAAGAGGATTGTGACATCAATGTACTCAAAGGAAAGACCGTGGCAATTATCGGCTACGGCAGTCAGGGTCACGCTCATGCGCTGAATCTGCATGAAAGTGGCGTTAACGTAGTGGTAGGTCTTTACAAAGGCAGCAAAAGTTGGCAAAAGGCCGAGCAGGCAGGTCTTAAGGTTATGGATGCTGCCGAGGCTGCAAAAACTGCCGACATTATTATGGTTTTGATTCCGGACGAAAGACAGGCGGATATGTATCAGCAAAATATCAAGCCGAATCTAACAGAGGGCAAAGCGCTTATGTTTGCACATGGCTTTAATATTCACTACGGTCAAATTGTGCCGCCTAAAGATGTAGATGTGCTTATGATTGCTCCGAAGGGTCCGGGTCATACCGTGCGCAGCGAGTACACCGAGGGCAAGGGCGTACCGTGTTTGATTGCGGTGCATCAGAATGCAACCGGTAAAGCGCAGGATATTGGTCTTGCATATGCCGCGGGTATTGGCGGCGCAAGAGCCGGCGTATTGGAAACTACTTTCCGCGTTGAAACCGAGACCGACTTGTTCGGTGAGCAGGCGGTACTTTGCGGCGGTGTGACCGCATTGATGCAGGCCGGCTTTGAAACTTTGGTGGAAGCAGGCTATGCTCCGGAAAACGCATATTTTGAGTGCGTGCATGAAATGAAGCTGATTGTAGATTTGATTTATCAGGGTGGCTTCTCCAGAATGCGTTATTCTATCTCGGATACGGCGGAATTTGGCGATTATGAAACCGGCAAGCGTATGATTACCGAGGAGACCAAAAAAGAGATGAAGCAGGTACTGAGGGAGATTCAGGACGGTACTTTCGCCTCCAAATGGATTAGCGAGAATAAGTCCGGTAGAGCGCACTTTACCGCTTGCCGTCGCCTTGGTGCCGAGCACCAGTTAGAGGCTGTTGGCAAGGAGCTACGCAAAATGTACTCTTGGAATGATGAAAAATAAAAAATGCAACCCCGGTAAATTGAAATGCTCCCTTGTCAAGCAGACACTTGAAAAAAGCAAAAATATTTTGTCAGGAATTCCACCCTGCTGCGCAGCAGGGTGGAATTTTTCACGCGGCGGTGCAATGAAATTCCATCGGCGTGATGAATTTAAGTCTCTGCCGGTACCGTTTGTTGTTGTAAAAATGGAGATAACGCTCGATTGCAGAAATCAGTTCGTCACGCGAAGGAAACTTTCTGAGATAGTACATTTCGGATTTGAGAATACCTCAAAATCCTTCTATGGGACCCGTAGCCTCCGGATGCGTTTCTTGTTGTAATGAACATTGTACTTCCGGTTTGACCGTAATCGTCATCTGTCGGTATCCGAGTATTCCGTCCTGCTGTTCATACAGCGCTTTCAGTTTTTTAGCAGTTTGTTTTCCATGCTCATTTCGTCTGCCGGCTTGGTTCTTCTTCTGCCGTCTTGCAGACCGGCTATCCCTTTCTCTTCATAACTTCCTTTTCCTTGACATAAATATCCCCCATAGCGTAGCCTTGATTTCTTTTTTAAGTGTCTACTCTATGGGGATTGTATCAAATATTTACGGTTTTTTTCATTTGCATTCGGTATTTATTGGTTGCATTTTTGTTTTTTAGCAATATGATTATAAATTTCAGTGGCAAGACCATCTTCATTTTGTACATTGCAGGCAAATAGGTACGGCGAACGAATTAAGGTGTCAAAATCGCGTTTTTGCCACATGTAGGGGTTGCCGTCTTTATAGTTTAGGAGACGCATAGTAGCGCTGGACCAGTCATCATATCGATGGTAGAAAACACTCTGTTTCATCATGGAGTTCCACAATATCGTCTGAAAAAAGACCTCACAAACACCGCCCATTTTTGAGAGATAACGTGAACACCACGACTCTTTGAGCAGTATGAGACTGACTAAATTATGCGTGATGCTACACGGATTTATGCCTGCTTGCAGTACAAAACCTGCGTCGGTGGGTACGGTTTCCTCGGGGTTGAGCCTGGAGCTTAAGCTCCAAGGGCAGTTTAATTTTTCAGCTTTGCGCCCAAACAGACGAAATCCTGAATCATATGCTTTTGGCAACGCGTGAAACCGTGTCCGTACGCCGTTTTCAAAGGTATTTCCGTAAAAATTTACAAATTCCCGTCCCGAATGTGCATCAAAAAAGTCCAAAATATGGAGCTGTGTACGCAGAGGTAAATCGCCGTTCCAAAGGAAGTGATAATAGGTATATTTCTGTTTTGCCGCTGTGCGCATAAGCGCGTATTGACACTGAATTTGACTGTAAGTACCATAGGCAACGGCTGTACTTTCCACAAAAAATACACCCGATTTTTTCACCCAATTTTTGATTTGCGCCGGTGTACAATGCCTAGCTTTTTTGTCTATGTGAATATAAAAATCGACTCGCTCGTGGTCTAGCAGAGAAAGTTGATATTCCAACAATTTCGGCTGATTTTCCGCAAAAATTAAATATGCATGCTTGTTCATACCATCGTCTAATCTCCCATATGTGATACTTTTTATTATAGCCCTAATTGCACAGTGGTACAAGAGGGAACTTGTTCTGGTCGGAAGAATTTATGAGAAAAATCATAAAAATGGCTGTTTGGGCTTGAAAAATTGTGCGGTAATTGAGATAATAATAAAGTTAAGAGAAAATTATTTTTTAATAAAAAACATAAAATACGAAAACAGAGAGAGTTTACTTTGTTTGGAGGGCGAATAATGGCCAATTTAGATTGTGCGGTGATTCTTGCCGGAGGCGAGGGAAAGCGAATGAAATGCGATAAGCCCAAGGTGTTGATGCAGGTGCTGTTTGAACCGATGCTCAAATGGGTGGTGGATACCGCGATAGATGCGGATTTGGGACAGCTTTGTGTGGTTTGCGGCTATATGTATGAGCAGGTGCAGGGGTATTTAAACGGGTTAAAGCAGCAGCATACCAATTATGAGCGTGTTTGCTGTGCTTATCAGAGTGAGCGTCGCGGCACGGCGCATGCAGTGATGATGGCCGAAGATTTTTTAAAGGCGCACAGCGGCGGAAACGTATTGATTTTAAGTGGA
Source organism: uncultured Eubacteriales bacterium (assembly GCA_934457095.1). Classification (GTDB taxonomy): domain Bacteria; phylum Bacillota; class Clostridia; order Oscillospirales; family Acutalibacteraceae; genus UMGS1071. Next base: position 12,179 of record CAKSHJ010000003.1, read on the forward strand.
GATTCGCCGCTGATAGACCGCCAAACAATACAGGAGGCCTATGCGCTGCATAAGCGGGAAAATAATGCCGTTACCGTAATTGCCGCCCGATTGCAGGATCCCGCCGGTTATGGTCGTGTGGTGCGCAATGAGCAAACCGGAGCTTTAGCGGCCATTGTGGAGCAGAAGGATGCCGATGCGCAAACGCTTGCCATTTGCGAGGTGAATTCAGGGGCGTATTGGTTTTGCATTGACGATTTGCTCTCTGTGCTATACAATATAGATAACCATAATGCGCAAGGGGAATATTATTTACCCGATGCGGTTTCCTTGTTGTTGGAAAATGGCAAAAATGCCGGAGTTTATACGGCGGTCAATGCCAATGCCGTGTTGGGTGCCAATGACTGCATGCAGCTTTCGCAGCTCAATACCGTTGCCCGAAAGCTACTTTTAAAATACCATATGGAAAACGGTGTGGAGATTCCCTGTACGGATGGGGTAATCATTGGTCCGAATGTGACTTTTGGCAGAGGTTGCCGTATTTTGCCGTGCACGCAAATTACCGGCAATACGAAAATAGGTTGCGGTTGTGTAATCGGCCCCAATACCACCGTGCATGACTGTCAAATCGGAGATGGTCTGACGTTGCATAGCGTACAGTGTTCCGATTGTAAATTAGAAGGAGAATCGCCAAAGCCGTTTTGTTCGGTGAGTGGCGGACGATAATAGGGGGATTTTGAACTGATGAACATTCACGGGAAGGACATTAAAATTTTTGCGGCCAATTCTACAGTGCGGGTGGCAGAGCAGATTGCCGAATGCTTAGGTTTGCCTATAGGCAAGTCTGAGGTGGGTACTTTCAGCGATGGCGAAATTACCGTTTCGCTGTTTGAGTCGGTACGTGGTTCGGACTGCTTTATTATTCAGTCCACTTGTGCGCCGGTCAACCATAATATTATGGAAATGTTGATTATGATTGACGCAATGAAGCGTGCTTCAGCTGCCCGCATTACCGCGGTGATTCCGTATTTTGGTTATGCAAGGCAGGACCGTAAGGCTAAGGCAAGAGATCCTATTTCGGCAAAATTGGTGGCGGATTTGATTACCACTGCCGGTGCGGACCGCGTTTTGACAATGGATTTGCATGTGCCGCAGATTCAAGGCTTTTTTAACATTCCTGTGGACCATTTGGTGGGTGCTCCTGTGCTTTCCAATTATTTAAAAGAGCGCATTGGCGGCGAAATTGATGATTATGTAGCGGTTTCTCCCGACCTTGGATCGGTTACGCGCGCCAGGACTTTTGCTACCAGGTTGGGCTGTCCGCTGGCCATTGTGGACAAACGCCGGCAAAAGGCGAATGTTTCGGAAGTGATGAATATTATTGGCGAGGTGCGCGGCAAAAAGGTAATTTTGATTGACGATATGGTAGATACCGCCGGTACGCTGTGCAACAGTGCGCAGGCGCTTTTGGAAAAAGGCGGTGCCACCGAGGTGACTGCCTGTGCTACGCACGGGGTGCTCTCTGGCCCGGCAATTGAGCGATTGCAAAACAGTTGCATTAAAGAGCTGATTCTGCTGGATACGATACCGCTGCCGCCGGAAAAGGCGATTCCGAAGATTACGCTTTTGCCCATAGCGCCACTGTTTGCCGAGGCTATAGAGCGTATTTATGAGGACAAGCCGGTTTCGACCATGTATACATTTTAAATTTTTGACACAAATTCAGGCGAGGTAGGGTGCTATCTCGCCAAAATTTTGTTGTAGGGAGGAACTTTAATATGATGCGGGATTTATTTGCCGTTTTTGGCAGATCCAAGGCGATGCCGGTGGAATATTTGGTAGTGGGGCTTGGCAACCCGGGTATACAGTATGAAAATACCCGACATAATGCTGGTTTTATGGTGCTGGATTATATTGCCAAGCAGTGTAATGTGCGTATAGACCGCATGAAGTTTCACGGAATGTGCGGAGAGGCGGCGCTGGGTGACAGGCGTGTGCTTTTGCTCAAACCTATGACCTATATGAATCTGAGCGGGGATTGCGTAAGAGACGCCATGAATTTCTATAAATTGACACCCGAGCGTGTTATAGTGATATATGATGATATTTCTTTGCAGCCGGGGAAGTTGCGGATTCGTCGAAAGGGCAGTCACGGAGGGCAAAACGGTATGCGCAGCATTATCGAGCAGTGTGGCAGTGAGCATTTTCTCAGGGTGAAAATAGGGATTGGCGCAAAACCAAATCCGAATTGGGATTTGGCAGATTGGGTGCTGTCAAAATTTGGTGCCGGCGAGCAAAAAGAACTTGCAATTGCCGCAGGGCAGGCATACAAGGCTGTGGAGCTGTTGGTACAGGACAAAGTGGATGAGGCAATGAATTTGTATAACTCATAGGAGATACGCCGGGGAAAGGAGGGTGGAGTGTGGAATTTTTAAAAGAGGGCATGCGGAAATTGCCCGTGTACACGGAGTTATTAAAGGCGGTGCATAGCCGCGCTTTGCCCGCTGCGATAACGGGTTTTGCGGGAATTCATAAAGCCGCTTTGATGGATACCGTAATAAGCGATACCGGTAGACCGGCGTTGGTTTTAGCGGCTGATGAGGCGGAAGCCGAAAGGATGCAAAAGGATTTAACAGCAATGGGGTTGAACGCTGTATTTTACCCGGCCAAAGATTTTACTTTTTATAATGTGGAGGGGGTCTCCCGCGAGTATGAGCATACGCGTATGGAGGCGCTATGCCGTATATTGCGCGGTCGGATTGATGTAGTGCTTGCCTGTATGGATGCTGCCTGTCAATTTACCATTCCTCCCGCCGAGTTGGAGAACCGTGTTACCGAACTGAAAGTCGGAGAGAACATTGCACCCGAACAGGTAGTGCGTTTTTTATTACGGTGCGGCTATGTTCGCGCTGAGCAAATTGACGGTACCGGACAATTTGCGGTACGCGGGGGAATTTTAGATTTGTTTACACCCGATGCGCCCAACCCCGTGCGGGTGGAATTTTGGGGCGATGAAATTGATACCATGGGCTTTTTTGATTTGCAGACTCAGCGTAGAATAAGACAGATTGACAGCGTAACGATTGTGCCGTCGGCTGAGGTATTGGTGGCCGACCCGGTCGCTTTGGCAGAAAAAATACAGGCGCATGCGACCTCTTTACGGGGCAAGACTGCCGCGAAAGCAAGGGAAACTCTGTTGGCGGAGTGCGAATTATTACGCAGTGGTACTGTTCTGCATAATGCCGATAAATATATTTCCATGCTGTATGACCATCCGGCGACTTTGTTTGATTATTTTGATAAGGAGCAGGCGCTGGTATTTGTTTCGGAATTGAGCAAGGGCAAGGAGCGTGTGCGTACAACGCATTGGCAGTGGGCGCAGGATTTAAAGGCTTATTTAGAGGAGGGTGTATTGTGCCGCGGTCTGGATACCTATACGCTGGATTGGATTGAGCTGCAAAAATTGCTGGGGGAGTACGGTGCAATTTGCATGGAAACCTTTGTCAAAGGTAATTATGAAATTTCTATGCGTACATCGGTCAATGCTTTTGCAAAACAGCTTTCCGCTTGGAGCGGCAGCATCTCGGTTTTGGAGGAGGATTTGCGTGCGATGTTGGCGCAGGGAGTTACCTGCGTGGTGTTGGGAGGTACTGAAAAAACAGCTGCAAATATCACAGCGGACCTGAAAGAAAAGGGAATTTCGGCAGAGTATGTACCCGATTTGCAGACATTGCCCCGGAGTGGTGTTGTTGTGACTACGGGCGGGCTTTCTGCAGGATTGGAATTGCCCGGAGCGGGTCTTGCGGTAATTACCCACGGGCATAGCGCACAGCGTACTGCTGCAAAGCGAAAAAAGCAGAAGCATGCACAGGAACTTTACAGCATTTCGGAGTTGACTCCGGGAGATTATGTGGTGCACGCCACCCATGGAATCGGCGTATTTGAGGGGATTCATAAAATTGATATGCAAGGCGTGGTGAAGGATTATATTAAGGTACGCTATGCCAAAATGGATACCCTATATGTACCTGTGACGCAGTTGGATTTGGTTTCAAAATATATCGGTCCGCGCGAGGACAGCGTTGTAAAATTGAGTCGCCTTGGCGGGCAGGAGTGGCAGAAAACCAAAGCTAGGGTGCGCTCTGCGGTGAAGGATATTGCCAAAGAATTAATTTTGCTGTATGCAAAGCGTATGCAGGCTAAAGGACATGCGTTTGCAGCCGATTCGGAGTGGCAGCGTGATTTTGAGGCGCATTTTGAGTTTGAGGAGACCGAAGACCAGCTGCGCTGTACGCAGGAAATTAAACAGGATATGGAGCGTAGTGCGCCAATGGATCGGTTGCTGTGCGGAGATGTGGGCTTTGGCAAGACCGAAGTTGCTTTGCGGGCGGCGTTTAAGTGTGTGAGCGATTCTTACCAGTGTGCATTGTTGGTGCCTACTACGATTTTGGCATGGCAGCATTACCGCAATATTTGCAGGCGTATGGAGGGTTTTCCTGTAAAAGTGGAGTTATTGTCGCGTTTTCGCACGCCAAAGCAGCAGGCGCAAATTTTAAAACAGCTCAAAACCGGAGAAATTGACATGGTGGTGGGAACGCACCGATTGGTTTCGAAAGACGTGGAGTTTCGCAATTTGGGGCTTTTAATTGTAGACGAGGAGCAGCGTTTTGGGGTGGCGCAAAAGGAGCGGCTCAAGAGTAGCTACCGCAATGTAGATGTACTAACTCTTTCGGCAACACCCATACCCAGAACTCTGAATATGGCGCTTTCCGGTATTCGAGATATGTCTGTGATTGAGGAGGCTCCTCATGACCGGCACCCGGTGCAGACTTATGTGGCCGAATTTGACCGTGCGATTGTATGCGATGCCATTCGGCGGGAGCTGCGTCGCGGCGGACAGGTATATTATATTTATAATAATGTGGAGAGTATTGCGCATGCGGCGGCAGCGTTGCAAAAACAGCTGCCTGAGGCGAAAATTGGGTATGCGCACGGTAAAATGACTGAGGCTGAGCTTGCTGAAATATGGCGCAAGCTACTGGAGCAGGAACTGGATGTGCTGGTTTGCACCACCATTATAGAAACCGGCGTGGATGTGCCCAATGTGAACACACTGCTGATTGAAAATGCAGACCGTATGGGACTTTCTCAGCTGCACCAGTTGCGGGGACGCGTGGGGCGTTCGGCACGCCGGGCATATGCGTATTTTATGTTTCAGCGCGGCAAGGTGCTCAGCGAGATTGCGCAAAAACGCTTGCTTGCTATTCGAGAATTTACCGAATTTGGCTCCGGGTTTAAAATTGCCATGCGCGATTTGGAGATTCGCGGTGCGGGGAATATTTTGGGTGGAGAGCAGCATGGGCATATGGAAACCGTGGGCTATGACTTGTACCTGAAGTTATTGGGCGAGGCTGTAAAAATGGAAAAGGGAGAATTGCCTACAGCGCCTGTGGACCGGGAATGTCTGATTGATATGCAGGTGCAGGCGCATATTCCGGAGCGATATATTGAAAATCTGAGTCAGCGACTGGAAATTTACCGGCGTATTGCCGGTATTGAAAACCGCAACGATGCTCTGGATGTGCTGGACGAACTAACCGACCGTTTCGGCAAACCTCCGGAAGCAGTGCAGGGGTTGATTGATATTGCGTTGCTGCGCAATATGGCGTGGCAGGCGGGCATTACCGAGGTTAAGCAGAGGGAGAGATATCTTATATTGTACCGCGACCCGATGACCGTAGAATTTTTACAGCCGCTGATTGAAACGCTCAAGGGCAGGGTAAAGCTCAGCGCTGGCAATAAGCCGTTTGTGAGCGTACAAGTAGCCGACAGGGAAACACCTTTGGAAACTTTGAAAACGGCATTGGAGCTTTTGCTGGAGCATCAGCGTACAAATTGAGGAATGCAAATATTCACAAAATATTCACGTAGCTTATCTGGACTTTTTGGGAAGTATTTGCTATAATTGAACCACGTTTTTAAGAATATTTGGAGGTTTATGAATGAAAATAGTGAAAAAAGCTGCGGCGGTATTGGCTGCTTGTGCGATTGTCATTGGCATGACCGCGTGTAATACCGACCCGGCTAATGCCGTTGTGGCCGAAAATGCAAATACAAAAATTACCATGGGCGCTTATGCTTATTGTATGTATCAGGCTTACTATTCCGCAAGTTATTACGTTCCTGATTCCACTTTGCCCGTTTTGGAGCAGGAAATTGAGGGAAAATCTGCTGTTGATTGGATGAAGGATACGGCGGTGGAAACTATGAAGAGTATGTTTGCCGTGGATGCCAAAGCAAAAGAAGTGGGCGTTGCGCTGACCGATGAGGAGCGTAAAAATATTGATACCAATATGAATCAAGCTTGGAACACCGGCGATTCCTCCACCAAAAAACTGATGAGTTATGGAATTACCAAGGAAGGCGCAAAGCAATTTTACTATGAGTTTAATACGAAGTATACGAAAATATTTCAGACGATGTATGCTCCGGACGGGGTAAAAGGAGTTTCTGCCGAGGATAAAAAAGCCTATTTTACCGAAAATTATACCGATTTTGCTTATATTGGTAAGGATATTTCCAGCTTGTCCGATGAAGAAAAGGCTACTGCAAAAGAAACTTTTGAGGGGTATGTTGCCTCTATGAATGATGGCTCTAAAACCATAGAAGAAGTGGCCGAGGAATATAAAACAGCCGAGGGGCTTTCTTCTGACCCGCTGCAAACAGAGGCAACCAATTTGAGTACCAATACCGAATATCAGCAATATTACCCGGAAATGGTTACTGAATTACAAAATATGGAGACAGATAAGGCAAGTCTGGTTGAGACAAATTCCATTTATCTTCTGGTGCAGAAACATGATATTAACGCTATTGCCGATGAGAAATTGAGCGATGAGGATTTTGATTTGCAGTTGCTTATTGATATGAAAGGCAATGAGTATATTGAGGATATGACCAAATTTGCCGAGGAATATACGGATTTTACGCTTCACGAGGATGTGATAGCGCGTTTTGACCCAGCCGTATTTGAAGAGGAAGGGGAAGAGGGATCTTCTTCGGAGGCTTCCGACTTGATTGATGACAAGGATGGTATGGAGTCCGGAGAAGATGCTTTGGAGAGTGGTGATGAAAACGTAGATGTCGGCAGTGGGGATGTTGCGACAAGTAGTGCCGTAGTCGATGAAAGCAGTGCAGTGGTGGAGGATCCCGTTTCGGAGGCTGTTTCCTCTGAAGAAAGTGTAACCTCGTAATCTCGAATTGATGAATATGTGACATGGAGAGGAGTGAAAACTTCTCTCTTTTTTGTGCCTGTTTGCGCAGAAATCACAAGGCCTTGCTTGATTTATTCATACTTTACCAGTATAATATACTCTATATGTTTCCATACATGCTACAGTAAGGAGGAGTAAACTATGGTTTGCGTTGGCTTCACACCGGAGATTTGGGCATTGTGGACGAGGAAGGATTTGTTTGCGTTAAAGGAAGAATGGCGCGTATGGTTTTGATTTCCGCCAATGCCAAAATCTATCCGACTGCGATGGAAAGCGAAATTGCTAAGGTTCCCGGTGTGCAGGAGGTCACTTTTTGTGCAATTCCCAATCAAAATAACGATGGATTTTTCACCCCGGTATGCTATGTTGTGCCGAAGAATATGACGGATACCGAGTCTGTCAAGCAGGCGGTGGAACAATTCTGTACCATGAAATACGCAGTGGATTCCTGTCCCAAGCGTGTGTTTATTAAAGAGCGGCTTCCGATGAATAAGTCAAATAAACCGGACATTCTGGCGTTGGAAAAAGAAGCTGCGGCAGTAATGTAGGCGTGAATTTTCAGTAGGTTTTCTTTGTAGAATAAAAACGGTGCGGCTCCAATAAGAGTTGCACCGTTTACTATATATAGCGTTTATATAAAATTTGGGAGGTTTCCGGGCGTATGATCGCCGTTCTCGAAATAAATTTCGTACCAGATGAGGAAAATGAATAGCGTCCAAATACGGCGGCTGTAATCCCGCAAACCATTATAATGGGTATCTAAGCAGTCAAGGAGTTCTTCAGTGTGGAAAAATTTTTGAGCAGTGAGAGAGGTAAACGCAGTTTTGACAATGTCATAGTAGGTTTTATCTCGGAGCCAAACGCGTGTAGGCACCGGAAAGCCCAGCTTTTTCTTTTCGGCAGTTTCCATAGGGAGTCTGCGTTGTGCGGCTTTGCGCAGCGCGACTTTTTTTTGCCCTTTTTGTACGCGTAGGTGTGTGGGGAGTGAGGCCGCGACTTCAAATACTTCTTTGTCTAAAAAAGGTACGCGCAACTCCAGTGAATTTGCCATACTCATGCGGTCGGCTTTGAGCAAAATGTCGCCGACCATCCAGAGATTGATGTCCAAATATTGCATGCGAGTACTGTCGTCCAAGTGCTTGACTCGGCTGTAATACGGTGCGGTTACGGTTTGCGGTTTTGTAACACAATTTGTGTTTTTCAGCAATTTGAGCTTGTCCTCAAACGAGAACATGTTGGCATTGCCAATAAAATATTCGTTGGTAGGCAACTCACCGCGCGTTAAAAAACTTTGCCCTTTGAATTGTTTTTTTGATTTTTGCGCGGTTTTGCGCAACCAAGTACGCAGTTCCTGCGGCAATTTGCGGTAGTTTTTAAATACCAGTGGCTCATTGTAGACATCGTATCCGCCGAATAATTCATCGGCGCCTTCTCCGGAGAGCACCACCTTAACATGTTCGCTTGCCAGCTTAGATACAAAATACAATGCAATGCAGGAGGGGTCCGCCAAGGGCTGATCCATGTGGTATTGTACATGCCGGATATTGCCCCAAAATTCCTCGGACGAGATGACTTTGTAATGGTGTTCAAGCCCGATATATTCTGCGGTGCGTTTGGCAAAATCGATTTCGTTGTATTTTTCACCGAAATCAAAGCCTACCGTGAAAGCCTTTTGTCCCGGGAAATAGGTAGAAACATAGCTGGAGTCTACACCGCTGGACAGAAAACAACCGACCTCTACATCGCTGATTTTGTGTGTGTCCACAGAATTTGCAAAGACCTGTTCAATGCGATTGACGGCTTGTGCCTCGGTCATATCGTTCTGCGGTCGAAAAATGGCCTCCCAGTAGCGGGTGGTAGTAACCTTACCGTTTTTGTACCATAAGTAGTGCCCCGGTAGCAGACAATATACATTTTCAAAAAAAGTCTGCGGCGGCACGGCGTATTGGAAAGAAAGGTAGTTATTGAGAGCGTCATAGTTGAATTTTTTTTCAAAGCCTGGGAATTGCAGCAGACTTTTAATTTCGGAGCCATAGACAAAGTGGTTGTCCACCTGCGTGTAGTGCATGGGCTTGATGCCGAAGAAATCTCTGGCAAGAAAGAGGGAGTGGTCTTTGGAGTTCCAAATGGCAAAGCCGAACATACCTCGCAATCGAGAAAGCAATTCCTCCTGCCATTCCTCAAATCCGTGAATCAGTACTTCAGAGTCGGAATTTGTGGCAAAGGTATGACCTTTTTCCAATAATTCCTGCCGCAGCTCTTTGTAATTGTAAATTTCTCCATTGAAGGTTAAAACCAGAGTTTTGTCTTCGTTAAAAATGGGTTGATTGCCGGCCTCTAAATCTATAATACTGAGGCGGCGAAAACCCATAGAAATTTCTTCATTGGAAAAATAACCGCAACTATCGGGGCCGCGGTGAATAATTTGGTCAGCCATTTCCCGAAGCGCTTGCTCGCGGTTGACAATTTCTCCGGTAAATCCGCATATTCCGCACATGTTATTGTTCCTCCCGAGGTTATCGTTCTGTTTGCATTTGCTGGTGTGCTGCTAAAATTTTGCCCGCAATTTTGCCATCTATGCGTAAAAAGCGGTTTGGCTCGCCTTTTATAACCGAATGCACAATTTGCAAAGAGGTTTGATAGACTTCAGCCTTGGTGCTTTGGTAAACGGGTGGCTGCTCTTCATTTAAATAAAATACATAGTCTATGGTATTTTTTGCTCGGTCAATGCCGCAGAAGTAGCTTTTTGTCGGCGCTATGCCCCATTTTGCCGTGACCACCTGTGTTAATGCAATTTTTACAAGCTCAGTGGCGTAGTCGCTTAGCCCGGTCTCAAAAATAAGTAGCTTTTCTTTCATTTCCTCTACGTTGCATACAATACGTTTCCGAATACCTTTTAGACCTTCCACGGGAATTTGGTTTAATACATCGGGCTCCTCGTCTTTGGGGTGCAAATACAGCATGAATTTGTGAATAGGATCCTGATACAAGCAGGAATATAGCATTTGAGTTTCGTAATCGCAAGTGCTGCATTTCCATAAAAATAGCGTTTCGTTTAAAATTTGCTCACGCAAGTCTTTGTCGGAGGACGCGTTCATACAGGCATGAGGCTGAAATTCCTCTAAAATGCCACAGCTGGGGCAGCCAACTACTTTTTTTAGATTTTTTGCCATAGGGTACACCATCTTTCGTGTAAAAATAAAAATGCATTTATGATTCTTTATGTAAAATAGTACCGCCGCCAAGAACAAAGTCATCATGATAGAATACTACGGCTTGTCCGGGTGTAATCGAGCGCTGAGGCTGTTCAAATGCAACATGAACCGTGCCGTTTGGTAACGGTGAGAGCGATACGGGCGCGGTCGGAGCCTGATAGCGGGTTTGAGCAGTCGCTTTTAAGGGGGCGGCTAAATCGGGGAAGGCAATCCAGTTGAGGTCTCCGGCGATGAGTGTGTTGGCATATTGGCTGCCTGCCTTACCCAGTACCACGCGATTTTGTCCGGCATCAATTTCGGTAACAAACATAGGCTCGCCGAACGACATGCCCAATCCTTTACGCTGACCTATGGTATAATGCACAATGCCCTTATGTTTGCCCAGTATATTGCCGTTTTGGTCGGTAAAATTGCCCGGTTGAGGTATTTTTCCGGTATACCGCTGAATAAACCCGGCATAGTCCTTGTCCGGCACAAAACAAATTTCCTGACTATCCGGCTTTTGAGCAACGGGCAACTCTGCTTGCTGGGCCAACGCCCGAATTTGTGGCTTTGTATAGGTCGCAAGCGGCAATAGGGTGTGCTCCAATTGAAACTGCGTCATGGAGTACAGTACATAGCTTTGGTCTTTGGTGGCAGATGTCTTTTTCAGTAGCCAGCGACCCTGCTTATTTTGAGTTATGCAAGCATAATGTCCGGTTGCAATATAATCAAAACCCAATTCTGCGGCGCGTTTTAACATGGCGTTGAATTTAACATGCCGATTACACGCAATACATGGGTTGGGAGTGCGTCCCTGCTCATATTCCGAGACAAAATAGTCAATGACAGTTTGCTGAAATATATCGGTAAAATTGAATACCAAATGTTCAATTCCTAGTTTATAGGCAACGCGGCGGGCATCGTCAATGTCCTCCAGCGAGCAGCAACCACCGGCGCTGCATTCGGTCATATATTGGTCGGGTCGTAGGCGTAGAGTAACGCCTGTAACCTCATAGCCGGCATTTTTGAGCAGAAGAGCGGCTACTGAACTGTCTACGCCGCCGCTCATACCCAACATTACTTTTTTTTTCATGGCAGAACCCTTTAAAAATTCCTATGCAAATTTGGTTATTCTGTATCCTGAAACGGATAAATGTCATTGTGACGAATCACCGGAGATTCTCCGTCTTCTTTAACGGACTCGGTTTGCTCTGCAGTTTCGGTATAGTCCCATGAGGAGGCTTCCTGTGCATTTTCGCAGCTGGCAAAGCCGAGGTCATTTACTGCAGTTTCAAAATCTTCGTCACAGAAGAAGTCCTCATCGTCCAACGTAATTTCGTCCAATTTAAGCAGCGCACGGCTAATGCGATGATTGGCATGCTCGACCGCTTTGCAATAAAATTCGGTTTCGTCATTTTCGGGCTGGCGCAGGTTTTGAAAGTAATAGCGTCCAAGTGCAATATATGCCCGATTTGCTTTAATTTCCTCTTGACAAATGACATGTCGAATACGATTGATGAGGTTATTTTTGCGGTTTTTTTCCGCTAAAAGCTCAATAGCATCAGTAAGGCCGTGGTAAATATTATGTAAAATACGCATAATTCCTCGCAGTTCTCTGCCAACGGTAGAATTCAAACGATGGCTTGCGGACGGTTGGCAGTAAGTCTGCAAGCTGTATGTACGAGTTTGCACAAATATATTACTATTATAACGCATTTCATGAAAAAAGAACAGGGGGTTTTTTATAAATTTCCTTCAAATATAAAATTTTATAGGCGGTATACAAATGTTGTTCGGTCTGTTCGTTGTTTTTGGCGTGTACTGTGGTATAATTAAGATGGAAAGAACGAATGTTCAAAAATTAAAAAAGGGTGTGAAGATATTGTATGCGAACCAATGGGCAGAAAGTTATTTGCAGCAGGCGGGAGTGTTGCGAGCGTATCTCAAGCGTTTGAGAGCGCAGGAGAATTTGGAGCAGGAAAGAGAGAGTATGCTGTACAGCATGTATTTGGAATGCAGGCATACCGGGGAATTTTTAAATCGAAGAAGCCGTATTCAGACGGCGTTAGAGCGCGAAAGGAGTGCAAAAAGGCATGGCAAGAAAAACATTGCGGTGGAACGGCATGACCGAGAACATATTTGGGGTGCAACAGTATGGCTTGGAACAACAGGGGAATACGGACAGGGAACATCGCCGCATGCTGGAGATGATGCGTCGGGTAATGCAGGGGGAATTGACCCGGCGGCAATATGACTGTTTGTACGCTTGTTTTTTAGAGAATAAGACACAGGTACAAATTGCGGCAGAAATGGGTCTTGCAAGGTCTACGGTAAATCGGCATATTCAAAAGGGCAAGCAGCGCATAGAACGGGTTATGCAGTATGCGTTTCGCAAATTATAGGTATGAAAAAACGCCGTTACCGGTATGCGGCAGGCTGATAACAAAGTATTAAATAAACAAAGTTATCAGGTATAGCAAAAGCAAAGAAAACCGCCAAGATTAGTCTCGCAAACTTTTCTTGGTGGTTTCCTTTTCGTTTACACATTAAGTTTAAATACGCACTCTGTCAGAATATCCGCCCATTAGAGTTGGGTATGAACAACCACTGCTACCTGAATAATAGACTATCTATGGCATCGATATTGTTTATACGGTTGTCTAGTATATTATCTTTCCATTGTGAGCAAGGAAAGTTGAGCCAACAAATATGCATCTTTACTACTGTCTTTGGCTTCAAGTCTCATCAGAACGGACTGTTCAGTTTCCGGGCTCCAGTAGATTTTAAGTTTATTCTTTGTGCGAGTAATCGCTGTGTAGAAAATGTTGTGTGTAATTCGCTCTTCCGTTTCGTTGGTAATAACGATCTTTACCGAATCATATTCGAGGCCTTGCGCTTTATGAATAGAAACAGCGTATGCAATCTGAAAAGGAACGATAGTTGAATCGTTATCTTTGTCGTCTTCGTCTGTGCTGCGGTATTTGTTAATGCTAAACGAGATAATAGATTTTCCTGCCGCAGATTCACCGACAAGTTCAAAGTCATATCCATAAGCGTCAACTTGTGCTGCTATTTCTCTTTGATAGAAACTTAGCTATTGTTTTATATTCGCTATTCTCTGCTGTAACTTTTCTGCGCATATTATCTACATCTGGATGCGTATTGGCCAAGAACAACTTGTTCTTATCCGCCCCCAAATTCGATATATGTTTGATTAGTGTGGATTTTCCGGTACCAGCTGCTCCATAAATTAGCGCTACATGTGAATGGGCAAACATCTGCCGAAGCGATTCTTTTTTGCTACCATCATCTATTACATATGACTCTTTTGAAATCCAAGAATCAACAAACGCTGTGTATTGAGATACGCCTGAAGAAGATAGCTCTTGCAGTTTCTTGATAATTTCTGTACTATCTTCAGCATACTCCCTAATATAGATATGCTCTTTGAATGTCTCCAGTCTTCGCCCGGTATGCTTATAGTACAGGGAAGAGTTATATCGACGAATCAGGCAATCAATATCCTTACCTTCAAAACCTTCAATTTTTGCTTTGGGTGTAAAAAGATGCCCCTCAACTTCGGTGTTGTTCTTAATATATCTGGCAAAAAGCTCATGCTCACGGTCGGAACTAGGGATGGATTCAAATAAGTCGTATATTTTAGGATTATGCTGACGGAGAGATGTACAATACGGCATTTGATCAAACGGAATACAGCCATAGTTTAAGTGGAGATTGGATAATTTATCACATTGTTCGTTCCAATATTGCCACTTAATGATTCGGTTATTCATTTTGTAAAGTAAATAGCGCAATACATTGGCTCCGGGTTTATTGCCAACAATGATATTACGGCATTGGTCAAGTATCTCATAAATTTTTATGGATTGCGCCTGGTTGGTAACCCGTCCTTTTATGTAGTCATAGTAATCCTGTTCGCTGCTGACAAGTTCTGTTAGAGACATTTTGACAGTCGAAAGAAATTTCATAAGTTCTCTGTATTCAATAGAACTGGTACGATGATCGACTCTTGAGCCAAACACTTTAGACAGATTATCCCATTCACACGGGCGTATAGAAACCTCATATCCATCAATTACTAGAATAGACATAGTCTTATCCCGAATGCGAATCGTATCATTATGTATTGAAAACTTGACGGCATAGTTATCGACAATTTCATATTGTGTAAAAGCAATTACTCTGTCGAACTTGCTTACATTTGAATTCGCAGTCGTAAACGTTATTTCATAGTAAATTTTCTGGTTTACAAAGAAAGGCTTGACCTTTTGTACATAATATCGGTCGCTATGGGTAAGCGGATAACTTTGCGCACTTGGAGATTCAATTCTTTCCGCAATCTTCGCATAATAGTTTGAAAGTTCAGTATCTGTATTTAATGGAAACTTATCGATGTTCCCCAGTACATCCAAATTATATTCTTGTTTCAAAAAGAGTTTGATTTTAAGAAGATGCTCATAGTACTTGAGCATGAGTCGCTCTGATCCGTCTTTGTCAATAGTATAGTGGGACACAGACTTCTGGAGCATTTTGTGGAATCTAAATAGAAAGTGCAGTTCACCACAATGCTGCATATTTTTCATTGCTGCAACATTGAGGTTGTAGTCATTTGGATTAACATCTTGATTTTGGGAATATGCCTTAATTGCTATGTATTCAACAAAGTTGCGAATATGCCCTAGAATATTCTGACTCAAAAGTCCTCGGTCACTATCTCCAAGTAGTGCGATGTTATTGCATATTACGCTGTTCGTATCGAGGATAGCTTTATCAATTCTAAGCATATATCTTTTCTCTCTTTCCTTTTGAAATGGATGACTATAATTCTGCAATGGTACTTGTGTCGATAACATTATAACATAAAAAAGTTTGTGTACATACTCAAATATCAATCCATACATTCGATTTTTGCCGTTTCTTTTGCTACAATGATTGTAGAATATAAAGGAGAAACGGCGGATGAAGATAGAAATATCACCTTGTGCTGGATACGATGGAGTGACGGTTCATTACAGAGAATCTGAACAATCTGCGGAGCAAGCTTATTGCAGCGGGTAAATATAGCGATACGGTTGATGAACTACTACTCAAGTTCGTAAACGCTAAGGTCAAGAAATTCAAGGGTATTTACACGGAATAATAGGAGGTTAGGGCGATGACAGAATACGAAAAGATGTGCGGCACATCCAGACAGGTGGGCAATTATTTCCTGCTCAATCTCGGGATTGGAGAACAGAACGAAGTACCAATTTGATTTGCCTGACGGTTTAAGCAATCCTGTCGATTGAAGCAGTCGCTATAAGAAAATCACACTGTTTATCTGCGATAGGCACAATTTTGCCATATCAAGATAGTCAGTAATACGACCAAAATGTTTACCGGATTCCTCGGCTTGTAAAAAACCTTCATTAAAGCCTCCGGCTCCAGCAAACATATCTATAAAGGTTGGCATATCAATTAAGAAAAGTCCAGGCCGAAAGTGGCTTTTACAATTAGGCACTTTAGATTTGTTCACTTGTCACAAAACACAATAGGAACAACTCTTTGTGGACGCAAGGAGTCTGCTTGTTAGGTTGGCGCTGAATAGCAAAAAGTAGAGGCGCAGCCTTCAGAATGATCCGTTGGCTGCGCCTCTTTTTGCGCTCTGGAAAAGAATTTTCAAGAGTACCCTGAAAATCTGCGACTCAATTCAGAGTAAGTAGAGAGAAGAATTTTTTGAAACTCTTCTGCCCCCACAAAAGGGCATCCAAATTCAAAGTAAGTGAGAGGACTTTTTCAGTACACCCGATAATTAGGAACAGCAATGGAATCACACTACCCGCTTTGAGAAAGCTGCTTACGGAGCGGAAAATTGAATGAACCAGAAAATTTGTTGGTGGGGAGCGGAATCCTTTTCCTACTACCGAGTGCCAAAGGCGCTATTCACCTATCTACGATACAAAATACTGTTTGCCGATGCCGCCTTGCTTTACGGACGGTTGCTTGACCGCACAGGTTTGTCCGGCAGAAATGCGGCGGCGTTTTCCGATGAAAGCAGGCACATCTTCATCTACTACACCTTGAATGAAGTCTGTACCGCCCTTGGCTGTGGTCACGACAAGGCAACACGGCTGTCCGTGGAACTGGAAAAGCAAAGCGGAACACGGCAAGCGGGTATCTCCAATTGTTCCCTAAGGCTACAAGAAGTCACTAGATAACAGAGAATAATAGCTCATTGATGAGCCTGCAGCAGAGGTGGTACGAAAGATATTCAAACTTTGCTTTGCAGGGCGTGGTTCGTCACAGATTGCCCGTGACCTTGAAAAGGAGAATATTCTTACCAACCGGCATACACCCGGCTGCGCCGTGAATTTTATCACCACCACAGTCAGCTATAAAGGGTATAAGACCATCTATAATTCCATAGAGGAACAGCAGATACATTCCCAATATGCAGGAGCCGATTGTTTCGGAGGAACTGTTTGATCGTGTGCAGAAGCTTCGCAGTCACAAGCGCGGAAATACGAAAACCGGGCGAGGAACTTGCAACATTCACTATATCCGCAATGTGGCACTGAAACAGATCGTGGCGGGAGCGGTGGGTAGTCTTGCAGACTTTGTGCGGCGCATCCAAGCAATCGACAAAGCTATTAAAGGGTTTGTTTGAGGCGGGGTTACCGATGAGGGTTTCACAAAAAAGACTGCCAACTACGAAAAGGAGCAGAAGGAATTGCTGGAACTTGTAGCTGACGGTAAGAAAAAATTACTGGATGCAGAACAAAGCAAGGTGGATCTGAAGTTGCTGATGAAAGCGCTGCGGAACTATCATATGGTAGTAGCGTTTTTTCATGTTTTGTACCGGAATAATTACGGTAAAAGCAGTTCAGTCAACTCCTGCACGGTAGAGGCAAAGGTTTGTGCGCTATGCTGCTGCATTTCCTGTTTAGTACCGTAGCCGTACAGCACCCCGATAAAATGTGTACCTGCCTGCTGTGCACCAAGCGCGTCGAATTGCGTGTCACCTATCATAACCGCGTTTTTGGGGTTTGTGTCGCAGTGCGCAAGTCCTTTTTGTATAAGTTGCATTTTGCTGCTTTTGCGTTCTTCTAAATCTGCGCCGGCCACAAAATGAAAAAACGGTGCAATTTCCAAATGCTCCAGTACAATATGCGCCATAGGTTCGGGTTTGGAGGTAGCAATACAGAGTTTGATGCCGTTTTCTTTTAGTTCGGCAAGCAATTGCGGAACACCCTCAAAGGTGCTGTTGTTATAAATACCGCCGTTTAGGTAAATCTCGCGGTAATGCGCTAAACCCAAGTCGGCTTCCTGTCTGGTCATGCCGCAAAATTCCATAAAGCTATGACATAGCGGTGGGCCGATGAATTTACGCAGAGTTTCCGGGTCGGGAACGGGCTTGTTCATATGCTGTAATGTGGTCACAACGCAGTCCAATACGCCGGGTGCAGACTTTGCAAGAGTACCGTCTAAATCGAAAAGAACGGTTTCAAACACGGGTTGTTTCATTGAGAAGCCTCCTGTGATTGCTGAGCTTTGCGCTGTGCCGCTTTTTGGGCAAAACGTTCGGTTTTTACGCTGACGCGAGTATGCGTGCCGGTGGCTATGATACCGGCATTATCGGTTGCGGTCAACTGGAATGTAAAAAAACGACCGTCTGATTCCATCAGTTCTGCTTGGGCGGTGACGGTGACGCCCTGAGCGGTGGGACACAGATGACGCACGGTAATTTCGGAACCTACGGTGGTGCAATCCGGCTCTATATAGTAGGCGGCCAGGTCGGCTGCGGCGCCCTCCATAAGCGCTGCCACCATAGGCGTGGCAAGTACGGCTACCGTACCGCTGCCTACATTTTTAGCAAGGTGCGCCTCGGTTACGGTGAGCTGTCTTTGAGCGGTTTGACCGATTTGCGGTTGATTCATGGCAAAAAGCCTCCTTTGACAGTGTTTTTGCTTAGTATAGCACATGCGCATGCATTTTAAAAGGTATTGAGGGAATTTGCTTGCAAGCGGCGTTCATTTGCTTTATAATAGTAAAAATAAAACAGCTGAATTTTACGGAAAGAGGTTAGAGCGTGCTATGAAATTGGGAATTGTGGGTTTGCCGAATGTAGGGAAAAGCACCTTGTTTAATGCCATTACAAATGCGGGAGCGCAGTCTGCAAATTACCCGTTTTGTACCATTGAGCCGAATGTAGGCGTAGTTGCCGTACCCGACAGCCGGCTGAATGTGCTTGCCAAAATGTATGATTCACAAAAGGTGGTACCGGCTTCGATTGAGTTTGTGGACATTGCAGGGTTGGTAAAAGGCGCCTCTAAAGGAGAGGGATTGGGTAATCAATTTTTATCCAATATTCGCGAGGTGGATGCCATTGTACATGTGGTGCGTTGCTTTGAAAATGACGATATTATTCATGTGGAGGGCAGTATAGGTCCAAAAAGAGATATTGAAACCATTGAAACCGAATTGATTTTGTCGGATATAGAGGTGCTGGACAGACGCATTGAAAAAGCACAGAAGCTACTCAAGGCCGATAAAAAGCATCAAGCGGAGTACGAGTTTTTTCAGCGGGTAAAACAGACGCTCGACAACGGGAAACCTGCGCGCAGAATGACCTGTACGCCGGAAGAAGCCGAATGGCTTGCCACGGTGGCGTTGTTGACCAACAAACCGGTCATTTACGCGGCCAATATGAGCGAGGACGATTTTAAAAATGGCATTTTACAAAACGAGGGCTTTTTGCAAGTACAGGAAATTGCACAGCAGGAACATGCGGGTGTTTTGCCGATTTGCGCAGAAATTGAGGCGGAAATTGCCAATATGGAGCGGGAGGAAAAGGAATTGTTTCTTTCCGACATGGGGCTTTCGGAGTCGGGGCTTGACCGCCTGATTAAAGAGGGATATACGCTGTTGGGATTGATTTCTTACCTGACGGCCGGACCGCAGGAGACCAGAGCGTGGACCATTACAAAAGGAATGCGCGCACCGCAGGCAGCGGGCAAAATTCACACCGATTTTGAACGTGGATTTATTCGTGCGGAGGTGGTTGCTTTTGACGATTTGACCACCTGTGGAAGTATGAATGCCGCCAAAGAAAAAGGGTTGGTGCGCTCGGAGGGCAAGGATTATGTGGTAAAAGACGGAGATGTGATTTTGTTCCGTTTTAATGTGTAAATAAAGTGTGCAGGCGGTGTCTTTAGGGATGCCGCTTTTTGTTTTTTGGGTGTATTGGCATTTTAAAACCGGCACATACTATAAGCAAAGGAGAGGACTACTATGAAAATTTTAGCGCAGCTGTCTGTCATATTTGCAATTTGTTTGGTGGCCGAGTGCATTGCCGCAATCTTACCGTTTGCGTTCCCTGCCGGTGTGATTGGTATGATTTTATTATTTTTATTGCTACTTGTAAAATTTATAAAAAAACGCCATATACAGGAAGTCTCGGAATTTGTACTGAAAAATATTTCTTTTTTTTATATTCCGACCGCGGTGAGTATTATGCAGAGCATAGGGCATTTGCAGGGTTATTTGTGGCAATTTGCGCTGATTTGTATTGTTTCGGCCTTGTTGACTTTTTTGGCAACGGCATATACGGTAATTGGCGTCATGAAATTACAGGAGCGACTTGCGGCAAAAAGGGGGAACAAGCATGAATGAAATGGTGAGCAATTTGGAGAAAATTTTGAGCAACGGGCTGTTCGGTATGCTGATTACCATTGCGGCATATTTGGTGGGGGTATGGCTCAACCGCAAATTCGGGTCGGCGCTGCTCAACCCGCTGCTTATTGCAATGGCTATTATCATTCCGCTGCTGTGGCTGTGCCGTATCCCCTATGAGTCTTACAACGTGGGCGGGAGCATGATTACCGTATTTTTGGTTCCGGTAACCACCATTTTGGGGTATAGCATTTACCTGCAATTAGAAACCTTGAAAAAATATTGGTTGCCGATTTTAACGGGTTGTTTGGTTAGCTGCGGCGTTTCGATTGGCAGCACGGTGGCGCTTTGCAAGTTATTCGGCTTGGACAAGGAGTTGACTGGTTCCTTGATTCCGCACACGGTGACAACGCCGATTGCCGTGGGGGTAAGCGAAAAATTGGGTGGTATTACGGGCATTACCGTGGCGGGTGTTATTTTTACCGGGATAATCGGCGCGGTGTTTTGTCCGCTTTTGGTAAAGCTTTTGCACCTGAAAAACCCGGTTGGCATAGGCGTAGGCTTTGGATGCAGCAGTACCGCCATCGGTACGGCAAGAGCTATGGAATTGGGGCAGGTGCAGGGTGCTATGAGCAGTATGGCCTTGGGCGTTGCCGGTATGATGACCGTGGTAGTTTCGATGCTTTTATAAATGAAAACAGGCAGGGAATTTCCTTGCCTGTTTTGAGTTATTCATCTAATTTTAATACGCTCATAAAGGCGTCCTGAGGCACCTCTACCGTGCCCAGCTGACGCATGCGTTTTTTGCCTTCCTTCTGTTTTTCCAGTAATTTGCGTTTGCGGGTAATGTCGCCGCCGTAGCATTTGGCAAGCACATCTTTCCGCATAGCCTTGACTGTTTCCCTTGCAATCACCTTACCGCCAATGCATGCCTGAATCGGAACCTCGAATAATTGGCGTGGAATTTTCTGCTGTAATTTTTCAGCCATTTTGCGCCCCCTTGTATAGGCCTTGTCCTTGTGAATGATGAAACTCAGCGCATCTACCACTTCGCCGTTGAGCATCATATCCAGTTTCACCAAATCGCTTTTGGCATAGCCGGTCAGTTCATAGTCGAACGAGGCATAACCCCTTGTGCGAGATTTTAACGCGTCAAAAAAGTCGTAAATAATTTCGTTGAGCGGTAATTCATAATGGATGTCCACACGGTCGGTGTCCAAATACTGCATGTCTTTGAAAACACCGCGGCGTTCCTGACAAAGTTCCATGATATTGCCCACATATTCGCTGGGCGTGTAAATATGTGCGCTGGTCATAGGCTCCTCCGCCTGCGCAATCAATGCGGCATCGGGATAGTTGGTAGGGTTGTCTACCATGAGCACCTCGCCGTTGGTTTTGGTAATGCGATAAATAACGCTGGGCGCGGTGGTAATAATGTCTAAATTATATTCGCGCTCCAAGCGTTCCTGAATGATTTCCATATGCAAAAGCCCCAAAAAGCCGCAACGATAGCCAAAACCCAGCGCCACCGAAGTTTCCGGCTCGTAGGTTAATGCGGCGTCGTTGAGCTGCAGTTTTTCCAGCGCATCTCGCAGGTCGGCATAATGTGCACCGTCTGCCGGGTAAATACCGCTGAATACCATAGGCAAAATGGGGCGATAGCCCGGCAGAGGCTGTGCAGCAGGACGATTTTGCAACGTAATGGTATCGCCTACATGAGCGTCCTGCACGGATTTGATGGAGGCGGCAATATAGCCGACTTCCCCGGCAGAAAGACAGTCGGTAGGCTCGGCGCTTCCGTTTGCGCGCATATAGCCGCATTCCACAACGGTGAATGTCGCACCGGTTGCCATCATTTTCATGGTATCGCCCGGCTGGATTTTCCCCTCTTTAATCCGCACATATACAATTACACCTTTATAAGCATCGTAGTAGGAGTCGAAAATCAAGGCTTGCAGAGGCTGCTGAGAATCGCCGCTCGGCGGGGGTATCAATTGCACCACCTGCTCCATGACCTGCTCGATATTCAGCCCGGTTTTGGCGGAAATACGCGGTGCGTCCTGTGCGGGGATGCCGATGACATCTTCAATTTCATTGCAGACTCGGTCGGGGTCGGCGCTTGGCAGGTCTATTTTGTTGATAACCGGTACGATTTCCAGTCCGCCATCGACTGCCATATAGGTATTGGCAAGCGTTTGAGCTTCAATGCCCTGAGAGGCGTCTACGACCAGAATCGCGCCCTCGCACGCGGCTAAAGACCGCGAAACTTCATAGGTGAAGTCCACATGACCGGGTGTGTCGATTAGATTGAAAATGTAATCCAAACCGTCTTTGGCGTGGTACATCAGCGTAACGGCGTGCGCTTTTATGGTAATGCCGCGTTCGCGTTCCAAGTCCATATTATCCAGCAATTGGTTTTCCATATCTCGCAGAGCCACAGCTTTGGTTTGCTCCAAAATGCGGTCTGCCAATGTACTTTTTCCGTGGTCTATATGGGCAATGATACTGAAATTGCGGATTCTTTCCTGTGGCACTGACAATATGATCACCTAGGCTTCTTGTATAAATTTATTTTTATTGTAGCATAAAAATTGGGTGGGCGCAATTTATAAACGTATAAAAATATACACGATTTTTAAAATTTCGGAATAAACTGGAATAAAAATTTCATTTTAAGGTTGATATTTTTTGCAAAATAGGGTATACTATACCTTAGTTAAAAGGGAGTAGCTGGCAGAATTTTCTGCGGTACACTGCGACATACCGGCTTTTTTGTAGCGAAAAAGCTCGCTTGTACCTGAAATAGCAAGACTTTTATTACGGCTGTATTCGGGCTGTGATAAGAGTCTTTTTTTATGCGGCTGCGGTGTATTTTTATGTGAGATATTTGGAGGAATGCGGAATGAAACGGTTTTTCGTACAGAGCGTGCAGGAGACACTGGAAACCTTGGGAACAACGGCAAAAGGGCTGGATACAGAGCGGGTAAAGGAACAGCGGGCGCTGTATGGGCGCAATGAATTGCAGGAGAAGCGTAAAAAAAGCGTATGGCAGGTATTTTTTGCGCAATTTTTGGATTTGCTGGTGCTGATTCTGGTTGCGGCGGCGCTGATCTCCTTGATTACCGGCAATTACGAAAGCGTTGCGGTTATTTTAGTGGTGATTATACTCAATGCGGTTTTGGGTACGGTGCAGCATTTTAAAGCTGAAAAGTCGCTGCAAAGCCTGAGGGCCTTGTCCTCGCCGGTGGCAAGGGTTATTCGCGGCGGCCAACGTATGGAAATTGCTGCCTGCGACATTGTTGTGGGAGATGTGCTTGCACTGGAGGCCGGAGATATGATTCCGGCAGACGGCAGGGTAATCGAAAATTACGCCTTGCAGGTCAATGAAAGCGCGCTCACAGGGGAGTCGACAGCGGTGCATAAAACAAGCGATGTGCTTGAAAAAGACGAGCTTGCTTTGGGTGACCGTATCAATATGGTGTTTTCGGGTTCTATGGTGACCTACGGGCGTGCATTGGTAGCGGTAACCGAGGTTGGTATGCAGACGGAAATCGGTAAAATTGCAGCATTGATGAACGATACCAAGGAACGTAAAACGCCGTTGCAAATCAGTCTTGACAGCTTTAGCAAAAAGCTTTCCATTATCATTATGGTTATTTGCTTTGTGGTGTTTGGACTGACGCTGTATCATGCGCTTTTCGGTAGTGGCAGCGAGCTGTTTCCGGCGATTATGGATTCGCTGATGTTTGCAGTGGCTTTGGCGGTGGCGGCGATTCCCGAGGCGCTTTCCTCCATTGTGACCATTGCCTTGGCAATCGGTACCGGGCGCATGGCAAAGCAGCATGCTATTATGAAAAATTTGCGTGCGGTCGAGGGGTTAGGCTGTGTTTCCATTATCTGCTCGGACAAAACCGGCACGCTCACACAGAATAAAATGACTGTGACCGATTCCTTTTGCTTTGGAGAGGGGAGTTGCAGCCGGTTATTTTTAAGCGCCGTTTTGTGTAATGACACCACGGTAACACAAGGAGATATGCTGGGAGACCCCACCGAAACGGCATTGGTACAGGCCTACCGAAATGCCAACGACGATTATTTTGAGGTGCTGGAGCAATATCCACGTATTGCCGAGCTACCATTTGATTCCGAGCGCAAGTTGATGAGTACGCTGCACCGGATAGACGATAAGCTGTATTTGATGACCAAGGGCGCTGTGGATGTTCTGCTGGAACGCACGACGCATATTTTGGACAACGGTAAGCCTCGTGAAATGACCGATGCTGATCGAGAGCGCATTGAACGGGAAAACCGTTCCATGTCGGAAAGCGGACTGCGTGTACTGGCGTTTGCGCAAAAGGAGCAAAGTGAAGAAGCGGTGGCATTGCAAAGCGAGTGCGACTATACCTTTTTGGGGCTGATTTGCATGATTGACCCGCCCAGAGAGGAGAGCGCGCCGGCAGTTGCCGATTGTTTACGTGCGGGAATTAAACCGATTATGATTACCGGAGACCATAAGGTGACAGCCTCGGCGATTGCGCGGCAGATTGGCATTTTAAAACAGGACGATTTGGTGATGGTGGGCACCGAATTAGACAAAATTTCTGACGAAGAGCTTGCGGAATTGTTGCCAAAAATTTCGGTATATGCAAGGGTTTCGCCCGAGCATAAAATTCGCATTGTAGATCTGTGGCAGCAAAAGGGAGAAATCGTTGCCATGACCGGTGACGGCGTCAACGATGCGCCCGCTCTGAAAAAAGCGGATATCGGCATTGCCATGGGTATTACCGGAACAGAGGTTTCCAAGGACGCGGCATCTATGATTTTGACCGATGATAATTTTGCCACCATTATCAAAGCGGTGACAAACGGCAGAAATATTTATAACAACATTAAAAATGCTATTTTGTTTTTGCTTTCGGGTAATACCGCGGGTATTTTAGCAGTGCTGTTTACCTCGGTATTTGGATTGCCGGTTCCGTTTACCGCTGTGCATTTGCTGTTTATCAATCTGCTTACAGACAGCTTGCCTGCACTTGCTATCAACATGGAGCGTTCGCATAAAGACTTATTAAGCGAGAAGCCTCGAAGTAGCAAGGAGTCCATTTTAACAAAGGCATTTTTAATTGCTACGGGCTATCAGGGGGTATTCATGGCGGCAGCTACAATCGGCGCATTTTTTATTGGATTACAGACCGATGCTGCTATGGCAAGCACCATGGCATTTGCTACTTTGTGTTTGGCAAGGCTATTTCATGGATTTAATACGCGGGGTAAAAACTCTATATTCAAATTGGGTATTCACACCAATTGGTACAGTGTGGGGGCATTTATAATCGGTACGGGTTTGTTGTGCGGTGCGCTGTTTATTCCTGGCGTACAGAGTGTATTTGATGTTGCACCATTAAACGGCATGCAGATTGGTGTAATTGCCGGTCTTGCATTTGCACCTACGGTGGTCATTCAGCTGATTAAAGCGATTGCAGATATAGCGTTTACACGGAAATGCAAAAAAACATGAAAAATTTACGCGCGGCAAAGTTTGAGGCTTTGTCGCTACTGTTTTTACGACCGATTATGCATAAAATATACTTTTTTAGGCAGACGGCCGACTTGTGTGTTATGATAATAACAAAGTTTTGGGAGGGAGCAATATGGAACCGATTGGCGTTTATATACATGTACCGTTTTGCAGGCAGAAATGTCCGTATTGCGATTTTTATTCCATGACGGATATGCATTTAACAGAGAGTTATACAGAATGTATAGTTAGAAAAATTTATACAAAAGGAAAAGAGCTGGGGGTCGTGGCAGATACGCTGTACTTTGGCGGTGGTACGCCCTCGGCATTAGGTGCGCGGCGGTTGGGGCGTATGATAGATACTGCTAAACAGGTGTTTGGTATGAGAGGAGCGGAAATAACCGTGGAGGTAAATCCTGCTTTGGAAATGGAGTGTTTTTTTGAAACGCTTGCAGAAAAAGGTGTAAATCGGGTTTCGATCGGCGTACAAAGCGCGCACGAAAGCGAGTTGCAGCTATTGGGCAGAATCCACACGGCAAGGCAGATACAGGCGGCGGTGACAGCGGCACAAAAAGCCGGTATTACGAATATTTCGATGGATTTGATGGTGGGAATAGCCCGACAGACTAAGGAAAGTCTGCGGAACTCAATTGCATTTTGCCGAGATATGGGTGCAGGGCATCTTTCGGCGTATTTGCTGAAAATTGAGCCGGATACGCCCTATGCGCGGCAGCGTGACACGCTCATTTTGCCCAATGACGACCAAATGAGCGAACTTTACCTATTTATGGTGCAGGAGTTAGAAAAGCAAGGCTATTTTCAATATGAAATCTCAAATTTTGCACAGAAAGATAAACACGGTATTTTACAAATCAGTCGGCATAATTTGAAGTATTGGCAGAGCAAGCCGTATTTGGGAATAGGACCGGCGGCGCATTCCTTTATAAACGGAGAACGGTTTTATTACAGCCGGTCATTAGAGGACTTTTTAACGGGAAAACCGCCGATTGCGGACGGAGTAGGCGGCAGCAAAGAGGAATTTGCGATGCTGGCGCTGCGACTGACCGACGGTCTGACTGATGCGCAGTGGGAGGAGCGTTTTGGAGAATTGTTGCCGCAGGTGTATAAGGTGCGGGCAAAGCAATATGAAACGGCGGGTTTGGTGCGCATGACAGAAGGCGGTTTTGCATTGACGGCACAGGGATTTTTGGTTTCGAATGCACTGATTGGCGCGATTCTTTACGGGTAGAATGGGTGGTTTATTTGTGGGTTTTGTGTAACATAGTAAATTTATACCGCCTTTTGCATGGAATAATTGTGAAGATTTTGGGGAAGTATTTAGGAAATTGCATTGTGCAGTACTAGGAAATTATTGTATAATGAAAAAAACTTACAAATTTTGAGAAAATAAAACGGTGAGGAATCGAAACGGAGAAAAAGCATGGTTTTCAGCAGTTTAAATTTCATGTTTGTATTTCTTCCCCTTGTATTGGCGGTTTATTTTATTTGTCCCAGAAAAATCAGGAACTTGATTTTATTTGTAGCAAGCCTTATTTTTTACGCGTGGGGAGAACCTTTCTATGTATTGCTAATGTTATTTTCTACCGCGGTGAATTTTGCTTATGGTGCGATAGTGCAAAAATACCGCGGCAAAACCGTCGGCAAGTGGATTTTGATAAGCTCGGTGGTCTTGAATTTGGGAATTTTGGGCTTTTTTAAATATACCGATTTTTTTATTGGCAACCTCAATATGTGGTTTGGCTCCCATATGCCGCTTTTACAAATTGCCCTGCCCATCGGTATTTCATTTTACACCTTTCAGATGATGTCTTATGTAATTGATGTGTACCGGGGCGATGCCGACGCACAGCGCAACTTTATTTCATTTGGAGCGTATGTGGCGTTGTTTCCACAATTGGTGGCGGGTCCTATTGTACGGTACACCACCATTGCAGACCAATTGGAGCATCGCAGGGAAAATGTGGAGATGTTTGCCGGGGGTATTCAGCGATTTGTGACCGGTCTTGCTAAAAAAGTGCTGCTTGCCAACAATATCGGGCAGGTATGGACGCAGCTTTCGGCGTTGGAACCTGCGAGTATGAGCGTTATGGGTACATGGCTGGGTGCGCTTGCGTTTACTTTTCAGATTTACTTTGATTTTTCGGCGTATTCGGATATGGCGATTGGTTTGGGACAAATGTTTGGTTTTCGTTTTTTGGAAAACTTTGATTACCCGTATATTTCAAAGAGCATTACCGAATTTTGGCGCAGGTGGCATATTTCTTTGGGAACATGGTTTAAGGAATATGTATATATACCGCTGGGGGGCAACCGCTGCGGTTTGCCAAGACAAATTTTGAATATTTTGGTGGTATGGTTTTGCACGGGCTTTTGGCACGGTGCAAGCTGGAATTTTTTAATATGGGGTGGCTATTACGGTGTACTGTTAATATTGGAAAAGCTGTTTCTGCTCAAATTTTTAAAGAAAATTCCTGCGGTTTTCTCTCATATTTACACGCTGTTTTTTGTGGTAATCGGTTGGGTGATTTTCGGTTTTGACGACATGGGTAAGGGCTGGGAATATTTAAAAGGAATGTTTGGCTTTGGTGGCTTGCCGCTTACAGACAGACTTTCGTTATATTTATTGCTTTCTAACCTTGTGCTGCTATTGATTTTAATTGTCGCAAGTACGCCGTTGCCTACAAAATTAGGCAAAAAACTAATGGCTTTGGTGCAAGGTAGAGTGTGGGTTGCCATGCTGCTGGAAAATGTGTTTGTATTGGCGTTATTTACGGTTTCGGTGGCATTTTTGGTCAACAGCACCTATAACCCGTTTTTATATTTCAGATTTTAGGAGGTCGTTGCATGAAAACACGCGCGGGGGTTATGACGCTTGTGTTTGTATTGACATTGGGTATCATTGCGCTGGTCAATGCTGTGCTGCCAAAGCAGAGTTTTTCTGAAAATGAAAACCGTGTATTGGCGGAATTTCCGCAGTTGACCTGGCAGAGTTTGATGAAGGGCACAGCCGTGACCGACGAAAATGGTAAAGAAACCAAACAACTTTGGACCACCGATTTTGAAACCTATATTGCCGACCACTTTATACTGCGCGACCGGTGGATAGGGCTGAAATCTTTAGTAGAGCTGGCTGCGCAGAAACAGGATTCCGGGCAGGTATATTTTGCAAAGGACGGTTATTTAATTGAGCAGTTCTGGAGTTATGACAGCGGCAGATTTAAGGGGAATATAGCGGCGGTAAAACAATTTACACAAACGGTGCGCGAGCAATTTGGCATAGAGGTAAAAACTATGCTGGCGCCAACGGCCGGCGATATTTTAAAAGACAAGCTGCCGTTATTTGCGCCCGAGGTGGACCAGCAGGCTCTGCTTGCGCAAATACGGCAGGAATTACCCGGCCTGATAGATGTAAGTCAGAGTTTGCGTGCGCATAGTTCGGAGGGAATATTTTACAAAACGGACCACCATTGGACCTCGCTGGGAGCGTATTACGCTTACCGGGAATTTTGCGCAGCGGCAGGCATAGAGACAAAGGCGCTTGCATGGTATGAACCGCAGGTTTTAACACAGAATTTTTTAGGCACTACCTACTCCAAGGCGAATTTGTATACGGCTTCTCCGGAAACGATTATGTATTACAAAAACCCGGAAGTTTCCGTGCAGGTGGAGTACCGTGCCGGAGATAAGGTTACGCAAACTTCGGACTCTTTGATTGAGGAGGAATATTTGAGTCAAAAGGATAAATATTCTGCGTTTTTAAACGGCAATCAGGCGGTTACTAAGGTGACCAGTGACTGCAAAAACGGGAAACGCCTACTGGTGATTAAGGACTCCTATGCCAACAGCTTTGTGCCGTTTACAGTAGGTGATTACGAGCAGGTGCATATGTTGGATTTGCGAGCTTACAAGCAAAGCGTAACCACTTATATGCAGGAAAACGGTATAACGGAGGTTTTGTTGCTGTATAATTTGAAAAATTTTACCGAGGATTCCAATGTTTACAGACTCAATCAATAGGAGCGCTCCTTGTCGTATATGCGGTGGAGCGTTTTTTGTGTTTCGGGTGCAAAAACAGCGGGATTTTGGCATTCATAATAAATTTACATTTGGAATATTGACTTTGCATGGGTAAAATGGTACATTATAAGTAAAGTTTTAGCACTCTAAATACACGAGTGCTAAGTTAACTTCGAAAAGAGGTGAAGGGGTTGGAGCTGAGCGAACGAAAATTAAAAATCCTCAAGGCAGTTGTAGATGCTTATGTGGAAACAGGAGAGCCGGTGAGTTCAAAGCTGCTTGCGCTGGAACTGGGTGTTTCCTCCGCTACGGTGCGCAATGAGATGGCAAATTTGGTGGCCATGGGCTATTTACAGCAGCCTCATACCTCTGCCGGACGCATACCCTCGCAAAAGGGTTACCGCGTGTATATAGACCATTTGATGCCCGCATCAGCCATGACCGAACAAGAACAAAAATATTTGGACGGCATGCTCATGGAAAATGCCTATGACCCGGACAAATTACTCAGCAGTGTTTCGCAGTTGCTTGCCAATGCGTCTAAATTTGCGGCGGTTTCCACGATGCCGGCGGCAAACGGCGCGGTGATTAAAGGCGTACAGTTTGTGCAGACGGGGCGGCGTACTGCTATGGTGATTTTAATGACCTCGACCGGTGTGATGAAAACACGGGTATTCCGCTGTGATTTTGATATTACCGTGGAAATGCTGCGGATTTTTTTCCGTATTTTTAACGAGAAATTTGCAGGAGTGTCGGTGCAGGCGGTCACGCCGGCGTTTATTCAATCCATAGGAGCCTCCTTGGGAGAAATGACGGTGTTGATTTCCACGGCATTGTTGGCGGTTTTGGAAACAGCCGGGGATTGTATGCGTGCCGAAATTAACTTAAAGGGCGAGACCAATTTGCTGTTTTACCCGGAATTTGAACCGGGAAATGTACGCCGTATTATGGATTTTTTAGAGAGCGGACAGGAAATTTCCCGCTTTTTAAATGTAGGCGGCGTACAAAACGCAAAGTCTGCCAAGGTGCAGGTGTTCATCGGCAGCGAGACTAATCGTGCCGAATTGAGTGACTCCAGCTTGATTGTAACGCAGTATACCATTGGCGGGGAACATGCGGGTACAATTGGCATTTTAGGACCCACTCGCATGCAATACGGAAAATGGATAGCGTATTTGGAATATGTGTCCGATTCCGTTGGCAAAATGTTGACCACACTGATGAAAGAACAGTGATTTTTATTTTTTATGAAAATATGCTTATGAAGGGGGAATTATTTTGGCTGAAAAAGAAAAAGAGGTGCAGACCGAAGCTACCGAACAAAAAGAACAATCGGCAACGCCGGAGCTTTTGCAGGAAGAGCTGCAAAAGCTGCAAAAATTAAGAGAAGAAGAACAAGATCGGTATATGCGGGTGCTTGCGGAGTATGATAATTACCGTAAGCGTACCGAGCGCGAAAAAGCAGCGACCTATGAAGCGGCGGCAGCTGAAACCGTAGCGCAATTTTTGCCTGTTGCGGATAATATGGAGCTTGCTTTGGCGCAGCAGGGCTGCTCTGCTGAGGATTTGAAAAAAGGCGTGGAGATGATTCAGAAAAATTTAGACGAGATTCTGACAAAGCTGGGCGTTTCGACCATGGGGCAGGTGGGAGAGCCGTTTAACCCGGAATACCACCAAGCGGTTTCGCATATTGAGGACCCAGCATTGGGCGAAAACGTAATTGCAACCGTTTACCGCAAGGGCTACCGCATCGGAGATAAAATTGTGCGGCACGCAACGGTAATTGTTGCAAATTAGGCAATTTTATTTTTGTGAGCAATGAATTTTCAGATATATTTTGGAGGATTGATATTATGGCAAAGACAATTGGTATTGACTTAGGTACAACAAATTCCTGCGTGGCAGTCATTGAGGGCGGCGAACCCGTAGTCATTGCAAATGCAGAGGGCGCAAGAACCACGCCTTCCATTGTGGCATTTTCCAAAACCGGGGAAAGGATGGTAGGTCAGGTGGCAAAGCGTCAGGCGATTACCAACCCTGAGCGTACCGTGGTTTCCATAAAAAGAGAAATGGGTACTAACCACAAGGTGAGTATAGACGATAAGTCTTATACGCCGCAGGAGATTTCCGCTATGATTCTGCAAAAATTGAAGGCCGATGCAGAGGCTTATTTGGGCGACACCGTAACTGCGGCGGTGATTACCGTACCGGCTTATTTTACCGATGCGCAGCGGCAGGCCACCAAAGATGCCGGTAAAATTGCCGGACTGGATGTAAAGCGTATTATTAACGAGCCGACTGCGGCAGCGCTCTCCTACGGCATTGACAAGGGCGAGGATCAAAAGGTGATGGTGTACGACCTTGGCGGTGGTACTTTCGATGTTTCCATTATAGAAATGGGAGACGGTGTGCAGGAGGTTCTGGCAACTGCCGGTAATAACCGTTTGGGTGGCGACGACTTTGACAAGCGCGTTTGTGACTGGATGATTGCGGAATTTAAAAAGGCCGAGGGCGTGGATTTAAGCGCTGATAAAATGGCGATGCAAAGATTACGCGAGGCGGCTGAAAAAGCAAAAATCGAGCTTTCCGGTATGACAACGGCGAATATCAATCTGCCGTTTATCACAGCCGATGCCTCCGGTCCGAAGCATTTAGATTTAAATTTGAGCAGAGCTAAATTCAACGAGCTGACAGCCGATTTGGTAGAGGCTACTATGGAGCCGGTTCGTCAGGCGCTCAAGGATTCCGGTTTGCAAATCGGTGACTTGAGCAAGGTGTTGCTGGTGGGCGGTTCTACCAGAATTCCAGCAGTGCAGGAAGCTGTCAAAAAATTGACCGGCAAAGACCCGTTTAAGGGCATTAACCCGGACGAATGCGTTGCTATGGGCGCTGCTTTACAGGCAGGCGTGCTGGGCGGAGAGGTGCAAGGCTTACTGCTGCTGGATGTTGCGCCGCTTTCTTTGGGTGTTGAAACCATGGGCGGTGTAATGACTAAGGTGATTGAGCGCAACACCACCATTCCGACTAAGAAGAGTCAGATTTTTTCCACTGCTGCAGACGGTCAGACCTCCGTTGAGGTGAATGTTCTGCAGGGCGAGCGCGAATTTGCAAAAGACAATAAACAACTCGGTTTGTTCAAATTGGACGGCATTGCGCCGGCTCCTAGAGGTATTCCGCAAATTGAGGTGACTTTTGACATTGATGCAAACGGTATTGTAAATGTTTCTGCAAAAGATATGGCGACCGGTAAGGAGCAGAAAATTACGATTTCCTCCAGCACCAACATGAGTAAGGATGAGGTGGAAAAGGCCGTTGCGGATGCCGAAAAATATGCGGCTGAGGACAAGAAGAAACGCGAAGAAGTCGATGCGAAAAATGAGGCGGAGAATCTATGCTTTTCTGCAGAAAAAGTAATAAAAGACGCGGGCGATAAAATTGACGAGTCCGATAAAAATGAATTGAACCAGAAAATTGCAACGTTGAGAGAGGCCATTTCCGGCGGAAATACCGAGGCCATTAAGCTTGGTACCGAAGATTTGCAAAAAGCAGTGTATGCCGTTTCTGAAAAATTGTATCAAAGCGGTGCGCAAGTAAATTCTGCCGGACAGACAACGCCCGAAAACGGTGCGCAAAGCGGCGCTGACGGCGATGTATATGACGCCGACTTTAAAGATGTAGAGAATCAGGAAAAATAATTACCGTTTTTTCTGGCGATGCGTTTACACAGCAAAGCATTGACTTTATACGATTTTTCGACTATGATAAAGAGGTTGTATCAGGGTCATGTGTTTAGTAAAAACGGAATTTTTAAGATAACGGCTTTTGCTGTGCAGAACGATTTTGGGAGTGATGAGTTTGGCGGATAAAAGGGATTATTATGAGGTTATGGGGGTACCCCGGAATGCCTCGGAGGATGAAATTAAAAAAGCCTACCGCAAGCTTGCAAAACAGTATCACCCGGATTTGAATCCCAACGATAAAGTGGCTGAAACACGCTTTAAGGAGGTCAACGAGGCGTACGAGATACTCTCGGACAAAGACAAACGCGCACGCTATGACCAATTCGGTCACGCAGGCGTTGACCCGAATTTTGGGGGCGGCGCGGCCGGTGGCAGTCCCTTTCAGGGCGACTTTGACTTTGGTGATATTTTTAACAGTGTATTCGGCGGTTTTGGTGGCTTTGGCGGTCGGAGACAAAACCCCAATGCCCCCAGAAGAGGCAGCGATACCGAAACAGGTGTTTCCGTTTCGTTTGAGGAGGCGGCCAAGGGTTGTAAAAAAGCCGTTGTATTTGAGCATATTGAGAATTGTGCGGAATGCAGTGGCAGCGGTGCAAAGCAGGGTACCGGTGCTGTAACCTGCTCGCATTGCGGCGGCAACGGACAGGTGCGGGTAAATCAGCGTACGCCTTTTGGCGTGGTGCAAACGGCTCGCACCTGCGACAAGTGTCGCGGTAAGGGGAAAATTATTGAGCATCCATGCAAGGCATGCGGCGGTTCCGGCCATGTGCGAAAAAAGAAAACGTTGGAAATTAACATTCCCGCAGGGATTGCCGATGAGCAAATGCTCAAGGTGAGCGCGCAGGGTAACGCTGGTATTAACGGCGGTCCTGCCGGAGATTTATTGCTGGTGGTACAGGTTCAGCCGCACCCCATTTTTACAAGACAAGGTAACGACGTCTGGTGTGAGATTCCACTGACCTTTACGCAAGCTGCGCTGGGTGCGGAAATTACCGTGCCGACCTTGTATGGAGACGTGAGCTACCCGGTGCACGAGGGTACTCAGCCTGGTGATGTATTTAAACTGAAAGGTAAGGGAATTGAACGATTGGGTGGCAGAGGCAAAGGTGACCAGTTTGTAAAGGTGACTATTGAGGTACCCAAAAACCTTTCCAAAGAGCAAAAAGAAATTTTGCAGGCGTTTGAGGCCAGTGCAAGTGAAAAAAACTATGCAAAGCGCAAGAGTTTTTTTGAAAAAATTAAAGATAAATTTGAGGCGTAATACACTTCAACACAGAGAACGGTAGGGCAATTCCTATCGTTTTTTATTGCACATTACACAATTAGAAGAGGCGTTTGTTAGGCAGGGCTACATTATTTACTGAATGTTGCAAAAAATATTACAAAAGTGTTGCAATTTGCATGCGGTCGGGTTACAATAAAATAGGTATAAATTACATAAAATTTTATACAAAATATTACATATCATTTTAAGGAGGCGAAAATCATGAAAAAATTTAATCAAATGACAGAAAAGAGCATGAGCAAAGTAAAAGGCGGCGAGTTAATTATATTGATCGTGAACCTGTTGGCACTGGTTGTAACTCCGCTTGCACTGGGTGGCGCTGTAGGTTACGGTGCATATGAAGGTACAAAAAATAACAAATAAGCGTCTTTAAGCAATCAATTTATTCTGAAAAGGAGATTCGATTATGAAACATTTTAATCAGATGGCTGAAAAACAAATGGCCAACGCCAAGGGCGGCGAGTTGATATTGTTTATTTATACGATTATGGCCATTGCTATGGCAACAAGTGCCGGCGCTATCGGCGGTACTATCGGCGGTTTGGCTGCTCGTGACAAAATTAAATAATTATCGCAATGGCATTCCAAACAGCTAAATTTATTTTTATACACAAGAAGGCAAAAAATTATGAAAGCTTTTAATCAATGACCGAAAAATAAATGTCTAAAACCAACGGTGGTTTGCTTGATTTTCTCTGCATTGTTGCAGCGACAGTCATTGTAGCTGGATTGGGTGCAGGTGTTGGCGCAGCGGCAGGTACAAAAAATAATAAATAAGTTCTCAGTTTCCAAAATGCTCGGGCAATTTTGCTTGGGCGTTTTTTATTTTGCCTTCTTTACAAATTTTGAATTTTTTGCTATGATAAAAAACAATGAAATTATAGAAAGAAGAGAGCGTAATGAACACACAAATGGTGGATCAATACATAATGATGAACCAAAAATATTTTCCGTCCGACAAACTTTTTGTGTTGAAGGAACGGTTGTGCGCTATGGACGAGCAACGCTATCAGGGACTTTTGCAGCAAAATTTAAAGGACCCGGTGATTTCGCTGGTGCTTTCGTTATTTCTGGGTGGACTTGGAGTAGACAGATTTTTCGTAGGAGACATTGGTATGGGTGTGCTGAAGTTACTGACAGGCGGCATATTTGGTGTTTTGACTATTATAGACTGGTTTTTGATTATGGGCAGAACCAGAAACAAAAATTTTGAAAATATTATGCAGTTTACCTACTAAAATTACAACAAAAACCCCCGGCAGGAAACCGAGGGTTTTTTATTTATTCGTCTGCGCCGCAGCATTTTTTATATTTTTTACCGCTTCCACAAGGACAAAGGTCGTTTCTGCCAACCTTATCGCCATCATTTACAACTGTTGTATTTTGGGCTTCATTGTCCGGGTCGCTGATTTTCACCGCTGCATTTGCACCGGACTCCAGCATCTCCTTTGGAGCCTGTTCCTCCTCTACGACCTGAATTTTAGCCGAGAGCAACAACCGAGTGGTATCGTCGCGAATATTTGCCACCATTTGGTCGAACATATCCAGCCCCTCATTGCGGTATTCTACAACCGGGTCGCGCTGTGCATAGCCACGCAGATGAATGCCGCGTTTGAGCTGCTCCATAGCATCAATATGATCCATCCACTGAACATCGACGCATTTGAGCATTACCACACGCTCAAGCTCTCGAGTAACCGGCGAACCGAACATTTGCTCACGAGCAGCGCTCAATGCGTCTGCTTTTTGAATCAAATCATTTTTAATATCGTCCTTGCTGATGGTTTTAAGCTCTTCCTGTGTATATTGCAGGTCATTTTCGGTGAGTAGCCAACCCATGTAATTATCTCTTAAACCGACAATATTCCACTCCTGGCGGGTTTCGCTTTCCGGAAGATACGCATCCACGGTATCGGCAATGGACTGGTGCATCATCTTGGTAATTTCGTCTTTTACATTGTCGCCGTCGAGCACTTGGTCGCGTTGTCTGTAAATCAACTCGCGCTGGCGATTCATAACATCGTCATATTGCAGCACATTTTTTCTGGTTGCAAAATTGCGTGCTTCCACTTTGCGTTGCGCATTTTCAATGGTATTGGACAGCATTCTGTTCTCAATGGGAGTATTTTCGTCAATGTTAAGGTGGTTCATCACAGCGGCAATGCGCTCTCCGCCGAACAGACGCATCAAATCGTCCTCCAGAGAGATATAAAAACGGCTTTCACCGGGGTCGCCCTGACGACCGGCGCGTCCGCGGAGCTGATTGTCAATACGGCGAGATTCATGGCGTTCGGTGCCGATGATATATAAGCCGCCCGCCTGACGAACCTCTTCGGCCTCCTGTTTGCTTTGCTCGGTAAAATGTTCCACCAGCTGGCGGTATTCCTCTCTGGCTTTTAATACCTGAGTACTTTCGGTTTGGGCATAGCCGACGGCTTCTGCAATGACTTCCTCAGGGTAGCCCTTATGCCGCAGTTGTGCTTTGGCTTTATATTCGCCGTTGCCGCCGAGCATAATATCAGTACCGCGACCCGCCATATTGGTGGCAATGGTAACGGCGCCCTTATGACCGGCCTGTGCGACAATTTCAGCCTCCTGCTCATGGTGCTTGGCATTTAACACATTGTGCTTAATGCCGTGTTCATACAATTTGCGGCTGAGCAGCTCGGATTTTTCAATGGAAATGGTACCGACCAAGACCGGCTGTCCTTTTTTGTTATGCTCAATAATGTCATTAATGACGGCGTTGAATTTACCGTGTTCGGTTTTGTAAATGACATCCGGGTGGTCAATACGCTGCGGCGTACGGTTTGTGGGAATTTCCACAACATCGAGTTTGTAAATTTCGCGGAATTCCTCTTCCTCGGTCATAGCGGTACCGGTCATGCCGGAGAGTTTTGTATATAGACGAAAGAAATTCTGGAAAGTGATAGTAGCAAGGGTTTTGCTTTCTCTGGCGACCTCCACGCCCTCTTTTGCCTCAATGGCCTGGTGCAAACCCTCGTTGTAGCGGCGGCCATTCATCAGGCGACCGGTGAATTCGTCAACAATAATGACCTCGCCGCCTTTTACCACATAGTCAATATCCTTTTGCATCACGCCGTGCGCCTTAATCGCCTGATTTATGTGATGCTGTAAGGTAATGTGTTCGGCATCAAGCAAATTTTCCACTTTAAAATAGGCTTCGGCTTTTTTCACACCATTTGGCGTCAGAGTCGCGGTTTTAGCCTTTTCGTCCACCAAAAAATCGGCTTCGGCATAAAGCTCATCGTTGTCCTCTTTGCGGTTTAATTCCGCAACCTTTACCATATGCAAGGTTTTGGCAAAGCGGTCCGCTTTTACATACAAGTCGGTGGATTTTTCACCGGGACCAGAGATAATCAGCGGAGTACGAGCCTCGTCAATCAGAATGGAGTCCACCTCGTCCACAATGGCAAAGTTATGCCCGCGCTGCACCTTGTCCTGCTTGTAAATCACCATGTTATCACGCAGGTAATCAAAGCCCAGTTCATTGTTGGTGCCGTATGTAATGTCGGCTTCATAGGCTTTGCGGCGTTCGGCTTTTGGCATATCATGGGTAATCAGTCCCACGGTAAGGCCCATAAAGCGGTGAATTTTACCCATCCATTCCGAGTCACGCTTTGCAAGGTAGTCATTCACGGTGACTACATGCACGCCCTTGCCGGTCAATGCGTTCAGGTAAGAGGGCAGGGTTGCCACCAAAGTTTTACCCTCACCGGTTCTCATCTCGCTGATGCGCCCCTGATGCAGGGAGATACCGCCGATGATTTGCACGGGGAAGTGGCGCAAACCCAGCACACGAGCAGAGGCCTCTCTGCAAGCGGCAAAGGCCTGCGGCAAAATATCGTCCAGCGTTTCTCCCTTTGCAAGGCGTTCCTTTAGAGCGGGAGTTTGTGCCTGTAATTCTTTATCAGACATCGCCTTATAAGTTTCCTCCAAAGCCAGCACCTGCTCGCAAATTGGTCTAATTCGTTTTAGTTCGCGTTTGCTGTAATTGCCAAACAGCAGTTTCATTACGCCCATTTCTTTCACCTCAAGAATTGATTTTTATTGGGAATCATTGGTCATTTCGAATCAGAAAAAACCTGATGCAGACCTGATGCAGATATGTATTTTTTATTATAGCACATCTTGTGCCGAAAATAAAGTTTTTTTCACAGAACTTTCGGCTGAATGCAGGAAAATTTGCAGAGTATCTATTGTCAAACCGCAAAAGATTGCTTATAATAAAAAGCGTAAAGTCTAAAAATTGAAGGAAAAATAAGGTGCGAAAGGAGTACCGCTATGAATTATTCCCATGAAGTGGAAATTATGTGTACCGTACAGCAAGGCCCCAACCACGGTCCCTCTCCCATTCCGGAGGAAGGCAAATGGGTCAAGGCCTATGATATTAAAGATATTTCCGGTCTTTCTCACGGAGTCGGTTGGTGCGCTCCGCAGCAGGGCGCGTGCAAATTAACGCTCAATGTAAAAAACGGCATTGTAGAGGAGGCGCTGGTAGAAACCATCGGCTGCTCCGGTATGACGCATTCTGCGGCGATGGCTGCGGAAATTTTGCCGGGCAAAACGCTGTTGGAATGCTTGAATACCGACCTTGTGTGCGACGCTATCAATGTTGCCATGCGGGAATTGTTCCAGCAATTAGCCTATGGAAGAAGTCAAACGGCGTTTTCCGAGGGTGGACTGCCCATTGGCGCAGGCTTGGAGGACTTGGGCAAGGGCTTGCGCAGCCAAATTGGCACAATGTACAGCACGAAAGCAAAGGGCGTGCGTTATATGGAAATGGCGGAGGGTTATGTGACTTCCTTGGCGCTGGACGAAAATGATGAGGTAATCGGCTACCGTTTTGTGAAGCTGGGCAAAATGCTGGAGGATATTCGCCACGGCACGACTCCCAACGAAGCGTATGAGAAAAATATGGGGCAATACGGCCGCTATGACGGCGCAGCAAAATATATTGACCCCCGCGAAGAATAACGGAAAAGGAGGAGATAGGCAATGGCAAACAATATTACCTTTGAGGGCAAAGAGAGAAGAATTGCTAAAATAGAGCAGTGTCTTGCGAAGCACGGCATTGCAGATTTGGAGCAGGCGCGTGAAATTTGCCGGCAAAAGGGCTTTGACCCTTATACGATTGTAAAAGATGTGCAGCCGATTGCGTTTGAAAATGCAAGCTGGGCATATACCTTGGGCAGCGCCATTGCGCTGAAAAAGGGCGTGCGTTCCGCCTCCGAGGCAGCTGAGGTTATCGGTATTGGGCTGGAAGCCTTTTGTGTACCGGGCTCGGTAGCGGAGCAGAGAAATGTAGGGCAGGGGCATGGTAATTTGGGTGCAATGTTACTCAAAGAGGAGACCGATTGCTTTGCATTTTTAGCGGGACATGAATCTTTTGCTGCCGCAGAGGGTGCAATCGGTATTGCCAGAACCGCCAATAAAGCCAGAAAAAAACCGTTGCGCGTCATTTTAAACGGTCTTGGCAAAGACGCTGCTTATATTATTTCGCGCGTGAACGGCTTTACTTTTGTGGAAACGCAGTATGATTTTCAAACTGGTGTGCTTAGGGTGGTCAATGAGCGCAAATTCTCGGA
This sequence comes from uncultured Eubacteriales bacterium, assembly GCA_934457095.1. Classification (GTDB taxonomy): domain Bacteria; phylum Bacillota; class Clostridia; order Oscillospirales; family Acutalibacteraceae; genus UMGS1071. Next base: position 52,491 of record CAKSHJ010000003.1, read on the forward strand.
TGGGGAACGTGCGCAGGTAAAATGCTACGGTGCAGACGATGTTCTTGAAGGCGTTGCCGTTATGAAGCATGAGGGCGTAGATGTTTCCATTACAGGTAATTCCACCAATCCTACGCGGTTTCAGCATTTGGTGGCGGGCACCTATAAAAAATGGGCCATGGAAAACGGTAAGCAATATTTTTCGGTTGCAAGCGGCGGCGGTACGGGTCGAACATTGCACCCGGACAATATGGCAGCAGGCCCTGCTTCCTACGGTTTGACTGACTCCATGGGCCGTATGCACGGCGATGCGCAATTTGCAGGGTCGTCGTCGGTGCCGGCGCATGTGGAGATGATGGGTTTGATTGGCATGGGTAATAACCCCATGGTAGGCGCTACGGTAGCATGTGCAGTTGCCGTTTACGAGGCGCTCAAATAAAAGTAAAACTGCTGAAAGAACGAATACTTTCAGCAGTTTTCTATTTCTACGGGTTATGCTTGGTTTGCACAGCCCAATACCGTGTTAATTTTATGCGCCACCATGTTTTCAATTGCGGTACGTGCAGGTCCCAAATATTGCCGCGGGTCAAAATGGTCGGGGTGCTGCGCCATATACTGCCGAATCGTACCGGTCATGGCAAGGCGTAGGTCAGAGTCAATATTGATTTTGCAAACCGCCATTTTTGCGGCTTTGCACAGCATATCCTCCGGAATGCCGATGGCGCCGGGCATATTACCGCCGTTTTCGTTAATCATTTTCACAAATTCCGGGATAACCGACGAAGCGCCGTGTAATACAATGGGAAAGCCCGGCAAACGCGCTTCTACCTCTTGCAAAATATCAAAGCGCAGTTGCGGGTTTTGTCCCGGCTTGAATTTATACGCACCGTGGCTGGTTCCAATGGCAATCGCCAGCGAGTCCACGCCGGTACGTTCCACAAAGTCCTGTACTTGCGCCGGGTTGGTATAAGAGGCGTCCTCGTCACTCACATTTACATCATCCTCAATACCGGCCAGCCGTCCAAGCTCACCCTCTACGGTTACGCCGTGTGCATGGGCATATTCCACAACCTTGCGGGTCAGCGCAACATTGTCCTCGTAATCGTGGTGAGAGCCGTCAATCATCACCGAAGTAAAACCGCCGTCCACACAGTCCTTGCACAATTCAAAGGTATCACCGTGGTCCAAATGCAATGCAATGGGCAGCTGCGGGTTTTCCTGTACAGCGGCCTCTACCAATTTTAGTAGGTAGGTATGGTTGGCATATTTACGCGCGCCGGCAGAAACCTGTAAAATTACCGGTGCATTCAGCGCACTGCATGCTTGGGTAATTCCCTGTACAATTTCCATATTATTGACATTAAACGCTCCGATTGCATAGCCGTTTTCATAGGCTTTCCGGAACATTTCCGTTGTATTGACAAGCGCCATCAAAATCACACTCCTTTAAATGATATTCTTTTTAGTATGCCTACAGTATAACATATCTTAAAAAGAAATGTCAGTCCTTTTGCAAATTATTCCGGGTAAATTTTTTAAACCGCCGCCATAGCCGTTTGACAGGTGCGCGCATAATGAAAAATATACTGCTGCGCAATACCGGCAAATGCGCCAAAGTCCTCGGCGGTTTTGCCGGGTAGCAATTGCGCCATCGCACGCTTCATCCATACGTCCATGGGGAAGGCCTCTAAGCGGTGCAGACCATACAGCGCAACGCATTCGGCAACCTTGGGTCCAACACCATGAATGGTCATCAGTTGCTCTCGAACCTGCGCTATGGGTTGGGTTTTCATATCTTCCAGCATAATGCTGCCGTCGCATACTTTTTGCGCCGCACTGAGCAAATATTTTGCTCGAAACCCACTGCGAATGGGCGCTAAGTCCTTTACGGTGCAATTTGCAAGGCACTCCGCGGAGGGAAAGGCGTAACCGCCGTCAATTTTTTCTCCGAAATACTCGCAAAGACGGGCAACAATGCCTTTTATGCGAGGAATATTATTGTTCTGTGAGAGAATAAAACAGCATAAGGCCTCCCAAGGTTCCTGCTGCAAAATACGAATGCCGGGGGCATATTCCGCAGCTTTTTGCAGCACGGCATGAGAGTGGCATAGCTCCTTTTGAATGGCTCGGTAATCGCGGTGCAAATCAAAGTACGGCGCCCAAATTTGCAAAAATTCCTCTTTTGTGGTATTGCAAAATAAAATATGTGTGGAAGTTTGCTCCAGCTCCAAATAACGACCAAAGGCAATGCCGATGATGCGTCTTGGGTGCTCCTTGCAAATATCCCAGCGAAAAGTCTGTCCGCAGTCGAGGGTCTGCGGTAGGTCAAATTCCGGGCATTTTTCCAGCAGAATGCCCGCGGATGTTTCCTGAAAGTTCATAAAAGCTCCTTTTTATGCGGTTATTTTGTGGTTTTATCTTAGCACAATTTTTGAAAAAGCGCAAAATATAGGTGTCAAGCATTATTTTTATTGAGAATGTATATGAAGAAAAAAATTTGTAAAAAAGCGTTATACTGACTGTTTTGTAATTTTGAGGAAAAGGTGCTGTTTTTGAGTGATATTTTTCAGAAATGGAGAGGCGTATAAAAATAAAAAAGGTTGTATTATTCAAGGTTATTCACATTTTCCACATAGTTTTCCACAATAAAAATTAACAAAATTTATGGAATTAACGTAAGGGAAAACAAAAATTTAAAATATTACAAAAAGTATAATAAGATGAAAATCAAGACTTTCTTTTGAAAAATATGACTAAAAATTGCATGAAAAATTACAATAAAATTTTATATATAGGGCAAGGGTATTTTTGCAATAAGAAACAAAAATGCAAAACATAGTTTTATACAGAAATGCAAGTGGAAAATTGCGGTATAAAAGGGCAAAAAAGGTGAAAAATAAGGGCGTAGACATTGCATAATCGAAGTGAGAAGGAGAAGGAATCCTATGGTAAGAGGTGTGAGCAGACAGATTATAGAGGTGCAAGATACAGGTAATATTTATTATGAAAAAGCATATCTTGTGGTGAGTCCGGAATTTTCTGAAACGCAGCGCAGTCTGTTGGAAAAGGAAGCAAGGCAAATATTACGCACCATGGATGCACCTTCGGGGATGAAGCGGCAAAATCAAAAATGGCAGAGGGTATTGTGTTTGTTTTTGGCAGCGTTAATAGGTGCGGGTATTATGGCAGGATGCTTTTTTTTGCTGTGAAATCAAGGGGGAATTCCCTAAAATAAAACTTTGCGTATTTTTTGCTTTTTTGGCGTAATTTTACCGCTAGTATGCTATAAACCAAGGCTTTTTACTTGCTGAGTCGGCTGTAGGCAAAAGAAATTGCAGTGCAAATTTTTTTGTGCTATACTTAAAGAAAAATAACGCTTGCTGCGCCGCAAAGGAGCCAAAATCTATGAAAACCGAAAAAACATCGTATTTGTCCGCAAAAGAATTCGGGGCAAAGGGGCAGGATGTGATTGCCGGACGCAATGCCGTAAACGAGGCGTTGCGCGCGGGCAGAAACATTGAGAGTCTATATGTTGCAAGAGGTTCCAAAACGGGTTCGCTGACAGCGTTGCTTGCAAAAGCAAGAGAACAGGGAATTACTATAAAAGAGGCGGACTCCAGAAAGCTGGATTTTTTGTGCGGAAATGCCCATCATCAGGGCGTGGCGGCGATTGCTGCAATTAAGGAATATGCTCAGCTGGAGGATATTTTCACACTGGCACAGCAACGCGCAGAGCCGCCGTTTATTATTTTAGCGGACGAGTTGGAAGATCCATATAATTTAGGTGCAATTTTGCGTACCGCAGAGTGTACCGGCGCACATGGTGTAATTATTCCAAAGCGTCGCGCGGCGGGGTTGACTTATGCCGTAGGTAAGGCTTCGGCAGGTGCGGTGGAATATGTGCCTGTGGTACGCGTGACCAATATGGCAAGCACGGTGGACCTATTAAAAGAAAAAGGCGTGTGGATTTACAGCACTGATTTGCAAGGTGAAACCTGGTGTACACAAGACTATTGCGGGGCATTGGCATTGGTTATCGGTTCCGAGGGAAGCGGTGTGAGCCGTTTGATTAAGCAGAAGGCAGATTTTACCATAACGCTGCCTATGTTAGGGAAAATCGGCTCCTTAAATGCCTCGGTAGCCTGTGGCGTACTTTGCTACGAAATTGCACGGCAAAGACAGAGAATAAAAGCTAAATAAAATTTGTGTTTTTTCATAATTTCTTCATATATGTACGGTATAATCAAATTTATAGCCACAATATACACAAATTTAGCGCAATTTGCAAAAAATGAAAGAAAGCTGTAAGAATTTGCAGAGAAAAATTGCAGTAACGCCATGGTTATGGTATGATAATGTAGAGAAAAGTAACGACTGGAAAGCGGTGAGATGCATGCGAAAAGGTAAATATAGCGCTCCGCGCAGTTTTGACAGCGAATTTGTAGATGAAATTTTAGAGGAAGCACGCAAAATGCGCAGCGATGCACAGCTCAAACCCGATGACGGAGAAATTCCGCTGGCGCAGGCAATGCCCGTGGAAACTTTGTATCGGCAGGACGAAGAAAAAGCGGCTTTTGACAACGATACACAACTCGAAGATAAAAAACAGAAGAAGAAACGCTTTGGAAAAAGACAACGTCAGCAGGTTACCGCGGGCGAGGACGATATTTATTACGGTTTAAAATTGAAGACTGTGCAGGCGGCAAAAGAACAACGCCGCAAGGAATTGAACGAGCAGGGGTATGACGGACAGACTGCAGAGCAAGTTTCCCCAACCTCCACCTTTGCTTATTTATTTGAGGATGACCAGCCTGTTGTCGCCCCCGATTTTCAGGAAAAATTCCGTAAGTTGCATCGGCAGCGTCAGGAGCGCATTGAGGCCGCTGCCAAAGAAGCCGGAGAAGAAGTAGAAGATGTATTTTCGCTGTGTGAGCAGGCAGAACAGACTGAATTTACCCAAGCGGAGGAATTGATTGCAGGGGCAACACAGGAGATACCTGTTGTGGAATCGGAAGTAGCAATGCCTCAAGAGGAGGAAGAGTTGCCGGTTGCCGAGGAATTGCCGGAGTCGGTCGCGGCTGACCATGAGGAAACCATGACGCGAATAGACCGTGAGGAATTACAGGCGGAGCAGCAGAATGCTGAGTTACGGCAATTGATTGACGATGCATTGGCAAAGGAAACGGTCGTGGAGGTTGAGCATCCGTTACATACGGAATCTATTTTTGGTTTGGTGGCAAGAGAGCGTACTCAAGATGCCGTAGAGGCCGGCCTTGCAAGAGAAACACAACAGGTTTCGGAGGAGTTACAGGAAAGTGTGCCTGTTCAAACAGCAGAAATTGACGAAACTGCGCAAGTAAACGAGAAACTGGCGGAGCAGTCTATGGAGGAGAACGGGCAACCACAGGAAATTTCTGATGAAATGGTTGCATTGCGGGGAACCGAGGAAACAGAAAATACGCCTGTCCAAACGGCGAAAATTGACGAAACTGCACAGTTAAATGAAGAATCAGCGGAGTTGGAGCAGCCGGTGGAGGAAAATGAGCAACCGCAGGAATTGGCCGATGAAGTTGTTGCATCGCAAGAGGACAAAAGAGAAAATTTTTCCCATACGGCGGCAAAAACGGACTCTGCCAAGGCTGTGATACCGCTTTCCGAGCCGGTTCAATATGTGTTTAACACAAGACCGGTACGAACCTTTGCCATTCAGGGTATCGGTGCAATTTTGGCAGAGGAGGCACGCCAATTTGCAGGAATGCTTCACCCCGAATTGTTACAGAAAACGCCCGCACCGCAATCTTCAAAGCCAATCCCTGTGCAAATCGGATTAAAAAAAAAACGAACAAAACCTAAGGTACGGCGGCTAAAAGTTTCGGTTACGCCTGTTGCCGATAAAAAAACAGTTTCAGCAGTTCGCTTGCGTCTTGCAGGAAAAACAGAAGCAGAAAATTCCGCGCCGGAGCAGGAGGTTGCCGGTTTTGGGCAGACAACCATTCAGCAGTCTACGCAAATATGGTCCGAGCACGAAAGAATGCGGTTATTTACCGATGTGGAGGAGGAAAATGACAGCGCTGATGAATTCCAACCGGAATTGCCGGAACTGGAAGATTTTACCTCGAAAGAAAATGTGCGTTCCGTTGCAAGTGAGCTCCGTCGACATATTCGTACACTTACATTGCGCGCTGCCGTTACGGGTATATGCACCGTAATCTTGTTGGCGCTGGGCTTATTCGGAGAATTTCACCTGTTTGGAATCGCCCTTGCGCCGCTGGTGTATGCTTCTGCCAGCCTGATATTTTTGGCAATTGCCATGGGCTTTTGCACCACCATGTTGTTTCACGGTATCAAGGCGTTGGTGACTTTGCACGCAAATGCCGATTCTGCTATTGCGGCGGCATCGGTGGTGGTGGCAGCGCAGTCTGTGATGCTGCTGTTTATGCAGGATACCTTAGCGACCGGTCAGGTGCATGTTTACGCGGCGCTGATTACCGGTGGTTTGCTGCTCAATACTGCGGGTAAGTTAAGTATGGTTCGGCGCATTCGTAAAAATTTCAGTTTTATTGCCTCAAATGGAGAAAAGAATACGGTAGAATTAATTGAAAATGCAGAACTGGCTGCACAAATGGCAAAAGATTGTGTGGCGGGTACGCCTGTGGTGGCATATCAGAAACCGTGCAAATTTTTCGCAAATTTTCTGAAAAATTCGTATGCGAGCGATTGCAGTGAATTGACCTCGCAGGTTCTTGCGCCGATAGGACTTATCTGTTCGCTGATGCTGTTTATTGTGGGCATGGTGACCGGTAAAAGTGTGGGAGTGGCATTTACAGCATTTGCAGCGTCTATGTGTATTTGCGTACCCATGGCCAATATGCTTTGCGTCCATTTGCCGGTTTCGCGATTATGTCGCTTAGCGAGAAAAAACGACAGTATGCTCATTAGCTATGATGCCTTGGACAAATTTGCAGATGTGAATGCCGTAATGATAGGGGCTGACGATTTATTTCCGCAGGGTACGGTGGAGTTAACGGGAATGAAAACGTTCGGCAAGCACAGAATTGATACGGTTTTGTTGGGTGCCACCGCATTAATGGCACAGGTAGGAGGTCCTCTGAGCACGGTATTTTTAGAGATGGTGAAAAACCACAAAGACATATTGCTCTATGTGGACGATGTGGCCTATGAGGACGAATGCGGGGTAATTGGCTGGGTGAGTGGTCGCCGTATTTTGGTGGGCAATGCCGAACTAATGGAACATTACCGGGCAAAGATACCTGCAATACCTGTTGAGCATGAGCCGAACCAACAGTTGGTATATTTGGCTATGGACGAAGAAGTGGTTTGTGTTTTTATTTTAGAGTATCGGGTTACGCCGGAAAAAAAGCAGGAAATACAGCGGGCATGTAAAAACGGTATTGGTATGATTATAAAAACTACCGACCCATGTGTCACCGCAGAATTTATAGCGGAGCGATTTTGTATTGATTTGCATGCTATCACAGTGTTGTCGGGTTCCTTGGTAGATGCCTACCACGAGCTGACCGGCAGGGCAGAGGAAACCGGCAATGCCATGTTGGCAACAAAGGGCAAGGCTACCTGTATGCTACGTATGATTACCGCTTGCGTTAGAGAAAGAAGCAATATCTCAGTGGTGCGATTGCTGCAAAATATCTCAGTGGTACTGGGTTTTGTACTAGTTTCTTTTTTGGTATGTTTTTCAGGTTTGCAGCAAATCAGCACTTTTGCCATGGTGATTTACCAGGTATTTTGGTTGGTGGTGTTACTGGCAATTCCGAAATTACGCCGCCCGTAAAACAAAAATACAGGTAAAAAGCTGCAATTGCTAAATGGCAAAATGCAGCTTTTTTGTATATGTATAGATGGGTTATTCCGTGGCAATATTATAGATATGCAAATGTTGCTTTTGCGCATACTGCACGGTATACGCAGTGCCGCCGGTATTTTTTAGCATATAACAAATGCAGTAGGCGCTGTGATTTACCATATATTGATTGCGCATGTGCATACAACCGCCGTGATATTCCTGCGCCATATAGACGATTTCGTTGGCTTGGTTGAGAATATTTTGGTATAATTTGATGTCTTTTTTGTGCCAGCCGAACGGCTGCTCGGGGGAAGGTAAGGCCAATATGAGCCGAATTTGCGGGTAAAATATACGAACTTTGAGTACAGTTAAGGCAGCCAAAGTATCAAAACCCAGTGCACCGCCGCAAATGAAAGTGGTAATTCCGCGGTCAATCAAATTTAAAATACGCACAGCGAGTATATTGGAAATATGCATTTTTAGCGGCTCGGGCAAAATTCTATGCCCGCTGAAACAGCAAGTCTGTTCTTTCATTATTAGCTCCCTTTTTACATATTCTATTATTTTACCACATATTTTCAGTTTGTAAACTCATTTGAGGTTAGCAAAATGGAAAAAATAAGGTAATCTTAGAACAATGCATGGAGTAAGTGAGGTTGAGTATGAACATTGGGCAGGCAGTCAGAGAACGAATTGCAGAACTTTGTCGACAGCGTAGCATTACGCTCAATAAGCTGGCGAATATCAGTGGTATTACGCAATCAACCTTAAATAATATTATGAGCGGACGCAATAATAGCACCACGATTTCTACCATTCAAAAGATTTGCGATGGCATCGAAATTACCATTATTGATTTTTTCAACAATCCGCTGTTTGAGGAAATTGAGCAGGAAATCAAATAAATCGCTAAAAAAAGGAGGCCTATGCCTCCTTTTGTGTTATGTAAATTCCCGCCGGTCTATGACGCGTTTTGCTTTTCCCTCAGAGCGCGGAATGGACCTTGGCTCCAGCAGGCGTACCTTAGCCGAGATATTGAGCGTAGATTGCAGGGCGACGGCAATGCTTTTTTCGACCTCGGCAGTGCTTTTGAGCGCATCTTGGAACATCGCCGCGGTCATTTCCACCTGAACCTCAAGGGTATCGGTATGCTTAGCGCGGTCCACCACAATGCGATAATTAGGGTCCATATGCAAAGAAAGCAACACCGATTCAATCTGAGACGGAAACACATTAATACCGCGGATAATCAGCATATCGTCGGTTCTGCCGTGCGGTTTGCACATTTTAACCAGAGTTCTGCCGCAGGCACATTTGCCGCGTTCCAACTTGCAAATATCACGAGTGCGGTAACGAATCAACGGCAGCGCCTCCTTGCCGATGCAGGTAAATACCAGCTCGCCGTATTGCCCGTCCGGCAGTACAGCGCCGGTGTCCGGGTCCACAATTTCCGGGTAAAAATAGTCCTCGTTAATATGCATACCCTGTTGTGCGGGGCACTCAAAGCCCACGCCCGGTCCGGCAATTTCAGAAAGCCCGTAAATATCATACGCTTTCATTTGCAAAATTTCCTCAAGTTCGGCGCGCATTTGTTCCGTCCACGGTTCTGCACCGAAAAATCCGGCTCTTAACGGAAGCTTTTTGGCGTCAATGCCCATTTCTCTTGCAGTTTCGCCAATATACATAGCATAAGAGGGTGTACAACACAAAATATTGGAACCATAGTCCTGTAAAATTTGCACCTGCCGCGCGGTGTTGCCGCTGGAAACCGGAATCGCGGTAGCGCCCATATATTCCGCGCCGTAATGCAGCCCCAACCCGCCGGTAAACAATCCATAGCCATAGGAAATATGCACAGAATCCGACTTGGTTGTACCAATAGAAATCAGTGCGCGGGCAACCGAACGCGCCCAAACTTCAATATCGTGCTGGGTGTAGCCCACAACGGTCTGCTTGCCCGTGGTGCCGGAGGACGCATGGATACGCACGAGTCGCTCTTTGGGCACGGCAAACATGCCAAAGGGATAGGTATTACGCAAATCGTCCTTTACGGTAAAGGGGAGCTTTTGCAAGTCGTCTATGTCCGTAATATCATGCGGAGAAACGCCCAGCTCGTCCATTTTCTGCCGATACAGCGGCACATTTTCATAGGCGTTGCTCACCATTTTTTTTAAGCGTTCGCACTGCACCTGCCGCATAAAATCAGCGTCGGCGCATTCCAATTCCGGGTCTAAATACTGTTGTAGCATAGACAAGTTCTCCTTTTTTTCAGTTCCGTTAAAAGTATGGCGATTCAGGCATGATACCCCAACAAAAATGCCCGTTCATTCAGCTCTGCGAATTTTGTCGGCACCGTAGCGGCAACGGTTTTCAGCCAGTCCTCCATGGAAAGCTCCAGTCGTTTTGCCAAGGCGCCCAGCAATACAACATTCACCGCTTTGGCAGAGCCTGCCTGTAAGGCCAATTCCAAAGCGTTCAGTGCGAGCATTTGTATGCCCTTTTCAGCAATTTGCCTTGTAATTTGCTGCGGATATTGCGCAGCGCCGGTAATAACAGGCATTGGGTCAATTTCCTGGGTATTTACAATCATCAATCCGTCCTTTTTGAGCCAGGGTAAATACCGTGCGGCCTCCAGCAGCTCAAATGCCAGAATAATATCGGCCTGCCCCTGCTCAATGGCGGGGGAATACACTTTTTCACCGTAGCGCACATAGGTCACCACAGAGCCGCCACGCTGGCTCATGCCATGCACTTCGGACATCTTTACATCAAAGCCGCGATTGAGCATAGCCGTGCCCAAAATACGGCTGGCAAGCAGTGTACCCTGACCGCCGACTCCGACGATTACAATGTTTTTTACTGCCTGTTCCATGTCAATTCCTCCTGTGTCATAATGGCATGACTGCCGCAAAGACCGACGCAAACATCGCAGCCTACACATTGCGTGCTGTCAATGACGGCTTTTTTTCCTTTCATGCTAATGGCAGGGCAACCAATGGAAAGACATGCCTTGCAGCCCACGCATTTATCGGGGTCAATGACCAAAGAAGGTTTATGTACCACACTTTTGAGCAACGCACACGGTCTGCGCGCAATGATGACCGAAGGTTGGGGCGCGGCCAATTCCTCTTTGAGCGCCGTGCGTACAGCTTTTAAATCAAAGGGGTCCACCACCCGCACGCGCTGTACGCCAACAGCTCTGCATAGAGCCTCAAGGTCTACAGCAGCGGCTGGGTCTCTGTAAATATTCTTGCCTGTGGTGGGGTTCTCCTGATGCCCGGTCATACCGGTGGTGGAGTTGTCTAAAATAATGACCACCGAATTGCTTTGGTTATAAGTAATGTCAATCAGTCCGGTAATGCCCGAATGCATAAAGGTGGAGTCTCCAATCACCGCAACAGCTTTTTGCTCGCCCTGAGCGCCGCGTGCCTTATTAAAACCGTGTAGACCGGAAACGGAAGCACCCATACAAAGGCAGGTATCCATGGCGTTGAGCGGGGCGACCGCACCCAAAGTATAGCAGCCGATATCTCCGCTTACAAAGACGCCGGCACGTTTTAGCTCGTAAAATACGCCCCTATGCGGACAACCGCAGCACATTACAGGAGGCCGCACCGGGGTAGGCTCGTTGAGGCTGAATGTTTGTGCTTGCTTACCCAGCATAAGCTTTTCAATCAACGCCTGCGAAAATTCGCCGCACAGCGGGAACAGCTCCTTGCCGATGACCGGAACGCCAATGGTATTGCAATGGGTTTCAATAATGGGGTCCAGCTCCTCAATGACATACAGAGTATCCACGGTTTTTGCAAATTTTTGAATCAATTCTGTGGGTAGCGGGTTGACCATACCCAACTTTAGGTATGAAACAGAGTCGCCCAGCGCCTCTTTTGCATATTGATATACCGCGCCGGCTACAATAACGCCTGTTTTGGCGCCGTTGTCCTCAATACGGTTAATGTTACAGGTTTCGGCCCATTGCGCCAATTTTTTGGTGCGCTGCTCCACCAGGGGGTGTCTGGGGCGGGCAAAAGCCGGTAGCACCACATATTTTTCCGGCTGTTTTATATAGGGTTTTAAGGGTATCTCTTCCCGGTCAGAAATTTCGGTCAAACTGCAGGAATGAGAAATTTTCGTACAAAGCCGCACGATTACCGGGGTATCATATTCCTCGGAGAGGGTATAGGCAAGCTTGGTGAAGGCGCAGCATTCATCGGAATCGGCAGGCTCTAGCATAGGCACCTTGGCGGCAATGGCATGCCTGCGGGAATCCTGTTCATTTTGCGAGGAGTGCATACCGGGGTCGTCGGCAACGGCGAGCACCATACCGCCGTTTACGCCGGTATAAGACATGGTATAAAGCAAATCGGCGGCAACATTCAGCCCAACATGCTTCATGGCGCAAAAGGAGCGCGCTCCGGCAATAGAAGCGCCGGCAGCAACCTCAGCGGCGACTTTTTCATTGGGCGCCCATTCGCAGTAAATTTCCTCAAATTTTGCGGCAGCCTCTGTAATTTCGGTGCTGGGCGTACCCGGATAGCTGGAAACCACACGAACCCCAGCTTCATAGAGTCCGCGAGCCACAGCGGCATTGCCCAATAATAACTGTTTCATTTATGTCCCTCCAGGCACCGTGGTGCCGAAAATATAGCATATATCTGTATTTTACTATGTTTGCAAATTGAATGCAAGTAAAAACAGGAACCGCATATATGCAGTTCCCATTGAGTGGCTAAGCCTTTTTTGCACCAAGAAAATCAATTCCCATATCATAGGCGAGTACGGTAATGCCGGTCAATCCCGGTGCAACGGCATAATTGCGTTTTTCATAATAAATCGGGTAAAAAATACCCTCCGTATTTAAATATTGCTCCGCCTGCGCATAGAAAGAAACCTCCTGTTCCAAGGGTTTCCCTACGGCGTCAGCCAACGCCCGGTCATATACCGAACTTTTCAAATTAGTAGGGTTATTGCGGCTGTTGCTTTCAAATAAAGAGAGCAAACCGGTCGGATTGCTGTCGGTTGGGCGAATGGGGCAAAGCGCAACGGTATAATTGCCGTTGTTAACCCGATTTTCCAGCTCGGTGCGAGAGAGCGGCTCCATATTAAAGTAATTTCCAAAAGCGCTGTTCCAAGCGGCCAGCATTTCGTTCACCATTTTTTTAATGTCGGGGTCATCCAAACACAGCACCGTCACAGACGGCATTTTTTCTTTACCGGCAGCCTTTAGGGCGGCATAGGCCTTTTGTACCGCGGAAGCGTCTTGTTTTAAATAAAAACCTCCGCCTGCAAGACTGCGGTAATTTTTCCCCATCAGCGTCATGCCGGGAGTAATCAAATCGTCGGCAATGCTGCACCCCTGCGGCAAATACGCCGTGATTGCTTCCCGGTCCAAAGTCTGCACAAATGCCCGCCGCACATAACTTTCTTTCATCAATTCCTGCTCGGTATTAAAGCATAGTCCCCACGTAGTATCCTCAAAGGAGAGTATCGAATAGCCCTGTTGTTTCAAGGGCTCAACTTCGGCGGCGTTCTGCACGGCAAAAGCGGAAAGCTGTTTCTGTTCTTCAGCGCTAAGCGTTCCAATGGAAAAGGTAAGCGTAGCCGGTTGCACCGGGTTTTCCCCGCGGTAGGTGGAGGCCGCGGTTAAATTGATATACTGCCCATGTTCCCAGGAATAGCGATTGGTCATTTTAAACGGGCCATTGCCTAAAATATGTTTTGCGTCCAGCCCGTATTTGCCGGAGGAAGCCTCAAAAAAAGTCTGGTTACAGGGCATAAATACAGGCAGAGCCGTCACGGCGGGAAAGTTTTCATATGCATATTCCAAATCAATTTTCAGGGTATGGTCGTTTACGGCGGTCACGCCCAGCTCCGAGGCAGACATCGTTCCCTGCACAATACTTTTGGCATTTTTCACGGCAAACATCGGCGTATTCATTGTCGAGGCAGTTTTGGGATCCACCGCGCGCGTAAAGGCATAAACAAAATCATGTGCGGTAACCGGCGTTTCGTCAGACCACAGAGCGTCGGTACGCAAATAAAAAGTAAAGCTGGTAAAATCGGCATCACTCTCCCAGCGCATGGCAACGCCGGGGGCAGCGCGGTTATTTTCATCCAAACGGGTCAAACCCTCATACAGCGCCATAATGACGGTTTTGGCATAGGGATCCCCGGCAATTTGCGGGTCAAGCGTTACGGGCTCCTGTGCCAAATTATATTGAATAGCCTGACCTGATTTTTTGCCGCAACCGGTAAAAGCGGTCAGCAGCACGCAGGCACAAAGCAGCAAATAAAATCCCTTTTTCAAATACAGCATAACGTTCCATCCTAAAATACGCTTAAAATATACAATTTATTTTAACATGTTTTTCGTTGCAGTACAATCTGTGCGCCGCAATTGCAATCTTTTTTCATATTTGTAACTTTTTTGCAATCTTTCACCGCATAAAAAAGCGTCCTCTCCGTTACCGAAAAGAACGCTTTTTTTACACAATTAAAGAACCACCGGTCATTTCCTCAGGCTGAGGCAGCCCCATAACCTTGAGCATCGTGGGAGCAATGTCGGCAAGACAGCCGTCTTCCCGCAATTTGCAAGGGTAATTTACCACACAAAAGGGCACGGGGTTGGTAGTATGTGCGGTAAAAGGTGCGCCGTTTTCCGCCAGCATTTGGTCGGCGTTGCCGTGGTCGGCAGTAATCATCGTTACGCCGCCCAGCTCGGTTACGCGGTCAGTCAACCTGCCAACACAGGTATCTACGGCTTCAACGGCCTTTACGGCCGCCTCAAACACCCCGGTATGACCCACCATATCGCAATTGGCAAAATTTAAAACGATTACATCATACGGGTTATTTTGCAGCTGCTCCAGCAAACGCTCGGTCACGGTATAGGCGCTCATTTCGGGCAGCAAATCATAGGTGGCCACCTTGGGAGAATCGACTAAAATACGGGTTTCGCCCGCAAACGGAGTCTCGGTACCGCCGTTGAAAAAAAATGTCACATGCGCATATTTCTCGGTTTCAGCAATGCGCAGCTGGGTTTTGCCAAGGTCAGCAAGGTATTGCCCAAGCGTGTTGGTCAATTCCTGCGGAGCAAAAGCGGTCAGCACATTGGGCATTTGCGCGTCATACTGCGTCATGCAAACAAAGGTCAGCGGCAAAAAGCCCTTTTTGCGAGTAAAGCGGTCAAAATCGGGGTCAGTCAGCGTGCGGGTAATTTCCCTTGCGCGGTCGGGTCGAAAATTAAAAAACACCACCGAATCCCCGCTGCTCATTTGCCCTTGTTCCGCGCAAATTACGGGCAGCAAAAATTCGTCGGTCACGCCCTCTTTGTAAGAGTCCTCCACAGCGGCAACGGGGTCATTTTGAACCTTACCTATGCCGTTCACCATAGCGTCATAGCATTGCGCAACGCGCTCCCAGCGGTTGTCGCGGTCCATCGCAAAATACCGGCCGCACAGGGTGGCGATTTCCCCCACGCCAAGCTCGGTAATTTTCCGCTGCAATTGCCGCACATAGTCAATCCCCGAGGTAGGAGAAACATCTCTGCCGTCCAAAAAAGCGTGTATATACACACGGGTAAGCCCATTTTGTTTTGCCAATTTCAGCAGCGCATACAGGTGGTCAATATGGCTATGCACGCCTCCGTCGGAAAGCAACCCCATAATATGCAGCGCTTTTTGGTGTTGTCCGGCATGTTGCACCGCCTGCAAAAGAGCCGGATTCTGAAAGAAATCGCCGTCGTCAATGGCCTTGGTAATGCGGGTCAATTCCTGATACACAATACGTCCGGCGCCAATATTCGTATGTCCCACCTCAGAATTCCCCATTTGCCCGTCAGGCAAACCGACATGGAGTCCGCTGGTATGAATTTGCGTATGTGGATTCCGCGCAAAAATGCGGTCCAAATTGGGGGTGTGCGCGGCAAGAATGGCGTTGCCGTATGCATTGCCAATGCCAAAGCCGTCCAAAATCATGAGTAAAAGCGGTTTTTTCATAAACACCCTCCTTATTCAATGACCGGCGGCAACAATCGCGGCAAAATCCTGCGCCTTTAAGGAGGCAGAACCAATCAGCCCGCCGTCTATATGGGGCTGCGCAAGCAAAAGCGCGGCATTCCCTGCGTTCATAGAGCCCCCGTACTGAATCGTCAAAGCGTCGGCGCAGGTCTGGTCATAAAGCGCTGCCACGGTTTTGCGAATATTCGCACAAACATCATTGGCTTGCTCCGGAGAGGCGGTTTTGCCGGTACCAATTGCCCAAACTGGCTCATAAGCAAGAATAACCCGACCAAGCTGCTCCTTGGAAACGCCGCCCAGCGCAATTTTCACCTGCATGGCAATCCACTCATCGGTAATCTGATTCTCACGTTGCTCTAAAGTTTCGCCCACGCATAAAATGACGGTGAGTCCCTGCTGCAAAGCGGCAAGCAAACGGCGGTTTACGGTCTGGTCGGTCTCACCAAAATATATGCGGCGTTCGCTATGGCCCACAATAACATATTCCGCACCCACAGCCGCCAGCATCTCCGCAGAAATTTCTCCGGTAAAAGCGCCGCATTTGTCCCAGTGACAATTTTGCGCACCAACACGAATTTTGCAATCAGCGGTCGCTTGCAAAGCCGTCTGCAAATCAAGATACGGCACGCACACCACGACCTCACAGCGAGCGTTTTGCACCAACGGCTTCAGTTCCGCAAGCAATTTTTCGGCTTGGGCGGGGGTTTGGTTCATTTTCCAATTTCCCGCAATCACGGTTTTTCTCAATGCTTGGTTCATACAAAAAAACTCCTTTTTGCAATCAAAACAAGGCAGAGCAAAAGCCCGCCCCAAATGCTTACATTTCCTTTTCAAGCAAACAGGCAATACCGGGCAGATCCTTACCCTCAATCAATTCCAAAGAAGCGCCGCCGCCGGTAGAGATATGCGACATTTGCTTAGCCAGCCCAAAGCGTTCCACAGCCGCCGCAGAATCGCCGCCGCCGATAATGGAATAGGCGGAACTTTCGGCCAAAGCCTTAGCGACCTGAACGGTGCCGTTTGCAAAATGCTCCCATTCGGAAACGCCCAGCGGGCCGTTCCAAAATACGGTGCCGGCATTGGCAATGGCATTTGCAAACAATTCCGCCGATTTCGGTCCGATATCCAACCCCATCCAGCCTTCGGGAATGCGGTCGGATTCAGCGATTTGCCAATTTGCGTCCTTGTCGAATTTATCGGCAATCACATGGTCCACAGGAATCAAAAAGCTGACATTTTTCTCTTTGGCTTTTGCCATAATATCCTTGGCAAGCTCCAGTTTATCAGGCTCGCACAGAGAATTCCCGATAGAATAGCCAAGAGCATTGGTAAAAGTATACGCCATGCCGCCGCCGATGATTAACACGTCAATTTTATCCAGCAAAGCGGTAATGACGCCGATCTTGTCAGAAACCTTGGCCCCGCCGAGAATCGCAACAAACGGGCGCACCGGGTGAAACAACGCGTTGCCCAGCACGCGCAATTCCTTTTCAATTAAATAACCGCACACCGCGGGTAAAAAGGCGGCCACCCCGGCGGTCGAGGCGTGCAAACGGTGCGAGGTTCCAAAAGCGTCGTTCACAAAAATATCGGCAAAAGAGGCAAGCGTTTTTGCAAATTCGGGTTCATTTTTCTCTTCCCCCGGCTCAAAGCGCACATTCTCCAGCATCATCACCTGGCCGTCCTTCAGGTCGGCGCACAAAGCCCTTGCGCTTTCTCCAATCACATCGTCAGCCATTTTCACCGGCTGTCCCAACACTCCGGAGAGATACGGCACGGTAGGCGCCAAAGAAAGCTCAGGAACAACTTTACCCTTAGGCCTGCCCATATGAGAGCAAATAATGACTTTTGCGTTATGGTCAATCAAATAGCGCAGCGTCTTAATCGACTCATCAATGCGTTTAGTATCGGTAATATTGCCTTTATCGTCAAACGGAACATTATAATCACAGCGAACCAGAACTCTTTTTCCGGCAACTTCAATGTCCTCCACAGTTTTTCTGTTCAAAAAATTCATGCAGTCAGTCTCCTTAAAATGTGCTGAAAAAAATAAGCCAACTTGGAATTATCATATAGGAAAGCCCCGCAATTTTCAATAGATGCGCAAGATTTTAGACAATTATCACAAAATTGTTACCAATCAAATTCGCGCAAATGCCCCTGCAAAGAGAGAGCGGGGTAGTCCCATTGGCGCAGCGCCTCATAAACGGCAATCGCCACCGAATTCGACAAATTCAAGCTTCTCGCATCGGCCAGCATAGGAATCCGCACGGTATTTTCCGGGTAACGGTACAACAACTCTTCGGGCAGCCCGGCGGTCTCCTTACCAAAAAACAAATAGCACTCCTTGGGATAATCAACCGCAGTGTGGGCATGCTTTGCCTTGGTAGAGAAAAAATAACCATTGGTCAGCGCTGCGGGATTTTGGTCAAAAAAACGCTGCAAATCGGCGTAAACGGTAATATCAAGCATATGCCAGTAATCAAGACCGGCGCGCTTTAATTTTTTGTCGTCAATTTGAAAGGCCATAGGCTCAATCAAATGAAGCCTTGCGCCGGTAGCAGCGCAGGTACGCGCCACATTGCCGGTGTTCTGGGGAATCTGAGGTTCCACCAATACAATATTCAAGCGATTCACGGTATTGTCCTTCCTATGGTTAGTATCGTTCATTTTCCCAAACATCATACTGCAATTACGCAGAAAAACAAAAACCGGAATAACGGTGCATGATTGGCACAGCGTTTGGGAAGTCTAAAAAAAGACAGCGCCACTGTTAATTATAGATAAGGAGGAATGCAAAATGTTTCAAGGCACAATGGGATTTGTAAAAGGCTTAGGTTTTGGCGTTCTGGCGGTAATCACGGCATTGGCCATCGGCTCGCACAAAATGAAAACGAACCGTCGTTTTCGCAAGGGAGCAACGCGCACCATGCGCACAATGGATATGCTGATGAACAACATCAGCCATATAATGCGATAATGAAAAGGGTTCACCGGCAGTGAACCCTTAATTTAATCGTCTTTGGAGGAAGCATTGGGTTTCACATGCAAATCCTCCTTAAAGTGAATGTCCACCTGCGTATAGGGCAAATTAATATTGTTCAGTTCAAACGCCTGTTTCACCTGCTCCTGCAAATCGAACAGCACCGACCAATAATTCTCCGGGGTACAGAACACCCTCAAAGAAATTTCCACACCATTTTGCGCCTGCGCCAAAACAACCACCAGCGGTTCCGGCGAGGCAAGCACCATCGCGTTGGCTTTGGCGGTATTCAACAGCAACGCGCGCACCGCGTCCAAATCGGTGCCGTAACGCACGGTATAATCAAAATCAACGCGCCGCACGCCCAGCGCAGTATAATTGGTCAGCACGCCGGAAGTAATAATACTATTAGGAATCACAACTTCTTTTTTATCAAGCGTCATCAGGGTACTATACATGATTTCCACTCTGGTCACGGTCCCCTCAACGGAATTCAACTGAATATAATGCCCCACCTGAAACGGCTTTGTAACAACAATCTGAATCCCGCTTGCAATATTGGCAACGCTTTCCTTCAGCCCCAGTCCAAGGGTAATTCCCGCAGCGCCCAGCGCGGCAAACAAAGAGGAAATATGCAGCCCAAACGGAGTCAGCGCCAAAATAAAAGCAAAAATCCGCAAAATATACTTGCAAAACGAGGACAAAAAAGTAATGGCGCTTTTCTCCACGCCAACGCGCCCCAACCCCTTTTTAATCAGCACAATAATCAGCTTAATGGCCCACCACGCGGCAACAAAAATCAAAACCGCCAGCAAAAGCTTGGGCGCAATATCTATCAGCCAAGCCAAAAAGCTATCCCAGCCTTTTGCAAAATCCCACATAAAAAATCCGCATCCTTTCGGCAAAAAATTCAGCATTTACTATGTTGCATTTTCAGTATAGCACATTTTCGCAAAAAAAGCGCGTACAAATTCATAAAATAATATTTGCGTCGAAATTCGAGCCGAAAAATGTGCAAATTTTACAGAAAAAACCAATCTTCGCAAAAAATTTCTGCAATATATTTGGAAAAAAGTCTTGAAAAAAGTTTCTTAATATACTATATTTAGATAAGAAGTCGAATTAAGAAGAAAGATGTGCGGTACAATGGCCGCGCTTGGTCAACCAGTAATTTGTGGAGGGCTGCAAACATGCCAAAGCCTGAAAAAATGAAAAAAGAAGCGGAAATAATATTCTATACGGTTATCTATCGCAAATACGACAGCATAGAACGACTACACGGCAAGCTGTATTACGCCCGGTACGACTATTTAGAAGATAACCAGCACGGCAAATATGTCGTAGAGGACATGAGCAACGGTATGCCGGCCAAATGGGTATACACCATGTCCAAACGGGGCCTAAAATGGAAAAAAACCGTGGGCGGCAAAGTGGTTCAGCGTTCCGCCTCCGAGCCCCACGGCCGTTACAGCGTTGTCACGCTGGACGACAACGGCAACACCGTAAGCAAATGCGTGTTCGACCGCAACCACCAATGGCTTTATAACGAATACTACACAGCAAATATCGAAACAATGCCGTATATCATCATAGAACCCGGCAACCACGAAAATGAACTCCACTTTGAAGTATACGACGAAGCCAGCGAGAGATATTCGCAGCAAACGCTGTACGCCTGCGCAATTGACCCGGAAGCCCCGGAGCAAACGGTAATAGACAACGAACTTGGCCGGCCGGAAATCTACGCTGCCACCAACCGCGGAGATTTTTGCTACTGCACGCAAGAGGAATGCCGCCGCCGCACCGAACTTGCGCAGAACCTGAGCAAAAAAGAGGACGACCTTACACCCAAATGGGACGGCCCGGACATGAGTCAGGTAACGCCGCAGCCGCCGGATTTTGACTTGGACATCGACCTGTCCAAATACCAATACGACTTTACGCCGGCGCAAATGGGAGTAGAGCCGGTTTCGCGGCATAGCAAGCCGCAGGAGGAACCGCCGGAGCAGGCAGAGCCGGAAACGCCCCCGGAACCCGCGCCGCAAGCCATGCCGGAACCCGCGCCCGCAGAGTCCGCGCAATGGAAAGAAGAAAAAAATCCTGGCAAATATGTAGATTTTGAAACGCTGCTAAACACCGAGCTGCCCGAAGAGCAGGTCAAAGAGCTGGAAAAATCAAACGAATTGGCATTAGAGGAGTCAAAAAAGCGGCTGCGCACAGCGCAATACGAAACCACCGACTTAAAGGACGCAGTACCGGCAGGGCGGCCGGAGCAACTTGACGCCTACTATGCCAACCGAGAATTATACCGCAAGGACAACCGCAAACCGGTAGCGGACAAACTATATCAAACGCAGGTACAAAGCGTGTTGGAGCAAGTAGACGCAATGCTGCAGCAGGAAAGCACAACAGCGTCGCTTTCGCATGTAACAACCGCAAAAAATTTACCCGAACGGGAACTTACGCAACCGGAACCGAAGGCAGAGCCGCCGCACACAGAGGCCGATTCCACACCGCCGCCGGAACCGCCAAAGCCAACAGAGCCGCCGCAAAGCGCAAAAGTACCGCAGCTGCAGAGCGTAGCCGCAGCCAAACGCATCGTAGTCAGCGAGGAGGAAAGCTACCTGTATTTCGGCCGACTGATAAACGGCCTGCGTCAAGGGCACGGCAGAACAGAAAACGAGAGCGGCTACACCGCATACGACGGCTATTACAGAGACGACAAGCGAGATGGCTTTGGCGTATACTATTATAAATCCGGCCAAATATGCTACGTAGGCGACTGGAAAGAGAACCAACGCCACGGAGTAGGCGTTTCCTACACACCACGGGGAGAAAACCTGTACGTAGGCAGCTGGAGAGAAAACCAGCCGGTCGGCAACGGCGCCCTGTTCGACAGAGAAGGCAATCTGTCGTTTGCGGGCAGAATCGAAAACGGCCAACGCCAGGGAGCGGGGGTTTCCTACCGCACGGAGGACGGCACAGTGTTTGTGGGGCAATGGAAAGACAACACCGCCACAGGCAAAGGCAGCGCATTTGACAAAGCGGGCAATTTAATCTACACAGGCATGTGGAAAGACGGCAAGCGCCACGGTTTCGGCACGGAATACGACCAAGCGGGCAACGTAGTGTATACAGGCACATGGGAAGACGACCGTTATTTAGACGGCATGTTATACCAAAAAATCGGCCGCGGCATTGCGCAAACACCCGGCGTACCGCCAACGCCAAAAGGCTAAAACACCCCCCGGCATTTGTTCGGGGGGTATTTTACCGCATTATTTCACCAAGCACCCTCCCCGGCACCGGCCGGGGAGCACATTCCCTCCTTGCCGGCATATTACTTCACCAATTCCGTATTTGCGGTAATTGAGCACCCTCCCCGGCGCCGGCCGGGGAGTACATTTCCCCCTTGCCGGCATATTACTTCACCAATTCCGTATTTGCGGTAATTGAGCGGCCTCCCCGGCACCGGCCGGGGAGCACATTCCCCCTTGCCGGCGTATCATTTCACCAATTCCGTATTAGGATAATACCACGCCAAAATCTCGTGGTAAGCGGAGCCTTGACTTGCCATATATTGCGCACCCACCTGACTCATACCGACGCCGTGCCCATAACCTTTAACAGAAAAAGTAAACGCGCCGTTTTCATAAGCAACCTCAAAATTCGCCGAGCGCAAGCCAAACGCGGTTCTCGCCTGCGTACCCTTACGCTCAGCGCCGCCGATTACCACCGAAGAAACATACCCGGAGCTATCGCGCACGATTTGACCAAACCAGGCATTGGGGTCGCCCTCCAGCGTGCAGTCCCAAGCATTTTTGGCGGCGGTCTGAACCTGTTCCGGGGTCAGGGTCAGGGTAGTCCGAAAGCCCTCGGCATACACATCGCCGGGGCTGGCCACGGGCACCAAATAACTTCTGGCATTACCGAACACCTCTTTGGCGTCCACGGTAGTGCCGCCGGAGATTGCATAATAAGTTGCGGTAATCAATTCGCCGTTTTGCTGTAAAGTTTGCCCCCAAACAGCGTCCACGGCGTCGCACAAATTCCGGTAATAAGCGTCAAAATTCTCACCCCAACGCTCCTGCATCTGCTCCTTAGAGGCGTAAATAAGCCACTGAGAGGGATTGGCGGCAAAATCCGCGCCCTTCAGGGCGGAACTTTGGGTCATTTTCCGGGCATTTCTAAGAGAGCAGTAATAAGTATAAGCGGCAACCGCCTGCGCTTTCAGGGCCTCGGCATGGTAAGTAGGAGCAAGCTCGGCAGCCAGCGTACCGATTAAAAACGTGCGGTCATCCACCTCAAACACCTCGTCCTTCAGCGAGTCCAAAATGCGAAAAACAGCGGTTTCGGCAGCCTGACTGACCGCTGTGTCGGAGGAGGGAGTTTGAGTCTCGGAGGCAGCGCTTTCGGAGCCGGGGGCAGCCTGCGCCAAGGGCGTTTCGGGCGCAGATTGCGCATTCTGGTCCGCGTTAAAATGCACCTTCACATCATCGCCAATATCGGCGCCCAACGCCAAACAAGGAACGATCAACCAAGCCAGCAGCAAAGCGGCAAACAGCAAAAACAGGGCCTTCAGCCCGGCGCGATTGGATATTTTTGGATTTTGAAACTCTTTCATGATTTTTCACACTCCCAAATATTTTTAACAAACGGAAAAAAAGAAAACAAAGGAGGAAAAAGCGGGTTCTATTGACTTTACCGGATGGCTGTTATACAATATTATGTAACGCAGACTACGGAAATGAATGCAAAGCAAAGAACGGTGGTGAAACCATGCAGGCACAGGCGCAGCAAGAGAAAATCGAATCCTTTTGCCGGGAATTTTTAGCGCACAACCGAATATCAGACGAAGTTTTCGAGCAATACGGAGTCAAGCGGGGTCTGCGCAATGCAGACGGAACAGGCGTAATCGCAGGGCTAACGAACATCTGCAATGTCCACGGCTACCTAATCGACGACGGCAACCGCATCCCGGACCGCGGCAAGCTGACCTACCGCGGCATCAACGTAGAAGACATCATCGCCGGCTGCGCCCAAGACGACCGCTTTGGATTTGAGGAAGTCATCTGGCTGTTGATTTTCGGAACGCAGCCCACGCAGGCGCAATTAGAGAGCTTTACGGAACTACTGAGCGCCAGCCGGGAATTACCGCCTTATTTTGCAGAGGACATGATTATGAAAGCGCCCTCGGCAAACATCATGAATAAACTGGCGCGTTCGGTGCTGGCGCTGTATTCCTACGACGACAACCCCGACAGCACCGCGTTAGAAAACGTGATGCAGCAATCTATACAGCTCATAGCAAGGCTCCCGTCCATTATGACATACTCCTATCAGGTAAAAAAGCGGAATTTTGACAGAGAAAGCATGTTTTTCCACCCGTTAATTCCCCAGCATTCGACATCGCAGGCAATTTTACACACCCTGCGCCCGGACAGCCGCTTCACAGACGAAGAAGCCAAAATACTGGACGCATGCTTAATTTTGCACGCAGAACACGGCGGCGGCAACAATTCCACCTTTGCCGCGCGAGTCCTGTCGTCCTCCGGTACCGACACCTATTCCGCCATCGCAGGCGCAATCGGCTCATTAAAAGGCCCGCGGCACGGCGGCGCCAACCACCGGGTCATGACGATGATGCACGAACTGATGGAATCAGTCAGCGACTGGAGCGACGAAGACGAGCTTACGCGGTATTTAGAAAAGATCCTGCGCAAACAAGCGGGAGACGGCTCCGGACTGATATACGGCATGGGCCACGCGGTCTACACGCTGTCAGACCCAAGAGCGGAAATATTAAAAGAGCAAGCCAAAAAACTGTCGGTCAAAAAGGGCCTGCAAAAGCAATTCGCGCTGTTCGAGAGCGTAGAACGCCTATCCCCGTCGGTATTTGAGCGCGTCAAAGGCATATCAAAAGCAATATGCGCAAATGTAGACTTTTACTCCGGGTTTGTATACAACATGTTGGGCATCCCTTCAGACTTATTCACGCCGTTATTTGCGGTGTCACGCATAGCGGGGTGGTGCGCGCACCGCATCGAAGAAATCGCCACCTGCAAGCGCATCATCCGCCCGGCATACCGTTCCATCACGCAAAACAGCAGCTACAAACCCCTGCGCGAGCGCGGGTAAAACCAGAACGAGAGGAAGGTAATACTGTTGAAAATCAAAACCGCATGGTTTGTTCTAATCGGCGCGCTGGCAATCACAATACCGGTGCGGGTATATCAAATGCTGTTTTTAGTAGACCCCACCACAGAATTTTTCACAGACCACAACATATCGGCGATATGTCTTGCAGCATTCATGCTGGTTGTGCTTGCGGTTATGATGTTCTTATGCTTTGAAGACAAAAACGCGCCCAAGCGTTTCGGGGCAATCAACAGTATACCGGCAACGCTTGCAGCAGGCGCGGCAGGCGTCGGCGTCATCGTGCACGCCATCTACGCGCTGCTGGTAGACAACCGCGCACAAAATTCACACAGCGCAGGAGTCAGCAGCGCAGTACAAGGCGGTCAAACCTACCTAAATGTCATCATGGCCTTTGTAGGCGTAGCGGCAGGCGTCGTGCTGCTCATTCAGGCCATAAGCTTTGCGCTGGGCAAAAACCTCTTCACCAAAATCCCGGCCGCAGCAATTATCCCGCCGCTTTGGTTCTGCATCAACCTAATCACGCTGTTCACCAACTACGTAAACGTAACGTACATGACCGAGAACATGATGGACATGTTTTCGCTCATATTCGCAACGTTATTTCTGCTGTACCAGGGCAAAATGCTGGCAAATTTTTCCACGGTAAAAGCAGGCAAACGCATATACGCCTACGGATTACCCACAATATTATTCGGCTTTGTCTCCGCGCTGCCAAGCTTCGTGCTGCAAGCGCTGAACTACCCCCACACCAGCTCTTTAAAACTAACGCTGAACATCGTCCTGTTTTTAGTCGCGGTATACGCGCTGGTATTTCTGCTTATCTATCCAAAAATTCCCAATCATCAAAAAGCACCCGAACCCCAACGCCCCACAGAACCGGAACCGCCGGTCGCGCCGCCATTGGAGGAAAACCGGCAAGAAGCCGCGCCCACCGAAGAAGAGCCGCCCATTTTTGAGAACGACGGCCGCGAGATTCCATATTTGTTCCACCGCGAGCCAACCTTGCGCATAGAAAAAAAAGAGAAAAAAAAGAAGAAAAAAAAGCGCAGCATATTTTACTTTATCCCCTTTGTAAAAAAGCGCGTCGACAAAAAAGAAGCAGAAGCGCAGCGCCCGGCCTGGACGCCGGCCAAAAGAGAAGAAGCGCCCGCCAAACGCCTGGAAAACGACTGGCTTTTAGACATGTACGGCTATGAGCGGCGCCCCAAAAACGGCGCGGGCAAAGCCAACGACGAGCCTTATATCCCCAAAGTAATCGACGCGCAACCCGAAACGCCGCCGGCCGGAACAACGGACTCACAACCATAAAGCGTAGGCGCATTTTTTTGAGAAAAACTTAACAATGATTGCAATTCGCCCGCAACTGTTGTAAAGTAAAACAAGACGATCATTTCAAGAAGGAGGCATGCAAAATATGGCAATCAAAATCGGAATCAACGGCTTTGGGCGCATCGGACGCTTAGTATTTCGAGCGGCGGTAGCGCAGCCGGAACAATATGAGATCGCAGCGATCAACGACCCGTTCATAGACCTGGACTACATGGTATATATGGTGCGGTACGACACGGTGCACGGCAAATTCGGCGGCAGCGTCAAAGCGGCAAACGGCAAGCTGGAGGTAAACGGCAAGCCAATAGCGGTCTTTGCAGAAAAAGACCCGTCACAAATCCCATGGGGCAACGCAGGCGCAGACTACGTAGTAGAGTCAACGGGAGTCTTCTGCACAACGGAAAAGGCCTCGGCGCACCTAAAAGGCGGCGCCAAAAAGGTAGTCATTTCCGCGCCCGCCAAAGACAGCGAAACGCCGACATTCGTGTGCGGAGTCAATTTAGAGCAATACACGCCCAATATGCAGGTCGTCTCAAACGCCTCCTGCACAACCAATTGTCTGGCGCCTCTTGCAAAAGTCATACACGACCGCTTCGGCATCGCAGAGGGCCTGATGACAACGGTACACAGCACAACGGCAACACAAAAAACGGTAGACGGCCCCTCGGCAAAAGACTGGCGCGGCGGCAGAGCGGCGTCCGGGAACATCATCCCGTCCTCCACCGGGGCGGCAAAAGCGTGCGCGCTGGTCATCCCGGCGCTCAAAGGCAAGCTCACGGGCATGTCCTTCCGGGTACCGACCCTAGATGTCTCGGTGGTAGATTTAACCTGCCGGCTGGAAAAAGCGACGACCTACGAAGAGATTTGCGCGCAGGTCAAACGCGCCTCAGAGCAAGAGCTTGCGGGCATTTTGGGCTACACCGAGGAGCTGGTAGTCTCCTCGGACTTCATAGGCGACAGCAGAACCTCCATTTTCGACGCCAAAGCCGGCATCATGCTCAACGAGCGCTTTGTAAAGCTGGTTTCGTGGTATGACAACGAGTGGGGTTATTCGAATAAGGTGCTGAATTTAATCGCGCACATGGAAAAAACAGGAAAATAAAAAGGCGAGTAAAACAGGCAGCAAATTTTGCGCCTGTTTTTTCATGTCAAAATCATCCAAATAAACCTAAAAATGTAAATCAAAATTTAAACGCAGCGAAGAATTTGTAAAAAAGCTGTATATTTAGGCAGGTTTAGTTGACAGGTTTTGCAAAGCGCGGCTATACTATAAAAGAGCGGCAAGAGGCATCGCAGAAGAGGAAACAAATGTTTCACGTGAAACATTTGTTCAGCAACCGAACTCTTGCAAAAGGCAAAGTTTACAGCGGAAAGGACAGAAAAATGGCGGAAGGAAAACGGTTCAGAACAGGCCCGCAGCCCCGCAAAAAAATGGCAACATGCTGGAAGATCACCATCATAGCGCTAAGCGTGGTGTTGGCGCTGGTCATTGCGGCAATCAGTATTTTTTTCTATTACTTCGGCGGGCTGAAAACCACCTATTTAACGCAGGACAACGAAGAATTGGGCATCACCTCGGAGACGGTGGAAATGGCCGCCGACAAGGACATTACCAACATTGCGCTGCTCGGCGTGGACTCGCGCGAGCACGACGATACCGGGCGTTCGGACGCGATTATGATTTTGTCTGTGGACAAGGCGCACGGCAAAATAAAGCTGACCTCTCTTGCCAGAGACACCAGGGTTTACATTTATGACCGCAGTTCTTATGACAAATTTGCGCATGCCTATGCCTATGGCGGCGCGCCGCTGGCCATTAAAACCATGAACCAGAATTTTGGCCTGAATATTAAAGAATATATTACGGTGAATTTTGACCAGCTGGCGACCGTAATCAACGCGGTGGGCGGCGTTACGCTGAACGTGACCGAGGCCGAACGGCAGGACGCCAATTACCATATTGGGGTGCTGGGGCTGGGTACGCCGATTCCGCGGTCCGGTACGGTTTTGCTGACCGGCGAACAGGCCGTGGGTTATGCCAGGGTGCGCAGCGTGGATAACGATACTTTTCGGAATCAGCGGCAGCGGAATGTGTTGCGGGCGATTTTTGAGAAAATGCAGGGCAAAAGCACCTTTGAATATGCCGATTTTATTCGTCAACTACTACCTGTTGTGGAAACTTCGCTCGATTACGGCGATTTGATTGGTCTTTCCGGTATTATGTTCGGCACCGTTACCATGGAGGAAATGCAGTTTCCCAATGAGAACAGCAATGCTTACGGCGGCGCTTATCCTACTGCCGACGACCCGTGGTATTATGTGTATGATTTGACTGAGGCAGGCCGGCAATTGCACCGATTTATTTATGAAGAGGAATAGAAAAAAAGCTTATGCGTTCCGGGTTTGGAGGCATAAGCTTTTTTGCTGCGGGGAGATAAGCAGAGGTTGTTTTATAGAAACGGGATGTATTTTTTGGCCGGCTTGGGGACGAGTTTGAATTTGGCAAGTACCGGCACCAATGCTGTGAAAATTGCGTAGAGCATGAGGCATTCGATGGGCAGCATGATGGAATTTTTTACCACGCTGGCCGAAAGATAGTACAGGTAGCCGTGCTTGCCGATGAGCAGGCTCCAGAGGGAGCCCAGCAGTACGTTGACGAACAGGTTGACGCATAATTTTGCTGAAATGATGCGCAGAATGTTGGGTTTTGCGCGGTAGAAAAATAATGCGTAGGTTAGTGAGCCGAGCATGGCCGAGAGCGTATAGCCCGGAAAATATGCTCCCGAGGGGTGCAGAATGTATCCTAATAGGTCCACGATCATGCCGCTGCTCAGCGCCAGAAATGGCCCGCCGACCATGCCGATGACTGCGCGCGTTAGGAAGTCGAATTTGATGCGCAGGTTGTCTCCTACCGGGATGAATACTGCGCTGAGGGCCAGGTCGAGTGCGATGAGCACCGCGACGATGGTGAGTACCGGTAAAAAGGTGTATTGCTTGGCTGCGCAACGCCAGTAATTGAGCGAGAAAATGGATTGGTAGTTTGGTAGCGCGCGGGTTTGCCGGTTGTTTTGTGACATGAAAAAACCTCCTTCTATGTTGCAATTGAGTGAAATTATGCTACATAGGGAGGGTTTGCTCCGGTATGCAGCAGCGGGATGCGAGCCTTAAACCGCAAGATTTCTTTTCGTCCGCCGGACAACTCCCCGTTCCCGCGGCACTTAACGCTCAAGGCTCTACTCTGCTTTTTTGCTATTATAACAGGTTTTTTTTCTGTTTGCAAGTCTTTTTTTCTATAGCATTGTACATGGTTTTTGTGTGTTTTATACATACTTTTTTGCACAATTTTGTTGCTGTTATCAGAATGGTGAAAATGTACCTTAATTTAGTATGGTTTTCGTTGTTTTTACATAGAAAATGTTCCGGAAATGCGAATCTTATTGACATTCCCGGCCTTTTATAGCATAATTTAACTTATTATATTGTCTGTTTTTTGTATATTCTTTGATTTATTTTGGGGCAATTGGTTTACAATATTTTATGTAGAATCTGTTTTTTTAAATTTGCGCGGGGAGTGGTTTCTTATGGTGAAAAAGGCGGCTTGCGTATGCTTGGCTTTGGCTGCGATTGTTGCGATTTTGTTTTTGGTGCATGCGAAGGTGGATTCTTACCATGGCGCCGGCGATGCGCATGAAATAACGAACCGGCATGGGGAGACTCTGCATTAGGCCCGGCTTTGCCCGGCGTTTTTTTGAGGTGATGGAGATGTTTGTGATTTTTTTTGCGCTGTGGTTGATATTTAACGCCAGATTTACTTTGGAGCTTTGTTTGATTGGCATTGCGGTTGCTTTGGCGATGTATGCTTTTATTTGTAAGGTTTTTGGGTACAGGCCAAGGTATGATTGGCTGATGCTGAGGCTTTCGGCGCGCGCGGTGTGGTATTTTTTGGTGCTTATTTGGGAGGTCATTAAGGCCAATATTGCCGTGATGAAATTGATTTTTACCCCTAAAGTTGAGGTCAAACCTAAATTGGTATATTTTAAGGTGGATTTGCAGACCGGTTTGGGTAAGTTGTTTTTGGCAAATTCGATTACTCTCACGCCCGGTACGATTACGGCCGATATTGTTGGCGATGAGTATTGCGTGCATGCTTTGGATGAGGATTTTTCCGGCGGGATGGACGATTCGACTTTTGTGCGGCAGCTTAGAAAAATGGAGGAGAAACGTTAAATGTTTGCTTATGTACCGACCGATTATGCTCGTGTTTTTTTTATTGTGTGCTTGGTGGCGCTGGCAGTGATTGCTTTGGTTTGCCTGATACGCGCTATTTTGGGGCCGAGATTTACTGACCGGATTATGGCGGTGAATATGATTGGCACGAAAACGCTGCTCATGGTTTGTATTTTGGCTGTGCTGCTGGGTGAGAGCTATTTGGTGGATGTTGCCGTTGTGTATGCGCTGCTGAGCTTTTTGGCGGTGGTGGTGCTTTCCAAATTGGTGATTACCCGTTACCGGGTGCGCAGGAATATGCGGAAAAACCGGGATTTGTCGGAGACGACCCGGGAGGGAGGACAGGATTTATGATTCAGTTTATTGTTGGCGCGGTGTTGATTGTTGCGGGCATTTTTGTGTTTGCCGTTGCCGCGCTTGGCGTGTTTAAGTTTCAATATGTGCTTAACCGCATGCATGTGGCCGCAAAATGTGACTCGCTGGGCGCGTTGCTTATTTTGGCGGGCTGCATGGTGCTCAGCGGCTTTACTTTTATGACCCTTAAATTGCTTTTGGTGCTGCTTGTGTTGTGGATTACCAGCCCGGTGGCGGCACATTTGGTGGTTAAGGCCGAGGTTAAGACGCAAAACGAACAGGAGTCTGAGGAATTTGAGGTGATTGGAAAATGATGGTGCTGGAATTTTCGCTGATTACATTTTTGATTGTGTGTGCCGTTGCTTTTGCGTTTTCCAAAAGACTGCTTACCGCTGTGATCATTTTTATGTCTTACAGTTTGATTATGTCTATTATCTGGTTTATTATGGAGTCGCCGGACCTTGCCATTACCGAGGCTGCCGTTGGCGCCGGCGTTACCAGTGTTTTGCTCTTTTTAACCTTAAAGAAAGTAAACGCGTTGAAAGGAAAAAAAGATGAGTGATGCAAACCGCAATATGCATAAACCGCAAAATGCCCGAAAAGGTTCGCCGTGGCGCGCTTTTGTCGGTTGGGTGAACGGGGTGGAGCCGGCCGACAAGCCCCAGGAGCCCGAATTGTTTGAGAGGCCCGTGCAAACCGAGGATACCTCTGTGCGGCAGCAGACGCGCTCTGCTCCTGCGTTGGAGCAGTTGCCGGAAAATGAGATTCAGGGCCATTTTTTGCTTAAGGAGCGATTTACCAAGTTTTATAAGCTTTATTCTGCGCTTTCGATTGTGATTGGCTGCTTTGTGGTGGGGATTCTTATTTATTCCGTGTGTAATTTGCCCGCTTATGGCGATCCCGGCAATCCTGCCAATAATGAGGTGGCCGAGAAATATTTGCAGGACGGGTTGGAGGATACCGGCGCGACCAATGCCGTTGCCGGCATGATTTTGGATTACCGCGCGTTCGATACTTTTGGGGAGTCTACGGTGCTGTTTGTGGCGGTGGCTGCGGTTGTGATGCTGATGAAGCGCAGTATGAATAAGCGCGATGACGACGAGGAACGGTTGGTGGAAACGGAGGCGCGCATTGACCGTGAGGATGAAAATTTGATTTTGCGCTATGGCGCGATGATTTTGACGCCCTTTGTGCTGCTGTTTGGGATTTATGTGATTTTGAACGGCCATGTTTCTCCCGGCGGCGGGTTTTCCGGCGGCGCGATTATGGGCGCAGGGCTGATGCTGTATACCCTTGCTTTTGGGCATGAGAAAATTGCTAAGGTGATTACCTACCGCGTGTTTACGGTGGTGACAAGCTGCGCGCTGCTCACTTATGCCGGTTGCAAGGCGTATTCGTTTTATACCGGCGCCAACCATTTGGGCGGCGAGATTCCCAAGGGCGTGGCCGGCGCGATTTTTAGCGGAGGCTTTATTTTGCCGCTGAATATTTGCGTGGGGATTATTGTTGCGCTGACCATGTATGGCTTTTTTGCACTCTTTTCGAAAGGGGATTTGTAAATATGGAAGTGTTTTTGGCGCATTATTATGATATTGCTGCGGTGATTTTGTTTGGTATTGGCTTTTTTACGTTGCTGCTCCACCGCAATTTGATTAAGAAAATTATTGGGCTGAATATTATGGATACTTCTATATTTCTCTTTTTGGCCAGTAAGGGCTATATTTTCGGCAGGGTTGCGTCCATTGTTGAACAGGGTGTTGCGGACGCGCAGGCTTATGTTAATCCCGTGCCCAGCGGTTTGGTGCTGACCGGCATTGTCGTTAGCGTGAGCGTGAGCGCGTTTTCGCTGGCGTTGGTGCAGCGGCTTTATAAAAAATATAAGACTGTTAATTTGGACGAGATTTTGGTGCTGGCCAAAAAGGAGGAGGAATAATGCCGTTTGTTTATAACGTGCCGTTTTTCAGTATTTTGCTTTGTATGCTTGGCGGTATTGTGACTCCTTTTTTGCGCAACAGAAGGGCGGTGCAGATTCTCAATGCGTGTATTATTGCCGCGGTGTTTGCCATGTCGGTCGCTTTGCTGGCGGTGCTGCTGGCAGCGGAGGATAGCTTTACCTATATGATGGGGCATTTTCCTGCGCCGTGGGGCAATGAACTGCGTGCAGGTCCGCTGGAGGCGCTGCTTGCGATGGCTTTTGCTGTGGTGATGTTTTTGTCTTTGGTGGGCGGCTTGCGCGATATTGACAATGATATTCGTGTGACCAGAATTCCGCTTTATTATACCATGATGAATTTTTTGCTTAGCTCTATGCTGGCGCTGATTTATACCAATGATATGTTTACCGCTTATGTGTTTATTGAGATCAATACCATTTGCGCTTGCTCGATTGTGATGGCCAAGGACAGCGGGATGACCGTTGTTGCTACCATTCGCTATTTGATTATGAGTTTGCTGGGCTCCGGGTTTTTTCTGTTCGGGGTTTCTATGCTGTATACCATTACCGGGCATTTGCTTATGAGTAATGTGCAGGAAAGCGTTGTTGCGCTGGTGCGGCAGGGGCAGTATACTGTGCCGTTGGTGACCAGTTTGGGATTGATGGTGCTTGGAATTGCCATTAAAAGCGCGTTGTACCCGTTTCATTCCTGGCTGCCTAAGGCGCATGGCTTTTCTACTACCGCTTCCAGTGCGATTCTTTCCGGCTTGGTGCTGAAAGGGTATATTATTTTGCTGGTGAAAATGTGCTACCGCGTGTTTACGCCTCAGATTTTGGCGCAGCTGCATGTGACCGAGGCGCTGTTTGTGCTGGGCGCGCTGGCGATGATCATGGGCTCTGTGAAGGCGCTGCGCGAGACGCATATAAAACGGATGATTGCGTACTCCTCTGTGGCGCAGATCGGCTATATTTTTATGGGCATTGGATTTGGAACGCAGGTTGGGATTATGGCCGCGTGTTTTCATATTCTTGCTCATGCTTTTACAAAGCCGATGCTCTTTCTTTGCGCGGGCGGGATGGTCGATGCCTCGCACCACCATTATGAGATGAAGGATTTGCGCGGTGCGGCCCGGCGGGACCTTGTTTCCGGGATTGGGTTTACGGTGGGCGCGCTTTCTATGATTGGGATTCCGCTGTTTGCCGGCTTTGCTTCGAAGGTTTATTTGGGCATTGGCGGCATGGGGAATGATTTTTATATGATTGTGACTTTTTTGGCGCTGGCCGCAAGTACGTTGCTCAATGCCATGTATTATATACCCGCTTTGCTTGTGATTTGGAGCCGGCCTGAAGAACAGCAGCGGCAGAATTTGCCCGCAAGCCGGGAAAAAAACCCGAAAAGCGCGTGTTTGATTGGCAGCGTGGGTGCGTTGGTGGCGCTGAATTTTGTGTTGGGCATTGCGTATGGACCGATTATGGATATGATTACGACCGGTTTGCAATTGCTGGGATAAAACGGGAGGTGAATTTACATGGGAAACGGCGCGTTTTTGTTAATACCGATTTTTTTTCCTGTGCTTGCCGGGCTTGCTGTGTTTGCGTGTAATTGCGCGGCGGTGCGGCAAATTTATGTTGGCTCTGTGTTGGTGCTCAATGCGGCGGCTGTTTTTTTGCTCTCGTTTTTGACCGGGACCGAAAGCTTTACGCTTTGGCAATTTACCCCCGATTTGGCTGTGAGCTTTCGGTTTGACCCAACGGGGAAATTGTTTGCCTGTTTGATTGCCGTGGTTTGGACGCTTGCTTGTATTTATGCGTTTTTGTATATGCGGCATGAGGGCAAGGAAAAGCGTTATTTTGCTTTTGCCGTGATGGCTGTGGGCGTTTTGACCGGGCTTTGTATGGCCGGCAATTTGATGACGCTGTATATGTTTTATGAGTTTATGACTTTGGTTACCGTGCCGTTGGTAATTCACTCGCAGGGCGCGGACGCGCTTAGGGCCGGATTGAAATATTTGGGCTATTCCGTGTTTGGCGCGGGCCTTGCGCTGATTGGGTTTTTCTTTTTGCAGCATTACGGTACGAGCACGGTGTTTGCCGAGGGCGGTGTGCTGGATATGGCGAAAATTGCGGGCAATGAGCAGGCTTTGCTGGTGATTTTTTTGGTGATGATGGTCGGCTTTGGTTGCAAGGCCGGCTTGATGCCCTTGCAAGCTTGGCTGCCTACTGCACACCCTGTTGCCCCTGCTCCTGCCAGTGCGGTGCTCTCGGGCATTATTACCAAAATGGGTATTTTGGGGATGATCCGGACCGTGTTTTACCTGTTTGACCCCGCGTTTTTACAAGGAACCTGGGTGCAGGTTACTCTTGTGATTTTGGCGTTGGCTACTGTGTTTGTGGGCTCTATGCTGGCCTTTAAGGAGCAGCTTTTGAAAAAACGCCTTGCGTATTCTACGGTCAGTCAGGTTTCTTATGTGATTTTTGGGATTATGCTGCTTAATCCGCAGGGCCTTAGCGGCGCGCTTTTGCAAGTTGTGTTCCATGCGCTTGCAAAAAATGCGCTGTTTTTGGCTGCGGGCGCTGTGATTTATAAAACCGGCGTGATTTATGTAAAGGATTTGACCGGCATGGGCAAAAAAATGCCCGTTGTGATGTGGTGTTTTACCATTGCTTCGCTCTCTTTGATTGGGATTCCGCCGACCGGTGGTTTTGTGGCCAAATGGGACTTGGCGCTGGGCGCGCTTGCGCCTGAGTTCGGCGGCATTTTGGGTTATGTGGGGCCTGCTGTTTTGTTGGTGAGCGCGCTGCTGACCGCCGGCTATTTGATGCCTATTGTAAGAGAGGCGTTCTTTCCGGGTAAGGATTTTGACTATGACCGTTTGGAGAAAAGTGAGCCTAATGCGTATATGACTGTGCCGCTTGTTTTGCTGTGCGTTGCGGTGGTGGCGCTGGGGATGTTCCCGATGGGATTGGAGCAGATTATTGATGGGATTTCCGGCGCGGTGTTGCGGTTGCCCGGTTGATTTTAGGAAAGGGGGGAGGAATTTTGAGCGTTTTGTTTTTGCTGCTTTTGCCTGTGATTGTGCCGATTTTGGGCGGCGTTTTCGTACTCATTGTGCGATTTCGGGATCCTGTGGCGCGCCGTGTTTATGTTGGTGCGGTGGTGGTTGTGAATATGATACTCTCTTTGCTTGCGATTTTTATTGCTCCGAAGGGACGGATTGTGACGCTTATTCCGTTTACCGAACGCTATGGTATTGCGCTGCGGCTTGACGGTATGGCGGTTTTGTTCGGCTTTATTTTGTGTACGCTGTGGGTGATTGCCACTTTTTATTCTTTTGAATATATGAAGCACGAGGGCAGGGAGAATAAATTTTTTGCGTTTTATACCATGTCGTTCGGCATTGCGATGGGACTTGCTTTTTCTGCCAATATGCTTACCTTTTATTTGTTTTATGAATTGCTTACCTTAGGCACGCTGCCTCTTGTGATGCATGCTATGGACCCGCAGGCTCGTTTTGCCGGTAAGAAATATATTGTTTATTCCATTGGCGGCGCGGCGTTTGCTTTTATTGCCATGGTGTTTATGCTGTATTACGGCTCTACGCTTGATTTTACTTTTGGCGGGGTGTTCTTGGCCGACGCCATTGCCGGCCGGGAGCAATGGTTGTTGGTCGTGTTTGTGCTGGCGTTTTTTGGCTTTGGCGTAAAGGCTGCGGTGTTTCCGCTTTCGGGGTGGCTGCCTACGGCCGGCGTTGCGCCTACGCCGGTTACCGCGCTGCTGCATGCTGTGGCTGTGGTCAATGCCGGTGTGTATGCTTTGGTGCGCCTTATTTACTACACCTTTGGGGCGGGATTTTTAATTGGTACTTGGGCGCAATATACGGTGATGGCCGCCGCTTTGGTGACCATTGTGTACGGCTCTGCCATGGCGCTGCGCACGCCCCATTTGAAGCGCAGGCTTGCTTATTCTACCGTGAGTAACCTTTCTTATATGGTGTTTGGTTTGACTTTGATGACTCCTGCCGGTATGGTCGGCGGACTGACCCATATGGTGGTGCATTCGGTTTTGAAAATTCTTGCGTTTTTTTGCGTGGGCGCTATTCTTTACAAAACTCATAAGGAATATGTCTATGAAATTAACGGCTTTGGCAGAAAAATGCCCGTTACGATGGCCGCTTTTACCGTTTCGGCAATCGGGTTGATGGGGATTCCTCCCTTGCCCGGCTTTTTAAGCAAGTGGAATTTGGGTACCGCTGCCGTGCAAAGCGGTAATCCCCTTGCTTATGCAGGGATTGGTGTGCTGATTTTGTCTACGCTGCTGACTGCGCTTTATATGATGCAGATTGTGTTTAAAGCCTATTTTCCAAATAAGGAAATGGATGTTGAGGCGTTGACTCAGGGAGTCAAAGACCCGAATCTGTTTATGACCGTGCCGTTTGTGTTGCTTGCTGCCGCGGCGGTGGCGCTTGGTATTTACCATGCTCCGTTGCTGGAGATGTTCGGCTATATTGCAAGGGGCTTATTTTGAGGATGGGAGGTGAGCTTGTGCAGAATAATTTTTTTATTGTTGCGTTGGTGTTTTTTCCGTTTTTTGCGGGCGTGGCCGCTTATATCATCGGTCGGTTTCATAAAACCGCAAGAGATTTGTTTTTGTATTTTGCGCTGGCGCTGGAACTTGCGGGTTCTGCCGGCCTGTTTGTGACTGCCGGAATTTGCGATACCTTTTTGTGGCCCGGTTTTGCCGGCTTGGGATTGCAGTTTAAAATAGACGGCTTTCGTATGTGCATGAGCGTGCTGGCAAGTTTTATTTGGCTGATGACCGCGTTGGTCTCTAAAGAATATTTTAAAGGGACGCGCAACCGCAATCGCTATTATTTATTCGTGCTGTTTACTTTGGGTGGTATGCAGGGCGTGTTTTTGTCCAATGATTTGTATACTACCTTTGTGTTCTTTGAGATTATGTCGATGGCCTCGTACCCGATGGTGATTCATAACGAGACCAAGGACGCCATTGCGGGCAGTAATAGCTATTTGGGCTATGCCATATTGGGGAGTTTGGTGTCTTTGATGGGGCTGTTTATGCTGCAAAGTATGCTGGGGACGCTGCAAATCGACAAATTGACGCAGGCCGCTGCCGCTGTGACCAACCCGGCTTTGCTTTATACCGCGGGGGCGCTTGCGTTGGTAGGCTTTGGCGTAAAGGCCGGTATGTTTCCGCTGCATACGTGGCTGCCGCAGGCGCACTCGGTGGCGCCGGCGCCCGCCAGCGCTATGCTTTCTGCCGTGATTACCAAGGCCGGTATTTTCGGTATACTTGTTATTAGCTGCAATATTTTTTTGCATGACGCACAGTGGGGTCTTGCCATTGTGATTTTCGGTACGCTTTCTATGGTTACCGGCGCGTTGCTGGCCGTATTTTCTAACAATATTAAACGCACGCTGGCTTGCTCGTCTGTTTCTCAGCTTGGGTTTGTGATCATCGGGATCGGTATGCAGGGTATGCTGGGTGAGCATAATGCGCTGGCGGTGCGCGGTACGGTGCTCCATATGTTTAACCATTCTCTGCTGAAATTGGCGCTGTTTATGGGCGTTGGCGTGATTTATGTTTGTATGCATACCTTTGATTTGAACCAATTGCGCGGTTTTGGCCGCAAAAAACCCATTTTGTGGTTCGTGTTCGGTATGGGGCTTTTGGGCCTTGCAGGTGTGCCGCTGTTTAACGGTTATATCAGCAAAACGCTTATTCATGAGAGTATTGTGGAGTATGTGGGGATGCTGCCGACGCAGACCGCCGTTGCGACGACTTTGCAAATTGTGGAGGGGCTGTTCACTTTTGCCGGCGGTTTGACGCTTGCTTATATGCTGAAATTGTTTGTGGCGTTGTTTTTGGAGAAAAACCCGCAAACGCAGGAGAAGTTTGACGCGAATCAGAACTATATGTCTAAATTGACTACGGTGGTGCTGGTTGTTTCTGCGGTTATTTTGCCGGTGATTGGGATATTGCCGTATTGGACGCAGGATGTGTTGGCAGATACCGCGCAGGGGTTTTTGCACGGGCATGACCCCGCAACGCCTGTTCATTATTTTTCTTTGGTGAACCTGCGTGGAGCGGCGGCCTCGATTGCGATTGGTTTGCTGGTGTATTTTTTGATTATTCGCGTTTGCCTGATGAAAAAGGACGAAAACGGTGTGAAAATTTACGCCGATGTGTGGCCGCAATGGCTGGATTTGGAGCGGTGGATTTATCGGCCCGTTTTGCTGCGCTTTTTGCCCTTTGTGGGCGCTTTTGCCGCAAGAGCGGTTTATGCTGTGGGCGATACTGTGGTGTTGCTGTGCAGAAAATTGCTGTTTGTGCGGGCTAAGGATGTATTTACCCCGCCGCAGGACAGTCGGTTTGGCACATACAACGAGCCGACCGGGCGTAGAAAGGTGATACCGAAATCTTTGGCGTATAGCTTGTTATTGTTTGGCATTGGTGTGGTTGCCGTTATGCTGTATTTATTGATTTATAACGGCGTCAAATAGACAAGGGCAACGGCATTGTTCCGTTGCTTTTTTAGCTTGCTTTTTATTTTGGATACCCGTTTTGTGAAAAATTTGCGGGAAATATTGTATTTGCCATGGAAATGCGTTGCGGAATATAGTATAATACCGTTGAGAAAAAACTGTTTTTGGCATATTTACAGCTGTGGGGGTTAATATGAAAAAAATTTCGGTTGTGGTGCCGTGCTATAATGAAGAGGAAGCCTTGGAATTGTTCTACCGTGAGATGTGCAGAGTCTGCGCGGAAATGACGGCGTATGAGTTTGAATTTGTGCTGGTTGACGACGGCTCTAAGGATGATACATTGGGCGTTATGAGGCGGCTTGGTCAGTTGGACAAGCGGGTGGTGTATCTCTCGTTTTCCCGCAATTTTGGCAAGGAGGCCGCTATGTATGCCGGTTTGCTTAATGCGCGCGGCGATTATATTGCGATTATGGACGCAGATATGCAGGACCCGCCGGATTTGCTGCCGAAAATGGCGGAGATTTTGGAAGGCGGGGAGTATGACAGCGTTGCCACAAGACGTGTGGACAGGGGCGGTGAGCCGCCCATACGCTCGTTTTTTGCAAGGAGATTCTATAAGCTGATTAACCGTATTTCCGATGCCGATATTGTGGACGGTGCAAGGGATTACCGGCTGATGAAGCGCAATATGGTTGAGGCCATTTTGGAAATGTGCGAATATAACCGCTTTTCAAAGGGGATTTTTGGCTGGGTGGGCTTTAAAACCAAATGGCTGCCGTTTGAAAATCGCGAGAGAATTGCCGGCGAGACTAAGTGGAATTTTTGGAAGCTGTTTAAATACAGCGTGGACGGGATTATCAATTTTTCTCAGGTGCCTTTGAGCATCTCCTCTTGGAGCGGTATTTTTCTGACGCTGGTGGCGTTTGTTTTTTTGCTGTTTGTGTTTATTAAGCGTATGATTTTCGGCGACCCGGTTTCCGGTTGGGCTTCTACGATTTGCTTGATTTTGTTTATTGGCGGCATACAATTGTTTTGCATGGGCATTATCGGGCAGTATTTGGCTAAGACCTATCTTGAGGTGAAAAAGCGGCCGCATTATATTGTACGGGAGTCGAATAAAGAGGACGAGGTGCAAAAGATTGGGTAAGGGGTTTTTGCGGAAGTATAGAGTTTTGCTTCTGTGTTTTGCCGTTCCTATGCTGTTGCTGGCAGCGCTTTATGCGGTAAGGCATGTCTATCCGTTTGGCAGCGTGAGCAATTTGATGTGGGATTTGGATATACAATATGCTGATTTTTTCTCTTATTACCGTAGTGTGCTTTTGGGTGAGGCCGATATTGCATATTCCTTTTCAAAATCATTGGGCGGCTCTTTGACTGCATTTTGGGGATATTATTTAAGTTCGCCGCTCAATTTGCTGGTGGCGCTGTTCAGACCCGGACAGATCCAGTTGTTCGTGTTTGTAATTACCGCTTTAAAGCTGGGGCTTGGCGGGTTAACATTCGGTATTTTTTTAAGGCGCAGGTTTCAGAATCTTCGGGAGATGTATGTGTTCTTTTTGGCCGTTGGGTATGTGTTTACCCAATACGGTGTGGGACAGATGTCTAACATTATGTGGCTGGACGGAGTGTATATGCTGCCGCTGATGCTGTTGGCTACGGATTTGTTTGTTGACCGCGGGAAGGTAATTCCCCTTTATGTTACGGTTGCGCTGAGCATTATTTTTAACTGGTATACCGGATATATGAACTGCATATTTGTGCTGGTGTATTTTTTATATAGCTATGCACTTTCTGTAAGAGAGGGCCCGGCAAAGACCGCGGTTGGGCATATATTGAAATTTGCAGCGGTGGAGATAGCCGGAGTGTTGGGCGCTTGTTTTGTATTTTTGCCTGTGGCGCTGGGGCAGAGCGGGGGCAGAAGCGCTTTTGATGAGGGAATATTTGAGTTTGGTACCAATGGCAGCGCGTTGAATATTTTACGGGGTTTTATGATTGGAACGCGGTGTCCGGGCGGCATTACGATGTTTTGTTCGATTTTTGCGCTGACGGCAGTGGGCGGCTATTTTTTAAGCAAATCTATTGCTAAGCGAGAAAAGGCGATTTCCGGAATATTTTTGGGGGTTATGGCTGCCTCTATGTTTTTTACGCCGCTGGAGCATATATGGGTGGGCTTTAAATTTGAGGGCAGTTATGCATTTCGATTTGCGTATTGTGCCATTGCGGCATTTTTAATTGTGGCCGCTGCCGGCCTTGACAAAGTGCATTTGCTTGAAAAAGCCGATAGAAAGAAATTTTTGGTTGGCAGTATTGCGGTGTTTTTGATACTGGATATGGTTTCTTCGTTTGAGGTTAGGCAGCTTTGGGTGCAGATCACGATTCTCGTTCTGTATACAGTATTATTTATAGGAGCTTACCCCCCCCCCCCCGACTTGTGCTTTCGGGCGGATTTAGGAGAAAAGCGGTTGCAATTGGATTGGTTTTGGTGTTCTTGGGTGAGATCGGAATCAATGCGCTTTGGATAACCGAGAATTATTTTGGGAATTCTGCCGCTGCTTTTATTCATTATGTGAACGATGAGGAAAAATTGATTTCGCAGATAAAACCGCAAAATGGTCAAGTGTATCGCGTGGAGAAAACTTTGACGCGCGAATTGGAGGAGAATCATAATTCGTTTTTTGCCAACGAGAGCATGAGTTACGGTTATGGCGGTATTCAATCTTATACCTCGTCTTATGATAATCTTGCGGCCGATTTGATTTGTAATCTTGGTTATTGCCGCGGTGAATTCCCGACATTTTACCATGAGCCTATTTTGGCAGCCGACAGTCTGCTGGGTGTGAAGTATTTGCTGAGCGAAAAAGCGTATGACGGCT
The DNA here is from genome assembly GCA_934457095.1 of uncultured Eubacteriales bacterium. Lineage (GTDB taxonomy): Bacteria > Bacillota > Clostridia > Oscillospirales > Acutalibacteraceae > UMGS1071. Next base: position 94,672 of record CAKSHJ010000003.1, read on the forward strand.
ATACCTTAAGAACTGATTTGCAGGGGTATAACCAAAAAGCGGTGTATGAGAACAAAAATGCTTTGCCTATAGCGTTTTTAACGAGTGGAAATATCATGGGTGTAGAGGAAATGGAGGAAGATCCGTTTGCGTATTTAAATGCGATTTACAGCGGTATTATGGGTCAGCCGGTAGAATTATACCGGAAGTTGGACGGCGTTTTGAGAAGCGAGCGGAATGACAACACGGAGTATGTTGTTGGCAGAACTGCGGAAAATTTGCTTGTTTATGCAAGGATTGTTTATTTGAAGGGAACTGTTGGGATAGATAATCAAAAACCGCGGCCGTATGAGAGTAACGGCTGGCTCAATCATAATCTCATTGTGTTGGGCTGCGGTAATACCGAGCATCAGCTAACCGCTTCGGCAGCGGGGGTTGAAGCGGATTTTTATACGCTGGATATGGAGTTGTTGCAGGCTTTGTGCCGGCAGATAATGGACAGAGCAGCCAGCAATTTTCGTATGTATGGCGGGAATATTCGCTTTGAGGCAAGCGGCGATTATGTTATGCTGACGATACCATACGATGTAAATTGGCAGGTGACTGTAAATGATAAAAATGCGTCTGCGCAAAAAGGCGCCGGGGCGTTTATGGTAATACCGCTGGAGCCCGGTAAAACGAATACGGTAACGATGAAATATAAGGTCAGAGGGCTTGGTATGGGGATTGCCCTGAGCGCAGTTTCTCTTATTTTGCTTGCTGTATTTGTTTTGTGCCAATACAGACATAGGCTGAAAAAGCTGCGTCTTTTTTGTTTTTGACGCGATTTTTATATTTGTTTGGGCTTACGGTTGTAAGTTTTTGTAAGATGTGATATAATTATAATAAAAAAATTTGGAGTGATTCTGTTTTTCATGGATACCATAGACGTCATACTGCTGATTGCGATATTGTGTTTGATCGGGTTATCTGCATTTTTCTCCGCTACCGAGACCGCGTTTTCCAGCCTGAATAAAATTCGGCTGAAAAATTTGGCAGGTGCAGGCAATAAAAAAGCTGCCCGTGCATTGAAAATGGGCGAGAATTATGATGAGTTGCTTTCTACGATTTTGGTGGGCAATAATATTGCGAATATTTTATCGTCTTCTTTGGCAACGGTGCTGTTTACCAGGCTGATTGGCAACAGCGGCGTGACCTTTGCTACGGTGATTATGACCGTATTGGTACTGCTTTTTGGCGAGATTTCTCCTAAAAGCATTGCAAAAGAGAAGGCTGAAGGCGTTGCGATGACTACCGCTCCGTTTTTGCAGTTTTTTGTTATCGTTCTGTGGCCGGTAAACTGGGTGTTTAAGCAATGGAAAAAACTGCTGAAAAAGGTGTTTCATTTGCAGCCCACAGAGGGTATTACCGAAGAAGAACTGATTACCATTGTGGAGGAAGTTGAAAGCGACGGCGGTTTGGAAAAGCATGAGGGAGAATTGATTCGCTCGGCAATTGAGTTTAACGATTTGGATGTGGAGGATATTTTGATGCCTCGCGTGGATGTGGTTGCTGTGGAGGAGCATGATGATACGGCGCGTATTTCCGCGGTGTTTCAGGAGCATGGGTATTCGCGGTTGCCGGTTTATAAGGAAACTGTTGACCATATTGTGGGGATTGTGCATGAAAAGGATTTCTATGCGCATGTATTAAATGGAGAAAAATCGCTTGCCGAAATTATTAAGCCGCCCATTGTGGTAACCGAGGGTACAAAAATCTCCAAATTGCTGCGTATTTTACAGCATAGCAAGTGTCATATGGCGATTGTGCTGGACGAGTTTGGAGGTACGGTGGGCATTGTGACCTTGGAGGATATTTTGGAGGAGTTGGTGGGAGAAATTTGGGACGAGCATGACGCCGAACAAGAAGATTTTCAGCAGCAAAGGGACGGTTCCTATTTGATTTCGTGCAATGCCGGGCTGGATAAGGTGCTGGAATTGCTGGGGATTGAGGAGGAATATGAGGTTTCTACCGTAAACGGCTGGGTGATGCATGAGCTTGCCAAGGTGCCCGAGGAGGGGGATTGTTTTTCCATTGGGCGGTGGACCGTGACCGTGACGAAAGTAGAGTATCGCAGGGCGCTTGAGATCCGTGCTTCTCTCAAGGACTGTGCAGAATAAATCGCAAAAAAATTCCCCGTATTCGTCGGGGAGTTTTTATGTATTTACAGCCATTTTTCAAACAAACGGGCTTCTATCATACCGACATTGGTTTCTCTGACCTTTTTGCGCACTGCCAGAATTGCGCTTGGCGGTACTGAAATTTCGTCTATGCCCATGGCCAAAAATAACGGCGTCATTTCAAGGTCAGAGCCTAAATCTCCGCAGATGCCGCACCAAATATGGTTGCGGTGCGCATTGTCTGCAATGAGCTTTATTAGCCTTAGCACGGCTTTATGATGCGGTTGAAAAAATTGGTCCAGCATCGTGTTTTCGCGGTCGAGCGCTAAGGTGTATTGCGTTAAGTCGTTGGTGCCGATGCTGAAAAAGTCAACCTCTTTTGCCAGCAGGTCGCTGATGACCGCTGCTGCCGGAGTTTCTATCATAATACCCAGCTCTACCTGCGGGGCATACGCAATGCCCTCGCGGTCGAGTTCGCTGCGGATTTGCGCGGCGATTTTTTTGATTTGCCGCACTTCCTCCAAAGAGGTAATCATAGGGAACATGATGGCGATATTGCCGAATGCCGAGGCACGATACAGCGCCCGCAACTGTGTGCGGAAAATTTCGGGCTGCATCAGGCAAATGCGTACCGCGCGGTAGCCCATAGCAGGGTTTTCCTCTTTGGGCAGCTTGAAATAATCAGCTTGTTTGTCCGCGCCCATGTCCATGGTGCGAATGACCACTTTTTTGCCTTCCATAGACTGTGCTACGGTTTTATAAGCCTCAAATTGCTCCTGCTCGGTGGGGTAGAATGAGCTTTCCAGATATAAAAATTCGCTGCGGAACAACCCGATGCCTCCGGCGTCATTTTCCAAAGCATCGGGGATGTCCGCCGTGCTGCCTATGTTTGCCACAATATGAATTTTTCTGCCGTCTTGGGTTACATTGTCTTTACCTACCTGCTCGCGCAAAAGCGCGCGGTTTGTTTTTTCCTGCATTTGCTTTTTGGCATAGCGCGCGGCGGTTTCCTTATTCGGGCTGACGATCAGCTTGCCTTTGTAGCCGTCGGCAATGGCTTGCCTGCCGTTGTATTCCTTGGTAAAATCGGTGCCCAAATTCACCACCGCCGGAATGTTCATAATGCGCGCAAGAATGGCTGTGTGGGAATTGATAGAGCCGTGACAGGTAACCAATGCAAGTACCTTTTCCTTGTCCAGCTGCATGATTTCACTGGGAACAAAGTCATTAGCGGCAAGAATGACCGGCTGTTCAAAAGAGATGATCTCGTCGTGTTTATGCGTGAGAATATTGGTCAGGCGTTGTGAGATGTCTTTGACGTCGGCGGCGCGTTCGCGCATATAAGGGTCCTCCATAGAGGCGAAGGTGTTGGCAAATTTTGCGGCGGTTACACTGACGGCATATTCGGCGTTTTGCCCCTGGTTTTCTATCATATTTCGAATACTTTCCACATAGTTGACATCCTGCAGCATCATGCGGTGAATCTGAAAAATCATAGCGCTGGTGCGACCGATTTCCGGCAATGCCTTTTCATAAAGCGCGTCCAATTGCTGTATGGCGGTTTGCTGAGCCGCATAAAAACGCTCCAGTTCAGCGTTGGTGTTTTCCACCGTATGCGCTTTGATACCCGTTTGTGTGCGGCTGTAAAATAAAATTTGCCCCATGGCGTAGCCGCCGAATGCACCTTTTCCGGTAAATGTAATCAAGGCCGAGAACCTCCTTTTTTCGTATTTTTACAGAGTTTTTTATTTTATGTTTATTATACCATGGTTTGTACGAGACGGTACCCTAAAATAAAAATTTTTACACGATTTTTTCTTGGAATAAAAAATTGCGCGGGGTATTTTTTTGTGCTACAATACATACAGTATTTGGTTAAAAAGGAGGCTGTCTATGGAACGGCGGCAAATACACAAGGCCGAAATTTGGATAGCAGCACAGGCAAATTTGCTCACGGACATGCAGTTTGCGCGTTGGTTGCCGTATGTGGGCGAAAAAAAAGCCGCGCAATTGCAAAAAATGCGGCAGTCGAAGGCAAAAGAGAGTCTTGTGGGGTTGTTGCTTGCAAAGTATGCGATTTATCGCAGATGGGGTCTGCCTTTTTCGGCAGTACAATTTGGTGCGGGCACGCATGGTAAACCGTATGCTTTGGGGCAGGAGCAGGTGCATTTTAATGTAAGCCATTCGGGAGGGGTTTGCGTGTGCGCCGTGGACGATGAACCGATTGGCGTAGATATACAGGAAATGAAGCCGTGCCGTTTTGACGCGATTGCGGAACGTTTTTTTACGCCGCTGGAGCAGAGGCTTTACCATGAACAGGGTGGAGATAAATTGGCGTTTTACCGTATGTGGACAAAGCGTGAGAGCGTGGGGAAATATTTGAGTACGGGCTTTTTTTACGCTGCGGAACAAGATACTGCGGATTGGCATACGGCGCATATGTTGCATCGGGAGAAATATATGATTTGCGTGTGCAAGAGGAATAAAATATACTGAATTTGTATTATTTCTATTGCATTTTTTCGCATAGTGTCGTATAATAAAACAGAAATAGATTCTTCGGGGCAGGGTGAGATTCCCTACCGGTGGTATAGCCCACAAGCCGCAAGGTTGATTTGGTGAAATTCCAAAGCCGACAGTATAGTCTGGATGGGAGAAGATGACCGTTGTAAGGCCATTTTGGCTTTGCGCAATAATAGCAGACCCAAACGCCCTGAGAAGATGATTACTCGGGGTGTTTTTTGTTAAGGAGGCGGTGGGCTTGCAGAAAAAACAAGATGAAGTTTATATGCAAATGGCGTTGCAGCTTGCAGAAAAAGGGCGAGGTAAAACGGCTCCGAATCCTATGGTGGGGGCTGTGATTGTAAAAAATGGACGTGTGATTGGCAGCGGTTTCCATGAGTATTGCGGCGGGCCTCATGCGGAGGTCAATGCTGTTGCAAATGCAACGGAATCGGTGCAGGGCGCAACGATATACGTAACGCTGGAGCCATGCGCACATTATGGAAAAACGCCGCCTTGTACCGAGCTTTTACTTGCACAAAAACCAAAAAGAGTGGTGGTAGGCTGTTTGGACCCGAATCCTTTGGTGGCGGGCAAGGGGCTTTTGCAATTAGAGCAGGCCGGTATTGAAACGGTGAGCGGCATATTGGAGGACGAATGCCGTTATCTCAACCGCGTATTTTTTCATTATATTACCGCAAGGCGACCCTATGTTGTGCTGAAAACTGCCATGACGCTGGACGGGAAAACTGCAACGGCGACCGGGGAATCGCAATGGATTTCGGGAGAGCAGGCGCGCTTGGATGTGCACCGTCTGCGCAGTCAATATACGGGAGTTATGACCGGAATCGGTACAATTTTGCAGGACGATGCCAGATTGACCTGTCGGATACCCGGCGGTAAAAATCCCATACGTATTGTAACCGATAGTCGTTTGCGGATTTCTCCCGATGCAAATGTGCTAAAGGAGCAGCAGCAAAACCAAACCATTGTAGCTGCAGTGGAGGGCGCGAACGCTGCTGCGGCTCAACGCTTGGAGCGCCTTGGAGTCAAGGTGCTGTACTGCGGTTGCGGTGACAGGGTGGATTTGAACGATTTGATGGAAAAATTGGGCGCTTTGGGTGTGGATAGTATTTTGCTGGAAGGCGGTGCGACTTTGAATGAAGCGGCATTGCGTGCAGGCATTGTACAGGAGGTAGTGGTTTATATTGCACCCAAAATGGTAGGCGGTAATTCTGCGGCGACTTCGGTAGGCGGAATTGGCGTAGCGCATTTGCGGCAGGCCTACCGCTTGGAGCGTATGCAAACCGCTTTTGTGGGAGAAGATATTAAAATTACGGCTTTGGTTCGGGGTACGGGGGAGTGAGGAATTTTTGTTTACGGGAATTGTAGAGGAAGTAGGCACGGTGCGCCAGATACGCAAAGGCGTAAAGTCCTCGCAACTGGTGATTGCTGCCCGAAAAGTTCTGGAGGATACAAAACCGGGGGATAGTATTTGTACTGCCGGGGTTTGTTTGACCGTGACGGATATGGGTAAGGATTATTTTGCCGCCGATGTGATGGCGGAAACGATGCGTCGCAGTAAATTGGGAACGCTTTTGTGTGGCAGCGGCGTGAATTTGGAGCGTGCGCTTAGTCTGCAAACCAGACTTGGCGGACATTTGGTGAGCGGGCATATTGACGGTACCGGTGCAATTACCGCCATGCAGCGCGAGGATAATGCCGTTTGGGTGCAAATTGCAACCAGTGCCGATATTTTAAAATATGTGGTGGAAAAGGGCAGTATTGCCATAGACGGCATTAGTTTGACTGTTGCCGCCGTGACCGAGGCTTCTTTTGCGGTTTCGGTGATTCCGCATACGGCGGAGCAGACCACTTTGCTTACCCAAAAGCCCGGAGATACGGTTAATTTGGAGTGCGATATGATAGGCAAATATGTGGAGAGGCTGCTGCGTTTTAACCAAAAGGAAACGTTGGAGGTTCGGAATGAACTTACGGCTGCCTATTTGCAGGAGCATGGATTTTTATAAAAAATGACCCGAGAGGATTGGATGATATGTTTATGTATAATACGATTGAAGAGGCGCTTACGGCATTGAAAAACGGCGAAATCGTTTTAGTCACCGATGACGAGGACAGGGAAAATGAGGGCGATTTGATTTGCGCGGCTGAATTTGCAACGACGGAGAATGTGAATTTTATGGCAAAATGGGGCAGAGGACTGATTTGTATGCCGATGAGTGCTGCCTTTACCCAAAAGTTGGGTTTACCGCAAATGGTGGAGGAAAATACCGATAACCATGCAACGGCCTTTACCGTTTCCATTGACGCTGCGGATACGACCACCGGTATTTCGGCTACGGAGCGCTCTGTTACGGCGTTAAAATGCGTGCAGGACGATGCAAAACCAAGCGATTTTCGCCGTCCTGGACATATGTTTCCACTACAGGCAAGACCCGGCGGCGTACTGGTGCGCACCGGGCATACCGAGGCAACCGTGGACTTGTGCCGTTTGGCGGGGCTGAAGGAATGCGGTCTATGCTGCGAGATTATGGCCGACGATGGACAGATGATGCGTACACCGGCATTGCAGGAATTTGCAAAAAAGCATGCGCTGAAATTTATTACGATTGCGGATTTGGTGGCCTACCGCAGAAAAACGGAATGCGCCGTAAAACGCGAGGCCGTTGCCAAATTGCCTACCAGATACGGCGATTTTATGATGTACGGCTACGAAAATAAGATAACCGGAGAGCATCATGTGGCGTTGGTTATGGGAGAAATTGCAGACGGTATGCCGGTGCTTTGTAGGGTACATTCCGAGTGTTTGACGGGCGATGCGTTGGGTTCTCGGCGTTGCGATTGCGGCGAGCAGTATGACGCGGCTATGAAAATGATTGCCAAAGAGGGCAGAGGCGTTTTGGTTTATATGCGTCAGGAGGGGCGCGGCATTGGACTGATTAACAAAATTAAGGCGTACGCCTTACAGGACAAGGGTTTGGATACCGTACAGGCCAATGAACATTTGGGTTTTCCGGCAGATATGCGCGATTACGGCATAGGGGCGCAGATTTTAACTGATTTGGGTGTAAAGCAGCTTCGGTTGATGACCAATAACCCACAGAAAATAGCGGCGCTTTCCGGCTATGGATTGGAAATTACAGAACGCGTACCGCTGCAAATAAAGCCAAACCCAAATGACGCCTTTTATTTACAAACCAAAAAGGAAAAAATGGATCATATGCTGTAAAAAACGGCATACGGTTTGGCATTTTAAAATTTTGTATTGGAGGAAATAAAATATGAACTACATTGAGGGGAATTTGATTGCGCAGGGACTGAAAATCGGCATAGCGGCCGCGCGTTTTAACGAGTTTATTGTGGCAAAGCTGATTGGCGGTGCGCAGGACGGTTTGCAGCGGCACGGTGTGCAGGAGAGCGATATTGACCTTGTGTGGGTACCCGGAGCATTTGAGCTGCCGCTTGCCGCGCAGAAAATGGCCAAAAGCGGAAAATATGACGCTGTGATTTGCCTGGGCGCTGTGATTCGGGGTTCGACGCCGCATTTTGATTATGTTTGTGCCGAGGTTTCCAAAGGCGTGGCGCATGTTGCGCTGGAGCGTGAAATTCCTGTTATTTTCGGCGTGCTGACCACCGACAGCATTGAACAGGCCATTGAGCGTGCAGGTACCAAAGCGGGCAATAAGGGATTTGACGCGGCTGTTACCGCCATTGAAATGGCAAATTTGTTGAAAAAGTTAGGTTAAGAGGAGGAATGGAAATATGAAAGCGTTATTTTTAGAGTATGCAAAATGCAGCACCTGCGTAAAGGCCAAAAAATGGCTCGACGAAAACGGTATTGCTTATGAGGACCGCCCGATTGTAGAGCAGAGACCTACCGTGGAGGAACTCAAGCAGTGGGTGCAAATAAGCGGACTGCCGCTGAAAAAATTTTTTAATACCAGCGGGCTGGTATATAAAGCCTTGAATTTAAAGGAAAAATTGCCGCAAATGGAAGAGCAGGAGCAGTATGAACTGTTGGCCTCGAACGGAAAATTGGTCAAACGGCCGCTACTGATACGGGGAGATTTGGTATTGGTGGGCTTTAAACAGGAGCAGTGGGAATGTCTAAAGGACTGAAAATATTTGCTTTGACGGGCCGAGTGTGGTAAAATAAACAGGCTTTGATAAAATGAGTGTAGATTTGATAGAATTTTGGAGAGAAACATGGACTTTTTTACCGACATCCTAAAGCTGGTGAACGAATATTTGTGGAATTACGGCCTGTTGTTTTTGCTTTGCGGCACAGGGCTGTATTTTACCGTGCGATTGAAATTTATTCAGGTACGCAAATTTGGCAGGGGCTTTAAAATGGCGTTTGGCGGTCTATTCAAAAAGAATCAAGAACCGTTGGAAAAGGGCGGTATGACGCCGTTTCAGTCGTTGGCAACGGCCATTGCGGCACAGGTAGGCACGGGTAATTTGGTGGGCGCCGCCGGTGCGCTGATTGCGGGCGGACCCGGAGCGATTTTTTGGATGTGGGTAAGCGCATTTTTAGGCATGGCGACCATTTATGTGGAGGCAACGCTGGCGCAGAAATTTAAAACCACCAAAGACGGCGCTGTAACGGGCGGCCCGCGCTATTATATTACGGCGGCGTTTCGCGGGAAAGTCGGGAAAGCGCTGGCTACGGTATTTTCCGTATTGATTGTGCTGGCGCTCGGCTTTATGGGCAATATGGTGCAGTCTAACGCCATTGGCAATGCGTTTGAATCTGCCTTTGCGATTCCCGCGTGGATTGTGGGCATTGCAGTGGCAGCGATTGCGGTTGTGATTTTTGTGGGCGGCGTAAAGCGAATCGCCTCGGTGACCGAAAAATTGGTGCCGTTTATGGCATTGCTGTATATTATTGGGGCCTTGGTAGTCATTTTTGCTAATATTACCAAAATTCCCGGTGCATTCGGGCAAATTTTTGTGGGAGCATTCAGCCCTCAGGCGGTCACGGGTGGCGTGATTGGCATTACGATTCAAAAAGCGATGCGTTACGGTGTTGCAAGAGGTTTGTTTTCCAATGAGGCCGGTATGGGTTCAACGCCGCATGCACATGCCTTGGCAAAGGTGAAGCACCCCTGCGACCAGGGATTTATTGCCATGATGGGTGTGTTTATTGATACGTTTATTATTTTGACGCTGACCGCTTTGGTGGTACTGGTGACAGATGTACTGCCGCAGGGTTACAGTGGTGCGCTTAACGATGGAAACTTGACGCAGGCGGCATTTTCTACGCTGTTTGGTTCGTTTGGCAGCATTTTTATTGCAATTTGCTTGTTTTTCTTTGCATTTTCCACCATTATTGGCTGGTATTTTTTTGGGGCAACCAATGTCAATGCGTTGTTTGGCAAAATCGGCGTGCGTATTTATGCGGTAATCGTATGCGCATTTTTGATAGTGGGTTCGTTTTTGAAGGTGGATTTGGTTTGGGCGCTGACCGATTTATTCAATGGTCTAATGGTCATACCGAATTTGATTGCGTTACTGGCGTTGAGCGGTTTGGTTGTAAAGTTGAACAAGGCTTATGAAAGCGGCTCGCGCTTAGAACCGCATGGGGATACATAATCAAAAAAGCTTGCAGTTCCGATGAAGGGGCTGTTTTTTATTTGTGAGAATTTGATAAAAAGCAGGGGGGCAATTTGGGTAAATGCGGAATTTATTGCAGGTTTATATTTTGCTCTTTACTTTACTGTGATAATACGTTACAATAATACTGTAAAAGAAAATTGGACGAGGCAGGGGGAACATAGTATGAAAAAATTGGTATGGGCAATATTTGCCATGGTGACCGCATTGGTGCTGGCGGTATTTACCGGATGCGGCGCTACGGAAAACAGTACAAGTGGGGAAAATACTGTTACGAAAGACACCTCTTTACAGACGGTTTTGGATAAAGGCACTTTTGTGCTGGGACTCGACGACAGCTTTCCGCCAATGGGTTTCCGCGATGAAAATAATGAAATTGTAGGCTTTGATATTGATGTGGCCAAGGAAGTGACCGATCGCATGGGTGTGGAACTGAAATTGCAGCCTATTGAGTGGTCTACCAAGGAAATGGAGCTCAATACCGGGGCAATTGACTGCATTTGGAACGGTCTTTCGGTGGACGAAGAGAGAAAGCAAACCATGGAGCTTTCGCAGCCGTATATGAGTAATCGTATGGTACTGGTGGTGCTCCAAAATACCGATTATACCGATATGGCGTCTTTAGCGGGCAAGAGAATCGGTGTGCAGATGGGCTCGACCGCAGAGAAAATTTTAGAGGCCTCCGATTTTGCAAAAACCGTTGCGGAAACTAAGGGCTTTAAAGACAATGTAACGGCGTTTATGGAATTGGAAACCCGCGGTATTGACGCTATTTTCATGGATGAGGTGGTGGCGAATTACGCCATTACTTCTCAGAATAAAGACTTTAAAGTGCTGAAGGACGGTTTGACCGAGGAAGAGTATGCCATTGGCTTTAAAAAGGGTAATACTGCATTGAAAAATGAGGTAGAAAAATGTATTCAAGAGATGAAGGCCGACGGTACAATGGCGAAAATTTCGGAAAAATGGTTTGGCAAAGATGTTGTAAGCAGATAGTTTTGAGGAGAAAAGAACGCACCTTTTGGTACGGTGCGTTTTTTCTATGAGTCGGAGCAGCGGTTAGGGGTGCATTTATGAATTGGGAACAGGTTGGAAACTGGTTTGTGATGTTTTTAAGCGGTTGCGGCATTGCACTTGAGATTTTTGCTGTAACGCTGGTGTGCGCCATACCGTTGGGCGTATTGGTTTCCTTTGGCAGACGCTCGAAATATAAGGTGGTTTCGTGGCCGATTGCGCTTTATATTTCGGTTATGCGGGGTACGCCGTTGTTATTGCAGCTATTTTTTGTATATTTTGCGCCAAAATATATGTTCGGTCTGAATTACGACAGATTTTTGGCGGTATTGATTGCATTTGTACTTAATTACGCAGCCTATTTTGCAGAGATTTTCCGCGGCGGCATGGATTCCATGGAAAAGGGGCAGTATGAGGCCGCGGCGGCATTGGGCTTTCACAAGGGGCAGACCTTTTTCCGCATTATTTTGCCGCAAGTGATAAAACGAGTGATTCCCGCGATGACCAATGAGGTGATTACGCTGGTGAAGGATACCTCGCTGGCGTATGCTCTGAGCGTGGAGGAGTTGTTTTTTATGGCGAGCAAGCAGGCCAGCGCCAAAGGTGTGATTGTTCCGCTGGTGATTGCCGGGGTATATTATTATGCGTTTAATTTGCTGCTGTCATTGCTGTTCCGCTTTGTTGAGAAGAAGCTGGATTACTATCGCTGAGGAGGGCTCTGAATGGAAATGCTGAAGGTGGAGCATCTTTGTAAAAAATTTGGCGATTTGGAAGTGCTTGGGGATATTTCTCTGCAGGTAAACCGCGGAGAAGTGGTGGCGGTTATCGGTCCGTCGGGTTCGGGGAAGTCTACGCTGTTGCGCTGCCTGAACCGTTTTGAGCAAATTACCGGCGGAAGGGTAACTGTTTGCGGCGACGAAATGATTATAGGGCAGGGTAAGCACGGTGCAATTTACGCGCCAAGGCAAACACTGCAGCGAATTCGTTTGCATATGGGCATGGTGTTCCAAAATTTTAATTTATTTCCACATTTTTCGGTTTTGCAGAATGTGATGCAGGCGCCGATCTGCGTATTAAAACAGCCCAAGGAGCAAGCGCGGGAACAGGCGCGTATACTTTTGCAAAAGGTTGGGCTTGCCGAAAAGGAACGGGCATATCCGTGTGAGCTTTCCGGCGGACAGCAGCAACGGGTTTCGATTGCGCGGGCGTTGGCGCTTAACCCGCAGATTTTATGCTTTGACGAGCCGACCTCTGCATTGGACCCGGAATTGACCGGGGAAATTTTGAAAATTATGCAGCAGCTTGCCGCCGAAGGACGAACGATGGTGGTGGTTACCCATGAGATGTCTTTTGCGAGAGATGTTGCTGACCGTGTGATTTTTATGGACGGTGGCTATATTGTGGAGGAGGGCAAACCGTTTGACATCATTCACCACCCGCAAAAGGAGCGTACCAAGGTGTTTTTAGAGCGTTTTACCGGTTTGCAAACGCCGACACAATCGAATGAACGGGCATAATTACCCCCCATTACCGACAAGGCTTGCAAAAATATAAGGCCTTGTCTTTTTTTATTTTTGCTTTTTTTTACATAAAAAATATGATATGATAACAATAACAACGCATACAGAATTTTTGAGGTGAAAAAACGGTGAAACGGATTGTATTGGCTTTGGGCGGCAATGCTTTGGGGCAAACTCCAGAGCAACAAGTGGCTTTGGTTGGGCAAACCGCCAAATTTATTGTGGATTTGGTGCAGGAGGGCTATGAAATTGTGATTGGCCACGGTAACGGTCCGCAAATCGGAATGATTCACCTTGCCATGGATTTTGCCGCAGCCAATGGCGCTAAAACGCCGTATATGCCGTTTCCCGAGTGTGGGGCGATGTCTCAGGGATATATTGGGTATCATTTGCAGCAGGCGTTGCAATTTGAATTGAAAGCCCGTAATTTAAACAGACAGGCTGTGAGCGTCATTACGCAGGTGGTAGTCAGCAGAGAGGACAAGGCTTTTGCAGAGCCGGTCAAACCTATTGGTATGTTTTACACCAAAGAGGAGGCCGAGCGCATGGCAAGCGAGCAGGGTGTTGTGTTTGTACAGGACTCCGGTCGGGGGTATCGGCGTGTGGTGGCCTCTCCGGATCCGGTTTCGATTGTAGAGTTGCCTGTGATTGCGCAGTTGGTGGAATTGCAGAATATTGTAATTGCCGTGGGCGGCGGCGGCATACCCGTGGTGGAAACGCCACAGGGTTACCGCGGCATTGAGGCTGTGATTGATAAGGATAAGTCGAGTGCGAAGCTGGCGGTGGATTTAAAGGCCGATATGCTGATGATTTTGACGGCAGTGGAGCGGGTGTGTATACATTATCAAAAGAGCAATCAGCAGGAATTGGGCGGTATGACCGTGGAGCAGGCGCGGCAATATATAGAACAGGGGCATTTTGCACCGGGTAGTATGTTGCCTAAGGTAGAAGCCTGTCTTTCTTTTGTGGAAAAAATGCAAAACGGCACGGCGGTGATTACCTCACTGAGCGGTGCAAAAGACGCGCTTTTAGGCAAAACTGGCACGAAAATTACGAAAGAATAGCGGCATAAAGCCTATTAAAACAGAGAAAAATACAAAATGTATAAAGTTGGAGATTTTTTCTTTTTGTAAATTAAGAGTGACTTTTTTGGAAAACAGTGGTACAATATGACAGAAGCGGACAGGTTTGCAGGAAGGAGGGAACAGATTTTTCGTTATGAAATACAAATGGGATAAAAAATACCTATATTGGGGTATTACCGCGGTGGCGGTGATTGTTGTAGGTCTGTTGGTATTTGCCGCGATTTTTCGGTTTGACATGGTTTGGGGCTTTTTTAGAACTATTTTTGCAGTTTTAACGCCCGTGTTATACGGCTTTGCCTTTGCTTTTATTTTGAACCCGTTAGTGGGTCGTTTGCAAAAGTTATTTATGAAAACGGTATTCCGAAAAACCGACAAGGTACGGCGGGCACAAAAAGTAGCAAGAGCACTTAGTATTGTGCTTGCAATTTTACTGTTACTGGTGGTTATTACGCTGTTTTGTTTGATGTTGTTCCCGCAGCTTGTGACCAATATTACCGGTTTTTACAATAATTTTGAGACCTATTATGCCAATCTTATCGGTTGGCTCGACAGCATTTTGAAAGAGGATAGCGATTCGGCAAAATTCTTTGTGCAGGTGCTGGGCAAGTCCAAAGAGATGTTGCAAAATTGGATGTCGACCGATTTGGTGCCGCAGCTGCAAAATGTGGCGTCGAATTTGCTTTCCGGACTTTGGAATGTGTTTATGGTACTCAAAAATGTGATTATTGGGTTGATTATTGCCATTTATTTTTTGTTCAGCAAGGAGAAATTTTGCGCACAATGCAAAAAAATTGCGTATGCAATTTTGCCGCGTAGGGGTGCCGACAGCTTGATTCGCAACACCAGAGAGACCAGCGCTGTATTTGGTAGCTTTATTACCGGGCAATTGATTGATGCGTTTATTGTGGGTGTTTTGTGCTTTATCGGCATGACGATTTTTCGAATGCCGTATCCGCCTATGATTAGTGTGATTGTGGCCATTACCAATGTGATTCCGTTTTTCGGACCGTATATCGGGGCAATTCCGAGCGCGATTTTGATTTTGCTGGTTGACCCGATGCAGGCGATTTATTTTGTGATTTTTATTATTATTTTGCAGCAAATAGACGGCAATGTGATTTGTCCGCGTATTTTGGGCGGTACCATAGGACTGAATGGCTTTTGGATTATTTTTGCCATTGTGATATTCGGTGCGATGTTCGGTTTTGTAGGTATGATTATCGGCGTGCCGACCTTTGCAATGTTATATACATGGTTGCGGCGTTGGGTCAATATGCGCCTAAAAAAGAAGAATATGCCGGAAGAAACCTTGGTTTACAGTGTGCCGGGAGAATACCGCAGACTGACTGAGGAGGAACAGGCTGAGTTGGATGCCTGCATACAGCAGGCCGAGCAGGAGATTGCAGAAAAGGCAGCAAAAAGCCGCGGCATTTTTAAAATTTTTAAGAGAAATAAGCACAAAAAGAGAAAGTAGCCTCTTTGTAACATAGGGTGAATTTAACTTATTTTCATAATATGTAAATTCATTTTACACCCGAGGAAAGGTATCTTTTTCGGTTCAACACCAAAAGAGTCTGAATGCGTTTCGTATTCAGACTCTTTTATTTTCAAATTTGTGTTATGATTGCGAAAAAACTTCACAATTGGTTGCAAAAAGAGAATAAATGAAATTCCA
>CAKSHJ010000004.1 GCA_934457095.1 uncultured Eubacteriales bacterium
AGAGAACGCAGGAAACTGCGTTCTTTTGTTTTATTTGAATAGGGTTAATTTTATGGAAAAGAGCCTTGAATTTTGTTGGAAACAGGCATATAAATGATTAAAATTTCTCAATAAAAAATCAAATGATAAAATTTAGTCATTAAATCTTATGTAATAAAATGGAATGCATGGTATACTGTTCTCGTAAAAGAATGGAGTATATGTTGTAATGTTGTAAAATTGAGCAGAGAACCGAGGTGTATGGTTATTTGGAGATACATAGTAAAACGCCTGCTTCAGCTGATTCCGATTTTATTTGGAATTACCCTGCTGTCGTATGCGCTGATGCAGACCGCCTCGGGTGATACGGTGGATGCGCTTGAGCAGCAGATGGGAGCTTCTATGAGCCAAGAGGCAGCGGCGGCGCTGCGGCACGAAATGGGTTTGGATCAACCGTTTATTGTGCAGTATTTTCAATGGGTGGGCAAAATTTTCACCGGCAATATGGGCTTTTCCTATGTCAAAAATCAAGAGATTTTCCCCATGTTCATGGAGGCTTTACCTAATACTCTGCTACTAACCCTGTCATCAATAATAACCACGGTGCTCATTTCGATTCCGCTGGGTGTACTGGCCGCGGTGCGGCAAAATAAACTGACCGATTATCTCATTCGCATTTGCACATTTATCGGGAATGCTTTGCCGAATTTTTTTGTTGCACTGCTGTTGATTTTTGTGTTTGCGTTGCAATTGCATTGGCTGCCCGTTATGGGTAATAATGGTTTTGTCAGCATGATTTTGCCCACGCTGACTTTGGCGATCGCCATGTCGGCAAAGTATATCCGTCAGGTGCGCGCCACGGTGCTGGACGAGCTGAACAAGGATTATGTAATGGGTCAACAAGCCAGAGGCGTAAAAGAACGCATGATATTGTTTGCCAATGTTTTGCGCAGCGCAATGCTGACCATTATTACCCTGCTGGGATTATCCATAGGCTCTCTTTTGGGAGGCACTGCGATTGTGGAATCTATTTTCATGTGGCCGGGCGTGGGCAAAATGGTAGTGGACGCCATTGCAAACCGGGACTACCAAGTAATACAGGTGTATGTGATTTGGATGGCGATTATTTATGTAGGCATTAACCTGATTACAGATTTGATTTACCATTATTTAGACCCGCGAATCCGTATTTTAGGGGAGGAGGGCTGAACCATGCCGGAAAAATCTTTGCAGCTAAGGCAAAAAAAGCTGAAAAAAGACAGAACCATGCTTAAATTCGGTATTTTTCTGGCAATGGCAACGGCGTTGCTGTTTGTAGCCTGCTTTGGGCAATTTCTTGTGCCGCACGACCCGTTTGCACAGGATTTAAACGCAGCGCGACAGTCACCGAGTTTTGAGCATTTGCTTGGCACGGACCGCTATGGGCGCGATTTATTGTCGCGTGTAATTTTGGGTGCGCAAACAACGATTTTTTCAGCTTTGGCTTTGGTGGGCGGCATTATGATATTCGGCACGATGATTGGCGTAATTTGCGGCTATGTTGGCGGTTGGACGGATTCGTTTTTGATGCGGATTTCGGATATTTTTCTGGCATTTCCGGAGATGGTGTTTGCCATTTCGATTGCCGGCGTACTCAACGGAGGTATTTGGGGTGCGGCCATAGCGGTGGGACTGATTGCCTGGCCGAGATATGCCCGAGTTGCGCGCAGTCAGGTGTTGGCAATGAAAAACCAGCCGTATATGCAGGCGGCAAAGCTGTCGGGTACGCGCTGGTACAAAATAATAGGCAAACATATTTTGCCCAACATTTTAGGGCCGATTGCAGTGACCGCGGCATTGGATTTGGGCGCTATGATTATGAATTTGGCGGGGCTTTCGTATTTGGGCCTTGGCGCGGTGCCGCCTACTCCGGAGTGGGGTTCTATGATGAGCGAGGGGCGCAGTATGCTTCAGACCTGCCCGTGGATTGTATTAGCGCCGGGCTTGGCCATTTTTATTACAGTAGTCATTTTTAACCTGCTGGGCGATACCATTCGGGATATTTTGGACCCCACGCAGAAACGCAGAACCGTTAAAGGTAGCTTTTATGGATTCCGGAATTTATTTTCCGAGAAAAAAACAGTCATATGACGTTTTTTAAGTATAGCAACAAAAAAGAAATGAGGTTATGAAAATGATGAACAAAAGACGGACAAAAATTATTGCAATGGCAGCTTGCGCGGTGATTGCCACCGCTACTTTGGCAGGCTGCGGAACGGGTAGTACCAACACGGTATCAGGCGGTACGGCGGCCATTACGGACATTGACAACCGGGTGTTCAACTATGGTTGTACGGCCTATTCAGGTTCGGGAGTCGGGGTAGACCCCCACGATGCGTATTGCGGCTGGTCAACGCTGCGCTACGGAATCGGAGAAACATTAGTGAAAATCAGCGATGAGGGCACGGTAGAACCGTGGCTTGCGGAAAGCTGGAGCGTAAACGAGGACAGTACCGAGTGGACGTTGACTGTGAAAAATAATGTAACATTCTCCAATGGTAAAAAGGTGGATGCCGCCGCAGTAAAAGCAAATTTTGAGCGGCTGAATGAAAAGAATCAGCGTGCCGCTGCGGGTCTTGCAATCGAGTCCATTTCCGCTGATGGTCAGACCGTGACCATTAAAACCCGCCAACCCAACCCGATTCTGATTAACTGGCTGACCGACCCGTTCGGCTGTATTGTGGATGTTTCCGAAGAAATCAACGGTCAGAACCATGTTGTGGGCACAGGGCCTTATACTTTAGAAAAAGCCGATACAAACGGCGTCGTGGTGCATGCCAACAAAAATTACTGGAACGGTTCTCCTAAATTCGGCACCGTAAATGTGATTTGCTTCCAAGACGGAGATACCATGTCTATGGCCATGCAGAACGGAGAGCTGGACGCTTGTGCCAATCTTGGTTACGACACAGTACCGACTTTCCGGAATAACCGCAATTTTAAAATTGACAGCGCCGCTACTTCGCGGTCTTATATGTTCATGTTCAACACGCAGGACGAGGCTTTGTCCGAAGGAAACGTGCGGAAAGCCGTTTCCATGGCAATCAATAAGCAGGGCTTTGTTAACACCTTAATGAACGGCTATGGCGCAGTAGCTCAGCTTTGCTTCCCCGAATCCTACGCTTTTGGAGACAGTAAGGTGCAAGGTCCGCAATATGATACCGAGCAGGCAAAGGCATTGCTTGCGCAGGCAGGCTGGGCAGACACCGACGGCGACGGATATGTAGATAAAAACGGCAAAAATTTAGAGCTAAGCTGGGTAACCTACCGCAACCGTTTGGAGTTGCCGTTGCTGGCAGAATCCGCACAGGCTTCTCTAAAAGAAATCGGCATAAAAGTCAATATTGACGACCGGGAAAGCAACGCCATTATCACCGATGTTTCCAAGAATTTTGATATATATTCCTGGGCGGTTGTAACCGCGCCCTATGCCGACGGACTGACATTTTTTAATGAACTTTTAAACAATTACAGTATTCACGGCTGGTCCGGTTCTGAATTTGAACAATTTCAATCGCTCTACCAAACCGCAGTGCAGGAAAACGCCCCGAGCAAACGCGCAGATTACAGCGTACAGTTGCAGCAAATGCTGGTAGACAACAATATCCTGGTTGTTGCCTCCCATAACCAAATGAATTTGGTTATGAAACCGGGCGTGACCGGTTTGGCCGCGCATCCCTCCGACTATTATGAAATTACGGCGGAGCTGGATATAACACAGTAAATCGAAGAACACGAAGGAAGCGCAGAATCATGTCAGTAATATTAGAAATAGAAAAATTGAATGTCAGCTACCATGGAACACCGGTTTTAAAAGACCTAACCCTAAACCTGCACAAGGGCGAAGTACTCGGAATCGTTGGAGAATCGGGCAGCGGAAAAAGCACGCTGCTCAAAGCGATTATCGGGTTGCTGGGTGAGAACGGCCGGGTAGATTCCGGGCGGCTGGAATTTGATGGCATGAATCTATTGCGACTTTCAGCCAAAAAGAGGGAAGCCCGTCGCCGCCTGCAAAAAATTCGCGGAACACGGTTGGGTATGGTATTCCAAAATCCGGGCGCGTCCTTTAACCCAATTCGGAAAATCGGCGTTCAATTCACAGAGGCGCTGAAAAGCCACGGTAAAGTGAACGAACAAGAGGCAAAAGCGCAAATTTTGGAGCTGTTTGCTAAGCTGAGCCTACAAGACGGCGCACGTATTTTGAACAGCTACCCATTTGAACTCAGCGGCGGTATGAGCCAGCGTGTTGCCATAGCGCTGGCCATGGTGATGAACCCGGAATTGCTACTTGCCGACGAGCCAACCAGCGCCCTTGATGTAACGGTACAAGCGCAGTGTGTCAAAGAGATGATGGAGCTGCGCAGCCAGCTTGGCACAACGATTATGATTGTAAGCCATAATATGGGCGTGGTATCCTATATGGCAGACAAAATTGCAGTAATGTACGCCGGCCATTTGGTGGAGTACGGCAAAAAAGCAGATGTGCTGAACAATCCGCAGCACCCATATACCAAGGCGTTAATCGGCGCAATCCCATCCGTTGACGGCGGTTCGCTTACAAGCATTCCCAACTGTTTACCGGTATTCGGTCGGCAAAATCAAGGCTGCCCGTTTACGCCGCGGTGCAAAGTTGCGAAGACGGAATGCGCGCAGCTCCCAATATTAACCAAAACCTACTGCGAACCCGAACATTGGACGCTGTGTTCCCTCACAAAATAAGGAGGACGATATGCCGGTTTTAGAGGTGCGTAACGTTACAAAAACATTTTTAAAAAATAAAAGCAAAATTGCCGCCGTGAACAATGTGAGCCTTCAAATACACGCAGGAGAATGCGTCGGCTTGGTAGGGGAATCGGGCTGCGGAAAAAGCACCTTAGCCAAGCTGATAACTCGGCTGACAGACGCAGACACAGGCGAAATTTACTTGAATGGCCAAGAAATTACCCATTGCAGAGGCAAACAAAAACGAGAAGTATACCGCGACTTACAAATGGTGTTTCAAATGCCAACCGATTCATTTAATCCGCGTCTCCGACTGGGCAGCAGCATTGCAGAGGCCATGGTGAATTACGGAAAGCCAAAGCGGCAGGCCAAGCAGCGCACGCCGGAGCTGCTGGACTTAGTAGAACTTAGGCAAGAATATGCCGACCGATATCCGCATCAGCTCAGCGGCGGAGAATGTCAGCGGGCCGCGATTGCCCGCGCGCTGGCGGTCGACCCTAAAATTTTAATTTGCGACGAAGCAACCAGCGCATTAGACGTATCGGTTCAGGCACAGATTGTAGCTCTGCTGCTTGAATTGCAAAAAAACCTCGGTATGTCATATCTGTTCATTTGCCACGATTTGGCGCTGGTACGGAACATTTGTAACCGCATCTTGGTGATGCACCGCGGCAGCATTGTAGAATCGGGTTCAACCAAAGAGGTTCTTGCCAATCCGTTGCACCCCTATACGCGGCTGTTGCTCTCCTCGGTATTTCCGATAAAAGCAGGAAAAGACTGGAAAATTCCAACCCTGAAGCAACAGGTAGAACCTGAAGGAGAGGGATGCAAATTTTGGGAGCGTTGTCCGCTTTGTATGCAGCGTTGCCGGGAGCAAAAACCCGAATTATTTGCGGTGTGCAACCCGCAAAATCCTCAGGCAGCTAAGCATGAGGCAGCGTGTTTTGCGTATTTTTAATTTGATGCACGAACCAAAAACGGGTTCGTGCATTTTGTTTTTATGCAGGCGAAAAAAGAGAAAAAACGTAAAAATACCAAGCGAATTTGAAAATAAATTGTATCTCAATTGTAAATAGTTTATGTATAGTTTGTGTGTAATTCATCAAAATGCAGCAATGGATTCCGGGATTTTGTTGCAGGTTGACGGTGAATTGTGACCGAATTATTGCATATAAACTCTTGACAAACACTTTTTTTATGATTAAAATGAAAGTAGCTGTTATAGAATTTATAATAGTTGCAGTGTATACAAAATCACACTGCAATCAACGGTTGGTTTGAAGGTTGAGAGGGGGGAACGCTACATAGTTTCAAATCGACAAAAACCAACAACAGTATTCAGTTTTTCAATTAACAGAAATTAGGGGGAGAAACAATGGGCATCGATATTAAATCACTACCAAAACCGATTAGAGCGTTTTTTAACGGTATTGCTCAAGTAGTTTTCATCGAAAATGTCATTGCCGGCGCAATGATTTTTATATCATTCTTCATCGCCGGACTCGAAATGAACAACTGGGATTTTGCAAACTGGTTCAGCTGGAGACCAATGGTATTTACTTTCATCGGAGTGAACCTTGCAAACCTCGTTGCATTTATGATGGGCGCTGACAGAGGAGCTATCACATCCGGCTTGTTCGGCTTCTGCCCAAACCTGATTGCAATTGGCGCATGCACCTTTACCGGTTCTGCCGATGCTGCCGGTAACTGGTGGTCTGCTTGGATTGTTTTAGTTGCAGGCTGTATTCTGTGCGTTCCGCTGCAAATGTTCATCAACAGATTTACAGGACATTTCGGTTTGCCAGGCTTTACATTCCCATTCATTGTTATGATTTGGTTCTTTACCATGATTAGCTTCCAGACAGACCTCTTGGCAGTTGGTAATGACCCAGCGCTGAAAACCGGAATGAATGCATTCCTTTCTAACGGATTGACCGGCGATGGTGGTAGCTGGATGACCGGCTTCGACTGGAACACCATGGGCTGGGATTGGGGTTCAATGACCTCCAGCCACTGGGGTCTGTTCGCAATCAATGCCTTTGAGGAAATTTATGTTATCGACGGATTTATTGCTTCCTTGATTGTAATTGCAGCATATTTCTGGTATAAATGGGATTTCGCACTCAAAGCATTGCTTGCAACCGCATTCGCTATCGGTATGGGCTTGCTGTTCGGCGCAAATATGGGTCCGATGGGTCTTTCTTTGTACGGCTACAGCTCCATCCTCACCGTTGGCGCTTTGGACACTTTCTGCAAAAGCAGAATCAATTCGGGAAGATACTGGTTCCTGTTCTTCCTTGGTTTGGTCATGACCAGCCTTATCAACTTCGGCGCACAAACATTCTTGGGCGCATTCGGTTTGCCGAGCTGCACAATCGCATTCGTACTTGCAGGTTGGTTCATCCTGATTGTTGAGCGTGTAATGATTGATCAAGCTGAAAAAAGAGCAAAAGCATAACTTTCTTGATTTTTATTATGTTTAAATAGGGCGATTTGCCCGCATTAAAAACCTGAATATAAAACGCTCCGGCGTGTAAGTTTGCAATGGCGACAGAGTTGACTTACATGTTCGGAGTGTTTTTTGTTTTATGCAGGAAATAATATGAAAAAGTCCATAAATTGCTGGAAATTATATTGACAGATAAAGGGATAGTGTATTATAATAAAAACTGAAACTGTAGTTAGCGTAGGCTAATTTAAAATCGTGTTTTGGAATATATTGAGAAAATTTAACAATTTAATTTTGTGGAGGAATTGTAAGATGAAAGATTTTTTGTTACATGAAGGTTAGCTTACGCTAACTCCATTGTAAAACTTAGTCTATTTTAGGAGGACAAAAAGTGAAGCGTTATTATGAAAAAATAAGATGCCTGCAAAAACAGATGGATTTGTGTGAAATGGCGGCGCTTTGTCAGGGGGAGAAATATTCTTGTCTTTATGAAATTGGAGAGGAAATTACAATCGGAATAGGGGTATATGCCGAAATAAGTGTGACCCCTGCGGAGATTGTGATAACGTGTGACGGAGCGGTCAATCGGGTAAAGGTGCAGTCGTTGTGCAAGGATTTACATATGGCGTTGTCGCGAATTGCGTTGAAAGATTGGCGTATGTACGGCATTGCGAATTTCTCTTTGGCTCGGTTTACTTATGGCTTGGACAGAGGGAAAGAGGATGAAGAATTATTTCATTTTTTTATTCCGCAAGCAGAATATAGAATTTCTGGGAACGAGGTTAGGTTTCGTGCAATTAGACAAGAGGATATAGAGGTTTTGGAGCGGAAGCTTGAAAATACTTTGGAGCATAAAGCGGATTTTTTGGAAAAAGTATTTTTGAATGCAGACTCTGTGGTTGAGTATGATGAGAGATACTATAAGGGGATTGTTGCGGCCGGTGTTGAGGAAATCAAAAATGGCAGGTATCAAAAGGTGATTTTATCGAGGAAGGTGCCGTTGAACGGGCGTTTGGATATGTTGAAAACTTATGTCAGCGGGCGAGAGGCCAATACGCCTGCGCGGTCGTATTGGTGTCGTATGCAGGATTTTGAGGTGGTGGGTTTCAGTCCCGAAACTGTAGCTGAAATAGATAGTGAAGGAACAGTCTATACCTTTCCGTTGGCGGGGACAAGAGCTTTTACCCAAAACACCGATTTAAATGCGAAATTAAGGAACGAGTTGCTGCGTGATACCAAAGAAATTGCAGAGCATGCGGTTTCGGTGAAGCTGGCGCAAGAGGAAATGGAGCAGGTGTGTCAGAGGTCCTCGGTGGTGGTGACAGAATTTATGTCAATTATGGAGAGAGGAACTGTGCAGCATTTGGGTTCGCGGTTAAGAGGCAAATTAAAGACGAATTTAAATGCGTGGCATGCGCTTTGTAAGCTATTTCCTGCGGTTACGGCTTCCGGCATTCCCAAGAGAGAGGCAATTGAGGCAATCGGAAGAATTGAACAGGACGGCAGAGGGTTGTACAGCGGCAGCGTTATGATTTGCGACAGTAATGGCGCCTTGGATGCTGCGTTGGTTTTGAGGAGTATTTTTCAAACTGCGCAGGAAAGCTGGGTCAGAGTGGGAGCCGGAATTGTGGATATGTCAAAACCGGAGCGTGAATTTACAGAAACGCAGGAAAAGGTAAGCTGTATTGCAGGGAAATTGGTTACAGCAAAATAGAGTTATGGTTTATTATTTTTTTAAAATTGAGTTAGCAATCGCTAACAAATAATAGGGGGAATTTAACATGCAAAAAAGTACAAACGATGGAAAACGGCTTTCTGCAAAAGATTTGATTACAACAGGCATATTTACCGCAATATTGGCAATATTGGCATTTGTGGTTTCTCTACTTGGATTTTTACCCATTTTTATTCCGCTTATGGTGGTACTGATTCCGTTGGTGCAGGGAATTCCGTTTATTCTCTTTTTGACGAAGGTGAAAAAGTTTGGCATGGTAACGATTATTGGAACGCTGTCGGGTATCATTACCTGTTTTACGGGCATGGGGTATTATGTGATGCTTACCGGGGTATTGTTTGGTTTCTTGGCAGATTTGATTTTAAAAAGCGGAAATTACAGCGGGAAGGTAAAAAATGTGCTGGGATACGGCGTTTACTGTATGTGGCTGGTTGGAAATTATATTCCAATTGTGATTGCGAGAGACGGTTATTATCAGAATTTGCTGGAAAAGGGTATGGGACAGGAATATGTGGATGCTTTGAGCGTGTATATTCCGGATTGGAGTCTGTTTGTGTTGTTGGCAGCATGCTTTGTTTTTGGAATTTTAGGCGGTTTGATTGGAATAGCGCTGAATCGTAAGCATTTTGCAAGAGCCGGTGTGACCGGATGAAAAAAGCGGTCGATAGGAGCAAAAGTTATTTGGACCCCAGAACAAAGCTGTTGTTGGTTTTGACGATGTCGGTCGTGCTGTTTGGAGCCTCCGGCGGCGGAGTGATTGCAATAGTGACCGTTGTATTGACGGCGTTACCATTTTTGCTGTTTTTATTATATAAGAGATACAAATTGTCAATTCGATACGCAATATTATACGTTTTGGCGTATGTAGCCTCGGAATATTTAATGTGGTATGTAACGGGAACAGTGGGGTTTCTGGTGGTAGCCTTTTGCGGTATTTTTTTAAAATTCATGCCGGTTTTTATGGGGGGACGTTTTTTAATCTCTACAACAACGGTGAGTGAATTTACGGCGGCTATGCGAAAAATGCATATTACCGACAAAATTGCGATTCCGATTTTGGTGATGTTTCGTTTTTTTCCGACATTGACTGAAGAATATCAGGCGATTGCCAAGGCAATGAGAATGCGGGGGATTCGTTTTGGAGGCAAGCACCCCGCCAAAATTCTGACTTATCGCTTGATTCCGCTGCTGATGTCGAGTGTGAAAATCGGGGAGGAGCTTTCTGCAGCAGCGCTTACAAGAGGGCTGGGTGCGCCGGTCAAAAGAACGAGTATCTGCAAAATTGGTTTTGGCGCTTTGGACGTTGCGGTTATATTGTTGTGTGTTGCGAGCTTTATCCTATTTGTGCTTTCCAATTTTCATGTGATTTGAGGGGAACTATGATACATTTGGAGAAAGTCAATTTTAAATATGGCACGGGAACACCGGGAGTTTGTAATGTTAATTTGCATATTCAAAGGGGCGAACTGGTTTTACTTTGCGGAACCTCAGGGTGCGGCAAAACCACGCTAACAAGACTGATAAACGGGCTTGTACCGAATTTTTATGAGGGGAGCTTGAGCGGAACGGTTACGGTGGACGGCATTGCAGTGGCGGAAGCGCCGATTTATGAACTTGCCGGGAAAATCGGAACGGTATTTCAAAATCCGCGCTCACAGTTTTTTCATACCGACACTACTGGAGAATTGGCATTTGGCTGCGAGAATATAGGGCTGCCTCCGCAGGAAATTCTAAGTCGCATTGCCAAAACCGAGAAGGATTTGGCGCTGACACCTTTGATGAATCGAAATTTATTCACACTTTCGGGCGGGGAAAAACAGAAAATTGCCTGCGGCTCGGTGGCGGCGTTAGAGTCGCAAGTCATGGTTTTGGACGAACCATCTTCAAATTTGGATATGCCAGCCATTGCAGATTTAAGAAATGTGATAAAATTCTGGAAAAGTTGCGGAAAAACGATTGTAGTAGCAGAGCATCGGTTTTTCTATCTTGCAGACCTTTGCGACAGGGTGATATTGATGAAAAACGGCAGCGTACAAACGGTGTATTCCGGGGTGGAATTTGCCCGGCTGACACCGGAAACGCTTGCAGAGGTCGGGCTGCGTACCAACCGTTTGAGCAGTTTGCAATATTGCCCGAAACAGGTGAAATGCAGCAAAGAAACGTTTGTACTGGAGGGATTTCGACATGTATGCAAGAACGGCCGCGTAACGTTGAATATTCCGCATACTGAAATTCCGCTTGGTTCGGTTACGGCTTTAATTGGCCGCAACGGTGCTGGAAAAACGACTCTTTCGGAAATGCTTTGCGGATTGAAGAAACAGAAGTGCAGTCGTATGATTTACAGAGGGAAAGTTTATAAGACAAGACAGCGTCTTGCAAAGTGCTATATGGTGATGCAGGATGTGAATCATCAGCTGTTCACCGAGAGCGTTTTGGACGAGGTGTTGCTTTCGCAGAAAAGGGAGAGTAAGACCGAGGCTGTGCGTCTATTAAAAGAGCTCGATTTGGAGCAGACGCAGCAGCGGCATCCGATGTCTCTTTCCGGCGGACAAAAACAGCGTACCGCGATTTGCACGGCGCTGGCAGCGGATCGTGATGTGATTGTCTATGACGAACCGACCAGCGGATTGGATTATGTACATATGCGGGAGGTTGCGGAAAATATTGTAAGGCTGAAAGAATGCGGTAAAACCCAGATAATTGTTACGCATGACCCGGAATTTCTTCTGTCTTGCTGCGACTATGTAATACAAATGGAGCAGGGGGAAATTCAGAACCGGTATTATTTGGACAAGGCGGGAACAGAGCGTATGCTTGGGTATTTTTGTTCGGGTAATGAGGAGTAATTTATAAAAGGGAGGTTTCTTTTTTGAGTAGTCAAACAGAAAGGTCAAAAGGTGCAGTAGCTTGGATTGCGGAATTTGCGGGGGAGAAAAGGGCGCTTTATGCAGCGAGCGTCATTTTGGCAATATGCAGCACGGCTTGCGGCGTTGCGCCGTATATTTTGATCAGTATGCTTGTCAATGCATTGATACAGGGAGAAACACAAATCGGCTATTATTTGATGATGTGCGCACTGATTGCCGGCTTGTTTATTGCCAAGAATGTGTTTTATTCGATTTCAACGGTTTGCTCGCACAATGCCACCTTTGCTATTCTGGCGGGTATCCGGCAGTCGCTTTGCGAGAAACTGATTAAAGTTCCACTTGGAACGGTCAAAGATATTCCGTCCGGTACACTGAAAAATATTATGATGGAGCGGGTGGATAGCATCGAGTCGATTTTGGCGCATGTTTTGCCGGAATTCACCTCAAATTTGCTGGTGCCGATTTTTATTTTTATTTATATGCTGGTGGTGGATTGGCGTTTGGCGTTGATTGCGTTGGTACCCGTGGTAGTTGGGTTTATACTTTCTATGGGTATGTATGTAGGCTATGAAAAGAACCATAAAAATGCGCTTGCAAAAACAAAAGCTTTAAATGACACTGCGGTGGAATATATCAACGGCATTGAGGTGATTAAAGCGTTCGGCAAGGCAAAAAGTTCGTATGAAAAATTTGTGCTTGCGGCCAAAGAGGGCGCTGATTGCTTTATTGCGTGGATGAAACGGGCTAATATTTTTCATGCGGCGGCGTTGACGGTAACACCGTATACGCTGATTGCTATTTTGCCGGTGGGGGCTTATTTTTTCATGCAGGGCACGTTGACAAGCACCGCATTGATTACCATGATTATTCTTGCCATTGGTTTGATTTCTCCTTTGATTACGCTGATGTCTTATATGGACGACATTGGGCAGGCGCGTACAGTTATGAAAGAAGTAACCGGCATTTTAGAGCAACAAGAGTTAATCAGACCGGAAATCAGCAAGGCGCAGCCCAAAGACCATTCCATTGTACTTAGAGATGTAACCTTCGGTTATCATGAAAAGGAGATTTTGCACGGCATCAATCTTGCTATGGCAGACGGCACAATCAATGCGTTTGTAGGGCCTTCGGGAAGCGGAAAATCTACCCTTGCAAAGCTGATTGCTTCTCTGTGGGACCCGGATTCGGGAAAAATTGAGATTGGCGGAGCGGATATTCGGGAGATTTCTCCGGACGATTTCCATAAGCTGATTGCATATGTTTCGCAGGAAAATTTTTTGTTTGACAAGACCGTGAAAGAGAATATTCGGTTGGGGAATCCGCAGGCAAGCGACGAAGCGGTAATAGAAATAGCCAAAAAGAGCGGTTGCCATGATTTTATTATGAAACTGGAACACGGCTATGATACCGTGGTGGGCGGAGCCGGCGGACATCTTTCGGGGGGAGAACGCCAGCGGGTTTCAATTGCCAGGGCGATGCTCAAAGATGCGCCGATTGTTATTTTAGATGAGGCCACGGCCTATACCGACCCTGAAAATGAGGCGTTGACTCAAAGCTCGGTGGCGGCGCTCATACAGGGAAAAACTTTGATTGTCATAGCGCATCGACTTTCGACGATAACCGATGCCGACAATATATTTGTTGTAAATAACGGGAATATAGAGGATGCCGGTACGCATGAGGAATTGCTGAGAAATTGTAATTTGTACAGAGAAATGTGGCAGGCGCATATTGCGGCAAAAGACGGCTTGGAAGAAGGTGCTTGAAATTGCTGAAGATATTCAGAAAATATTTTGCCTTTTGCGGCAAGAAAAACGGTCGCAAATTTTATCAGTCTATTGTTTTAGGGGTGGTTATGGCGATGTTTGAGGCGGTTAAAATTCCTGCCGCCGCGCTTGTCATCGGAGATGTTCTGCACCAAACGGTGACCATGAATACGGTATGGCTTTCCTTTGGCATTTGCTTGTTTAGCTTGTTGGTTATTTATGTAAGCCGCTTATTTTCCACCATATTGCAGACCGAGGGCGGTTACGGTACGGCGGCGCAAAAGAGAATTGAAATTGCCGAGCATTTGCGGTATGTGCCCATGGGATATTTCAACAAAAATAATTTGGGGCAAATTACCTCGGTGGCCACCAATGCCATGGAGAGTCTTGGCAGCATTGCCACCAGAACTGTTATGCTGGTAACGCAGGGCATTTTAACTGCATTACTCATCGCTGTTTCTATTTTTTTCTTTGATTTTCGGATTGGCTTTGTGGTATTGGCGGGTTTGGTGCTGTTTTTTCTGGTCAATGCCTGTATGCAACGGGTTTCGCAAAAGCAATCTCCTAAAAAGAATGAAGCCGATACGGTTTTAATCACAAAATTGCTTGAGTTTATTCAAGGAATTGCAGAGGTAAAGGCCTATCGCCTGACGAAAAATGCCAATCGGGATTTGAATGATGCGATTGCGCAAAATGCACATATCAATGCGGGTTTAGAGGCGTTATTTGCGCCGTATACTACGCTGCAAAATTGCATTACCAAACTGACCGGCGTTGCAATGACCATTTGCTCGGTGGTGTTTTATTTAAACGGAACGATGGATTTACTGGTTTGTATTGTAATGATTATCAGCGCATTCTTAATATATGACAGCCTGGAATCTGCCGGAACTTATTCGGCGCTGCTGCGTATGATTGATGTGAATGTGGATAAGGCGCAGGAAATTTTAGATATTCCGGCAATGGATATAGACGGACAGGATATTGAGCCGCAGAATTATAATATGGGTGTTGAACATGCGAATTTTTCCTATGAGGACAGAACCATTATTGACGATTTGAGCGTACAAATTCCGCAAAATACCGTAACGGCAATTGTAGGACCTTCGGGCGGCGGAAAAACTACGCTATGTCATTTGCTTGCAAGATTTTGGGATGTGGACCGGGGAGAAATTATGCTTTCTGGCCGGAATGTCAAGGAATACAGTACCGACAGCCTGATGAAAAATTTCAGTTTTGTGTTCCAAAATGTTTATCTTTTTCGTGATACCATTGCCAATAATATTAAATTCGGCAATGAGGATGCTTCTATGGAAAAAGTAATAGAAGCGGCGAAAAAAGCTTGTTGTCACGACTTTATTATGAGGCTGGAGCGTGGTTATGATACTGTTTTGGGCGAGGGCGGTTCAGGTCTTTCCGGTGGAGAACGCCAACGGATTTCGATTGCAAGAGCGATTATGAAGGATTCTCCGATTATTATTTTGGACGAAGCTACCGCGAATGTTGACCCGGAGAATGAGAAGGAATTAACGGCGGCAATTGAGGCGTTAACCAAGGAAAAAACTGTGATTATGATTGCGCATCGCTTAAAAACGGTGCAGCATGCAAACTGCATTCTTGTGATTGATAAGGGAAAAATTGTGCAGCAGGGTACGCATGAGGAATTGCTTGCACAAAACGGAATTTATGCCAACTTTATTCGGGTTCGGAAGCAGGCGGTTGGTTGGAAAATTACATAAAAGTGCGGCACAAATTTTGTGTTTGCGTTTATAAAAATCGGTTAGCGGAAGCTAACCAAACGGAGGAATGAACCGGTGTATCATCATACCTGCTTTCCATACGGGTTGGAGCATAAAAACAAAAAATGCAGACTGTATTGCTTTCACCACGCCGGCGGCAGCGCCTTTATTTTTAAAAATTGGCTGAATGTCTCCGATTGGGTTGAAATTGTGCCGACGGATTTTCCAAACAGAGAAAAACCTCCCGATACGCTGCATTTTGAGGAGGTCATCAACGAGGCGGCCAAAGCAATTGCGGAGACTGTTGATGAACAATCGATTTTTATTTACGGTCATAGCTTGGGAGCGCTGTTTGCTTTTCAAACAACCTGGCAATTGAAGCAACAATACGGCATTGCCGTGCAGAAATTGTTTGTGGCAGGCAGACACGCACCGCACCGGGAGAGCAATTCCGATTTTAAATGTGCGCACGGTGAGCAGTCGCTTTTGCGGGAATTGCGAAAGGAGGGCGGAACGCCGGAGCATATTTTAGCAGACGAGGTGTTTCGCAGTTATTTTCTCCCCAGAATTTGGCATGATTACAGACTTAATGAAGAATATATTTACCGCGGCGAGCAGCTTGAAATCCCCATTGTTGCGCTGAGCGGAACAGAGGATACAGATGCTACGCTGCAAATTATGCAAAAATGGAGAGAGGTAACAACGGCTGCGTTCAGGCAATACGAATTTGCAGGGAATCATTTTTTTCCTTACGGAGAAAGTGAGGAGCAGGTGTTGCAAACGCTGCTGCCAGAGATGAAAAAAACACTGTTGGGAAAGGATACCGAATATGAGTAAGAAAATAACGGGAATTTTGGGTTACGGCGGCTACATAGGGCGGTATGCCACGGAAAAATTGCTGCAATTGGGATTTGAGGTAATCGGCGGGCAGCGCAAAGAGGAAAATTTGTTTGCCAAATATGAAAATTTCACTTTTGTATATGTGGATGTAAAGGACGAAAGCTTGTTACAGGCATTTATACAAAAATGCGATGTCATTGTAAATTGCATCAGTCCGTCGCATTTGTACGGGAAGTTGGTAAAGGACGCGGTCTGTCAATACCATAAAATTTATATTGACCCCTCTGATGCCAGTTTTGAGCAGGACCGGCGGCATGTTACGGGCAAATGTGTGGCCTCGTGCGGGTATATTCCGGGGCTTTCGGAGTTTTTGCCGTATGTGCTTGCTAAGGAACATTTTGACCATGTTTATCGTTGCGTCATGTATCAGGGCGGTTTCGACGGTTGTTCACCTGGGTCGTTTGTAGACATGATTCTGGGTGCGGGCAATCAAAATTTTTACGGGGACGCCTATTTGCAAAACGGCAAAATTACGCCGCTTTCCTTTAATATAAAACAAAGTCATGCAACGCCGTTTTCTGAGCGGAAAGTGATTTTTAAGCCGCTTATCAATGCCGATAGCATGACCCTGCAAAAAGCCTTACATGCAGACGCGTTTTATTTTTTCTGTACTTATGACGATATGGCAACGTTGGGGTTTTTTATGAAACTTTTGGTAGAGGTTTCCAAATATAACAAGGAAACTGCCGCGGAAAATATAGAAAGAAAGCTTAAGGAACGAATACAGACCAACGAAAACTTTGGCAATCAAACGGTGGGGGCATTTTTGTTTTTTGAGCTTTGGGGAGAGAAAAACGGAACAGAAAAAGCGGTTACATGTAAGCTGTTTCTCAAAAATGTCAATCGGGTCTGCGGGTATTTTCTGGCGGAAACGGTAAAAGAGGTTCTGGCATACCCGGAAAAAATAACAGACGGATTTCATGTCGGATTTACACTTTTACAGCGGGATTACGCACAGAGGATTCTTGCGGAAATCGGAGAGGATGAATACATTCAGACAGAGGAAATTCGGCCCGAGGATAAAATGTGCATAGAGGCCTTTACAAAGCAAAAATGTGATTTAAAAAAATAAACAGACGAGGTGTATTGAGCGTATGGAACATACATTGCAACAAATATGGAAACTTGTATTGGAATTGGAGCAACCTCCGGCTATCGACGAATCTTTTTTTGATTTGGGCGGCAATTCTTTTTCGGCAGCGCAGGTGCTGGCGGAATTGGAGGAGAAAACCGGCCATACAGCGGAGGTTGCTGATTTTTATGAGCATGAAACGATTGCCGATTTTGTGCAACTGCTGCAAGAGAAAAATTGAAAAGGGAGCGTTTTACATGGAGAAAGTTGCATTGACCACCGGTCAAAAAGCGTTGATGACGCTATATAACGAGGAGGATTTTTGCGTTAATCTTCCGTTTGCCTTTCAAATTCGGGGTAAGCTTGACAAAGTAAGATTGGAGCAGGCATTGCAGCAAACGATTGACGACAACGACGTGTTTCGTTTCCAATTTGAGAAGGATGCCAAAACCGGTATGATTTATCAGTTTTTGGTTGAGCGGGTTGCATACAGATTGGACGAGAGAATACCGGCGGGCAATACTTATGCGGAGAAATATGAGGATGTAAAAAAGCAGGTGTATGCCATTCTGCAAAAAGCCAAGGGATTATTTAACAGTCGCTTATGGGATTTTGTTTTATTCGATATGGGAGACGATACCCATCTCTTTTTTGCAAGAATCAATCATTTAATTTGCGACGGTGTGAGTATTGTGGCGGTGCTTTCTGACATTCTTTCTCATTATAACGGCGTGCCGGTGCAAAAAAGCCAAGGTTTTGCCGCATTTATGAAAGAGCAGGAGGCGTTTCAGAAAACACCGGAGTATGCAAAGCTGTTTCAAACATTTCAGCCTTTAATAGAAAGCTATCAGCGCTATCAGAGCTTTATCACCTACCCGAAAGAAAACAGAAAAAAGACCAAAGAGGTTTATTTTACGTCAGTGGAAAGCAGCGCGCTTACACAATTTTGCAAAGTTCATAAAATGAGTCTGTTTCATGTCAGCCTGTTTTTATACCATGCGGCAATTTCCGCCGTTTACAACAAAGCCGATACCATGATTATTGTTCCGATAGGCACAAGAAAGACAAATTACAGAAATACGGTTGGTTATTTGGTCTCAGCTTGTTACAGCAGATTGCTGTTTGAGAACGATACCGGTATGCAGCAAGCGGCAATAGCGTGTCGCAACCATTTCTTAGAGAGCGCGAAAATTGCCCCCATTTTCTTTGACATATATGTACAAAACGGCTTTCCTCACGAGTTTTTGCTCACCTATCAGAATCAGATGACGAATGCAGAGAAAAAAATTCCCTTCGGAGAGGCGTTTGTAGAGCCGCTGACCGACCCCGATTTTAACCCGCAGGAGGTGGAAACGAATGTTTCCACGGTATCGGGCGTGGAAAAGGGCGATAAAATTGTGTATACGCTGCGTGCGGACGAGGATACTTTTCCGCCGGAAATGCGGGAGAAGGCAGCAAAGGCTTTTGCACTTGCGGCAAGGTGTCTTGTGCAAGAGGATATGACTTTCGGCGCATTTTGTAAAGTTTTACAGCAGGAGCGGTAGGACATAAAAATGCGGAAAATTGCGGTGCAAAATTTTTTCACACAGGTCGATTTTGAACCAATAGCACAAGGGCGTTTAAGTTTGTGCAAAAGTGAAATTGGGGTATTTCGGGTTCACCTTGCGAATATGGAACAGTGGGTGCATAAAAAATTACACCTTTTGAACCCAAAGGAGCGTGCGTACAGGCAAAATTTTTTACGGGAAAAGGATCGCTTACGGTTTGCGGTTGGAAGAATTTGTACGAAGGAAATTGCGGCAAATTATTTACAGATAAAGCCCGAACAGATACAAATCAAAAAAGGGACGTATGGAAAGCCGATGCTTTTGCAGTACGAGGATACCTTGCAGTACAATTTATCGCATTCGGGAGATTTTGTGACCTTGGCGTTTGCCGTTGGCGCCGAGCTTGGCATTGATATAGAGCAAATGCGATACATGCGGGATTACCGGTCGCTTTGCGCGTGCCTGCACCCTTATGAAACAGAGCGGGTTTTAACATCGGGAAATTTTGAGGCCTTTTATTGGTATTGGGTGGCAAAGGAGGCCTATATCAAAGCGGACGGAAGAGGTTTTGGCTTAAATTTTAAAGATTTTTATATAGGCACACAGGACAAATTATTTACCAAAAACGGAATAGAAATCGAGAATTATCATCTGGTCAGAATTTTAGAAACAGAACAATATGCGGAGGCGTTGGTCTATCGCGAAAGGGCAGGTGTTACCTATGGAGAGATACAGAAAAAATTTAGAAGCGTATGAGCATTTAAAATATTGGGAGAAAAAGTCAATTGGAGCATTTCTTGCGGATTGGGCCGGGCAATACAGCGAAAAAATTGCGGCAATCAGCGGTACGGAAACCTTAACCTACCGTGCGCTTTTGGAGCAAAGTACAAAAAAGGCGTTTGGTTTTCAGCGTTTGGGCATTCAAAAGGGAGATACGGTGATTTTGCAGCTGCCCAACGGCAACTCGTATCTTATTACCTTGTTTGCGCTTTTACAAATTGGCGCGTTGCCGGTTTTGGCATTGCCGGCTCACAGAGAGGCAGAGCTTTGCGCCATTGCGGAAAAGGCAGAGCCTAAGGCATATATTATGCAAAACCAATACCAGGGGTTTGATTATATGCCGTTTGCACAAAAGCTGTACCAAAAATATGATTGTCTGCAATATGTGATTGCGGACGGCGATTTTTCTCCGACGCAGGCGCATGAAAAACGGCTTGCGGATATTACGGAAGATGAGGGAGTATTGCCCGAGACAGACCCTTATGATACCGCATTTTTTCTGCTCAGCGGAGGATCTACCGGAGTTCCCAAGCTGATTGCAAGGGCGCATGCGGAATATATGTATCTCTGTCGGCTGTGCCGGAATCGCTGCGCGCTCCATGCGCAGACGGTTTATTTGGTGGCATTGCCCTGCGAGCATAATTTTCCCATGGGCGACCCGGGGTTTCTGGGTACGCTGCAAGTAGGCGGAACGGTTGTATTCTGTAAAAATCCAAGTCCCGACGAAATTCTGGACTTAATGACCGAGCATGGCGTTACCATAACGGCGCTGGTGCCCACCATGGCCAATATGTGTATAGAATTGCTTGCGTTTGACGAGGATTATGATATTTCCCAATTACAGGTCTTGCAAATCGGAGGCGCGATGCTCGACGAGGCGGCAGCAGATAAAATAATGCAGGGATTTGCTCCGGCAAAACTGATGCAGGTATACGGAACCTCCGAGGGATTGATTTTAACCACGCGGTTGGACGACACGTCCGAAACGATCAGAAGTTATCAGGGAATTGCGCTGCCGGAGGAGGACGAAAACGGATTGTGTGCGGCAACGCAAATTAAAATTGTGGACGAAAACGATTGCGAGGTACCGGACGGGGAATACGGCGAGTTGCTGTGCAAAGGGCCGTATTTAATTGACGGCTATTACCGGTTGGGCGATGCCGATTTACCGAATTTTACAAAGGACGGTTTTTACAGAACCGGCGACAAAGCGATGCG
This sequence comes from uncultured Eubacteriales bacterium, assembly GCA_934457095.1. Classification (GTDB taxonomy): domain Bacteria; phylum Bacillota; class Clostridia; order Oscillospirales; family Acutalibacteraceae; genus UMGS1071. The sequence goes on from CAKSHJ010000004.1 coordinate 20,814, forward strand.
AACCAAAGACGGCTACTATAAATTTACGGGCAGGGTCAAGGAGCAGATCAACAAGGCCGGAGAAAAAATCATGCCGGCGGAGGTAGAGGAGTACCTTTGTATGCACAAAAACATTGCCGACGCCGCAGTGATTGGCGCTCCGGATTCAGAACAGGGCAATCGGATTGTGGCGTTTGTGGTTTCGCGCAACGGCGCTGAAATCTCACTGGGAAGTATTTATGATTTACTGCGGCTCAAAGGTGTGGCGCAGTATAAATTTCCGGACCAATGCGTAACTCTGGAGGCATTGCCGCTGACCGCGGTGGGAAAGAAGGATAAAAAAGCGCTTTTGCAATTTTTAGGAGAATGAGGAACGGAATATGGAATATGAACAATTAAAACAGCGAATTTCGGCGTTATTGCCGCTACCGGAAGAATTTGAAAAAGACCGAAATCTGTTGAGTCTGGGACTGAATTCTCTGAAAATTATGCGGCTGGTGAATGCTTTGAGAAAAGAGGGCATTAAGGTATCTTACGGCAGCCTTTTGGAAGCGCCGACCCTGCGTGCATGGCATGAAATAATAGAACAAGCGCAGAAAAAAGGCTCTGTCAAAGAGAAAGACAAAACGCCTTGTGCAAATTTTACCGGTGCGTTTGCGCTGACCGATGTGCAATACGCCTATCAGGTGGGGCGCCAGGACGGCAGAGAATTGGGCGGCGTAGGCTGTCATGCCTACATGGAGTTTGCAGGAGAGCATATAGACATAGACAGGCTCAACAAGGCATGGAAAAAGGTGCAGTATCATCACCCGATGCTAAGGGCAAAATTTTTGTCAAACGGTCAGCAGGAAATTTCAGAAAAGCCATACAGCGAGCAAATCGTATTGTATGACTTTTCCCAGGACAGCGATTATGCAGAAAAAGTAAAGGCGCTGGGAGAAAATCTTTCTCACCGAAAATTTCAGGTAGAAAAGGGACATGTTTGCGCCATTACGCTTGCCTTACTGCCAAACGGAAAATGCCGGCTTTTTTATGATGTGGATTTACTCATTGCCGATGTGCAAAGCTTTCACATTATTTTGCGGGATTTGGCAGCGGCATATGCCGGAAAGCCCTTGCCAAAGGACTCTGAAAACTGGAGCTTTGCAAATTATCTGGAGCGGAAAAAACGCCTGGAGGCCGAAGATATGGAAGCGGCAAAGGCATATTGGAATCAGCGGCTGGAAACGCTGCCGTCCGCGCCCGAACTGCCGCTTGCAAAGCCGCCCTCGGCCATTCAAAAAACAAGAACCACCAGAAGAAGCGTCACCGTGGGTATGCAGGAATGGAACGCGATTACACAAAAAGCGGCGCAGAGCAATACCACGCCGGCGGTGTATCTCATGGCGGTTTATGCGCTGGTGATTGGCAGCAGAAGCGCAAATAAAAAATTTCTGCTCAATGTTCCGCTGTTTGACCGGCATATAGAATACGGCGCCAACGAAAACGCGGTCGCAGATTTTACCACCTTGCTTTTGCTGGAGATTGATTTGAGTAAAAATCCGACCTTTGAGGAGCTGCTGCACCAAATCGGAAAACAATTGCACGAGGATATGAAGCACAGTTGTTATTCAGGCGTACAGGTGCAGCGAGATATGATGAGCAAAAGCGGACAGGAACATCCGGTAGCGCCGGTGGTATTTGCGTGTAATTTCGGCAATCCGTTGATCAGCAAGGATTTTGAGCAAATTTTCGGAGAATTTCGGCAAATGCTTTCGCAAACGCCGGGCGTCTGGATTGACTTTCAGTCCTACGAGGTACAAAACGGCATTTTACTCACCTGGGACTGCGTAGAGGAATTGTTTCCGCAAGGTTTGCTGGACGACATGATGGCCTCGCTGAGAAAGCTGATAGAGGACACAGCGGCGCGGGATTGGAATACGCATTTTGATATGCTGCCGGAATATCAGCGGCAATTTGTGGAGCGGCAAAAGCATATCGCGCCGGTGCGGAGTACCGAGAGAATATTCGACGGTTTTTTGAAAAGCGCGGAGCGATATGAAGAAAAAATCGCGGTGATAGATACCGGCACGGGTAAACATGTCACATACGCGGAATTAAAAAAGCAGGCGCTATCCGTTGCGAATTATTTTGTAAAACACAATATACGCGGGCAGGCCGTTGCCATCACGCTCACAAGAGGCTGCATGCAGGCCGTTGCGGCGCTGGGCATTTTGCTTTCTGGCAATTATTATGTACCGGTGGGCCTCCACCAACCCAAACAGCGCAGAGCCGCCATTCACGAATTGATTGGAATTTCGCATGTGCTGTGCGACGAAACGACATATTGCGACATACAGTGGCCGGAGCATACCGATTTACTGTGTATAGAAACGCTCCTAAAGGGCGAACCGCTTGCACAAATTCCGGAAATTTCCGCCAACGAGCCGGCATATATCATTATGACCTCTGGCACAACGGGAGCGCCCAAGGGCGTACAAATTTGCCACAAAGGCGCGGTAAATACCATAAACGATGTAAACAAACGGTGCGGGATCACGCACAAAGACAGCGTTTTAGGGGTATCGGCCATGGACTTTGACTTATCGGTGTACGACCTGTTTGGCATTTTAGGGGTCGGAGCGACGCTTGTAACGATACCGGAGGAAAGAAGTCGTGACGCGGAATTCTGGTTGGAGCAAGTCAACCAATACGGCGTCACGGTATGGAATTCGGTACCGACGCTGTTAGAAATGCTGCTGATTTGCGCTCAGGCGCAAAACAAAACGCTGCCTTTGCAGGTAATTATGCTCTCCGGAGACTGGATTGGACTGGATTTACCGGAACGCGCAGCCAATTTGACGGATCATTGCAGATTGATTTCCATGGGCGGCGCAACCGAGGCCTCCATTTGGTCCAACTTTTTCGAGGTGAAGCTGCCCTTGCCGCAAAATTGGAGCTCCATTCCATATGGCCGCCCGCTTGCAGGACAGTCTTACAGAGTGGTCAACGAATTCGGAGAAGATGTTCCGTTTTGGAGCGAGGGCGAACTTTGGATAGGCGGAGCGGGCGTTGGAAGCTACCGAGGCGATGCGGAGTTGACGGGAAAAAAATTCGTAGAGGAAAGCGGTACAACTTGGTACAAAACCGGAGATAAGGGCAGATTTTGGAATGACGGCACGATTGAATTCTTAGGCAGAACAGACTTTCAGGTAAAAATAAGAGGCCACAGGATCGAACTGGGAGAAACGGAGTCAGCACTGCGGCAAATTCCGGGTATTACAGCAGCGGTAGCAGAGGTCGCAGACAGCGCAACGCAAGGAAAACATCTTGTGGCATTTTTAGAAACAGGCACAAAGAAAACAGCGCCGTTATTCCAAACAGACGCTGAAATTCTAAAGGAAACCGAGCGTATTTGCACGGTGCTTTCGTCCTTAAAAAAAGCGAAATTCACCGAAAATACCTACGGTGAAACCATGACATTTGCAAATACACAAGTCTGCGCAATCATCTTAAAACTCTTTCAAACCGCGGGCATTTTCATAGGAAAACAGGCATATACGCAACAGGAAATCCACAAAAAATTGGGTATTTTACCGGAATATACCGGAGTGGTTGAACAATATTTGCGGCGACTTTCAGAGCAGAATATTCTCATAGAATGCGGCAATGACAGCTACCGCATGGCACATTCCGAGCCGAAATTACCGCCGCGCAATTCTACAGAGGAGGACATAGCGAATTATTTGCAGCGTCTGGAGCCTTATATAGGGAAGATGCTTAGCGGAGAAGAACCGGCAACGGACATTTTTTATGCCCGGGAGAAAAATCTTTCTCCGGGAGAGCTTTTCGGTTTATTGCCGGGTGTAGGCCGGGCAACCGAAACCTTTATAGAGGGTTTAAAAAAACTTTGCGCAGCGTTCAAAGGCAAGGTCAGAATTGCGGAAATCGGTACGCGCAATCCCGCGCTGACCAAGCGTCTTACAGAGGCTCTGCAGGACTACAGCGCAGCATATACTTACCTGGATTCCTCAGCGTATTTTACAAAAGAAGTTACAAAACTACAAAAAGACTGCGCGTTTTTCACAACAAAAACCCTTGATTTTGCACAAGAGCAGTATGATTTTCCGGAATTTGACATCATCATCGCAGTCAATTATCTGCACCGAACCGATGTCAAACAAACGGTGCAAAATTTGTATCGGGCATTGTCGCCGTCGGGTATGGTTTGCGTGCTGGAAATGACCGAGAGCAATGCGTTGCAGCACGTAACCGCGGCGCTGCTTGAAAAAGGAAACGTGCAAATTTTGCCTCTTTCAGCTTATCGGGCCGCGCTGAAAGAGGCGTCGTTCGACCGTGTATTTAACCTGTTCGAGGCAGCAGGGTGCAGCGTCTTTTTTGCGGCTACAACTCAAAAATCGAGCCGGCTCAACCGGGATTACCTTGTACAGCATCTCGGCGAAACATTGCCGGACTACATGATACCGAGAACCTTCCATGCGCTGGAGCGATTGCCGCTTAGCCGCAACGGAAAAATAGACCGAAAAGCATTGCAGAAGCTTGCCGCAAGAGAAAAAGCAATACCGGAGCAAACAGCGCCCGTTACAAAAACGCAAACGATCCTGAGCGAAATTTGGTGCGAGCTGTTCGGCATGGAGCAGGTGGGCATACACGACAATTATTACCGTTTGGGCGGAGATTCGCTCACAGCGATTCAAATGACCACACAAATCAAAAAGGCATTTCCGATTACATATTCCATAAAAGACGCCATGAGCGACCATACGATTGCCCGGCAGGCGCAAACCATAGAAAAGCGTATACAGCAAGGAGATACAATCGTAGCGGAACGAGAGCAGACGATTGTTGCCGACCCGGAGCGTCTGCATTTGCCGTTTCCGCTTACAGACGTACAAAACGCATATTTTTTAGGCAGAAGCGGAAATTTTTCGCTTGGCGGAGTTTCCACGCATTGTTATTTTGAGCTGGACGGCAAAGAGATAGATATAACGAGAGCAAACGCGGCGCTCAACGAGCTGATACAATACCATGGGGCGGCGCGTATCGTCATCCATTCAGACGGCACGCAAAGCATCTTACAGCAGGTTCCGCAGTACCAAATGCAGGTCTACGACCTTACCGGCACAACCGAACAAGCACGCAAGCAAAAGCTGCATTGCGTGCGCAGCGAGATGTCGCATCAAAAAATAGACCTTGCAACATGGCCGCTGTTTGACATCAGAGCCGCAATGTTCGAGGGCGGTTTTAAACTGTTCATCAGCTTTGACAATATTATTTTTGACGGCTTCAGCATGTTTCAGGTATTGAGCGAGTGGGCGGAGCGCTACCGAGGAACCTATGAAAAAAAAGAGCCGCTTGCCATTTCGTTCCGAGATTACGTTTTAGGGCTGGAGCGCCTCAAAGCCAGCGCAAAATACAAGCAGGACAAAGCGTATTGGCTGGAGCGTTCAGCAACCTTTTTGCCTGCGCCGGCCCTGCCCTTGCAAAAAAATGAGGAAGCAATCACCCAACAAACCTTTGAAAGACGCGCGGCATATTTGCGCACGGAAGAATGGGAATGTTTACAGCAAAGGGCCAGAGAACTGGAGATCACGCCCTCGGTATTGCTGCTCACCGCGTATGCAGAGGTACTCCGCAGCCGTAGCGCCAATGCGGAATTCACACTGAATTTAACGCAATTTGACCGCAAAGAGCTGCACGAACAGGTACATGATTTATTGGGAGACTTTACCACACTGACGCTGCTGGAGATAAAAACCGCAAAATGCAAAAGCTTTCTGGAACGCGCGCGGGCAATCGGCAAACAACTTGCGGAAGATCTTGCGCACAGCGACTACAGCGCGGTTGATTTCCAGCGGGAATTAAGGCGTCAAACGCAGAATGCGCAAAAAGCGATTATGCCGGTGGTATTCACCAGCGGCCTGGGGATTCGCAAATGGAGCAAAGGCAGCTGGCTGGGAGAGCTAAGCTATAATATCAGCCAAACGCCGCAGGTATGGCTGGATCACCAAGTGATTGAAACCGAGCGCGGCCTGGAACTTTTTTGGGACAGCATAGCGGAGTTGTTTTATCCGGGATTCATACAGGAAATGTTCGAGGACTATGTGCGCCTGCTCAAAAATCTCGCGCAAGAGAAAAGCCTGTTTACACAAAAAACACCCAGCCTTGTGCAGGTAAGGCTAAGCAAAGAGCGCATTGCGGCAAATCAAACGCAAAAAGCCTTCCCGCAGGAGACGTTGGACGGCATGTTTTTGCGCGCAGCCCATCAATATCCGAACCGAACCGCAGTGGTCTGCAACGGCGAAACGCTCACCTACCGGGAGCTGAAAGAAAAAGCGCTTGCCGTTTTCGCCCGACTAAAAGAAAAAAACATAGAACCGCAGGAGCCTGTAGCAATTTACGCGCCGAAGGGAATCGCACAAATCATAGCGGCGCTGGGCATTTTATTTGCCGGAGGAGCCTATTTACCACTGGATTTTGAAAACCCGCAGGAGCGAATAGAAACCATCCTGAAAGCCGGCGGCGTCCGAAAAGTGATTGTTTCCGAGATACCGGAAAGCGGGCATTTTTTAAGCGGGTACGACCTGATTGCGGTACACGGAGCAAGCGCGGTTTCTTTAGAGGAAACGCTGATTCCGAAAAAGAACCCCGACGCGCTTTGTTATGTCATTTACACCTCGGGCAGCACCGGAGCCCCCAAAGGCGTCATGATTACACACGCGGGCGCGGTGAACACCATACAAGACGTCAACGAACGCTTCGGGCTAAGAGAAACCGACGCCTGTCTCGGGGTCTCCAACCTGCATTTCGACCTATCGGTATATGACATCTTCGGGCTGTTAGCGGTTGGAGGCAGGGTCGTGCTTCCAACCGCAGAGCAGGCAAAAGAGCCGGCAAGCTGGGCAAAATTGCTGGAGCGGGAGCAAATCACCGTCTGGAACAGCGTACCGGCCTTTGCAGAGATGCTTAGCGCCTATTACGAGCAGGAAAAATTGACAAAACCGCATTCTTTAAGACTGATGCTGCTTTCGGGAGATTGGATCGCAACAGATTTACCGGGTAAAATTTACGAACTGTTCCCGCAGCTGCGCCTAATTGCCTTAGGCGGCGCAACCGAGGCGTCCATCTGGTCCAATTTCTTTCAGGTTCCCCGTAAAATTCCCAAAGAATGGAACAGCATCCCATACGGCAAGCCGCTGTCCAACCAAAGGTACTACATACTGGACGAAGCCCTGCAAAACAGACCCGATTGGGTAACAGGCAATATTTTCATAGCGGGCAAAGGCGTAGCCAAGGGCTATTTTCACAACAAAGAGCAAACCGCGCGGCAATTTATCACGCACCCGCACACGAAAGAGCCCATGTACGCCACCGGAGACCTGGGAAGATACTGGAGCGACGGAACGATAGAATTTCTGGGCAGAAAGGACAATCAAATCAAAATCAACGGCTACCGGGTAGAAATCGGAGAAATAGAAGCGGCCCTGAACAAAATCGAAGGCGTAAGCGGGGGCAAAATTTTATATCAAGCCGGTATTCTCACGGCATTTTTCCACTTTGCCAACGATTACACAGAGGCCGCCGAGCGCCAAATCAAAGCCGCGCTTACGGGCACGCTGCCGGCCTATATGCTCCCGCAGGTGTATATTCCGCTGGCAGAATACCCGCTCACCGCCAACGGAAAAACAGACCTTGCAAAACTGGGAGAAATATCCGAAAGCCACCGGTTGTCGCAGCAAATCGCGAACAACCGCAAACCGCAAACCACCGCCGAGATTCAACTGGCAGAAATCTGGGGCAATCTTTTAAAATACGCCCCGGTCTATGCCCAGGACGACTTTTTTCAAAGCGGAGGAGATTCGCTCAAAGCAATTTATCTGGTCAACGCGATAAAAAAGCAGTTCGGGGTCACGCTCACGGTCAAAGAGATCTACACCGGCAGCCGCCTTTGCGCGCTTGCAGAGCAAATCCGGCAGCGCCCGCCGCAGCAAACCGGCAACGAAGAATTGTTTGAGATATAGCGTTTTCAAAAGGGAACGAAACAAAAAGGAGCGGAATATGAACCACCAAAAATGGATCGCGCACGCGCGCCAAAAACCGGGCAACCGGGTAAATTTACTGTGTTTTATTTTCGACGGCGGAAGCGCGGGTTATTTTGCGCCGTGGAAATACAGCATATCTGACGATATCAACCTGATACCGATTTTATATCCGGCGCGGGAGAAGCGCAAAAACGAACCCATGCACAAAACGATGGAGGCATTTGTCGAGGACTTGGTCCAATCGCTTGCAAAAATTTTCCAAGGGGACTATGCCTTTTTCGGCTATTGCAGCGGCTCAGTCATTGCCTATGAAGCGGCGGTACTTGCAAACCGGCTTTACGGCACGCAGCCGCGGTACGGAATGATCGTATCAAGTCAAGCGCCGAAATATCTGCAAGCGTCGGTGCCGCAGATTACGGACAAAAACCGGGAAACCCTATTTTACAACCATATGATGAGCCTACCGTTCATGACGGAAAAAATGATGCACGACAAAACATTTTTAGCGTATTACAAGCCGCTTTTCGTGGCAGATTACGGGCTATTGCATACCTATCGTTACAAAGAGCAGCAGAAACTTTCGTGCGATTTAGACGTCATTTTCTGTCCGGAGGATACGCAGGTCGAGCGAAAAAAAGTAGAGCAATGGCAAGAGCTTACCAACGGGCGCACCCGGGTCATCGAAAAGGCGGGCGGTCATTTTCTGGCAGACGCACAAGCGGAATACATTTTCTCTTCGCTCAACGGCAGACTCTCGCAAAGCGGGCAAAACAGCGGCCCAAGCAAACAGGAGCCTTGCAAGCGTGAACGAGCGGCCACGGAAACAGAGCAAAAAATACTGAAAATTTACAACGAGGCCTTCGCGCCGACGAAAATATGCATGAGCGACCGTTTTTTCCAAAAAGGCGGAGATTCGCTCAAAGCGGTACGAATCGTAAACGCACTTCAAGCGGAATTCGGCATCACCGTCACAATAAGCGATATTTTTGATTCCGGGGAGATAAGGGAACTTGCAAAGCGAATCGCGCGCGCGGCCGAGCAAACAACAAAAGAGCGCGCCGCTTCAGAGGAAGGAGAAATCTAGCAAAAAAGGAGGAACAAAAATGCGAATAGAAGCATTGCTGCTAAGCTACCAAAAGCGAGGCGTAACGTTATCGCTCAACGGAGAAAAGCTGCGTTTTACAGCGCCGCAGAACACCCTCACCCAAGAGGACCTGGCAATTTTAAAAGAGCGCAAAGCAGAGCTCATGGAGTATCTGCAAGCGCATCGGCAAAGCAAGCTGATAACAGACAGCGAGAATCGTTACGCACGGTTTCCGCTCACAGACATCCAGTCGTCCTATCTGGTCGGGCAGGAGCATTTTTACCAATACGGGGGAACCAACTGCAAAATATACACCGAATTCACCTTTGAGGAACTGAATTTAGAGCGAGTACAATGGGCATGGGAGCAGGTGATACGCCACAACGACATGCTGCACGCGGTGATTGAAAAAGAGGGCACGCAAAGGGTGCTGCAGACGTATCAGGTGCCGCAGGTAAGCTTTTGCGACTTAAGCAAAAAAACAGAGGAAGCGGCAACGCAAGAGCTGGAACAAATGAGAAACCGGCTCACGCAAAAGCAATACCCGGCGGGCACGTGGCCGCAATTCGACATAGCCTTAACCAAGCATCGGGGTCATTACCTGCTGCACCTCTCGCTTGACATGCTGGTCGCAGATTTCGTAAGCGTGAACCTGATTTTAGACGCGTTCGAGCAATTTTATTACGGGAACGGGCAACCGAATCTAACCGAGCTTACCTTCCGAGATATCGTCATTTACAGAGAAAATTTAAAAAACAGCGCGCAGGGCAAAGCCAAATACGAAGCAGATAAAGCCTATTGGCAGAAGAAACTGGAGACCATGCCCGGTCCGCCCAAGCTGCCGGTCAAAGAAAAAGCGGAGGAAAAGGGAGTCCTTTTCCGGCAATACAATTTTTTTCTGGAGGCAGAGCAGTACCAAAAGCTGTGTCAGCAGGCAAGAAAAGACCGCCTCACGCCGTCGAACCTGATTCTAACAGCATACGCAGAAACGCTGAGAAGCATCTCCAAAAACAAAACCTTCTGCATAGACGTAACCATGTCGGACCGCCCGGACATCCACCCGGACATCGGAAAAGTAGTGGGCGACTTCACCGTTGTCAACATACTGGAGATTGAGCCGGCGCACAACCGAACGTACTCAGAGCAGGCGCGGGCCATCCAGGCAAGACTCTGGGAAGATTTAAGCCACCAATCGTTTTCGGGCACGCAGGTACTCAGAGAACTGGGCAAGAAGCAAAAATCAGAAATCACGGTACCCGCGGTATACACCAGCACGCTGGGCGCACTGAACGAAACGCCGAATCGCAGAGGCAAAGTATCATACACCATCAGTCAAACGCCGCAGGTACTGATCGACTGTCAGGTACTGGAGGACGGCGGCGGTCTGCGGGTGAATTGGGACGTGCGCACGGGAGCGCTGCTGGACGGCGCAGCAGAGGAGGCATTCGCCGCATTTTATGAAACCGTCAGCCGCTTTACCAAGGAGGGCGCACTGGAGGAAACAATTGTTCCGCAGCTGTCAAAATCGGTGCAAACGCTCCGGCGCAAAACCAACGCAACCCAAAAAGCCATCGCAGCGCAGCCGCTTCATCAGGGCTTTTTAAAGCATTTCAAAGAAACCCCGGAAAGCCCGGCATTGCACGTGCGCGGCGTTACGTATTCCTACGGAGAATTGGGAAAATACGTGCAGGCAATTTGTCAGGCACTGCAAGAAAAAGGCTTCCAAGCAGGAGACATCGCAGCCATTTCGGCAACAAAAGGGGTCTGGCAAATCGCAGCGGTACTTGCCGTTTTAACATTAGGCGGCGCCTATTTACCGCTGGACGCGCACCAACCATTGGAGCGCACGGACAAAATCGTAAGAAACGCAGGAGCCAAATACTGTCTGGTAGAGCGCCGGGAGAGCGTCAGCGAGGGCAAAGCGCAAAAAATACAGCTCACCGAGCTAAAAAAACCGGAGGACCGCCCTTGGGAACTGCCTGCAGCAGAGATAGACCTCAACGCGCCGGCGTATATTATCTTCACATCGGGCAGCACCGGAGAGCCGAAAGGAGTGGTGATTTCGCACGCCGCGGCAAGCAACACCATACAAGACATCAATCAAAGGTACGGAGTAACGCAAACGGACCGCCTGCTCAACCTGGCAAATCTGAGCTTCGACTTATCGGTATACGACCTATTCGGAGCATTTTACGCGGGCGCGGAATTGATACAAGCGACCGAGGAGCAAATAAAAGACCCGCGGCACTGGCTGGACTTATTAAAGGAGCAAAAAGTAAGCATATGGAACAGCGTCCCGGCACAAATGAAAATGCTGACGATGCAGCTTTCTAGCGCGCCGGAACGCATCGAAAGCCTGCGGGTTATCCTGCTTTCCGGAGACTGGATTGCAGTAGATTTACCGCAAGAAATGCACCGGTATTTCCCGCAGGCGAAGCTGATAAGCTTAGGCGGCGCCACCGAAGCGGCCATCTGGTCCATTTACTACCCCATGGACCCGCAAAGCGCATATGAACGGAGCATCCCATACGGCAAACCGCTTTCCAACCAGCAATTTTATATTTTAAACGAAAAGCTGGAGGAGCTTCCGAACTGGATGACAGGCGACCTTTACATAGGCGGAAAAGGCCTGGCGCTTGGGTATTTAGGCGACGAAACATTGACGCAGGAAAAATTCATAACGTGGCCAAAATCAGGCCGGCGGCTTTACAAAACCGGAGACCTTGGCCGGTATCGACCGGACGGAAACATCGAATTTCAAGGAAGACGGGACTTTCAGGTTAAAATCCGGGGCCACAGAGTAGAGCTGGGAGAAATCGAATCGGCAGCGCAGCAGGGGCTGAACCTCAAAGCGGTAAAAGTCATCGCAGTACAAGAAAACGGCGCGGTTAGCCTATGCTTATTCGGGGTATCGCAAGCAGGCGCAACGCCGCCAAGCCGCCAGGAATTTGAAGAAAGACTCAGCCGCAAGCTGCCCAAATACATGATTCCCGGCAGCTATGAATACCTGGAAAAAATCCCGCTGACAAGCAACGGAAAAGTAGATGAAAAAGCGCTCCGAGCAAGAGGGGAAACGCTGCTGAAAGAGAAGCAAAAGCAGCGCCCGGCGGCACAAAAGCTATCGGAGGCAGAGCAGCGCATCCACCGCGTCTGGTGCGAACTGTTCGGCGTTGAGCGCATCGGGGTTGACGAAGACTTTTTCGATTACGGAGGCGATTCGATTCAGATTGTAAAACTCATCACCAAGCTGGAGCAGCAATATGGCTACCGGCTGTCGCTGACAGACGTCTACGCCGGCCCAACGATTGCACAAATGGCGCAATCGGTTAAAAATTAACAAACATTACAAAAGGAGGAATTTTATGGAATCCAGCAAATGGGTAGCGCACGGTAGAGTCAACCCACAGGCAACAGTCAATCTCTTATGCTTTGCCTATCCGGGCGGCAGCGCGGGCAATTTCGCCACCTGGAAAAAGCAAATCGCCCCGCAGATCAACCTGCAGCCGATCCTGTACCCAGAGCGGGAAATCCGCAAAAACGACCGCATGCAAGCGTCGGTAGAGCAATTCATCACAGAATTCGTGGAAGAAAACGCGCCGCTTTTTGAAAAACCATACGCATTTTTCGGGTATTGCGGCGGCGCGGTTCTGGCATACGAAGCAGCGGTCCTAGCCAAAAAAATTTACGGCACAGAGCCGCAGTGGGGCTTCATCGCCTCCAGCGAAGCGCCGGAACACCTCAAGGAATCGCTGGTGCCCTTCCCGGAGCAAACGGCAAAAGAGGACATGATAGCCTACCTAAGCGGACTGGGCATATTAGACGAAAGCGTGCTGCACAACGAGCTGTTTTTAAATTATTATATCCCGCTGCTCCAAGCGGACTGCAAACTGCTGGACACCTATATATACCGGCCGCACGCAAAATTAAGCTGCAATCTGGACGTGCTTTACGGAGAAGACGACAGCACGGTAGCGTATGAAAAAACGCAAAAATGGGCAACGGTCACAACGGGCAAAACGGAGCTTCACAAATACGCGGGCGGACATTTTTTTGTCGAACAGCAAAAAGAAAGCGTCTGCAGCCTCATCAACAAGAGACTACGCGGAGGAGGCGCACCATGAAAGAGAAAGTCAAGGTTGTGGTATGCGGGGTCAATTTCGGCCAATTTTACCTGCAAGCCTGCAAGAAAAGCAACTCAATTGAGTTAACCGGTATTTTATCGCAAGGCAGCCAGCGCAGCCAAGCGGCGGCAAAAAGGCTGGGCGTACCGCTGTTCACCCATGCAGAAGAAATCCCCCCTCAGCAAGCAGATTTCGCCATTGTAGCGGCAAGGTCGGCCATTACGGGTGGCAAGAGCGCCCCCACGGTCAAAGCTTTGCTGAGGCAAGGCATTTCGGTAGCACAAGAGCAGCCGGTTCATGAGAAAGAAGCGGCAGAACTGAGTAAACAACTTGTAAAAGAGGAACAAATTTACACAGTAAACAATTTTTACCATTTCCTACCGGCAGTAGAAGCCTTCCTGAAAACCGCGCAAAAAATCAGCCGCACCCACCCAATTTTACGCCTCCGCCTAAGTTGTTCCTCGCAAGTCCTCTACCCGCTCATCGACATCCTATACGACACGCTGGAAGAAATTTCCAGCATAGAGGTTACAAAAATACAGGACGGAAACTGTAGCATTTTAGCGGGCAAACTCAACGCAATACCGTTTACGCTGCATTACTACAACGAGTACGCAGCCGACATAGACGGCAGCCTAGCACTATTTTTCGACCTTCAGCTGGACACCCCGGCAGGCAACCTAATACTCAATGACCCGGAGGGGCAGGTCATTTGGCAAACGCATTTGCTTTACAACCGCGCCGCAGATTTTTCCGCAGAAGAATATCAAACGGTAGCGCCGCTGCAAATTCTGTTTGACGGCAGAGCAAAAAGCTATGCGCAAAGGTACCGGGAAATCTGGCCGCTGGCCATGGCGCGGTCAATACTTGCGTGCCGGCAAAACACACATAGCAAAGAAACAGCACAAAAAACCGTACAAAAAACCTTGCAACAATGCGCACTCTGCGCAAAAATCACAAATGCCGCGGGGCGACCGAAAAAAATAGAAATACCCTACCAAAGCGGCTATGTTTTCAGCTGAATACGGTGGAGTAAAAACAAAAATGCCGAATCCAAAAGGATTCGGTTTCATTTTGCACCTGAACAGTTTATTTGATTGATTAGGGGGTAGAAAGCAGCCATAAAAACAGTAGCGACTCTGCTTTGCTTGACTGTAATTTTATTATAGCAAATGTGAATTTTGGGTTGTGAAGTAATTGTAAATAGATTGCGATTGTTTTGTAAATAAAAGCCCGCGGGCATTTTTGCACAGCAAGGAACAAATGTTTCACGTGAAACATTTGTTTGCAATCAGCGCAAATTTTTAGTGGCAACTACAACTGCCGCTGTCCTCGTGGTCGTGGTGGTGGCATTCCTCAATTTTGCCCACAATCGGCGTAGGGTCAATGCCGCGGCGGGTGTAATAGTCGGCAACGGCCGCTTTAATGGCCTGCTCTGCCAACACCGAGCAATGCACCTTTACCGGCGGCAGGCCGTCCAAGGCCTCCATCACCGCGCGGTTGGTCAATTGCAACGCCTGGTCAATGGTTTTGCCCTTAATCAGCTCGGTCGCCATGGAGCTGGTCGCAATTGCGGCTCCGCAACCGAACGTCTTAAAAGTTACGTCTGTAATAACATGGTTGTCGTCTACTTTAATGTACATTCTCATAATGTCTCCGCACTTGGAGTTGCCAACTTCTCCAACGCCGTTTGCGTCGGCAAGTTCGCCCACGTTCCGGGGGTTGGCAAAATGGTCCATTACTCTTTCGCTGTATGCCATGTTTTCTTCACCTTTCTTTCTTTAATTCCGGCTGATGATCTCGTCCCATAACGGGGAAATGCTTCTTAAATATTCCACAATGCCCGGCAGTACCTCTAAAATGTAGTCTACGTCTTCTTCGGTGTTTTGGTCGCTGAAGGAAATGCGCAGCGAACCGTGCGCAATCTCGTGCGGCAGCCCAATGGCCAGCAGTACATGACTTGGGTCTAAGGAGCCTGATGTGCACGCGGAACCGGATGAACCGCAAATGCCTGCAAAGTCAAGTTTTAATAGCAATGATTCGCCCTCGATGCCCTCGAAGCACATGTTGAAATTGCCCGGCAAACGCTGTACCGGGTCGCCGTTTAACCGCGAACGCTCGATTTTGGAGGCCCCTGCGATCAAGCGGTCGCGCATGGCGATTAAGCGTTTGTTGCGCTGTTCGATATGTTCGTAGGCTTCGTTGAGCGCGACGCTTAGCCCGACGATGCCCGCTACGTTTTCTGTGCCGGCGCGTTTGCCGCGCTCTTGTGCGCCGCCGTAAATGAGGTTTGGTAATACCACGCCGCGGCGGACGTAGAGCGCGCCGACGCCTTTGGGCGCGTGTAATTTGTGGCCCGACAGGGAGAGCAGGTCAATGTTTTCGTCTTTTACGTTGATTTTTAAATTGCCGACCGCTTGTACGGCGTCGGTGTGGAACAGTACGCCGTGTTCTTTGCAAATGGCGCCGATTTCTGCGATGGGTTGGATGGTGCCGATTTCGTTGTTTGCGTACATGATCGAGACAAGCGCGGTGTCGGCTCGTAAGGCGTTTTTTACGTCCTGCGGCTTTACGATTCCGTTTTCGTATACTTCTAAATAGGTGACCTGAAAGCCTTCTTTTTCCAGCGCTTTTACGGTGTGCAGTACCGCGTGGTGCTCGAATTTTGAGGTGATGATGTGTTTTTTGCCCTTTTTGGCAAGCGCGTGCGCAACGCCGGTGATGGCCCAGTTGTCGGCCTCGCTGCCGCCGGAGGTGAAGAAGATTTCATTGGGTTGGGCGCCAAAGTGGGAGGCGATGTTTTCTCTGGCTTGCTCTAAGGCTTTTTTGGCTTCTCGGCCTACGCTGTATAGGCTGGAGGGGTTGCCGTATTGCTCTGTGTAGTAGGGCAGCATGGCGGTAAGAACCGCCTGCGAAACCGGCGTGGTGGCTGCGTTGTCTGCATAAACTAAGCGTTTCATAGTTGTTTCACCTTCTGTTTTTTTGTTGCTGAATGTTTTATGTTTTATAATATACACTTTTTTGGTATACTTTGCAATACCTTTTCTGAAATTATTTGCCAAAACGCTCTGCGGCGGCGACCGCTAAGGCGTCGCAGCGTTCGTTTTCGGGGTGGCCGGCGTGGCCTTTTACCCAGATGACCTGCAATTTGTGCGGCGCGATGACCGTTAAAAGCTCGTCCCATAGCTCGGGGTTGAGGGCGGGGGATTTGTCGCTTTTTTTCCAGCCGTTTTTTTTCCACGATTTTGCCCAGCCCTTGGAGATGCCGTTGCAGACGTATTGCGAGTCGCTGTAAAGCGTGATGGCGCAGGGCTCTTTGAGGAGCTTGACGGCTTGGATGACCGCGCTGAGCTCCATGCGGTTGTTGGTGGTGTTTTGGCTGCCGCCGCTGATTTCTTTTTCTGTGCCGCGGTAGCGTAGAATTGCGCCCCAGCCGCCCGGGCCGGGGTTGCCTTGGCAGGCTCCGTCTGTAAAAATTTCCACTTCTTTCACGTAATGCTCTCCCGTTTATTTGGTTTTTGATATGGCGCTTTGGTTGTTTATTATACCAATTTTTCAGACGTATTTCAAGCAAAGAGTGCGTGGATGATTCGATTTGGCTTTTTTATGTTGTCCAAGGCTTGACAGTATTATGTAATCGCGTTACAATGAAGAGGACGATTGTGTTCGGATTTTTTTGACCCATTTATTTTTTGCTTTCGTGACCGGCTTAAAAACCAAATTGCAGGTATGTTTGACATACTTTTGAAAAAAAATAGGAAAATACTATCATTTTTGGAGGATAACGCAGGGATTCATTTTTTACTTGAGTGAATCGGGGGTCGGCCTTTACACCGCTTGTAAGACCGGCTTTGCTGACTGTTATCTCCTGAAATTAAATTGGAGGTTATCTAGTGACTGAAAAGGATTTTTTTACGACCAATCAGCAAGAAAAAGCGCTCCGCGGAGAACCGGAGAAGCGTCAGGTACAATCGTCGAATGCTTCCCCTAAGCGCGAGCATAACCCGAATGCTAAGGAGCAACGTGCCAAACGGCATCGGTTTTTTTCCAAAACAGAGAAGGCGGACGCTAAATCTGCGCCGAAAGACCGCAATAGAAATGCTCCGCCGAAGAAAACGCCTGCGCAGCGGCAACGTCCTGCTCAGAATTTGGTTGAAACCAAATCTGCTGTTGCTCAAATCAGTCAGCCGGGCAGAAATTCCAGAGGTAAGGCGCCAAAGCCTTCGGTGAAGGCGTATTTTTTGGGTGGGCTCAATGAAATCGGTAAGAATATTACCGTGTTTGAGTGCGAACAGGATATGATCGTTGTGGATTGCGGGATGGCGTTCCCGGACGATGATATGATGGGCGTGGATTTGGTGATTCCTGATTTTTCCTTTATTGAGAAAAATGCCGATAGGATTCGCGGCGTTGTGATTACGCACGGGCATGAGGACCATATTGGTTCGTTGCCGTATTTGCTTAAGAAGGTGCGCTTGCCCATTTACAGTACTGCGCTGACGCTGGGTCTGATTGACGGGAAATTGAAGGAGCACGGTTTGCAGGGCAAGGTGCAGCTTAATACCGTTAGGCCCGGCCAGACGATTCGGCTTGGTTGCTTTGGCGTGGAATTTATTCATGTGAATCACTCTATTTCCGACGCGGTGGCTTTGGGGATCCATTCTCCTGCCGGGACGATTTTGCATACCGGCGACTTTAAAATTGACTGTACGCCGCTGAAGGAGGAGATGATTGACCTTGGCAGAATTGCTGAGCTTGGCCAGCAGGGGCTGCTTGCGCTTTTGGCTGATTCTACCAATGTGGACCGCCCCGGGTATACTCCGACCGAACGAAAAATCAGCGACGCTTTTGAAAAGCTCTTTTTGCAGGCGGCCGACCAAAGGCTGATCATTGCAACGTTTGCTTCTAATATCAGTCGTGTGCAGCAGATTATCAATTGTGCGGTAAAATATGACCGTAAGGTGGCGCTTTCCGGCAGAAGTATGATTAATGTGATGGGGATTGCCGCCGAATTGGGCTATTTGGATATTCCGCAGGGCTTGTTGATTGATATTGATTTGCTGAATCGCTACCCCAAGGAAAAGATTGTGCTTATTACGACCGGCAGTCAGGGGGAGCCGATGTCTGCGCTGAGCCGGATGGCTTTTGCCGACCACCGGAAAGTGGAGGTCGGACCGGGAGATTGTATTATTATCTCTGCTAAGCCCATTCCCGGTAATGAGAAAATGGTGAGCACGGTGATAGACGAGCTGCTCAAACGCGGCTGCGATGTGGTGTATGAGTCCAGTCATGAGATTCATGTTTCCGGCCATGCCAGCCGCGAGGAACTTAAAATAATACACGGGATTACTAAGCCGCAGTATTTTATTCCCGTGCACGGTGAGCAGAAACATTTGCGCCGCCATGCCGAATTGGCGTGTTCGATGGGCATGAAACAAGAAAATATTTTTATTGGTACGATTGGCGACGCGGTGGAATTGAACCAGAATTATATGAAGCAATTGCCTTCGGTGCCTGCCGGGCGGATTTTGGTGGATGGTCTTGGCGTGGGCGATGTGGGCAGTATTGTGCTGCGCGACAGAAAGCACCTTGCCGAGGACGGGTTGATTGTTGTGGTGTGCACGATTAGTCAGGATGACGGGCATGTGGTGGCCGGTCCGGATGTGGTTTCTCGCGGGTTTGTGTATGTGCGGGAGTCTGAGCGTTTGATGCTGGAGTCGCGGGATTTGGTGACGAAAGTGCTGGAGGATTGCGCTGAAAACCATGTGCATGATTGGGGTACCTTGAAGTCTAAAATTAAGGATGAGCTTTCTAAGCTGCTTTATGATAAGACCAGAAGAAATCCGATGATTTTGCCGATTATTATGGAAATTTAGCATAGTAAGGCGCTTTGTTTTTGTGTAAGTTGCCGAGCGCTGATACCAAAGGGGTAATGTTTTTTGAAACGGAAAATTTGGGTTTCGTCTCCGATTTTATATGTGCTGGCCGCTGTGATGGCCGTTATGACCGCTGTGAGCTGGTTTTGGAACCCGGTTGTGTTTTTTGTGGAGCTGGGGCTGACGGTGGTTGCGGTGGTTGTGATCTCTGTTTTGTTTGTGCAGTTTCGGTCTCACATTGCCGTTGCCACAAGGGCGGCTAATAAAATTCTCTCCGGCGCGGAATACCGCAGGCTGCAGGATTTTGCGCTGCCTGTTGCCGTGGTGGGCAGTGAGAATGATATTATTTGGGGCAATACTGCTTTTTTGATGAATGTTGGCAGGGACGCTGAGTACCGCGGGGAGAGTATTGCAAAATTGATTCCGGGTAAGACCATGGACCAGGTGGTGCAGGCAAACGGCGTTGATATTGCTGTGGAGGATAAGAAATTTACCGTGTTTGCGGTGCAGGTTAAGTCTGCTTATCTTGTGTATTTTATGGATAATACCGAATATAAACGGGTGAGCGCCGAATTTGTGCAGACGCGGCCGTGCGTGATGCTTGCCGCTTTTGATAATAAAGAGGAATTGGCGCACGATTGCAGCGCAACCGAGGAGGCTCGTGTTAACGCTGAGGTGGAGGCTACTCTCAATCACTGGGCGCAGGATATGGGCGGCTTTGTGAAAAAGTTGTCCGGGGGCAACCGGTATTTGATTGTGAGCGATGAGCGGCATGTGGCATGGGCGCAGGAAAAACGGTTTGAAATTTTGGATGTGATTCGGAAAATCAAGGCCTTGGGTGACAGAAGCGCGACGGTTTCTGTGGGTGTTGGCCGGGGAGCCGACACCTTGACCGAGAGCGAACAATGGGCAAGACAGGCGCTGGATATGGCGCTTGGCCGCGGTGGTGACCAGGTTGCGGTGAAGAGTACCAACGATGCTTATGAGTTTTTCGGCGGGCTTTCTAAGGGTGTGGAGAAACGCGACAGGGTGCGGACCAGAGTGATTGCCGCTTCGATTTCTGACCATATGAAGGCCGGTGATTTGGTGCTGATTATGGGGCATCAGTTTTCTGATTTGGACGCGGTGGGCTCGGCGGTGGGCATGTGGAGCGCGGCGGTGAAGGGCATGAAAAAGCCCGCGTATGTGGTGATTGACCGCGGTGCAACGATGGCAAGGCCGATTGTGGATGAAATGGAGGCTGCGAATCAGGACCGGGAACAGGAGATTTTTATTTCTGTGGAGCAGGCTCTTGAAATGCTGACGCCAAAGACGCTGGTGATTGTGGTGGATACGCATTCGCCCGACTTTGTGGAAAGCCCGGAATTGCTTGCGCGCGCTAAGAATGTGGTTGTGATTGACCACCATCGGATGATGGTCAATCATATTACCAATTCCGCGGTGTTTTACCATGAGCCGTATGCCAGCTCTACTGCTGAGATGGTGACGGAGTTGGTGCAGTATATTGGTAATACCGTGCTGGCTAAGGAGGAGGCCGACGCGCTGCTTGCCGGGATTATGCTGGATACGAAGAATTTTGTGCTCAAAAGCGGTGTGCGTACTTTTGAGGCTGCGGCGTATTTGAGGCGCAGGGGCGCTGATACCGTTGCGGTGAAGCGGATGTTTGCAAGTAATATTGATACTTATAAGGAAAAATATGCGCTGATTTCTTCGGCGGAAATTTATAACGGCTGCGCCATTGCCTGCACCGAGGTGCAGAAGCCCAATTTGCGTGTGGCTGCAGCGCAGGCAGCTGACGATTTGCTTGCGATACAGGGTGTGAAGGCCTCGTTTGTGGTGTTTCTTACCGGTAAAACGGTGAATGTTTCCGCGCGCTCTTTGGGCGATATTAATGTTCAGCTGATTATTGAGGCGATGGGCGGCGGCGGGCATTTGACCATGGCCGGCGTGCAGAAAACAGACGTGACCGTGGAGCAGGTGAAGCAGGAATTGCTGAAGGTGATTGGCGAGATTTTGCCGCATGCAAGTAAGTTTCCTGCTTTGAACGGCGGCAAAGCTTAAATTTACGGAGGGGGTTTTTCTATGAAAGTCATTTTACTGGCCGATGTGAAAGGCAGCGGCAAAAAAGGTGAGCTTGTTCATGTTTCTGATGGGTATGCGCGGAATTTTTTATTGCCGAAAAAGTTGGCCAAGGAGGCAAATGCGCAGGCCCTTAATGAGTTGCAGAATGAACAGCAGGCTAGGGCGTTTCATTTGCAGCAGGAGTTGAATGCCGCTAAGGAAATTGCCGATAAAATTAACGGCAAAAGCGTTACCGTTTTGGCAAAGGCGGGGCAGGGCGGTAAATTGTTCGGCTCGGTGACGGCTAAGGAAATTGCGCAGGAATTGCAGAAACAGTACGGCGTGGAGATTGATAAGCGGAAAATTGAGATACACGGCGATATGAAGGCGTTTGGTACTTATTCGTGTAAAATTAAGCTGTTTCAGGGCGTTGTTGCAACGATAAATGCTGTGATAGCCGAACAGCAATGATAGACGGCCTGGTGACTTTGGTCATCAGGCTTTCCGCCGTTTGGGTGTTTTTTTCAAATTATGAGGAGGTGTGGGGATGGCCGAGGATTTTCCGTTGAACTCCGGTATGCAGGGGTATTCGGGCGCGCTGCCTTTTAGCCCGGAGGCCGAGCAGTCTGTTTTGGGCGCGATTTTGCTGGATTCGAGTTGTTTGGACCGTGTGGCCGAACTCCTGCCCAGACCCGATTATTTTCATCAGGTCAATAATAGCTTGATTTACGGTGCGATGCTGGAGATGTTTACGCTGGGGCAGCCGGTCGATTTTGTTACTGTTTTGGAAAAACTCAAGGAAGTTAAGTCGTTTGATGAGGCTAGCGGGAAGGCGTATTTGGTGCAGTTGGCGCAATTGGTGCCGTCGATTTCGAATGTGGAGACGTATGCTAAAATTGTGCGGGATAAGTATGATGTGCGCTGCTTGATTTTGACCGCAAGGGAAATTTTGGAGGACGCTGCCGATGGTTCCGCGGACGCTTCGCAGCTGCTGGACGCTGCCGAACAGCGTATTTTTGATATTCGGCGCGGCAAAAATATGCAGGGGTTGCAGCGCGTGAATGAGCTGGTGATACAGACTTTTGACCGCTTGGATTTGCTTAATTCTCCTGAAAGCGATTTGTATAAGGGCGTGCCTACCGGTATTAAAAATTTGGACGATACGATTACCGGTTTGAACCGTTCTGATTTGATTTTGCTGGCCGCAAGGCCCGGTATGGGTAAAACCAGTTTTGCCCTGAATATTATGCGGCATGCCGCGGTGGTGGCGAAAAAACGCGTGGCTTTTTTTTCGCTGGAGATGTCTAAGGAGCAGTTGGCTTCGCGGTTGCTTTCTACCGAGAGTCGGGTGAGCGGGATGAAGTTGCGTACCGGGAATTTGGATGAGGGGGAATGGATGCGCTTGATTGAAGGCGGCGATATTCTCTCGAAAACCCAGATGTATTTTGATGATAGCTCGCAGATTACCGTGCCGGAAATGAAGGCCAAATTGCGGCGCCTGAAAGACGTTGATTTGGTTATTATTGACTATTTACAGTTGATGTCCGGCAGCAGGAGGATTGATAACCGGGTGCAGGAGATTTCTGAGATTACCAGAAATTTGAAAATTATGGCCAAGGAGCTGATGGTGCCTGTGTTGACGCTTTCGCAGCTTTCGCGCGATAGCGAAAAACGTACGACCAATGCTCACCGTCCCGTGCTCTCTGATTTGCGGGATTCGGGCTCTATTGAGCAGGACGCCGATATTGTATTGTTTTTGTATCGCGATGATTATTACAGCGACGGACAAGCCCCTTCCGAGCAGGCGGACAGAAATCACGGCGAGTGTATTATTGCCAAGAATCGTCACGGTGAAACTAAGACGGTCGATTTGCATTGGCAGGGCGAATTTATGCGATTTACCTCGCAGGAGGTTGTGCACCGTGAGCCATTTTGACCCCATTGCGCAAATTGTTTGCAAGGTGCGCCGGTCGATGCACCGATTTCATATGCTTCCCGACGGTGGCAGGATTGTGGTGGGGTTTTCCGGCGGGGCGGATTCTATGATGCTGCTGCATTTGCTGCATCAAATGAAGATTCCGCTTTTGGCGGCGCATATTCACCACGGTTTGCGCGGGGCTGAGGCCGACCGCGATGAACAGGTTGTGCGGCGGTTTTGCGAAAAATTTGCAATTGAATTGCGAACCCTGCATACCGATGTGCAAAAACGGGCAAACCAGTTAGGGATTGGCGTTGAGGAATGCGGCAGACGCGTGCGCTATGATTTTTTTGCTCAATTGGCGGAAAATGGCGACAGAATTGCTACGGCGCATACGCTTTCGGATGTTTGTGAGACGGTGCTGTTTCACCTTGCGCGCGGAACGGGGCTGAAAGGGCTGTGCGGGATTCCGCCGGTGCGGGGGGCTGTGATACGACCGCTGATTGCGGTTACGCGCGGGGAGGTGCTGGATTACTGCGCTCGTTATGAGTTGCCTTATGTGACCGACAGTACCAATTTGTTACCGGAATATACCAGAAACCGTTTGCGGTTGCGGGCTGTGCCTGTTTTGAAGGAGGTCAACCCCGCTTTTGAACAGGCCGTTTTGCGGCTTACCGACCAGTGTCGGGAGGACGAGGCGTATTTGCAGGAGCTGGCACAGCAGGCGCTTTTGCTTGCGAAAATACAGGGCGGGTATCGTACGCAGGCGTTTTTGCAGATGCCGCTGCCGGTGCGGTCTCGGGCGATTTTGCTGGCGATTAGGCAGGTGAAAAATGTGACTCCGGCCTATGCGCAAATGGAGCAGGTGCAAAAGGCGCTTGCGGCTAAAAAGGGTAATGTGACGATCACCGGTAATATTTTCTTTTGCGTGGAGGGCGATTCGGTTTTTATACGCACTGAAAAATTCAATAAAACAGAGTGGAGTTTTTCGGCAAAATTGCCAAAAATCCAGCTTCCTGATGGCCGGAATTTGCGTTTGTGTCAAGAATTTGTAAACAATTGTGAAAATCATATGAAATTTCATAAAAATTTGTTTTCTATTTGCGTGGATTATGGTACAATAACTGAAAATGCTGTTTTTCGGAATCGCAGAGCCGGAGACGCTTTTCGGCCTGCGGGCAGAGGGGTGACTAAATCGCTGAAAAAGCTGTTTAATGAGGCGAAAATTCCGCTTTGTGTGCGTGACCGAATCGTTATTTTGGCCGACGGCGACCGCATTTTGTGGGTGGAGGGCTTTGGGCCCTCGGAATTTGCACAGGTGACGGAAAAAACGCGTGTGCGGCTTTTGATATTGCTGCACCCTATTGACCCTGCGTGAACATAGTGCAAACTGCAATTTTTAAGGAGTGAACTGTTTTTGGATAATAAAAAGACCTTGCGCAATCTTGCTATCTATTTGGGGATTCCGATTATCATTATTATTGTGGTGGCCTCCGTGTATGGCGGGCGTTCGCGCTCGACCGAGACTTATTCTCAGGTGCTTTCTTATTTTCAGGAGGGTAATGTTAAGAAATATACCATGGACTTGGGTACCGGTGAGATGGAGATTACCCTGCGCGATGATACGACGAAAACGTATACTGCGCCGAGCGTGAGTTGGCTGTATGAGGATGTTAAGCCCTATGTGGACGCTTATAATGCTAAAAACCCCGATGACCAGATTGAATTTGATTTGAAACGCCCGGCCGAGACCTCTTGGATTATGAACTTTTTGCCCACTATTTTGCTGTTTGTGGGTATGATTGTGTTCTGGTGGTTCATTATGAAAAAGATGGGCGGCGGCATGGGCGGCGGCCAGATGAACTTTGGTAAGGCGAAAATTAAAAATTTGAACGATGAAAAGCGTAAGACGACCTTTGCAGATGTGGCCGGTGCGGACGAGGAAAAGGCTGAGCTTGAGGAAATTGTGCTGTTTTTGAAGGACCCGAAGCGTTACAATGAATTGGGTGCGCGGATTCCTAAGGGCGTGCTGTTGGTGGGGCCTCCGGGTACGGGTAAAACTTTGCTGGCAAGAGCCGTTGCCGGCGAGGCCGGTGTGCCGTTTTTTTCCATGTCCGGTTCGGATTTTGTGGAAATGTTTGTGGGCGTGGGCGCTTCTCGTGTGCGAGACTTGTTTGACCAGGCTAAAAAGAACAGTCCGTGTATTTTGTTCATTGATGAAATTGACGCGGTGGGACGGCAGCGCGGCGCCGGACTTGGCGGCGGTCATGACGAACGTGAACAAACCCTTAACCAATTGTTGGTGGAAATGGACGGCTTTGGCGCGAATGAGGGCATTATTATTATAGCCGCTACCAACCGCCCTGATATTTTAGACCCCGCTTTGATGCGGCCCGGTCGTTTTGACCGTCAGGTTACGGTGGGTTACCCCGATGTGAAGGGCAGAGAGGCGATTTTGAAGGTGCACGCAAGAGGTAAGCCGCTTGCTCCTGATGTGAATTTGGCGACGATTGCCAAGACAACCGCCGGTTTTACCGGCGCTGACCTTGAAAATCTGCTGAATGAGGCGGCGTTGCTCGCTGCAAGAAAACAACTCAAAGCCATTACCATGGAGGAAATTGAAGAGGCCACCATTAAGGTG
This sequence comes from uncultured Eubacteriales bacterium, assembly GCA_934457095.1. GTDB lineage: Bacteria > Bacillota > Clostridia > Oscillospirales > Acutalibacteraceae > UMGS1071. The sequence continues at coordinate 46,536 of CAKSHJ010000004.1, forward strand.
GTTGTGGGCACCGAGAAAAAGAGCCATGTGATGACTGAGCGCGAGAAAACGCTGACGGCTTATCACGAGGCCGGGCATGCGATTGCGGCGTATAGCTGCAAAACACAGGACCCGGTGCACCAGATTTCCATTATACCGAGGGGGATGGCCGGCGGCTATACCATGCAGCTGCCCAGCGAGGACCGGGCTTATAAATCCCGCTCTGAGATGCTGGAGAGTTTGGTGGTGCTTTTGGGCGGTCGTGTGGCGGAGGCTTTGGTGTTGGGCGATATTTCTACCGGTGCTTCCAATGATATTGAACGCGCGACCAAAACCGTGCGCGCGATGATTACCAAATACGGTATGAGCCAGGAGTTGGGGCCGATCACTTACGGCACCGACAACAGCGAGCCGTTCCTTGGAAGAGATATGGGGCATGTGCGCGATTATTCTGAGGAGACTGCTTCGGAAATTGATACGGTGCTGAAAAAGATGATTGCCAATGCGTACCACGAAACCGAACGTGTGTTGAAAGAGCATATGGCAAAGCTGCATGAGGTTGCCAAGCAATTATTTGAGAATGAGAAAATGAGCGGGGAGGAATTCTACGCCATTATGGACGGCCCTTCTGCCGCGGCTGCGCAGGTGCAAGGTGCAGAGGAACCGTTTGGAGAATAATTCCAGAGGAGGGGTGGCTGTGCCACTCTCTTTTTTTGTATTTTTTAAAATTATGTTTGCGCTTGGCTATGTTTTGTGGTATTCTAAATACAATTGACAATATGTGGTACGGCCTTTACCGCCTCAAATCGCAACAATGATGCAAGGAGACTGAGTTCTGATGAAAAAACAAGCAGCATATGGAAACGAAAGTATATCGTCTTTAAAGGGCGCCGACCGTGTTCGTAAGCGTCCTGCGGTTATTTTCGGCTCGGACGGCATTGAGGGCTGTCAGCACTCTATTTTTGAGATTCTATCAAACTCTATAGACGAGGCCAGAGAGGGTTATGGTAATCGTATTATTGTTACCCGCTATGAGGACCGTTCGGTGGAGGTAGAGGATTTTGGCCGCGGGATACCGGTGGATTATAATGCCAAGGAGCAGCGTTTTAACTGGGAGCTGTTGTTTTGCGAGTTGTATGCCGGCGGAAAATACAACAACGACGCGGACGAAAGTTATGAGTATTCTTTGGGGCTGAACGGCTTGGGACTTTGCTCTACGCAGTATGCCTCGGAGTATATGGATGTGGACATACGGCGGGACGGCGTGCAGTATCGGCTGCATTTTGAAAACGGCGAAAATGTGGGCGGCCTGACCAAGCAGGATTACCCCAAAAAGGATACCGGGACCCGGATTCGCTGGAAGCCGGATTTGCAGGTGTTTACCGATATTGATGTGCCGGTGGAGTATTTTATTGACATGATCAAGCGGCAGGCCATTGTTAATGACGGCGTGACTTTTTTGTTTCGCAATCAGGTGGGGGAGAATTTTGAAACCGCCGAATTTTGCTATAAAAACGGGATTGAGGACCATGTTAGGGAAATTGCGGGAGAGGACGCTTTGACTACGGTGCAGTTTTGGCGTACCGAGCGCAAGGTGCGCGACCGGGCAGACAAGGATGAATACCGAACCAAAATTAATGTGGCGTGTGCGTTTTCTAATAAGACCAAGGCCATTGAGTATTACCACAATTCCAGTTGGCTGGAATATGGCGGCGCGCCGGACAAGGCCGTGCGCAATGCGTTTGTATATCAGATTGACGCTTATTTGAAGCAGACCTCCAAGTACAACAAAAATGAGAGCAGGATTACGTTTGCCGATGTGGAGGATTGCCTGATTTTGGTAATTTCGTCGTTTTCCAATCGTACCAGCTATGAAAACCAAACGAAAAAAGCCATTACCAATAAGGGGATTCAGGAGGCTATGACCGAAATGCTCCGGCATAATCTGGAGATTTATTTTTTGGAGAACCCGCTGGAGGCCGATAAGATTGCAGGACAGGTGCTGATTAACAAACGCAGCCGTGAGGACGCGGAAAAAACCCGTCTGAATATGAAAAAAAAGCTGACCGGCAATTTGGATATTACCAACCGTGTGGCAAAATTTGTGGATTGCCGCAGTAAGGATATTGCCGAGCGTGAAATTTTTATTGTGGAGGGAGATTCGGCATTGGGCGCCTGTAAACAGGCAAGAAATCCGGATTTTCAGGCTATTATGCCGATTCGGGGCAAGATTCTTAATTGTTTGAAGGCTGATTATGATAAAATTTTTAAAAGCGATATTATTACCGATTTGATGAAGGTGTTGGGTTGCGGAGTAGAAGTTAAGAGTAAGGCCAATAAGAACCTTTCTACCTTTGACCTTGCCGCGCTGCGTTGGAATAAGGTGATTTTATGTACCGACGCTGATGTGGACGGTTTTCAGATTCGCACGCTGCTGCTGACGATGCTGTACCGCCTGACCCCCACGCTGATTGAGCAGGGCAAGGTGTTTATTGCGGAATCTCCGCTGTTTGAGATTACGACCAAGGAGCAAACCTATTTTGCTTATACCGAGGCCGAAAAAGAGGCCTTTTTAAAGCAAATCGGAAATCAAAAATGTACCATACAGCGCTCGAAGGGGTTGGGTGAAAATGAGCCGGATATGATGAGTTTTACCACTATGAACCCCGAAACACGCAGGTTGATTCAGGTGATGCCTGAGGATGCTGCCAAAACCTCGGAAATGTTTGACTTGTTGCTGGGCGATAATTTGACCGGGCGTAAAACCTATATTGCTGAAAACGGCTATCTGTATATGGATTCGGCCGATGTAAGCTGATTAGAATTGGAGTGAAAAATATGCCGCCGAAAAAGAGAAATGAATCGGCAAAACAGAAAATTCCAAGTGTAAAAGGGGTCATAGAGGGCGCCGGAGAGGTTGTGGCGCAGCCGATTACCGATACGCTGGAAAAAAATTATATGCCTTACGCCATGAGCGTGATTATGTCGCGTGCGATTCCGGAAATTGACGGCTTTAAGCCCTCGCACCGTAAGTTACTTTTTACCATGTATAAAATGGGGCTTTTGGGTAGCGCGAGAACGAAATCGGCCAATATCGTCGGTCAGACCATGAAGCTCAACCCGCATGGCGACTCGGCCATTTACGACACTATGGTGCGTTTGAGCCGCGGGTATGAGGCGCTTTTGCATCCGTATATTGATTCCAAGGGCAACTTCGGGAAGTATTATTCCAGAGATATGGCGTGGGCGGCTTCCCGTTATACGGAGGCTCGTTTGGACGACATTTGTAAGGAGTTGTTCCGCGATATTGACAAGGATACCGTGGATTTTGCCGATAACTATGATAATACCATGAAGGAGCCGACGTTGCTGCCTGCAAGTTATCCTTCGGTGTTGGTCAATGCCAATACGGGGATTGCGGTGGGGATGGCAAGCTCTATTTGCCCGTTCAATTTGGAGGAGGTTTGCCAGACCACCATTGCGTTTATGCGGGACCAAAATCACGAGATTGCTTCTACTTTATTGGCACCGGATTTCCCCGGCGGTGGGCAGATTGTATATGATAAACAGGCCATAGACGCTATTTACCAAACGGGCAGGGGCGGTATTCGTGTACGCTCGCGCTATACCTATGACAAAAGCGCCAATTGTATTGATATTACGCAAATTCCGCCTACCACTACCATTGAAGTCATTGTAGAGAAAATTGTGGATTTGGTGAAGCAGGGGAAGGTTAAGGAGATTTCTGATATTCGCGATGAAACGGGCTTGGAGGGCCTGAAAATTACCGTGGATTTGAAGCGTGGCGTTGACCCGGACAAACTGATGCAGCGGCTGTTTAAACTAACTACTCTGGAGGATACTTTTTCTTGCAATTTTAATGTGCTGGTGGCCGGTATGCCAAGGGTTATGGGCGTTAGAGAGCTGCTGGAGGAATGGATTGCGTTCCGCGTGGAGTGTGTGCGGCGCAGAACGCATTTTGACCTGAAGAAAAAGCAGGATAAACTGCATTTGCTTAAGGGTTTGCAGGCTATTTTGCTGGACATTGACAAGGCGGTTGCCATTGTGCGCGAAACCGCAGAAGAGGCGCAGGTTGTGCCGAATCTTATGGTTGGGTTTGGTATTGACGAAATTCAGGCGGAATATGTAGCGGAAATTAAGCTGCGCCATTTGAACCGGGAATATATTTTAAACCGTACGCAGGAAATTGCGCAGTTGGAAAAGGACATTGCCCAGTTGCAGGGGATTTTGGCAAGCCAGGCAAAAATTAAGCAGATTATGATAGATGAGCTTTCTGAAATTGCCAAAAAATATGCCCAGCCACGCCGCAGCATGTTGCTGTATGCCGATGAAATCGAGGAGTCTTCGGAGCAGGAGGAAACGCCTGATTATCCGGTGCATTTGTTCTTTACCAAAGAGGGTTATTTCAAAAAAATTACGCCGCAGTCTTTGCGCATGAGCGGTGAGCAGAAGCTTAAGGAGGGCGATGAAATTACCCAGCAGGCCGAGGAAACCAATCATACTGATTTGTTGTTTTTTACGAATCAATGCACGGTATATAAGTCTAAGGTTAGTGAATTTGCTGATACCAAGGCCAGCGTATTGGGCGATTATGTTGCGGCTAAGCTGAGTATGGAGGACGGAGAAGCCGCTGTTTATATGGCTGCTACCCAAAAATATGAGGGTTTTATGCTGTTTTTGTTTGAAAACGGTAAAATTGCCAAGGTTGAAATGAGCGCCTATCAAACCAAGACCAACCGCAAAAAGCTCATCGGGGCATACAGCGATAAATCTCCTTTATTTGCGGCGTTTTATTGCAGGCAGGAGTGTAATTTGCTGCTGACCACCACAGAGGGCAGAATGTTGCTGGTGGATACCGCGGCGCTTCAGGCAAAGACGACCCGCGCTACACAAGGCGTTGCGTGTATTACCTTAAAACGGGGAAAAAACCTTGCAAATGCTGTGGTTTATCAGGACGGGATGCTGCAAAATCCGGCTCGCTACCGTAAAAATCTTCCGTCTATCGGGGCGATGCCCGGTGAGCAGGAGGAGATGGCGAAACAATTGACTTTGCTATAAAAAAACCGTTTTTGCAAGGCCAATAGCAAAGCAAAAACGGCAGGCTAAAAACGGCAAACGCAACGCTTCGTTTTTATGCCTGCGTGTAGTGTTTGCGAATTTTTAGAGAATTATGCAAAAAATATGGAAAATATCTAAAAAGTATACTTGAAAAAAAAGTGAAGTTATGCTATTATAATTAAAGTTGTTTTATTGAACTGTTTACTCGGAGGTACAAAATGGGCGCATTAGAATTAGGCTTTGGAATCGTTTTGTTGGTATTTGCCGTTGGTATTATTGCCTTGGTGCTTTTGCAGGAGGGTCAGCAGCAAAACGAAAACCGCGTGGGAGGAGATTCCTCTTCCGATACGTTTTTGTCAAAAAACAGAGGCCGCACCATAGACGCGTTTTTGTCCAGGTGGACGACTGTGATTGCACTTGGCTTTTTTGCATTTGTCATTGTGATTAATGCAATCGTTTTCTTTACCGCGGGAAGCGCAGGCCAATAATTTTTTTCTGAAAAAATCCTCGTTTGGCAGCGTGCTGAGCGGGTTTTTTTATGTTACGCTGCACCGAAAAACCGCGGTACTTAAACAAAAAAGGCAGGTACAAGTATGACGTTAGACGATACAAAAACCAGAATCTTAAATACGCTGCAAAAGGAGCGGGGGCCGCTTGCATACCGGGAGTTGCAGGAAAAGGCGCACCTTGTACAGGAGGAAAATTTTGCCCGTGCGGTAGCCGAACTTAAATATGAAGATAAGCTTACCGTGGACCGCAATCAAATGGTTTCGCTTGTGTTCGGAGAAATTCGTGCGCGTGTGACTTCACTTTCCAAGGGGTTTGCATTTGTGCGGCCTGAGGAGGCTTTGGGTGATATTTTTGTGCATGGCAGTAATTTAAAAGACGCTATGCCGGGGGATACGGTTATTTTGACCAATATTACCGAATCCGACCGTGGCAGAAGCGGCGAGGTTAAAGAGATTGTGGAGGAGGGCAACCGCTATACCACCGGTACGCTGGTATACAACCAAGGCTACTGGGAGTTTGCTGCCGATATTCCTATTCGGTATCATTTGCAGGTGAACCGCAGCACCCTCAACGGCGCGCAAATTGGAGATAAGGTGTATGCGCATATTACCCGCAACCCTAAAAATAATAAATTGGTTGCCAATATTGTCAAGGTATTCGGCAAGGCCAGCAGCGCAAGGGTTTGCGCAGACGCCATTGTGGAGCAAAACGGAATTCGTATGGAATTTCCAGAGGCGGTGTTAAAAGAGGCGCGGGAAATTGCTGAGCGCGGCGTGACCGAGGCCGATATGCAGGGGAGGATTGACCTGCGCGGGGAACCGATTTTTACCATAGACAGCGCCAGCGCCAAGGATTTAGATGACGCGATTTCGTGTAAAAAAACCGAGCGTGGCTTTGAACTGGGTGTACATATTGCCGATGTTTCTCACTATGTGAGGGAGGGCAGCGCTATGGATGCCGAGGCGCAATTGCGCGGCACCTCGGTTTATTTTGCAGACAGAGTGATTCCCATGCTTCCGCCGGAAATCTCCAACGGAGTCTGCTCGCTGACTCCGGATAGCGATAAGCTTGCTTTTTCTGCCATGATTACGGTGGATTTTGACGGCGCGATTGCGGATTACCGCTTTGAAAAAACGGTGATTCGCACGAAGGTACGCGGCGTTTACAGCGAGGTGAACAAAATATTTGACGGCACCGCAGAACAGGAGATTTTGGACAAATATCAGCCGGTCATGCAGGGACTGCTTGTTGCCAGAGAAATGGCGGCGATTATAAAAGAGCGCTCGAGAAGGAACGGTACCATGGAACTGGAAAGCAATGAACCGAAGTTCATATTGAATGACGACGGCGTTTGTATTGATGTGCAGCCAAGACAAACGGGTGAGTCTGAGCAAATGATAGAGCAGCTTATGGTTACGGCCAATCAGGCGGCGGCAAAGCTGGCGCAAAGAGAGCATTTGCCGTTTGTGTACCGCATTCATGAAAACCCTAAATCGCTGAAAATTGAAACGCTGATTGAATTGGTTTCCTCATTAGGGCTGAATTTTGCAGGTTTGAAAAAAGAAAATCCCTCTACTGCGGCTTTTGCGGAAATTTTAGACCAGGCGGCGGATACTCCCGCGCAAAGGGTGGTATCGTACCAAATTCTGCGCACCATGGAAAAGGCTAAATATTCCACCGACCCGTTGGGGCATTTCGGTTTGGCTCTTAAGGATTACTGCCATTATACCTCCCCGATTCGACGCTACCCGGATACGGCGATTCACCGTATTTTAACCGCATTTGTTCAGAAAAAAGGCAGAACGCAAATTCAGGAGCGTTACGGAGTTTATGCGCTCGACAGTGCGCTGAATTCCTCGGAGGCGGAGGTTAAGGCTTTGGTGGCCGAGCGTAGCGCCGAGGACTGCTATATGGCGGAATATATGACGCAGCATATTGGGGAGCAATTTGATGGCGTGATTAGCGGCGTAACGGGTAGGGGGCTGTTTGTACAGTTGACCAACAGCGTGGAAGGCTTTGTTCCGATTGACGCTTTTGTGGACGCCGAATTTGAATTTGACGGTATGATGACGCAGGTGGACCGCATTACAGGTGATAAGCTGACGATTGGTATGCCTATACGCATTCAGGTGATTGCCGCCGATGTTTCCACTGGCAGAATTGATTTTATGCCGGCCTCTGAGGTGGGGAAAATTACTGATTTTAACAAAAAAAATTAGAGTTAAAAAACATGCGGCTGAAAAAGCTGTGTGTATTTTTTTACGAAAAATACGGTATATTTTTACTGTTTTCTTAAAAATTGTATATTGTTATGCATAACTGTCCATTCTCTTGGCATAACTATCCATATAGAAAGGCGGAAAGCGGTTATGACAGAGCGTAAGGGTATACATTTCAATGTGTTGAAGCTGAGCGAAGAAAAACAGCACAGAAATTTGCTGGAGGAAATTCAAGAGGTACAGCAATTGTTAGCCTGCAACCGACAGTGGTTCGAGATGGAAAGCAACTGCGATATGATAGAATCTTGCATATATCAGGACAGGGCTTTGCAGGCTCGCTACCGTCATTTGTTGGAGAGCGCCAGACGGCAGGGTGTTGCAGTACCCTCGTTTGAGACATATCTTCACATAAGAGAGGGATAATAAGTGCGCATATTCATTGGAATTTTAATTGGTTTGGGCGTGTTTATTGCATTGATGATACTGCAAATACTGGCAAAAGCCAAAAAACCTGCGCGTAAGGCATTGCTCAGTGTGGGTATTGGCTTAGGCACATTGCTTGCGGTGAATTTATCGGGGCATTTTACCGGAGTGTATTTGCCGCTTAATCCGCTTAGCTTGGGGGTTTCTGCGGTGGGCGGTATACCGGGGGTTACCGCTATGCTGGTACTGAATTTAATTTTTATTTAAAAAAATGTATAAACCTGAAAAAACCTGTCCATGCTGTTTGTAACAAAACAAACAGAAAAGAGGTTTTATGTATGAAGAAGTATCAATACATAGAAAAAGCGGTTTTAATCGGGTTTGTCATTGCGGTATTATTTTCGTTTATCAGTTTTACGGCATTTGCAGGACAATGCGAGGAAATACCAAACGAAGTTTTTCGGCTGCATGTGCTGGCCAATTCGGACTCTGAGCAAGACCAAGCATTAAAGCTGAAGGTTAGAGATAGGTTGCTCTTGGAAACGAGTGAATTGTTTGCAGGGTGTCAAACCAAAGAGCAAGCTATGCAAGTTGCAAGAGAGAATGTTGCAAAATTAGAGCAGATTGCGCAGCAGGAAATTCAGCGGCAGGGCTATGACTACAGCGTGAAAATTGGTGTGGAAAATGTATTTTTTAACAACCGGCAATATGGGGGAATCACGATGCCGGCTGGGCGTTATGATGCGTTGCAAGTGGTTATCGGAGAGGGTGCAGGACAAAATTGGTGGTGCGTATTATTCCCGGCAATGTGTTTGCCTGCTGCTGAAAGACGCACGGGTATGCCGGATTTGAACGATGTATTGAGCCAGTCGCAAATGCAGGCAGTGGAGGGGAACCAGTATGAAGTGAAGTTTAAAACGGTGGAAATTTACGAAAGCATTAAAAATTGGTTTAGCTGGTAATATGTTATAAAAAATGCGCTTGCAGACTTGCTTGGTCTTGTAGGCGTTTTTGCATTTTATAATATGATTTATTGCAAATTTTGAGAAAAATCAGTACTGTTTTTGGAACAGTGTGAGGGTGTGTTTTGCTTGTAAGACACGAAAAATTGTGTTAAACTGGAACAAAATGCAGAAAGGGGTACAGGTCGTGTTACAGCTAATTTTGGGGCGTGCGGGCAGCGGAAAAACGCATTACATACGAGAGCAGGCAGGGCGACTTGCACAGCAAAATGCAGAGAAAATTATGTTGTTGGTACCCGAACAGTACTCATTTGAAACCGAAAAGGCTATGCTTGCTTTGTTGGGACCTCAGCAAGTGCAAAATATTGAAATTATGAGCTTTTCTCGACTTAATGATGCGGCATTTCGGGCGTTCGGAAGCAGCGGTATACCCGAATTGCAGGACGGAGGACGCAATATTTTTATGCATCTTGCCATAGAGCAGGTGAAAAATGAGCTGGAATTTTACAGCGTCTGCGGTAAGGAAATGATTCCTATGCTGCTTTCGATTTCCACGGAGTTGAAAATGTGTGCGTTAACACCAGAATCGCTGTTGGAGACCGCACATAAAACTGCCGATGAAAAACTCCGGCAAAAGCTTAGGGAGGTTGGACTGATTTTGTCCGCTTATGACGCCTTGGTGGCGCAAAGCTATTTGGACCCGCTGGATGACCTGCAAAGACTTGCAGAAACGTTTGCACAGCGCCGTTTTTTTGCGGGTTACCATATTTATATTGATTCGTTTAAAGGGTTTACTCGGCAGGAATTTGACCTGATTGCGTTGATGATGGCACAGGCAGAGCAGGTGAGTATTTCGTTAACCTGCGACACGCTGGACGATGATGTCGGGGCGGAGGTATTTGCGCGGGTGCGGAATACGGCTAATTTATTACTGCGCCTTGCAAGACAAAATGGCGTAAAAACAGCGGTTCCGGTGGCGCTGAAGCCGGGGGCTCGCTTTGCAAATGAGGCGCTCAGACAAGTGGAGGCGCAGGTGTTTTCTTCAGTAAAACAGCCTCAGACCGGGGTGCCGGAGCAGGTAGAGGTATACTGTGCGGAGACGGTATACGGTGAGGCTGCGTTTGTGGGCGCGACCATACGAAGATTGGTTATGGAGCAGGGGTACCGTTATAGCGATTTTGCAATTATTGCAAGAGATTTGGAGGATTACCGCAGTATATTGGATACGGCTTTGGAGCAGTATGAGGTGCCGTATTTTATGGACACTGCACGTTGCGTATATGCCGAGCCGTTGATGTGTTTTGTGCTGTATGCGCTTGAAATTTTAAAAAGCGGATTCTCCTCGGACGCTGTTTTTGTATATTTGAAAACAGGGCTTGCAGGATTGACCTTGTATGAGATTTCTTTGTTGGAGAATTATACATTGTTGTGGAATATTTCGGGTAAAAAATGGACGCAGGAGTGGTGCGGTAATGCAGACGGCTTTACAGAAGGGCAAACTGATCGGCAGGTCGAGCGTTTGGCGCAAATCAATGCGCTGCGCAACAGAGTGATACAACCTTTGCTGCAATTGCAAAGGCGTGTACAAAACGGCACCGGGGTGGATTTTGCAAAGGCATTGTACCAATTTTTGGAGGAGGTTGAAGCCGAAAGCTCTTTGCGGAAATTGCAGGAGAAATTGGAGCAAATGGGCCAATCGGCAGCCGCTGCACAACAGGTGCAATTGTGGAATATTTTGATGGACATTTTGGACCAGTGTGCAAATGGACTGGAGAAAGAAATTTTGACCGTGCCGCGGTTTGCCGAGTTGTTGCGCTTGATGATGCTTTCCTATGATGTGGCGGGAATTCCGCAGAGTTTGGACCATGTGATGATAGGCACCGCCGAGCGTATGCGTCCGGCACAGCCTAAGGTGATGTTTGTTATCGGAGCAGTGCAGGGGGTGTTTCCCGCGGCGCCTCAATCTGGCGGTATATTTAGCTGTTTGGAGCGGCAGGCTTTATTGGATTTGGGGTTGGAATTGAGCGGTACCGCCGAAGAAAAGGCCATAGAGGAGCAATATTTGGCGTATGCCGCTATGACCGGGGCTTCTCAACGGCTATATGTTACCTTTTATGCAAAGGAACTTAGCGGCGCTTCTAAAATGCCATCGGAGATGGTGCAAGAGCTGCTCAAGGTGTTTCCGGAATTGACAGTGCAGACCGAGGAAAGGATAGGCAAGGCATATTTTGCCTGTACGCAGGAGGCCGCATTTTTTACCGTTGCGGGGCAATACCGCAGCAATACGCCGCTTCAGGCAACTTTAAAGGCGGCGCTTGCTGAAAGAAACGGTTGTAAATCTCGGCTGCAAGCATTGGAGAACGCCTGTGAAAAGCCGGTGTACCGCTTTGTCGAGCCTGCATATGCCAAGGAACTGTTCGGTAGGCGCACGGCGGTTTCCGCAACGCAGATTGAGCAGTATCATTTGTGTTCGTTTCAGTATTTTTGCCGTTACGGCTTGGGGCTCAAGGAGCGCCGAGTTGCTGAATTTGACCCAATGGAGTACGGTAGTTTGATACACGATTTATTGCAATATATGTTTGAACAATTTAAAGCGCAGGAAATTTTAGAGATGGAACAAAGCTGTTTGTATAGCGTCGTTTTGAACAGAATTGCTTTATATGTAAGCGCAAAAATGGGCGGTCAGGAGAAAACGCCTCGCTTTGAGGCGACGGTTGCACGCGTAGCGGAAGCTGCTTGCGCGGTGGTATTGCACATTGCAAGAGAGCTTGCTCAAAGCCGCTTTGTACCTATTGGCTGCGAGTTGGAATTAAAGGCTGGGAATCATGATTTTCCGCCGCTGTGCGTGCCTGTTGAGGGTGATGATTCCGTATTGGTTGAGGGCAAAATTGACCGTGTGGATGTGATGGAGCAAAACGGTGTGCGTTATTTGCGCGTGGTGGATTATAAAACCGGCAGTAAGGAATTTCAAATCGGTGATATTGTAAACGGCGTAAATTTACAGATGCTCATTTATCTGTCCGCTTTGATGCAAACCGGACAATATCGCCCGGCCGGCGTGTTATATATGCCTGCGGTGCGCAGAGCGTTTTCCGGGCAGAGAGATATGACGGACGAGCAGGCAAGGTGTGAGCAGGATAAAAAAATGCGTATGAACGGCGTAATTGCTGAGGATACGGTGGTGATACAGGGTATGGAGGCGCAGGCGCAGGGCGTTTATATTCCGGTAGCGCTCAAGGATGGCGTACCAAAGTCGCATGGTTCGCTGCTGGGCTATGACGAAATAGAACTGGTTTTGCGCTATATGAAACGGTTGGTTGCAGATATGGCTGTTTCTTTGCGGCAGGGGCATGTGGAGGCGTTGCCCTTGACCGGTGATTATGACGGCTGTGCGTATTGCCCGTATTTTACTGTGTGCAGACACGAGAAAGAGGACAGTGGGAATCAGCGGGTTTGCCGGAAAAAAGACGAAGTATTGGAACAATTAAAGCAGGAGGAGGCAACATGAGCAGAAATTGGACAAGCGACCAGTACGACGCGATTTGTGCAAGGAAGGGTACGGTGTTGGTTTCGGCAGCGGCAGGCTCTGGAAAAACCGCGGTTTTGGTGCAGCGGGTCATAGAGCGGCTGACCGACTCGGTAAACCCTACCGATGCTGACCGTCTGCTGGTAGTGACCTTTACCAAGGCGGCTGCCGCTGAAATGCGGGAACGAATTGCGGAACGTTTGAAGGAATTGTTGGAGCATGACCCTCAAAACCGGCATTTGCAGAGGCAATTGCTGTTGTTTGCGCGTGCGCAAATTTCCACTATTGACAGCTTTTGTTACGAACTGGTTCAGGAGCATTTTTATAAATTAGGACTTTCTCCCGATTTACGTATTTTGGACGACAGTGAGCTTGCTTTGCTGCGGCATACCGCTATGACCAGTGTGCTGGAGCGCAATTACCAAGAACCCGATACCTCCTTTATCGATTTAATTGAAACCTTTGGCAGCGACCGCGATGACAATGCGATTATGGAAAAAATAGAGGCGTTGTATCAATTTACGCGTTCCAATCCATTTCCACAAAAATGGCTGGAGCAGACTGCCGCATTATATGACGGAAATTTGCCGCTTGGACAAACGCTGTGGGGGCAAATTATACTAAAGCATGGGCAACGAATGTTAGACTACGGGATTTGTTTGCTGAAACGCGCATTGGATTGTATGCGGGAGGACGCTGTGCTTTTTGAGAAATATGAAGGATTGTTTTCGGAGGATATTGTTCAGCTTACGCAGGCGCGTGCAATATTGGAAAGCGGCGCATGGGATTTGGCTGCCAAAGCTGCTGTCGAGGTGAATTTTAAAAGACGCGCCGCCATTAAAGGATACAAAGAGGATGCGTTATATCAACGGGTGTGCGATTACCGCGACAGGGCAAAGGAAATGGTAAAAAAATTAAAGCCGCTGTTTTTTGTAAGCGAGCAGCAAGCGAAAGAGGATTTTGAGCGGCTGAACCCCTTGGTGCGCAAATTATTTGCATTGACCATGGAATTTGACCGGGAGTTGATGCGGCTAAAGGCCGAACGCAAGGCTGCGGAATTCAGTGATTTGGAGCATTGGGCGCTGGAGCTGTTGGTACAGGAAACTCCGCAGGGGTTTGTGCGCACACCGGAGGCGTTGACGCTTAGCGAGCGATTTGACGAAGTGATGGTGGACGAGTATCAGGACACCAATCGGGTACAGGATATGCTGTTTTGCGCGGTTTCTCGGAATGAGGAAAATTTATTTATGGTGGGCGATGTCAAGCAGAGTATTTACGGTTTTCGTCAGGCGCAGCCGCAAATTTTTTTGCAGCGCAGGCATTGTTTTTCACTCTATGACAGAGATACGGACGTTTACCCGGCTTATATTGTACTCGACAAAAATTTTCGTTCGCGAAAAACCGTTACCGATGCTGTGAATTTTGTGTTTTCTCAAATTATGTCCGAGCAAGCGGGCGGTGTTGCCTATGAGGGTAAGGAATTGCTTGCACCTATGGCGCAGTTTCCCGAAAATGACCGTTGTCAGACAGAATTGCATGTGATTGATTTGGGTGCAGAGTTTGAACGGGAGGAGCAGGACGAGGAGGAAGCGGCTGCAATACCGGAGGCGATTTATATTGCCGAGAGAATTGCAGAGATGATTGCCGAACCGTTTTTGGTGACCGAAAACGGTGAGCAAAGACCAGTGAAATACAGCGATTTTTGCATTTTATTGCGCAGCGCCAACAAATTAGCGCCCGATTATGCAAAGGCTTTGGAGGAGCGTGGAATTCCGGCGTGGGTAGATGCAAGAGGCGGCTTTTTTGCAACGGCAGAGGTTGCGGTAGCGTTGTCATTTTTGCGCGTGATTGACAATCCCTTGCAGGATATTGCGCTGGCAGGTGTACTTATGAGTCCGATTTATGGCTTTACCGTGGACGAAATGGCACAATTGCGCATGCAACGTCTTGGACAGCCGTTGTATTTGGCGTGCCGGGCGTTTGCAGAGCAGAATGCGCAGGCTAAGGCGTTTTTGGGGGATTTGGAGCAATACCGCACGCTTGCTGCGACTATGCCGGTAGACTGTTTGCTGGATTTGCTTTACCGGAAAAGCGGGTATTTACATATGGTGCAGACTATGACTCATGGGGAGACGCGGCTTTCCAATTTGCAGCGGCTTATGGAATATGCAAGGCAGTTTGAAACCGCCGGTTATCATGGACTTTCCGGATTTGTGCGGTATATTGACCGCTTGCAAAAGAAAAAGACCGATTTGTCGGCCGCCTGCGTGACCGCCGAAACCGCCGATGCGGTAAAAATTATGAGCATACACCGTTCTAAGGGGCTGGAGTTTCCTATTTGTATTTTGGCTCGATGCGGAGGCAAATTTAATTTACAAAAGGATAATACGCTGCTGCACCCCGATTTAGGGTTAGGCGTTAAGTTGAAGGATAAGCGTACCAATTGCCGTTATAATACCGTGGTACGGGAAGCGATTGCACTGGAGTTTGACCGGGAACAGCGTTCTGAGGAGATGCGTGTGCTGTATGTTGCTATGACTCGTGCTAAGGAAAAGTTGATTTTGTTGACCGCTGAGAAAAAACTCGATGCAAAACTTACAAATTTAGCAGCACATTTGGGCGGTCGTCCAAAACAGTCTTCTTTTGCGGTCAATTGCGCCGCAGGCTTTTCTGATTGGATTTTGGCTTGTGCATTGCGCCACCCCAACGGCATTGCCTTGCGCCGCCGTGCTATGGCGGACGAAAGCATTGTTTTGCATGAAAATACGCTGCCTTGGAAAATTTGTATTACGCCTCCTAAAGCGGCATTTGTACAAAAACAGCAGTCCGTACAACCGCAAACCGCCCCGGTGGATGAGAAATTGTTAGATGTTTTGCGCCGGGAGATGAATTTTACTTACGACAGGGTTCAGCTGACCCGGTTGCCGGCAAAAGTAACGGCATCGGAATTGGCGGGCAAGACCGCAGATGTGCCGAGCACCTTGGCAAGACCGCGGTTCATGAGTAGTTTTGGGTTAACGCCCGCCGAACGGGGCACGGCGTTGCACCAATTTATGCAGTTTGCGGATTACCATGCAGCGTGTAAAGACCCGCAGTCGGAATGTAAGCGGCTTGCAAAGCAGGGGTATTTAACGCAGCGGCAATTGCAGGCGATTGACCTACAAAGGGTAAAGGCATTTTTTGAGAGCCATTTGGGCAGGCGTATGGTAAACGCGGTGAATTTGGAAAAGGAAAAACGTTTTATGGTGGAAGTGCCGCTGGGAGTGATACAGGAGGATTTACCCAAGGAAATTGTGCGGGAAAATGCGGTGCTGCAAGGCGCGGTAGACTGCGTATTTGAGGAGGACGGAAAGTTGGTTGTGGTGGACTTTAAAACCGACCGCGGCGTGCAGCCGGAACAGCTTTGGCAGCGCTATTGCACGCAGCTTGCTCTGTATGCCTACGCGATGGAACAGACCTACCGGAAGTCGGTGAAGGAATGTTTGTTGTATTCGTTTGATTTAAAACGGCAGATGAGCGGAGAATTACAAAGAAAAATTGATACTTGACATGTGCAGGAGGATTTGGTAAAATAACCAGAGGAAAAGAAAGCAGAGTTTAAATGCTCTCACCTGTGAGGTATCGTCCGGCACGGGTCAATATCACTATCGGATTCTGTTCTTTTTGCGCAGACGCGGTATGGTTATTGATTTGCGGGCGGTTTTCTGTCCGCATTTTTGTTTTTGTGAAACTGCGCGGTGTATGTTTTGTGGAGGTGTGTAACCATTAGCAGTAAAGAGCTACAAATTAACGAAGAAATTCGCGATAAGGAAGTTCGTGTGATTGATTCCGACGGCAGTCAGTTGGGTGTGATGCCTGTGGCTAAAGCTTTGGATTTGGCTGCCGAAAAGGATTTGGATCTTGTGAAGATTGCGCCGCAGGCAAATCCGCCGGTGTGCAAAATTATTGACTACGGCAAGTATAAATTTGAGCAAACCAAACGCGAAAAAGAAGCTAGGAAAAATCAGCACGTAGTGGATATTAAAGAAATCCGGCTTTCTTTGAATATTGATACTCATGATTTTAATACCAAAGTGGGGCATGCCGCGCGCTTTTTGAAAAGCGGCGATAAAGTCAAAGCTTCTATTCGCTTTCGGGGAAGAGAAATGGGTCACCCCGAACACGGGTATGATATTATGAATCGGTTTGCACAGGCGCTTGCCGAGCATGCCAATGTGGAAAAACCGGCTAAGCTGGAAGGGCGTAATATGTTGATGTTTCTTGCAGCAAAGCCCACAAAATAACGGATACAATTTAAGGAGGATTTACCATGCCAAAAATTAAAACACATTCCGGCGCAAAAAAGCGCTTTAAGCTTTCCAAAAACGGAAAGGTGATTCGCGCACATGCGAATAAATCTCATATCTTGAACAAAAAAACCACCAAACGTAAAAGAGGCCTGAGACAGACGGTTGTGGCCGATAAAACGAATGTGGCGGCTGTAAAGAGAATGATTCCTTATAAATAAGGTAATTTTAAAAGTTGAACGTTGAACCGAAATGACTGGGAGGTAACAGAAAAATGGCACGAGTAAAAGGTGCGTTGGCAACACGCAAAAGAAGAAAGAAAGCTTTAAAGCTGGCTAAGGGCTATTGGGGCGCCAGAAGCAAGCATTTTAAAATGGCAAAGCAGGCCGTGATGAAATCCGGCAACTATGCCTATATTGGCCGTAAACAGAGAAAGAGAGATTTTCGTCGTCTGTGGATTACGCGTATTTCTGCGGCTGCACAGCAAAACGGAATGAATTACTCTACCTTTATGAACGGTTTGAAAAAAGCGAATGTTGGTTTAAACCGCAAAATGTTGGCTGAAATTGCGGTTGCAGACCCGAATGCCTTTGCGGCTTTGGTAAAGACAGCAAAGGCTGCCCGATAAAAGGCGATGATTGCGTCCGGAGTGTGTTCCCGGGCGCAAATTTTGGTTACACGGAGGTTTTATTTGGTGTGGGAATGCATTACAAGCCGAAAAAATGAAGCCGTGAAATCTGCCGTGAAATTGCTTGATTCGGTAACGCTTCGCCGTGAAAAAGGATTGTTTTTGGCAGAGGGCGCAAGGCTGTGTCAGGATGCCGCGGTGAGCGGGGTGGAAATTGTGCAGCTGTTTGTAACACCGGCGGCAAAAGAGAAATACAGCCGCTACATTGCCGAGATTACGCGGGTTTGTAGTGACTGCCGTTTGGTGCAGGAGCATGTGGCACAGGCGTTTTCTTCTACCAAAAACAGTCAGGGGGTGTTCTGTGTTTGCAAAATGCCCGCACAACACCGCAGCATTTTGGAAATGCCGCTGAAAGGGCGGTATCTTGGGCTGGAGCAGGTGCAAAACCCAGCCAATTTGGGCGCGGTACTGCGCACCGCTGAAGCTTTGGGAATCAGCGGGGTATTATTGCTTGGCGATTGTTGTGACGCATATAGCCCCAAAGCATTGCGCGCCGGTATGGGTGCGGTGTTCCGTTTGCCGCTTTTTACACAAAAAGATACTGAATCTTCGGTAAAGCAATTGCAGGAACGAGGTTTTTTGGTATATGCTGCGGTGCCGCAAAAACAGGCGCAAAGCGTACTAAATACAGATTTTACAAAACCGTGCGTGCTACTCATTGGCAATGAGGGAAGCGGTTTGAGTGAAGCGGTCATGCAGGCGTGCAGTGCTTGCGTAACCATACCCATGGCGGGACGCGCGGAGTCTTTGAATGCTGCGGGCGCTGCGGGTATTCTGATGTGGGAAATGATGCGAAGCGGTCTGTGCAAGCGGTCGGAGGAGTGTCTATGAAGGAGCAGGAAAAGGTCTATTGGGTGTGGCTGCAAATGTGCTTGGGAGCAGGTAGCTATAAACCCAAACGCATTTTAGAGTATTTTCCTGATTTGGAAAGCTTTTATGAAGCTGGACAGTTACAGTGGCGCAGCATAGGTTTGTTTACGCCAAAAGAGCTGAAGGCTTTGCGGGAGCATACCATTGCCGACGGTGAAGTGCTTTTGCGGGAATGTCAAAGTAAAGGTATGCAGACGCTTACACCTGCTTGTAACGGCTACCCTGAACGGTTGTTGGAAATTGAAAACCCGCCGTGCGTGCTGTATGTGAAAGGAACGCTGCCCGATGTGGATACCCACCCGGCGCTTGCGGTGGTGGGTACCAGAAATGCTACAACTACCGGAAAGCAAATTGCGTTTGATTTGAGCGTGCAATTGGCACAGTCGGGTATGGTGATTGTGAGCGGCGGTGCAAAGGGAATTGATACCGCGGCGCATCAGGGTGCATTGCAGGGCGGAGGCAGTTGCATTTGTGTGTTGGGTTGCGGTTTGGAGTGCTCTTATTTACAGGAAAATGAGCATATACGCCGTCAAATTGCGGAGCAGGGCGCTATTCTTTCGGAATTCCCGTTTGATACGCCGGCGCTTAAACACCACTTTCCAATTCGGAATCGGATTATTTCCGGGCTTTCGGTGGGTATTTTGGTGGTGGAAGCTGCCGAACGAAGCGGCTCTTTGATTACCGCTGCTGCGGCTTTGGAGCAAAATCGAGATGTGTTTGCCGTGCCGTGCGGTATTTATAACCCGGTTTCCGAAGGGGTGAATAACCTGCTTAAAGCCGGTGCAAAGCCTGTGACAAAAGTACAGGATATTTTAGAGGAATACAGTGGCTTTGCGTTGACTTTGAAAGCAGTGCAGTCTGAGGTCAAGGCAAAATGGGGGCAGGAGGACCGAATGCTGTATTGTGAGCCAGCAACCATGCAGGTCAAACGAAAGCAAGAGTCGGTACAGAAGGCGCAGCCGACAGTGCAGGGGCTTTCTCAGGATGGCGCATTGGTGTTGGAGAAATTGACGCGGCAGCCGGTACAGATGGAGCAGTTGGAGGAAATTACAGGACTTTCGGCGCAGCGTATTTTGATTGCGGTGACCGAACTGGAGCTTTGTAATGCGATTGTGAGTCATTCCGGCAGACGGTATAGTGTGTGACGGGTATGTATGAAATAGGCCTTGAAATTGAAAAAAGTATGTAAGCAAAGGTGGTTGGATTATGTCTAAGCTGGTAATTGTGGAGTCTCCTGCAAAAGCGAAAACCATTAAAAAATATCTTGGGGCGGACTATCAGGTAGTGGCCTCTATGGGGCATGTGCGGGATTTGCCTCAGGCTCGATTGAGCGTAGATGTAAAGCGTGATTTCAAACCGAAATATGAAGTGATAAAGGGTAAGGAAAAATTGGTGGAGGAGTTAAAGAACGCTGCCGATAAAAGCGATGAAATTTTGCTGGCGACCGACCCTGACCGTGAAGGAGAAGCGATTTCGTGGCATTTGGCGTATTTGCTGGGGTTGGATGTGGAGGACCACAACAGAGTTACCTTTAACGAAATTACGAAAACCGCTGTAACAAACGGCGTTGCCCACCCTAGAGCCATTGATATGGATTTGGTGAATGCCCAGCAGGCGCGACGTATTTTGGACCGTTTGGTGGGTTACAAATTAAGCCCGTTTCTCTCGCAGAAAATTCGGCGGGGACTTTCCGGTGGCAGAGTGCAGTCGGTAGCGGTGCGCATGATTGTGGACCGTGAGCAGGAAATTGCTGCCTTTGTACCCGAGGAATATTGGAGCATTGATGCAAAATTGATTCCAAAGGGTGCAAGAAAGGCATTTGCAGCGTCTTTCTACGGAGACCAAAAGGGTAAAATCAAAATTACCAACAAGGAGCAGACCGACCGTATTTTGAAAGATTTGGAGGATGCTGAGTACCGGGTGGCAAAGGTGAAGAAAGGTACGCGTAGGAAGTCGCCGGCACCGCCGTTTATTACCTCTACCCTGCAGCAGGAGGCCTCTCGAAAATTGGGTTTTCAGGCACGCAGAACCATGAAAGTCGCACAGGAATTGTATGAGGGCGTGGACGTTGCCGGCATGGGTGCTGTGGGTTTGATTACCTATATGAGAACGGATTCTCTGCGGATTTCGGACGATGCGATAAAAGAAGCGGGCGATTATATTTTACAGCGTTATGGCAAGCAATATTTGCCCGATACGCCTCGCAGATTTAAAAGTAAGGCCAATGCCCAGGACGGTCATGAGGCGATTCGACCGACGATGCCGCATTTGCCGCCCGAAAAGGTAAAAGATAGTTTGACCTTAGACCAATATAAGCTGTATAAATTGATTTGGGAGCGTTTTATTGCCTGTCAGATGGCAAATTGCCTACAAAGCACGACTCAGGCTGATATTGAGGCAAATGGGTATCTATTTAAGGCTTCGGGCTATACGGTAACCTTTGACGGCTATACTGTATTGTATGAGGAAGGCAAGGACGAGGAAGAGGAGGCCAAGGGGGCGTTGCCGGTATTGGAGAACGATATGCCCTTAAAATGTAAGGAATTGTTAGGAAATCAGCATTTTACACAACCGCCTCCGCGGTTTACCGAGGCCTCTTTGATTAAGGCGCTGGAGGAAAACGGCATCGGACGGCCGTCTACCTATGCGGCGACGATTTCAACCATTACCGCTAGAGAGTATGTAACAAGAGAGAATAAAACCTTAAAGCCCACCGAGCTGGGTGAGGTGATTACCAAGCTGATGAAGGAGCATTTTCCGAAAATTGTGAATGTGAAATTTACGGCGCAGGTGGAGAGCGAACTGGACCGCGTGGAGCATGGTACTGAGGAATGGACGCAGCAGTTGCATACCTTTTACGATGAGTTTTCTGAAACGCTGAAAAAAGCCAAGGAAGAAATGGACGGCGTGAAAATTCAGTTGGAGGAGGATAAGACCGATATTATTTGTGAACTGTGCGGTAGACAAATGGTGGTAAAAACCGGGCGTTACGGAAAATTTATTGCTTGTCCGGGCTATCCGGAATGTAAAAATGTGAAAAAAATTATTAATGAAACGGGTGCCGAGTGTCCCAAATGCGGCGGCAGCGTCATTATGAGGAAAAGCAAAAAAGGGCGTGTATTCTATGGTTGCAAGGAATACCCCAAATGTGATTTTGTCTCTTGGGACGAGCCGGCTATGGAGAAATGCCCCAAATGCGGAAAAACGCTGCTCAAGAAAAAAGGCAAAAAGCCCAAATTATATTGTGTGACACCGGATTGCGGCTTTGAAAAAATGGGTGAAGCATGAATATTGCGGTGATAGGCGCGGGGCTTGCCGGGTGCGAGGCCGCATGGCAAATTGCAAAAAGGGGTCAAACTGTAACGCTGTATGAGATGAAGCCAAAGCGGTATTCTCCGGCGCATAGCAGTGCAAATTTTGCCGAATTGGTTTGCTCCAATTCGCTTAAAGCCGAGCGCGTAGAAAGTGCAGCAGGATTGCTCAAAGCTGAAATGCGAGAGTTTCATTCTTTACTTATGGAATGCGCCGATGTCTGCCGTGTACCTGCAGGTGGAGCGTTGGCTGTGGATCGCGAACGGTTTTCGGAGATGGTGACCGCAAAGATAAAAGCGCACCCGTTGATTACCGTGGTGAATGAGGAAGTGACCGATTTGCCGCAAAATGGCATAGTTGTGGTTGCGACAGGACCACTGACTGCCGATAGCTTAGCTGAGAAAATTGCGGAGCAGTGCGGAGAAAGTTTGCGCTTTTTTGATGCGGCCGCACCCATTGTAACCGCGGAAAGCCTGGATATGCAGGTCTGCTTTGCGGCTTCTCGTTATGACAAGGGCGGCGATGACGCTTACTTGAATTGCCCGATGAACAAGGCGGAATATGAGGTGTTTTATGAGGCGCTGCTTGGGGCGGAACGTGCGTCAGTGCATGAATTTGATAAGGCAAATCCGCAGGTTTACGAGGGCTGTATGCCGATTGAGGTATTGGCGCAGCGCGGCAAAGATACTATGCGTTACGGACCACTCAAGCCGGTGGGATTGATAGACCCGAGAACAGGATGTCGTCCGTGGGCAGTGGTGCAGTTGCGGCGAGAAAACCTTGCGGGTACGTTGCTGAATTTGGTAGGGTTTCAGACCAATTTGAAATTTGCCGAGCAAAAACGGGTATTTTCGATGATTCCGGGTATGCAGAATGCAGAATTTATGCGCTACGGCGTGATGCATCGCAATACTTTTTTAAATGCGCCGCAGGTACTCAACCAAGATTTTAGCTTAAAGCAAAATCCGCAGATATTTTTTGCCGGGCAAATTACCGGTGTGGAGGGGTATATGGAATCGGCAGCGTCGGGCATTTTGGCGGGGGTGAATGCGGTTTGCCGCGCAAAGAAAGAGCCGTCGTTGATTTTACCGAGAGAAACAATGATGGGCGCATTGAGCGATTATGTGGCGAACAGCGCCTCGCAAAATTACCAGCCTATGGGGGCTAATTTTGGGATATTGCCGCTGCTTGCGGTGCAGATTCGGGATAAAAGGGAACGCTATGCCGCTTTGGCAAGACGCTCGCTGGAGTTGTTGAAAGCGTATATTTGAGAGGGTGTGTAAAAATATGAGAATGATTGTGGATGCATTTGGCGGCGACCATGCGCCGTTAGAAATTTTAAAGGCATGTGAAAGAGCCGTTGCTGAATTGGACATAGATATTTTGCTCACCGGCGATGAGCAGGAAATTCGCCGTGTGGCAAACCGAGAGGGGATTTCTTTAGACCGTATGGAAATTGCCCACGCTCCGAGTGTGATTACTATGGAGGATGACGCTACCGAAATTACCAAAAGCAAGGTAGATTCTTCGATGGCAGAGGGTTGCAGACAATTGGTTGCCGATAATGGAGACGCATTTATTTCGGCCGGAAACAGCGGTGCATTGGTCGTGGGCGCTACTCTGCTGGTAAAGCGTATTAAGGGAGTAAAGCGTGTGGCATTTGCACCGATTATGCCGAAAAGTACGGGGCGCTTTATGCTGCTGGATGCCGGTGCAAATAACGAATGTCGGCCGGAAATGCTGTTGCAATTTGGGGTAATGGGCAGTATTTACATGGAGAAGGTGATGGGGTTACAGAATCCTCGCGTGGGGCTTGCCAACATTGGGCAGGAGGAAAATAAGGGTACGCAGGTGCAAATAGACGCTTATGAAATGTTGAGGGCTTCCAAGCTGAATTTTGTGGGCAATGTGGAGGGCAGAGCCTTACCTGTGGACGCTGCCGATGTAGTGGTTGCCGACGGCTTTACCGGCAATATGATTTTAAAGGTGTATGAGGGTGTGGCCATGGTGCTTATGGGTAAAATAAAAGAAATTTTCACCAAAAGTGCCATGAACAAGCTGGCAGCGGCTGTGGTACTCAAAGATATGAAAGAACTCAAGAAAAATTTTGACTACACCGAGGTGGGGGGCGCACCGATTTTGGGTGCGGCAAAACCGGTGTTCAAAGCGCATGGGAGCGCAGATGCCGGAACATTTTTGAGCGCGCTTGCCTTGACAAAGCAATATGTGGAGTCGAATGTGGTGCAGTTGATTGCCGACAGTCTTGCAGAGTACCGGGAACAGGAGGAGTCATAATTAGGCTTGCCGGCGGAAATACCATTAAAAAAATAGGAAAGGTGTGTTTTTATGCTACAAGAACTTGAGGATAAAATCGGCTACCGTTTTGAAAATAAGCAGTATCTGAAAACGGCACTGACGCATTCCTCTTATGCCAATGAGAATAAAAAAGCAGGGCCGAGCAATGAGCGGCTGGAATTTTTGGGTGACTCTGTTTTGGGCGTGGTGGTGGCTGATTATTTGTTTAAGCATTGCCCCAATATGCCTGAGGGCGATTTGACCAAAACCAGGGCTGCATTGGTTTGCGAAAAAGCGCTGTGCGGCTTTGCAACGCAAATTGACTTGGGCAGGCATTTGCAGCTGAGCAACGGTGAGAGAAATACCGGCGGAAATACCCGGCCGTCTATTTTGGCTGATGCCTTTGAGGCTGTGATTGCCGCAATTTATATGGACGGCGGCTTGCAAAAGGCGCGTACTTTTATTTTGCGGTTTATTGAGCCTGCGATACAAACTCCTAAGCCAAAGCCATTTAAGGATTATAAAACGACTTTACAGGAGATTATTCAGCAGAACCCCGAGGAGCATTTGACTTATGTGTTGACCGGCGAGAGCGGACCGGATCATAATAAGCATTTTACCGTAGAGGTGCATTTAAACCAGAATGTGATTGGCAAAGGTGGAGGCAAAAGCAAAAAAGAGGCCGAGCAGCAGGCTGCCAGAGAAGCATTGGAGCTGATGGGTTATTAAACACGGAAATATTGCGATATTTGTGCCGCATAACGGCTGTATGCACCAATGTAGCTTTTGTAATCAGACGGATATTACCGGGGTGCAATACCAGCCTGAACCGTATGATGTAACGCAGGCAATAGAAACGGCGATAGCACATGAGCATGCCGAGAAATTTTGTTTGGAGATTGCCTTTTTCGGGGGCAGCTTTACGGCGTTGGAGAGAGGATATATGATTTCACTGTTAGAGGCGGCACAGCCGTTTGTAACAGGCGGAATCATAAAGGGGATTCGGGTTTCGACCAGACCGGATGCTGTGGACGATGCGATATTGCAGTGTTTGAAACAATATGGCGTAACCGCAATTGAACTGGGCGCACAGAGTATGGTGGACGCCGTTTTGCGGGCAAACAGACGAGGACATACGGCGCAGCAAGTAAGGAATGCCGCAAAATTGATAAAGGCACAGGGATTTGCGCTGGGACTGCAAATGATGACCGGTTTATATACCGATACTGCAGAGGGGGCAGTACAAACAGCGGCAGAAATTGCCGAATGTAAGCCGGATACGGTACGCATTTACCCAACGGTGATTTTGAGGCATACTCGGTTGGGAGAGTTGTATGAGCAGGGGCGTTACTGTACGCTGTCATTGGAGGAAACGGTGGAATTGTGCAGCGGATTACTTGTATTTTTTGAGCAAAGATACATTCCGGTGATTCGTTTGGGGTTGCATGACTCGCCCGAATTACAAAGAAACTACTTGGCAGGACCGTGGCATCCTGCTTTTGGAGAATTGTGTTACAGCAGAAAAATGCGCAACGAAATTTTGCGGCGATTACACAATGAATTTGTACCGGGAGAAATTATATTGACGGTACATCCTGCATGGCATTCCAAGGCAGTGGGACAAAAACGGTGTAATTTGCAATTTTTTGCCGATTTGGGATATGATGTACAGGTAAGAACCGATGAAAATATGGCACAGGGACAGTGGAAATTGCAAAGAGCATTGAGCGGAAAGGAGCAAAAGCGTGCGGCTACAGTCATTAGAGATTCACGGGTTTAAAACATTCCCGGATAAAACCAAACTGAATTTTAACCGTGGCTTTACGGCTGTGGTAGGGCCGAATGGCAGCGGAAAAAGTAATATCAGCGATGCCATTCGCTGGGTATTGGGCGAGCAGTCCACTAAAAATCTGCGCTGCTCCAAGATGGAGGATATTGTGTTCAGCGGCACCGACAGTCGTAAGGCAAATGGCTATGCCGAGGTAACTATGACTCTTGAGAATAAAAACCGCAAATTACCCTTTGACAACGATTTGGTTGCTGTAACACGTCGTTATTACCGTTCCGGAGACAGTGAATATTTAATTAACAATGCGGTGGTGCGGTTAAAAGATATTCACGAATTATTTATGGATACTGGTTTGGGACGCGATGGGTATTCGCTGATTGGCCAGGGTAAAATTGACAATATTGTTTCCGCACGCTCGGAGGACCGCCGTGAAATTTTTGAGGAGGCTGCGGGAATTTCACGTTATCGTTACCGTAAGGAGGAATCCGAACGACGTTTGCTGCGGGCAGAGGAAAATTTGGTACGTTTGCATGACATTGTTGCCGAATTGGAGGATAGAGTAGAGCCGTTGCGCGAGCAGGCTGAAAAAGCCAAACAATATCTGGAATTTTACGAAGAAAAACGTAGCTTGGAGATTGGAATTTGGCTGGATATGCTAGAGCATTCCGGTAAAATACTACGTGACCGTGAGGAAAAAATCTTGGTGGCAAAAAGCCAGAGCGAACAGGCAACTGAGCAAATGGAGCAAATCAGTCGCCGGATTGAGCAGGGGTTTGCTCGCGTGAATACCTGCACCGCGCAAATGGACGATATTCGTACAAAAGCAGGTCAGGCTGAGGAAACAGCGGCTCGTAAAGAGGGCGAAATTTCCGTTTTGGAAAATGATATACTACATAATAATCAGAGTATTGTTCGGATTGAAAACGAGTTAAAAACAGCAGCGTTATCGCATCAGTCAGCACAGCGGGAATGGGAGCGCAGACAGGAAAAGTTGCAGAAAACCGAACAACTTTTAGAGCACAATCGTCAACAGCAGCAACAAATGGCGCAGAAGTTAGAGATGGTACGGGCAACCATTGCAAAATTTGACAGCGATTTACAACAACAAACGCAGCAAATGCAACGTTTAAACGAGCAAAATTCTGAGATGAAACTCCAACAAATGGTAGCCGATTCTGCAATTTTGCAGGCCGAGGAACGTAAGGTCGATTACATGGCGCAGGCGCAGGCGTATCGCGAACAGTTGCAAAATTTGGAAGCGATGGAACAGGATTATACTAAAATGCTGAAGGACTCCGAGGCCGGCCTTGCAAAGCTAACGCAGGATATTGCTGATTGTGAACAGCATTATCAAACTTGTCGCGCGAACAATGAGCGAAACAGACAGACTGTGGATCGCTTGTTACTGGAAAAAAGTGAGCAGGAGCGAAAAGTACGCTTTTTGGAGAATTTGGAGAGCAATTTGGAGGGTTTTCATCATTCTGTTAAGGCGGTTATGAATCAGTCTGC
Source organism: uncultured Eubacteriales bacterium (assembly GCA_934457095.1). GTDB lineage: Bacteria > Bacillota > Clostridia > Oscillospirales > Acutalibacteraceae > UMGS1071. The sequence continues at coordinate 73,983 of CAKSHJ010000004.1, forward strand.
AAGTGGAAATTTACAGGGGATACACGGCCCTGTTTCGCGCTTAATTCAGGTGCCGGGCGAATATGCTGTTGCCATTGAAACCGCTTTGGGTGCTTCTATGCAACATATTGTGGTGGGAAATGAACAACATGCAAAACAGGCAATTCTATTTTTAAAGCAGAAGGATAAGGGCAGGGCTACCTTTTTACCGATTTCGAATATAAAGGTCAACCCTTTGAGAGAGGACGGTCTTGCCGTATGCGATGGTTTTGTGGGTATTGCCGGGAACCTTTGTGAATGTGAGCAGCAGTATCGCAGTGTGCTTGAGTCCTTATTGGGACGCATTGTGATTGCTCAGGATTTAGATAAGGCCACACAAATTGCAAGAAAATTTCAATACCGTTTTCGGGTGGTTACTCTGGATGGTCAGGTGGTCAATGCCGGTGGCTCTATGACGGGCGGCTCGCAGACACGCAGCGCCGGTTTGCTCAGCCGCAGTGCAGACATTGCAAAAGGAAAAGCGCAGATTGTTACTTTACAGCGGCAGGTGCAAGAGGCTAAGACGACTTTGGAACAGACACGGCTTTGTACAAAGGAGGCGGAGTCTGCCATTGAACAGGCCAAAAACGCCTTATATGCAAGGCGGGAGGAAACCGTAAAAATACAGGCTGAATGCGGGCGTGTGCAAAATGAGCAAAAAGCATTGCGGGGGGCCTTGCAAAAATTGGAGCAGGAGCAAGGGCAGTTTTTAGAGCAATTACAGGAGCATATACAGGTAAAAGAACGGACCGCCGGACAAATGCGAACGCTGGCAGGGCAATTGGAACAGGTGCAGGGAACGCTGGATATATTGAATCAAAGTCGTGAAAACGACAGCAAACAAAGTCAGGTTGTCAGCGAGCAATTGCAGGAGCTGCGTCTTGCCGGGGTAAGTATAGAGAAGGAAAAAGAGGTTTTGCAGCGGGAACTGGACGATTTACAAAACAGCCGTACAAATTATGACCGAAGGACGGAAGTGTTAAACGATGAAATGGGTTCCATGGTGGCCGCAAACGAGCGGGTAAAAATACAGATTGCAACGCTAAAATCAGAAATTACGGTGTTGCGGGAGCAGGCGCACAGTGCTAAGAATGATATTGAACGTTTGATGCAGGAGCGTTTGCAAACCGAGCAAACATGCTCCGAGTTACGGGTGCAGGAGCGTGAAAAAGCGGCCGAGCGTGAAAATTTGGCAAAAGACCTTACGCGATTGGAGGAGCGTAAGATTGGTTTGCAGAAAGAATATGACGGTATTGTTGCAAAATTGTGGGAAGAATATGAATTGACTAGACGCGAGGCACAGGCGCTGACGATTGAAATTGAAGATAATGGTGCGGCGCAGCGCAGATTGAGTGAATTAAAAGCGAAGATTAAAGCGTTGGGCAGCGTGAATGTGACCGCAATTGAGGAATATAAAGAGGTTGCGCAGCGTTATGAATTTTTGACCGCTCAAATTGCCGATGTGGAGAAATCGCGCAATGAGTTGAAAAGAATGATTCACGATTTGACCTACCAGATGAAAACATTATTTTTGGAGCACTTTGACGAGATTAACCGAAATTTTAAAGAAAGCTTTCAGACATTATTTGGTGGAGGCAAGGCAAATTTGGAGTTGGAGGACCGTGAAAATGTGTTGGAAAGCGGTATTCAGATCGTGGTACATCCGCCGGGTAAAATTGTTACCAATATTGAATTGCTCTCCGGCGGGGAAAAGGCATTGGTTGCCATTGCGCTGTATTTTGCCATTATGAAGGTCAGTCCGCCGCCGTTTTGTATTTTAGACGAAATTGAAGCGGCGTTGGACGAGGTGAATGTTGCCAGATTTGCGGCATATTTGCGCAGAATGAATGACAATACCCAATTTGTGACGATTACCCACCGTCGCGGCACCATGGAGGAGGCCGATGTATTATACGGCGTGACCATGCAGGACAGAGGCGTTTCTAAGCTGTTGGAGCTGGATATGAGTGAAATTGAGGAGAAATTGGGCTTATAGTAAAAATTTGCACAGAGAGGAGATATACCATGGGATTTTTTGATAAAATAAAAAAAGGACTGCAAAAAACCAGAGACAGCATTACCGGTTCGATTGATTCCATGCTCAATTCCTTTACCAAAATTGACGAGGAGTTGTTTGAGGAGCTTGAGGAGCTTCTGGTGATGGGCGATGTAGGTATGACTACGGCGGTGGAAATTTGCACACGCCTGCGCGCACGGGTAAAGGAACAGGGAGTGACTGACCCGCAAATGATTCTGAGTATGATGCAGGATGTTGTGGCCGAGATGATGAGCGGCGACAAGGAACTGCATGTTGCAACAAAGCCGTCTGTGATACTGGTGATTGGTGTAAACGGTGTTGGCAAAACCACCACCATTGGTAAACTGGCGTTGCGCCTTACCAATGAGGGCAAAAAGGTGATTTTAGGCGCTGCGGATACCTTTCGGGCGGCGGCGATTGAGCAGTTACAAGTTTGGGCTGACCGCGCACAGGTAGAAATGGTGAAAAAAGACGAGGGTTCTGACCCGGCCTCGGTGGTATTCGATACCATTGCAAAAGCAAGGTCTGTTGGAGCCGATGTAATCATTTGCGACACGGCCGGTAGACTGCATAATAAGAAAAATCTTATGGATGAGCTTGCAAAAATCAGTCGTATTATAGGTAGGGAATTGCCCGATTGCGACAAAGAGGTTCTGTTGGTGCTGGATGCCACAACAGGTCAAAATGCGGTAAATCAGGCACGGGAGTTTCAAAATGCGGCTGGGATTACCGGCATTGTACTGACCAAACTGGACGGTACGGCAAAGGGCGGCGTAGTGCTTGCTATTGAGCAGGAATTGCAATTACCGGTGAAATTTGTGGGCGTGGGCGAAAAAATTGAGGATTTGCAGCCGTTTGATGCCCGTGATTTTGCCAAGGCTTTATTTGCAAAGAGAACCGACGAGACAGACGATGTATTGGAAGAGGAATGAGCCGTGGAAACAGGTATGAAATTTGTAATTGCGACGCATAACAAGCATAAATTAGCTGAAATGCAGCGTGTGTTGCAGCCGTTGGGGATTATGGTTTGTACCGCAGAGTTGCCTTCGGTGGAGGAAACCGGCACAACTTTTGCAGAAAACGCTTATTTAAAAGCTGTTTCTGCATGTCGCAATACCGGTTTGCCCGCCATTGCGGATGATTCCGGTCTTGTGGTGGACGCTTTAAACGGTGCGCCGGGAGTGTATTCGGCAAGGTATGCCGGCGAACATGCTACCGATGACCAAAATACACAAAAGTTGCTCAAAGATATGCAGGATATACCACAGGAAAAACGCATGGCACGGTTTATTTGCAGTATTTGCTGTGTATTTGCAAACGGGGATACCGTAACGGCGCAGGAGCAGTGTGAAGGTAGTATTGCTTTTGCAAAGACGGGTAACAACGGTTTTGGCTATGACCCTGTTTTTTTGGTGGGAGAGCAATCCTTTGCGCAATTGGCTGATGCGGAAAAAGACAGCATCAGCCATAGGGGAAAGGCCCTTGCGCTGTTTTGTGAAAAATTAAAGCAGTATTTGAATAACGAATAAAGGAGCATACCATGCTAACAAGTAAACAACGGGCTTATTTGCGCGCTTTGGCAAACCCGCTGGAGACCATTTTAATGGTGGGCAAAAGCGGCGTTGGCAGCGATATTATCAAGCAGGCAAACGACGCGCTTACGGCAAGAGAATTGATAAAGGGAAAGGTGCTGGAAACCGCGCCGCATACGGTGCGGGACACCGCCGGAGAAATTGCGGAGAAAACACAGGCACAAGTGGTACAGGTAATCGGCACAAAATTTGTTTTGTATCGCCCGAATCTCAAGGAGCCTAAAATTGTACTGCCCAAGGCAAAGAAGGTTTAGGGTACGGTTATGCAAAAAATTGCAATTTTAGGCGGTACGTTTGACCCGATTCACAATGGACATTTGCATTTGGTCAGGCGGTTTTGCGAGCATGTTTCTTTTGACCGTGTGATTTTCATGCCCACCAAAGCGCCCACGCATAAAACAAGTGAGCATCTGACAGCGGCGGAGCATCGGCTTGCTATGTGCAAAATAGCTGCAAAGTCGGTCGGCTATACCGTTTCTGATATGGAAATATGCCGGCATATACCCAGCTATACGGTATATACTTTAGAGGAGCTCAAACGGCAGTACCCGAATGATACGCTGTATTGGATTACCGGCGAGGATATGTTTTTATCTTTGCTTAATTGGAAAGACGCTCTGCGATTGTTTGAGTTGGCTGTATTTTGTGCGGCGCCGCGCAGTATAGAGGGTATGGCGCAAATGCAGGTATATGAAAAGAAGTTACAAGCGCATGGCGCTCAAACGATATTGCAAAATATTGATTTTTTACCGATTTCCTCTACCATGGTGCGTAGCGCGGTGAAAGCCGGTGCGGATATTTCCGGTATGGTGCCGTTTGGTGTAAAGGAGTATATTGAGCAGCATGGACTGTATAAGGAGTGAGTTGATGGATTCAAAAGAATATAAACAAATCATACGTCCGTTTTTGTCTGAGAAGCGGTTTTTGCATTCGGTTTATGTTGCGGAGGAATGCATTGCCCTTGCGAGTCGCTACGGTGTGGACGAAAAAAAAGCGGAAACGGTCGGTCTTTTGCATGATATTATGAAAGAATTGCCCAAGGAGCAACAATTGAAAATGATGGCGGATTCGGGTATAATATTAACGCAGGACGAGCAAAAAGCGCCGAAGCTTTGGCATGCCAAATGCGGGTATCTGTACATGAAGCAAACTCTGGGCATAGACGATGAAGAGTTGCTGAATGCGGTGCTGTACCATACCACGGGCAGAGCGCATATGACGCCGCTTGACAAGGTGCTTTTTGTAGCAGATTTTATTTCTATGGACCGTGATTATGCGGGTGTGGAAGCGTTGCGTGACCTTGCAAGGGAAAGTCTGGATAAAACCGTGTTGGCAGGTCTTGTATTTTCAATTCAGGATTTGACCGGGGCGCATAAATTTGTACATCCGGACAGTCTTGCGGCGTATAATTGGGCAATTGCGGAATTTGATTTGTAATATAAAGGAGGAACGTGAAAAGCAAATGACATCTTTAGAGTTAGCCAAAAAAGCCGCTGCATTTTTAAGCAAAAAGAAGGCAGAGGAAGTCAGAATTGTAAAAATAGAGGACATTTCCTCGTTGACGGACTATTTTGTATTTGCAACCGGTACGGGAAATACGCATGTAAACGCGCTTGCCGATGAGCTGGAGGTAGGACTGAAAAACGAGGGAGTTGTTCCGCATCATTTGGAGGGCTACCGTGTAAATTCGTGGGTACTCATGGATTACGGTAATGTAATTGTGCATATTTTTACGCCGGAATCTCGGGCGTTTTATGATTTGGACCGCTTGTGGCAGGACGGAGGATTGTTGGATATGAGCTTTTTGGATGAGGAGGGACTTGTGTGAAATACGAGCATCAGCCGTTAGAGGCAAATTGGCAGCAAAAATGGGAGCAGGCCGGCGTTTTTCATGCCGAAAATCATAGCGATAAAGAAAAATTTTATGCATTGATTGAATTTCCGTATCCATCGGGGCAGGGGTTGCATGTAGGACATCCGCGCTCTTACACCGCGCTGGATATTCTTGCAAGGAAACGTCGTATGCAGGGCTATAACGTGCTGTATCCCATTGGCTGGGATGCCTTTGGTTTGCCTACGGAAAATTTTGCGATTAAGCATCATGTTCACCCGAAAATTGTGACTGAGCAGAATATTGCACGTTTTAAACAGCAACTCATTTCGCTGGGGATTTCTTTTGACTGGTCTCGTGAGATTAATACTACCGACCCGGAATATTACAAGTGGACGCAGTGGATTTTTTTGCAGCTGTTTGAGCATAGTTTGGCTTACAAAAAAGAAATGGCAGTGAATTGGTGTACCAGCTGTAAATGCGTGCTTGCAAACGAGGAGGTCATAAACGGCGGTTGCGAACGTTGCGGTAGCGAGGTGGTGCGTAAAACGAAATCGCAGTGGATGCTGAAAATTACCGAATATGCCCAAAGACTGATTGATGATTTGGATTTGGTAGATTACCCGGAGCGAGTAAAGGCGCAGCAGCGCAATTGGATTGGGCGTTCGACGGGCGTGCAGGCAAAATTTAACACCACAGCCGGAGATACCATAGAAATTTATACCACAAGACCCGATACCTTGTTTGGTGTTACATACATGGTCATCTCGCCCGAACACCCATTATTAGAAATATGGAGGGACAGGCTTTCCAATACAGAGGAACTTGACGCTTACCGGGAAGCAGCGGCGAAGAAGTCCGATTTTGAGCGCACGGAGGTTGCAAAAGAAAAAACCGGTGTGGAGCTCAAAGGCGTGCGCGGTATTCATCCGCTGACCGGTCAGGAGATTCCCATTTTTGTTTCTGATTATGTGTTGGTTTCTTACGGTACGGGTGCGATTATGGCCGTACCGGCGCACGATACCCGCGACTGGGAATTTGCTAAAAAATTTGGATTGCCGATTGTAGAAGTCGTAAAGGGCGGCAACATTGAACAGGAAGCCTTTACCGAAAACCAGAATGGCACGATGGTCAATTCCGAATTTTTAAACGGGCTGACCGTGGAGCAGGCAAAACAAAAAATAACGGCGTATTTGCAAGAGCAGGGCATTGGTTGTGCGAAGGTCAATTACAAGCTGCGGGATTGGGTGTTTTCACGTCAGCGGTATTGGGGTGAACCGATTCCGATTGTACACTGCGAAAAATGCGGACAGGTAGCGGTACCCCAGGAGCAGCTTCCGTTGGAGTTGCCGGAGGTGGACTCTTATGAGCCGACTGACAACGGAGAATCTCCGCTGGCTAAAATGACCGATTGGGTTAATACGACCTGTCCGAAATGCGGCGGCGCTGCCAAAAGAGAAACCGATACCATGCCGCAATGGGCAGGTTCTTCGTGGTATTTTTTGCGCTATATGGATCCGCATAACGACAAAGCTTTGGCAAGTGAGCAGGCGTTGCATTACTGGGCGCCGGTAGATTGGTACAACGGCGGCATGGAGCACACAACCTTGCATTTGCTTTACAGTCGCTTTTGGAACAAATTTTTATATGACATTGGTATAACGCCCACTAAGGAGCCTTACCAAAAGCGTACCAGCCACGGTATGATTTTGGGTGAAAATGGTGAAAAAATGAGCAAATCCCGCGGCAATGTGGTTAATCCGGATGAGATTATTACAGAATACGGCGCGGATACCATGCGGTTATACGAGATGTTTATAGGCGATTTTGAAAAGGCGGCTCCGTGGAGTACGGCGAGTATTAAGGGCTGCCGCCGTTTTTTGGAGCGTTATTGGGGCCTTGCGGATATTGTGACCTCGGAGGAGATGTTGAGTCCGCAATTGGAGGCGGCTTTTCACAGAGCGGTGAAAAAGATAGGACAGGACATTGAGGGGTTGAAATTCAACACGGCGATTGCAACACTCATGGCGCTGCTCAACGAGATTTATGAGCGGAGAGCGGTTACCAGGGGAGAGTTGCGACTGTTTACTTTATTGCTAAATGTATTTGCGCCGCATATTTGCGAGCAGATGTGGCAGCAGATAAATCTGGGTGACGGTATGGTTTGTGTGCAGCCGTGGCCTGCGTATGATGAAAGCAAATGCGTGGACAAAACGATTGAAATTGCCGTGCAGGTTTGTGGAAAAATACGGAGCCGTTTGCAGGTGCCGACAGATATTGCCGAAAAAGATGCCATAGCGGCGGCCAAGGCGGACGAAAAGGTAGCTGCCGAGCTTACAGGCAAACAAATTGTGAAGGAAATTTATGTGCCGGGTAAGCTGGTCAATCTTGTGGCAAAATAATGAGCTAAGAGCGTTTCTGTTTGACGGAAACGCTTTTTTCTATTTTATGGGATATTTTATAATTGCCTTTTTTTGCAGGTTTGTGTATAATTGAAAACAGAATAAATGCTAAAAAAGAGGGAGTGCGGTTATGTATCGGGATATGATGGACACCATTGGCTTTGTGGAACGGTATGATGCGGAAATTGGAGCGGCAATGGGGAAAGAATTGAAGCGGCAGCAACGCAATTTGGAGTTGATTGCTTCGGAAAATATTGTTTCTCCGGCGGTAATGGCGGCTATGGGCAGTATTTTGACCAATAAATATGCAGAGGGCTATCCCGGCAAGCGGTATTACGGCGGCTGCGAATTTGTAGACATTGTGGAAGAGATTGCGCGTAAGCGTGCCTGTATGTTATTTGGTGCAGAACATGCCAATGTACAGCCGCATTCCGGTGCGCAGGCCAATATGGCCGTGTATTTTGCGTTTTTAAAGCCCGGTGATACCGTAATGGGTATGAATCTTTCGCAGGGCGGGCATTTGACCCACGGTTCACCGGTGAATATGTCGGGTAGTTATTACAATTTTGTGGAATATGGTGTGGATGCTGTGACACACCGTATTGACTATGATAAGCTGGCAGAGCAGGCGCAGTCAGTCAAGCCGAAAATGATTGTAGCCGGTGCCAGCGCATATGCTAGAATCATTGATTTTAAACGTATGAAAGAAATCGCCGACAGCGTTGGTGCAATGCTCATGGTAGACATGGCGCATATTGCAGGATTGGTGGCGGCAGATATGCATCCCAATCCCGTAGAATGGGCGGATATTGTGACCACTACTACGCACAAAACATTGCGTGGTCCGCGCGGCGGCTTGATTTTGTGCAAAGAAGAATACGCAAAGGCAGTGGATAAGGCAATTTTTCCCGGTATTCAAGGTGGTCCGTTGATGCATGTGATTGCCGGCAAGGCGGTTTGTTTGGGCGAAGCCTTAAAGCCGGAATTTAAGGCGTATGGTAAGCAGGTGGTAGAAAATGCACAGGCATTGGCAAACGGACTTACCAAACGTGGTGTAAAATTGGTTTCGGGCGGTACGGACAACCATTTGATGTTGGTAGATTTAAGCGGCATGGAATTGACCGGTAAGGAATTGGAGCGTCGTTTGGACGAGGTATATATTACCGCCAACAAAAATACCGTGCCCAATGAGCAAAGGAGTCCGTTTGTGACCAGCGGTGTGCGTTTGGGTACGCCGGCTGTGACAACTCGTGGCTTGAAGGAGCAGGATATGGATAAAATTGCAGAATGCATTTCTCTTGCGATTGTGGATTTTGATGGCAATGTGGAGCGTATTCGCAAAGAAGTACAAAGTATTTGTCAGGCATACCCCTTGTACGAATAAGGTATTTTGGAGCGGGCGTTGCGTCCGTTCTTTTTTTCGTAGTACAAATCACAATAAAAAAGGAGGTGCGGTTATGAGCGCTCCGTTGGCAGATCGATTACGTCCGCAAGTGCTGGACGACGTGGTGGGACAGCGTCATTTATTGGATGAGGGTAAGGTTTTGCGCCGGATTATAGATTCCGGGGAGATTCCGAATATGGTATTTTACGGACCTTCGGGCGTGGGCAAGACCACCGTTGCGGCGATGATTGCCAAGAAAACTAAGCGAAAGCTGGTGAAATTAAACGGTACGACTGCTTCCACGGCCGATATCAAGGAGATTATTTCCGGTTTAAATACGTTTGAGACCATGAATGGAGTATTGTTGTATTTGGACGAGATTCAATATTTGAACAAAAAACAACAGCAAATATTGTTGGAATTTATAGAAAATGGACAAATCACCTTGATTGCTTCTACTACCGAAAACCCGTATTTTTATGTGTATAATGCCATTTTAAGTCGCGCTACCGTATTTGAATTTAAGCCTGTACCAAAATATGAGGTATATCGTGCGGTGCAACGCGGTTTTTCAGCAATTGAGCAGGAATTAGGCAAGAAAATCATCTTGGAGGATGGTGTAACAGAGCATATAGCGACTGCCTGTGCCGGTGATGTGCGTAAAGCAATGAATGCAGTGGAGTTGTGTGCGCTTACGGGAGAGGAAACCGATGAAGGCCGGTATATTACGCTGGAAACAGCTAAGGAACTGACTCAGCGCAGCGCTATGCGTTATGATAAGGACGGCGACGAGCATTATGATTTGCTCTCGGCGTTTCAAAAATCTATGCGGGGTTCTGATGCTGATGCGGCAGTATATTATTTGGCGCGTTTGCTTGCTGCGGGCGATTTGCCGTCGGTTTGCCGGAGGTTATTGGTTTGCGCTTGCGAAGACGTAGGACTTGCGTGGCCGCAAATCATTCCGATTGTTAAGGCGGCGGTGGATGCTGCTTTACAGGTCGGTTTGCCGGAGGCGAGAATTCCGCTTGCGGATGCCGTGGTTTTGGTGTGTAACGCGCCTAAATCCAATACAGCGTATTTGGCGATTAACCGTGCTATGGCGGATATTGAAAAGGGTAAAGTGGGCAGTATTCCACGGCAATTGCAAAATAAGCATTGCGACGGTGCAGATACAGCGGTAAAGGGACAATTTTACCTGTACCCGCACGATTACCCGAACGGTTGGGTGTTGCAGCAGTATTTGCCCGATGAATTAAAAGGAGCTTGTTATTATGAGTTCGGAGAGAATAAAAGCGAGCAGGCATTTTGCCGCTATTGGGAGCAAATTAAGGGTAAAAAACAATCGTAAGCGCACTTTAACAAGATAATATAGAATAACGCCGGAATTTTATAAAGAGTTTTGCAGAGAGCATTCTTTGCAGAGCTTTTATTTTTGCACAGAATTACCCAACGGAAATATTATAATAACAGGAGAAATTCTATTTTTAGAAAAAGGAGCTTTGGTATGAAAACTGAGAATATTCCGCTAAGCGCGTTAGAAGAAGGGCAGCTTGCTACAGTGCGGCAATTGCTGGTCGATACCGGTATCAGAAGAAGACTGCAGGATATAGGATTGATTGAGGGAACGCAGGTGGAATGTGTACGTAAAAGTCCTGCGGGAGACCCGACTGCATTTTTTATAAGAGGCGCTGTGATTGCACTGAGACGGGAAGATTCCTCGTTGGTGATGACGCGGTTGTCATGAGCATAGCAAGGTAGGTGAGGGAATATGCTTTGGAAAAAAAGCGGAAAAAATCGGCAAAAAGCGCAGCAGTCCTGCGTAAAGCCCGGCAAGGTGATTGCGCTGGCAGGCAATCCCAATGTTGGGAAAAGCACGGTATTCAATGCGCTAACAGGTTTGAAGCAGCATACGGGAAATTGGACCGGCAAAACTGTGGACAGCGCTTTTGGAGGGTGTCAGTTTCATAATGAAATGTATACGTTGGTGGATTTGCCCGGCACATATTCGTTAATGGCGCATTCCAAAGAAGAGGAAGTAGCAAGAAATTTTATTTGCTTTGAACGGCCCGATGCTGTAATTGTGGTGTGCGATGCGACCTGTTTGGAGCGAAATTTGAACCTGGTGCTGCAAACCATAGAACTGACTCAGCGGGTAGTTGTTTGTGTAAATTTGCTGGACGAAGCCAAAAAGAAACAAATTTGCGTTGATTTGGATGCTTTGTCTAAAGAGCTTGGCGTACCGGTGGTGGGCACTACAGCAAGAAGTAAAACAGGGCTGGAGGATTTGCTGAAAACTGTAGAGGCTTTGGCAAGAGACCCTGCGCCCGATGCAAAAAAAATAAAATATATTGCTCCAATTGAACAGGCTATTTCTAGAATAGAGCCTCATCTTGCACAAAGATTAGGGCAGGAGTGGAATTGCCGTTGGCTGGCGTTGCGGCTAATTGAGGATGACACCTCCATGATGGAGGAAATTCAACGCTGCACCGGGTATGACCCTGCAAAGGATGCCGTACTTTTACAGTTACTCCGGCGAACGCGAACACTTCTCAGCAAAAATGGCATTACGCGAGAGAACGTTCAGGATAAAATTGTTGCATGTCTGGTAGTAACCGCAGAGGGAATTTGCGCCGAGGCGGTTTGCTATAAAAAATGCAATTGCCACAACAGAGACCGTAAAATTGACAAATACCTAACCAACCGTTGGACGGGAATTCCAATTATGGTTGCTTTACTTGCGCTGATTTTTTGGATTACGGTTTCAGGGGCAAATTATCCCTCTCAATTACTCTCGGAGGGGTTGTTTTGGGTACAGGACCGATTGAGCGATTTTTTTGCATGGATACATGCGCCGAATTGGCTGCATGGAGCGTTGGTTTTAGGCGTATACCGTGTACTTGCATGGGTGGTTTCGGTGATGCTGCCGCCAATGGCGATTTTTTTTCCGCTGTTTACGCTGCTGGAGGATTTTGGATATTTGCCCAGAGTAGCTTTTAATTTGGACCATTATTTTAAAAAGGCGAATACCTGTGGTAAGCAAGCACTGACTATGTGTATGGGTTTTGGCTGTAATGCCGCGGGCGTAGTGGGGTGCAGAATTATTGATTCGCCCAGAGAGCGTATGATAGCGATGTTGACCAATAATTTTGTTCCGTGCAACGGGCGATTACCGCCACCATACAAATTGCAACAAATATAATTTATTTAGGTGTTTTTAGTGAGAGATGTAGTGTGTCGTTTACCAAAGTCAGTGCGTCAATGGTCAATGCGGCCCATTCCCGTTTTTGATTCAACGTAAGGTTATTTAAGAATATTTGCGGGGCTTGCAATAAGGTGCTGTATTGTTCCGGAGTGACATTTTGTTTTTCGGAAACCTCGGTGCATAGTGCCTGTTTTTGCTGCTGCAATTGTAAAAGTTTTTGGTTTAGTATTTGTAAGACTTCCGGATTCCAATGACCGGTGGCGATTGCTGTTAGAATTTGCTCGGTTTGTACGGCATTTTCTTTTAAAGCGACTTGCTTTTGCCGGAAAAATATGTTTTCCTTTTTGGCAATTCGGTGCATTTTTTGCAGGGTATTTTGCCAATTCGCAAGCGGCAAATGCTGTGCCATTGCCAACAAAACCGCATGGTCCACGGCGGGGCCGTTTATATTTTTGCATGCGCATGAACCGCCGTTTAATTTTGTTTTACAAATATAGTCGTATAAAAAAGCATGATTACTGCGACTTTTCGCCAACATAGGACTGCCGCATAAGCCGCAGGTGATTTTCCCGGAAAGCAGGGCGTATTGATTTTTGGTATGAGAGCGTGTTTTGCTATTTTGCAGCAGATATTGCTGTACTTTTACCCAATCTGCACCGGATACGATGCCGGGGTGTCGGCCTATCGCGACAATCCATTTGGATTTTGGCAACCGCTTAGCATTATTTTTGTAATCACGCTTATTGTAGACCAACAGTCCATGGGTTTTAGAGCAGGCAGAGGGGGTAAAACAAACATTTGCCTGTGCTGCGGAAAAATAACGATAGGCATTTTGGTCAGCAATACAATAGACTGGATTTTGCAGAATTTGTTTGACGGTGGTAAGGGAAAAGGGTCTGCCGGTACGAGTTTTAAAATACTGCGCATTGACTTGTTTTGCAACAGCAGTTAATGAGCGGCTTTGTAAAAAAGCTTGAAAGATAGTGCGTACCAACAGGGCTTCCTGCGGCTCCAGTGCAAGCGAGCCTGTTTGATTTTCGGTTTGCGTTGCAATATAGCCGGTGGGAGCAATGCCACCCAGCCAGCGTCCGCTGCGTGCAAGCATATACATATTGTCCTTTACGCGTTCGGCAATGGTTTCGCGCTCGAGTTGTGCAAACACCGAGGCAATATACATCATGGCTTTACCCATGGGCGTAGAGGTATCGAATTTCTCCTTGATGCACACCAGCGCAATATTGCGTTGATTGAGTTCCTCTAATAAAGCGGAAAAGTCACTGACATTGCGGCTGATACGGTCTAATTTGTAGCAAATTAAATAGTCAAAAGAGTTTGTGCGCAGGTCGTTTAGCATTTGTAAAAATTGCGGACGCTGGGTATTTTTTGCGGAATATCCTTCGTCGCGGTAAATGTGCAGGCAGGGGGCGCGGTCGGGTATATGTGCGGAAATATATTGCCGGCACAGCTTGATTTGTGTTTCTATGGATTCTCCGCGCCCGGTAACAACGGATTTGCGGCTGTAAATAGCGATGTTCATGGCAAGGTCCTCCTTTTGCAGTGTCATATTCACTTTATGCAAAGGGCGGCTTTGTTAAAACAAAATATAAAGTCGCGTGATAGGACGTCCTATGGGATACATACGCTGAAACAAAGGAGGGAATATAGCTGTGAAGCAAAATCTGCAAATTACGGTTACGCAGGTGCCCATGACCAAGGAGGAAACAGAGTATTTGCAACAATGGCTGTACCGCACTCTTGGCGAGGCAGTCCAGAAAAAGGCATAAAAAAGGGCGCTCCCATGGGCAGGGAACGCCTTATTTTTATGTGTGAGCGCCGGTAACCGAAAAGTAAATAATAACGGCGACACCCAGTAAAATGCGGTAGGCACCAAATATTTTAAAGTCGTGCTTTTTAATATATTTCATTAAAAATTTAATGGCAAGCACCGAAACCAGAAAAGCTGTCAATACACCGGCAATTAAAATGGCAATTTCCTGCCCGGTATAGGAAAAGCCGAATTTGGCAAGCTTTAATGCGCTGGCGCCCAGCATAACGGGAATTGCAAGGAAAAAAGTGAATTCTGCTGCCACAAAACGCGAGGCTCCCAGCAATAAGGCGCAGATAATGGTGATGCCGGAGCGGGAGGTACCGGGAATAAGCGCCAAAAGTTGTGCAATACCAATGATAAACGCCATAAAATAAGACAATTGCGGCAAATCTTGAACTCTGGGCTTGCGGCGGCGATTGAACAGCTCGACAACAATGAATAGCACGCCGTATACGATTAGGGTAATGGCAATGGTCCAACTGTTAAAGAATAACTCGTTGATTTTATCGTCAAAAATCAGTCCCACAACGCCGGCGGGAATACACGCGATGAGCACCTTGAGCCACAAAGCCCAAGTTTGTTTGCGTTCTATCTGTGTTTTCTTGGGCGAAAACGGGTTGAGTCTATGGAAATACAGTGCCAAAACGGCTAAAATGGCACCCAGCTGAATGACCACCATGAACATATCCAAAAATTCCTTAGATACATTCAGTTTGATAAATTCATCGACCAAAATCATATGGCCGGTGCTGCTAATGGGCAGCCATTCGGTAATGCCCTCCACGATTCCCAAAAAGATTGCCTTTAGGATTTCGATAAACATGTAACAAATTCTCCTTTTCGGTGCAAATTACCGGATTGCTGTGTAATGGTTATTTTTGAATTATAACATACAGAAGAACCAAAAAGTATTTGTATGCGGTAGGGTTTACATTTTTTTTACAATACAATTTTGTTGCTGTTTATGTGGTGGCGGCTTCCCGTTTATGATTTCCATGATTTCTATATTTTTTGTAGGCGGAGCTGCAAGCGGTTTTACCGGTTCATTGCTTTCCACGCTCATATTGACGGGTGTTATTTTGCTGGGCGTATTGCTGACCCTTGCCATGAGCAAATTTTTATCTAAAACGGTACTCAAGGGAGTGCCGTCCTCCTTTACGCTGGAATTGCCGCCGTATCGCAGACCGCAGTTTGGCAAGGTGATTATACGCTCTTTATTGGACCGCACGGTATTTGTGTTGGGCAGAGCGGTAGTAGTTGCAGCGCCAGCTGGGTTGGTGATTTGGCTGCTTGCCAATATTACAGCAGGGGAGGCAAGTTTGCTTGCGCATTGCGCTGCTTTTTTAGACCCGGTTGGTAAATTATTCGGGCTGGACGGTACAATTTTATTTGCGTTTATTTTGGGATTTCCGGCAAATGAAATTGTACTGCCGATTATGCTCATGACCTATATGGCAACCGGAACGCTAACGGAAATGAGTGATTTAACGGCGCTGCGAGAGTTGTTGGTTGCAAACGGTTGGACTTGGGTTACGGCGTTATGCGTAATTGTATTTTCGTTGGTACATTGGCCGTGTTCCACAACATGTCTTTCCATTAAAAAGGAGAGCAAAAGCCTAAAATGGACGGCTGTGGGTATTTTATTGCCTACGGTCAGCGGTTTTGCATTATGTTTTATTATAGCCACCTTTGCAAGGGTATGCGGTTTTTTAACATAGGTTTCTGTAAAATAAGACGCCCCTGCTGGAGAATTTCTCCGCAGCGGGGCGTTTTTATTTTTGTTCGTATTTTTGCTCGCAATAGGCACAGCGGTAAATATGATGCTGCCGGTTGCTTAGTAGAAAAACCTGTTCAATGCCGCGCTCTATTGAGGTGATACACCGCGGGTTTTTACAGGAAACTACATTACGGATCGTTTCGGGCATAGTCAGCTTTTTCTTCTCAATAATTTCTCCGTTATCAATCACATTCACAGTAATATTACAGTCAATAAAGCCCAGCACATCCAAGTCAATATCCAAAAGCCCCTCTACTTTAATAATGTCCTTTTTACCCATGGCATTGCTTTTGGCATTTTTTATAATTGCAACGCTGCAATCAAGCTTGTCCAATTCCAAGTATTTGTAAATATCCATGCAGCTGCCAGCTTTAATATGGTCAATCACAATACCTCGTTTTAAGCTGTCCACATTCATGCTTGCTCCACCTCCAATAGCTTCATAATCAGCGCCATGCGAATATATACCCCGAATTCTACCTGTTTAAAATAAGCGGCACGAGGGTCGCTGTCTACCTCCACTGCAATTTCATTCACTCTGGGCAAAGGGTGCAGTACAATCATATCGTCTTTTGCAAGCGCCATTTTTTCCGTATCTAAAATGTAACTGTCCTTCAGGCGTACATAATCCGCCTCGTTAAAAAAACGTTCCTTTTGTACGCGGGTCATATACAACACATCCAAATCGCTTATGACATCTTCTAAATGCGCAACTTCGCAGAAGGGAATGCTTTGTTGTAACAGAATCGTTTCGCGAATATAATCGGGGATTTCCAGCTCTGGCGGGGAGATGAGTACAAAGCGTATTCCGGTATAGCGGGCAAGCGTTTTAATCAGCGAGTGTGCCGTTCTGCCGAATTTCAAGTCGCCGCACAGCCCTACAGTCAGGTGTTCCAGTTTGCCCTTGAGCGCTCGGATGGTCATAATGTCGGTTAGAGTTTGAGTGGGGTGTTGATGACCGCCATCACCGGCGTTTACCACAGGAATTTTAGAATATAGAGAGGCAACCATAGGCGCGCCCTCCTTGGGGTGACGCATGGCGCAAATATCTGCAAAGTTGGAGATAACACGAATGGTATCGGCAACGCTTTCTCCTTTGGAGGCCGAGCTGTTTTCAGCAGAAGAAAAGCCAAGCACGCTACCGCCCAGATTCAGCATGGCAGCTTCAAAGCTCAATCGGGTACGCGTACTTGGCTCATAGAACAGAGTGGCTAATTTTTTTCCGCTGCAGGTATGGGCATATTTTTGCGGGTTTGCAAAAATGCAGTCGGCTAAGTCCAAATAGCTGTTAAGCTCCTCAACAGATAAATCCAGCGGGTCAATGAGATGTTTCATAAGGCATCCTCCGTTCATTCGATTTTTATTTACAACAAAATTCAATATATTATACAGCGATATTGCTGTTCTGGCAATAGGGTAAGCCGAATTTTGTATGAATTTTTATAAAAATTTTGCATGTACCGTATCATTTGTGGCATCGACAGGAGCGGATTATTTTGGTATAATAGAAAAAATTTTTAATTTTCGGAGAATCAAGCCATGAGAATGAGAAAAAAAGCATGGGCAAGACCCGAATTGGAGGTTTGTCCGTATTTTGTAAAGGAGCCGCAAGCGCAAAAGGGAAATTGGCGGCATTGGTTTGCAAAGGAGCAGCCGCTGTATTTGGAATTGGGTTGCGGAAAAGGCGTTTTTTTGGCGGAACTGGCAGCGTTAAATCCGCAGGTGAATTTTATCGGTATCGATTTAAGTTTGGATGTGCTGGGTGTTGCAAGGAGAAATATTCAGGCGCGCTATGCGCAGGAAAATCGCAAGGTGGAAAATATTGCGTTGGTCGCTTTTGACATTGAGCGTATTTTAAGCATGATGGATGCACAGGATAAGATAGAGCGGCTTTATATCAATTTTTGCAATCCGTGGCCCAAGATGCGCCACCACAAAAAACGCCTGACGCATACCAATCAGCTCAATACCTACAAAGTCTTTTTAAAGGATGGCGCCGAGCTTTTCTTTAAAACCGACGACAGCGGATTGTATCAATCTACGCTGCGCTATTTGGCTGAGAGCGGTTTTTCTGTTTTGCACCGCACCACCGATTTATATGAAAACGGTAAAGTGTCGCAGGGGAATATTACCACCGAGCATGAACAGCGATTTACCGCGCAGGGTATTTCTATTAAAGCCATTACGGCGCGTTATTGTGCAAATTCTGAAACAATTCATATTTGAAAAAATATTAACAAAGGAAGTGTAGGCTTGGGTAAAAAGAATCAAGTATACCGCAGAAATTCCAGACAAAGACGCTATGGTTACGGCAGACGCAGTCCTGCTGTCAGAAACAGCATTTTGATTGCAGCAGCCTGTGTGTTGGTATTGGCTCTTGCCGGAGGTTTGATATGGTATTTTTTATTTTACCGTACTACTTTGGAACAGTCGAATGAAACAAGCAGTATACCCAAAACGCTTGAGTCGCAAATTGTAACGGAGAGCTCAGAAAATGAGCCGGAAAATACTTCCGCATACGCAGCGTTGTACCCGGAGATGTATGTGCCCAAGGTGGAGAAAGTCGGCGCGGCAGTTGGAGAAAAATCGGTTTATTTAACATTCAATGACGCGCCCTCTGCACAGACGGACAAACTTTTGGAAGTGCTGGAGCAGTATGATGTAGAGGCTACCTTTTTTATTTACTGCAATGAAAACAGCGATGCCTATTTAAAAAATGCCATTGCTAAAATACACCAGAAAGGGCATACCGTGGGTGTACTGACCGATACCTATGATTATCAAACGATATACGCTTCGGTGGAGAATTATTTGCAGGACTTTGCCAAGGTATTCGATTTAATTACGGAGGCAACCGGAGAAAAACCAACGGTATTCCGCTTTGCCGGCGGCAGTGTCAACGGCTATAATAAAGCCATTATTCGGGAGCTGGTGCAGGAAATGGAGCGCCGTGGTTTTACTTACCATGACTGGAGTCTGAATTCCGGAGACTCCGAGCCGGGCGCTACCGCGCGGCAAATTTATAACACAACGGTAAACGGCATTTTAAGTAGCGGCAAGTCTGTTGTGCTTATGAACAATAACTCTGCTGCTACTTTGGGGCAATTGCCTGCCATTATTGAAAAGGTCAGGGAAAACGGTTATACATTTTTGGCGTTACAAGCCGATACAAAACCGTTTACAATGGCATTACCCGAATAAACGCTGTCAAAACCCGCCGAACTTTCGGTGGGTTTCTGCCGTTTTGGTCAATTGACAAAGCACAAAAGAAATGACATAATAAATAAGTTCAACATTTTCTGAAAAAACAGTCGCAGCAAAACGGGGAGGAAGCAAAATGGGCAAGGAACTTGCAAAGGCCTATGAGCCGCACGAGGTAGAAGAGCGAATTTACGAATTTTGGTTAAAGGGCAACTATTTTCACGCAGAGCCGGACGCTGAAAAAAAACCGTATACTCTTGTAATTCCGCCGCCGAATATTACCGGACAGCTACACATGGGTCATGCTTTGGATGAAACCTTACAGGATATTTTAATCCGCTTTAAAAGAATGCAGGGGTATTCTGCGCTGTGGCTGCCCGGTACCGACCATGCCTCGATTGCAACGGAGGCAAAAATTGTAGAGGCCATGAAGCAGCAGGGAGTCACAAAAGAGGAAATCGGTCGCGACGGCTTTTTAAAGCGCGCATGGGACTGGAAAGAAACCTATGGCGGTACGATTGTGTCGCAAATTAAAAAATTGGGCTGCTCCTGCGACTGGGAGCGCGAACGTTTTACACTCGATGAGGGGTGCTCGAAAGCGGTGCGGGAGGTTTTTGTCAAATTATACAACGAGGGGCTTATTTACCGCGGTGAGCGCATTATCAACTGGTGTCCTAATTGTAAAACCTCCATCTCGGACGCCGAGGTGGATTTTGTTGAAAAGGACGGCAGCTTTTGGCATATTCGTTACCCGCTTACAGACGGTAGCGGCTATTTGAATTTGGCAACCACCCGCCCGGAAACGTTGCTGGGAGATACCGCCGTTGCAGTGCACCCCGACGACGAACGCTATCGGCATTTGGTGGGTAAAACCGTGTTGCTGCCGTTGGTGGGCAGAGAAATTCCCGTTGTGGCAGATACCTATGTCGAGCAGGATTTCGGTACCGGCGTTGTAAAAATTACGCCCGCGCATGACCCCAATGACTTTGAGGTCGGTCTACGCCACAATCTGCCGGTTATCAATGTGATGGACGAGGCCGGCGTGATTAACGAAAACGGCGGTCAATATCAGGGTTTGGATCGTTTGGATGCCCGCAAAAAAATAGTACAGGCGTTAAAGGAACAGGGATTTTTAATCAAAGTCGAGCCCATTTGTCATAATGTGGGTACCTGTTATCGTTGTAAAACCGTGGTGGAACCGCGGGTTTCCAAGCAATGGTTCGTAAAAATGGAGCCGCTTGCAAAACCAGCGGTTCAGGCTGTGGAAAACGGTCAGGTTCAATTTATACCAGAACGCTTTGAAAAAATTTATTTCAACTGGATGAAAAATATAAAAGACTGGTGTATTTCTCGGCAGCTATGGTGGGGACACCGCATTCCCGCATGGTACTGCGACGACTGCGGTGCAATTACCGTGGACCGTGAAACGCCGTCTGTCTGCTCCAAATGCGGCAGTGCGCATTTACACCGTGATGAAGATACTTTAGATACCTGGTTTTCCTCGGCATTGTGGCCGTTTTCGACCTTGGGCTGGCCTGAGAAAACCGAGGAATTTAACTACTTTTACCCGACCAATACTCTGGTAACCGGCTATGACATCATCTTTTTCTGGGTGGCAAGAATGATTTTTTCCGGCCTTGCGTATACCGGCAAGGCGCCGTTTGACACGGTATTGATTCATGGCATTGTAAGAGATGCCAACGGCGTAAAAATGTCAAAGTCGCTGGGCAACGGTATTGACCCGCTGGAGGTCATTGACCAATACGGTGCGGACGCTTTACGCTTCATGCTGGCAACGGGCAACAGTCCGGGCAATGACATGCGATATTCTCCGGAAAAGGTAGAGGCAAGCCGCAATTTTGCCAATAAAATTTGGAATGCTGCGCGCTTCATTCTCATGAATATAGAGGGGCGTAAAATTCAGAACGAATTGCCCGAAAACCTGAACACTGAAGAGCAGTGGATTGTAGGACAATTTAACCGCACGGCAAAGGAAGTTACCGAGAATTTGGAAAAATTCGAGTTAGGCATCGCTGCGCAGAAAATTTACGATTTTCTATGGGATTTGTTCTGCGATTGGTATATTGAAATTGCAAAAATCAGACTCAACGGCGAGAACGAACAGGCGGCGCAAAATGCCCGCGAGGTATTGGTTTGGGTCATGACAGGAACATTGAAACTGTTGCATCCGTTTATGCCGTTTATTACCGAGGAGATTTGGCAAACTCTGCCGCATAAGGGCGAGGCCTTGGTGACGGCACAGTGGCCAGTCTTTTGTAAAGAGCATACCTTTGAACAGGCGCAGGCACAAATGCAGCGCGTTATAGAGGCGGTGCGCAGCGTGCGGGTACGCCGTGCGGAAATGAATGTACCGCCTTCGCGCAAAACCAATTTGTATATTGCAACGGCCGCGCCGGAAGCTTTTGAAAACGGCATTGCTATTTTACAGAAATTGGCATATGCAACGAAAATTACTGTTGGCACGGAATTTAACATAGAAGGTGCGGTCACTATTGTTACCAACGACGCTACGGTATATATTCCCATGGATGAGTTGGTAGACAAAAAAGCCGAACTTGCCCGCCTGACCAAAGAGTTGGAAGTTGCTCAAAAACAGCTTGCACAGGTAAGCGCAAAGCTGAATAATCAAGGTTTTTTGTCCAAGGCGCCGGAGCAGGTGGTACAGGGTGTAAAACGCGAATTCTCAACCCTGAATGAGCGTATTGCCTTGATTGAATCCGGTATACAGGCGTTAAAAATTTAAACAAAAGGAGGGTTTTTACGGTTGCATTTGCATCGCAAAGCCCTCTTTTTTTATTTAAAAGGAGGTGTAATATGACATTTCAAACAGCAATGCAGCGTCTTGAGGCGATGGGGCGTTTTGGCTCGCCCGGAGCCGTACAGCGTGTTGCCCGTATATTACAGGAATTTAACAATCCGCAAAATCAATTACAGTTTATTCATGTGGCGGGTACTAATGGCAAGGGTTCGGTATGCACCATGCTGAGCAATGTTTTGAGGCAGGCAGGGTACAAAACAGGATTGTTTATTTCTCCGTATATTACAGAGTTTTGCGAGCGTATACAGATAAACGGAGAGCAGATACCAAAGCAAACCTTTGCAGATTTGACAGAGCAGGTATTGCCGTATGTTGAACGATTGCGGCAAGCAGGAGAACACATGTCGGAATTTGAGCTGATTACGGTGGTTGCGATGCTGTGGTTTTGCCGTCAAAACTGTCGGGCGGTTATTTTGGAAGCCGGCATTGGCGGCAAACGGGATTGCACCAATGTCATTGAAAATACATTGGTATCGGTGCTTACATCCATTTCTATGGACCATATGCAGCTTTTGGGCGATAGCATAGAGCAAATTACAATGGAAAAATGCGGCATTATGAAAGAAAACGGCGTAACCGTATGCGCACCCAATCAAAAATCGCAGGCGCTTACGGTAATAGAGCGGGAGGCAAATTTGCACAAAAATACGCTGATTCAGGCATCTTTACAGAGTGTTGCGGTGCAAAATAGCGATTTAAGCGGAACCGATTTTTTATATCACGGCGACACTCTGCATTTACCGCTTATTGGTGCGCACCAGATACTCAATGTTTGTACGGCGTTAGCAGCGCTGGAGCAATTACAGCAACAGGGCTTTTGCATTACCCTAACGCATATCAAAACGGGGCTTGCGGCGGTACGCTTTCCGGCAAGGTGGGAGCTGTTACAGGAAGAACCGCAGCTTTTCATAGACGGCGCACATAATCGGGACGGTATAGATGCACTTAAGGCGGCAGTGACACAATATTTCAAAGACCGTAGAGTGGTTGCCGTTATAGGCGCTATGCAGGATAAGGACGCCGATTATATGGCCCAGGCGCTTTCGGGGGTATTTGAGCAGGTTATTACCATGCCCTTGCAAAGTTCGAGGGCTTTGCATGCGGGGGTATTTGCAGCAAAATTTTCTGCGCAGGGACAAAATGTCGTCGCAGCAGGTTCCGTGGGGGAAGCCCTAAGGTTGGCAACGGCTGCCGCAGGCGAAAACGGCGTTATTTTAGTATGCGGCTCTTTATTTGCGGCAGCACAGGTCAGAGCACAACTGAAACCTCATTTTTTGGAAAAATAATGTAGATTCGCATTTTTCGAGTCTTTTTTTACAGCAGACCCTTTATCGTTATAAAAGGCGATAAAGGTTTTTTTGTGCGCAAAAATTGAAAAAGCGGACAAGCAGAGCCGTTTGAGGGAGGATACACATGAGTAATACAAGGGTAAGAATAAGCCTGCAAAACAAGGCGCTCATCGCCGAACTTTGCGGAGAGATTGACCACCATACCGCACAGGGTATGCGTGAGGAAATTGACCTTGCGCTTTGTAGGGAAAAGCCGCAAAAGCTGATTTTAAACTTTGACGAGGTGGAGTTTATGGATAGCGCGGGTATCGGTTTGATTATGGGCAGATATAAACTGATGCAAACGCTGGGCGGAGAACTTACGGTATCGGGTTTGTCGCCCAAAATGGAGCAGATTGTAGTGCTTTCGGGTATCGGTAAACTTGCAAATATAGAAAAGGAGGCCCAAAATCATGAAACCGCTTAATGAAATGAATCTGTCTTTTTTAAGCTATTCTTCCAATGAAAGCTTTGCCCGTGCAACGGTGGCGGCATTTGCCGCGCAGTTAGACCCTACCGTGGGAGAAATTTCCGACATCAAAACCGCAGTTTCCGAGGCTGTGACCAATTGTATCATACACGCTTACAAAGAGGTAATCGGTATGATTTACATAAAAGTAAAGCTGTTTGAAAATGGTAGGGTAGTCATACGTATACGAGACCGAGGATGCGGCATTGCAGACATTGAAAAAGCCAAAGAGCCGCTTTACTCCACCGGCGGAGAAGAACGTGCCGGTCTTGGTTTTGTAGTTATGGAAAGCTTTATGGACAAGCTCCGGGTGACCTCCACGGTGGACAAGGGCACTACAGTAGTATTGCAAAAAGATATCAAGCGCAAGCAGACCGGCAAAGCTCATGGATAACAGAGAGCAAAAAATCAGCGACAACATTGGACTGGTGCATGCCTGTGCCAAGCGGTTCAAGTCGCGGGGAATTGAATATGACGATTTATTTCAGGCGGGGTGCTTGGGTCTGGTAAAGGCGGTGGACGGCTTCGACAACGACAGAGGCGTGAAATTTTCCACCTATGCGGTGCCGGTTATTTTGGGCGAGATAAAACGGCTGTTTCGAGACGGCGGCGCTGTTAAAGTGGGCAGAGCCCTTAAGGAGCTTTCTCTGAAAGCAACCAAGGTAACGGCGGACTTCACCGCACAACATGGCAGAACCCCCACTGTATTAGAGCTGGCAGAATTGTTAGAGGTAGAGCCGGCGGTTGCGGCGCAGGCGGTGGGCGCTGCACAACGTCCTATCTCTCTGACCGGGGGCGATGAGGAAGGCAATGGACAAATAGATGTGGCGGTGGAGGCCGAGGACGAAAAAATTGCCGAGCTGCTTTCTTTGCAGCAGGTGGTAGGCACATTAGAGCCGAAGGACCGCAAATTAATTGTGTTCCGCTATTTTCAAAACCAAACGCAAACGCAAACGGCACAGGTGCTTGGTATGACGCAGGTACAGGTTTCTCGGCGTGAAAAGGTGATTTTAAACAAGCTGCGTGCAAAGCTCAACGAGGCATAAAATAAAAATACCATGGAAGCCAATTGGTTTCCATGGTGTTTTTATTTTTTATGAGGTGTTTCCAGTGTGCTCAAATCCTTTAAATCGAACGGGGTCTGCTGGTATACAAAATAGTTCAGCCAATTTTGGAACAGCAAATTTGCATGACTTTTCCACATAAAATGCGGTTCGGAACGTCGGTCGTTTTCCGGAAAATAATGTTCGGGTAATTCCGGTCGCAGTCCACGCATTTCATCGCGGTAAAATTCATTGGCTAAGGTATTGCGGTCGTATTCGGGGTGACCGGTTACAAAAAATTGCCGACCGCTTTTTTCTGCCACAATATAAACCCCGGCCTCATTGGAAACCGATAGCGTTAGCAAATGTTCGTGTTTATCCACGTCCTGCCGCAAAATGGTGGTGTTGCGGGAATGCGGTGCAAAAAAGCGGTCGTCAAAGCCGCGCATGAGCGGGTGTAGAGGGGTTAAAATTTTATGTTTATAAATGCCGGAAAGTTTGGTTTTCAACAAATGTTTAGGAATGTTGTAATGGTAGTAAAGCCCGGCCTGAGCGCTCCAACAAATGTGCAAGGTAGAATTGACGTTGGTACGAGTCCAGTTCATAATTTCACACAACTCGTCCCAGTAATCTACCTCTTCAAAGGGCAATAATTCAATCGGTGCACCGGTTAAAATCATGCCGTCATATTTTTCGTGTTTGACCTCGTTGAAAGTTTTGTAAAAAGTATTTAGGTGAGAGGCGGGCGTATTTTTGGACACATGAGTTGCTGTTTGTAAAAACTCGACGATTAACTGAAGCGGACTGTTGCCCAGCAAGCGTAACAATTGGGTTTCGGTTTCAATTTTAGTGGGCATGATATTTAAAATCAAAATCTTCAGCGGGCGAATGTCCTGATGAATGGCACGTTCCTGTGTCATCACAAAAATGTTTTCGGCTTCCAGTATATCGATTGCCGGCAAAGAAGATTGAATTTGTATGGGCATAATTGCGGTCTCCTTACACAGTATCATCGGAATGATATACAGTATAACAAAAAAAGCAACAGACTGCAAGAAAGGCGCAATAAATTTATAGAAAAAGAAAAAAGTAGTTGACAAGAGGAGAGGAGATGTGATAATATAGTGAAGCTGTCGCAAAAGAGCGGCGGCAGCAGCGCAG
>CAKSHJ010000005.1 GCA_934457095.1 uncultured Eubacteriales bacterium
TGAAATTGTTCAGAAAAGAGGAAACCGCAATGAGAAGTGATTTGATGAAAGGCGGTCCCGGTCGAGCACCGCAGCGTGCATGCTGGCATCAATGGTGCCGGTATCGCTCCTCACGGCGTTTGCTGCATAAGCGCCGGTCACATCAAATTCCGCAAGGCGGGTGTTATAAATGCGCATAACCTTACGCAGCTCGGTATACCCGTTTTGCGTCGGCACGGTGCAGGCAATTTTCGTTGTGCGGATATAATCCAGATGCCGCATTGTTGCCGTCTTTTTCACATACTGCAAAAGCGGAATGGGGTCGGCAGCATCATAGCCGAGGAAAGCAAACCACAGGGTCTCCAAAAAAATCTGCTTAATGTCCTCGGTATCGTCCGCAGACAGATTATACCGGGCAACAAACCGCTCGGCGCGGCTTTGCAGTACCGGCTCGTAAGCGCGGATAAATGCTTCAAAATATCCTTTATCACGGCACTTGATTGCCTCAACAAAATATGCATTCAGATCATCGAACCGCACGCCGCTTTTATCGCTTTCGGTAAGGGCAGATGCGCGTTCGATTTTTTCTTTCGGCAAGCCCCTCGAACATATCGGTAACATAAAAATTGAGCATACGGTCGAAATGGATTCGGCGGCCAAGCACAGCCGCGCCGTCTTTACTTTCAAGGACAACCGGTGCCATCCAAACTCCCGGTTCAAGTGTAAAATTGTGCGTAATTTCAGTAGCGTTCAGTTTCTCGATCCATTCCGCCACGTCTTCTTTTCCGAAAAATTCTCTTGTAAAACCGGCAAGGAGAACTTTGTCCCGAAATCCGTTCTCTGTGAGATTTACAAAATACATCATCGCAACCTTATAAAAATTAAAGGTGTTGGAACAAAGATAGATGTAGGATTTTATGAATTCGGTAAGAACGATGATGTAGTCATACATAGCCGTGCCTTCGGGAACAAAATTGATATTCGGTATTGGCATGGAAGAAAAGCTGCGCTGCCACTCTTTGATTTTATCATCACCGAGAAGCAAATCAATATGCTCGTATTCCCCGCGGATATTAAAATAAGAAAACGGTTTAATTTTCCCGATAAGATGGAGTATTTTTTCTACGGTCTCCCGAATGCTTGTAAACAGTTCGTCGCTGCAATTTTCCGCATTCAGTCGGTTATACAAATCATTGAGTTTATCACCCGTCTTAAAAACGGAAAGCAGCTTGTCGGCGGGGAGTAGGGATAAACACCGATGCGCCGGAAACAAAGCGAATTCGAGGCGTTTGCGGGAGCGATGGAAAAGACGGCGCGGGAAGTGGTGACGGAGAACCGAAAAACGACGGCGCAGATGCAGAACCTCGTCGAACAGGCTGGGAAGAATCAAGAGCAGTTTATTTTGAATTGCTCCGAAACCCTTTCAAAGAGTACCGAGACGCTGGACAGCACGATAGAGAAACTGCGCCGGAAACTGCGAAGCCTTTCGGCAGTGACTAAACTTACAGTGGGCAGGGCTGCCGGAGGCTCTGCCCACGCAGACGGCGCATTTAAATGGAACAGAGAATACAAAAGGGCGCCAAGACGAGAGTTAAAAGGTGCAAATTTTGAGTTAGCACTCATTTCTTGCGATTTTAATCTTCATAAATATCATTTGAAGAAACAAGCACAACAGCTTGCCGCCTAAGAAAAACTAAAAAGTTTTTTACATAGCTGACGAAAAACTCGTCGGTCTTGGTTGTTGTATCCTATTAATACTTCAAAACAAAAAATCATCCGGGATTCGTGATTAAACGAATCTCGGATTTTTTTGAACTGTTTTTTACAGCCCCTTTTTGAACATTTTCACCTTTTGTGTAGAAAGACCTTAAAACTGATCTTCTACAATTTCCTTGAGCTGCTCGGGAAACACAACTCCCCTTACCAGCTTATTCCAAAAATCTCTTGCGCGCAGTATGTTTCTGGTTACCTTTTCATACTTTGAATAAATAATTTCCGTTTCTTTTTCATGTTGTATTATAATTGAATATCCTTCTTTTCGACTGCCGAACAGATAGTAGCGTAAAACCCATTTCCCTCGGCCGTCTACAACTTTTTCCTTCCATCTTTTCATTAAAATTCTCCTACTCCAACAGTTTGTAGCATAGATGCTAATCAAAATGGTGAAATATGTTCACTATTATAATACCGAATTTTATCCAAAATTTCAACAAAAATTATAGATAAAAAACATAAAACTTGCCCAACGATCCATATATGCATCTATAAACCAAACAATCCTCTACATATTGAGATATTTTTCAAATTTATTTTCAAAAAATTTTTAATTTTTTTCTTGTATACTCACTTTTTTCCATAAAGCAACATGAAATATCTTCACATTTTACACTATTTTTCTGCAAATTTGCTTATATTAAAGTAGCATTATGGTAAATTGTGTATTTTTAGGGGTGGTACAAATGAAAATAAAACCTCACTCAAAAACCCATTGTCTTTTGGTCGTTGTTCTCTTAACTGCAGTGGCGTGCATACTGTGCGGTGCGGCCTGGCTGGGTATGTCTGCCGGCACACCGGTCGGCATTGCGCTGAATTGTACCGTAGGCTCCTCGGCTGAACTCATTCCCGCCGAGAACAACCGCTATCTTCTGGTACAAAACCACAAAGACCATTTTAGTGTTGCACTGCTGAATCCACAGGGCTATGTGTTACAGGAGCAAACCTTTGCAGGAAATTACAATTACCTGTGCCGCACTGACGAATTTTTATATCTATTGACCGATAACACACATGAACCCACGATCATTACCTACCGCTTAGACGCTGCAAGTATCTCCAACTATCATACAACCAAACTGGAAACACCTTTGTACTTCTTTACTGCAACTACCGACGGCACCATATACGGCATTGACGCATGGGATAAGCGTAATTTAATCGTCTACACCAATGTCGCTTCAAAAGATACTGCTCTGTCTGTTACTCTGCATACTTTCGGGAACATGATGCGCCGAGTGTCAACCACGCCGGACAACACTCTGTACATTACCCTCAACGATTCTAAGTGTATTTATACCGCCACCGCGCAAGGCTTGCCCTACGATTTTACCGAAAAAGAAACGCAAAGCAGAATTCCGTTTTTACCCGCGCGTACATTGACAAACCGGCTGTTTTTAGACGACAACCATATACTATATA
Organism: uncultured Eubacteriales bacterium; assembly: GCA_934457095.1. Lineage (GTDB taxonomy): Bacteria > Bacillota > Clostridia > Oscillospirales > Acutalibacteraceae > UMGS1071. Next base: position 3,175 of record CAKSHJ010000005.1, read on the forward strand.
AAATTGAGGATGAAATTATCCCGGCATTTACTCCTATGCTCGATTCACAATATACCACTGCCTGCCGTTTCTCAGAAAGCAGCATCCTCGGCGCTCCCGAAAGCAAACATTATTTAGAGAAATTTACGGAAGACGAGGGTGTTACAGAGCGTTATCCCATTGACGGCACTTGCGCTGCCTTGGCCAACAACGAGGAGGATATTGCAATTTTGCTTCTACGCGACGACACCTATTATTTTGTAACTCTAACCGAGCTAAAAAACACGCCGGGGATACCGGAAACCCCAGAGGAAATACCCAGCAAACCTGCCGAAAGCGCCGCCCCGGACAGTCAACCCTCCGGTACGGACTCCTCATCTTCGGGCAAAGACTCGGAGTATTTGGAAAGTACGGTGTTCTTCATAGACCGCCGAAACGGCATTCTGTATTTGCCGCCTAACACTACTTTTGCAGCACTGCGTAACGGTTTGAATGTCAGCCGGGATGCCATTTTAGTAAAAAGCCTGAGCAATGCTACCGTTAGCAGCGGTAATATGGGCACAGGCTATACGGTTGCCCTGCAAATAGACAGTCAAACCGTTGACCGCTTAACCATTGTGGTTCCGGGAGACATAAATGGAACCGGCACAGTTAATACAAAAGATGTGCAGCTACTTTACGACCATCTTAACGGCGCGAGTAACTTATCCGGTTTTTCTCTGTTTGCCGCAGATATCAACCGCAATGAAATTATTGACACCAGCGATTTGTTACTACTCAAACAGCAAATTGCCGCTTTAGGGTAAATCGCGAACAAATACATGCAAAAAGACGGGGAAAACTCCCCGTCTTTTTTATATCTTTAAGCAAATGCTGCCAAAATCTCATTGCATTTTTTTACAACGTCCTGTGCGGTGATTGTACCACAGCCGCAACAGCCGTCCTTACCTTTTTCAAATGCCGTAACAATATTTTTGTTGGTATCGTAAGTAATGTGATTGGCCTTAGGACAGTCACCGGTATCCTCCGCCCAAATATAGCCGTTATCGGTATTAAAATACAGCCTTACCCAACCGGTTTTTTCGTTATACCTTGCGGTTTCATGTTCAATATCCTGTGAAAGCGTTACTTCTTTAATTGCCATAATTGTATCATCCTCCGTCTTCTCTCTATCATTAAGAATATCCTTAGTGTAGCACACAAAAAGCCGAATTTCAATACTTAAAATTGAAACGCATTGACGTAAAAAGCACAACGGACACCACGAGCTGTTTTAGCTCCGGATTTTAAGTGAAACCTTCCATGTTCGCAGTAAACACTGGAATCCACCTTTTTATGAATTTTTGCAATTTAGTCTTGACTTTTTCGCTCCATTTCTGCGCAGTAAGTTTCCACAGAACGTGGGGTACCGGTGAGCTGGTTTGCGGCTTCCTGTACGAGGATTTCGTTATCCCGGATTTAGGAACCAGAACAACAGCGTTTTTAGCAAGAGCATACACTTCCTCTGTATTGCTCTACTTGAAAAAATGGCCGTGGCGCTTGAACCATTCCGATAACGTTCAGAAAATGCGTTGCAGCTCTGTTTCCTCACACGGTCCACGTGCCAAATCGACCCATTTCTGCGTTCCATCGCTTCGTACAGGGCTGTCAAAGCACTTACGGATGCCGGGGAAGGATTGCTCCGAAAGAGCGAGCAGGTTGCTGGGGCATGCTGTCCGCTACAGGGGTTCTGCCCATTGATGCATAAAAATTTTCTGAGAGAAATCGGAATAAACTCATCAATATCGATATGGGTTTCTAATAGAGAGAAAAGCAGGTTTGTCATTTTCAAATTTTTCTTGGCAATCTGAAAAAACATCTGCCAAAGAAAGCTGTTTATATGGTATCAGAATAACTCCTTGTATTATAAAGCAGTAGTTTTTACTGTCCCTCTCCAAAGACATATGCTACACTGAAGAGGATGCTGCGAATCGGTTGTGTGCTCTTACCGCCGGACGGTTTATGTAGCACAAGGTTACAAGAGTAAAGCGTCCTGTGGACCCGGCATCAAATAAACATACCGGAGATATCATCATGATTTGCGTGGGAATTGACGTTGCCAAGGACAAGCACGACTGCGTCATCCTCAGCTCAGAAGGCAAAGTCCTGGCAGATGTCTTCACCATTGCCAACAACGCAGAGGGCTCTGACACGCTGCTGCAAACCAACCTCTACCGGAAAGGCTGGTTCCTACCCTTCACATGGCATCCGTTTACGCACTTCCCAGTGAGTTCCCCGGAGTTAAAACATACTTAACACATTTGAAAACGCTCTTAAATGATGTCTCCAAAGGCCGCTATCCAGTCCATGATGGAGGAAATACAGTCTCCCATTACGACGATTACGGGCATTAGCGTTTACATGTTGGTTCGGCTGATTTATGCTTTGGAGAAGTCTCAGTAGCCATACAACACAGCTGCATAACCCATCTTCTTTCGTATGCTTAGCTGGGTGTCCGATTGGACGTCTGTTTTGCTATGCTCTTTTTGAACCGCCTACTTTTTTCACCACTCCTCGCATTTTAGGATTGACATCTAATAGTTAGTCTTTCATCTTACCAGATGAAGGGTGAAGATTTCATTCGGTTTTGTTTTTATGTGGCAGGTTTTAAAGCGCAAAATCCTCCTTGGAAAAGCGGCGCAGAGGCGGTTTGGGCTTTGGTGTGCGCATCAAAGGGTCATAGTTGAATTTTTTACAATTACCCGCTTGTTCCATCACGCAATGCGCTGTGCAAGTCGGTGTATCTCCCGGCGTTTTGTTATTGCTGCAATATTCACAGCTTGGCTCAATGTTAGAGCCGTACAACGCTGTTTGTGCCATTTTAACAGTCCTTTTCTCGGTTTTTTATCATTATAACATGATTAAGTTCTTTTTTCTACTCATTTCCCGTTTCTGTTCCGCGCCGTATTTTGATACAAACCAAAAACAGAAAACAGCATGCAACCAACGCAATACCCGCCGGCAGAGAATATGAAACACTGCCGACTACGGGCAGAGCGGTGGTTTGAAATACCGATACGGATTGTTTTGGCAGCAGCGGTGCAAATATAGCGGTAAAGCTTGCGGCAAGTACGCCGTGCAAGAAACGAAACCCAATGAATTTGAGTTTGGAAACTCCGCTGTTTTTTACAATTGCTAAAATTTGGAGCTGTACGCAAAAACCGCCAAAGCCCAGTCCGAAAGCTATTAGTGTAAGCGGTGCATGTAGAAAGACGGCGTCGTTGCAGCCGGCGGTTATTTCCATGGTCATAGGCAGTAGCGCCGCCGCAATGGGTTGAGGTACATGCAACGTCAGCAACAGTTTACAAATTACCTGTGCAATACCTACCGTATGCAGCAGCGCTAAAAAAGCCGAAAATAAAATGACAAATATGCTCATGTTTAAAATGCCCGCAGAAGCGTCTGTTGCGGCTGCTACCAACGGCGATTGACAAATGCGTTTTGCCGGTGTTTTTGCGGGCATGGGTTCTTTTTTTATGCGCGCGGCAATACCGAGTCCAATGCCAATGCATATCATGGCCGCAATTTGTGCTGCAAACAGTAGCAGTCCCGCGGTGAGATTTTGCAGCAAAGCGCCGCCTACCACACTGATAATAAATGCAGGACCTGCGCCTATACAAAAATACAGCATACGCAGCGCCTGCTTTTGAGAAATGGCGCCTTGCTCCAGCAGGAGCATACAGCAGCGTGCGCCTACCGGATAGCCGCCAATCATACTCAGCAAAATAACCGAGCCTGCACAACCGGGTAACCGGAATAAAAATTTGGTGATGGGAGCAAAGGGTTTTCCGAATAAATTTGCAGCCCCGGAATGTATCATAAATGCGGAAAGCGCCATAAACGGAAATAAGGACGGCGCTAAGGTATAAAGACAGTAGGAAATGCCGTTTGCCGCGCCGCTGCCGACAGCCGCCGGAAACAGTAAAATGCCCAGCGCTGCCGCAATTACAGAGAGACATAGTAGTGTGCTTTTGAGTAGATAAAACAAACGGCAATACATACGATTCCTCCTTTGCGGGCTTCTGTTTTTAAAGCATGTATATGCCGTACAGTGATTTTTATTGCCAAAAGCGCATAATCTTGTGAAAAGAAATGTTTGAGAAGGGGCGGTTTTTTCACAATGCGTAAAATAAAGTCCGGTAAAAGCGGGCAAAAAGAAACAGAACAGAGCGCTTTGAGCAAGCTGACGGGCGTATTGCAATTGCCGGCGGCGGTACTTGCGGGCGTTGCGCATATGGAGATAAGCGGTAACCGGGAGGTGGTGCTGGAGGGTACCTCGGGTATCATTGCGTATACCGACGAAGCGGTGCGGGTTAAAACCGGAAAATATATTACAAAGCTCAGTGGAAAAAATTTGGAGCTCAAATGCATACAAGTTGATTCTTTGGTGGTGCAGGGGTTTATTACCGCCATAGAATTTCAATTTTGAGGTGCGCTTATGTTTGTATTAAATTGCATTCGCTGGATAGCGGGTTATGTTATCTTCACCGTGCAAGGCAGCGGACAGGAACGGTTTATCAATTTATGCGCCCGCTTTGGGTATACGGTTTGGAATGTGCGGAGAAAAGAGCAGTTTTTTGTTTGCATTTCGCGTACCAAATACAGATTTTTGAAAAATTTGGCAAAGCAAACCGGCGTTCAAATCCGCATTTACCAAAAACGCGGTCTGCCCTTTCTTATGCGCAGATTTCCCGATTTAAAGGGTATGCTGGCCGGTCTTGCGGTGTTTATTGCGCTGCTTTGCTTTTTGTCCACCCGTGTTTGGAGCATTCAGGTGGAGGGCAACCAAACCTTAAATGCCGACCTGATTTTGTTCACCGCAGAGGAAATCGGTCTGAGAGAAGGTATGGCGCGGCGAAAATTAGATGTGCTTTCGGTACAGAATCAGCTTATGCTGGCGTACCCGGAGATTGCATGGATTTCGCTCAATACCAAGGGCAGTTCGGTGACTGTGCGCATAGGTGAGAAGGAGCAAAAGCCCGACATTTGGAACAGCGAAAGTAAAATTACGAATCTAAAAGCGGCCAAGGGCGGGCAAATTGTGCGCATGGAGGTAACGCACGGTATGCCGCAGGTGCAGGTGGGTGACGGCGTTGCCGAGGGCCAGCTGCTGGTCAGTGGAGTGATTCCTACGCAGTTTGACAATTTGCTGACCCGTGCAACGGGGAAAATCATAGCCAGAACCAAGCGTACTTACAACATTGAGATTCCGTTGGTGCAGAATGAAAAAATACCCACCGGCAGCGTGATTTACCGCCGTGCATTAAAGCTGTTCGGCGCAACGCTGCCCATTACGCTGGAAACACAGCCCAAAGACAGCGAGGAATTTGCCTATGAAAAAGCGCTGCATATTTACAGAGGGTATGCAAATAACGCCAATTTACCGGCAACGGTGTATGAGGAGGCATGGACGGAATACCGCATACGGCAAATAGAATTGACCCCGGAACAGGCGTTGGAGCAGGCGATGCAGGAGTTGGAAAAACGGCAGCGGGAGGATTTGCGGGAGGACGGAACCGTCATAGAGACGAACACGTTGCATACGGTGGAAAATGGACAGCTTGTTTTATATGCCGAGAGTATATGTGAGGAAAATATTGCGGTAGAATCCGAAATTTATCAGGAGTCGTAACACTTTTACGGCGAGTATGTAAAAAATATTGGGAAAAAGATGACGGCGCGTGAAATTTATGGTATAATCTATGATATACTATCTTGTAACGGAACACAGAAGTATAAAGGTGATGGAATGTTTGAACAACGCATTGATATAGACCGTATGGAACAGGCCGTGGCGCTGTTTGGCAGCTTTGATGAAAATATCAAGCGTATTGAGCAGGAATACGGCGTAAAAATTGTAGGCAGAGATTCCGAAATTAAGGTTTCGGGAGAGCCGCAGGCAGTTGCCAAGGCAGTCAAAACCATAGAAAGTCTGCTCGGACTTATCAATCGGGGCGAGGCGCTCAGCGAGCAGAATGTGCGCTACTGTATTTCCATGGTCAACGAGGGTAGTGAGGAAAAAATTGAAACCTTGGCCGGGGACTGTATTTGCGTTACCTCTAAGGGCAAGCCGGTCAAACCCAAAACCTTCGGTCAGAAAAAATACTGCGCCGCTATCAAAGAAAATACCGTTACCATCGGTGTGGGTCCTGCCGGCACCGGCAAAACTTATCTGGCGGTGGCAATGGCGGTTACGGCATTTCGTGCCCAGCAGGTTAACCGCATTATTTTAACCAGACCCGCGGTGGAGGCCGGAGAAAAATTAGGGTTTCTTCCGGGGGATTTGCAGCAAAAGGTAGACCCGTATTTAAGGCCGCTGTATGACGCTCTATTTGATATGCTGGGTGCGGAAACCTATCAGAAATATTTGGAGCGGGGCAATATTGAAGTAGCGCCGCTTGCGTATATGCGCGGCAGAACTTTGGACGACAGCTTTATTATATTGGACGAGGCGCAGAATACCACACCCGAACAAATGAAAATGTTTTTAACCCGATTGGGTTTTGGCTCAAAAATGGTGATTACCGGAGATATTACGCAAATTGACCTGCCAAACGGATGCCGGTCGGGATTGCGCGATGTAATGCAGGTACTAAAGCATGTGGACGACATTGCGCAAATGCAGTTTAGCGAGAAAGATGTGGTACGCCACCGGTTGGTACAGAATATTATTAAGGCGTATCAGGAACGCGACAGAAAGGGGCAAAGATAGCGTGGAGAAAATAAGGGTGATGATTCATAACGACCAGAAACAAGTGAAAATTCCCACGGGATTGCGTATGCTGGTACGGCGTTGCTGCAATGCAGTGCTGCGCTTGGAGGATTTTTCTGCCCCGGCGGAAATCAGCGTGACCTTTGTAGACAACAGCCAAATTCAGCAGCTGAATAAACAGTACCGCCAAAAAGATGCCCCGACTGATGTGCTGTCGTTTCCCATGGGGGAAAACGGTGTATACGATATAAACCGGGATACCGGTGCAAGCATTTTGGGCGACATTGTCATTTCCATGGAAAAGGCGGTGGAGCAGGCGGAGAAATTTGACCATAGCTTAGACCGCGAGGTGGGATATTTAACGGCGCATTCGGTGCTGCACCTGCTGGGCTATGACCACGAGCGCGGCGGCATTGACCGTTTGCGTATGCGGGAGAAGGAAGAACAGGTCATGACGCGGTTGGGTTTGCCGTGTTCAAGCAGCTATGTACTGGAAGAGGATGAGGTATAACCGTGAATTTTCTCAAGGGATTTCAGGCCGCTTACCGAGGAATTGTATACTGTATCAATCACGAGAGAAATATGCGGATTCATACGGTGGTGGCGTTGTATGTATTCGTTTTTTCGTTCTTTTTTGAAATCAGCGCGGCAGGTTATGGGGTGCTGTTTATCGTGTTTGGCATGATTATGGCGCTGGAAATCGTCAATACTGGGCTGGAGGCGCTGGCAGACCGCATTGCGCCCGGTTACAGCGCGGTAGTCAAGGTGGTAAAAGACATTGCCGCGGGCTCTGTGCTGATTATGGCGATTTTTGCCGTAGCGGTGGCGGTGGTATTATTTTGGCAGCCGCAGGGTTTTGCATATATGTACCGCTATTTTTTTACGGACATGCCTATTATGTGGTTGCCGCTTGTCTTGGTGACTGCTTTCTGCTTTTGGTATATTGCAAGAGGCCCCTTGGGTATGAAAAATTTCTTTTTAAAGCATAAAAAATTCAAATAACAGGCAAAGGGAGGGTATATTTTTGCAGGATACGGCAAACAGAACTACCGGCGGCATAGCCGCGGAACAATTAAAAGAAAGCGACCGCTCTGCGTTTGTTGCAATTGTGGGGCGGCCGAATGTAGGCAAATCCTCGTTGCTCAATGCCATGCTGGGGCAGAAGATTGCGATTGTTTCGGGCAAGCCGCAAACGACGCGTACCAAAATTATGGGCATTTTTACGCAGGGAGAGAACCAGCTTGTATTTTTGGATACGCCGGGCCTGCATAAGCCGCACAATGCCTTGGGTAATTATATGGTTAAGTCTATTCGGGATTCGGTAGCCGGAGTGGATACCTGTCTGTTGGTAGTGGAGGCGGGTAAGCCGGTTTCCGCAGCGGACAAGGACTTCATTGAAACCTTTAAAAATGCCAAATTGCCGGCATTGCTTGCGGTGAATAAAATTGACTGCATTCCAGATAAATCGGTGCTTATGGAGCAAATTTCGGCGTATACCGCATTGTTTGATTTTCAGGCGGTGGTGCCGGTTTCTGCCGTTACCGGCAGCGGCGTGCATGATTTAATAAAAGAGCTGACTAAGCTGTGTCAGCCCGGCGGGCATTTTTTTGCCCCTGATGCCTTGACCGACCAGCCCGAGCGTGTCATCGCGGCGGAAATCGTCAGAGAAAAGTTGCTGCGCCTTTTGGACAAGGAAATTCCGCATGGCACGGCTGTTTTAGTGGAACGTATGCAGGAGCGGGAGGATACCCCGGAACTGCTGGATATTGAAGCGACGATTTATTGCGAGCGCGACAATCACAAGGGCATTATTATTGGTAAACAGGGGCAAATGCTAAAGCGCATCGGAACTTATGCCCGACAGGATATGGAGCGTTTTTTTGACTGTAAGGTGCATTTACAGCTTTGGGTCAAGGTGCGGGAGGACTGGCGTAACAGAACTCGCATTTTGCAGAGTTTGGGTTATGGCAAAACCGAATTTTAATCGCATGGTTTTGGTTGTTTGTTAAAAGTTGTCTGTCAATCCAAAAATTCTCTTTCATAACCGGTGTATACCTACAAACACTGTTAGTAAACACACAAGTAGAGAGAAGGCAACGGTATGGATGCAAACGCCGCATGGCAATTATTTACGCAAACCGGCAGAGTAGAAGATTATCTGCGTTATAGTCAAATGAAATCGTCACAGGAGCTTTTGTTACAGGAGGCTATGCATGCAAATCAATACCGATGCACTGGTCATCATGGAGAGAACCGTGGGCGAGAGTGACCGGCTTGTCACGCTGCTGACAAAGGAGGAGGGTGTAATTTACGCCTTTTCTCCCCTTGCCAAAACACTCAAAAGCAAGCAGGGCAGCGCAACACAGCTTCTTTGCTATTCTCGTATGTCCATTTACAAGGGGCGGTCCAAATATATCGTCAATGACGCGGTACCCATAGAAGTTTTTTTTGATTTGCGCAACGATATTGAAAAATTGGCGCTTGCGCAATATTTTTGTCAGCTTGCCGCGGCGCTTGCTCCGCAGGAGGCTCCGGCGCAGGATTTTTTGCGATTGGCGCTCAATGCGTTGCATTTGCTTGCAAAAAATAAACGACCTAACCTAATTTTGAAGGCGGCGGTGGAAATGCGTATGCTCTCTCTTGCGGGGTATATGCCCGACCTGATTTGCTGTAGGGAGTGCGGTGTATACGAGGCTGAGGAGATGGTGTTTTCGACGCAAAGCGGCGTGTTGTATTGCGGCGCTTGCGGCACGAAATACCCGCAGTCGGGTGCGTTTTTTATGGGTAGAGGCGTTACCACGGCGCTGCGCCATACCGTATATGCCGATTTTGATAAGCTGTTTTCGTTTCAATTACAGCCCAAAGGACAGCAACAGCTTGCGCAAATCACCGAGCAATATATGCTTTATACGCTGGAGCGGCGCTTTACCACACTGGATTTTTACCATCAGGTTACGGCTGAACCGTAAAACGGGACATGAATTGAGGAATTACATATGCAAAACACTTTTGAAAAACATATGAATACCATTGAGCTTCCCAAAATCTTAGAAATGCTGGCGGGCAAAACCGTGTGTGCAGAGGCCGCACAGGCTGCCCGCGCTTTGGCACCTGCTACTGACATAGAAACCGCCTCGCAATTGCTTGCCGAAACCGATACCGCCTTGCAAATGACAGTGCAATTTGGCACGCCGTCCTTTCAAGGACTGCAAACGGTTGCAGAGCCGCTTGCAAAAGCGCAATCCGGGGGTGTTTTGAGTCTGGGGGAGCTTTTGTGTATAGCCGGGGTATTGCACGCCGTGCGGGGGTTGGTACAATGGAGAAAGAAAAATGAAGGTATGCAGAGCGTATTGGACGACCGTTTTGCGCGTATGACACCCAACCGAATATTAGAAGAAGCGATTACGCAAACCGTACTTTCCGAGGAGGAAATTGCAGACAACGCTTCTCCGACGCTTGCGGACATACGCAAAAAAATGTACCGCGCTTCACAAAAGGTGCGTCAGCAGCTTGACCGCATGGTGCGCTCGGCCACTTACCAAAAATTTTTACAGGACGCAATCGTCACGGTGCGCAGCGGCAGATATGTGGTGCCGGTCAAGGCGGAATGCAGGGGTGAAATTCCGGGGTTGGTACACGACACCTCTGCAAGCGGCGCAACGCTGTTCATAGAGCCTATGGCGGTTGTGGAGGCCAACAATGAGCTTTTCGTGCTGCAATCCAAGGAGAAAGAAGAAATGGAGCGTATTGTAGCGGAGCTTTCGCAGCAGGTGGGGCAATTTGCTCCGGAGCTTATCGCAGGGTATGCCGCCTCCGCTGAGTTGGATCTCATTTTTGCTAAGGTCGAGCTTGCGGTTTCGATGAAGGCAACGTTGCCCAAATTAAATGAGAATGGTGTGATAGAACTAAAACAGGCGCGTCACCCGTTGTTACACAAAGAAACCGTTGTACCCACCGACATTGTCTTAGGTAAGGAATTTGATACCCTGATGATTACCGGACCGAATACCGGCGGCAAAACGGTTACGCTCAAAACCGTAGGTTTATTCTGCGCTATGGCGATGTGCGGCTTGCTGATACCCGCGGCGCAAGACAGTTGCGTTTCCGTATTTACCCATATTTTGGCGGACATTGGCGATAAGCAAAGCATAGAACAGTCACTCTCCACCTTTTCTTCGCATATGACCAATATGATTGCAATTATGCGGCAGGCGGACCGTAAAACTCTGGTTTTGCTTGACGAGTTGGGCGCTGGCACAGACCCGATAGAGGGTGCGGCTTTGGCTGTTGCAATATTAGAGCGGCTGCGGGAGCGGGGAGCCAAAATTGCAGCCACCACCCATTATGCGGAACTGAAAGAATACGCTTTGCAAACCGCCGGCGTAGAAAATGCCTGCTGCGAGTTCAATGTGGAAACCTTACAGCCCACCTATCGTTTGCTCATTGGTATGCCGGGTCGCTCAAACGCTTTTGCCATTTCCAAACGGCTGGGAATGGACGAGGCCGTTATTGAAAGGGCCAAAGCGTTGGTTTCTCAGGAGAACACCGAGTTTGAAGAAGTGGTGCGCAAATTAGAGGAAACCCGTTTGCAATTGGAGCAGGAAAAGGCGCAGGCTCAGGCATTGCGGGAGCAGGCACGCAAGGCCAATCAAATTGCGCAGGCGCAAAAGAACAAATTGCAGCAAAATGCCGAAAAAGAAATGGAAATTGCGCGGCGTACTGCGGCAAATTTAGTTGCGCGCACCCGTGCGCAAATTGACGCCCTACAGCAGGAAATGGAGCAAATGCGTAAACAGGGCGCTCTAACGCCGGAGCAAAAGGCCAAATTAAATCGTGGCATTCGCGGTTTGGAGGACATGGCAGACCCGGTTTCTCGGAAAGAGCAGCAAGCGTATACCTTACCGCGTCCGCTTAAGGTGGGAGACACGGTTTTGATTTTTGACATTGACAAAAAAGCTACGGTTACAAGTATTTTGCAAAATTCGGATATGGTAGAGGTGCAGGTGGGTATTCTGAAAACCCGTGTGCCGCTTTCCAATTTGCGCCTTATGGAACAGGAGAAAATAAAATTGCCCAAAAGCGCGGTATTCAAATCCGCAAAAACCGACCGCGCTATCACACAAATTCAGCAGGAGCTGGACTTGCGAGGTCAAACCACAACCGATGCCCTTTTGGATGTGGATAACTTTATTGACGCGGCTGTCATGGCGGGACTGCACCGACTCAGTATCATTCACGGCAAGGGTACGGGCGCTTTGCGTACGGCGGTGCAGCAGCATTTAAAGACGCATCCGAATGTGGAAAGTTATCGGTTGGGCGTGTTCGGAGAGGGCGAAAGCGGCGTAACCATTGTAGAACTTAAATAAAAACAGACCGGCTTCCATTTTTGGAGTCCGGTTTTTTTCGTATTATATAAAAAATTGTGCCCGCACCGTTGACATCTTTTAAAATTTATTATATAATACAAAACTGTAAAGCGATTTCACTTTACACAGAGCAGGAGGCTCTGCTGTTATGGCGAAAAATTTAGAACTTTCTTTTCTGCTGGATTTTTACGGCGGCATGCTGACCGAAAAACAACGCAGTATGATGGAATATTACTATAATGACGACCTTTCTCTTGCGGAAATTGCAGACAATGAGGGCATTACCCGTCAAGGGGTCAGAGATACCGTCAAGCGTGCCGAGGCGCAATTATTAGAATTAGAGGCACAGCTGGGGCTTGCGGAGCGTTTTGCGCGGGTGCAAAATGTTTTGGAACAAATTTTATTGGCTGCAGAACAAATTTTACAACAAAACCAAAAAAATAATGGTGAGCAGGCCATCAACGCAAATGCAAGGCAAATTGTGCGGCTTGCCCAGCAGTTGCAGGACTAAACAATTTAGAAAAAGGGGGAGAACCGATGGCGTTCGAGGGACTTGCCGAAAAGCTGGCCAATTCATTCAAGCGGCTTAAATCAAAGGGTAAATTAACAGAGGCCGATGTGCGGGAGGCTATGAAAGAAGTGCGTCTTGCGCTTTTGGAGGCCGATGTAAATTATAAAGTTGCCAAGGAATTTACCAACAATGTTACAGAGCGAGCCATCGGTACGCAGGTTATGGAAAGCCTGACTCCCGGTCAAATGGTGGTCAAAATTGTAGACGAGGAATTGACCAACCTCATGGGTGGGCAGGAGGCAAGAATTGCTTTTGCGTCAAAACCGCCTACCGTCATTATGATGGCCGGTTTGCAGGGCGCAGGTAAAACTACGCATGCTGCAAAGCTTGCAAAGCATTTTAAAAGCAAGGGCAATCGCCCTATGCTTGTCGCCTGTGATATTTACCGTCCGGCGGCGATTAAGCAATTGCAGGTTGTGGGCGAGCAGGCCGGTGTTCCGGTGTTTGAAAAGGGCAATCAGGAGCCGGTGAAGACCTGTGAAGAAGCGCTTCGGTTTGCCAGAGATTACGGCCACGATGTTATGATTATAGATACTGCCGGCCGTCTGCAAATCGACGAGCAGCTTATGGAGGAGTTGCGCGATATTAAGGAGGCGATTGAGCCGCAGGAAATTCTGTTGGTGGTGGATTCTATGACCGGTCAGGAGGCGGTGAATGTTGCCAAAACCTTTGACGAGCAGTTGAGCATCAGCGGCGTAATTTTAACCAAATTAGACGGCGATACCCGCGGTGGTGCAGCGCTTTCCATTCGGGCTGTGACCGGTAAGCCTATCAAATTCGTTGGTGTAGGCGAAAAGCTTGACAATTTGGAGGTGTTCCACCCGGATCGCATGGCCTCGCGTATTTTGGGCATGGGAGATGTACTGACTTTAATTGAAGACGCCCAGAATAAAATGGACGAAAAGGCTGCCAAGGAGGCAGCGCAAAAAATTCTGCAAAACAAATTTGATTTGAATGATTTGCTCAATCAATTTGCGCAGGTACGGAAAATGGGTCCGCTGAAATCAGTTATCTCCAAATTGCCGGGCATGGACAAACAGTTGAAAGATGTGGATTTAGACGACCGTCAGATGGATCGCATGGAGGCGATTATTCTGTCTATGACCGAGAGAGAGCGCCAAAAACCGGACATCATCAACCCTTCGCGCAAGCGTAGAATTGCCGCGGGCAGCGGTATGCAGGTAGAGGATGTAAATCGTTTGCTCAAACAGTTTTCCGCAACACAGAAGATGATGCGTCAAATGCGGGGGAAAAAAGGCAAGCGCCGCTCCATGATGCCGCCCGGCATGGGAGGGCTTGGCGGCTTTAGCGGCTTTTAAAATCGTGCTTTACCAAATTTTATTGGTGAACATATATAGAAAATTTATGATTATAATGATTTTAAGGAGGACAACAACATGGCAGTAAAAATCAGACTTAAAAGAATGGGTGCAAAAAAAGCGCCGTTTTATCGTATCGTAGTAGCGGATTCCCGTAGTCCGAGAGATGGTCGTTTTATTGAGGAAATCGGCTATTATAACCCGATGACCGAGCCAAAAGAGGTGAAGATTGACGGCGAAAAAGCTAAGGATTGGATTGCAAAGGGCGCGCAACCGACCGATACTGTAAAAGCTCTGCTGACCAAACATGGTGTACTTTAAGCGTTTCAGAGGAGAACCGCGATGGGAGAATTATTATGCACAATTGTAAAGGAACTTGTGGAGTTTCCGGGGCAGGTAACGGTTGAGGCGGTCGGGATCAATGAAGAGGGTGTGGCCGTATACCGTTTGCGTGTGGCGGAAGACGACATAGGTAGAGTAATTGGCAAACAAGGGCGCATTGCAAAGGCGATTCGCGCAGTCATGTATGCAGCGGCGGCTCGTAACAACGAAAAAATATTGGTGGAAATGTCGTAAGATAACGCGAAAAGTTGTAGCATTTTAAGGAGTGTTACAGCTTTTTTACTTGCAAAAAGGAGCGTTTTAATGTTGAAGGAATTTTTAGAAGCGGGAAAAATTGTAGGTACACACGGCATAAAAGGCGAACTGCGTGTAGAACCGTGGTGTGATTCTCCGGAGTTTTTGGCGCAGCTGCACACGCTGTATTTTAACGCCGGAGCGGAAAAAGTAAAAATTACGGCAAGTCGCGTGCATAAAAATTTGCTGCTGGTGCAATTACAAGGTGTTTCTACCATTGAGCAGGCGGATACTTTACGGGGTAAAGTGCTGTATTTGCGCCGTGGAGATGTAACGCTGCCCAAGGACCGTTACTTTATTGCAGACTTGATTGGTATGCAGGTATACCATGCGAATAATGAAGATATTTGCTACGGTACGCTGACCGATGTATTGAAAACCGGCGCCAATGATGTTTACCAAATTACTGGAGAGAATGAAAAGAACTATTTGATTCCGGTGATTGACCAAGTGGTGATAGAAACTGATATACCGGGCAGAAGGTTGCGTATTTTACCCATGAAGGGAATGTTTGACGATGCGGATTGATTTTCTGACGTTATTTCCGGAGATGTGCCGGGCGGTTATGGACGAAAGCATTCTTGGCAGAGCGCAAAAAAAGGGCGTTGTGCAGGTTGGGCTTCATCAAATACGGGACTATGCCAACAATAAGCATAACCGTGTGGATGACCCTCCGTTTGGCGGAGGTATGGGTATGCTGCTGCGCGCCGAGCCGCTTGCCTTATGCATAGACGACCTAACAGACCGGCTTGGTAAAAAGCCGTATTTAGTATATATGTCGCCGTTGGGGAGCGTGCTTACGCAACAGAAAGCGGTATCACTTTCTCAAAAAGAAAATTTGGCAATTTTATGCGGACATTATGAGGGCATTGACGAGCGGATTATAGAAACCTATGTTGACGAGCAGATTTCCATTGGAGATTATGTTTTGACCGGCGGCGAATTGCCGGCGTTGGTGCTGGCAGATGCCGTTTGTCGTTTGTTGCCGGGCGCGCTTTCTGACGACAGTTGCTTTGAGGAGGAAAGTCATTATAACGGGCTGTTGGAATACCCGCAATATACCCGACCGGCCAATTTTCGCGGCAAAGAGGTTCCGCCGGTATTGCTTTCCGGTCATCATGCCAACATTACTCGTTGGAGGCGGGAGCAGTCTTTGCGCAGAACTTGGCAGTTGCGTCCGGATTTGATTGCAAAGGCAAAACGAGAAGGGTTGTTAAGCAAAGAGGATTTACGTTTTTTGGAAATGATGGCAGAGGGAATGTGACGGAGGTGTATTTTTATGCAAAAAATTTTCCACAATTTCTGTGATAATGTACAAATGCAGGGGAGCCACAGCAGATGCAATCGGGCATTTAGCTAAATTTTGCGGAATTGAGCTGAAGTTTTCTTGACGATATGGTGAGTTGTGATATAATAGTGATATTACAATTAAAGCAAATAGGACTTTCGAATATAGATTTTCGCGCAGTTTATGCACGGAATGAATGGTAATAGGAGTGAAGATATATGTATGTAAAAGAGGTAGCAGTTCAAAATCAGGTAGGGTTGCATGCGCGTCCGGCTACATTCTTTATTCAAAAGGCCAATGAATATAAATCCTCAATTTGGGTGGAGAAAGAAGAACGGAGGGTCAATGCAAAAAGCTTATTGGGGGTATTGTCGCTGGGCGTGGTAGGCGGCACTACCATTCGCATTATTGCAGACGGCGCCGATGAACAAGGCGCTGTGGAAAGTCTGGTCGAATTGGTACAGTCCGGTTTTACGGAATAAACATGCAAAGCACCGCAGTCGGTGCTTTTTTTGTCGGCAAATTTTGGTAAAGGAGGTGCATAAAAGTGGCAGAGCATATTCAACGATTAAGGGAAAAAGCCATGCAACTTCCGTTGCAGTCCGGTGTATATCTGATGAAAGATAAGGTTGGGCATATTATTTATGTGGGAAAGGCAAAGGCGCTGAAAAACAGGGTCAGTCAATACTTCGGGTCGGAAAAAAACCACGATGAAAAAGTGCGTCAAATGGTTGCGCATGTGTACGATTTTGAATTTATTATAACCGACAGCGAATTTGAAGCGCTGATTTTAGAGTGCAGTTTGATTAAGCAATACCACCCCAAATACAACATTTTGCTCAAGGACGACAAGGGTTACCATTATATTAAAATTACCAAAGGGCCGTGGTCGCGCATAGAGGCCGCCAAGCAGAAAACTAATGACGGCTCCGAATATATTGGACCGTTTATCAGCTCATGGGCGGTGAAACAGGCGGTAGACCAAGCTGTTAAAATATTTAAGTTGCCGGTGTGTCACAAAAAATTTCCGCAGGACATCGGGAAGAGCCGTCCATGTCTCAACTATTACATTCAGCAATGCTGCGCACCATGTACGGGTAAGGTCAGTGAATCGGAGTATAACGAAATGATTGCGCAGGCGCGACAATTTTTAAAGGGCGGCAGCAATACGCTACTTAGGGAGTTGACAGAGGAAATGACGCAGGCGGCGGAAAATATGGAATTTGAAAGGGCCGCACGTATTCGAGACCGCATAGCCGCCATTGAAAAAATAGGAGAAAAGCAAAAGGTGGTACAGGCTACCGTTGCAGAACAGGATGTGTTTGCTTTGGTGCAAAGCGGTGGCACGGGCGGCACGGCCGCGGCGTGTTTTGAGGTTTTTCGGTTTGCGCAGGGTAGGTTGTACGACAGAGAAACTTTTTTAATGGGGCAGGTGGGACAGGCAAAACAGGCCAGAACCGAATTTTTAGAGCGGTACTATTCGGTGAGAGAGCGCATACCGCCCCGCGTTACGCTAGACGGCGAGGTGGAAGATGCCGAGCTTTTGCAAACATGGCTTTCGCAAAAGCTGGGCAAGAAAGTCACCATTACGGTGCCGAAAATCGGGGAGCAGGCGCAGCTTGTGGAAATGTGCCGCAGCAATGCGGCGGAAAAATTAGCGCAAAGTATGCAGCGTACGGGTAGAGAGGCCGGTGCATTGGACGAATTAGGGCGGTTGCTGGGCATGGAAACACCGCCGTTGTATATAGAGGCTTATGATATTTCACACCAGTCTGGAGCGGACAATGTTGCCGGTATGGTGGTATTTGAAAACGGTAGACCGCTTAAATCGGCGTACCGTAAGTTTAAAATTCAGGGTTTTACCGGTCAGGATGACTATGCCTCTATGGCGGAGGTTTTGCGCCGTCGGCTGGAGGAGTACCAAAGGCGTAAAGAGAGCGGCGTGGGCTTTGGCAGGCTGCCGGATTTAATTTTGCTCGATGGCGGTAAGGGGCAAATTTCGGCTGTTGAGCCGGTGCTAAAGCAGGCCGGGGTACAAATTCCGCTGTTTGGCATGGTTAAGGACGACAAGCATAAAACCCGTGCCATAGCGGTCAACGGCGGTGAAATTTCTATTGTTTCAAAACGCAAGGCGTTTACCTTGGTTTCCACCATTCAGGAGGAGGTGCACCGTTTTGCCATTGGCTATCACCGTCAATTGCGCAAAAAAAATACTTTACAAAGTCAGCTTACGCAAATTCCGGGCATTGGCAAAAACAGAGCTGAGGCAATTTTACGTCATTTTAAAACCATTTCGGCAGTAAAACAGGCCTCGCCGGAGGATTTGCAGTATGTGCCGGGGATTTCAAAACCGGCGGCTCAGGCCGTTTACGATTACTTTCAAAAGGAAGAAGCGCAGCGGTAATACTTGACAGATTCCGTATAAAAATGAGATAATAGAAATTGAAAAAGAACATTGCGCAACAGGCGGCGCAAGCATACCAAGGGAGGCTGTTATATGCGCATTATAACAGGCAGCGCAAGAGGCGCAAAGCTTTTTACCTTAGAAGGACAAGATGTGCGGCCTACTACAGACCGCGTCAAACAGGCGTTGTTTAATATCATTCAATTTCAGGTGCAGGGCAGAACCGTACTGGATTTATTTGCCGGCAGCGGACAGCTGGGACTGGAGGCGTTGAGCCGTGGCGCTAAGCATGCGGTATTGGCAGACAGCTCGAAAAATGCGGTGGACATCATTGCGAAAAATGCACAGCGTACCAATTTGACCGAGCGGGTGACCATTGCGCACATGGATTATACAACCTGTCTTGCAAAGCAGAACCTGCGTTTTGACCTTGCGTTTTTAGACCCCCCGTATCATAAGGGGATTTTGGAAAAGGCGCTGCCGCTTACCGCTACGGTGATGAATCCCGGCGGGCGTATTATTTGCGAACACGCGGCAGAGGAAGCGTTGCCAGGGCAGGCCGGAGATTTTGTGAGGGGCCGCGGCTACCGGTACGGTACGGTTATGATTACGGTGTATCAGCATAGGGACATGGTGGAACAATGAGATTAGGCATTTGTCCGGGTAGCTTTGACCCGGTGACATTAGGGCATTTGGACATTATTGGGCGGGCAACCAAGCTGTTTGACAAGGTTGTGGTGGCGGTGCTCAACAACCCGGCAAAACGTACCAGTTTTACCGCCCAGGAACGCGTGGCATTGCTGAAGAGAGCTACGGAGCATTTGTCGAATGTGCAGGTGGACTCTTTTGAGGGATTGCTTGCCGACTACGCAAAAATGTGCGGCGCTACCGCAATTGTAAAAGGGTTACGTGCTTTGTCCGACTTTGAATATGAATTTCAAATGGCGCTGACCAATCAGAAGCTCAACAGGGAGTTGGAGACGGTATTTTTCACCACCAGTTCGGACAACATGTTTTTGAGTTCCAGTGTGGTGAAGGATATTGCTCGTTTTGGCGGAGATATTTCCGGGTTGGTGCCCGCGTGCATTTTAAATGATATTCGATTAAGGTTATGCAATCAAGCATAAAAATACACAGGAGCGGAGGTACAAAAGCATGAGTCGTGTAACGGTGGAGGAGTTGATTAACGAGCTGGAAACCTTGCTGGATAAGGCGGTGAAATTGCCTTTAAGCGGTGGACGCACCGTCATTGATACCGATGAAGTCAAGGCTATTTTGAACGAGATGCGGGGAAATTTGCCAAGAGAAACCGAGCAGGCGCGTGCGATTGTTGCTGACCGCACACAAATTTTGGCGGATGCCAAAAAAGAGGCCGAGAGCATTGTCAAGGCGGCTCAGGAACGTGCGCAAAGACTGACCGATAAGGATGAAATTACCAAGCGTGCGCAGGCAAAGGCCGCAGAGATGCTTACACAAACACAGGCTCGGCTGAAAGAGATGAAGCTTGCTTCCAACGACTATTTGGACGATTTGCTCAAAAGAACCGAGGATTCTATGAGTCGGAGTCTGAGCGAATTAAAGCAGACTCGGCAAAATATTAAGGCATCGTTGCGTGCGGGCAAGCAGTAACGTCCGTAAAAACAGTATGATACAGGCTACTATATATGGTAGTCTGTATTTTTTTATGTCTAACAAGCATATTTTTACGTAAAATCAAAGCCTAGCCGCATGGCCTGTCGAAAAATTTTTCTTGCAATTTCTGTTGCTATCGCTTATAATCAAAATATAAAGTGGTGAAAGGTGGGGGAAAGTAGTGACCTGTGGTTTAACAGGGAGCATTTTCCCTGAGAAGTGGCGGTTATGTTGATAGGTCAATACCAACATAATATTGATGTGAAGAATCGCGTCATCGTACCGGCTAAGTTCCGCGAGGACTTAGGCGAATGCTTCTATGTCACCAAGGGGCTGGATGGCTGCTTGTTTGTGCTCTCGCAGCAGGGCTGGCAGAAATTACAGGAAAAAATTGTGTCCATGCCCATCTCCAAGGCAAGACAATTGCAACGCTTTTTCTTCTCGGGTGCGGCCGAGGTCGAACCGGACAAGCAGGGACGAGTCTTAATTCCGCCCTCACTCAAGGAATACGCCGGTATTGAGAAGGATGTCACCTTTATCGGTACGGGCGACCGCGCCGAAATTTGGAGTACAGAGCGTTGGGCACAATTTAACGAGAATCTTACCGAAGACAGCATTGCAGAAGCGATGGATCTGCTCTCATTCTAAAGCGGGGAACAAGCATGGAATTTGTGCATAAATCGGTCTTGTTTGAGGAAAGTATTGCAGCGTTGCAAATTGCACCCGACGGCGTTTATATTGACGGTACGGCGGGTGGTGGTGGACATTCCGGTGCAATCTTACAACAATTGACCACCGGTATGTTAATTTCCATAGACCAAGACCCCGATGCCATCGCGGTACTCAGAGAAAAATTCAAAGAAAAACCGTGTTCGATGGTACGGCAGGGGCAATTTTCGCAAATGGCGGAGATTGCAGCCGGCTGTGGTTTCTCTGAAGTAAACGGTGTGTTGCTGGACATTGGAGTTTCATCTCACCAGTTAGACACTCCCGGGAGAGGTTTTTCCTACCACCACGATGCCCCATTGGATATGCGTATGAGTCAGCATGGGGTGACCGCGGCAGAGTTGGTGAATACCTTACCGTGGCAGCGTTTGGCAGAGATTTTCAGTCGCTATGGTGAAGAAAAATATGCCAAAAGTATAGCCAAAGGCATAGAAAAGGCGAGGCAAACTCAACCTATTGAAACCACTTTGCAATTGGTGGAAATCGTAAAGGCAAGCGTACCGGCCGCGGTTCGGCGAGAGCAAGGCCACCCCGCGCGCAGAACGTTTCAGGCTTTGCGCATCGAGGTCAACGGCGAATTAGAGCAGCTTTCCAAGGGGATTGACGCCGCATTTGCTCTGCTCAAGCCTGGCGGCAGACTGGCGGTGATTACCTTTCATTCGTTAGAGGACCGCATGGTTAAGCAACGTATGCAGGAATGGTGTAAAGGTTGCGTTTGCCCCCCGGACTTTCCGGTATGCGTTTGCCAAAATAAGCCGAAAGCAACGCTTATCTACAAAAAGGGGCTTGCTCCCTCGCCGGAGGAACTTGCAGAAAATCTGCGCAGTCGCAGTGCGAGATTACGTGTTTGTGAAAAACTGTAACAAAAATTTACCATGACAGAAAGGAGGAAGCAACATGGCAGTAAACCCGAATCGCTATAACCGAACCACCGAGGCCTATGATTTTGCGCTGTTTGAGACAAAGCCCGTGCAGGAACAATACACTGTACACAGAAAAAAGAAAGCGCCGCCGGCACCGACAAAAGCGGCATCTGCACCCAAAACTCAAACGTGCTCACAGGTGCAGATTTACCGGGTAAAAAAGCAGCGAAGCAAAGCAAAGGCGCTTCGGGTAGTTGTTTGCAGCCTCCTTTTGGTTACGGCGCTGGGCGCAATGGGCTCTATTATTTACAATCAGGTTTGTTTGACCGAGCTGACCCAGCAAATAGATACGGTGGCGCAGGAATTGGAAGAGAGCAAAAGCGTATTTACGCAGTTGCAAATGAGATCCAATGCAAATCTTTCTCTGGCAACGGTGGAAAGCTTTGCAAAGGAACGCTTAGGTATGAGAAAAATTGACCAGAGTCAGTTGGTTTTTGTGGAGCTTTCCAAGGGTGATAAGGGTGAGGTTATACAAAGCAATCACGGAGACAACTTCTTGGTACGCATTTGGAATTCTACAAAAAACTTGTTGTCATAATTAAAATTTGAATGAAATAAGTATTAAATACCAAAGGCTCGGTCTGAAAAGTTTTACACATGTTGGTATGCTGCACGAAGAGTTGAGAGGGTATTCTTAACTCTTATTTTTATAAAAGGGAGGAACGGCACATGGCAAAGGGAACGACCGTAAAAATGTGGCGGCGCACGCTGATTGTACTGCTTTGTATGGTAGTACTGGGATTTGGTGCGATTGTCGTGAGTTTGGTGCGTTTGCAATTGGTGGACGGTGCGGAATTGCAAAAGGCTGCGGTAGACCAACAGCTCAGAGACACCTCCATTAGCGCAAAGCGGGGCAGCATTTACGACAAAAACATGAAATTGCTGGCACAAAGCGCCACGGTATGGAAAGTGGTGCTTGCTCCGGCGGACATTAAAGACGAGGACAAGGAAAAAGAAGAGGCGCTGCGCCGCAAAATTTCTGCGGGATTGGCTGATATTTTGGACATGGATGCAGAAGATATCTATAAGCGCACCGCGGGCAATTCCTACTATGATGTGTTGAAGTCCAAGGTGGAGACCGATGTTAAGGATCAAGTGCTTAGTTTTATAAAAGAAAATAATCTGGGCAATGCCATACAATTAAAGGAGGACTATAAACGTTATTATCCGTTTGGTTCATTTGCCTCGACGTTGCTGGGCTTTACCGGCACCGATGGTCAGGGACTCGCCGGTTTAGAAGCCTATTATGAAAAATACCTCTCGGGCACCGCGGGTAGACTGGTTACAGCCAAAAATGCGGTAGGCACCGACATGCCGTTTCAGTATGAGCAGAAGGTGGACGCTCAGGACGGCTATAATTTGGTTTTGACCATAGACGAAGTGGTGCAGCATTATTTAGAGCAAGCGTTGGAGGAGGGCAATGCCAATAATAAGGTGGAAAACCGCGCTACGGGCATTGTTATGAACGTAAAGACGGGAGAAATTGTTGCCATGGCAGTTAAGGGGGACTATGACCCGAACAACCCGTTTGTGCTTACTGACGAAGCCGAGCGTAATCGCATAGCGACCCTGCCCGAGGAGGAACAACAGCAAGCTAAGACTACCGCATTGGAGGCGCAATGGAGAAATAAAGCGGTCAGCGATACCTATTTTCCGGGGTCGGTATTCAAAATGGTAACGCTGGCAATGGCGCTGGAGGAAAATGTAGTCAATGAGCAAACGGTGTTTACCTGCGCGGGAAAATATGTACCCGTGCAGGGAGAAAGCCCTATTAAATGCTGGAAAACAGGCGGTCACGGCACGCAAACGCTGGTCGAGGGCACGATGAATTCCTGCAACCCGTTCTTTATTTATTTGGGTCAGCTATTGGGTACGGAAACCTTTTATAAATATTTTGAGGCCTTTGGTTTTACGGGTAAAACCGGCATAGATTTACCGGGTGAGGCCAACACCAAAAGCCTGAACCACGGCCCGAATATGACGCAAATGGACTTAGCGGTAGAATCATTCGGTCAAAACTTCAGTATTACGCCGATTCAAATGATTACCGCGTGCGCGGCGATTGCAAACGGCGGTTACATTGTACAGCCGCATGTGGTCAGTCAAATTGTAGATAAGGACGGCAATATCATTCAGTCGGCGGATACCTCGGTCAAACGGCAGGTAATTTCTGAGGAAACCGCAAAGCGCGTTAGCCAAATTTTACAGCAAAACGCTACCAACGGTACTGCCAAAAACGGCTATGTAGCGGGCTATCGCATTGCGGGCAAAACCGGAACTTCGGAGAAAATCGGTGCGGACGGCAAGGTGGGCAGTGACGATAAATATATTGCATCGTACTGCGGTTTTGCTCCGGCGGACGACCCGCAATATGCGGTGCTGGTATTCTTCGACGAGCCTACCGGAGAAAGCTATTACGGAGGCGCGGTTGCAGGACCGGTATTTGCAAAAATTATGGGTGAGATTTTACCCTACCTGAATGTGGAAACCAAATATACTGAGGAAGAGGTCGGCAGTGTAGGAGTCAGCACGCCCGGTGTAATTGGTAAATCGGTCAGCGAGGCGACCAATACTCTTAGCGCCGGCAATTTAAAAATATTGGTTAAGGGTTCCGGAGAAACGGTTATTTCTCAATTGCCGGACCCTGGCAGTGCAATACCCGGCGGCGGCACCGTGGTGGTATATA
The DNA here is from genome assembly GCA_934457095.1 of uncultured Eubacteriales bacterium. GTDB lineage: Bacteria > Bacillota > Clostridia > Oscillospirales > Acutalibacteraceae > UMGS1071. The sequence continues at coordinate 27,456 of CAKSHJ010000005.1, forward strand.
CCGATACGGCAAGCATTAGTCAAACTGTGGCTGTACCTGATTTTGCAGGTCGTTCGCTGTCGGATGTAAACTACTTGGCGGCGCAGGCAGGGTTGAATATTAAGGTGACAGGCGCTTATAACAGCGGCGCGGCCAGAGCAAGAACACAGGATTATGCTGCCGGAGAGCAAATTAAGCCCGGTACGGTGATTACGGTTAATTTTGTAGAAGAGGATGCAGTGAGGTAACATGCCGAAAGGAGGCGAATTCTCATGGAACGCAATAAAATCAAGCTGATTGTTGTGTCAAGAGCGGCGATACAGGAGTTAGCTCCGGTGCTGGAGCAATTATTTGCGCAATGCGGCTGCGGTCATAGATATGCTGTTTGCAGCTTTGAACAATTGCAAACTCAAGGCATATACGGCAGTCCGTACCTGTGTCTGCTTGATAGCCGACAAGATTGCTTGCAAATGGCAAGTTCTCCGTATCAATTTCCGCTTTGCGTCATGAACGATGCATTGGCAGAAGCTGCACAGGCTAAGGCAACGGCTCCAAATCATGTGCTGACCTATTCCACCAGCAGCGACCATGCGGATTTTACGGCAAAAAATATACGCTGCGTGCAGGAGTACGGTTGTGCATTTGAAATCGTAGGCATTGGTATTATCGGAAGAATCAGACTGCGCACCGCGGAGCAGGCGGATGTAAAAATAGCATTGATGAGCGCCTCGGTATGCATAGCGTGCGGAATACCGTTTGCAGATGTATTGACCTCGCTCAATACGCTGGCGGTGGGCGCGTAAATATGAAAGAAAAGGCAGAGATAAGAAGTAAAAGGGTGGATAGATGAGATGAGTGGTGTTTTTTCGCTGATTGCAGTGGTATTGTCGTTTGGAATCACAGCGTTGCTGGGAAAGCGGTTCATACCGTTTTTAAAACGCGTCAATTTCGGGCAAACCATTCGGGAGGAAGGTCCCAAATGGCATATCAAAAAAGACGGCACTCCTACCATGGGCGGCATTATGTTTATAATCGGAATTGTAGCGGCGACAATCATCGCAATACCCGTTTACTATGCGGTAACCGGTAGAGATACCTTTGCGGTATTCGGAGAAACCACACTGATGCAGGTTAAAGTATTCGGCGGTTTGTTCATGGCAATCGGCTTTGGAGCCATCGGCTTTTTCGACGACTATATTAAAGTGGTGAAAAAGCGTAACTTAGGTCTTACGGCATGGCAAAAGCTCATTTTGCAATTTTTGGTGGCGGGTGCATATTTGGTTACGCTATATCTTGCCGGAGAGGATACCAAAACTTTTATTCCGGCGTTGGGTTATGTTGACCTAAGCTTTGGCTACTGGATTTTGTCTGCCTTGCTGATTGTTGGGATGGTCAATGCGGTGAATTTTACAGACGGCATTGACGGATTGAACAGTTCGGTGACATTTTTTGCAGCGCTGTTTTTTATGCTCATCGGCACCGTGGTTGATGCTGTGGGAATCAGTCTGCTTGCGGTGTGTATAGCGGGCGGTTGTATGGGTTTTCTCATATGGAACTTCAACCCTGCCAAGGTTTTTATGGGCGATACCGGCTCATTATTTTTAGGCGGAGCGGTATGTGCGCTTGGGTTTGGTATGGATATGCCGATTTTGCTGTTTCCGATAGGGGTTGTTTACATTACGGAGATTTTATCAGTAGTAATACAAGTTGTATATTTTAAGGCTACGGGAGGCAAACGGCTGTTCAAAATGAGTCCAATTCACCACCATTTCGAAATGTGCGGTTGGAGTGAAATCAAAATTTGCGGCGTATTCAGCGTGGTTACGGTATTATTCGGTATTCTTGCGCTGATTTGGGTTATGTTTGGCATATAGCAAGTCAAAATTCAACACAAGAGGGAGGAGAGCCGCATATGGCAAGCTCAAAAACCAGCACTAAAGGAGCAGATACGCAGTCCAAGGCGAATGGCAGACGCGTTCCGAAAGACCATATCGGCAAAAAAATTCGCAGTAAGGTTAAATTCTTCTCCATTCGGTCGGGGTTGGATATTCCGTTTTTATTTTTGGTGCTGGTTCTGGTATGTATTGGCTTGGTAATGCTGTTTTCTTCCAGCTATGCTTACGCCTATACAAACCAAGGCGGAGATAGCTTCTATTATATTAAACGGCAGGCGGTTTTTGCGGTAGCGGGCGTTATCGGTATGATTCTTCTCTCCTATTTTGATTACCACCATTTGCACAAATTCACCATTCCTATTTTAGTCATAGCGTGGATACTGCTGGGTGTGGTATTGGTATTGCCCAAGGTACAGAGCGTACATAGATGGATTAACTTAGGGATTGTAAGTTTTCAGCCTTCCGAGATTGCAAAATTTGCGTTAATTTTATGGTTTGCGCATTTTATTTCTGTGAATTTTAAAAGAATGAATACCTTTAAAATCGGGGTATTGCCACACATATTTGTTTTGAGTGTTACGGTAGGTTTGGTGTTTATTGAGCCGCATATTTCGGCCTCGGTTATTTTAATTTTGATTGCAGGCGTTATGATGTTCATTGGCGGCGTGAATAAGCGATGGTTTGTGATTGTATTTTTCTTGGTTGCGGCGGCGGCGCTGGCATTTTTACTCTTTACAGACGGCTATGCGGGCGACCGTGTAGCAGGCTGGCTCAACCCGTTTGACCCGCCCGACGGTGTAGACACCTGGCAGACCCAGCAATCGCTTATGGCAATCGGTTCGGGAGGTTTTTTCGGGTTGGGTTTCGGGCAGTCCAGGCAAAAATATTTATACTTGCCCGAACCGCAAAATGATTTTATTTTCGCAATTATTTGCGAGGAGTTGGGTTTTTTGGGCGCGCTGCTGATTATCATACTGTTCATTTTGCTGATTTGGCGGGGAATTACACTTTCGCTGCGCGCCAAGGATAAATTCGGTATGTTGCTGGGTGTGGGCTTGACCGCGCAGGTGGGTATGCAGGTGGTACTCAACATCATGGTGGTAACCAACACCATTCCCAATACGGGTATTAGTCTGCCGTTTTTCAGCTACGGGGGCACTTCGCTTATTATATTGCTGCTGCAAATGGGCGTGGTTTTATCGGTATCACGCACCTCGGCGGTGGAGCGCAATTAAAACAGGGGGCGATTCGCATGAAAATTGTGTTTACAGGCGGCGGTACTGCCGGACATATCAATCCGGCGTTGGCCATTGCGGGGTATATTCGAGAGAAAAATCCTACAGCCAAGCTGCTTTATATCGGGAACAAGGGCGGTATGGAGGAGCGTTTGGTGCCTGCGGCGGGTTTCGCGTTTAAAACGGTACGTATCTCGGGCTTTCAGCGCAAGCTCACGCCTAAAAATATTGCCGAAAATTTGAAAACGGCGGTGCGTATTTTTACTTGCGAAAATGCAGCAAAACAGTTGATAGGAGAATTTGAGCCGGATATTTGCGTGGGTACGGGCGGTTATGTGAGCGGTCCGGTGGTGCGCGCGGCTATGAAATTGGGCATACCGGCAGTGATTCACGAGCAAAATGCGTTTCCGGGGGTGACGAACAAATTGCTGGCAAAGCAGGCAACGCGCGTATTGCTGGCGGTGGAGGAGGCCGAACAATATTTTGACAGAAAAAAATGCGTACTGACGGGCAACCCTGTGCGACAGGAGGTCGTTCGGGCCGACAAGCAGACTGCCCGCGCAAAATTAGGTCTGGACAGCCGTCCGGTCATTTTGTCATTTGGGGGCAGCTTAGGCGCGCGGCGCATCAACGAGAGCATGGTGAATTTGCTGGTGGAAAGCGGAAAAACCGGGCAATTTCAGCATATACACGGCTACGGGCAATACGGCAAATGGCTGCCGGAGTTGCTGAGAGAAAAGGGGTTAAATTTAACGCTGGCTCAAAATATTGACCTGCGCGAATACATAACCGATATGCCTGACTGTTTGGCCGCGGCAGATTTGGTCATTTGCCGTGCCGGTGCCATAACCCTGAGCGAGTTGCAAGTGCAGGGCAAGGCGGCTGTGTTAATTCCTTCTCCGAATGTGGCGGAAAACCACCAATACCACAACGCCATGGCGATGGTACGCAAAAATGCCGCCGTGTTAATAGAAGAAAAGGACTTAACCGGACAACTTTTGTACAAAACGGTGCAGGAGTTATTTACGCAACCGGGTAAGGTGCAAACGCTTTCGGCAAACGCTCAAAAAATGGCCATTACAGATGCAAATGAGCGTATTTACAAAATCATTACGGAAATTGCAGGGTAGGAACAATCTCCCCTCAAAAACATAGTATAGACAGAGAATATTCCGAAAAGGAATGTGCGTATACTGGTGTAACGAGAGGGTGTAGCTTGTGGCAAAACTCATCATAGAGGGACCGTGTCAATTACAGGGAGAGGTGGAAATTCAGGGGGCGAAAAACAGCGCATTACCGTTGCTTACGGCGTGCCTATTGTGCAGCGAAACATGCACCGTACATAATTGTCCGCAGCTTTCGGATGTTGCGATATGCATACAAATTTTAAAGCATTTGGGCTGTAAGGTTACGCGCAGCGGTAATACCGTTACGGTAGACCCCACCGCCGTTACCCGTTGTGAGATTCCGGTGCATTTGATGCAAAAAATGCGGTCGTCTATTGTATTTTTGGGCGCAATTTTAACCCGCTTGGGCAAGGCGACGCTATCTATGCCGGGCGGTTGCGAATTAGGCCCCAGACCGATTGATTTGCATCTTTCGGCACTGAGAAATTTGGGCGTGTGCATTACAGAGCGAAACGGTATGCTGGAATGCACTGCCGGTAAAGATTTTACAGGCGGCACAGTACATTTGGCATTTCCCAGTGTGGGCGCTACCGAAAATATCATGCTGGCGGCGGTTTGCGCAAAAGGTACCACCGTCATTCAAAATGCGGCAAGAGAGCCGGAAATCTGGGACCTTGCCGAATTTTTAAACCGCTGTGGGGCGCGCGTTTCGGGAGCTGGGGAATCCACGTTAGTAATAGAGGGCGTTGCAGAGCTGCATGGCTGTGAGCATACGGTAATACCGGACCGCATAGCGGCAACGACATTTATGGCGGGGGCGGCGGTGACCGGCAGTACGCTCACACTGAAAAATACCATTCCGCAGCATTTGGAGCCGGTATTTCCGGCATTTGAACAAACCGGGTGTGCTTTGCGTGCATTGGGCAGCACGCTTACCATAACAGCGCCCAAGCGTTTAAAACCGCTCAAGCTGGTCAGAACCATGCCGTATCCGGGTTTTCCCACGGATGCTCAGGCGCCGGTTATGACCATGGCGGCATTGGCAGACGGCACGAGCATGTTTGTGGAAACCATATTTGAAAGCCGCTATAAGCATGTCAGCGAGCTGACCCGTATGGGCGCGGATATACGCTTAGATGGCAGAATTGCTGTAGTAGAGGGCGTAGAGCGCCTATGGGGTGCGCGGGTACATGCGCGGGAATTGCGCGGTGCGGCAGCTTTAGTGGTAGCGGGTCTGGCGGCACACGGTACGACAACGGTATCGGGTCTGCGATATTTGGATCGAGGGTATGCGTATATGGAGAAAACGCTGCAGAAATTGGGTGCAAAGGTAACAAGGAAGTGAAAAACGGGAGGCTTTGGCATGAACAGGCAGGAAGAAAAAAAAGTAGAGTACAGAAATCGGCCGGAAAGTACGGGGAAAAGCCGGAGGAATATACAGGCAAAACAGGTTCAGGCTAAGGCAAAGCACAGAAAGCGGAATTTGATACTGTTCTATGTTTCGCTGTTTATCGTTATTATTACAGCGGCGGTTACGTTGAGTTTGACGGTATGGTTTCCTATCAGCCAGGTGGAGGTTACCGGAGATTCGCGTTACAGCGCCGAGGAAATTATAGTAAAAAGCGGCATTTTAGAGGGAAAAAATCTGTTTTTGCTCAACAAGGAGCAGGTCATTGTCGATTTAAAAGAAACACTTCCGTATATTGGAACGGTTATGGTTTCCCGAAAATTGCCGGGTACGGTGCGCATAGAGGTACATGATGTAAAAATTGCAGGTACAGCGGCATATAACGGCACTTATCTGGTCATAGATACCACCGGTAAAGTGGTTGAGCAATTAGCGGAACAGTCGACAAATTATACGCATATTACGGGATTGCACATTGCCGGTGCAACCGTAGGTACAACGTTAAATTATGCGGAGCATGAACAGGAAATCGCATTTAAAGAATTGCTTGCGGCGCTGGAGGAGAGCGGTCTTTCGGAGATTACCGAGTTGGATGTTTCTAACACAATGAGCCTGAAAGCGGTGTACCAAAATCGGGTCACCATGCATTTTGGAATCGCTGCCGATTTACCGTATAAGGCAAGGTTTGCAAAAAGTTTGCTGGAAACGGAAAAAATTCAGCCTGCGGAGAAGGGCGATTTAGACCTTTCTGTTGTTACGGACAATAATAAGGTATATTTTTCACCCGATTACAGTGTTTCCGTGGTGGAGGAGCAATAAGTAAAATGTGTGCGATACGGCCCTGAATGTCGAGGGCTGTTTTTTATGTTGCGGTAAATTATTTAGAGCAAAACGGTAAAATTTAACAGAAAAATATGGGGGATACGGCTATTTTTGCGCAAAGCAGTGATAAATTCATACAAAAGCACAGCGGTTTTCCGCCATATATGCACCAAAGTTGATAATATCGTAAAAAAGAATTGAAAACTTATTGAAATTTTTCGCCAAAAGTGATAAATTAATACTATACATTTGAATTTGCTGATTGAATGAATACAGTCCAGGTTTATGAGGAGGAATGCAGCAGTGTCTTTTGAAATTGATAATGAAAATGATATTGTTCAAATAAAAGTAGTGGGTGTCGGCGGCGGCGGCGGCAACGCCATTGACAGAATGATTGAATCCGGTGTGAAAGGCGTGGATTTTATTGCCATTAACACCGACCAGCAGGCGCTGAATCGTTCTATGGCTACCGAGAAAGTCACCATCGGTGAGAATTCCACCGGCGGCAAGGGTGCCGGCGCGAAACCTGAAATGGGCAATAAAGCAGCCACCGAAAGCCGTGAGAAAATCACCGAGCAGCTAAGAGGCACCGATATGGTATTCATTACCGCGGGTATGGGCGGCGGTACCGGTACCGGCGCTGCGCCCATTGTAGCTGAGGTTGCGCGTGATTTGGGTATTTTAACCGTGGGTATTGTGACAAAGCCGTTTAAATTTGAGGGTCGCCGCCGCATGGAGCAGGCTGAAAAAGGCATTGAAAATCTTTGCAAGCATGTGGATTCTCTCGTGGTGATTCCCAATGAGCGTCTGCACTTGATTAGCAAGGAGAAATTGACCTTGATTAACGCTTTTAAGGCTGCTGATGATATTCTGCGTCAAGGTGTGCAGAGCATCTCTGATTTGATTAAAAATCCCGGTATTGTCAATTTGGACTTTGCCGATATTAATTCGGTGATGAAGGATGCCGGCTATGCGCATATGGGTGTTGGACGAGCCTCCGGTGAGGACAAGGCTAGACAGGCTGCCGAACGTGCAATTTCCAGCCCGCTTTTAGAGACCTCGATTAGCGGCGCTACAGGCGTGATTATTAACATTACCTCCTCGCCGGATATTGGTCTTGAGGAAATTACCTTGGCCTCGGAGATGATTTCCGACATGGCGCACCCGGATGCCAATATTATTTGGGGCGCTGCATTTGACGATTCAATGGAGGACGAGATGAGTGTGACCGTGATTGCAACGGGCTTCTCAACTGAGGCGCGGGCAATTTCGGCGGCGGCAAAGGCTGCGCAAACCGAACCGGGGCAGAAAGACGACTTAGATATTCCGTTGTTTGGGGACTCGGACATGACTGCTCCGGCGACCAGAGCAGACAGCTATCAAAAGGCGGAGGCACTGGACGAGGACGATTCCTATACCGATATTATGGCGATTTTCGGGAACAATAAAAAATAAGTTTTTGGCGTTCATTACAATTTCACAGACGGAAAACCACCGATACAATCGTATTGTAACCGGTGGTTTTTGTTTTATAAAATTATTGTGTGAGAGTACCTTCATCCGTTTCGATCAGAATTAAAATTTGTTCCTCCATACCGGTTTCGCTGTTAATATAGACCAATACCTGCTCGTTGTTTTGGCCGCGGCATAAAAATTCATAGCACAAAGGTTCGGTTTCTCTGGTGGTGGGAATGACAGCCATACGCGCTGATTCGATTTGCAACGCACTGCTAACTTGCGCTCTTGCGGCGTTTTCGTCGATGCGCGGTGTAGGCAGGGTGCGCTCTTTGTGGTTCATCAGAAAGGTGTTGGCGTGGTATTCCGCAATTTCACCAGTGTCCATTGCAACCGAAATTTTAATTTGGTCGGGGTAGCAGACCACTCCGTTTTGGGCGTAGGCGTATTGAATGGTGCACATATTATTATACAAAATATAGTAGGTTTCTGCAAATTCCTCCTCATATAATTGTGTAAGGTATGCTCGGGCATATTCTTTTGCCTGCTGTAATTGCAGCGTCATGGTTTCAATGGGTCTGGAATTGACAAAAGAAGCCAAATACCCGCCCTGCTTGGTAACGGATATGCGGTAATTTTGCGCGGTGAAATTGTACACCGGCAAGGAGCCCTCGGTGTCCTGTGCCGGGGTAAGTGCATTTTGGTCAAGAGAGAGGCTTTGCGCGACTGCCTGTTTGGCTTGCTCCATGGATACAGCGGGAGCGCATTGGAGCATTTCCGCATTTTTTTGCGTCATATGGTCTGAGAAGGGGCCGTCATAAATTAAGGTAGGGTAATTGGCAAATTCCTCGGCGGTGGAGAGAAAATAGTCCTCGAAAGGGGATTGCGCGGTTTCTAAATTTTGCAAAAGCGCTTGAGATTGCCCGATGGAAACCTGTTGCTGTGCAACACTTGCTTGAATTTCGTTGAGATTGGCGGCAAGAGTATTGCAATATTGCGAGAGTTGGTGCAAAATTTGCCTATCTTGTTCAGACAGCGTTTCTCCGGAGGAGAGTTTGGAGGAAAGCGCAGAGGAAAAATCGCCGACCTGCGCAATGAATTTGTTGACGGTATTTAAAGAATCGTTGGTAACCGGCAACGCCGCAAGTGCAGCTTTGGCTGCGCCGGCGTCCTTCATGAGCTTACCGGCCATACCGTTTTGCTGTGAGGACGTATTGGCATAGTTGGCCTTGGTGAGTGTTAAATTCATATCGCTTACATGCGTTGCCAGGTCGTCCAATGCCCTGCGGTAGGTATATTCCAAATTGGTCTGGTGGGCCGCTGCCTGTAAATGTCCGGTAATCGCAAGCGTGCTCACAATGAAAAGAATGGATAAAATCAATCCGGAAAACTGGAGAACTCGTTTTAGAGTCACGGTGGATTCCGCCTTTCTGCATAACCGCGTTTTTACGCTATTTTTTGCAGCATTTGCAGCTTTATACGGATTTTACGGAAATTCAATAAATATTCATGTTTTTTCTGCATTTTTGTAGTAAGATTGGGAGGGATTTATTTGTGAGAAAAATTGCAAAGTGCATTTGGTTATGGTAAAATAAAATAATGAGAAAAAAGGATGGAAAACGCAAAAAAACAGGAGCATAAATATGGTGATTTTAGGAATTGACCCGGGGTATGCGATTGTGGGCTACGGCGTGGTGCAAATGCAAAACAGTCGATACCGGCCTTTGGAGCACGGTGCAATTACCACCAAGGCAGCGCAGGAATTTTCTGTGCGGCTGGAGGTAATTTACGATGCCATGCGGGCGATTTTGCATAAATGGAAACCCGATGCGGTTGCGATTGAACGGTTATTTTTTAACAATAACCAGAAAACGGCGATTCAGGTGGCAGAAGCCAGAGGTGTAATTTTATTGGCGGTGCAGCAGGCACGTGTACCCATTGCCGAATACACGCCCTTGCAGGTGAAACAGGCAGTTACCGGTTACGGGCAGGCGAAAAAAGCACAGGTCATGGAGATGACAAAGCGTTTGCTATGCCTTGCGCAGATGCCTAAATTGGACGACACCTGCGATGCGCTGGCTATGGCGATTTGCCATGGGCAGGCGGCGGGTTCGGCGTTGCGGCGCACCATGCTGACAGGGAGGTTGTAAGGGTTGTTTTATAGTTTAAGGGGGATTTTGACCCATGTAGAACCCGGTTTTTTGGTAGTGGAATGCGGCGGTGTAGGGTATAAATGCTATACTACTCTGACCACGCAGCGTCATTTGCCAAAGCTGGGGCAGGAGGTTAAAATATTTACGCATATGCATGTGCGTGAGGATGCAATGGACCTTTACGGTTTTGCGGCGCAAACAGAGCTCAATTGCTATAAAATGCTTACCGGAGTCAGCGGAGTCGGCCCGAAAGTGGGATTGGCGATTTTGTCGGAATTGCTGCCGGAGCAGGTAGCGGCTGCCATTGCTACCGGAGACAGCAAGGCGTTGACCCGTGCTGCCGGTGTTGGACCTAAGCTTGCCCAGCGTATTGTGTTGGAATTGACCGACAAGGTAAAAAAAATGGATATGGATACCGGAGGTATGTTGCCGCAGACGGGAGTGGTTTCGGCCTCCTCCAATGCCGCCGAAGCGGTCAACGCGCTGACTGTACTGGGATATGCGCCCTCGGACGCGGCTACCGTGGTTGCAAAATTAGACAGCGCTTTACCCGTAGAGGAATTGATTCGACAGGCGCTCAAGACTATGGCGGGTTTGCGATAACGCCCGATAGGGAGATGAGAGTTTGAATTACGAATATACCGAAAACAGCGAATATGATTTTGAGAACCGTATGGTTGCACCCGAATATACGCCTGGGGATGCTGAGGTAGAAAATCCTTTGCGTCCTAAGCGCCTTGCCGAATACATTGGTCAGGAGAAGGTCAAGGAAAATCTCTCGGTTTTTATTGAGGCTGCGCGTTTACGCAAAGAAACTTTAGACCATGTATTATTGTACGGCCCGCCGGGGCTTGGAAAAACAACGCTTGCCGGGGTCATTGCTAATGAGATGAATGTCAACTTGCGGATTACCTCAGGTCCGGCGATTGAGAAGCCGGGCGATTTGGCGGCGCTTTTGACCAATTTGAATGAGGGAGATGTGCTGTTTATTGATGAAATTCATAGGCTTTCGCGCAGTGTGGAGGAGATTTTATACCCCGCTATGGAGGACTTTGCGCTGGATATTATTACCGGCAAGGGACAAATGGCGGCCTCTTACCATTTGCCGCTGCCGAAATTTACTTTGGTGGGCGCAACCACGCGTGCCGGGCAATTGAGCGCGCCGTTGCGTGACCGCTTTGGCGTGGTGCTGCGTTTGGAGCTGTATACGCCGCAAGAGCTTGCGGATATTGTGACGCGCAGCGCGCAAATTTTAGGCATTGCCATTGAGCCGGGCGGTGCTTTGGAGATTGCTTCACGTTCACGGGGAACGCCGCGCATTGCCAACCGTATGCTGAAACGAGTGCGTGATTTTGCTCAAATTATCAGCGATGGCGTCATCACGTATCAGTCGGCAAAGATTGGTCTGGACAGGTTGGAAATTGATGAAATCGGACTGGACGCCAATGACAGAAGAATGCTGAAAACGCTGATACAGTTTTATAACGGAGGGCCGGTGGGTCTGGAAACACTGGCCGCCGCGATTGGTGAGGAAGCGGTAACTTTAGAGGATGTATATGAACCGTATTTGCTGCAAATCGGTTTTTTGAACCGCACGCCCAGAGGGCGGTGCGCAACTCATGCGGCATATGCGCATTTGGGGTTAAACCCGCCGCATAGCCCTAATACGGGGGATATGCAGCAAAAAATGGACGGTGTGTAACATAAACGCAAAACCGTGGTTCATAAATATGGTTATACTGCGGAAAAATCACATTTTTAGGAGAGAGCGGATATGGGAAGATTATTTGGAACCGACGGCGCAAGAGGCGTTGCCAATACGGAACTGACCTGCGAAATGGCCATGAATATTGGCAGAGCAGCGGCAATGGTGCTGACCAACGATGGTAGAATGCGCCCAAAAATTTTGATTGGCAAGGATACCAGGATTTCCTCGGATATGCTGGAGAATGCGCTGGCAGCCGGCCTTTGCTCGGTAGGCGCCGATGTGGTAACTTTAGGCGTGGTGCCCACGCCTGCGGTTGCATTTTTAATCGGCAAGCTCAAGGCCGACGCGGGTATTATGATTTCGGCCTCGCATAACCCGTGCGAGTTTAACGGTATTAAAATTTTCAGCGGAGACGGCTTTAAATTGCCCGATGCTTTGGAGGAGCAAATTGAGGCTATTGTACTGGACGGCATTGACGATTATCCTTGCCCCACGGGCGGCGGCGTTGGCAGTATTACCCGCAATGAGGAAGCAATACAGCTTTATGTGCAGCATGTGAAAAGTACCGTGCCGTATTCTTTGGACGGTATGCAGATTGCACTGGATTGCGCCAACGGCTCCGCGTGCAGAACCGCCGAGCGTATTTATACCGAATTGGGCGCGCAGTGTCATATGTTGCACAATAAGCCCAACGGCACCAATATTAACGACAATTGCGGTTCCACTCATATGGAGTCGCTTAAGCAATTTGTGGTGGAAAACGGTTTGGATGCCGGAATTGCCTTTGACGGAGATGCCGACCGCTGTTTGGCTGTGGACGAAAAGGGTCAGCTGGTGGACGGTGATTTTGTCATGGCGATTTGCGCGGCGGATTTGAAGTCGCGGGGGAAATTGATGCACAATGCCGTAGTGGGTACCGTAATGAGCAATATGGGGTTCATTCAATTTTGCGAGGACAACGGTATGCGCTTTGAGGCAGCCAAGGTAGGCGACCGTTATGTGTTGGAAACGATGCGGCAAAACGGGTATAATTTTGGCGGAGAACAAAGCGGACATGTCATTTTTTTGGACTTTGGTACTACCGGAGACGGACAGTTGACAGGAGCGCATTTGCTGAGCCTTTTGCATCGCAGAGAGGCAAAATTAAGCAGTTTGGCTACGCTGATGACGCGTTTTCCGCAGGTTTTAATCAATGTGCAGGTAACCAATGAGGGAAAATTACGATTTTATACCAATCGTAAAATTAAAGAGAGTATAAACTCTGCGCAAAATTGCTTGGGCAGAAAAGGGCGTATTTTGGTGCGGCCCTCGGGTACAGAGCCGTTGCTGCGGGTGATGGTAGAGGGCGAAAATGAGCAGGAAATTCGAGAATTGGCAGAAGAAGTTGCCGGAGTAATTCGGGAGCAGCTGCTGTGAGCGGAAAGGATGTTACCGGCTTGAGAGTTGCAAATTGGAGCGATTATGAATTGATAGATACCGCCGCCGGAGAGCGTTTGGAACGCTGGGGCGATGTGATTTTGGTTCGCCCGGACCCGCAAATTATTTGGAATACGCCCAAAACCAACCCGTTGTGGCGCAATGCCCATGCAAAATATTTGCGCTCGCATACCGGGGGAGGACGTTGGCAGGAAAAGAAGCCTCTGCCGGCCATGTGGCAGATTTGCTACCGGAATTTGACCTTTTGCATTAAGCCCATGGGCTTTAAGCATACCGGGATTTTCCCGGAGCAGGCGGTGAATTGGGATTTTGCCGCGGAAAAAATAAGCAAAGCGAACCGCCCGGTAAAGGTACTCAATTTATTCGGCTATACCGGCGCTGCCACCTTGGCCTGTGCGGCGGCGGGCGCACAGGTTTGTCATGTGGATGCCTCAAAGGGCATGGTGGCCTGGGCAAAGGAAAACGCCGCTGCAAGCGGACTGACCGAAAAGCCGATTCGCTGGCTGGTAGATGACTGCGTAAAATTTGTGCAGAGAGAACAACGGCGGGGCAGCGCCTATGACGCGATTATTATGGACCCGCCCTCTTACGGCAGGGGGCCCGGCGGCGAAATTTGGAAATTAGAGGAGCAGCTTTACGGCCTTTTGGAGATGTGTTTGCCGGTTTTGAGCAAGCAACCGTTATTTTTTATTTTAAACTCCTACACAACGGGACTGTCCTCTGCGGTGATGGAATATTTGTTGGGCGTATTGCTGAAAAAACGCTTTGGAGGACGGGTTTCCTCAGGTGAGATTGGGTTGCCGGTGACCGCCAGCGGTTTTGTATTGCCGTGTGGTTCTACGGCAATTTGGCAGGGAAATTGAGAGGAAAGGAAAACGGTATGGACTATTTGCAGACGCAGGATTTGACATTTTTTTATGATGAGGATGAAAGCGGCAGAGTTGAGGTGCTCAAGGGCGTGACGCTGGGCATAAAAAAGGGCGAATTTGTGGCATTGCTGGGGCATAACGGCTGCGGTAAATCTACGCTTGCAAAGCATTGGAATGCCTTGTTGCTGCCGTGCGGCGGTAAAGTATATGTGGACGGTATGCATACCGAGGACGAGGCGCTCAAATTTGAAATTCGGCGGAGAGTGGGTTTGATTTTGCAGAACCCCGATAATCAGTTGGTTGCCGGCGTTGTGGAGGAGGACATTGCCTTTGGTCCGGAGAATTTGGGCGTGCCCCCACAGGAGATTCGCAGGCGGGTGGACGAGGCATTGAAGTCCGTGGACATGTTTGAATACCGGGAACATGCGCCGCATAAGCTCTCTGGCGGGCAGAAGCAGCGCGTTGCCATTGCGGGCGTAATTGCTATGGAACCCGCTGTCATTGTGCTGGACGAGCCTACCGCAATGCTCGACCCGAGAGGTCGGCAGGAGGTGATGGATACCATTACCGAACTGAACCGAAAAAAGGGCATTACGATTGTGCTGATTACCCATTATATGGATGAGGCGATTGCCGCCGACCGTGTGGTGGTTATGGACAAGGGAAATATTTTGCTGGACGGAGCGCCGCGGGAAATTTTTGCACAGGTGGAGTTGCTCAAGGAGCATCGTTTGGATGTACCGCAGGCAAGCGAATTGATATACCGTTTGCAACAGGCGGAGTGTAAGGGATTGCCAAGCGGCATTTTGACCGAGGAGGAATGCGTGGCAGCCTTGGAATTACTGCTGAAGGAGAATGCGTGAGCCGATGAATGTGATAGAAACCAAAAATTTGGGATATACCTATGGAGCGGGTACGCCGTTCTGTAAAACCGCGGTTCATGATGTGAGCATTGCGATAAAGCAGGGAGAATTCGTTGGGGTGATTGGGCATACAGGTTCGGGCAAATCTACGCTGATACAGCAGATGAACGGATTGCTCAGGCCTACTGCAGGTACGGTGTTGCTAAACGGAAAGGATATTTGGGAGCAGAAAAAAGAAATACGCAAGGTACGCTTTGCGGTGGGCATGGTGTTCCAGTACCCTGAGTATCAGCTTTTTGAGGAGACCGTCCGAAAAGACATTGGTTTTGGGCCGAGAAATATGGGGCTTTCTCCCGAAGAGGTGGAGTTAAGAGTAACGCGGGCGGCCGAATTTGTAGAATTAGACCCGGCGCTTTTGGAAAAATCTCCGTTTGACTTGTCCGGAGGAGAGAAGCGCAGAGCCGCCATTGCGGGCGTGATTGCTATGGACCCGGATGTTTTGATTTTGGACGAGCCTGCTGCCGGATTGGACCCGCAGGGTAGGGAGCATTTGCTCCGGCAGATAAAGGAATATCACAAAAAGCGCGAAAATACCGTGATATTGGTTTCGCACAGCATGGAGGATGTTGCAAGAGTTGCCGACCGTGTGTTGGTCATGAATGAGGGGCGGGTATTTTTATTTGAAGAAACTGCAAAGGTATTTTCTTATGCAAAGGAGCTGGAGGAAATCGGTTTACGGGTACCGCAAATTACGCGTATCATGAGAACGCTGTTCGAGCGTGGCTACCCGGTTGACCCGGCGGTATTTACCGTAGAGCAGGCAGTCGGGCAGCTTTTACCGCTTTTGCAACAGAGAGGAGCCGTCTATGATTAAGGATGTGACGCTGGGCCAGTATTTTCCGGGGCAGTCTTTGATACACAGGCTGGACCCTAGAGCAAAGGTTTTGCTGACGCTTTCAGGCATTATTTTTATATTTATCGCGGGTAATTTTGCGGCGTTGGGGCTTATGGCAGCATTTACGCTAACGGCGGTATTGCTTTCGGGCGTACCGTTCGGGCGCTATTTGCGCAGCATTCGCGGAGTGCTGTTTTTGGTGCTGTTCACCGCGGTTTTGAACCTATTTTACGGCGGCGGTACGGTGCTGGTACAATGGGGCTTTTTACAAATTACCACCGGCGGCGTGCGCAATGCGATTTTTATTGGCGTGCGCATTGTAGTGCTGATTTTAATGAGCGCCGTATTGACTTATACGACCTCGCCTACGCAGCTGACTGACGCTTTGGAGCGGCTGATGAAACCGTTGAAATTGTTGCGTGTACGCGTGCATGAAATTGCGATGATGATGACCATTGCACTGCGGTTTGTGCCGACTTTGCTGGAGGAAACCGATAAAATTATGAATGCGCAGAAGGCGCGGGGAGCCGACATGGAAAGCGGCGGCTTGATTTCTCGGGTGAAGGCGCTGGTGCCGGTGCTGATACCGCTGTTTGTATCGTCGTTTCGGCGGGCGTATGACTTGGCAATGGCAATGGAATGCCGCTGTTACAACGGCGGCAAGGGTAGAACCAAAATGAAGGTGTTGCACATTGAAAAGCGGGACATTGTGGTTTGCGTGATAACGGCCGCAGTTTGTGTGGGTGTTATTTTACTCAATGCATTTATACAGGAGCAATTTTTAATTTGAATGAGGTTTTATGCTGCCATGAGAAATTTGCTGATTAAAATTTCATATGACGGAAAGCGGTACCACGGCTGGCAAATTCAGCAGAACGCCGTGACCGTACAAGAGGTCTTTCAGCAGGCGCTGGTTCAAATTTTGGGCGTACAGCCCGATTTAAAGGGCTGCAGCCGAACCGATTCGGGCGTGCATGCGCGGGAGTATTATATTAGCATGAAATTGGAGCATGGCATTACAGAGCAAAGGCTAATGGGAGCTTTGAACCATTTTTTGCCCCCCGATATTGCGGTGCATAGCTGCGTGCAGGTGGACGAGCATTTTCATGCAAGGTATTCGTGTACGGGTAAGGAATATGTGTACCAATTTTGGAATCACCCGGTGAAAAATCCGTTTTTGCACGGCTATGCGTACCATTATTGGTATGCGCTGGACGAGCATTTACTCCACCGGGCGGCGCAGCAGTATATAGGCGCGCATGATTTCACTTCTTTTTGTACGCTGGACAGGCGGAAAGAGGGAGATATGGTGCGCCGAGTGACCAAGGCTAAGGTGGAGCGCAGCGGAGATATGGTGCGGTTTACCGTGGCGGCCGATGGTTTTTTATATAACATGGTACGAATTATGGCAGGCACGCTGCTGCGAGTGGCGCAAGGCAAATTTACACCGGAGGAAATACCGGAAATTTTGCAGCAGAAAAACAGAAAAGCTGCAGGTCCTACTGCTCCGCCGTGGGGGTTATATTTGAACCGAGTATTTTACGAAGTATAAGGATATTTTTTGAGAGAGGAAAGGTTGTGGAAACGGTATGAATGAACGGGAAGCGCCGCAAAATGAGCCGATTGTTTTGGCGCGGCGTGCGGGCGCAAAACGCAGCAGAAAAAAACCGCCGCGCTCCAAAATGCCGCGGTGGGTCTATATTGTGATTATTGTGTTGCTGGCTGTGGTGGTGGGACTGTTTGTTTGGTTTGGCATAGAGGATGCCGCCGGTATGGGGCAGTGGTTTAGGAGCGTGACCGTGGGCAGCGGCGAGGGCGACGGTTACCCCACAGATATTGTGGGCAGTACGGTAGGCCGCGGCAATTTTCTGATAGAGAACCGTAATGTCGTTACCGTGAGCGATACCGCATTGACTGCTATGAACGGCAGTGCAAATCGTTACATAAACCGGCAGCATAGCTTTCAAAACCCGGCGCTCAGAGCCGCCAACGGACGGTATTTGATTTATAATCTGGGTGGCAACGGTTTTAAAATTGAGGGAAGTTCACAGACAATGTATACCGGCCAGACCGAAAATAATATGATGGCTGCCGACATTGCAAACAGCGGGCGATATGCGCTGGTAACTGAAATGCAGGGGTATGCCTGTGGGTTACAGGTATATTTGACGGACCATACCGTACAGTATAAATATAATTTTTCCGAATATTATATTACGGACATTTCTTTAAACGGAGACGGCACCAGAGCGGCGGCGTTAGGGGTCACCGCAAAAGAGGGAAGTTTGACTTCGGCGGTGTATATTTTTGATTTTTCGAACCCGGAGCCGGTGGCGGTTTTAACATACAGCGAGGTACTGCTGGAACGCGTGGAATACATGGCAAACGGTACGGTAGTTGCAATCGGCGATACCGTGACCGGCATGATTAACGGTACCACGGGCGAAAAGGTGGATTATCAGTATCAGTCGCGGCAGATGGCGGACTTTGCCATTGACCGTAACCGTGTGGCGTTGGCGCTTACGCCCTATGACAACCGTTCTGCCAGCAAGCTGGTCATTTTAGACAGCGGCGCTACGGAGATTTGTGTGATAGAAACGCAGCAAAAAATGGACGCAGTTGCGCTGTACGGAGACACCGCGGCAATTTTGTGCGGTACGGAAATTTCAGGGTATTCGGCAAGCAGCGGAGACTTATTCGGTACGGTACAGGCCGGACCCGATGCGAGAAGCATTGGCCTTTCGGATGAGGCTACGATTTATATTTTAGGCATCAGCCAGATACGGCAGGAGCGATTTTCCTAGTAAGAGGTTCTTGTGAAGCGGCTGAAAATATGGTATATTAACAGGAGATAGATTCGGAGGTTCTCAATGGGTATTTTATTAGATGTTGGATTTGGTATCATTTTGGTACTTTGCGTCATATTCGGTTACAAACGGGGCTTTTTTAAAAGTTTTGCCGGGTTTATCGGCGCGGTGGCGGCTATGTTGCTTGCCTGGACTTTTGCAGGTTTGCTGGCAAACGGCTTATATCAATGGGTTTTCAGGGGCATGCTGGTGAATAGTATTTCCGATGCTATTGCGCAAAGCGGAATGTCGTCTTTGCCGGAGCAGGCGGGCACCGTAACCGCAATTTTGCCGGGCTTTTTATCGAGTATACTCAGCCGCAGGGGTATTACCGGAGAACAGATTCAGCAGGCATTGCAGAGCGCCGGCGGTAACGCTGCCGAAAAAACTGCCGATTTAATTTCACCGGCAATTATATGGCTGCTGCAATTGTCACTGACGATTATTCTGTTTTGTGTGTTGCTGATTGTGGTTCGCTTTTTGGTCAACGCCATTGGCAAGGTGCTGCATTTTCCGGTTTTACGCCAATTAAACGGCATAATGGGCGGCGTGTTCGGTATTTTAAAGGGTGTTGTTTATTTATTCTTGGCCTGTGTTGTACTGCAATTGATTATGGCGGTAATTGGAAACAGTGTTGTACCTATGCAGCAAATGCTGGACCAATCTTATGTTTATCAGTTTCTGTTCGGATATAATCCGATGACCTCTTGGTTTGTATAGGAGTAGATTGTGCGATTGTTTGAGACTGTCCTAAAATTCACCGCAGGGCAGAGTGGGGATTTCCGTTGCGGTAGCGGAGATAGAGAAAAATTCTATGATGATGTGTACCAAATGCAAAAAAAGACCCGCCGTTGTATTTGTTTCCGGCGCTGTCGATGCTGCGCAAAGTAAGGGGTATTGTCTTGTTTGCGCAAAAGAATTGGGCATTCGGCCTGTGAATGATTTGATGGAAAAAATGGGCATTACCGAAGAAATGATGGAGTCAATGGAAAGCGAATTGAACAGTCTTATGGCAATGGAGCAAACCGCGCAGCCCGAAACCGGTGACGAAGAGGAGCATTGGGAGGAAAGCAGCTTTGTGCCCGGCGGCGCAGCTACCTTTCCGTTTTTAAAAAATATATTCCAAGGCGTTGCCGGTCAGGAGTCTACCAAAGAACAGGAAAGTCCGCAGGAGGAATCGACAGAGACGACTGCGCCGAAAAATGAGGGCAAAAAAAAGAAAAAACGCAAATATTTGAACCTATATTGCACCAATTTAACAGGCAAAGCCAGAGATAACCAGTTGGATGCCATCATCGGGCGCGACAATGAAATTGCCCGTGTGATTCAAATTTTAAGCAGAAGAACGAAAAATAACCCTTGCTTAATCGGCGAGCCGGGTGTTGGTAAAACCGCCATTGCAGAGGGGCTTTCCTTGCGCATTGCAAAAGGAGATGTGCCTGCAAGGCTGAAAAAGAAAGAAATCCATCTGCTGGATTTGACCGCCTTGGTTGCGGGTACGCAATTTCGGGGACAGTTTGAGAGCCGCATTAAGGGGCTGGTGGATGAGGTTAAAGCCGATGGGAATATCATTTTGTTTATTGACGAGGTGCATAATTTGGTCGGTACGGGCGATGCCGAGGGCTCTATGAATGCCGCGAATATTTTAAAACCGGCGCTTTCTCGCGGAGAAATTCAGGTTATTGGCGCGACCACTTTTACCGAATACCGTAAATATATTGAAAAAGATACCGCGCTGGAGCGGCGATTTCAGCCGGTTACGGTTGTCGAGCCCTCTGTGGAGGACACCGTTACCGTGCTGTTGGGCATTAAAAATTATTACGAAACCTACCATAGAGTGCAGCTCTCCGATGACATAGTAAAGCGTGCGGTGGTGCTCTCCGAGCGGTATATTACCGACCGATTTTTGCCCGACAAGGCGATTGATTTAATGGACGAAGCCTGTGCCTGCGCTGCGCTGCGCAATACGGCTATGGCAGAGTATGATACGGCAAAATTTGACTTGGAGAAGCTGACCGAGCAGGAGGAAAAAATGACTGCCGAGGGCGCTGAACCAAACTATGAAAAATTAGCGGAGTTGCGGTGTGAAATTGCACGGCTACAGGTAAAAACCAAGACGTTGGAGTCGGCGGCATTGGGCGCGAATGTGACTGAGGGCGACCTTGCGCATGTAATTGAGCTGTGGACGGGGATTCCGGCGAGTCGTGTACAGGAGAGCGAGCTGAAAAAATTGGCCGATTTAGAGGGGAAATTAGGAGCGAAAATTATCGGTCAGCAGGAGGCTGTGGAGGCCGTTGCGGCGGCCATTCGCAGAAGTAAAGTGCAAATCAGTCCCAGACGCAGACCGGCTTCGTTTATTTTTGTGGGCCCTACCGGTGTTGGTAAAACCGAGCTGGTTAAGGTGCTCTCCAATGAGCTGTTTGATACGCCGGACGCATTGATTCGCATGGATATGTCCGAGTTTATGGAGAAGCATTCGGTTTCCAGAATCATAGGTTCTCCGCCGGGGTATGTTGGGTATGACGAGGCCGGACAAATGACCGAAAAAGTACGCAGAAAGCCATATTCGGTGATTTTGTTTGACGAGATTGAAAAGGCGCACCCCGATGTGATGAATATTCTGCTGCAAATTTTAGACGAGGGCAAAATTACCGACGCACAGGGCAGAACCGTGAATTTTGAAAACACGATTATCGTAATGACCTCGAATGCCGGCAGCGATAAAAAAGAAGCGGCGTTGGGTTTTGCAAAAAATGCCGCCGATGTAACTCGGGAAAAAACGATGAAAGCATTGTCGGAATTTTTGCGTCCGGAATTTTTAAGTCGCGTAGACGAAGTGATTATTTTCCGGGAATTGGCCGAGCAGGATTTTGAGAACATTGCAAAATTGATGATAGACGAATATGTGAGCTCTTTGCAGGAGCGGGGCATTCAGCTTTTGTATGAGAAAGCGGTGCCGACATGGCTTGCAAAGCATGCTGTGGGCGGCAAGAGCGGCGCGCGTGATTTGCGCAATTTGATTCGAAAGAAGGTGGAGGACCAAATTGCGGCGGAGTTGGTAGCGCATTATGACAAGCCGGTGCAGAGCGTGGTTTTGAGCGTAAAGGGAGACCAAATAAAATTAACGATGGCTTAACTGTATAAAATTCTATGGTATGCGCATGATAGTTTTTAGAAAAATATCGTGGATATCTTTGGGAAAAGCTATTGACAGGCGGCAATGTTATGTGATATAATTCATAACGTTGTCGAAAGTGCGGGTGTAGTTCAATGGTAGAACTCCAGCCTTCCAAGCTGGTCACGTGGGTTCGATTCCCATCACCCGCTCCACATTCCCCAAAATGCGCTGATAGCTCAGCTGGATAGAGCAACTGCCTTCTAAGCAGTAGGCCAGGGGTTCGAATCCCTTTCAGCGCGCCATATGGTGGGTATAGCTTAGTCGGTTAAAGCGCCAGTTTGTGGCACTGGAGACCGTCGGTTCGAATCCGACTATCCACCCCATTTCTCAAATTACACAGCAGGACACTTTGTGTTTTCTGTGTCAGTATTGGGCTGTCGCCAAGCGGTAAGGCAACGGACTTTGACTCCGTCATTCACAGGTTCAAATCCTGTCAGCCCAGCCATGTTTTCTGCCGGAATGGCAGAGTTTTTGTTGACAAAAGCAGGAAAATCTGCTATGATATATTTTGCAATTTTATCATGATCCATTAGCTCAGCCGGTAGAGCACCTGACTTTTAATCAGGGTGTCCGGAGTTCGAATCTCCGATGGATCACCAATTCCTCTTAAGAGGAGTGAATGGTAACAGTTCTTCATAAAATTATGAAGCTGTTATCATAGAGCGAAACATTCAATTGGTTTTGAGTGCTTCGCTCTATGATAAACAACAAGCGTGTCTACCATAGAACTATTCTATTGCTGCTCTTATGATGCAGCTCGGTTTGCAGCACTGCTGCGGTAAGCATCCCCTCTCACCGGGGATGAGACACTCAAGTCTGGCACGCTTTGTCCGGCGCAGTGCAGGGTACCAAATCTGCACCTGTTGGCTCGGAGAGTTGCCGCTACTATGTTGCAACCGTTATGGTATAAGTCTGCACAAGCATTCAGTTCAGACCTGAATATTTGTCTTGGCTTATATTGTCAAGGTTCGAGTAGTAAAACAAGAATTCGCACCTCCCGGAAGAAGTGCGAATTCCCTACAAGGACTTGAATAATATCTCAAAGTGTGATACGATCACATCCATGAGGCATTGATAAGTCGGAGAGTATTGTGATACTTTTTCCGGCGCAAGCCTTACTACAAACGCCAATGTTGATTGTATACTATTTGTTTGCTTTTTGCAAGTATTTTGAAATAAATTTTGGTGTAATTTGGGACGTACGTCCCGTTTCCCATTGAGTATTTGCTCCTGTTCAGTGTAGGCAAAGCCCAATTCGCTGGGGAAGAAGTCGTCTTGACGGTCGGTATTGCTTTTCAGTAAAATAAGTCGTAAATCATCTTTTTCTCCGTTTTTGAAAATGCAATTTATGGTTTTATGCCCAAGCTGCCTGCAAGCCCGAAAACGGTGCCGCCCGGCAAGGATCTCATATCTGCCGTTTGGCATAGCTATAACTTGCATTGGCTCGATTAGTCCGCACTCTGCAATGTTTGCAGCATAATTGTCTACTTTTTCTTGCTTCACCTTAAACGGCTGTTCGTGGATTTCGTCCAGTAGGTCTAAATCTAACGCCACAATTTTTTCGCCGCCTTTGCGCATACCCAAAACACCCTCATACGCTTCCTCCGGCATGGGAGTAGTTACGAGTTTCGGTATTGCCTGCGGTTGCAAATTAAATTTTGCCATGTGTTACAATATAGTTGTCCCTTGCTTTATGGCAGTCAGCCATAGGCATGGGACATCTCGTTGCCTAAACTGTTAGAATAGCGGGGTAATGGTATAACCTTCAACACCAAGGGCTTATACGTCCGTTTGAAAGTCAGTCAGCCATCCCTCTATCCGCAGTGTTTGATTTGTGCAGGTAGAGCCAGCGCGTTCGTGTCAGCAAACAGATAGAATCGGCAATGGGTATTGTGCCGGAACACACAGGGTGTTATTACGAGCCCGTTGCGAAAGTATTGCATGAAGCTGGTCTCTATGTCAGCACAGTAAATCCGCTGCTCATTAAGGAGTACGGCGCTAATTCTCTGCGACGCGTGAAAACCGACAAGGCTGACGCGGTGAAGATTGCACGCTATGCTCTTGACAACCGGGCAGATCTGTGAGGCTATACTCCTATGGATACCATTCGTTATGATCTGAAAACATTGAACCGCCGGTTTCAGTTTGCTTCCAAGTAGCGGACAGCATGCCCCAGCAACCTGCTCGCTCTTTCGGAGCCATCTTTCCCTAACATCCGTAAGTGGCTTTGACAGCCCTGCACATCTTTCTTGGAGCAAGTCCTATTTGGGGCTTGATTTTTTATTTGTAGGCTTTGCTTTTGTCACTTACTTTTATTGGGGTATTCAGGGGTTGCCCCCGGGTATTGTCCACATCCCTTTAGGGTGTGGATTAGATTTTGGTGTCAAAATCAGTGCTCGCTACTGTTATGGACAATGTCTTGGTAAGAATTATCGTTCTTTTAAAAATCGTCATGTTGCCGTTACAGTTTTCGCAGTAGTTTGGTGGCAGTGTTCAGCGGCGTGCATTCGTCACCGATGACCTTCAATAGGTCGGTCACTGTGCCCATCCATTCATTTCTCTTTTTCATAAAGGCGATCACCTTCCGAGGAAAAGGATGGATGTTAGTCGGAACGGGATAGCCCTCCATCGAGATATCTCTGCCACCAGCTTTTCTCCTTTGGTTAATGTTCGTTTCATCGTGTGTATCCTCCTTTGTTTTTGTTTGCCGCTTTTCCCGAATGTCGTTTTTATGTGCCTGACTCTTTTTTTCAGCAGTGTTGTTTTGCTCATATCTCCGCAAAATCATATCTCATTCGGACGGTTATTCAATTTTCAATTTGCCCCCTCAATTGGTAGGCAGCGAGAAGGCTCTTTTATTAACCCCTCAATAATCAATTGGGAGTTTTTTCGGCGGGTTTTGAATATTTTTTGGAAATATATAGCTCGTTTATTGAAATAAATGTCTAAATATGATATAATGACAAAAAACAAGGAACGAAAAAAATATGACCTTACAGCAGTTAAAATATATGATTGCAATAGCAGAATGCGGCTCAATTACATCTGCGGCACAGAAATTGCTTATAGCGCAGCCAAGTCTTTCAAAATCGGTATCAGAGCTAGAAAAGGAAATGAGTATCACAATATTCTGCCGTAATAACAGAGGAGTGTATCTATCGGAAGAAGGCTCTAAATTTCTTTCCTATGCAAGGCAGGTTTTAGAGCAAGCGGAACTGCTGGAACAGCAATATAAGGAAAAAGAAACGATTCGCCGTGTATTTTCCATCTCTGCTCAGCATTACGCATTTGTGGTAAACGCTTTTGTTGCTTTGGTAAAAGAATACGATGAAAGCAAATACGAGTTTACCCTGCGTGAATCAAGAACTCATGATATTATTGAAGATGTTCGTGTTTCACGAAGTGAGCTTGGAGTACTGTTTCTAAGCAATTTTAACCGTGAAGTGATGCTGCGAATTATTCAAAATGCAGATTTGAAATTTACTTCGCTTTTTTCTGCCGCTCCTCATGTGTTTGTCAGCCGCAACAATCCGCTTGCCCATAAAAAAGGAGTTACGCTTGATGATTTAAAGGCATTTCCGAGACTTACCTATGAGCAGGGCGTCAACAATTCTTTTTACTATTCCGAAGAACTGCACAGTACGGCGGAAAGTCCGAAAAATATTATCGTTACCGACCGTGCAACACTTTTTAATCTGCTTATTGGTCTGAATGGATATACAATTTCCTCCGGCATTTTGAGCAGTGATTTGAATGGAACTAACATTGTATCCATTCCGCTTGACAGCAGCGAGAGAATGGAAATCGGATATATCGCACCGACAGACAGACCGCTGAACTCCGTAAGCGAACGCTATTTGGAGCATCTGAAGAAATATATTGAGGGTTATATCCCATAGCTTTAAACTATGGGATGGCATTGAAAATAAATATTAACACATAGCAGCCTTTTTGCGCTATACTGAATTACAGTAAGCACAGAAAGGCTGCTTGTATTTTAAAAAATCTATGTTAGGAGATATATGTATGCGTACATCAATTATCGGTTATCCGAGAGTAGGTACTCTGAGAGAACTGAAATTTGCCACGGAAAAATATTTTAGAAAAGAGATTTCTGCTGATGAGCTGCAAAGCACGGCAAAAGAAATCAGAAAAGCAAATTGGCTGACGCAGAAAGCTTCAGGTCTTGATTTTATCCCATCAAACGATTTTTCATTTTATGACAATATGCTGGACGCCGCAGTTCTTTTCAATATTGTTCCGTTCCGTTATTCTTCTTTGAATTTGTCGCCGATGGATACTTATTTTGCAATGGCAAGAGGCTATCAGGGAGAAATGGGAGATGTAAAAGCACTTGCTATGAAAAAGTGGTTTAATACCAATTACCACTACATGGTTCCCGAAAGTGACGACAGTACTGAGATTCGGCTTGCAGGAACAAAACCGTTTGATGAATTTGAAGAAGCAAAATCTTTGAATATTGCCACAAAGCCTGTCATTATCGGCGCATTCACATTGTTAAAGCTTTTGAGATATAAGGGGTCAAAAACTGCTGAGGATTATGCTGACGATGTTATCACCGCATATTCCGATTTACTTGCAAAATTTAATAAGTCCGGTGCAGAATGGGTACAGTTTGACGAGCCGTATTCGGTATATGATTTAGCAGAATCAGATATTGCGCTTTTTGAAAAGCTTTACAGCGGTATCCTTTCTGCAAAAAATAAAGTAAAGATATTGCTTCAAACATATTTCGGAGATGTTCGTGACTGCTATAAAAATATTTCTGCTCTTGATTTTGACGGTATCGGACTTGATTTTGTTGAAGGCAAAAAGACTTTTGAACTTGTATCAGAAAACGGATTTGCAGGCGGCAAAATTCTTTTTGCAGGGGTAGTAAACGGTAAGAATATCTGGAAAAACAACTATGAAAAAACTTTGGATTTGATTGGTAATTTGAAATTCAAAGGCATTGAAACAGTACTTAGCACTTCCTGCTCATTGCTCCATGTTCCTTATACGCTGAAAAATGAAACCAAGCTGCCGCAAAAATATCTTGAACATTTTGCGTTTGCAGAAGAAAAACTTTTGGAGCTTGCTGAACTTAAATTATTGTCAGAAACAGACTATGGAAACGAAAACTTGTATAAAGCCAATATTGAATTGCACAAAAACAGACCTGATTGTAATGACCCTGCCGTTAAGGAAAGAGTTGCAAATATAAGCGAGAGCGATTTTACAAGAATCCCTGCATTTGAAGAAAGAGAAAAAATTCAGAAAACGGTATTTTGCTTGCCGCTGTTCCCAACAACAACAATCGGCTCTTTCCCACAGATATCGGATGTTAAGGCAAACCGCACCGCTTTTAGAAAAGGCAACATTACAGAAAACGAATATATAGAATTCAACCGTAAAAAGATTGCTGAATGTGTTAAGATGCAGGAGGAAATCGGTTTGGATGTGCTTGTGCACGGAGAGTTTGAAAGAAACGATATGGTTGAATACTTCGGCGAACAGTTGAATGGCTATCTGTTTACCGAAAAGGCATGGGTACAGTCCTACGGCACACGTTGCGTTAAGCCGCCGATTATTTGGGGCGATGTTTCGAGAAGCAAACCGATGACGGTGGATTGGTCAGTTTATGCGCAAAGTCATACGGAAAAGCCAATGAAGGGTATGCTGACAGGTCCGGTGACGATTCTTAACTGGTCTTTCCCGCGTGAGGATATATCGCTAAAGGAGAGTACTTATCAGATTGCATTGGCTATCCGTGATGAGGTTTTGGACTTGGAGAAAAACGGCATCCGAATCATTCAAGTTGACGAGGCTGCGCTGCGTGAAAAATTGCCGCTGCGAAAATCTGACTGGTACAGCGATTATCTTGATTTTGCCATTCCCGCATTCCGTCTTGTTCACAGTGGAGTAAAACCGGAGACACAAGTCCATACCCATATGTGTTACAGCGAATTTACCGATATTATTAAAGCCATCGACGATATGGATGCAGATGTTATTAGCTTCGAGGCTTCCCGTTCCGATTTGCAGATATTGGATTCTTTAAAGGATAATAACTTTAAAACAGAGGTCGGCCCCGGCGTTTATGATATTCACTCGCCGAGAGTGCCGTCCGTCAAAGAAATCAAATCCGCACTTTATAAAATGCTGGATAAAATTGCTCCTGAAAAGTTATGGGTCAATCCCGACTGCGGATTGAAAACGAGAGGAACTGCCGAGACAACCGCAAGCCTTAAAAATCTTGTGAAAGCAGCGAAAGAAATCAGACACGAAAATAACGAAT
The DNA here is from genome assembly GCA_934457095.1 of uncultured Eubacteriales bacterium. Classification (GTDB taxonomy): domain Bacteria; phylum Bacillota; class Clostridia; order Oscillospirales; family Acutalibacteraceae; genus UMGS1071. The sequence continues at coordinate 55,624 of CAKSHJ010000005.1, forward strand.
CTGTTTAAAGAAAAGACGGCGCTGTCTTATAAAATTTTCTCACCGAAGCCGGCATCGCCTGTCAATACGATTTTCGTTACGGCACCTCATCATTACAGGCGGTGTTTATGGTTTTAATATAAATGGGTCTATTAAAAAACGGCGGTATTTTTATAAACAATTTTTCAAAAAAAGGTAGACATTTTCCACATGTTATGGTAATATTAAAAAAAGTATGTAACAATATGTTGTTTTTTGGCGAAGTTTTTTGCTTTTGAGGGTTCTTTTTAACAAGATTTTTTGAATCGTCGGAAGATTTGGTATAAACTTAGCATGAAAGGGAGGTGCAAAATGAACAGTGTACAAAAACGAAAGAAACTATGGTTGAAGCTTGGATTTGCAGCATTGGTGTTTATTATAACGGCCATTGCGAGTATTTGTAGTGTTCGGGCCGAAATTGTTATGGTAAAAAGTGCCGATTCGGTTGTTTTGTTACAAACAAAAATGGGAGGAAATAAAGGTTTTAACGCAATTTTAAGCCGAAAAGACTTGACTCCGACGTATAATTATTTGTATAATAAAAGTCTAACCGGTAATATATTAAATAGAACCTATCATGTTCACGGTGTAAAACAGGTAGCTTGGTTGCTTTTAGAACCGAACGATAGTCGGGGCGGAGAATGGGCCGATTCCGGTTAGGGGTACAGATGGTAAATAACTACGTCCAATGTGCCAATATCGGTTGACCCAGCGCCTATGCAGTGAATATTGCAGTTGGCAAAGCCGTTGAAATGGCGTACATTGAGTAAACGAAGTATTTTGGTTCTTAATAGGCGGCGTTTACATTTGAGACGAATTATGATGATAATATTGCAGCGGCCTCAGTGTAAAGTTCTTGCTTAATTAAAATCAGATTTTACTCCGGATGTCAATGAACCAATAACACCGTAATGAAAGGAAGGCACGCATGGAAAGCGGGCGTAAGGACAGAAGACGAGAGTTAGAATTAGTACAGAGAAAAGCAAAAAGAAGCGTCAGAAGGCGCAGAAGATTTCTGATTTGCCTCATCATCGGAGTTCCTTTAGCGCTTGTAATTTGCGGGCTGACGGTATGGCTGACTGCCTTTAATCCGTTTGATAGCAATGCCAGTCAAGGTAGAGGTTCTACTTTAGAGCAGACCAGGCAACAGTTACAGGAAGAAGCAGATAAAAGTCAATTTCGCATCAAGGTTAATGCAGAGCCTCATTTTGAGACAGGTGATGCTGAGGGTTCTCTCTTTTTGGAAAACCCTTCTGCCAATGTTTATAATATGCAGGCAGTTGTTACCTTGGATGAAACCGGCGAGATTCTCTATGAAAGCGATGTGTTGTTGCCCGGCGGTCAGCGTCTAAAAGTGAAGCTCAACCGGGCGCTGCCGGATGGAGAATACCCCGCAACAGTGACTGCAACGGCGATTGACCGCACAACACAGCAGCCTGTGGGCGAGGTAAAAACCGCAATTGTCATTAAGGTGGGAACAAGGTTCGTTTCTTAACGGAATAAGCTTTGTTTACATAAATACAGTAGTTTGTACCAAATATAGGAAAGGGAGCTGAGAATTTATGAATACAAAACGCTCTAAATATTTGTTTATGCTATTATTTGCCGTTATATTAACCGCAGCAATATTGATACCGGTCCAGGCTGCGCAAATCCCCGTGCCGGATTCCCAAACAAACCCTGATCCGGAGGTCAATGTAGGTACCCCCGAAGAAGGTAAAACTCTGGTGGGTGTAGCGGTGTCTAAAACCAATCCCGAAAATCTTTCGGTGGAGGTACCGTTGTATGTTACGCTAAGCGTTACCAAAGACAGTACCGGAACTCCTGTTGTATATACGCCCGATGGTTACAGCATTACCAACAACACCAAGGATATAGACAAAAATGTTTCTAAAGTGGGCATTACCGGTATGACGGTAAGCGGCGTGGCAAACGGCACATGGAGTCTTTCTGAAAATGCGCCTACCAGTAACGCTAAGACAATGCAGTTTACCATTGCGGGGCTTGTTATGCCTACTGTTCAGGCAGGGTCGACAGCAGCGCAAACGGTTAATCTTAAGGTAGTAAATTCTCCGTTTTATGATAATGTTACAAGTAAATTTAAACCAATAGATGCAACCGGTACAGGGCAGGCGTTGAACCTTGAAGGCAAGGTTTCTTCAACCTACCAAATTACAGATAGTAGCACAATTCCACAATTTAAAATTAAATACCGCATTTCTCTTTTAGATGAAGCGGGTAATCCAATCGGCGTACAGTCGACAGATAATTAGCAAAGAACCCTCGGAGTCGCAAAAAGCGACGCATTCAGAAAAAGGAGCTATCGAGATGGAGTTACAGGATATCAAAACCATGACATTCGGCGGATACAGCAAGGAAGATGTACGGGAATATATTTCCGAAATATTAGAGGAAAATGAAAAATTGCTGGAGTTGGAACACGGTAGAGCCGAACAATTGGAGGCTCAAAATGCGCGTCTGCTGGAGGAATTGCATATGCTCAGAACCGCCGGAGAGCGTCAGGAGCAAAATAAAAAATATCATTTTCAGGAGGTAGAGCAGTTGCGTGCCAGAGCTGAAGCTGAGTGCATGCAAATGCGTCAAGAGGCCACTGAAAATGTTTCCTGGCAAATCCGTACGGCTGCTGTTCGTTTGGAGCAGACTGAGCGTGAATGCAGAGAAAGAGTAGAGGAAGCTGAAAAACGCGCAAGACAAGTGCGTAAAGCTACCGAACAGTATTTGCAAAAATTCTCGAAAGAGGTAGCAGAGGCATTAAAATGGCTTGAACTGATTAAAACAGAAATGGATCAAATTTTGCCACAGCAACAATTTATGCCAAAGGAAGAAATGGAATATGACAGACCGCTGAGCAGAATGCATCACATATGAACAGCGAGGAATTCCGTCAACAATTCCAGGAAATTGAAAAACGGCGGCGTAAAGCAATCCGCATGCTTTTATTATTCATAGCAATTGTGATTGCGGCAGCTGTGTTTATCTTTCAATTTGTATGTGGAATTGCAGTGGTACATGGAGAGTCTATGATACCGGGACTTCGGGATGGAACAGTTGTGTTGTATTTTCGTCAAGGTATGCCCGGCTTCGGAGATGTGACAGTGTTGAAAACAGAGAATGGCACTCCGATTATCAAACGAGTTATTGGCTTAGAGGGCGACACGATTGAAGTGGATGAACAAGGAAAAACAACGCGTAATGGAGTACTTTTACAGGAAGATTATGCAAAATACGGCGTGGGCAATATTGGAAACAAGACAAAAACAGTAGTGGAATTAGGGCGAATATTTGTCTTAGGAGATAATCGCTCGGTTTCCATAGATAGCCGTGCTGAGGGGAGTTACCCTTTGGAGTCTATACAAGGCACTGTATTCTTTGCATTTCAGTCGCTGTAAAAACCAGTCACTGTGAAAATCAAATATCTTATCTCTCTAAAAGCGTTGTATACCTGCGTATGCGGCGCTTTTTATATAGCAATGTAACAAAAAGTTGAAAAAAGCTTGTATATTCCACGAATTTAGTATAAAATTAAAACTGAATATTTTAGGCAAAAGGAGGTGTCATGCACCGTGTCTTTGGTGAATTTTTGGGAAATATTCAAGAAAAATTTATTTGCCATTGCAACTATGGCAATTTCCATAGGCGTACTGGTTTATTTTTTAATTACCACAGACGGAATTGCAGCTTTTAGCAGCATTGCAAATACACTGCAGATACCGTGGTTTGTGCTGATTTTTGTTGCCGTCATTGTGGGTTGGTTATTGGAGGCATTGGTGCTGCACTTTTTTTGCAAGAAGGTATATCCACAGTGGAAATATTGGTATTCGCTGATAATTGGCATGATTGGCCTTTTATACAGTGCGTTGACACCGTTTGCAACCGGTGGGCAGGCTATGCAGATTTATTATATGCGCAAACTAGGCATGGACACCGGTGGCGCGGGTTCCATCATTGCGATAAAAAGCTTGGTTTATCAAGTGATTATGGTTCTGTTTGCGTTGGTTATGGTGTTTTGGAAGCTTCCGTTTTTTCAAAGCAGCGTCAGCAATTTTTCGTTTTTAACCATTATTGGTTTGGCTACCAATCTCACTTTTGTATTGTTGGTTATTTTTTTTGCGGTTTGCGAAAAAGTGACCGATAAATGTTTGCGAGGTATTCTTAAGTTTTTGTATCGTATAAAAATTGTGAAAAAACCAATTTCGCGCTACCATAAGCTGCACAGCGAATTTGCCATTTTTCATAAAAGTACCAAATTGGTCGGTAAGTCGGTCAAGGTGTATTTGGGCGCTGTATTTTTTACTGTGGTGCAAATTTTTGTTGCCTGCGCCATACCGTACCTGATTTACCGAAGCTTTAGCTTTCGGGGCGCTGATTTGTTCGATATGCTGGGCGCACAGGCATTTGTGAACATGGTTTCGGCGTTTATTCCGCTGCCGGGTGCCTCGGGCGGTGCGGAGGGCAGTTTTTATTTATTCTTCGGCACTTTTTTTGGCAATCAGTTTATTATACCGGCGCTGTTTATTTGGCGAGTGGTTACATATTATTTGAACATTTTGGGTGGTTTGGCGTTTGTATTCGTTGTAAAACGCATATCCCAGCAAACGCTGTACCGAGAAAAGTCCAAGGCGGAGTTGGAAGCGGACGCGGCTTCGGCGGAATTGGAAAGGCAAAAATGGAAGCTGTAAAAATAGCGGGAAAACTCTCATGGCAAAAAGTGTTGCCGTGGGAGTTTTTTTATGTAGGGCTTCTAATTTTGTGCGGGCGGACATATAGTTACAACAAAGAAAAATATGGGAGGTGCAAATGTGGACTGGCAAAAGCTTTCAAAGGAGGAATGTGTAAAAACGCTGGAAACAAACGCGCAAACAGGCTTGAGCGCACAGCAGGTGAAAAAAAGACTGGAGCAGTACGGAACAAATGAGTTGACACAGAAAAAGAAAAGCGGGTTTTTCAAAAAATTCATCGGTCAATTTTCGGACTTTATGGTGATTATTTTGCTCATTGCGGCGGGCGTATCGTTTGTTATGTCTTTGATACGCCATGATACCGATTTTATGGACTCGATTATTATTTTAAGTATCGTGGTCGTCAATGCTCTGACCGGCGTGATACAGGAAAGTCGCGCGGAAAAGGCGATAGAAGCGCTGAAAAAACTTTCCTCGCCGCAGGCAACAGTTGTGCGCGAGGGGAAACAAATGCGCATAGATTCCTGTGGGTTGGTACCGGGCGACCTTGTGGTGCTTTCCACGGGAGATATGGTGCCGGCAGATTTAAGATTGCTGCAAGCGCATAGTCTGAAGGCCGAGGAGTCTGCGTTAACAGGGGAATCTTTACCGGTGGAGAAAAATCCGAACGGCATGTTTTCGACCGCCACGCCTTTGGGAGACCGCACCAATATGGTATATTCCGGCAGCAGCATTACCGCCGGAAGAGGCATGGGGATAGTGGTGGCAACCGCTATGCAAACGGAGGTCGGTAAAATTGCGCATATGATTCACAGTGAGGAAACGCCGCAAACGCCACTTCAGAATCATTTGGCGAAAACGGGTAAAATTTTGGGGATTGGCGCGTTGATTATTTGCGGTATTATTTTTATTTTAGGGTTATTTCAACAGGTTTCCCCGCTGGAAATGTTTATGATTTCGATTAGTCTTGCCGTGGCGGCGATTCCGGAGGGGTTGCCTGTCATTGTGACCATCGTATTGGCAATGGGCGTTAAGCGTATGGCAAGCAACCGTGCGATTATTCGTCGTTTGCCCGCTGTGGAGACCCTGGGTGGAGCCAGCGTGATTTGCTCGGACAAAACGGGCACGCTGACGCAGAATAAGATGACGGTGGTGGAAATTTCCGACAGCGAGCGTGTGCTGAATATGCAGAGCAATGAGCCGGAAATGCTGTTGAATTTGGCGGTGCTGTGCAATAATTGTACGGTTTCGGCACAGCAGGTAAGCGGTGACCCGACCGAGGCTGCTTTGGTGGTTGCTTCTAAAAATAAAAAACAGACGCTGGAGCAGGAGTTTCCGCGGCTTTCGGAGATTCCGTTTTCCTCTGACCGTAAGCGTATGACCACGGTGCACCGTCTGCCCGCGGGCGGATACCGCATTATTACAAAGGGCGCGCCCGATGTGCTGTTGAATTTATGCACGGGGGTATGGTTAAAGGGCGGCAGTCATACGCTTACGGCCTCTGTGAAGAACCGGATTTTGCAGCGCAACAGCAATATGGCAGGGCGTTCTCTGCGCGTGCTGGGCGTGGCGTATAAAGATGTAACCCAATTGCCAAACGGCGAGCAATTTATCGAGAGTAATTTGACTTTTTGCGGCTTAATCGGTATGATGGACCCGCCTCGTCCCGAGGCAAAGGAGGCGGTGCGCTTATGTAAACGCGCGGGGATTCGCCCGGTGATGATTACCGGAGACCATGCCGTTACCGCGGCCGCCATAGGCAGAGAACTGGGTATATTGGACGAGAGCGGTGCGGCGATTACGGGCGCGCAGTTGGACCAAATGGACCAGAGAGAATTGGAAAGGGAGATTTACCGTTACAACGTGTATGCAAGGGTTTCTCCGGCGCATAAGGTGCGTATCGTCAAGGCGTTTCAGGCACGGGGAGAGGTAGTCGCCATGACCGGCGACGGTGTAAATGATGCTCCGGCACTGAAGACTGCCGATATTGGCTGTGCGATGGGACGCTGCGGTACGGACGTTGCCAAGGCGGCGGCCGATTTGATTTTAACCGACGATAATTTCTCCACGATTGTGCAGGCGGTGAGAGAGGGCAGAGGGATTTATGAAAATATACGCAAGACGATACATTTTCTGATTTCCTGTAATATTGGCGAGATTATGACGATTTTGGTGGCGTTTTTATTCGGTATGCCAAGTCCGCTTTTGGCTATTCAGCTTTTATGGGTCAATTTGGTAACGGATTCTCTGCCGGCGTTGGCGCTGGGGGTAGACCCTATAGACAGCGACATTATGCAGAGAAAGCCCAGACGCCAAAAAAAGGGATTATTCGGCAACGGCATGGGTTATCACATTGTGGTGGAGGGCTGCATGATAGGCGCGTTGTCTTTGCTGGCGTTTACCGTGGGGCGCGTATTTTTTGACGCGGCCGGTGCAGAGCCTTTTGTGGGCAGAACCATGGCATTTGCGGTACTTAGTCTTTCTCAGGTGGCGCATGCGTTTAATGTACGTTCCGAGCAGTCGGTATTTCGCGTTGGTATTTTTAAAAATAAAAAATTGGTGTTGGCGGCGCTTGCCTGTATTGCGCTGCAAGTGGGTGTTATTTTACTGCCGCCGCTTTCTGCGGTGTTCAGAACAACGCAATTGGACGCCTTGCAATGGGGCATTGTGATTGCGCTTGCACTGATACCCATTGCGGTGGTGGAGCTGGAAAAGTTGATTTTTCGGGTAATCAACGCGGTATTTTCCTCCAAAAGCAAAAGAAAACAAAACGGTATAGACCGTATATGAAAAAATAAATACGCTCTGCAAATTGCACATTGGTTTGGTGCGGTATGCAGGGCGTATGGTTTTTTACTTTGCAAAAAATGTACGCATAATGAGGTGAATATTTGCCAATGCTATAAAGACAAAACGAACGCTACATAGGGGTAGTTGGATGACGGAGGAAAATTTACATGGCAAAAAAAGTACTGCCGTATTTGATTAGTTTTGTTGCGATTTTTATGGTGTTTCCGTTTGTTTCTCTGCCGGCCTCCGGTCAAGAGGTTACTTTTGCAATCAACTCAAAAGCGCTGTATATGGTGGATTTGAATACCCGAAAAGTGGTATATCAGAAAAATGCTAAGCGACAACTTGCACCGGCCTCCTGTACTAAGATTATGACCTATATTGTAGCGGCCGAGGCTATAACAGATTTGGAAAATACCGAAATTACGGTCGGCAGCAACATTAGCTCTCTTTTGCAGGGAACGGACAGTTCTCTGGCCGGTATACGGCAAGGCGAGCAATTTACTGCGTTGCAGCTGCTGCATTGTATGATGATTCCTTCGGGGAATGATGCGGCTTTGGTGCTGGCGGAATATATAGGACAGGGTGATGTGGAGAAATTCGTGCGGAAAATGAATGAAAAAGCGGAGGAATTGGGGTGTTATAATACCAATTTTACCAACCCGCACGGTTTGCACGACGAAAACCATTATACCTCGGTGCAGGACCTTTATAAAATGACCGACTATGCCATGAAGTTGCCGTATTTTATGGAGATTGTAACAAAAGCGGAGTATACGCTGCCGCCTACGAATCTATACACGGGTGAGCGAACGGTGCGTACCACGAATAAAATGATGGACAAAAATGAACCTGTTTATTATGAGCCGTATATTCAGGGGGTTAAAACCGGCTTTCACGACGATGCGGGTTATTGTTTGGTGACTACGGCGCAGAAAAACGGTCAGCGTTACATGGTGATTGCGCTGGGCGCGCCCATTGGACAGGTGCATGGTGAGATGCTTGATACCAAAAATTTGTATGACTGGGCGTTTAGAGGTTTTGCGCAGAGCAGTCCGGTGTTGGCGCAGGCAGTATACCCGCAGACACAGCAGGAGCAAATATGGGACAAAGTAGTGACGGCGCTTACTACCCCGTGGTTTGTAACCATAGGAGGTATGGTGGTGGTGATAACCGTGCTGTTGCTTTCGGATTCCGCACGCAAATACCGCGTGAAAAGAAAACAAGAAAAATAACCCCTCGACTGTATGAAAATGGCGTCGAGGGGTTATTTTATTTGCCAGAATTTTTTTGCAAAAGTGCGGTTTTGGTTTCCCACAGCCTTTTGGAAAGGTCCACATAATATTTATGCGGGTGGTCAAATCGGCGCACCTCGGGCCAGAGTGTTTCCACCTGCTCTTTGCAATAGCGTTGAATCTCTTGCAGGCTTTTCGGAGTCGTTTGATTTTTGCCATTTTTAAAAATTTGCTGCCGTAGTCGTACTGCACGAAAATTTTCGACCGTTTTCTGTTTCCAGGTATTCTCTGGGTCAAAAATGGTATACGGCACGGTATCGTCAATTATCTCGTCAAACAGCGTTACCACGTCAGCAATGGCCTTGCCGCTTGCTCTGTCGTACAATCGCCATAGGTTTTTAAAGCACGGCGTGGTAATTTTTGCGGTATTTTCACTAATTTTAATTTTCGGAAGAATGGTTCCGTGTTCGTTCTCGATGCCGGCCAGCTTATAAACGCCGCCGAATACCGGCTCGGAGGAGGAGGTGATCATGCGCTCTCCCACACCGAAGCTATCTACACATGCGCCCTCCATTAAAATGTCGCGAATGGTGAATTCGTCCAGCGAGTTGGAAACGCAAATTTTACAGTCCTCATAGCCGGCTTGGTCCAGCATTTGGCGTGCATGGCGCGTTAAATAGGTAATATCTCCGCTGTCAATGCGAATTCCTACAGGACGGCAATTGCGGGGCAGAAGCTCCTCGTTGAATACTCGAATGGCGTTGGGAATCCCCGATTTGAGTACATTATAGGTGTCTACCAGCAGCATACATTGGTCGGGGTAGGTGCGTGCATATGCCCGAAATGCTTCTAATTCGCTGTCAAACATTTGCACCCAGCTGTGCGCCATAGTACCCAAAGCCGGAATGTTGAATTTGCGGGCGCAAAAGGTGGTTGCCGTACCGCAGCAGCCGCCAATAAAAGCAGCTCTTGCACCGTAAATAGCGCCGTCAAAGCCTTGCGCGCGTCTTGCGCCAAATTCCATAACCGGTCTGCCCTGTGCCGCACGTACAATTCGGTTTGCTTTCGTGGCAATCAGGCTTTGGTGGTTGATGGTCAACAGCAGCATGGTTTCAATGAGTTGCGCCTGTATGGCCGGACCGCGTACCGTTACAATCGGCTCTGTGGGAAAAATAGGCGTGCCCTCGGGTACCGCCCATACATCGCAGCAGAATTCAAACGTGCGCAAATATTCTAAAAATTCCTCGAAAAATAGTCCGGTAGAATTCAAATAAGCAATATCGGCATCGCTGAAGTGCATTTGTTCTAGATACTCGGTCAATTGCTGCACGCCCGCCATAATGGCAAAACCTCCGTTGTTGGGTACATGGCGGAAAAACATATCAAAATACGCAATGCGGTCTTGATAGCCGTTTACAAAATACCCGTTTGCCATAGTCATTTCATAAAAATCCGTCAGCATGGTTAGGTTCTGCCGCAGCGTGATGTGATCATTCATGTTCGAGTTCTCTCCTTATCCGTACTGCAAATGAAAAAATAGTTTTCAGTTAAGTTACTATCAAATACCCGTGTTCAGCATATTATAGCAAGAAAGAGGCAGAATAACAAATATTATTTTATAAAAATTATTTGGAATTGGGTTGTTTTTATTGCAGAAAAACAAAAAATAGAGTATAATACAACTAAATTTACACCTCATAGGTCTATTTTGATTTTTAAATATCGTGATATACATTTGTTTTGCAGCTGTAGGGAGATGAGCTTAACATGAGATTACGCAAGCAAGCGTTGGGCAACCGCAATCTGATTGGCGCCCGCGTGGAATTGGCAAGAAAAAATCAAGGCATGAAGCAGAAGGATTTACTGGCGCAATTGCAGGTCAGCGGGGTAGATATGAGCGCTTCAGGGTTATCGAAATTAGAGGGACAGCTTCGTTTTGTTACCGATTTTGAGTTGGTGGCGCTGGCGGATATTTTAGATGTTCCGGTTGATTGGCTGCTGGGTAGGGTTCCGGCGGAATAAGTAGAGAAAACGCCCCGTTTTGTAGGTAAAACGGGGTGTTTTTGCAGTAAAACCAAAAAATGCCGTATACAAAAAGTACACAGCGTTTTCCGGAAGAAAAATGAATGTATGTAATGTATCTCGTAAACGGAAGGAAGCATATAGTTAGCTTTAGCTAACTATATGAAGAAAAAGAAAGGAGCAAATGCTCTTTCAAACAAGTTAGCTTTTGCTAACCAAATGTAATTTAACATAAATAAAAGCAATTGTCAATAGAAAAATAAAAAAAGTTTACTACATAATACTCGCGGTAAACTTTAATCACAGTCAACCTTTTCTTTAATCTTTGCAAAGGTTTCCGGACTGATAATATGTTCAATGCGGCAGGCATCCTGTGAGGCAAGAGTTTCTTCAATCCCCAGCACTTTCTGCAAAAATTTTGTAATATACAGATGGCGTTCATATACAGCGCTGGCCTTTTGCGTACCCTTTTCAGTCAATACAATATTACCGCTGTTTTCCACGGTAATATAGCCGTTGTTTTTTAAAATACTCATGGCACGGCTTACGCTCGGTTTGGTAAAGCCCAACGCATTGGCAACGTCAATCGAGCGCACATAGCCTTGCTTTTGGTGCAGAATCAGTATGGTTTCTAAATAATTTTCGCCGGATTCGTACATGGCGGGTTTCCTCCAGATTCATTTCTAGTTATACTTTACCATGAATTACAGTAAAATTCAAGGTGGAATCTGTTTGCGCTTGACAAAATTGTTAGCATGTGCTAACTTAATAGGGAGAAATTATCATTGTACTAAGCCATAACGGGGAGAAATACTATGCCGCTCACATTTGCAGACCAAGGAAAACCTTATATTATTCGAAAAGTAGGCGGCAGCGCCGAAATTCGCGCGCATTTGGAGAATTTAGGCTTTGTTTGCGGCGCGGTGATTTCGGTTGTTACCGCAAACGCAGGTAATCTTATTGTTAATGTCAAAAATTCGCGTGTGGCCATCAGCAAGGAAATGGCAAGTAAAATTATGGCAGAAACCGCTTAACCGTTCATTTTTTGGTGCAAAAAGCAGGAAAGGAGGAATTGGAATGAAAACATTGAAAGAAGTGCAAGTAGGTCAAACCGCGACCGTTGTTAAATTGCACGGAGAAGGTGCGGTAAAGCGCAGAATTATGGATATGGGTCTTACCAAGGGTACGCAGGTTTACATACGTAAGGTTGCGCCGCTGGGCGACCCCGTGGAAATTACCGTAAGAGGCTATGAGCTTTCCCTGAGGAAGGCCGATGCCGAACGAATAGAAGTGCAATAAGTGGGTAAACCGGAAAGGAAAGAGAACCAAATGCAAATAAAAATCGCTTTAGCGGGCAATCCCAACAGCGGTAAAACTACGCTGTTTAATGCGCTGACCGGCGCCAATCAATTTGTGGGCAACTGGCCGGGCGTCACGGTGGAAAAAAAAGAGGGTAAGCTGAAAAAACAAAGTAACGTCATTATTACAGACTTGCCGGGTATTTATTCGCTTTCGCCCTATACTCTGGAGGAGGTTGTTGCCCGCAATTATTTAATGAATGAACGTCCGAACGCTATTTTAAATATTATAGACGGCACCAATTTAGAGCGCAACCTGTACCTGACCACCCAGTTGACCGAATTGGGAATTCCGGTGGTGGTTGCTGTGAATATGATGGATCTTGTGCAGAAAAACGGTGACAAAATCAATATAGAAGTGCTTTCCAAACGACTTGGCTGCAAGGTGGTAGAAATTTCCGCGTTAAAAGGTAACGGCATTACAGAGGCGGCACAGGCAGCCATACAGGCCGCGCAAAATACCGCGGCGTTGCCGCAGCATCGTTTTTGCGGCGTAGTGGAGCATGCGCTTGCACATATTGAGGAAGCCGCTGTACATAACCTGCCGCAAGAGCAGCAGCGGTTTTATGCTATTAAAATTTTTGAGCGCGACCCCAAAATATTGGCACAATTGAAATTAGACAAGGTTGTACTTGCGCACATTGAGCAGGACATTCAATTGGCCGAGCGCGAACTGGACGATGATTCCGAGAGCATTATTACCGGCGAGCGGTATGCGTATATTTCGGCGATTACTGAGAGCTGTTATAAGAAAAAGAGTCAAGGTCTAACGCTTTCGGACAAAATTGACAAGGTGATAACCAATCGTTTTCTGGCATTGCCGATTTTTGTGGCGGTAATGTTTGTGATATATTTTGTTTCGGTTACTACAGTGGGCACTTGGGCTACCGATTGGGCAAATGACGGCGTATTCGGCGACGGCTGGCATTTGCTGGGAATAGGAGACAGCGCCTATCAAGCGGATGCGGAGGAATTCAGCGGCGCGGCTGAGGTGGTAAACGCCTTTATTGCAAAGGCAGAGGAAAACGGAGAGGATACCGAGGCTTTGACTGCCGCACTGGATACCGAGGCGGAGGATTTTGACCCGGCGGCAGCAAAAGCGGAGTTGAAAGAATTTGCAGCAACGGTTTTGCCGAGTGATACTGTGACCTATACGGTGACTGATGAGGAGACGTTGGCTACCGAGGAGCAAACCGCCACCGGAGCGGAATTTGCACAGGCATTGCCGGTTTATGAGCAGTATGTTTTTACCGAGCCTGACCCGGCGAATTACGGGGTATGGGTGCCGGGGATTCCGGTATTGGTGGAAAACGGTCTGAACGCGATAAATTGCGTAGACTGGCTGCAAGCGCTCATTTTAAACGGCATCATAGCCGGCTTAGGCGCGGTTTTGGGCTTTGTTCCGCAAATTTTTGTGTTATTTATTTTTCTGGCATTTTTAGAGTCCTGTGGTTATATGGCGCGCATTGCCTTTGTTATGGACCGTATTTTTCGGAAATTCGGTTTGTCGGGGAAGTCGTTTATCCCGATTTTAATTGGTACGGGCTGCGGTGTTCCGGGTATTATGGCTTCGCGAACCATTGAAAATGTGCGCGACCGCCGCATGACGATTATGACGACGACTTTTATTCCATGCGGAGCTAAACTGCCGTTTATTGCCATGATTGCCGGTGCGATTTTCGGCGGTGCATGGTGGGTAGCGCCCAGCGCATATTTTATCGGCATTGTTGCCATAATCTTGTCGGGTATTATGCTGAAGAAAACCCGGCCGTTTGCAGGAGACCCGGCTCCGTTTGTCATGGAGCTGCCGGCATACCATTTGCCTACGCCGTTTAATCTTCTGCGCAGCATGTGGGAGCGTGGTTGGTCGTTTATCAAAAAGGCGGGCACCGTGATTTTGCTTTCCACGGTTTTGATTTGGTTTGTTTCGTATTTCGGCTTTGTGGACGGCAGTTTTACCATGCTTACCGAGGAGCAAATTGACAGCAGCCTGCTTGCCATTTTCGGCAATGCGATTTCGTGGCTGTTTGCGCCGCTGGGCTGGGGCAATTGGCAGGCAACCGTGGCTTCGATAACGGGTCTGGTTGCCAAGGAAAATATTGTAGGTACATTGGGTATTTTGTACGGCGGCACGGGCGATGCCTATGCCAATATGGCGGCTTCGTTTACGGCATTGAGCGGCTTTAGTTTTATGGTGTTTAATTTGCTGTGTGCGCCGTGTTTTGCGGCCATGGGCGCAATTCGCAGAGAAATGAACAGTGCAAAATGGACGGCATTTGCCATTGCGTACCAGTGCGTATTTGCCTATGCCATGGCCTTTGTCATTTACCAGCTGGGTATGCTGTTTACCGGCGGCGGTAATATTATAGGCGCCGTGATTGCATTTGCCATAGTTGCGCTCATTTTGTATTTGTTATTCCGGCCGTCCAAAAAGAATACCACGCTGAAAACGAATGTAAAGGCATAAGCCCGGCAAAGGAGGCGTTATCATGCCGGAGTTTTTCACAAACTATTGGGGTACGCTGTTGGTTGGCGGTATTGTACTGGCCTTGCTGGTGGGCATTGTTATAAAAATGTTGCACAATAAACGAAAGGGTAAGGGTTCCTGCGGCTGTGGTTGCGACAGTTGTCCGGCAGCAAATTCGTGTCACCAACCCGCCGTAAAAAAATCCAAGAAAAAACATTGATTCCATAAGAAAAACGATGCAAGGAAAGGGTTCCCTGCATCGTTTTTTATTGCAATCCCTGCTCGCCAAGCACCGAAAATAACTGCTTTACCAAACTTTTCAATCCCCGATGCTCCGGCTGTTCTAAAATAGGATCGCTTTGTAAAATTTCTTTGGCGGCTGCCTGAGTCTGTCTGAGTACAGCCATATCCTGTACCATATCGGCAATTTTCAAATCCGGCAGACCGTGCTGTTTTTCACCGAAAAAATCGCCCGGTCCGCGCAGTCGCAAGTCCTCGTCGGCTACCCGAAAGCCGTCTGAGGTGCTGCAAAGTACCTTTAAACGGGCAATTGCCTGTTCATTTTGCGCGTCGGAAACCAAAATACAGGTGGATTTATGCGTGCCTCTGCCTACGCGTCCGCGCAATTGGTGCAGCTGAGAAAGTCCATAACGCTCAGCGTTTTCAATCAGAATAATCACCGCGTTGGGAACATCAATGCCCACCTCCACCACTGTGGTGGAAACCAACACATCAATTTCTCCCTTTGCAAAGGCGGTCATGACGGCGTCTTTTTCCTTGGGCTTCATTTTGCCATGTAATATACCCACTGTTTTGTCCGGAAAGGTTCGAGTTTGCAGCGCATTTGCATATTGCACAACGTTTGCCATATCGCTTACGCCCTCTTGAACCAACGGGCAAATAATATAGGCTTGCAACCCCTGCTCCAGATGTTTGCGTAGGTAGGCAAGAGCCCGTGGGCGCTTTTGACTGCTAATTGCGTAGGTTTCAATTTCCCGCCGTCCCGGAGGACGCTCGTCTAACACGGAAATATCCAAGTCGCCGTAAATCATCAATGCTAAAGTTCTAGGAATGGGCGTTGCGGACATGACCAACATATGGGGTGAATTTCCTTTTTGGGCAAGCTGGCTGCGCTGGGTAACGCCGAAACGATGTTGTTCATCGGTAATGACCAGCCCCAAATTTGCAAAAGAAACGGTGTTGCTCAGCAATGCATGAGTGCCCACAATAAGCTGTATAGAGCCTTCTTCAAGCTGCGCCAGTATTTTTTTGCGATTTGCCGGCGTAACCGCGCCCGTAAGCAGACCGATATTCATATCGGTATTTTTTAATATGCTGCAAAGAGCCTGATAATGTTGCTGTGCCAAAATTTCGGTGGGCGCCATTAGAGCGGCCTGTACGCCGTTTTTGACCGCGCAATAGCATAGCGCCGCGGCTACGGCAGTTTTACCGCTTCCTACATCTCCCTGAACCAAGCGGTTCATAGGACTGCGGTTTTGTGTGCTTGCCATATCTGCCATGGCCTCGGCTACGGCGCGTTTTTGCGCATTTGTAGGGGTAAACGGCAGTAATTTCCAAAATTCCTCGCTGTAATCAATAAAGGGTGACAGAGTCGTTTGTTGTTTTTTGCGGTGTTTCAGTGTAAGCAATCCCAATTGCAGAGTGAGCAACTCTTCAAATACCAGTCGTTTTTTTGCAATTTTGGCCTGCTGCATGCTGTAAGGGTTGTGAATTTGCTCCAAAGCCTCCCGTAGGCTACACAAATTGTAGGTTTCCCGTAAGGGGAGGGGAAGCGGGTCGTTCAAGTCTTTAGGCAACAATTGCAGGGCTTGCTTTACGGTGCCGGCAATGACACGCGAGGGAAGGCCTTCGGTTTGGCGATAAACGGGACAAACACGAGGGGCAGTTTCCTGCGGAAAAAATTCGGGTACGCTCATTTCTTTTCGGAGCAGCGTACCACTAATTTTGCCGTAAAACAGGTAGCGTTTACCGGGCTGCAATAAATTTACAATGTAAGGATTGTTAAAAAAGGTGAGTTGCAAATCCCGCAGACCATCTGTGACGGTGGTTTTATACAGCGTCATGCCTTGGCGAATGCGTGTTTGCGTAGGTTTATGCAAAACCTCGGCGCAAACGGCGCAAATTTGCCCCAAAGGCGCCTGTTCTATGGTCAGCGGAGTACTCCAATCCTCATAGGTGCGGGGGTAATAACGCAAGAGAGCGCCAACGCTAAAAATGCCAAGCTTATGAAACAGCTTAGCGCGTTTTTCGCCGATGCCTTTTAAGGATTGTATATTGAGTTGAAATAACGAAGCCATGCTATTCTACGGAGAGAATGAAGTAATAGATAGGCTGACCGCCGTTTACAAGCGTCACTTCAATCTCATTTCCCACCTTGGATTTGATGCGCTGAAAAGCGTCCTCGGCCTGCGATTGCGAAATATCTTGCCCGTAAATCACGGTCATAAAGGAGGTTCCGCGTTTGGCCATAGAGCGGGCTAAACGGGCGGCGGCATGTACAGGGTCTTTGTCGGTAATTTCCAACTTGCCGTTTTCAAGACCCAAAATGTCACCCTCTTTCATTTTGTGTCCGCCAAATTCTGAATCTCTGGCCGCAAAAGTCACAAGGCCGGTTCCTACGGCATTGGCAGCGTTCATCATCACATTTGCGCTGATTTCCGGCGTACTTTCGCCCTCATAGGCAAGTAGGGCGGAAAGTCCCTGCGGGATAGTACGTGTGGGCAGAACAATCACTTTTCTGTCGGAAACAGGCGGAATCGTTTGTTCAGCGGCCAAAATAATATTTTTATTATTGGGCAATACAAATACGGTTCTGGCCGGCGTTGCCAAAACTGCCTCTAAAATATCCTCGGTACTGGGGTTCATCGTTTGTCCGCCGCTTACCACATGCGCACAACCGAGGTCGTGGAACAGGGCTTTCAGACCTTCTCCGGCGGCTACTGCCACAAAGCCAATGTCCTGCGTAGGTTCAGCGGGAGTCAGCAGTTGTTTTTTTTTCTCTTTGGACAAAACGGCGTTTTGTGCGGCAATGCGATGCTGTTCTTTCATATTTTCTATTTTTACAGTCAGCAATTGCCCGTAGGTCAGCGCCTCTTGCAGAGCATTACCGGGATTTTCAGTGTGCACATGTACCTTAATAATTTCTTCATCGTCCACTACCACAACACAATCGCCCATGCCCTCTAAAAAGGCGCGCAGTTCCTGTATGGTTTTTGAGCAGGCGGTATCTCTGCCAATAATAAATTCCGTACAATAGGTAAAGGTAATATCCTGGTCAAATTCTGCTGCGGCACTGCGGAAAAAATCGTCTTGAGCGTAGCTTGGTTCTGTTTTTACAGGTACTTCATTTGCAATCATCACATTGTCTTTTAATACCGAAAGCATTCCCTCAAAAATCAGGCAGAGTCCTTTACCGCCGGCATCGACAACGCCGGCCTTTTTTAAAATAGGCAGCAAATCGGGTGTAGTTTCCAAGGCTTCGGCAGCTCCCTTGCAGATTGCAGACCATACGTAAACCGGGTCGTTTTCAATAGCAGCGGCAGTTTTCCCTTTTTCGCAGGCCATTCTGCAAACGGTTAAAATCGTACCCTCGGTGGGCTTCATAACCGCTTTATAAGCGTCCTGCACGCCAAGATTTAATGCATCCACAAGGTCTTTGCCGGTTAAGGTTTCCAGTGGGGCTACACCTTTGGCAAAGCCGCCGAACAGTAAAGAAAGAATGACGCCGGAATTACCTCTTGCGCCTCTTAACAGGGCGGAGGCCGCAATTTTAGCAACTTGACCTGCATGTGCACTTTCCTGTTTGGTCAGTTCATTTACGGCAGCGGTCATAGTCATAGACATATTCGTGCCGGTATCGCCGTCCGGCACGGGAAAAATATTCAAATCATTTACCAGAGTTTTATGTCTGGAAATATTATTTGCGCCTGAAATAAAAGCATTTTTCAGGGTTGATCCGTTCATCATTCTGTGCACTCCCTTACATAGATTGCAAAACCTTGGACAGATATGGCCAAAGCCGTGCCGACCGGTTGCCGAATCTGTATTTGCTACCAGAGTTGATTTTGATTGAATTATACCATAAAAGCATACGCAACGCAAATTCTAATTCTGAGTAGTCTTTATTGCCGATGCGGGCTGTATCAGATGAATGCGTTCTACCGAGTTGGTTTTACCGGTTTTTTCGTCAATTTCAAATATAGCGCCGTCCATATGGCAGCTTCCGCTTGCAAGGTCGAAACGTACCGGCATTTTGGTTTTCAGTTTTTTAATAATCAGCTCGGGCTTTACACCCAAAACAGAGTGGCATGGACCGGTCATGCCAAGGTCGGTGATAAAGCCGGTGCCTTTTGGTAAAATTTGCGTATCGGCAGTCTGTACATGGGTATGCGTGCCAAATACTGCTGAAACAGCGCCGTCATAAGCATAGGCAAAACCGCCCTTTTCACCCGTAGCCTCTGCATGAAAGTCCACCAATATGACTTTGGGTAGATGGTTTTCCGCTAACAGACGCTCCATGGTTGCAAAGGGACAATCCAGCGCCTCCAAATATACCGTACCCATTAAATTAACAACCGCTACCTGAAAACGCCCTTTGTCTACCACGCAAATACCCTTGCCGGGTGCACCGTGCGGGTAATTGGCCGGACGCAACAGGTTGTGTCTGCCTGCAAATAATTCGTAGCTTTCTCTGCGGCGAAAGGCATGATTACCGGTGGTAATTACATCCGCACCGCTTGCAAATAGATGCTCGGCGGAGGCCGGAGTAATGCCGTTTCCGTCGGCCGAATTTTCTCCGTTGACAATGACCAAATCAATTTTTTTTTCTTTTTTCAGGTTGGGCAGCAACGCGCGCAGACATTTACAGCCGATACTTCCGACTACATCGCCGATGGCAAGCACTCTCATGGCAGAGACCTCCGCTTCCTTTTCAATCATATAACTCAGTATAGCATATTATTATGCCAAAATAAATTTCCATTTTGTAAAAAATAAAACAGCAAACTCTACAATTTCCATAGAGTCTGCCGTTTTTTATCTTGCGTATTCCACGGCACGGCTTTCACGTACCATGTTCACCTTAATTTGACCCGGATATTCCAAGTCGCTTTCAATTTTATTGCAAATATCACGCGCCAGCAAAACCATGCGGTCATCGTCAACCACTTCGGGCTTTACCATAATACGCACTTCTCTGCCGGCTTGAATGGCAAAGCAGCGTTCTACGCCCTCGAATGAGGAGGCAACCTCCTCCAATTTTTCAAGTCGCTTAATATAGCTTTCCAAATTCTCTCGGCGAGCGCCGGGTCTGGCGGCAGAAATGGCATCGGCAGCCTGTACAATGCAGGCAAGTACGGTTCTGGGTTCCACATCGCCGTGGTGCGCCTCAATGGCATGAATCACAGCTTCGCTTTCCTTGTATTTGCGTGCAACATCCACACCAATTTCCACGTGAGAGCCTTCCATTTCATGATCCAGCGCTTTGCCTAGGTCATGCAGCAGACCGGCACGGCGGGCAAGTGTGGGGTCAATGCCCAGCTCCGAGGCCATTACGCCGGCCAAAAATGCCACTTCAATAGAATGGTTGAGTACATTTTGTCCGTAGCTGGTACGGTATTTCATGCGACCCAGCAATTTTACAAGTTCAGGGTGTATACCGTTGACTCCGGTTTCAATTACGGCGCGTTCGCCCTCCTGTTTGATGGTAGCGTCCACCTCTTTGCGAGCCTTTTCAATCGCTTCCTCAATGCGAGTGGGGTGAATTCGTCCGTCTGCAATGAGTTTTTCCAGTGCCAGTCTTGCTACTTCGCGGCGTACCGGCTCAAAAGCGGAAATGGTAATGGTTTCTGGGGTGTCGTCAATAATCAAATCCACGCCGGTCATGGTTTCAATGGCGCGGATATTTCGGCCCTCGCGACCGATGATGCGTCCTTTCATCTCGTCATTGGGCAGTTGCACCACAGAAATCGTTGCTTCTGAAACATGGTCGGCAGCACAGCGCTGAATGGCGACAGAGATAATCTCTCTTGCAAGATTATCCGCTTCCTCCTTTGTCTGCTGTTCAATCTCCATAATTTTGGCAGCCTTTTCATGTACAAGTTCGTTTTCCAAATTTTTAAGCAAAAAATCCTTGGCTTGCTCCACCGTAAAGCCGGAGATACGCTCCAAAATTTCAAATTGATTGGCCTTGATGCCTTCGGCTTCAAGGAGAAGCGCCTCGGCTTGCTGTGTTTTATTTGCAATTGCCTCTTCTTTTTTTTCAA
This sequence comes from uncultured Eubacteriales bacterium, assembly GCA_934457095.1. Classification (GTDB taxonomy): domain Bacteria; phylum Bacillota; class Clostridia; order Oscillospirales; family Acutalibacteraceae; genus UMGS1071. Next base: position 76,498 of record CAKSHJ010000005.1, read on the forward strand.
GACTTTCTGCCTTTTTGTCCAGCGATTCTTCCTTTTGCTGCATGCGCCGTTCCTGACGCTGTACCTCCTTGCGGCGTTCAACAAGCTCTTTTTCGCTCTCAGTGCGTAGTCGATGCACCTCGTCCTTACCTTCTAAGATGGCTTCTTTTTTCTTGGATTCCGCTGTTTTTAAAGCGTCCTCCAGAATTTTTTTGGCTTCCTGCTCGGCTGAGCCGACTGCGGATTCGGCGGCTTTTTTTCGGTGACCGCCGCCCGCTAAAAATGCGACTATACCCACAATACCCGCCACAACTACGCCGACTGCGGCGCTGATGATAATTGCAATACTAACTGTATCCACTTGTGTAAGACACCTCCTTTTGTGTTGTTTTTATTTTAAGTGCATATATAAGTGAAAATAAAAGCATTTTCTAAAATGAATTAATTACACTTGATTATTATTGTAGTACGGTAAACCCCTTTGTGTCAAGAAGAATTGCAGGAATTTGCGGGTGAAAATATACCGGGCGTTACTGCTTGACTTTTTCGATAAAAAATGATATGGTAAACACACAGATAAAATAAAAAATATGCGTTGAAAGGGAAGCTTTGTTCGCGTTTTACACCGGGAACAGAGAGCGAACGCCATAGGCTGAAAGCGTTTGCCGCCGTGTTGAACAGAGTCACCGCCTTGGAGCTGCTGCCGAACATGATGTCAATCATTTAAGGTAAGCCGGGCAGACCCCGTTATCGGTCTTTGTGTAAAGAAGGACAAGATTGTGTCTTGTTGAATTTGGGTGGAACCACGGGTATCGTCGCTCGTCCCTGTTGCAGGGGCGGGCGTTTCATTTTTACAATAAAGGAGCAATATCTATGAGCATTTCGGTCCGTTTAAAAGGAGATAAAAAAGAATTTGAGCAAGGAACTACGATAGCACAAGTAGCGCAGTCTATCGGTACGGGACTATATAAAGCGGCCTGCGCCGGAAAAATAGACGGTGTTGTGGCAGATTTGCGCACACCGCTTACCAAGGACTGTGATTTGGAAATTTTGACCTTTGAGCAGCAGGAGGGCAAAAAAGCATATTGGCATACGGCGGCTCATGTGCTGGCACAGGCGGTTATTCGGTTGTTTCCGCAGGCAAAACTGGCCATTGGTCCGGCTGTGGAAAACGGTTTTTATTATGATATAGACCTGCCGCGCACCTTAACACCCGAGGATTTGCCGAATATTGAAGCTGAGATGAAAAAAATTATAAAAGAAAATTTGCCCATAGAGCGCTTTACGCTGCCGGCAGAGCAGGCAACCGCACTCGTGCGGGAGCAGGAGCAGACTTATAAAGTGGAATTGATTGCCGAACACGCAGACAAGGGAGAAGCGATCAGTTTTTATAAGCAAGGCGAATTTACCGACCTTTGCGCGGGACCGCATTTAATGACTACCGGCAATTTAAAGGCGGTCAGGCTGACAAACGCTACGGCCGCTTATTGGCGAGGCGACTCCAAAAATAAAGCGTTGCAGCGTATTTACGGCATTGCTTTCCCAAAGGCCTCCGAATTGGAGGAGTACCTTGTAAAGGTGGAGGAGGCCAAAAAACGCGACCATAATTTAATTGGTCGGCAATTGGGCTACTTTACTACTGTGGATTATATTGGTCAGGGGTTGCCGATTTTGCTGCCCAACGGCGCCAGGGTAATTCAGCAGCTTTCTCGCTTTGTGGAGGACGAGGAACAGCGTCGGGGTTATTTATTGACCAAAACGCCGTTTTTGGCAAAAAGTGACCTTTATAAAATTTCGGGGCACTGGCAGCATTACCGCGACAGCATGTTTGTGCTGGGTGACCCCGAGGAAGCCGATGGCAAAGAGGCGTTTGCGCTGCGTCCGATGACCTGTCCGTTTCAATTTCAGGTATATTTGAACAAAAAGCGCAGCTACCGAGATTTACCGATGCGTTTAAACGAAACCTCCACGTTGTTCCGCAATGAGGCCTCGGGAGAAATGCACGGGCTGATTCGTGTGCGTCAGTTTACCATTTCCGAAGGGCATATTGCCTGTACGCCCGAGCAATTGGAGCAGGAATTTGCCGGCTGTGTGGATTTGGCCAATTATATGCTGAAAACATTGGGTTTACACGAGGAGGTAACTTATCGGTTCTCCAAATGGGACGAGAATAATAAAGAAAAATATATTGGGTCGCCGCAGGAATGGGAGCAGGTACAGAACCGTATGCGCCAAATTTTGGACGAATTGCAGATTGAATACCAAGAGGCCGCGGGCGAGGCTGCTTTTTACGGCCCCAAGCTGGATATACAAATGAAAAATGTGCACGGCAAGGAGGACACTATTATTACGGTGCAAATTGATTTTCAGCTGGCAGAGCGCTTTGGTATGACCTATGTGGACGCGCAGGGGGAAACCCAATACCCCTATGTCATTCACAGAACTTCCTTGGGTTGCTATGAGCGCACGCTTGCATTGCTTTTAGAAAAGTACGCCGGCGCTTTACCGACTTGGTTAATGCCAGAACAGGCACGTATTTTGCCCATCAGCGACCGTTTTACCGAGTATGCCGGGCAAATTGAGCAGCAGCTGAGCCAGGCCGGTATTCGGGTTTCCTGCGATGCTCGGAGCGAAAAAATCGGCTATAAAATCAGGGAGGCACAACTGGAGAAAATTCCGTATATGCTGGTTGTAGGCGATAAAGAGGTCGAGCAGAAAACCGTTGCGGTGCGTAGCCGTAAAAACGGCGATATGGGCAGTATGACAGCCGAGGATTTTCTGAAGGAAATTCAGTATGAAATTGCAACCAAAGCAAAATAAAAAACAAAAAACCGGGTGAAGATTTCACTGCACCAGTCAAGGAAAAGTAGACACCAAAAACCATAGATTCAAAAGCCCGGTTCGGCCTTGTACTGAACCGGACTATTTCTAGCTCCTGCTTGGCCACAATTAGTCCCAATCGTTCTACTTCGCTCAGGCTTTTGCTCGTGTGCAGAGCTGCATAAAGGTTTCCGTTTTGGGGCTCAAGCACATCTTCTTCCATTCTAACAGATATGAAAAAAGGAGCAGCAAAAAAACAGCCTAAATAAAAAGAACTGCAAGAGTGCCGAAAAAGGTAGGCTTGTAGTGTTTTTTGTGATATAATTTAATTGAACGAAAACGTATATCAACCAGAAATATAATATACCATTTCAATTAACATTACCGCTGGAAATTAGAAAATTCTGACCCGGTATACACATTCTGCGAAATTTTAAATCAAATTGACCTGAAAAGATATCTTGTTGTTAAGGGAAACAGAACAGAGGTAAGGGAATGAGAGCCTTTAACTATTCCGCAATCAAGGAGCAAAAGTGGGATTTTGATATCTTAGGATTGATTGCAGCCATATACAAGGAAGCCGGAAAACAGGAACTGTTTTTGAAACAGCGTCCGCAGGAACTCGAAAAGCTCGTTGAAATTGCCAAGATACGAAGCATCGAACGCCATCGAACGCCATCGAACAGCGAACTGAAAAAAGAGGGCAAAGGAAAAAGCACCTGCTACTTCCGATTAAAATAATTTTTACGGCACAGAACCGCAGCCCCGCACCTTTTGAATGAGGTGTGGGGCTGCAATGTTCATTTATAACGATTTTTCTTTTGATGACGTTTAGTGCCCTATTGTTTTCCAACAGCGTTCTTTCATAAAGCCCGCAATAACAGAGGGGTCTTCACCTTCATAATACTTCACAAGCAGTTTCTTGAACTCCGGCACTTCGCTTTCGGGAATGACCAAAAAACCTCCGCCATGAGCAATAAGATAATGGTTTGCAAAGATAACGGAAGCGCGTTTATTGCCATCCGGGAATATCTGGGTCTTCATGCAGTAAAGACAAAGTCTGATGGAAATATTGACGGCATCGTTCTCTTCCTCGATGATTTCAAGAATTTTGTCTTTCACATCCGATTCATTCGGCAGGGGCGGAACATAAGACGAACCGTCTATGGTAACCGGAACACCGCGAATGCGACCGCCTTGTGCAAAAAAGCCTTCATTGACAAGCCTTGCAATATGACTGAGCATATAAAAGTCAGAACGGCTGGCAACTACATCACGGTCCAAAATAAACTCCCATGCGTGTTTCAAATTCAAAATTTTCTGCACGTCGGTAGCTGTCATACCGGATACTTTTCCGTTTTCTATAATCTCTTCCGTCTGAGGGAAAGACGTTGCAACGCCCTCTAAAACAGCCTGATTATAGATGTTCATTTTCATATTGGCACGCGCAAAGGCGATGTTGTTTATAACATCGGCGGAAAGGGCATCCTCGGAATAACCGGCTGCGGCAAGCTGCTTTTCAATGCTGCGAAGCGACTTTCTGATTTCACGGGCTTCTCTGGCATTGCGCAAAAGCAGATTGTACAGTTCTTCGGTATATGCGCCTACATAAGTGGAGGTCTGTTTTACTGCTACACGTTTTCTTACATAAAGGTATTTCCCATCGCCGCGTTTTTTGATTTCGGGTGTGCCATCATAGGGCATTAAGCTCAGTCTGGCATTGAGGTCGGCACGACTTCTGAGCAATTCCTGTATTTCACTATATTGTACTGCCATTGCAGCTCCTCCTTTTGGGGGAACAATTCTTTTAAATATTATATCAGATTGCTCCCCAACAGTCAATGTGTATTGGGGAACAATGTTGAAAATAAGTCTTTAATATTTCTCCCCAATCTTGCGAATATACACTATAGTATGCCCTGATTTGATATGCCGGAAAATATAATCCTGCTTAGCATCTCTAATACTTTTTGCAGTTTTCCAATGAGGGTTTCTTCGGCAGAAAAACAAAAAAGTACGGTAGCCCATTGTATCATGGACTACCGTACTTTGCTTGGCGGAGATGGAGAGATTCGAACTCACGTGCCCGTGAGGGCAAACGCATTTCGAGTCAAGTTGCCAAAACCGAACTTGACAGAATTTGACGGAAGATAATGGCAAATGCGAGAGCCCCGAAAATGCCGTGTTTTCAAGGCTTTCCGCACCTCTTTGCATCGAAAACGCAGTAAAAATCTGAGTCCAAGAGTCTCCTCCGATTTTGCCGAGTTCTAACGGATTTTCGGAAAAGCCTATTAGAATTTTTGATAGAACCGAGCACTTTTTCGCCCCAAAATCACGCTTTTGGCAGTGCGTGAAAAGCACCGGTTCCGCCGAACAACACACAAAGTCATGTGGTGTTTTAATAAATATTAAAATGTAATACATCTTTCAAGATTGACTATTGCTTTATTTTAAAGTATAATATTTCTGCAATTCATAAATCTGAACCCTTTCAATGTAAACTATTGAAAATTGACTAACTAATCTTCTGTAATGCTATTATGAGGATTGCCCTTTGAGGTTTATAGCAATAGGTCGCCCTATGGTTGGTCACATGCATTTATGGATTGACTAACATCTAGGGAGGCAATCAGCTTCTTTCCAAAACACTATGGAAAAAAGCAAACAAAAATTTATGGACTTAAACAGAGAAACAGCAATGCGTCTTTGGAATAAGTCTTTCGGCAAAGAAACTAAAGTAAAAGACTTTGCCGGCAGAACAATAGCCAAAGGTGCCTACAACGACCGCAATAGTGATTGTGGCTGGAATGTAGATCACATTTTACCGCAGAGCAGAAGCGGTGCTACCGCCGATCACAATCTTGTCTGCTGTCATATTCTTACAAATGATGAGAAGGCAGATAAATTCCCTTGCTTTAATGCAAATGGTACTGCGTTTGAAATTGTCAAGGTGCAAAATCATTACGAAATTCGTCATAAATCTAATGAACCGAAAAAACAAAAAGATGTACCCAAAGCCGTAGATTTCTTCGATTCGGCAGCAGGTGTCAGGTTTTTCAAAAAGCTTAAGGGAATACAGAACAAAAGCCGATTTGTCGGTACTGTTTTTGTCAGCCTTCATAATGTAACAAATACTGCGGTTGTAGATTTTATTGAAGAATTATTTAGTGATGAAAACATATCTTTTAGCACAAAGACCAATTATTCTTCTTTTTACACCTTGGACAGTAGTGCTCGAGGGCAGAACATTCAAGTTAAAATCAGCAATTATAATATGCCGCTTAAAGAAGATTCAAACGCATTGCTTGACAAATGTGTTCTTCTGAATACTTATCTTTCTGCATATTTTTTAGAATGTGAGTATATAAGTGGGTTCGATATTTATTACTGTATCGATTGTTTTGATGACAAGTCTGAAATGTACAGCAGTAATTTCGATTTTGTAGATAATCATTATATGCAATCCAAGAATTCTATGTTTGTAAACGAACTAGTGCTTGATAACACCGAAGCTAGTGAAAAAGTCGAGAGAAAGCCCTACTCGGAATATACTGAGTACAATTACGTTTTTACAAACCTTTCTAAAAATTTAAAAAAGGAGGCAAACGGAAAGTAAAGCTGTCTTTGCTTCGCAGATGAAATAAATTGAGAGAATGACGGGCGACAGTCATTCTCTTATTTTATGGCTTTCTTCTTTTAAGTATGGTATAATTATTATAATACGAGGTGATAAATATTGATTTACTATACAGGCGATATTCACGGTTCAAAACTTGAAATCGTAACCTTCTGTATGCGTTTTCAACCAACTAAAAATGATACAATAATAATTCTCGGCGATGTAGGTGCAAACTACTTTGGAAACGAAAGAGATGCACAGTTCAAGGCGGAATTTGCAAAATTAGAGCCAACTATATTTTGCATCCATGGCAATCATGAAATACGCCCTTGGAATATCTCTACATATAAAACAAAAGAGTGGCACGGCGGCATCGTATGGTATGAGGAAGAATATCCAAACATTCTATTTGCAAAAGACGGCGAGATTTACGATATTGAAGGAACAAAGCATCTTGTTATCGGCGGTGCATACAGCGTGGATAAATTTTACCGTGTAAGTAGCGGATACGGCTGGTGGGAAGATGAGCAACCATCAGAGAAAATTAAGCAATATGTTGAGAAACAAATTAAAGAAAAGAAATTCGATGTAATCCTATCGCATACCTGTCCGTTTAAATACGAACCTGTTGAAACCTTTCTCCCCGGCATTGACCAAAGCACCGTTGATACAAGCACGGAAGAATGGCTCGATAAAATCGAAAAAATGGCAGACTACAAAGCGTGGTATTGCGGTCATTGGCACATAAATAAACGCATTGATAAAATGCACTTCCTTTTCCACGGATTTGAAACGAACCAAGATCTCGAAATATACTGCTAACCCCCAGCCTCGGCTAAAATGAGTAAATCTCATATTTTAGCCGAGGTTTTACCTTGTTTTTTGAAATGTCATAAAATTTACCGCTATAATATATTGAAATGTAATTTCTATTGTGCTATAATTCATTTGAAAAGTTTTGACGGAGGAATTTTTATGCTATATCGTAAGATAGAATCTCTCATTGAAGAGCATTTAAAATCTGATTCTAAAAAGATTCTTTTAATCGACGGCGCCCGTCAGATTGGCAAAACCTACATCATTAACCATGTAGGTAAAAAACTTTTTGAAAACTATATAGAAATCAATATGATTGCCGATTCTTTGGGCGACCGCCTTTTTGAAAATACTAAAACCGTAGAAGATTTTTATCTGCAAGTCAGTATGCTTGCAGGAAATAAAATGAAGAATAAAGAAAACACTCTGATTTTTATTGATGAAATTCAGGCTTATCCTCATTTACTCACTCTGCTCAAATTTTTGTCGCAGGATAATAAGTTCACTTATATTGCAAGCGGATCGCTTTTAGGTGTTACGCTATCGCAAACCACATCAATCCCAATGGGCAGCATTCGAAAGGTTAGAATGTTCCCGCTGGATTTTGAGGAATTTCTTTATGCTAACGGAATGAACGAACTTGCGATTTCCTCAATGCGCAAAAAGTTTGAACGATTTGAAGCATTAGATGAGTCCATGCACAATAAAATGCTGGATTTATTCCGCAAATTCTTGCTTGTAGGCGGATTACCCGATGCGGTTAATGCCTATCTTGAAACAAAAAACATTCAAGCAGTCCGCGATATACAAAATGAAATTCACGATTACTATGCTGCAGATGCATCCAAATATGATGATGAAATGAAATTGAAGATTCGTAGAATTTATGACCTTATACCCTCTAATATGGAGAATAAGAAAAAAAGAATTGTTGTGCAAAGCATTGAGAACAAGAGGGGTAAGACATTCAATAATTATGCCGATGAATTCGATTATCTTATAAGTGCAGGTATCGCTCTGAATGTTCAGGCGATTTCTAATCCGACATTCCCCCTGATCGAATCTACCGGAAAGAATCTGCTTAAACTTTATCTGAATGATGTCGGTATTCTTACGGGTATTCTTTACGGAAATAACATCCGAGCTGTGCTGAATGATGAGAGAAGTATCAATCTGGGATCTGTTTATGAAACAGTTGTTGCCAGCGAATTAATCGCTCACGGTCATAAACTCTTTTATTATGACAATCGAAGCAAGGGTGAGGTTGATTATCTTATTGATGATTATGATAGCCTTTCTGCCGTGCCAATTGAAGTTAAGTCCGGTAAGGACTATACCGTGCATAGCGCATTGAACACATTTGTTCAAAACGAAGATTATCATATCAAAAAAGCATTCGTTGTATCTAACGAAAGAAATGTCACACAAAACGGCAAAATAACTTATATACCAATCTACTATATTATGTTTTTTAACGCTGATTGGGGCAATAAAAATTTGCAGTTCTAAATAAAGTATTATCGGTAAATCACCCTTGGTGCTCGGCACATCCGCTGTGCTCTGCATGAGCGACCGCCTCTCTGCCTTTGACAGAGAAAACATCATCGTCCCGATTTGGATGATATAAATCAATAAAAAAGTTTTCTTATAAAAAGCGAGGTAAAAATATGGCTATCACATTTGAAAATGAAAAAATCTTATTTGATGATAAATATGGGACAGCAAAAGAAATTGATTGTTTTTTGCCGGTTCACTTAACTATAGTTGGAAAAGAAAATGATTTGTATAAAAAAGACGGTTCTCATAATGAGCAGTATTATAAATGGCAGTTTTTATATTGTTTTGTTTCTGCCGGTCTTTGTTCTAAAGATTTTATTGGTGTAGAGGTTTCTTTTCCAAAAGGTAATAAGAATTCCGCCTCTATCAAGCTTGATGCTGCGATTTTTGATAATAAAGATTGGTTTGAACATTATAGTGCATTACACACCAAAAAAGATGACTCAAAGTGGGATGAACTTAATTGGCTGAAAGAACACTTAATTTGTGGTATTGAATTCAAAAAAGAAGGAAGTAAGGATATTAAAGGTGTTTTCAATAGTCAGTTGAAGGCATATATGAATGAATCTTCAAAAGAAACTGTCTTTGGCATTTTATACGATGAAGGTCGTTTATATTTATTTAAAGGCGTTGGTAAGCAATATCTTAGATTAAGTGACGAATTTAATATAGAAAACAAAGGAAAGATAGATGCGACATATGATGTTCCGGATCCGTACGTGAATCTTCTTTCTTTTGATGGAATGTTAAAATATAATTCTATAGCATCACAGTTAACTGATTATTCAGGCAGACATCTTATTGATTTGGGAATCATTTCAAAAACGGACTCCCGTAAACTCAATGATGCGCTTTATCAAATCCTTCATACTATGGACAAGTGTGGGTTGGTTAACCAAAAAGGTTATAACATACTTATCCAGTTGTTAGCATTAAAAATTTATGATGAAAAACATAACGACGGCGATTTGAAGTTCTATATAAATCCCGACGAAATGAACTACACCGCGCTTACAGATGACGGTATTCAAGATTTCTTAAATAGATTAGAAAAATTAAGAGAAGATGCTAAAACCGCGTATATTAAGATACTAAGTGAAAACTATTTTAATAACGCTAATGCTAATCAAGTAAAAGTTGCAATTCAAATTGTTAAGCAATTCCAAAATTATAGCTTCACGCATTCTGAACGCAACAATCTTTACCAGTTGGTATTCTATAAGTTTGCTTCTCAATTTAGCAAGGCTGATAACGCACAATTTATTACACCTTTGCAAATAATAGATTTCATTGTAGATATTGTTAATCCCAAACATAACGAAAGTATTATTGATCCTACTGTTGGTATTGCTGACTTCCTGTCCGTTTCCTATGTAAAATCAGATGGTAAATTGGATGACACTAACGTATATGGTATGGATATTGATGAGGACATGGTTAAATTAGCCACTCTTAACATGTTGTTGAACGGTGATGGCAATGCAACGATTGAGGCTAAAAGTGATGGTTTGGGCTCTATTTTGTCTAAATTTGGCGATGACGGTAAAATATTAGAGTTAGTGCCTAAAACGGAAAGCAGATTGCACAATTACAACGGCAACTGGGATAAACGTGTAGATGGTAAAAAACTCAAAAAATTTGATATTGTGTTAACAAATCCTCCGTTTGGCGAAGCGCGTTCTTGGATACCTGCTGACTCGGAAAAAGGGGTAGCGGAATGTTACGAATTATGGAACAGATATAAGCAAACCAAAATTGATATGGGTGTTATTTTTCTAGAAAATGCTGTTCGCGTTTTGAGAGAAAATGGAAGAATGGCCATTGTTCTTTCAAATTCTATTGCGTCAATTGATGCACATTCGGAAGCAAGAAAATGGCTTTGTGAAAACATGAGAATAGTTGCAATTGTTGATCTTCCCTCTAATATATTTGCAGAAGCCGGTGTATCACCTACAATTATTTTCGCATATAAGCCTTCAAAAAAAGAACTTGAAAAATTGTTGAAAAATGATTATCAGGTATTTTCTCGCGAAATTAAGAAAGTGGGTTATGAGGTTAAGACCAAAAATAAAGTCAAATGTTTTGAGACACAATACAAAATTAATCCTGTGACTTTTGAAAAGGAAATCAATAGTGATGGAACAGCTAAGTTAGATGAAGAGTTTACAGAAACTGTAAAGAATTTCAAATTATGGTGTAATACCCAAGAAGATACTCTTAAAAAATTGTTCCTTTAAGGAGAGTTGTAATGAAAGCATATATTGATATTCCTCAATACACAACATTATCAAATATAAAGAGCCGAGGATATACTTTGTCTGCTACACAGTATAAATCTTTCTGTATTGACAATCAATGCAGAAAAAGTGTTGGTGAATTTTTAGACAGAGAATTGGTTAGAACTGATCTGGGAGTAGAAGTTGGTAGTGAATCATATGTAGAAAAATCAAAATACATATTCATAAAGACTAAGGCTCTTCAGGAAGAATCATATTTGCTTAATGAATCTAAAGATGCCTTTGAATATATTCCACCACAAAACTTTATGAAAATGAACTTAAAAAAAGGCGATATTCTTATTTCAAAGGATAGCAATGTCGGCGAAATTGTAATCCTTGAGAAAGATTATCCCAATGCTATGCTTTGCGGTGGAATATATAGATTACCCATAACGAAAAACAAGTTATATTTGCTTGCAATGTGTAAACATTCCATTTTTAGAGATCAAATTGATTTTTTGGTTCCGAGAGGATCTACAATTAGACATGGAAAAACTAAATTTTTAGAATGTGAAATTCCGCTACCCGTAACGAACACGGAAAAGACTATTGAATATGTTGAATGTTTGATGACCGCTATTATTAACAAAGAAATTGCAATACGCCAAAAGCATAAAATGTTAATAAAATCCATCGATGAAGAATTACAAAAAAATCAAAAAGATGGTGAACTTTGTTATTCTCAGCCTACTATAAGTGAAATCATGTCAATGGATAGAATGGATTCATCGCTCTATTCTCATAAGTTTAAAAAGAAAGAATATTTGATTACAAATTATAAGTATGGATACGATTCTTTGACAGATTTGGGTTATAGGGGGGTTCGCGGAACATCACTGGAAAGCAATTATATTAAAAATAGAATTGATAGCGATGTTTATATGCCGGGATTTTATAAACTAATAATACCCACAAATATTACTCCATATGGTACAGTCGCGAAGACCTCTTACATTGGAACGCCTGTAAAGTTAAAAACAATAAAAAAAGGAGATATTGTTTTTGGTGGCGAAGGATATGGAAAAGGCAAGTCATTTGTAGTGTTAGAGAACGAAGAAAATGTTGCAACGAATTACCATGGTATTCGCATTGTTTGTGAAAAAGACCAGTCGATGACTCAAAAGGTTTTTGTGAAGTGCGTGCTAACATATTTAAGGGAAAAAGGGTTAATAGATAATTATGGAGTTGGTGGAAATGGAGGACATTTTGCTCCGGCATATTTTTATCTTGCAAAAATCCCAAATTTCCCAGAAGAAAAAGTCAAAGAAATAGCATCTCTGTACCACAACAATATTGTCGAATATAATACTGCTAACTGTACAATGAAGGACTTCTTAGAATTTGATAACAAGTTCAATGAACAAGTCGGTATTTATGAAATAGATAAATCTCTTAAATATCTACAAGAAAAACTTAATTTGGCAATTCGAAACATTGCGGATAATGTTGAAGTGGATATTGCTTTTTGAATGACTTATAAAGGAGTATTTAATGGTGTCAAAACAAGGTGTTATATATATTCTTACCAATCCATCTTTCAAAGAATACGTAAAAATCGGATATGCGGATAACGTGGATTCTCGGTTAAAACAATTGAATAACAGTGAGTGCATTCCGTTTGCTTTCCGGATTTATGCTACATATGAGGTTGAGGAACGACTGACGGATCTAAAGCTCCATGCACTGATTGACCAACTCAATCCGAATCTGCGTTCGATTGATAATGTTGACGGTAAAAAACGAATTCGTGAGTTCTATGCTATGTCGCCCGAACTCCGCAAAGCACATCAGGAAAACGATAAAGCAGTTATGTGTGCCTACGGTTTCTAGGGCAAACTTAATACCGAATCCGAATGCGTCGCAGAGCTAATGAAGATGTATCAAATGTTGGTATAAGAAAAAATTTAAATAAAACGCATTATTGATAATGTTGGTGACAAAAAATGATCTTTAGCAATTCTGTATTTGAGAAAAACAAATATTCCATCGAAATTGATTTATTAAGAGATTTACAAAACATATCCAAACAACGATTATGTGATATGGGATTTGAGGTTACTGATAAAACAGAAGAAGATTGGATCAGATTGTTTTTCAATGCTCAAAAGCGATTGATATCCAACACACCACGAAAAATATTAAAGTCAAAGGAATTTGTATGTCCGCCACAATATAGGGAAGCACTCAAAGAAATTGAAGGAAAAATTATTTATGGTCAAAGCCTCAGTATGTATATGAGTAAGACGATATTAGACCTAAAGTATAAAGATTTATTATTATTTGATTGGAATATACATCATTTGCATCTGAGTAAAAGAAAGGGTTGCGATGGCTTTGTAAAACGTAGTGATTTTGAATTGTTTGTGTTTTTCACTAAGGATACAGCGTATTTAATACAAATATATCCGCACTCTAAATCAAATTTGTACTCAACACAGGAAATGGTCAAAATTCTACACAATAATTGGCCGGATCTTATTGCTACCAATAAAATTCAAGGGGTATTATCTAAAAAAATAACAGATGCTGATTATGGTTCGCTTAGAAAAGCAGGTGTTAATACATTTGTTGAAGTTGGTGATGAAACCATTTATGGTGTCATAGGTGGAGGATACGCGACGGATAAATCATCTGTTGACGTTACACGCAACTCCGATTACTGGAAACAATTAATGAGCGATTATCAAAAACTTATTGTGTCGGAGACGAACAATATTATAGATGGTATTAGCAGATTATTAGATAAAACCGCAAATAGGTGCTTGGACATACGGTTAATCTATTTGAATGATGATGAATTGACTTTTTATGAAAAGTCAAATGATGTATGTTTACAGTTGTATAGAGAAGAATCATACTACCGCCTATGTTCTCCAAGGGATTTATTTTTCAATGCAGATTATTATAACCCACGAGGGATGCATTTGGCCAACAAAATACATATAAGTTAAATTGAGGTGAAAAATATGGAACTTCCGTATAGAGGTAGTGGTAAAGTATATTATGCCGACAAAGAGTATCAGTGTGATTTGTATTACAACGAAAGACAAGGTGGCATAATATTAAAAATCAATGTCAAAAACAAAAATAAGATAGGAAGTTTTTTGGAAGTTCCTTTGGAAATGCCATATTTATGTGGACAATTGGATTCCGGATTCAAATTCACTTTGCTTGATTTGAGAAGGTTAAGAACCAAAGACATGATATCTTATAGCACAACTGTGTTTACTTTTGATGCTTCATATATTCTTTGTGGTATTGGTGAAAAAGGACAAACGGAACAAACTTTTTATAAAGCCCATTATACTTTATCGGATATAATCGAGTGGGGTGAAGAATCCGCTTATTATATTGGTGAAAACTATGAAGTAAGAAGTAAAAAGGAAGATGTCAAAAAGCAAATATATAGCAGCCAAAAGTTTACCATTAATTATTTGGTATATGGTTCTTTTTTGCCATGTGTTGATAGAGAATTGTTGACTGAAAAGATCGAGTTAAAACAACATGGTGTTATTGAAATAAGTTTTAAGGATGAACAAACATTTATCCATTTTAATGAAATATTTGAAAAGTTAACGCGGTTATTAGAAATATCAACTCGAAGAATAATAAATGTTGAAGCTGTTAGTGTTTATTCTCATGAAATATTTGATAATTATGGTGACAGAAATATTGAGCGCAATATAGAGGTCTATGGTGAAAATATAAAAGAAAATGAAATGAAAACATTTTCCCGAAGTCGTAGTTGGAAATGGATTAATTTAGGAGAATTAATAGAACAAAATTCGTTCGAAAATTATTTTTCAAAGCATGATAAATTAGCACCAATAATCGAATTGTTTTTAGAGCCTTTTTATGTCGAAAAGAGTTCTGAAACAAGAGTATTTCTCAATTTGGTTCAAGCGTTAGAAACATATCATTCGCGTTTTGTCACTAATGACATTAACGAATTCAAGCAGCGAGTTGATAACCTTTTATCTTCTTTTGGAGAGACACGTGCTGACGAATATAAAACTTATTTATTAGCACATAGCAATAAGTTTATCACTCTTGAAAGCAGACTTGCGGATCTATTACTCGCTGAATGGAAAATACACTTTGATACCGGAGATATTAATTATCAAGATTTCCCATCAATCATTGCTCATTCTCGAAATTATTATATTCATTACGATGAAGGCTTAAAGGATAAATATAGAATTCTATCTCAAGAAGAATTGCAGATATATAATACTGTATTGATTGAAATTTTAGAGTATTACATTTTATTAGAACTCGGTTTTGTTGAAAC
This sequence comes from uncultured Eubacteriales bacterium, assembly GCA_934457095.1. Classification (GTDB taxonomy): domain Bacteria; phylum Bacillota; class Clostridia; order Oscillospirales; family Acutalibacteraceae; genus UMGS1071. The sequence continues at coordinate 91,859 of CAKSHJ010000005.1, forward strand.
AAATGGAAAATTGAAAAAGAAAATAACAGAAAGATGGGGTAATGTTTCGCGACATTTAGAAATTGTAGCAGCTTCAAAGAACTGCAACGCAAATGACAACACTTGAAAACTTATATTACGGTAATATCATACCGATTGAACACAGCCTTAAGCAAGGGAGCACATATAGTGATGTGTTAGGTTATATTGATCGTCATCAGGATGAATTACTTTCAACACTAACTGGACAGCAGAAAGAAATATTTGAAAAGTTCAAAGACCGCGAAGTTGAACTGCGTGGTGTGAACGAACGGCAAGCCTTCACCGAAGGATTTAAACTTGCAACAAAACTTCTCATCGAAGTGATACAAGACACGAACGAATAAGCAAATTAAATATCAAAAAAGCAGCGAACAAAGTCAACTGTAAATTGTTTTTTTCGCTGTTGCTTTATTCAACTGTAATAATCCCAAGAGCTTCTTCTGCGGATATTTTGCCGGCAAGGTATGCTTTCCTTTCCTGTTCAGCTTTGCTCAGCCAATCGTAATACTGCGTAAGTGTAAGGCTGTTTGCGGTTGCATTGGAAAAGTCATTTGTTCGCTCAAAGCGTTTGTACATTTTTCTCTTTGTTCTGTCGAAGGTTTGTATAACCGAATCCCGAGCGGCATCACGCTTATGCTTCAAAGCAGGAGCAATTTGCTTACAGGTCTTATTATCACGGATAATTCTGTCACAGTACAGAGTTGTCCGTTTTGTTTTCGGAATAAAGTATTTGCCGCAGCATTGGCAAATGGTAACATTCGGCTGATTTTCAATAAACCGCATCATTAAGAAAATATAGTAATCTATCAGCGAGCGAAAACGGTATTGCACGGTAACTTTTTCGCCGAGTGTCTGTATTTGCGTAAACTCTGCACTTTTAAAAATGCTGTATTTATTTTCCATATCAAGCGGTGTTCCGCAACGCAAATCATACAGTATGTCGCTGATAAGAAATTGCAATTTCATTACCGATGACAGACAATCGGTAATTTTTGCCTCGCTGTTTATTAAATACATTGCCGAGCCGTCATCAGGCGGAAGTTGGTCTTCTAAAAGCGTCCGCAGTAATGTTCCGTGCAGAGGATTTGACTCTTCCAAAGCTCCAATAAGTTTATGAACCGTTTTCAGAATTTCTGCATAAGCATCAACATCTATGCCGGCTTCTCCGAAGTCGCCGTCTGTTATTTCAACGTATGAGTCTTCGCACATATTTTCAATATGCTCCAATAACTCTGCATAGTATTTAAAATTTAATTCGGAAAACGCTATGATTTCATCATTGACCGTAGTACGTTCCACTTTTATTGTCTCACCGCTTTTGACGGTGAGATTTCTTTTTATAGTTCCGTCATCATTCACGGATACATACAAACCGCATATATTTTGCAATGGATTTTCACCGCCTTGTCTCAAAGTGTTTTTGTGTGATTTTCATCATTAACACTTTGATATTTAGAAGATATAAAAATTACAGTATCATTATAACAAACCAGGCGAAAAAAGAAAAGCTTTAAAAATTGAATAGTCTGCTGTGAGGATACACGGTGTGCACTTTGCGATGACAGCATCATATTTTTGATGTGTTCAGGAGGAAGGGGCTGATTGCTCTCGAAAGGACGGACGAGCGAAGAAGGCGGCTGTGAAATACGCGGTCAGGAAAAGAGCGCAGGAACAAAACAGATGTACAGACAAATCGGCAATCAGGGAAAATGCAAACTTCCTCTTGCACGGAAACTGACACTGCTGAATTTTGATATTTGAAAGGTAGGAGTGGTATATGATTGTTCTGAAATCATCAATCAAAAAGAATAAAGGAGTGAAATTATATGAACGAAACAAAAAATATGCTCACCGTGGTAGACGGTGAAACACTGATGGATATGAAGCTTCCGCCGACGAAGTTTTGCGTTGAAACACTTTTGCCACAGGGTATTTCCATACTCGGCGGTGCGCCGAAAATCGGAAAATCCTGGTTGGTGCTTGATTTGTGCGTCCGCATTGCAAAGGGTGAAGCGATATGGAATTTATCAACACAAAAAGGCACAACCCTATACCTCTGTTTGGAAGACCCATTGAACAGAATACAGCAAAGACTTTGTATGCTTACAGATGAAGTACCTGAGAACGCATATTTTGCAACCATGGCAGGAACGCTTGCAGATGGGCTGTGCGAACAAATACGCAATTTTGTTTCGGAGCATCCTGACACGGTGCTTGTTGCTGTTGATACTTTTCAAATTATCCGTGCAAGCACCACCGACACATCTTACGCAAACGATTATGATGATGTAAGAAAAATGAAACATCTTGCAGATGAATTGGAAATTTCTATTCTGCTTGTGCACCATTTACGAAAGCAGGGAGACGGCGACCCGCTGAATAAAATATCTGGGACAACAGGAATCAGCGGAGCGATGGATGCGATATTCGTTCTTGATAAAAGCAAACGAAATGCAGATACGGCAACGCTCGTTTGCACGGGCAGAGATATTGAATACCGTGAAATGGAAATGAAGCTGTCAAAAGAAAATTGTGTTTGGACTCTTGTTTCGGACAGTCTTGAAAATCCGCAGATGATACTGCCCGATGAAATGGTATCGCTTGTGGAGCTTATGAAAGCACAAAAATTCTTTAGCGGAACGAACAGCGAATTCACAGAACTTTTTAATTCGCACTACGGCAAAAGGCTGTCTGCAAAAAGTTTTAAACAGATGATGAACCGCTGGCGATATTCGCTGGAAGAACAGGGCGTGCAGTTTACAAACCGCAGAAGCAACGGGCAACGGCTTGTGGATATTTCTTATTCTTTTGACCGTGACGAAAGTGCCGTAAGTGACGTAAAGATATTGGACGGTAAATTCTGCGTTCCTTCCGTCCCTTGCGCCCCTGTAAGCGAACGTGTGGCTCTTTCGGCAAAAACTGCGGAAAGTACCCGACAGCAGAATGAAACGGCGAAATTCGGCGACAGGAGGCAAATATGAGATACAAAAGAAATCGAACGCAAAGCTTGACAATCAGGCTGACACCGGCAGAAAAGAAAATGCTACAAAGCCGTGCTAACGCCAAGCATATGAGCATGACAGATTATATTTTGCTTTCGGCTCTTAAACAGGGCAACGCAAATAATTTTCGCCCTGTGCATATTGACGAACAAGCCAAAAATTTTGCCTAAAATACAGGGTCGAAAATAAAGCAGGAGAAAGGGACAGTGCTGTCACACCGCCCCGGGTCACATCGGACGGCAGAGCCGACCGAGGAATTACGCTATGTTAAGCTATTTTCTGACACCGCCTGTGTAAGTTGCACATAGGGGTCGCAAACCGAATATCACACACAGAATGTGTGCGGATACAGCAATTATGCCGACTGTTCCGCAGTGTTTGCGGTGTGAGAACCGGCACGCTACTACAACAATAAGGAGAAATCAAAATGAATGAAACAAATAACGCAGTAAGAAAAACCGTATATCTTGATGAAGAACTGACAAAAAGGTGCGAGATTCTGTTCGGCGAAGCAGATGTGTCATCTTTTTCTCAGTTCGTCACAAAGGCGCTTGAAACGTATATTGACCGCTTGATTTGTGAAAATCACAGCCCGTTTATTACGGAAGAATTAGTAAAAGCAATTCAGGACGAGGTTCGTCCCATAGCATCACGTATGTCAAAAGGACTGTACCGTTACGCTGTAATCATTGATATGCTTTGTCAAATCATTGCTTATCAGGACACGGAATGGTCACCGCACGAATTAGAATTTGTAAGGAAGCAAGCAAATGTGAGAATGGCAAAAACACGCGGTAACATTGATTTGAAAAAATTGCTTGATGATAATTGGTACGACAAAAATTATACGGAGGACTTTGAATGACAAAAAAAGAATATGAAAAATCGCTTTGCAAATATCCTGCGGCACTAACCGTCGCAGAGGTTTCTGAAATACTGAGAGTCAGCACGAAAACCGTCTACAAGCTTATCAAAGAAAAAACTCTGCCCGCTGTCAAAGTCGGCAGAGAAAACCGTATTGCAAAATCACATTTGATAAATTATCTTCGGCAAATTGACAAGCGAGATTCGAATCTCAAGTTTTATTTAATCGAAAAAACTCAAAATAATGTCTGGACTTGCAAACAGTCTTGTGATATTGTCTGTGTCGGCGCAGAGCTGAAAATCAAAAAAGGAGTGATGACGAATGGCAATACAAAATACACTTGCGGCAAGCGTGCAACCTAAAAAAGGCAGACTATATGCCGTAATACAGGTAAAAGAAAACGGCAAAGCAAAATCAGTATGGCGATCCCTCGGACTGCCTGAAGGCACAGGAAAATCTAAAGTCAACAAAGCATTCAGAGAGGTGGTGAAAAAGTTTGAAAATGAATATGCCGAACAACTCTTACGAAATGGACGACCGTCTTCGGACATTCCCGTGTTCGAATATATGTGTGCATATCTTAAAAAGGCTGAACCAAGCTTACAAAAAAGTACCTTTCAAAGCTATCATATGATGATTTACGGAAAAATCAGGAGGTATTTTGAACCCAAACCGCATCTGACCGTCGGCTTAATCACGGCGAAAGACATTGAAAAATTTTATGAGCATCTGTTCGCACAAAATGTGGTTGCCAACACGGTCATACACTATCATGCGATTTTGCACAAAGCCTTTCAGCAGGCGTTCAAGGATGAACTGATTGACGCAAATCCCTTTGACCGAATCGACCGTCCGAAGAAAAACAAATTTCACGGCGAGAATTATTCCGAAGAAGAGCTTGTCACTCTGCTGGAGCTTACACGCTCGGACAGCATCTATCCTGCCATTATGCTCGGCGGCGGGCTTGGTCTTAGAAGAAGCGAAGCGCTGGGTGTGCGGTGGTCGAGAATTGATTGGGACAAGAAAACGGTTCTGCTGGATACAAAAATCATTGAATATAAAGCAAACGGCAAAACGATTATAGAGCCTGTGGAAGAAATGAAAAACAAATCGAGCCGACGAACGCTCCCGTTGCCCGAGCCTGTGCTCGAAATGCTTTCAGAAGAAAAAGAAAAGCAATCGTTATACCGTAAGATGTTCAAGGGGAGCTACAACCGAAAATATGATGATTTCGTATGTGTCAATGAGCTCGGCGAGCTGATAAGACCGTCCTATGTAACACAGCATTTCAGCGACCTGTTAAAGAAATACGGACTGCGCCATATCCGCTTTCACGACCTTCGGCATACGTTCGCCAGTATTCTTATCGGGCAGGATGTACCGCTTATCAATGTGTCAAACTTCCTCGGTCACAGCGATTTGTCTACCACGGCAAATATTTATGCTCACCTTGACAAAGCGAGCAAGCAGGCAAGTGCAGACATTATGACAGACATTTTAAATATGGGAAAAAGTTAAGGCGCCCCACAATGGGGTGCATTTTTCTATAGAGAAAGGATGATTTTATATATGGCTGAGAAAAATTATATGAGCGGATGTCAGATTCGTCAGTATCTGCACATCTCCACACGCAAAATGAAATATTTGATGGATCATAATTATATCCCGCACGAAAACACGGGACACACGACCCATAAATATCGGGTGCGGACAGAGGATGCGGTGCGGTTTAAGGCCCGTATGGATACCGAGCCGGGATTTTTATCGGAACTGAGCGGGATGTTCTCCAACCGCACTGAATGGCATCCGCTTCCGATGTTTGAAGCCACCCCGGAAAACTGCGAAGCCTTTCGGCGGTGGCTCGATTCGCAGTGGGCAGAGCTGCCGGAGGCTCTGCCCACGCAGACGGCGGCGGAGCTTGTCGGACACAGCCCGCAGCGCATTCATGAATGGATACGCCAAGAAGTGCTGGTCGGCATCAAGGTCGGCACCATACAGTATTGCGCCAAAGCAGAATTTATTGGATTTATGGCGTCACCGCAAAGACTGGCGCACCCGCGCACGGAAAAGTATAAAGATCTGATTCGGGAATTTAAGTATGTACAGCGCCGTGAGCGAGAAAACGAACAGTGGCGGCAGAAAAAAATGATGAAAGAGAGTACATAATCTATGCCTCACCGGAAACGGTGAGGCAGCATTTTTTTGTTTCTGGCGGAGCAAACCGAGCGAACAGCAAAATATAATTCCTTATTTTGCACCGTGTTTTAAGGGAAACGCAATGAAAATAAGGGAAAGCCTTTATTGGGGTCAGTTTTCGCAGTGTCAAAACCGCAGCCCCGCACCTTTTGAATGAGGTGCGGGGCTATTTGTGCGTTTCATTTCATAAG
>CAKSHJ010000006.1 GCA_934457095.1 uncultured Eubacteriales bacterium
GGCATTTCCGACCATGTCGGCATTGTCGAGTATACCCGCTACGGCGTGGTACACACAATCGAGGGCAACTCCGGCGATACCTGTACCCGCATGACCTACGCTGCAAACAGCAACGTCATTCAGGGTTACGGCACGCCCGCTTATCCCCTCTCCGATTAAACCGCATTGGTGGTCTTGGCGGCAAACGACCACTGCCACTATCAAACAAAAAAGGAGTACAACAACTATGCAATATTACAAATGCTCCAGCGCTGTTTTAGCTCTGGATTTAACCCCCGGTACCATGCAGGTATACCACTTTTTAGCCGCCAAAGCAGACTACAAAAAGCGCAGCTGCTATTATGGCGTAAAAACCATTGCACACCGCTTAAAAGTTTCCGTCAGCACCGTGCGACGTGCCACAAAAGAGCTAGTACAAAAAGGCTTGCTAATGAAAGAAACCAGATTTACGGCAAGAGGCAAACAAAACACAAATTTATATACCCTCATAGACGAGCCGCAAACGGCCTTAGAACGCCCTGTAACGCCGCAAAAGCTACATAACATCAATTGCCATGCAAACGCCGCTGAAAGCCGCGTAAAGGGCAATGCGCTCAAAGTATACACCTACATGGAAAGTCACACCATGCGCAAACGCTCCTGCACGCTCTCTGTCCAAGAAATTGCGCAGGGCTGTCATCTGGCCGTTTCCACTGTGCGTAGGGCGCTCAAAGCGCTGGCAAAGGCAAAATTGGCAACGCGCCATGCCCTGAAAATCGTTGCCTCAAAGTGGGGTAAAACTCACTTTGACAAAAATACCTTTTCTCTGCCAAAATTCAATTTTACTGTAAATGACACCCACCCTCTACCAAAAATGACACCCATAACGAATAAGTCTAATATCATTTTTACTGGCAAAGAAGAAAAAAGTATAAGTTACGTAAAAAATCAAGATGAAATTGACCGCTTAATTGGTATTTTTATGGATTCTTGATTTTTACGCAGAATCCCTTTTTCTTTGTAAGTTAAATTGTTATTTCCATTTTTTGTTATTTATGTAAAAACAATGCAAATATTATTTTCTTTTTCAGGCTTTGTACCATATCTCAGGTATTTTTGCATACACTATTGACAAATCAAACTTTTTGTAGTACAATATAGTACAGAAAGGAGTTGTTCTTATGGCTTTTTCAATTCGACTGACATCTGAGGAAAAAGCTCTTGCAGAGAGTTACGCAAAACTTCACGCTATTTCGCTGGGAGAAGCATTCAAACGCGCACTTTTCGAGAGAATAGAGGACGAATACGACATTGCTGTTGCAAACGAAGCCTATAAAGAGTATTTAAATAGCGGTTGTAAATCTACTCCGGTTGCAGATTTTTGGAGGGAGTTAGATGCAGACGTATAGTGTGGAATTGTCGGAACGTTTTAAAAAAGAGTTCCGAAAACTGGATAAGTATACTCAAAAAATATTGAGAGCATGGATAGATAAAAACCTCGTTGACGCAGAGAATCCGCGGCAGCACGGTAAAGGACTTACAGCTAATCGTAGCGGGCAATGGCGGTATCGCATTGGAAATTACAGGCTGATCTGTGTAATCGAAGACAACAAATTGATTATTACAGCTTTAAGCGTTGGCCACCGAAGAGAAATATATTAAAAAATTTACCTTTTATTTACAAAAGGTATTGCAATTTCAAAAATATATAGTATAATGAATTTAGGTAAAACAAAAGAAAGCACCGATAGCCCTGCTTTGAACGGCAAATTCAAAACAAGGCTTGCGCCGGAAGAAGTACAGCAATACTCTCCGACTTATCAATGCCTCATGGGTGTGATTGTATCACACTTTGAGATATTATTCAAGTCTTTGTAGAGAATTCGCACTTCTTTCGGGAGGTGCGAATTCTTGTTTTACCCTCAAGTACCTTGACAATATAAGCCAAGACAAATATTCAAATTGCACTTTGAATACTTGTGCAGACTTATACCATAGCGGTTGCAGCATAGTAGCGGCAGCTCTCCGAGCCAACAGGTGCAAATTGGTACCCTGCACTGCGCCGGACAAAGCGCGCCAGACTTGAGTGTTTAATCCCCAGTGAGAGGGAATGCTTACCACAGCAGTGCTGCATCCGAGCTGCATATCATAAGAGCAGCAATAGAATAGCTCTATGGTAGACACGCTTGTTGTTTATCATAGAGCGAAGCACTCAAAACAAATTGAATGTTTCGCTCTATGATAATCGCAAGTCTATCACGATTATCAAAAGGTATGGTGGAGATAAGCGGGATCGAACCGCTGACCTCTTGCATGCCATGCAAGCGCTCTCCCAGCTGAGCTATACCCCCATAATAAAATATTTTGTATATCATAGCACACTTAAGAAAAAAAAGCAATAGCTTATACAAGATATTTTTTAGGGAAAACTATGTATCCTCTAAATCGATAGGCTGACGGAAAAATAAAACCGAAATCACGAAGTAATAGGCACATAGCGCAACATACAGCAAGGAAAGAATCATATAAACATAAGGGCGAGCATGCAAATACAAATAGCCGCCCAACAATACCCCCAGAAAGAAGATAAAAATATTAACAACATTTAAAATAAACTTTACAAGATAAACCTTATGTCCCCTGCATAGTCTGCCAAAATAAACACCGGCATCGGTAAAGCAACCGGAAACATGGCTGGCACGCAACTTTAAGCGATTATGTGTTAAAAAACCGTTTTGCACACCGGCAAAAAAGGCGCAGTAATAATTCAGGTAACTGGAATCATGTAAAAAGGCCTCCAGTACCCACAGCGCTAAACCGCCGAGCAGCAGTACTACTCCAAACGAGATTTTCAGTACAAAAAAATCCTCGTGATTAATAAATCCGGCAACAAACGCGCCCAAAAAAAACGAAAACACAATCGTGACCAAAGCAATACACGAATGAAAATCCAACTCTAAAATAGACAGCGCAATTTTACTTAAATTACCGGTTTGGTGAGTGCCGCCAAAGGTAAACCTTAAAAAAATGGTGGCGTTAATATATCCGCACAGCAGAGTCATACAAAAAGCCAACACGCGTATGAACAAAAAATGATTCTCTTTAAATTGTCGAAATGGCGTATGCACAGCAATAACTCCCTTTTCTACAAATAGTAACAGGTAAAAACAAAAACGGTCTTTGTTCGACCTATTTTTATTCTACCACACTCCGTTAGGAAATTCAAACGGAATTCCATTTTATGCGGCGGTACGCCTTTCTATGTCTCTCCAAAACAAATAAAAAACGGACAATCAGCCAGATTGTCCGTTTTTGGGCTATGTTTTTCTAACATAAATATTCGCACTGTAATTGCCAAAGGCCCAAGCCTTTCCCGAGGAAGAATTAACCGTAATGGTAATCGGCACCTCGGTGTAACCCGTAATATCAATGGCGCTCATATCAATATCAGCAGAGATGTCCGCAGCCTGAATCTCCCCTATCATTTCCTCTGGAGCAACAATAGTAACATGCAAAGACCGCGTTGTAACAGTGGCTCTTTTCGAGTCGTCCAGATTCTTTACCTGAAAATTGGTAATATCCACAGTTTTAGTAGTATAACCGGAAAGGTCAAATTCTACCATAGCGGTGGTCAGATTACTCAGATTTTTCACACCCTCGGGCAATATAATATCCAAAATAAAGGTGGTGGAATCCGGACCTAACTTACCCAAATCCAAGTCGCCCAAACTAACCTCGGACATATTTTCCAATATTTCCGCAGCAGCGCCTATATCCAAGGTTTCGGGTGTAATTTTAATGATACTTTTATCTAAATCAAAGTTTGCGGGTTGATTTTTATATTTAAAGGTAACGGGCAGCTCTTTACGGCTAAGCACCGCCAAAGTCACCTCTACCCTCTCGGCAGACATGGTAATGCGGCTATCCTGAATCAGATTGTCCGCGCTGTCATACAAGTTGATTCTGGTGGAAAAGGTTTTGGTTTCCTGCAAGGTTTCGCGTACATCATATTCCACAGTGGCTTTCGCAATTTTGTTAATCACAGTTTCCGGGCCGGAGAGTCTTACGGTAGAAGTTGACAGCTCCGGTGCGGAAATATAGTGATTTTCATCGGTATTATAGTGAATTTTCGGCTCAATAGTCAGCGTGGTTTCCTTAGCCTTATCAACTTCTACAACCACAGTACCGGGCTCTATGGAGGAAACCTCATAATCGGTCAGCTGCCCTTTTTTCACAGCAACTAAATTAAAGGTATATTCCCCGGCGCCGGTAACCGAGGTGATTTCCTGAGCCACCACCTGAATATCGGAGCTTTTAATTTGGTTGACCGTAATACTGTTACCCTTTACCGAGACTCTGGCCTTTGCTTCGTTCTGCCCATAAATTTTATAGCCTTGTTCCAAAGCGCTATCGGAGAGCGTTACCTCAATGGGTACGTCATAAATCACTCTGGGACGTTCGGTGGTATTCACGGTAGCCATAATGAACCAAAGAACGATAGCGGTTAAAATAGAAAAAATCAATACAAAGCGGTCATTATAAAACAGTCTGGGGATCAAAAAGCTTTTTTTCTTCTCGTTATTTTTGTGGTGTTTGCTCATTTTTTCCTCCCCTTTCTGCCGGAGAGGAATTTCCTTGGTTTTACCTCAGCTGTATTTTTATCGGCATATTCGGCCAGCACCAATTTTTCCAACTCGCTTTTCAAGGTTTCCTTTGTAAAATTGCGCGCCAATACGCCCCGCCTTGCCAAAGAAATTTGTCCGGTTTCCTCAGACACCACCACCACAATCGCGTCGGAGTGTTCGCTCATACCAATAGCCGCGCGATGGCGAGTGCCTAAGCTGACGCTGACGGCGTCGCTTTTGGTCAGCGGCAGAATACAGCCGGCGGCATAAACCATACCGTCTCTTATCACCATAGCGCCGTCGTGTAAAGCCGCTTTGTTGAAAAAAATATTCTCGATCAGCTGAGCCGAAGGTGCCGCATTTAACACCGTACCGGTATCAATAATATCGCCCAGCTTGGTTTGCATTTCAAATACAATCAAGGCGCCCATTTTCAGCCGCTGTAATTGCTCGGCGGCCTCCACGGTCGCCTGAATACAATTGCGATAGCGTTGTTCGCTTTCCGCAGTATTTTTGCTGAAATTACCCAAAGTCCAATATTTGGTACCGATGCCCTTGCGGCCTATTTGCTCCAAAGCTCTGCGAATTTCCGGCTGGAACAGCACAATAATGGCAATCACACTAAACTGAAAAATATAGCTTAAAAGATTGCTGACCATATAAAGCTGCAAATAATACGAAACCGCCCACACGGCGAACAAAATCAACAAGCCCTTAATCAGTTGTTCGGCACGGGTTTCGCGCACCAGTTTAATGGCGTTGTAAACAATAAACGAAACCAAAATAATGTCCAAAGCGTCCGTTACCTGAAACGATTTAATCAGACTGACAAAGGTTTCCCATGCATTTGTTAAAAAGTCCATCGGCTTTTCCTTTCCAATGAATTTGGCTGTCTGTATCTGTTCAAATTTTATTTTATCACAAAATAGAAAAAATTCCTACAATAATTTGAGATTTTTTGTAATCTCGGAAACAGTTTGCAAAAACCGTTTCACTTCCGATTCGTTGGTAAATACGGAAGGAGCGATACGCACAGCGCCGCCCTGAAGCGTTCCCATAGTCTTATGCGCAGCGGGAGCACAATGCAGTCCTGCGCGCACGGCAATGCCCGCGCGGTTGAGCTTTTGCCCCACCCATTCGCTCTCCTTGCCTGCAATATTAAACGAAAGCACCGGTACACAGTGTAGCAAATCGGGCTTTGGTGTATATAGCGTTATGCTTTCATTTTGCGCCAAAGCGTCATACAGCATGGCGATCAGGCGCATTTCATGGTTAAAAATAACCGGCACCGTTTTTTGTCGAACAAAAGAAATGCCCGCGCGCAACCCGGCAATTCCGGCAAGATTCGGCGTACCGCTTTCCAAATGTTCGGGCATAGTTTTGGGCTGCAAATAAGAGGCCGACTCCGTACCTGTACCACCTTCGATCATCGTTTGCAGCATTTCCCCGTTTTTGGCAATTAAAATCCCCGTACCCATAGGGCCGTACAGCCCCTTATGCCCGGCCGTACATAAAAAATCAATCCCGGAATCCGCCAAATCAATCGGCAGAACACCGGCAGTCTGCGCAGCGTCCACCAAAATCGGAATCCCATATTCTCTACCCAGCGCGGCAATGCGTTCCACCGGCAGACGAATGCCCCAAACATTGGAGGCATGCGTACAAACAATCAGCGAGGTATTCGGCTTTAATGCCTGTCGAAACGCGTCTACGGTCGCATCATTATCACCCGGAGTAACCTGCGCCTCGGTAAAGCTGACATTGACACGATGAGCCAAAGTTTGCAGCGGCCGAGAAACCGCGTTATGCTCCAAACAAGAGGTCACAATATGGTCGCCGGGCTTTACAAAGCCTTTTAGCACCATATTGAGAGCCTGCGTGCAATTGAGCGTAAACACCACGCATTCCGGACCGTCCGCGCGAAAAAAATCGGCAACCGTTTCCCTGCACCGATAAATTTCCTCTGCCGCAGCCATAGACAGGTCATGCCCGCTTCTACCGGGATTAGCGCCGTATTTACTCATAGCCCGGTTCATGGCAACGGCCACCTGCGCAGGCTTTGGAAAAGTCGTTGCGGCATTGTCCAAATAAATCATTGCCAATCAGCCCGATCCATTCTTGTCAGCACGCGAATCCCGCTGCTGATAAGCACATGTTCGGCTTCATCGGTTCTCTGCGGCACATAAAGACCGTAACCGCAGCCCAATTCCTCCCTGGTACGAGGCACACGCTCCACATAAGCCTGAAATCCTCTTCGTCTTAAAAGTTCCTTGCCCTTCATTGCATACGTAACCGAGCCTACCATAATAAGCGGCTTACTCATATCAAAACCACCTCTTTGTTTTTATTACAGAGTATGCAAAACAAAGAGATTTTGACTATACAATCAGACAAACGGCATGCACGGCAATGCCGAGTCTTTCCCCGGTGAAGCCAAGTCCCTCCTCGGTGGTAGCCTTTACGCTCACCTGAGCCGTCTGTACCCGGCAAATCCGAGCAATATTCTTACGCATTTGGGGTATATACGGTTTTAATTTAGGCGCCTGCGCCAAAATGGTCGCGTCAATATTTTCAATATGATAACCCTGCTCGCGCAAAGCAAAGCACACCTGCTCCAGCAGCAGCATGCTGTCGGCATTTTTATATTGCGGGTCATCATCGGGAAAAAACCCGCCAATATCGCCCAAAGCGGCAGCGCCAAGCAAAGCGTCGGAGATTGCATGCGCAAGCACATCAGCGTCGGAATGCCCCAAAAGCCCCGTTTCGTGCGCAATGGCAACGCCGCCCAAAATCAATTTACGCCCCTGTACAAGTCTATGTACATCATACCCGTGACCGATTCTCATGTTATCCCTCCCTGTTTTTCAGCAGCGCCTCGGCTACGGCAATATCTTCTTTTGTGGTCAATTTCAAATTTTCATAACTCCCAAGGCATAAATGCACCTTCACGCCGGCATTCTCCAATAACTGGCAGTCATCGGTATAGTCTTTCCGGTCCTTCTCGGCCAACTCCAAGGCGTGCAAATAGCCTGTCCGAAGAAAAACCTGCGGAGTTTGCACTGCCCACAAGGCATTCCGGTTGGGAGTGGCAGTAACAAACCCGCTTTCATCTGCAATTTTCACCGTATCCTTCACAGGAACCGCTAACGCCGCCGCACCGTATACCACGGCATCATGTATCGCCTGTTCAATCAGCTGCGGGGTAATCAACGCCCTGGCAGCATCGTGTATGACCACAAAATCTGTTTTGGAACAGCAGGCTCTTACGCCCGCAGCAACCGATTGCTGTCTGGTTGCGCCGCCCTGCACGAACGAAACAGGCTTAGTAACCCCCGCCTTGCTTATACATGCCTCTAACGGCGCGCGGTCTTGCAATTTACACACCAATATGATTTCCTCAATACCGCCGGCCAGCTCAAATGCCCGCAAAGTATAAACCATAGCAGGTACGCCCAACAGCGGTAAAAATTGCTTGCATTGCCCCATACGCACAGAATTCCCGGCCGCAGCAAGCACAGCGCAGCAATAAGGCTTCATACGCATCACCACATTTCCGTTTTTTACAGTATAGCAAAAACATCGGTTTGTGGCAATTGCAAAACGCGGGCAACCCTCAGCAATCAGGAAACAGTAATATAATCGCTGCTTGCATAGCCCACAGTACCGTTATAATCCACCACATACCAATTTTGCCACTGTCCCAGCACCTTCACCGCAGCCCCTCTGGGAATCTGTCCGATAATCGGCGCGGAAAGATTCGGCTTACTGCGAATATTGAGCGGGGTGCTCTGCGTGGTTACAGTACCATTACGTTCCTGTTGCGGCGGAGAAATAAACGGAATCCCGAAAATCTCGGTCAAAGACTTCACCAAATTGGCGGCCATCTCCTGTATATGGGTGCGGATCCACTCCGCGTCCTCCGCATTGTCGTGATAAGCCGTTTCAATAAGCACAGCCGGGGCATTGGTTTTGGTCAGCTCCACCAAAGAAGTCGTCGGCACAGCCCTTACCGAATCGGGTTGGGGGTAAATCTGTTTAAAATTATCCGCAATAATTTCGGCGGCATTTTTACCAAAGGCGCTGTTTGCGTAATAATACACATCGGTGCCCTGCAATTTGCCGGCCAAATTTGCCGGTGCGGCATTGGAATGCAGCGCCAAATGAAAATCATAATCACCGGCATTGGAATCGCGAATCGACTGCCCGACATTGGTTCCGATTTTATTGCGGGTATATTGAATACCGTTGGTGCGCAAATACGGAATCATCGCATCGGCAAGTTTATTCATATACTCCTGCTCATTGCCGCCGCCGTTATATTCATTATACGGCTGCAGCGAGGGACTTAAAAAAATTCTTGGCATCATTCTCTCCTCCTCATTACAGTATATGCCAAATAAGCGCAACGGGAACAAAAACCGTTACGGCAAAATTTTTTGAAAAAAAGTTGCGCTGTCGGTTTCATTGCTGCGCAAATACCGCCCTAAACCATACAAACATTCGGGGTTCTGCGTAATAAAGTTCATGCGGCCTTCGCAGGTAAGCGTTGCCAAAAAGCCCAGCTTGCGAATATATTCCTCCGAGGTATCGGAAAACGCGCCAAAGGGGTACACAAACGTGGTAGGAGCAACGCCGGTATACTCGGTAATTTTAGTTTGAGCCATTTGCAAATCCTGCGTCAGCAAAGTTTCATAGTGCTTTTCGCTCTCGCCCCATGCCCGCTGAATCCCAACTCTCCCCTGGCTGCTTGAATGTAAATTATAGGAATGATTCTGTATCTCAACATAGCCCGAATCCACCATTTCCTTCATATTATTCCAAGTAATATGCCCGTAATTAGGATTTTCCTCATTCGCCTCGCTGTATTTTTCAGTACCTTGAATAATAGGAGCAAGCACCAGCTTCATTTGGTATTGCTTTGCCAACGGAAAGGCATACGCATAATTATTATAGTAACCGTCGTCAAAAGAGAGCATAATCGGTTTTTCGGGCAAAGGCGTACCGTCAGTGGTATAGGCAATCAAATCCCGCATAAACACAGGCGTATAACCGGCCTCTTTCAAATATTTCATATCACTTTCCAGCAAATCGGGAGAAATCACATATTTGCCCTGCCTTTTTTCATCTTTCAATATTCCGTGATACATAATTATCGGCAATTCAACGCCGCTTTCAGGCTGAGCATCAGCCTGTACCGAGGCAGTCGCCTTATGAATACCAAACCCACCCGCAAGCAGCGCAAACAAACAAAACAAAGCAATATAAAGCAGCAATTTTTTTCTGCAATTCACCGCAACAAACATAGCAAAAACGTCCTTTCTGCAAAAGCAACCTCCCCAAAGCATATTCCGCGATTACTATTTCTATACCCGCAAAAAAAGCCTCCGGCAAAACCGAAGGCAAAACATAAAAACCAAATATCATTCCCGCAAAGCCAGCATAGCGGCCATACCGCCTCTTTTCTCTCCCATCGCGCGGTGAGAAAAAAACAACTCGCGATGACAGCAGGTACAAACGCCGCCAATGAGAATCTGTTCGGCGGGCACGCCCGCATGAACAAGTATCGAGCGATTGAGCGCCCACAAATCCAGCATATATTTGCCCGGCCGGGTCTCCTGCAAATAATTTTGCGGCGTCAAATACGAAAGCGCGGCAACCTTTTGGGCAACCGGCGCATCCACCTCATAACAGCACCTGCCAATAGAAGGCCCAATCGCCACAGTCAAATCCTGGGGTCTGCTGCCAAATTCCCGCCGCATAGCCTTTACCATACAAGCGCCCATTTCAGCAAGCGTACCGCGCCAGCCGGCATGCGCCAACCCAATTCCGCGTTTGGCGGTATCCACAAAATACAGCGGCACACAATCAGCAAAATAAGTAACCAATACAATACCGGGTTCATTGGTCAACAAACCGTCCACGCCGGCATAGGCGCTTTGCCGCCAAATACCAAACCCAACATGTTCAGCGCCCACCCGCCGCACAGAAACGCCATGGTTCTGCGCAGAAGCCACCAAATTATCAAACCGCACACCAATCGCCCTACAAAACCTCCGGTAATTTTCAAGCACATGCTCCGGGTCATCGCCGCGATTAAAATACAAATTCATACTTGCGAATTCCCGTTCACTCACACCGCCGTTTCTGGTAGAAAACCCATGCGCAATATACGGAAGAGCGCAAAGCTGCTCAAACGCCAAAAAAGGAACACCATGCTTTTGCTCCAGTCTCATTTGCCCTAAATTCTCCGCCATACAGCACCTCCAAACCGGGTTACAGCCGCGGCATATTTCTTTTTTTCAAGCTTATCACATAAAAAACAATAATAAAAATAGCATATAAAACAGCAACGCTGCCCAGAGTAATATCAAGCCAAAGCGCAAACCCACCCATAAAAACACGAATAAAATAGGCCACAGAACCAAAAAGCACTAAAACAGCGCCATGATTGACCACCAGCAAACGGTCTGTCTGGTCGGTACGCAACGCAACCAAATTAAAGCGAACAAATAAAAATTCCATACAAGTCACGGCAATACACAAATACAAATGCGCATTACCGGCGGTATAAAACGCAGCCAAAATAGCTAACAGTATAGAAGCAACCAACCCGCATCCCATTGCAATAAAAGAAAAAGCTCTACTCATAACATCCTCCTGTTATCCGCCGCCTCCGGCAAGGCCGGCAACACATAAACGGTCTTATATTTATCATAAATCACCATACCGGGCTTAGCGCCCTGCGGCTTCGAGACATACCGCACCAAAGTATAATCCACCGGCACATTCTCAGAATCCCTAGCCTTACTGAAAAACGCAGCAATGGCAGCGGCCTGCAAAATGGCAGCCTGAGAAAACTCACGCCTGTCCGAAACCAAAATCGCATGACACCCCGGCATATTCTTAACATGCAGCCACAAATCATGATTATTCGCGTCCTTGAGCGTCAGCTTATCATTCTGACGGTTATTTCTACCCACCAAAACGGAAAAGCCGTCGCTCGTGGTAAATCGCAAAGGAGGCGCGGCCGCAATTAATTTTTGCCCCGCCTTAGTTTTTTTGGGGCGCAAATATCCCTGTTCGGCCAATTCCGCACGCAATTCATTCAAATCGCGCTCACATTGCGCCCTGTCCAGCGCCTCCTGCACCGATTGAATATAGAGAAGCTCCTGCCGAGCTTTTTGAATTTGCCCGGTCAATTTTTCCTGAGCGGTGCGCGCCTTACGATAACGCTTATAATACCGCTGCGCATTCTGACTGGGCGTTAAAAGCGGGTCAAGAGGAATGCGCACCGACGGGCTACCTTCCTGATAAAAATTTTCCAATTCCGCAAAGGCCTCTCCCTTTTGCAGGCGGTAAAGATTGGCATTGAGCAAATCGCCGAACATTTTCAGCGTTTCACGTTCATTGCTAGCGTCAAGCTCCGCCATTTGCAAATTCATCTTCCGACTCAAGCGTTCAGCAGCCGCAGAGAGCACCCTTGCAAGGTCGGCAGCGCGCACGCGCATACGCTCCAAGCGGTCACGTTCAGCATAAAAATCGTCAAGCAAATTACAAAACGACGGCTTTTGCACAATCTGAGCAACATCCCCATACTGAGCAACGGGCAAAAAAGAAAAATCCAACGGTTTCCCGCATTGGTTCAGCAGCATATAGGCAGAGCCGTCGCACTTTCGCACCGTATCAAACAAAATCTGCAACTGTTTCTGCAAAGCCTGCCAATGCGCGGGCAACAATCGCTGCACAGAAAAATCGCAATCTCCGCAGGCCAAAAAAGCAATTTCCCTGCACACAATAGGAGAAACCCCCTGAAGCGTCTGCAACAAAGCGTCACAAAGCGCGCCCGGCTTAGAGAGGCTCTGCAAAGCGTCCACCACCTGCGGCACGGTACAGTCCAGCATACAAAGCTTATTCTGAGCCGGCGCACTACGGTACAATAAACCGGGCAGCACCAGCCGCTGAGAGCTCATCTCCTCATCAACGCGTTTAAGCGCGTCCACAATTTTACCGTCCGCGTCCAATAAAATCACATTACTATGGCGCCCCATCAGCTCCACCGCCAAAGTCAGGGCAGTCAAATCGCCAAGTTCATTATACGCCTCAAATTCCAAAAAAAGCACGCGTTCCAACAAAGGCTGCCGCACAGAAATCAACTTAGCGCCGCCCAATTTTTTGCGCAGCAACATACAAAGCATAGGAGGCTGCATAGGATTTTCAGGCAGCACACGGGTAATATGAACCCTTGCGCTGTTGGCCCTGGCAGAGAGCAGCAGGGCAACAGCGCCGTCTCTGGTACGCAGAGAGAGCAACAATTCCTCCCGACCGGGCTGGTAAATTTTATCCACTCTCGCACCCAAAGCAAACTGTTCAATTTCCCGCGCAACATGCCGCAAAAACACGCCGTCGAGCGCCATAAAAGCCCCCCTTATTATACCAAAAATTCCACCTCGTCAACCTGCACCGACTTCACAAACCGAACCTGTTCAAAAGCAGCAGCCAAGCGGTCGCAAAGCGGCTCAATGGCCACATCCTCGGTTGCAAAATGCCCGGCGTCCACCATCGTCAGACCCATATCGCAAGCCGCCAGCAATTCATGGTGCTTGCACTCGCCGCACACAAAAGCGTCCGCCCCCGCGTCCCCCGCAGCAAAAACAGAGCCCCCGCCTGCACCGCAAGCGAGCGCCACTTTTTTCACATTTGAATTCCCCACAGTAAATTTCAAGCCCTTACAGCCAAGGCGCTCCTTAACAAAAGCAGCAAACTCCCCGGGCAACATTTCACATTGCAATTCCCCCATCAAAGAAAGCGCCAACCCGGAACGCTCATACTCCTCCAACATGGCAATATTCTGCAATTGCAACCGCCGGGCCAAACAGTCGTTCACCCCACCTTTTGCCAAGTCATAATTGGTATGTACAGCAAGCGCGCAAATGCCCTTCTGCACCAATATATACGGCAAATCCGCGGGAGATAGACGCTTTAACGGGTGAAAAATAACCGGGTGATGACTGATGATAAGCTGAGCATTTTCTTCCAGCGCCTGCCCAACGACCTTAGGCGTAATATCCATGGTCACAATCACAGTATGAACCGAAGTCTCCGGCGAGCCAATCAAAAGGCCCACATTATCAAAATCCATCGCAGAACGAAACGGAGCAAATCCGTTTATAAACTGAAAAATCTGAGCAACCGTTACCATACAATCTCCCCCCCTATTCTCCGAGCAACGCCTCCAACTGCGAAGCAACCTGAAGCAATCCGTTCAATTCAGCATGTTCCCCGCAATGAGCCAGCCCGCGTATACGTTTTTGCAAACGTTCATATTGCAATTGCATATAAGCGCGATTTTCAGCAGTATCGGGGCGCAAAATACCGATATAAGGAAATAACTCTCCGCTTTGCACCGCATTCGGGTCAAATCGAACCAACATCACGGTATAAATATGACCGTGTTCCAGCACAGCGCACTCCTGCAATACAGCAAAGCCATTTTCCGCCAAATATAAGCGCAACTGCGCCGCACCGGTCATCGGCTGCAAAATCAAATGCTTATCCTTATGTTTCAGCCACGGCGCATTCTCAATCACATCGGCAATCAAAAGCCCGCCCATACCCGCAATCACAACATCATCAACCTCATTGGGAAAAATCAACTCCAACCCGTCAGAAAGCCTTGCGTCCACGCGGTCAGCAACGCCATACCGCCGAATATGGAACGCAGCCTTCTGCAGCGGCCCGATTTTCACATCCGCAGCAATGGCTTTAGGCACAACGCCCTTTTTCACCAACCAAATCGGCAAATAAGCATGGTCGGTGCCAATGTCGGCAAGCTTACAGCCCTCCCGCACAAAAGCGGCGCAAGCGGCCAAGCGGTTATCCAACTCAAACAGCTTTTTTTTGTTCAAAAACAACAACAAGTCACCCTTACAAAACAAGCGCCCGACAAATCAACATGGCGGGCAAAGTCAAATTATTTATCGGCCAAATGGCGGTTGATTTTCAGCAGCATCTCATCAACATCAACGCCATGAACCAAGCAAGCCTCCTCCAAAGACTCGCCTCTGGCAGAAGGGCAGCCCAAGCAGTGCATTCCCATCTCCAAAAAATAAGGCGCGGTATCCCTATCCAAATCCAAAATATCGCCAATCAGCGTATCCTTCGTTACAGTAGCCATGCCACACATCCTCCTATTTTCAAACGTTACCTTTATTATAATACCCCAAACAGGCAAATGCAATACATTTTCAACAAAATCCGCGCACCCCAGCAAGGCATTGAGGTTTTTCGCAATATATGGTATACTAAAAAAACAAAACTTACAAAAAAGGAAGCGACAAAAAAACAATGAAGCAAACGGGTTATTCGCAATCCCCCCCCATCATCAAGGAATTCCTAGGGTATTTAGGCACCGTCAAAGGCAAATCGCCCCTCACGGTAGAAGAATACTTCATGGATTTACGCACCTTTTTCCGGTACATGAAGCTCCACCGGGGAGCAGTCGCCCCCCAAACGCCCTTTGAGGAAATCACCATAGACGACATCAATATAGAATTCATCAAAAGCATCACGCTCACAGACGTATACGAATACATGAATTTTGTCAGCACGCAGCGCAAAAACAAAGCCAGCACACGCTCGCGCAAGGTATCCAGCCTCCGGGCCTATTTTCAATATTTAACCAACAAAGTAGGCAAATTAGAGCACAACCCGGTCCAAGAGCTGGAAACGCCGAAAACCAAAAAATCTCTGCCCAAATACTTAACGCTTGAGCAAAGCGTCCGGCTGCTTGCAGCAATAAACGGCCCCTACCAAACGCGGGACTATTGCATCATCACACTATTTTTAAACTGCGGCATGCGCCTGTCAGAGCTGGTAGGCATCAACTTAAGCGACGTCAACCACAAAGAGCACGTCATGCGCATCACAGGCAAGGGCAACAAAGAGCGCCTGGTATACTTAAACGAGGCCTGCATGAACGCGATTCAGGCATATTTAAAAGACCGCCCCACCGACCGAGTGATCGACAAAGAAGCCCTGTTCATCAGCCGAGAGCACAAGCGCATCAGCCCCAAAACGGTACAATTTCTGGTCAATAAATACCTGCGCAAAATCGGTTTAGGCGGGCCGGGCTATTCGGTACACAAATTACGCCACACCGCAGCCACGCTCATGTACCAGCACGGCAACGTAGACATCCGGGTATTAAAAGACATCTTAGGCCACGAAAACCTGGGCACCACCGAGATATACACCCACATCTCAGACGAACAAATGGAAAAAGCGTCCAAAGCAAACCCGCTTTCAAAAATCAAGCCCGCAAAATAAAAAAGACGCCGCGTCACATCGGCGTTTTTTTCATTACAAATCGTCCACCAAAGCGGTACTTTTGGCATACGCAGTCGAACGTCCCTCAAAAAAGTCAGTTTTAATGAGATTGGCATTGCTATACTGACTGATCCAAGACATCGAATCAGGCTCCTTCTCAAACCCGGGGTAAAGAGGCTCAAAGCCAAGGTTCATGCAACGCAAATTCCCCAAATAGCGAATATAATCCGTAATCATCTGGCAATTCAAACCGGCAATCTCATCGCCAATCACATAATGCCCCCAAGCAATCTCCTGTTCCACGCCCTCTTTTATCATCCCGCGGTACTCCTCCACCAATTCAGGCGTAAACAAATGCGGCTCCTCTTTTTTAAGTTCAAGAATAATCGAGCGAAACAGCCACAAATGGGTGTTTTCATCGCGATTGATATAGCGGATCTCCTGCACAGAGCCGGGCATTTTATGATTACGCCCCAAATTATAAAAAAACATAAACCCGGAATAAAAATAAACGCCCTCCAAAATATAATTGGCAATCATCGTCCGCACCAGCGTGCGGTCATCTTTTTTATCCTGAAACTCATTATACAAATTACCAATAAACTCATTTCTGCGCAGCAAATGCTCATCCTGCCGCCACTGGTACAAAATCTGATTACGCTCCACCGGCGAGCAAATGGTATCCAGCATATAGCCATAGCTCTGAGAATGCACCGCCTCCTGAAAAGCCTGAATGGTCAAGCACAAATTCACCTCATTTGCGGTAATATACTCGCCCACATTCGGCAAATTCGCCGTCTGCACGCTATCCAAAAAAATCAAAAACGACAAAATCTTATCATAAGCAGAACGCTCCGGCAAAGTCAGCTGCTTATAATTAAGCACATCCGTATTCAGATTAATTTCCTCAGGCACCCAAAAATTATTCATCGCCTGCCGGTACCAATCGCTCACCCAAGCATATTTCATATTATTAAAATCGTTCAAATTGGTCGTGTTTCCGCCAATCATCCTGCGTTTTAAAACATCCGTATCCCCATTTGGGTTAAACAGAGGCTTTCTAATCAATTCGGCCATTTTTCAACTCTCCTTCCAACTCTACGAGGAACAAACCTCACACTCTTCCACTTCCAGCGCCTTACTCCGAAAATAATAAATCGTCTTAACCCCCTGTTCCCAAGCCAGCACATACAAATCCAAAATCTGCCGAAACGTATAATGATTCGTAATATACAAATTCAAAGACTGCGCCTGGTCAATATGCCTCTGGCGCACGCCGCCCGCCCTAACGGTCCAAGCCTGGTCAATATTATGCGCATTTTTATAGAACCAAAACGTCTCGGCAGACAAATTCGGCGCCACTCTGGGCACAATACTGTTCTTCTTCTCCTCCAAAAAATACCGGTGCATCACAGGGTCCAACCCGGCGGTCGTCCCGGCAATAATCGAGGTCGTACTCGTCGGCGCCACCGCCATCAAATACGCATTCCGCATCCCGATTTTAGCCACCTGATTTTGCAGCTGCACCCACCGCGGCGCGGTATAATTCCGCTTCTGAAAATACGCCCCGCTTTGCCAATCAGAGCCCTCAAACACCTCATAAGCGCCCTTTTCCTTTGCAATTTCCATACTGGCCTGCACGGCAAAATAATGAATATCCTCAAACACCTTATCGGCAAAATCAAGGTGCGCCTGAGACTCCCACGGAATCTTATGCTTTGCCAGCAAATGATGATACCCGCTCACCCCCAAGCCAATGGAGCGGTACTTACGGTTCGTCAGCTCCGCAAACGGAAGCGGATAAAAATTCAAATCGATCACATTATCAAGCGCACGCACGGTGGTATGCACAATTTCCCTCAGTTCGTCCTCATTTTCCACATCAATATTCCCCAAAGAGAGCGAAGCCAAATTACACACCACAAACTCACCGGGCCTTGCGGTATTGACCACCACCGTTTCGCCGTCCACAATTTTAGTCTCACAACACACCGTCTCAATCGCGCCCATATTCTGCGCAATTTCGGTACACAAATTAGAGCAATAAATCATCCCGGCATGACCATTGGGATTCATCCGATTGACATGGTCGCGATTAAACGTAAACGGCGTCCCGGTCTCCACCGCAGACTTAATAATCAGGCGAATCAAATCCTTAATCGGAATGGTTCTTTTCGAGATACGATGGTCGGCCACGCAATCCAAATAACGTTTCTCCCACTCATCACCAAAAAAGTCCTCCAGGGCATAGCCCTTCACCGAGAGGATCTCATGCGGACACATCAAATACCAGTCCCGGTCGATCTGGTCTCTGGCCATTTTCCAAAACAAATCGGGGTAACAAATCGCCGGAAACACATCATGCGCCTTCATACGGTCATCACCGTTATTGGTACGCAGCTGCAAAAATTCGGGAATATCCTTGTGCCAAGCGTCCAAATAAACGGCAACCGCGCCCTGCCGCACACCAAGCTGGTCCACAGCAACGGCGGTATCATTAGCAAGTTTAATCCAGCGAATCACGCCGCCTGCCGCGCCCTGAAAGCCGCGAATCGGAGAACCTGCAGCGCGCACCTTCCCAAAATACATGCCCATCCCGCCGCCAAATTTCGAAACCTGCGCAAAATTGGTAATACTACGGTAAATCCCGGTCAAAGAGTCGGGCACGGTATCCACAAAGCAACTGGAAAGCTGATGAAAAGGCTTTCTGGCATTCGAGAGCGTGGGCGTGGCCATCGTGACCTGCAATTTACTGAGCATATCATAAAAGCGGCGCACCCAGCGGGAACGCTCTTTGGTCTCGCGCAAAGCAAGATGCATCGCAATGCCCATAAACATCTCCTGCGGCGATTCAAAAGGAACCAACTGATGCGTATGAATGACATAGCGTTTGAGCAGCAGGTCCAGACTACTGTAAGTAAACAAATGATTGCGCTCAGGAACCAACCAAGAGGCAAACTCATCAATTTCGGCCTTGGAATAGGCCTGCAAAATATACTTTCCGTATAAATTCTGGTCGGTCAAAAAGCAAATCTTATCATAAAAACTAACAATCTGCCGCTTGTCCAACTCGGCCTGCAAATTTAGCTCAAAGCGCAGCATCAAAAGCCTTGCAGCAATATACTCCCACTTCGGCGCCTCCTGAGAGGTCAACTCAACCGCCGCCTTCACCAGCATAGAGAGCTTTTCATTTTCAGACATCTGCTCCTTCTGAAAAGAAAAAAACTTATGGTATAACAAATCCAAATGGTAGCGGTCGTCAACATAATCGCGCTGAATGCCCTTAAGCGCCTCACCAACGCGCGGGTTCTCAAACAAAGCCGAAATATTCTGCCGCGCGGCACGTTTTTTGGCCTGCGCGTCGCGGTACAAAATAAAACTTTTCACTTCATTATAAAAATTGCGGGCCACCAGCGTCTGCTCCACCACATCCTGAATCGTTTCCACCTGCAAAGGGGAATGATTTTGCGTCAAAACAACCAAACGATTGCACACATCATTCGTAATTTCATCCAAAGCAAGTGCGTCAATTGGACTATCAATACTATCAAAAGCGGCAGCAATGGCGGCCTTAATTTTATCATTTTGGAACAGCTCCATCCGCCCGTCCCGTTTCATAATTTCCATAGGTGCGCTCCTTAATCCATCACAAAATTGAGTCTAATCCTATTATACGCAGTCCCGGAAAAAAATCAATATATATAGTGTACAAAAAAAGCACACAACATAAATCTTGTATATACAAAATGCAAAGAAAACAAAAACAGAGCCGGAAGGTGGCCCTGTTTTTGTTCAAAATATGAAAACTTTCAGTGGAAAAAAGTCGTAAGCAAAATTAAAAATATCTCTTCAAAAGTCCGGCAAACCCGGCACCGTGCCTTGCCTCATCTTTCGCCATCTCATGCACGGTATCATGAATCGCGTCATAATTGAGTTGTTTGGCGCGTTTAGCAATTTCAAACTTACCCTCGCAAGCGCCGGCCTCGGCAGCAGCGCGCAACTCCAAATTCTTCTTTGTAGAAGTCGTAACCACCTCACCAAGCAACTCAGCAAATTTTGCAGCATGCTCAGCCTCTTCAAAAGCATATTTCTTAAAAGCCTCAGCAATTTCCGGGTAACCCTCGCGGTCAGCCTGCCGGCTCATCGCCAAATACATACCAACCTCACAGCATTCGCCGTTAAAATGAGCCACCAATTCCTCATAAACATCCTTTTCAATTTTATCGGCAGCGCCCACGCCAATCACATGCTCGGTCGCAAAGCCGGAATCATCCGTTTTCTCATAAAACTTATCCTTTGCGGCCTTACAAATGGGGCAGGAATCCGGAGCCTCATCACCAATATGTACAAATCCGCAAACACTACATACATACTTTTTCATTAACAAAACCTCCAAAATACAATACATACATTCATAAAAGTTAGTGCAAAACGCCTAACAAGCACACCGATTACAATAACCATAAAAGATTAACCGCTGTTCCAGCACATCAAAATTATACAAATTTTTCAGCAATTTAACAGCGTCGGCATTTTCAAAAGAATTATCAATATCGACCACATTCCCGCAGCGCTTACAAATAAAATGCGCATGCGGAGCAATATTCCCATCAAAATGTTCCTGCCCGTTAACGGTGCCAATACTTAAAATCAGCCCCTGCTGCTTAAAGCGAGCCAAATTCCGATAAACGGTACCAAGGCTCAAATCAGGAAAGGAATCCTTGAGAGAGTGGTAAACCCAATCGGCGGTCGGGTGAGAATTTGTAGACTGCAGAGCCTGCAAAATGGCTTGGCGTTTGCGACTGAAATTTTGCTTTTGCAACCAAACCACCCACCAAGAAAATAGTAATAATTCTTATTATGGCAATTATAGCACGGAAAATAGAATTTGTAAAGCCTTTTTTCAAATTTTCTTTTAAAATATTTCCCGGAAAATAGACTTTTCAAAGGAACAAATGTTTCACGTGAAACATTTTACGGCAAATTTTCCAACACCACAGCAGCGTTTTCCAGCCAATTTTCCTGCACCAATTCTACTTGCCCGTTGTCGCACAACCGCGCAATTTCAGGGTCGATCGGCAATTTTGCCAGCACCTCCAGCCCATGCTTTTCCGCAATTTCCTGCACATGGCTCTCCCCGAATATCGGTATTTTTTTGTCGCAATCCGGGCACTGCAAATAGCTCATGTTTTCTATAAGGCCCAAAATCGGTACCCGCATCATATTTGCCATATTCACCGCTTTTTCCACAATCATGGAAACCAATTCCTGCGGCGAGGTGACGATGAAAATGCCCGAAAGCGGCAGAGATTGGAATACCGTTAACGGTACGTCTCCTGTGCCCGGCGGCATATCTACAAACATGTAGTCTACCTCGCCCCAAATGACTTCGCTCCAGAATTGCTTGACTGTTCCCGCGATAATTGGGCCTCTCCAAACGACCGGTGCGCTTGGGTCTTTGAGCAGTAAATTAACCGACATGACCTGTATGTTTTGTTGGCTTTTGCGCGGGTACATGCCCTGCTCGTTGCCTTGCGCCTGACCGCTGATGCCGAATACTTTCGGGATTGACGGCCCTGTAACGTCGGCGTCCAGAATTGCGGTTTTGTGGCCGCGGCGGTTCATGTTTACGGCCAGCAGCGACGTTACCAGCGATTTGCCTACTCCGCCTTTGCCGCTGACGATTGCGATGACCTTTTTTACTCGGCTTTGCGCATGGCTTTTTGCTCGCTCCGGCGTTTTTCTTTCTCCGCAGTCTACTCCGCAGGAGCCGCAGTCGTGGTTACAATTTGCGCTCATCATTCATTCATCTCCTTATTGTATACTATTTTAGTATACTTATAGCATACAATACCTTTCCCCCGCTGTCAATGCCCTGCCTAAAATTCCCGCTTGAGGCTGCGTAAAAATAAGTTCGACAGCACGCGTTCCGGCTCCTTTTTTTCGTATATGATGTCGTACACCGCTTGGCAGATCGGCAGTTCGACTCTGTGTTTTTCCGATAGTCTTCGCAGGGCTTTTACCGTTGCGACGCCCTCTGCCAGCTCGCCGTAGGGCTTGTTTTGGACCAGCAGTTCTCCGAATTTGCGGTTGTGGCTGAATTCTGAGAATACCGTTGCCTGGTAGTCTCCTAAGTGCGAGAGTCCGTATGCCGTTATCTCTTTGCCGCCCATTGCCGCAATCAGGCGGCCGATTTCTCTGGTTCCTCGCGACATCAGCGCTCCCTTTAGTGCGGTTTTTTCGACTCCGTCCAGCATGCCGGCGGCGATTCCGATGACGTTTTTTGCTGCGGCGCCGATTTCGTTGCCTAATAGATCGTCTCCGTAATAAAAGCGGATCAGCGGGGAGGTGAATGCTTCTACTAAGCGCTCTTTTACCGCTTTTTCCGCGCTGTCTATGACCATGCAGTTCGGGACTCCTTTGGTGAAGTCTTGTACGTGGCCCGGCCCGACCCAGATCGCCGTGGCGATTTTACTGTATTCTGCTGCGATTTGTGTTAGGCGTTTGCCGCTTTCTGCTTCGATACCTTTCATGCATAAAACCAATTTTTTGCCGGTTAACTCGTGTTGCGCCGCTTGCTGCATGAAGCTGCGGAAATTTTGCGCCGAGATGGATACGACCAGAATCTCCGCTTGTTGCAGCGCGGCGGAGAGGTCGTCTGTTAGCTTGACGCGCTGCGGGAGGGTGAGCAGCCCGTTGCTTCGCGTTTTTGAAAATTGCGCCAGATGATGGGAGCCTTTTCTTCCGTACAGCGTGACCTTGTGCGAGATTTTGTTTAGGTACCATGCGATGAAACTGCCCCATCTTCCGCAGCCGATGACCGAAATGTTCATGGCTGTTTTCCTCCTTTCTTTGATACAAAATGTTTTATGTTTCGATGTTTAATTCAAACCAAAAGGTGCTGCCTTTTCCTACTTGACTGATGACGCCGTAGGTAGCGTGCGGGTGCATGTCTAAAATCGTTTTGACGATGTGCAGGCCCAGTCCTGTGCCGACTGCTGACCGTTTGTGCTGTTTGTCTGCTTTGTAGTAACGGTTCCAGATGTCTGCAAGTTTGCTCTCTTCGATGCCTTCGCCAGTGTCGGTTACTCCGATGCGCACGCGTGCCGGTTTGCCGTTTTCCGGCGGTTGGACGCGCTGCCGGAGAACTACCGTTTTGTCTTCTCCGATGTAGGTCAGCGCGTTGTTGATCAGGTTGTATACCACTTGCGAAAGGCGCAGGGCGTCTCCGCAGACGAAGACGTTTTGTTCTGCGTGGAATATAATCTGATATTCGCTTAGTTTGGAGTAGCGCGTTAGGATTTGCCGGATGCTCTCTGTTAAATTGAATACCTCGGCGTGGAAGGACAGCGTGCCCGATTGTAATTGCGAGATGTCTAATACGTCGTTGACCAGCGTGGTTAAATGTTTGGCTTCGTCGATGATGATTTGTACGTTTTCCGGCGTGTTTTCTCCCGGGATGTCTCTCATGACTTCCGCGTATCCGGTTATCATCGTCAGCGGCGTGCGCAGGTCGTGCGAGATGTTGGCGATTAGCTCGTGCTGCAGGACTTCGACTTTTGACAGTTCTTTGGCTGCGTAGTTGAGCGTTAAGGCCAGTTCTCCGATTTCTCGGTAGCTGTTTACCGAGAAATCTACGTCGTAATGCCCTTGTGCCAGCGTTTTGGCCGAGGCGTTGATTTTGACGATGGGCGCGGCTAAGTTTTTGGCCAGTAATAACGCCATGAAAATTGCTACTGCGAATAAAATGACTGTGATCCAAATGAGTTGAACTTTGAGCGTTTGGACTGTGGAGATGACCGGCGAGATGGATGTGTTGAGCAGAATCAGCAGGCTTTGGCCGGCTTTTGTTTTGGCGATTTTGCTGTAAATGACGCTTTCTATGCGGTTGGGGTCGTCTTTTTCTCCCAGTAAAAATTGGCTTTTGCGCTCGTTTAAAAATTTGCCCTCGGCAAAGGTGCCTCCGTTTGCTTGCGTTACCGCGTAGGCGTTTGACAGCTGGTAGGAGCCCATTCCGTGTATCAGGCAGTTGGGCAGTACGTCGATGGCGTATAGGATTTCGCCGTTTTCGTTGCTGATGGTGATGCAGATTTGCTTGGTGTTTGCTATGGTTTTTAGGGTGTTTGTCAGTTCTTCGGAGTCGATTTGTCCGCTGATTTCTTCCAGTGCGTGCTTGATGTCGTTCATTTTTATGGAGCGGTAAAAGGTGTTGAGCATGCCGATTTGGAATACCCATAACAGACTTAGTACAATTGCCATGAACGCGATGAACATGGCAAAGATTTTCCAGAAAACACTGACGCGCTGCCGCTGTTTTCCCCATTTTTCCAGCGTTTTATTCCATTTCAAATCGGTAGCCCACCCCTCTGAGCGTTACGATGAGTTTGCTGTAGTCCCCGAGACTTTTGCGCAGCAGCTTGATGTGTGTGTCTAAGGTGCGGTCGTCTCCGTAGAAGTCGTACCCCCAGACGTTGGTGATGAGCATTTCTCGCGTGAGCGCCATGTTTTTGTTTTTTGACATGTAAAACAGCAGGTCGTATTCTTTGGGCGATAAGTCGATTTTTTCTCCGTTTATGCTTACGATTCGCGCGGTGTAGTCTATCTCTAAGCCGCCGATTTTTACTTTTTCATTGACCGGTTCTTTGGGCGTATACCGCTTGATGACTGCGTTTACCCGCATCATGAGTTCTTTGGGGGAGAACGGTTTTACCACGTAGTCGTCGATGCCCAGCTCGAAGCCGTGGATTTTGTCGTATTCTTCTCCTCTTGCTGACAGCATGATGACCGGCGCGGCACATATTTTGCGAATTTCTCGCACGGCGGAAAAGCCGTCCAGTTCCGGCATCATGACGTCTATGATGATTAGGGTGTAAAGTTCCGGATTTTGGCGGCATAAGAGTACCGCTTGCATGCCGTCGCTTGCTTGCGTGACCGTGTACCCTTCAAATTCTGCGTATTTGCTGATTAAGCGCCGTATGTTTTCTTCGTCGTCCACGATTAATAGGTGATTCATTTTGCTTTTTCCCCTTTCCGGTTCCGGGTTTTTTATGAGTATAGTTTAGCTTTTGTTTGTGACGGCTTTGTGTTGTTTTTCTAAATTATTTTATCATATGACTTTTTGTTTTGCAATCGTTGCCTGCTGGGTGCGCAGTTTTGATACCTGTTGCATAGCTTGTATTAGGGGATGCCCCTGTAATTCATGATTGGAGTGTATTCTATGGCCAAATTTACAAACTATGCTACGCTTTCTTATAACGGTGGTACTACCGATTCCAACACCGTTACCGGAGAGATTTTGGAGGTTTTGTCTGCTACGAAAGTTGCCGTGACTGATAATTATACCGCTAAGGATGACGTCACTTATGTGCTTTCTTTGGTCAATAGCGGCCAAACGGCTGTCAGCGGACTGACGATTTCTGATAATTTGGGCGCGTATCTTTTTGGTGAGGAGACTGTTGTTCCGCTTGCTTACCATGAGGGCTCTTTGCGCTATTATGTCAATGGTGTTTTGCAGGCTGTTCCTACCGTGACTGCCGGGCCTCCGTTGGTTATCAGCGGTATCAGTATTCCTGCAGGCGGGAATGCCATTTTGATTTATGAGGCTGCGGTGACCAATTATGCGCCTCTTGGCGCTCAGGCGACCATTTCTAATACCGCTACGATTACCGGCGCCGGACTTTCTTCTCCTTTGACGGCGGTGGAGACGATCAGTATGGAAGCTCGCGCGGATTTGAATATCAGTAAGGCGGTGTGTCCGGCGACGGTGGCCGAAAACGGTGAATTGACCTATACCTTTATTATTGAGAATTCCGGCAGTGCTCCGGCAACTGTTGATGATAATGTGGTGTTATCCGATACTTTTAACCCCAGACTTGACCCTGTTTCCGTGACGGTGGACGGCGTTCTTTGGACCGAGGGTGTGAATTACACCTATGATGAAATTACCGGCGTTTTTGCTACTCTTGCCGGGCAAATTACGGTTCCTGCCGCCACTTATACTCAGAATCAGGACGGAACTTGGACGGTTATTCCCGGTACTGCCACTGTTGTGATTACCGGTACGGTATGATTTTTTTCTTTATTGTAGCGTAAAAAACAGACTCTGCAAAAACAGAGTCTGTTTTTGTATTTTTATGTTTAAATGAGGGCAAGCAGCCAAAAGCTTTGTTTTTTTGGTATTATTCCCGGTAGAAAGAATATTTTTTGCAAAAAAGTTCAGCAGCCTTTCAATGCGATATCGAACGATGTGCACGTTCTGTCCTGAATGTCTGAAAGCTTGCTTTGATGTTCTTCCGGGAGGTTTTCATTGTCATGGTTCATCTTAGCAGCATACCGACTTTAAATCCGTTTTGGCAGCAAAAAACCCCGATAAATCGGGGGTTTTTTTACCGGAAACAACTTTTTTATGTTCGCATTATGGTGCGAGAGAAGGGACTTGAACCCTCATGTTATTGCTAACACTAGAACCTGAATCTAGCGCGTCTGCCAATTCCGCCACCCTCGCAGATGTACCGTATTATTTTAACATATTGCTCATTAACTGTCAATAAGTACTCTGCAAAAAACATGCCGATACCTGTTATCTTGGAATTGCCGAGGTTCCTTTTTCCTGCAAATAAGTCGCTTCCAAGTCGGCCAAATGCAGCTTAACTGCCAAAGGGTACTTGTCATACGCCACACTGATGGCAAAATTTCCTGCACGAGCGGCGTCGTCAAAGCCACCCATATGCCAACGGATCGCCACCGCCTCCGATGTTTTTAATCGCAAAAAACGCTCGATCATGAATACGGATTTTTCTCCATGCCCATACGGAAAGCTGTCCTCTACCGCAAAAAACGGCTGTTTTTCCCATTGACCCGTTTCTTCGTTCTTCACATTCCGAGTAGTTTCTTTATAAAACTGTGTTTTGCAAATGTCATGCAACAGACCGCAAATCGCAAAACTTTCTTCACTGTCACCCTCTTCAAAATGCCGTTCTCTTAATACGCGATACACATTTAGGCTATGCAAAACTAAGCCACCCCTGCATGCACAATGAAATTTTGTGCTGGCCGGCGCTGTGAAAAAATCGGTTTTTTTCATCCATTGTAATAACTCAACACTACCCGCTCTGGTAATATGCGTTGTGAAAATTTCCTCGAATCGCTCCATATCTGTCACGGACAAACTCCCCCTTTGTCGTGGCCCTAAATCCCCGTACTGCCAAAGCCGCCGGTGCCGCGAACGGTTTCAGTCAGTGCTTCGGCTTGCGTAAATTCAGGCATCGCCACCGGAGCTATCACCATTTGCGCGATTCGGTCTCCGGGATTGACCGTAAAATGTTTGGCAGAACTGTTTTTCAAGCCCACCATGAGTTCGCCGCGGTAATCGGCGTCCACCACGCCCACACAATTGGCAGGTGTAATGTTATGTTTTATCCCCAACCCGCTTCTGCCGTATACAAATGCCGCATATCCGCTTGGCACCTCTACCGCAATGCCTGTTCCAATCATCACCGTTTGACCCGGCGCTATCACCTTTGACTGTTCTATGCAAGCATATAAATCCGCACCTGCAGCATCGACGGTCGCTTTTTGCGGCAAAATTGCCGTTTCTCGCAATTTTTTTACTCGAATTTGCATGATCACCACCTCTTTCAGCCGTCCTTTTTCTCTGTACCTGTGGCGATTGCCTTTGCTTTTGCCTGTGGTTTTTCCACCAAATAATAGTCTAGCAATCTGGTTATCATACTGCCCACAGCATTCCCTGCCATAACCACCAACATAATCCACAGTCCCGAAAGCGTCCACTGTCTGCCGGACATCATAAACCAATACAGGTTGGCAATGCTGTGCTCAAAGCCGCTTTGAATAAACAACGGCACACAGAAAAAAATACCCAAATAGCCCATAATATTGACGCTACCGCGTTCTTTGCCCTTTCTAAAGCTGGCAACGGCAATATACATTAAAATTCCGCAATAAATACCCAGCAGAAAGAGACTAAGCAAACTATCGCTCTCTCTAGCGATAACAGAGTTTTTTGCTGCTTCGATCAATTTTTCCGCATGGCGGGTTTGCTGCAAAACCGAAACCGAAATGAGCATACCGACAAAGTTGCCGACAAGACCCAACAACACAAAACGCAAGTAGCTTCCGGTACGTTCTGTTGCTAAATTTCCGACTCTGCCGGTATATAAATTCAAATCGAATTCGCTTACCGCAAACAGTCCAAAACAGAATAAAAACGAGGCTACCAGTTTATTGTCCATCATTAAAAAAACCGTTGCGCCAAAGCTGATGATAAATCCGGCGGCAATACCTCTGCCGAATTCGTTTGCAATTTTTCTGGCCAGATTCATAAACATATCACCCAAAAATCCTTTTGAAATTTTTTATAAAACAACGCAAACCAAAAAGAAAAGTGACCTTTTTACAAAAGCCACCTTTATCAGCAGCGGCTCTGTCTTTTTTCTGGTATGATTACTAGATGCAAGCCAAGCTTTCTGAAAAGACAGTGCTGTTTCGGTTCAAATTGTATGAGAAAATTCTAACACGAAACTTACGCAATTGCAATACGATTTCCGCAAAATTTTGCATACAATTATCGTCAAAATTGTTTAATTTTTAATAAAAAACTACAAAAATTTACATGCCAAGCATAGGGTTATTTTTACAAATAGCAAGCAACAGCTCCCGAAGCACCTTGCATGCTGTTGCCGTGGAAATTCCGCTTGGGTCATATATCGGACAAAGCTCGTTTATATCAAGTCCCACAATGTTCAACTTGGAAACCGCCATGATGGCCCCCAGAAGCTGTGAAAAGCTTACGCCCCCTGCTTCGGGCGTGCCCGTTCCCGGAAACACCGCCGCATCCAGCACATCCAAATCCAGCGTAAAGTAAACAGGCTTGCCTTTTAAGGCCTGCACCGTTTGCGCAAGACCGTTAAAATCAAATAAATTGGTAAACACATGCTCCTGTGCAAAGGCAAATTCCGCGCGGTCTCCTGAGCGTATACCAAACTGAAAAATTTTGCCATCGCCTATCAACTCCCACACTCGGCGCAAAACCGTTGCATGAGACAACCGCTGCCCCAAATATTCCTCTCTTAAATCGGCATGGGCGTCAAAATGTATAATATGCAAATTTGGGTACGCTTTGCATGCTGCACGCACCGCACCCAAAGTTACCAAATGCTCTCCGCCGATCATACACGGAATTTTTCGTGCACTTAAAATTTGCGTTGTGTGCTGTTCAATTTGCAGCAACGCCTGCTCCGGTGCACCGAACGGCAATTCCAAATCGCCGCTGTCAAACACAGCAATATCCTGCAAATCCGCGTTTTGGTAGGGACTGTATGTTTCCAACCCGAAGGACTCCCCACGCATGGTTTTGGCGGCAAAACGCGCACCGGGCCGAAACGAAGTCGTGCTGTCAAACGGGGCGCCGAACAGCACAATATCTGCCTGCTCATAGGGACTGTTACAGCCCAAAAAAGTTTCTATATTCGGGTTCATAGTTCACGCTCCAGTAAGGTATTGATATAAGAAGGCAAAGCAAAGCTGCCGCAGTGTAATTGTGTATTATAGTACCGGGTGGTAATGCCCAAACTGTTCCATAGTTCGGCCTGTAAATTTGTAATGGGGTCATAAGTTTTAGAGGCAAAGCCAAACAGCCAATGCCCCGAAGGGTAAGTGGGAATATGCGCTTGATAGACCCTGCAAACCGGAAATAACGCAGCAATGCGGCAATGCGCACGCCGCATGGAACGCACATAAGCAGTATAGTAGGCATTTTCGTGCTGATTGACCAAAATACCGTTTGGGGTCAGTGCCTTGTAGCAGTTGCCGTAAAATTCTTTGGTAAACAGCCCCTCGCCCGGCCCAAACGGGTCTGTGGAATCCACAATAATCAAATCGTACTCATTTTCCTTGGCACGAATATAGCGCAGGCCGTCCTCAAAGTGTAAGTGTACTCTGGGGTCGTCCAATTTGCAGGCTGTTTGCGGCAAATATTCCCGGCAAACCTCTACGACCATTTTATCAATTTCTACCATATCAATGTGTACAATTCCGGCATATCGGGTCAATTCGCGTACCGTACCGCCATCGCCCGCACCGATCACCAGTACACGCTGTATGTTTGGATTGGTTGCCATTGGAACATGCACGATCATCTCATGATAAATAAATTCGTCCTTTTCGGTTAGCATCATGCAGCCGTCCAGCGTTAAAAAACGCCCGAATTCCTCCGATTCTAAAATGTCAATTTGCTGAAACGGACTTTTCACCGAGCAAAGCTGGCGCAGCACCTTGATCGAAAATTTTGCGTCCTGCGAATGCTTTTCCGTATACCACAAGTCTAAATGTTTTGTATTCACAGCTTCTCACCTACCACATTGATGCGTTCGATTGCAATATCCTCCGTACCCGTTAAAAAGCAGCCTTTTTCCTTGGCATACGCAATATAATCCAAAATCTCCTGCGTAATACGCTCGCCGGGCGCCAAAATCGGAATACCGGGCGGGTAGCACATAACAAATTCACTGCAAACCTCGCCTGAACTTTTGGCAATAGGCACCGAACGTTTTGGCGCATAAAACGCATCCTGCGGCGGCATTACCACCTCCGGGTTAATATACTCATGGTCATACATGCCTGCCTTGTCCTTTTGGTAAAGTCGCTTAATTTCCGCCATGGCAGAAATCAAGCGCTCCATTGCAAACAGATCGTCTCCCACCGAGACAATCGCCAAAACATTGCCGATATCACCAAATTCAATCTGAATATCATATTCATCCCGCAGCAAATCGTACACCTCAATGCCCGCAAGCCCTAAATCTCTGGTATGCACCGAAAGCTTGGTTACATCAAAGTCAAATACAGCATTGCCGTCCACCAATTCCCGGGAAAAGGCATAAAAACCGCCCAGCTTGTTCAGTTCCTCTCTGGCATATTGCGAAAGCTCCCTTACTCTTGCAAAAATTTCTTTGCCGTGCAGAGCCAAATTTCTCCGCGAAATGTCCAGTGAGGACAATAGTAAATAGGAACCGCTGGTAGTCTGAGTTAAATTGATAACCTGCCGGATATATCCCTGCGGTATCTTGGTGTTGCCGCTGAGCAAAAACGAACTCTGCGTAAGTGAGCCGCCGGTTTTGTGCATGCTTACTGCGGCCATATCCGCCCCTGCCTTCATGGCAGAAATTGGTAAATCCTCTCCGAAATAAAAATGCGTACCATGCGCTTCATCTACCAACACCTGCATACCATACTCATGAGCAAGCGCCGTGATTGTCTTTAAATCCGAGCAAATTCCGTAATAGGTAGGGTTGTTCACCAAAACCGCCTTAGCGTCCGGATTTTGCAAAATGGCGCGCTTTACATCCTGCACTGTCATGCCCAGCGGAATGCCCAGTTTACAGTTGATTCCGGGATTGACATAAACCGGCACAGCCCCACTGATAATCAAGGCATTGATAGCGCTGCGGTGTACATTGCGCGGCATAATGATTTTATCTCCACGTTTACACACGGTCATAATCATACTTTGTACGGCCGAGGTCGTTCCGTTCACCATAAAAAAGGCATGCTGCGCACCAAAAGCATCAGCTGCCAATTCTTCTGCCTGTTTAATTACCGAAACCGGATGGCATAAATTATCCAGTGGCTTCATGGAATTGACGTCGGCTTGCAAACATTTTTGCCCCAAAAATTTGGTCAATTCCGGGTTTCCCTTACCCTGTTTATGTCCGGGTACATCAAAGGGCACCACGCGCATGGCTTTATATTGCTCCAGCGCCTGAAAAATCGGGGCATCTTTCTGGTTCAACCGCTGCATCGCACCGCCCTCCTATTTGTATACATTCGTACCGCTGAAAATCTCAATCATCTCTCGGCGCAAACGGTCTGTAATGGCCAGCCGCGCCTTGGGAGAAAGCTCATACACATCGGTATTAAACAAATAATTCTGCAATTCAATTTCCTTGATCAGCAGCTTGGTATGAAACAAATTTGCCTGATAGACATTTACATCAATGGCATCGTATTTCTGCAAAGTTTCCGCTGCAATATAATCCTGAATTGAGGTGATATCATGGTCAATGAATAACTTATTGCCGTGGTTATCGCGCGTAAAGCCGCGCACACGGTAATCGGCGGTAATAATATCCGAGTCAAAGCTGCCGATCAAATAATCCAACGCATTCAACGGAGAGATTTCTCCGCAGGTAGCAACATCTATGTCCACACGAAAGGTAGAAATACAGTTATCCGGGTGGTACTCCGGGTAGGTATGCACCGTAACATGACTTTTATCCAAGTGGGCAAGCACAGTATCTCTTGCCGCCAAATGTCCGTGATTACAAGACTGGTCCATCATTTCATCGGGCATATCGTTCTCGCTGATAAGCACAGTAACGCTTGCACCCTGAGGGTCATAGTCCTGCTTACTGATATTCAGCACGTGCGCACCGATAATCTCGGTAACATCGCATAAAATTCGGGTCAGTCTCTCCGAGTTATACTGCTCGTCAATATAAGCAACATAATCCTTTTGAGCGCGCTCACTTTTTGCATAGCACACATCATAGATGTTAAAGCTAAGTGTTTTGGTAAGATTGTTAAAGCCGTATAAAGTCAGCTTATTTTCCAACCCTAACATCACTACCTTTCCATAGAAATACCTAAAAAAGATGATATATGAAAATAACAAAAAAGTCAATATAAACTTCGGCAATCCTTTAACCGGTATACCGTTCCCGCAGCAGCGCAATTTCTTTTGCATAGCCGTCGGCTTCATTCGGAGTTTCCAGACAAAACGGCAAATGCCGCAGCTTTGGATGATTGATAATCGCTGTAATCGCCTCTAATCCAATGCTGCCCTCCCCGATTTTCTCATGCCGGTCCTTGTGACTGCAAATGGGATTTTTGCTGTCGTTTAAATGCACGGCACATAGCCTGTTTAAACCAATCACACGGTCAAATTCGGCAAGTACGCCGTCCAAATCGTTTACAATATCATACCCGGCGTCGTATACATGACAGGTATCTAAGCAAACGCCCAGCTTTTCCTGCAATTGCACCCCGTCTATAATTTCCCGCAGCTCCTCAAATCGGCTGCCGATTTCGCTGCCCTTACCCGCCATAGTCTCCAGCAAAACCGTGGTAGTCTGCTCCGGTTTTAATATGACATTCAGAGTCTGTACAATTTGCATAATGCCCTGCTGTATTCCCTGCCCTACATGACTGCCGGGGTGAAAATTATAAAATTGCCCCGGCAAATACTCCATGCGTTCCAAATCGTCGACCATGGTTTCCAGTGCAAATTCTCGTGTGCGCCCGGCCGGGGAACACGGATTCAAAGTATATGGCGCGTGCGCCACAATATGCCCAAAATGATGCTCTTCCATGAACGCAAGCAATGCGTTTATATCCTGTAAATCGAGCGCTTTTACTTTACTACCTCGTGGATTTCTGGTGAAAAATTGAAAGGTATTGGCGCCCAATTGCAGAGCCTGCTGTCCCATGTGTAAAAAACCTTTTGCACACGACAAATGACACCCGATTTGTAACATAAATTTTCCCTCCGCTTCTATCTTTTCCGCATAACCCCACAATTACGCTCCAATTCCAATAAAAATTGTTTGCGTTCCAGTCCGTCGGCATAACCTGTGAGCGCTCCGTTTGACCCTACCACTCTATGACACGGGATTACAATATCGATAGGATTATGATGATTTGCCATGCCGACTGCCCGACAGGCCTTTGGACTACCGATTTCGGCGGCAATTTGAGCATAAGTACGAGTCTGACCGTAGGGTATGGCCTGCAGCGCCTGCCAAACTTTTTGCTGAAACGGCGTACCTTTAGGCTTTAGGGGCAACGAAAAACTCTGTTGTTGGCCCTGAAAATACGCATTGAGCTGTTGTTTAGCGGCAAGGAGTAACAGCGTTTGTTGTTCGGGGTATTGTAAATTGCGAAAGCTGATTCTAATAATTGCGTCGGCCTCCTGCGCAATATAGATGGTACCTATAGCAGTTTGCAGCGTAAGTTGTATGGGCATACTATGCACCTCTTTTTTTTAAAAAGAAACACCCGAACGCAAAATGCGCCCGGATGCATTTGGCGGAGAAAGAGGGATTTGAACCCTCGCGCCGGTTACCCGACCTACTCCCTTAGCAGGGGAGCCCCTTCACCACTTGGGTATTTCTCCAAAACAGTGTATTGACTGCCATCTATCCATAAAAATTGAAACGTGCAAACTGGCGGAGGAGAAGAGATTCGAACTCTTGGTCCCTTGCGGGATCACTAGTTTTCAAGACTAGCTCCTTAAACCACTCGGACACTCCTCCGTATTCGACAACGCTGTTTACTATACCATGCAAAGCGGCGTTTGTCAATGCTTTTGGCTGCGGTACTAGGATTCGAACCCAGACAAACAGAGTCAGAGTCTGCTGTGCTACCATTACACAATACCGCAATATTTTTGGACGGTAACATTTATTATAGCAAAATCCCTGTGTTTGTCAATAGATTGTCGGTAAAAATTATGACTTTCAAAAATTTCTTTATTTTGTTCGTTTTATACTCTTAGCTGCAGCTTTTCCTGCGGTAATACCGCTTATCCATGCCCAGTGCAGGTTATATCCCCCGCACTCTCCGTCTATATTCAAAATTTCCCCGGAAAAATACAGCCCCTTGCAACGAGTCGATTCCAAATTACCTGAAATTTGCCGCAACGAAACACCGCCGGCAGTAGTTTGCGCCTGTTTCCAATCTGTCACTCCAATACACGGAAAGGCAAGTCCTTTTATCGCATTAGCAATATTCGTCAAATCCGTTTTCCGCAATTCCTTTGCCGCCGCATTCTTTTTATTCGACAATACTCTTTTTACAATGCTTTCTCCAACTAACTTGTTTATAAAACCTTTTAACAACTCTGCTGCCGGTTGATTCGGAAAAAGCTGTGCCGTATACTCAAGTTGCTTGGTTATGGTAAAGACGGTATGCTCAGGCATAAAATCTAAAATCACCTCAGGCTGTCGCCTTTTTGCGCATAAAAGAGCCACATGGCGTGAAAATTGGAACATACAAATACCGGAAAGTCCCTGCTCGGTAAATTGCACCTCGCCTTTTTCAAGACAAATCACCTTACCGTTGCATTTCAAAACAGCAGTAACCGGACATCGCATACCCTTTAAACCTTTTACAAATTCCGGCGGTGTTTTTAACGCAGTAAGCGCCGGGTATAGCGGCGTTACTATATGACCAAACGAACTTGCCAACGCATAGCCGTTTATTCCGCAACCCAATTGCGGAGCCGCTTTGCCGCCTGTTGCGAGAATCACTTTTTTCGCGATAAGCGTTTGTCCATTGACGCTTTCGATGAAAAATACGCCGTTTTCGTTTTTTAGTCTGCAAACCGGAAATTCACAAATCGTTTCCACTTGCAAGGTCTCTGCCCGCAAACGAAGCATGTCCAGTACAGATGAGGCCTGCAGACTGTGTGGATAAACTCTGCCTTGAGTTTCCTCTTTGCACAGCAGCCCCATTTCCCGAAACCACTCTATCAGCCGCTTAGGCGGGTAGGTGTGCAATATAGCTTCTACCGCACCGGGATTGCCGTAGTAATGTTTTACCGTGGCGTGCATATTGGTTAAATTGCACCTTCCATTGCCGGTGGCAAGCAATTTTCTACCTACTTTGGGAGCGCCCTCCAATAGCGTAACGGAAAAAGGCTGTTTTAAAATTTGCGCCGCGGCAATGGCTGCGGCAAAACCCGAGGCTCCCCCGCCTATGACCGCAACGCCTGTGTGTTTTTGCATGAGTTTTCTCCCCTTTTTTGAGCGGTTTATATTTTTAGTATAACGCATTTTGCCTTTGTATGTAAAGTGGTTGTGTAGAAATCGGAATTTATGCCAAAATATAGATTGACAAGAATTTTATTTTCCGTATAATAGTTAACATGGTTAATTATTAACATCATTAACTGTCAATGTGCAGATTGTAGGAGGTGAACCGTTTATGAAAGGCTCGGAAACTTTGAAAAATGAGCTTGCTCAGGTATTGGTCAGTCTGCAACGACGCAAAAAATCGTTTGCGACTATGACTAATATCCCTCCGGGAGAGTTTTTTGTACTGGATTTAATCGGCCGGTATGAGCAGTCCACCCCCGATGGTGTTGCGCTCTCGGTCATTCGTGAGAGCAGTCGGATTTCCGGACCGGCAGTTTCTCAAATGCTGCGCACACTGGAGAAAAAAGGCTTTGTAACGCGTCTGATTGCAGAACAGGACAGACGCAAAGTATTGGTTTCTTTAACGCCGGGTGGTAAAGAGGTTCTAACGGCATTTAAAACTATGTTCTTATCCTCTGTGGAACGGGTTTGCGAAGAATTCGGCCCCAAGGATACCGAAACCTTTATTGTTTTACTGCGCCGCTTTCAGGATATTTTTTACAGTACACCCACTTGCGGTCACACATAAAACAAAAATAGAAAGGAGTTTTTTCATATGGTAAGATTATTGAAAATCTACTTAAAGCCGTTTTGGCTCAGTGTAGTCATTTGCGTATTGCTGCTGTTTGGTCAGGCATTCAGCGACCTGAGCCTCCCCCACTATATGTCCGATATTATCAATGTCGGCATTCAGCAGAGCGGCGTTGAGGAAGCTACGCCAAAAGCAATCAGTGGAAAAGCGCTCTCGTTTTTTAAAATTTTTATGACTCAAGACCAAAAAGAGCGCATTGACAAAAGCTATACCCTGCGTTCTGTACATGACAAGGGCAAGGAACATGACGAATATGTTAAAAAATACCCACTGCTGCAAACCGAGGATATCTATGTATTAAACGGCAATGTTGACGCAGAGGGTTTGACGGAATTAGACAACACTTTTGGTACGGCTACCTGGACCTTTATTTATACCATGCAGTCTTTGGCAAGTCAGGAGCACGGGCAAGGTGAAGAAACCTCTGCAAACGTGTCTGAGATTGACTTTGCAAAGCTGTACCAAATGCAGCCGCAATTAGAAGCCATGCCAGACGGAGTAATCGGAGAAGCCAGAGAAAAAGCAGAAGCGACCGATGATTCCATGTTGGCGCAAAGCGCTGCTATTCTAAACGGTAGCTTCTACCAAGAGCTGGGTATGGATAAGGGAAATTTGCAAACAACTTATATTTTAATTGCCGGAGCAAAAATGCTGGCACTTTCCTTTGCAGGCGGCATCGCTTCCATTTTGGTATGCCTGTTGGCCTCTCGTATTGCAGCGGGCGTTTCCCGCAATCTGCGCCGTAATGTTTTTCGTAAAGTCACCTCTTTTTCCAACAATGAATTCGATGAGTTTACCACCTCTTCCCTCATTACACGCACTACCAATGATATTACTCAAATTCAGCTTTTGCTGATTATGGGTATTCGTATGATGTGCTATGCTCCGATTATGGCCATCGGAGGCACTTCTATGGCGGTAGCAACTTCCCCTTCTATGGGTTGGATTATTGCTCTTGCCTGCGGTATGCTGTTTTTACTGGTAGGCGTTATTTTTACGGTGGCTATGCCCAAATTCAAAATTATGCAAAAGCTCATTGACCGCTTGAATTTGGTGGCAAGAGAAAATTTAAACGGTATGACGGTAATTCGCGCCTTTGGCACCGAGGACTTTGAAAAAAAGCGTTTTGACAAAGCCAATTTAGAGGTAGGTAAAACACAGTTGTTTACCAATCGTGTTATGGTATTTTTAATGCCGGTTATGATGTTCATTATGAACGGTATTTGTCTGCTGGTGGTCTGGGTCGGCGCACATCAGGTGGCAAACGGCGGCATTCAAGTGGGCAGTATGATGGCCTTTATGCAATATTGCATGCAGGTAATCATCGCATTTTTAATGCTCTCGGTTGTATTTATTATTGTGCCCAGAGCTGCGGTTTCTGCCGGCAGAATCAATGAAGTGCTGGCAAAGGAGCCTAGCGTACAAGACCCGGTACAACCCAAACATTTTGAGAAAAATGTAAAAGGCGTGGTGGAATTTTGCAATGTAGGCTTTCGTTATGCCGGCGCTGACGAGGAAGTTTTAAGCAACATTTCCTTTACCGCAATCCCCGGACAGACTACGGCATTTATCGGTTCTACGGGTGCGGGTAAGTCTACTCTTGTCAATTTGATCCCTCGCTTTTATGACGCGACCTCCGGAGAGGTGCTGATTGACGGCGTGAATGTGAAAGATGTTT
The DNA here is from genome assembly GCA_934457095.1 of uncultured Eubacteriales bacterium. Taxonomy (GTDB): domain Bacteria; phylum Bacillota; class Clostridia; order Oscillospirales; family Acutalibacteraceae; genus UMGS1071. The sequence goes on from CAKSHJ010000006.1 coordinate 38,131, forward strand.
CTCAACAGGAACTGCATGACAAAATCGGTTATGTACCGCAAAAAGGCGTATTGCTTTCGGGTACGATTGCTTCGAACCTGCGCTATGGCGACGAAAATGCCTCGGAAGCGGAACTAAAAACTGCTGCCGATATTGCACAGGCAACCGATTTTATTACGAAAAAGCCAGAGGGTTTTGACAGTTCCATTTCCGAGGGCGGCACGAATGTTTCCGGCGGGCAAAAGCAACGCCTTTCCATTGCTCGCGCCTTGGTGAAAAAACCGGAAATTTTTATTTTTGACGACAGCTTCTCTGCCCTGGACTTTAAAACGGACGCGGCATTGCGCAAATCTTTAAAGGAAAATTTGGCAGACGCTACCGTTTTAATTGTGGCACAGCGCATCAGCACCATTATGCATGCCGAGCAAATTATTGTATTGGACGAAGGTAAAATTGTAGGCAAGGGCACGCATGAGGAGCTGCTAAAAACCTGCAAAACCTATTATGAAATTGCATCGTCACAACTTTCAAAGGAGGAGTTAGAGCATGAATAATCAGGAAAAACAATTTAAGACTTCTCCACGGCCGGGCGGCGGTATGTTCGGTGGTCCTCCTGCTGCCGGCCCTGCTGAAAAACCTAAGAATTTCAAACAATCCTTCGGCAAATTGCTGCGCTATATGGGCAAATTCAAATTTTTAATGCTATTGGTTTTTCTATTTGCCATTTGCTCTACCATATTCACCATTGTCGGCCCCAAAATTTTAGGCATGGCCACCACCAAGCTATACGAGGGCATTATGGGTAGTGTTTCCGGCAACGGTACTGGCATTGATTTTGGCTATATTGGCGTAATTGCCTTAATTTTAATCGGTCTGTATTTGGTCAGCCTGCTGTTCGGATATTTACAGGGACATTTAATGTCCAAGGTAACTATGGAGGTCACCTATAACTTAAGAAAAGATATTTCCAATAAAATGTACAGGCTGCCGTTCCAATATTACGACGGCACCTCCAACGGTGAAATTTTGTCCTACATCACCAATGATGTGGATACCATTTCTCAAAGTCTGAACCAAAGCGCTACGCAAATCATCACCTCTGTTACTACAGTTATCGGTATTTTAATTATGATGCTGACCATTAGCTGGGAAATGACGCTGGTTGCGCTTGTCATTGTACCGATTTCCATGGGAATTATCTCGCTGATTATGAAAAAATCGCAAAAGCACTTTATGGCGCAGCAAACCTATTTGGGACATGTAAACGGTCATGTGGAGGAAATGTATGCAAGCCATGTGGTGATTAAAGCGTTTAACAAGGAGCAAGAATCGGCTAAAATTTTTGACGGCTATAACGATACCCTTTATAAATCCGCATGGAAATCGCAGTTTATGTCCGGTTTGTTAATGCCTATTGTTTTATTTGTAGGCAATTTGGGCTATGTGGGAATTTGTATTTTAGGCGGTTATCTTTCGGTTACCACCGGCCTGCCCGTGGGTAATATTCAGGCATTCATGCAATATGTACGCCAATTTACCCAACCAATCTCTCAAATTGCCAATATCTCGAATATTTTACAGCAAACTGCCGCAGCTTCAGAGCGTGTATTCCACTTCTTGGAACAGGACGAGGAAGTACCGGAGGCTGCGCACCCTATTACCGTACAGCACGACAAAAATGCTGCCGAAACCGCTGACTGTATCCACCCGCATGGTAAGGTGATATTTGACCATGTACATTTCGGCTATACTCCGGAGCGCACGATCATCCATGACTTTTCCGCTGTGGTAGAACCCGGCCAAAAGGTGGCTATTGTAGGACCGACCGGTGCGGGTAAAACCACCATCGTAAAATTGCTGATGCGCTTTTACGATGTAAATTCCGGTGCAATTTTGATTGACGGGCATGATTTGCGGGAATTTGCAAGAAAAGATTTACGCTCAATGTTCGGTATGGTAGTGCAGGATACCTGGCTGTATAATGCCTCCATTGAGGATAACATTCGCTACGGTAAACTCAATGCCTCCACCGAAGAGGTAATTGCCGCGGCCAAGGCAGCTCAGGTTGACCACTTTGTCAGAACCTTCCCGGAGGGATACAAAACGCTTTTAAACGAGGAAACCAATAATGTTTCCCAAGGACAAAAGCAGCTTTTGACCATTGCCCGGGCAATTTTGGCAGACCCGGAAATTTTAATTCTGGACGAAGCCACCAGCAGTGTGGATACCAGAACCGAAATTTTAATTCAGAAGGCGATGGATCATTTAATGCAAGGCAGAACCAGCTTTGTCATTGCGCATCGATTGTCTACCATTAAAAACGCCGACACCATTTTGGTTATGAAAGACGGCGATATTATTGAACAGGGCAACCATGAGGAATTGCTTGCAAAAGGCGGATTTTATGCCGGTCTTTACAACAGTCAATTTGACCAAGGTGAAGAAGAATAAAATTCCTGCCCCAAATAAAAAAGCCGTTACAGCTACTGCAATGCTGTAACGGCTTTTTACCCTTTACCTCTTCTCCTTTGCCGCACAATTGGAACAATTCCCACAAAAATCAGGGCAGTTTTCTCCAAAATACCGTAGAATATAAGCACGCAGACAGTCTGCTGTGGTACAATAAGCTGTCATTTGCTTTAAGCGTATTCGGTCTTTTTTTCGCACCTCTCTGCGCATATGGGCGTTTAGTATCTCATTTTCTTTCTGTTTTTCTATAAAAAATAGATTGGTAGCAATATCCTGTCTACTATACAGCAACAGACAATGGGCTGTATTACCGTTTCTGCCGGCTCTGCCCGCCTCCTGATAATAGCTTTCCATATTTTTCGGCATATGAAAATGCACTACAAACGAAACATTTGCCTTATCAATTCCCATACCAAACGCATTGGTCGCTACCATAATCCGCACTTTGTCCGTCCGAAATTCCTCTTGATTCAGTCTGCGCTCCTGCTCGCTCAATCCTGCATGGTATCTAGTCGCGGCATAGCCCTGCGCCTGCAAACGCATACAGATTTCCTCCGTACTTTTTCTGGTAGCGCAATAGATAATGCCTGTTTTGTTCCTATTTTGCGCTAAAAAACGCTCCAAGGCTATAAATTTGTCTATAGGGGCTTGCACTTCAAAATATAAATTAGGACGATCGAAGCCAGTGGTTATCACAAACGGACTGCGTAGTTGCAATAGAGAAATGATATCCTGTTGAATTTGCTCGGTGGCAGTAGCAGTAAAAGCCGCTACCGGAGGTCTTTTAGGCAATGCGTGTATAAATTGTACAATTTTTAAATAGCTTGGACGAAAATCCTGTCCCCACTGCGAAATACAATGCGCTTCGTCTACACAAACAAGTGAAATATTCGCTCTCTTCGCAAAAGACAGAAATTCCTCTGAAACCAAGCGTTCCGGCGCAGCATAAACAAGCTTATATTTTTGTCGGGCACAGTTTTCAATCACCTTACCTTGCTGAACCGGCGTAAGCAGACTATTAATAAACGCCGCGGAAATACCAGCCCTATGCAGTGCGTAGACCTGATCTTTCATCAGGGAAACCAGCGGCGATATGACCAACGTAATGCCCTCAACCAGAACAGCGGGCACTTGGTAACAGACAGATTTTCCCGCACCCGTTGGCATAATTCCCAAACAGTCCTGCCCATTTAATAAATGTGCAATCAGTTTCTCTTGTCCGGGGCGAAATACATTGTGCCCAAAATAAGTTTTTAAAATCTCATGTGCCTTTTCCATATTAACCGCCTCTTTGCAACTTTAGTAAAATCATTATACTAAATCTTGCTATTTTATACAATTGTCGATTAAAAAGAATCTTAATTGACGGCAACGTTATGATACTTTATAATAGTACCGTAAACAAATATTTGAGAAAGAAGGGCTTTTTATGAATTCAAAATGTCCCCGCTGCGGAGTTAACACCGTACAAAATGCAGTATTTTGTCAAAATTGCGGCGCTCCCCTACCGCAAGTACCGCCTCCGCCGCAGCAAACATACCAATCTCCACATGATTCTACACCGCTGTATTCACAGCAACCTTTTATGCTGCAACAAATATACGGCAAAATAAAAGGCGCTGCCATTGCTTGGCTGGTCGTCGGAATTCTTTGGGGACTTGGCAGCATGTTTTCTATTATATACAATGCTACAAGAGGAATTTATTATCTTTCTCATGCTTACACAGGCGATTACGGTGATGCTGTGGGCGGCTTCATATATAGCTCGCTTATACTTGCAACGGCCATTATAAATATCATTTATGCCATCATCCACTTCGGTTACTTAAAAACACAGTATCTGAATCCCAATGCGATCCTCTCCAAAATTTACTCGCCTACACCGTATATCATCAGTATTGTCATCAATGTGATATTTTGCAGTGTTATCGGTATCATCGGCGGCGTTATTATGCTGACTGCGCGCTCAACCATACGCAATTACCAAATGATGTTTAGCGGCTTTGTTCCCCCGAATCCTATGCAAAGTACAGGTATGCCACCTCAACCTCCCGTGCCGCCAAATCAGACTCCGCCGCAATCTGACGACCAAAATCAACCGTAAAAATGCAAAGAGACGGCAAAAACCGCCTCTTTTTTATGTAGTTTATTTGGAAAAGCGTTTATTAAGCGCAAGCAAAGCCTTTTTCTCTATGCGACTGACATACGACCGAGAAATACCCAAAACCGAGGCAACTTCCCGTTGAGCCAGCGGCTTACTGCCCGGCACCAAGCCGTATCGCAGACAAATGATTGACTGCTCTCTGGGAGAAAGCTCTTCCTCCATATAGGTTTTTAATTTTTCAATTTTTATCTTATTATCAATGCTTTCCACCATATTATCCTCACACGCCATGGTATCCATCAGCGTAAGCGCATTTCCATCACGATCGGTGTCAATCGGTTCATTCATGGAAATATCTTGCGCTGTTTTTTTTGTTGTACGGAAAAACATTAAAATTTCATTTTCAATACAGCGTGCGGCATAACTGGAAAGCCGTATTCCCTTATCGGTATTGAAGGAATCCACAGCCTTGATTAGACCAATCGTGCCAATCGAAATCAAATCGTCCTGTTCACCGGAATTTGCATAATATTTTTTAATAATGTGCGCCACCAAACGCAAATTATGCTCGATTAATCGATTTCTCGCCTCTTGGTCGCCACGATTTCGTTTTTCAAGATACTCTCTCTCCTCTTTAGCACTTAGCGGTTTTGGAAACGAACCCGAACCTGTCACATGTAAAACCATAAAAATCAAATCGGAGAAAATACGGAGTAAAAATCCACCTATCATTTACAAACACCTGCCCCATCATAATTGATACATGTTATGCCCCAGTATGCCTGTTCGTTGCATGTACCCGTAAAAAATAAACCCCAACCCGTAAAACTTATGTGTTACGAATTGAAGTATACAGAAAATTTAGTTGCCAGCGCTTGCTGTGTATTTTTGCTTTACCTTTTGCATTTTTTGCGGTTCGGCCTGCTCCGACGGATACCAACCTTTCGCTGCCATTTTTTTGTAAATTTCATCTTGCATGCTTAGAGAATCCTGCAAAGCCTTGTCAAAAGCGCCGTGTACATTTGCCGTTGATGACTCTATGGTTCCGTGCAAATACAAATCGCACACACCTTTTGTAGTCAGCAGCATATTTTCCATTAAACTTTTATCGTCCATATTTCACCTCTAAAATTATACCAATTGTATAAATTGACTAAAAATTTGCTGATGTTTCTCGGCCAATTGCTGTGCATATTGCTTTAATTGTGGGTCCTGTAAATTCTGCGCGGCCTCCTGACACTGTGTTTTTAAAAATTGTTCGTGGCCCAATGCGTCGTCAATATAACTTAATTCTTTCGGACTCATTCAAATCACCTCCGATATTAGTATGGGTAAATTTTAACTGCTTATGCTCCCTTATTCAAAAAGAAAACAGCAACGGTAAATTCCGTCACTGTTTTTCAACGCTATATTTTTTTATTTTAACTGCATTTCTCTCTTCGTGAAAACACGATCCCCATCACAGTAATTGCAAGCGCACCACCTAATACCACAAGCAAAATCAATGTACGGTCATCTCCTGTTGAGGGATTATTTTGAGCAATTATTCCGTTTTTCGGGCTGACTGCCGCTTGATTACCTTCTAATGGTTCGGTGTTGCCGGTACTATTTGCATTGCCATTTGTATCACCAGGGGTACTGTTACCACTGCCTGCAGTGTTATCGTTATTTCCGGGGGTTTTCCTCACCTCTTCAAATACCGGCGTATAAACGGTATCTGCATCTACTTCGGTTATCTCCGGCGACCAACCTCTAAAAATATAATCAAACCCGTCCGTAGAAGCCTTCGTTGGAGTTTCGCTGATAGAAGGACGGGTACCCTTGTCTATTTTTTCCTCTTTTAATATCGATCCGTCGCCATTTTTAAAGGTTACTGTTACTTGCTCTATTAGAACAGGCGCCTTGTAAAAACGTACATCCATGGAACCGGCCATAGTAGGCGCTGCGGCACAGTAAACCTTGCCATCCATTACCGCGGTAGAAATCTTACCAACCGGACTGTAAACGGTATCGCCCAATTTTTGCAGCTGAGTGGGCTCATTCAATGGCGCATAATAGGTATAAGCTTTCTCGTTTTCCACCACAGAAACATACAAATTTTCCTGGTCAGCCGTCACACTTGCCGAAAGTGGCCCGTTTGGCAAATTGGTTAATTCATGGTTAGCTATTAGAGCGCCATTTTCAAAAATTTTGAGCTTTGTTGCCTTACCGGAATACGTGTTTAATACATAGGTCTTACCGCCCTGCGTGGTCACAGAATTTATCTGTGCCGCTGTACCATCATCTTTTGCAAGCTCGTTCCACTGGTCGTTTTGCAAAGCATAGACATGCGTAGCAGATTGCTGGCCTGTTCCCATTCTGAAATCTCCGTAGACAATGGCAGGCATACCGTTCTGCTCAAAAATAACCGGAGAAGTAACGCTAGCTCCCACGTTGAAAGCGCCGCCTACCGCTTGAAATGCATTATTTTCTAATTTATACAATTGAAGCGTATTATTATTATCTGCCAAAGCGTAGAGTGTATTACCTACCACTCCCAACGCGAGTTTATTAGCTACTATATTGGCAATTTGAGCAGTCTCTTGCCAAATTCCGTTGGTATATTTTTTCAATACCACTTGTGTAGTTGGCGTATATTGGGCGCCCAAAACATATATCTCGTCGTTTAAAACTGCCATAGAGCAATTATTTAAATTAGTAGCAACAGTAGTCGGCGTTGACCAATCTCCGTCTTTATACACAGTAACACTGCTCGACCGCATCATAGGATTTTCAGCAAGCATATACAATGCTGAACCGTTCGTGAGTATTTGGGTTTCAGTTCCCTTCATACTCGTAACCGGAGAGCTGCCGTCTTTATTCACAACCTGTTCCCACAGACCAAGCTGACCGTAATCCGGAAATTCCACAGTAAAGGTAATGGAACTGTCCTCTTGCTGCGTCACCTTGATTTGCATGCCGGAATTTTGACCGTTAGAATAGCAAATTGCACCTTGCGCCAGCGTTGCCGTTGTGTCTGTTGTGCCAATAGCATCACGTTTTGCCTTATAACTCGTCAAACCTACTTGCGCATCTTTCACGGCCTCTGCCGTATCCGTGCCGTTCGGTCGGAACACATAAACATAGTCTTGGTCTCCAAGGTTCCCTTGATATTCCAAAGCAGTATTTATGCGGTAAACAATTAGACCCGAACCCGCAATGCCTTTATCTATGTCATATAACTTAGCTGCATTTTGGGCACCTTGCTTACGGTATTCCACTACAAAATATTCCGAACCGGAATACGGCGTTTTAAATTTCAGAGCCTGCGGTTTCGTATTATCATTGTATGCGGTTGTTGCATCATACAGCGTATAGGTTGCATTTTGCGTCTTTTGTTCCTGTACACTCGACCAACCTAATCTTTCTCTGGTAACAGCCAACGGCAACGGATTTCCCACCGGAGAACTCATTGGATCCCAAGTGCCAACGGGGGTTGTATTGCCCCCGGTGCGGTAATAGTCGGGTATACCCAGCGTATGAATATACTCGTGCGCAGCTGTAGTAGGTGTAAAGCTGTCGTAACCGTTTGCGCTGACTTTGGCCTCCATTACATTATAAGAACCGATGGTTTTACCCAGATATTTCTTGCTTGAATCGCCAAAACTGGAAGCATGATTGGAAAATGTGCCTTGTTTTCCGGTGGCAACCGAGGCCAAAACTGTCAAATTGTCTATTACACCGTCATTATTTTTGTCTACATCGCCTATATTAAACGTCGAATAATTATTTTGCAACGCTGTAACAATTTCGCTAATTAAATCGGCGTCTCCGGAAGACCCTTGATACGCTTGAGCATTTTTGCTCAAGGTAATATAGGTAACTTTACCGTCTGTTTGAGTTTGCGGAAAATAAGAGGTTATCTTATGCTGCCCGTTGGACATATCGCGCAGATATTCATATACAGAGCCTTGTATATATTTACTGCCATCTCCGTTGTATTTCAACTGCAAGGACTCCCAATAAGTGCGCGGGGCACCTGCACCGCCGGCATACGTCTTATTATAGCCTGTACCTCCGTCTCCCTCAGTATTGTTGTCCTGAAAGCGTACCACCACCACTAAATTACCGGCATCTGTCACGGTGTTAGCCGCCATAACATTTGTTTTCACCACCGTAAACGGCAAAGCTGCCAGCAATACTGCCATCCCCAATGCAATACACCCAATGCGAAGCAATCGGCGCTTTTCGCAAAAGCGATGCGCCAATATCTGTGCTGTACCGGTTCCGTAATTTTTCATAAGCCACACTTTCCTTTTTTATAGTTTATATTACTGTATATTGTTGTATATAAAATCATTATGGCATATTTTTGAAGAAAAAGCAAGTATTTGTTTAAAATGCCTAAAAAACATCTACACTCTCTCCTAATATAAAGAAAAAATACAAATAAAACAAATTTAATTTGTGGAATATGCACAAATTCATGCTTAGTAATTTCCGGAAAAAAATTGGCTATTTTGAGGCAACTCATATCCCTGAAAATAATCAGCGAAATCCAGTTTGAGATAATCGCATAAGCTTGCCAGTTCCACCATGGTATTGTCATTCACAGGAATACCATTTTCTCGCCTGTTTTTTTCCGCCAAAATTTCTTTTTCACCGTGGGTATAAATTTGCTCTTTTCCATCGGCCTTCGGGCTTTCCCGCAACGCCTTCAAATATGCAGAAAAATGCGCCTTAATTTTCTCTGCATCCCCGAAAATTGCAGGATTCATCGCCATAAACCCATGACAAATTCCAGTTTTGTCGTCAAATGTGCAACATTGGTCAGAGGTTACACCCAACGAGAGAATCGAACTAAAAATTTCACAAAGCATACCGTAGCCGTAGCCTTTATGACTACCATTGACCTCCTCGCAACCGCCAAGCGGCATAATGCCTCCTCCGCCTTTCGAAACAATATTGGAAAGCACGCGCGGCGCATCGTTGGTCGCATGACCGTTTTCATCTAAAGCCCATCCATCCGGCAAAGGTTTGCCCGCTTTGTTATACATCTCCAGCTTACCCCTTGTCACCACCGTAGTGGAACAGTCAAAAAAGAACGGGTATGGCTCTGCGGGCATAGCAACCGCAATTGGATTAGAACCTAACATAGCCTGTTTGCCAAAGGTTGGTACCATAATAGCCTCGGAATTGGTACATGCCATACCCAAAAAACCTTGGTCACAGGCCATTTTACTGTAAAAACCGGCAATACCAAAATGGTTGGAATTGCGCACTGTAATGATACCAATCCCAGCAATTCTAGCCTTTTCTATCGCCTTTTCCATGGCGTACTTGCTGATAAGCTGACCCATTCCATGATGACCGTCCACAACGGCAGAAACGGGCGTTTCAAAAACCACCTCCGGTTTACCATCCAAATGAATCAATCCCTTTTCAATGCCTTTATGGTAGCGCACCATTCTCTGCATACCATGGCTTTCAAAACCGTGCAAATCAGCTGCCAACAGCACATCTGTAATCACACTGCTTTCCTCAGCATCAAACCCAAAGGCAATAAACACATCTTTACAAAACTGGTTCAATTCTTGATAACTCCAATTGACATAACCCATAAAATTCTCCTCCGATTTTTATTTATTTTCTTTGTTATCATGCTTCATTTTTATAAAATTATGTTAAAAAATCTAACAAAAATAAAGAAACAAACGCACGGTTTTATTCTCCGTGCGTTTTCTTCTTTATGTTCTATAAGTTAATTATCTGCGGTTACACTGAATAATCGCATTGATTAAACGTTCGCCAGGAAAATCTGCCATCACAATACCCGCATATTTTACATTGTTGTTATTTAAATAGTTAGCCGTCAAAGTGTTGGTACCTTCAAAGTAAATGGTAGCGAACCACAGAAACCGGTTATCGCGCGGGAAATCCGGATAGTAGCCTGCAAAACCCGGGTGCGTTAAAGCTGTGGACAATCTTGGAGCAGAAGTGCCCGGAGAACTATGTCCGCTAGCCACGAAATACGGGAAACTGCCGCCGGAAGCGGACAGATAGTTTGCATAAATTTGATTGGTATTGTTTCTGTTGTTACTGTTTACAAGCTGAGACTTGATTTTTTCCCATTTGGAATACAAATCCCAGTTTGTGCTCAAAGAGTACGAATCCTGAATATTCATGCTTCTGTAGGGAATACCGTAAGAATGCAAAGAAGCAACATCGGAAAGCAAGACAATTTTGCCTCTCAGCTGGCCGAAAGTCGGATTAGTCTGTCCTCCGGTATAGAAAATATTCTTATATCTGTTGTAATAATAGTCAAAAGCTTTTTTCATCTGCGTATCACTTACAGAGGAATTCTCTTGTTTTACGCGAATAAATACAGCTTCTGTGGGGTTGCTCGCCAAGAAATCCTTCACAGTTCTGAGTACATCCTCAAATTGAGTACCCAAATAAACAATACCATGGTAGTTATCCAATTGGCTTTCGCTGGTATATTTCAAACGAATATCCAATACACGAATGCCACTGTCAAGCTGTTGTCTCAAATTCATTGTTTGTGTACGGGTAATATCACCGCCAAATAAATTAGAAGCGTAAGCCATCGTGTCATGGGTACCCGGCAAAGAAAGCTCGCTCACTTTTCTATTGTCGGGAATCCAATCCATCCAGCCGCTTCTTGTTTGGGTTTTGCGCTCCTCATGCCAATAGGCAGTGTCATAGTGGGCTGATACTGTGCAAGTAAAAATAGAAGCTACAAAAATGACCGCCAGTATCGCCAAAATTTTTTTCTTCATGCCGCATTCTCCTTTTCGTTAAAAATTCTTTGTTAACCATGAACAAAATCAGAAAAATATTCCCCCTGTTTAAATATGAAAAATCAGTTATGTTCAGAATAAAATACAAGTTTATATTTACTAATTTTTACACATTGTATAATAAATACTTCAAAAAAACAAGTCTTTTTTGAATATTATGTGAAATTTCCTGATTTTTTTCTGAAGTTCTTATGAAAAAACTTACTAGTCTTCTCATTACGTCAAGTTTAGATATAAAAAGAACCGCACCGATTTCCGCTGTGCGATTCCTAAATATCTAAACTCCTCTTCAAACTGTAGTATGTTGTGTATTTTGATACTTACATTAACGGCATGCATAAAACCACCAAGTCGAAATTTGTCGGAAAACTCAAATCCGCAAGCAAGTGCAACACAGAATGAAAATGAAAAGATGATAGAAGAAAATACGATAAGGTTAGAACCATTGTTTTCCTCAGGAGATTATTATTACGATTCTTACAAAACAGCACAGTTATTTGCAAAAGATTTAAATAGCGTTGGGGTAATGACCATAGTTGATATAAAAATCGAAAATGATACGGAATACCCTGAAGATGTTTTGCTCGCTTTTATTACAGATGAAAGAGATCTATGGGACTGCGTGGTGTCAAAGGCGAACGCAGTCATGAAGTAAAACGATTCCATGTTTCTGATACTTCTCCCCTATAGCCGCACTCCTTTTTCTTTCCTCCATTCTTAACACCTCCTTCTTTTTTCATTTTAAAGAACGAAAAATAGAAAGAAAATTATTTTTCGTTCATGACTTCTATCGATATTGAACAACTATGTTATAACACAGATTAGCATAAAAACAACAAAAAACGTCCGCAAAAATTCTATAGAAAACCTAAATAAATTAAAATGCTACAAAATAGATGTATACTTGGTTACATACCCTATTTATTGTAAAAACAAAAAGTCCGAACACGAAGTGTGCCCAGACTCAGTTTGGTGCTGGTAGCCAGACTTGAACTGGCACGGTATTGCTACCGAGGGATTTTAAGTCCCTTGTGTCTGCCGATTCCACCATACCAGCACGGAACGCTTGTAATTATAGCATAGCCGCACCGTAAAAGCAAGCATTTTATGTGCAGAATCGACTATTTCACCGGTTGCTCGATTTGAATGTCATATTTACGGTAATATTCTTTAGTCTCCTCTACCTTATATACCTGACTTTTATGACGCTCCCACAGCATGGTAAGCGGATACAGGTCGATCCAGATTTCGTTGTCACTCTCCTTTTGCGATTCATCAAAAATCAGCTGCATACCCAAATGCAAATGCGGAACCTCTATGTTATTGGCGTTTTCCTTGGTGCTGTACCCCGTATGCCCTACATAACCAATCACATCTCCCGCTTTGACCTGCTTGCCTTCCTCCATGCCTTCCGCGTAGGGACGGTTTTGCCGCAAATGCGCATAATAATAGTACCGCATACCGTCTGAACTGCGAATCCCCAAACGCCAACCACCATATTGATTCCAACCAACTGCTTCTACCACGCCCGATTCAATTGCAATGACGGGGGTTCCGGTTTGCGCCATCAGGTCATGCCCCAAATGCTGCCGTTTATAACCATAACTGCGATTTGCACCAAAGTCGTCGTAATGTTCAAAGGGGTAATTTTTTGCAATGGGCGAGTACGCGATTAAGCCGTAGCCCTTTTGCCAGACCGTTTCTCCGTTTTCGTCCTCGGCCTGCTGCTCATATTCCCCTACCATGCCGCTTAACACCGCAGCATAAGCCTCGCTGTAATAACCGTAATATTTCATGCCCTCGGTCAATTCCTCCATAGAATTGCCTTGCTGTAATTTTTGCAGCAAAGTATCCATATCCGTGCTTTTGTAACGACTGAAATCTCCGCCGTATTTTGCGCCCAGATATGCCAGTAAGTCAATCCAACTCACCTGCATCTGACCCTCTTGCGTATGACTTTTCACATCGGCCTGTAAAGCGCGTTCGAGCGCTGCGTAGGTTACATTGAACTCCACATATTTGATAAAATCTTTCTTTTCCTCCGCTTGGGATTCTGCCGGCACTTCGCTTTCGCGCTCTTGGGCGGTAATCTCCTCCGGTTCGGAAACCAGCGGCGTTTCCGCTATTTGCGGTGTTTTCTGCCAAAATACTGCAATGCCCGTACCGACTGCAAACACACAAATACAACCGAGCAATGCGGCAATCAAATAACGCTTTTGTTTTTGTTGTATCATATTTCTCCTCCGCTTTTGTCTATACTTATGAAGCGGAGAAGTAAAATATTTCTTTAAAATTTACAAATCGTCTGCGTCTTGAACAGGTCTTTCCTCATCATATGTCATGCCGGTATAACTGCCCAAAACATCGGAATAAATTGATTTTCTGTTGTGGGTTGTCTGCTGCACGCCGTGCATAGCGCAAACAATTTCCCGTGCCTTTTCTGCCGGAGTTTGTTTGGACGTTTTATTTTTAGGCTGCTTCATCATGAATCCCTCCGTAAAATTGAAAAATAGGGTAAAAAGAATTCCCCTTTTATTATGGCGTAAAAGGGGAATTTTTATGAATTTACGGGAGTTAAAAAGCATTTACACGGCAGCTGCATTGCTTAAAATCACTCATAATGAGCATAAATATGCAATGGAAAGATGATAGTAAACCCACATCATCTCTTATCATAAAATATAGCATATCTGTCGAAAACTGTCAAGTATTTTCACATGAAAAGTATCTTTAAGATATTTGTGTAATTTTACCATAAAATTTTATGGAACATACCGTACATAGCAGTTACACTCTACCTTTTCAAGGCCATAACTTCCTGGGCAGCCTTCACAATATCCTCTGCTGTCATACGGTACTCTTTCTTTAAAAACGGCATTTTTCCCACTTGGCCGAAACGATCCTGTACGCCCACTGCTCTGAGCGGCGCCGGATATTCCTGCATCAGCACCTCGCACACGGCAGAGTTCAAACCGCCGATTACATTGTGGTTTTCCGCAACCACCACTGCGCCGGTTTTTTTAGCGCTTTCCACCACAACCTTGCGGTCAATCGGTTTTATGGTGTGTATATTTACAATTTCGGCATCAATACCCGCCTTTTGGAAAAGCGCATTGGCTTTCAGCGTTTCCTGCACCATAATGCCACTGCAAAATACCGTAACATCCTTGCCTTTTTTCAGGTAATCCGCGGTGAACAAATCAAATCGGTAGTCCGGCGCGGTAAAGACATCGTCAATGGCTTTGCGGAACATGCGAATATAAACCGGCCCGTTATGCGCCACGATTTGCGGCAAAGCCTGTTGTAATTGTACCGTATCCACCGGCTCAAAAATAACCAGTTCCGGAATGGAACGCAGAACCCCAATATCTTCCATGCTCATGTGCGTACCGCCGTTGAATTCTGCGGCAATACCGGGGTCGCTGCCTATAATTTTCACATTCTGCTTTGCGTACGCAATGGAAATGGCAATCTGGTCGCAAATTCTGCGGGAGGCAAACGGCGTAAATGAGGTAATAAACGGAATAAAACCATAGCTGCTCATACCGGCGGCTATGCTTGTCATATTCTGCTCGGCAATGCCCACATCAAAGGCGCGGTCTGGGTATTTTTTACGCAACGGAAAGGTGCCGTTGGGTTTTGCAAGGTCGGCATCTATCACCACAATATTTTCATTTTCGGCCATCATTTGGTCTAAGCATTGGCATAACATCTGACGCATCTCCATACCGTTATTCCCCCCTAATCTCTGCAATGGCGGCATCCATTTGCTCTTTGGTAATCGGAATGCTGTGGTTGCCAAAGCCCAGCTCCTCAATGAATTTTACACCCTTGCCCTTTACGGTTTTTAACAGAATCATGCTGGGCATATCGGCCTGCTTTGCCTGCGTAACCGCATCGTCAATGGCCTTTAAATCGTGACCATTTTCCAATACGATGGTATTCCAACCAAAGGCACGCCATTTCTCGGCAAGGTCACCTAAATCGCAAATATCTGTCAAATCTCCGTCGATTTGCATATTGTTGTAGTCGGTAAAGGCGATTATATTGTTTAATTTGCGGGCAGCGCCAAACATAGCAGCCTCCCAAATCTGCCCCTCCTGACTCTCACCATCACCGATTATCGTATAAACCGTAGCGCCGTCTTTGCGAATTTTGGAAGCTATTGCAATGCCTACCGCACAGGAAAACCCCTGCCCTAAAGAGCCGGTCGTCATATCAATACCCGGGGTACGGTTCATATCACAGTGACTGGGCAAATTGGTACCGGACTGATTCAAAGTCAACAGCCAATCCTTGGAGAAATACCCCTTATGAGCCAGCATGGCATACACCGCCGGACCGCTGTGCCCTTTTGAGACCACCAAACGGTCTCTGCCCTGTTTTTGGGGGTTTTGGGGGTCGATTCTCATATGACGCTCGTACAGTACAACCAGCAGCTCTACAATGGACAAGCTACCCCCGATGTGCCCAACACCCAGCGTTCCGATGGTTTTCACTACATCGGCACGTACCTCGGCGCAAATTTTTTTTAAATCCCGCATAATTACCTCCCGTTACACACGCATAAACATGCAATTTTTGCCGTTTTTCTTTATTATAGCGTAAATAAAATAAAAAATCAAACGCCGTCGGTTATGGGCTCTGTTTGTGTAAATTGGCTGCGGTATAACTTGGCATAAAGGCCGTTTTGAGCGAGTAACTGCGCATGGTTTCCCTGTTCGATAACCCTGCCCTTTTGCATGACCAAAATGGTTGTGGCATGCTGTATGGTGGACAAACGGTGCGCGACAATAAAGCTGGTTCTTCCTTGCATTATGCTCTCGAAAGCTGCCTGTACCCTGCGTTCGGTACGCGTATCAATGCTGCTGGTAGCTTCGTCCAGAATCAGCATTGGCGGACTGAGTAGCATAACCCTTGCAATAGACAAAAGCTGTTTTTGTCCCTGTGAAAGATTGCCGCCGTCCTCGGCAACAAGCGTTTGGTAGCCATTTGGCAACTGCATAATAAAATCATGTGCAAACGCCGCTTTTGCAGCATTTACCACCTCTTGTTCGGTGGCGTTCGGCTTACCGTAGGCAATATTTTCAAAAATCGTACCGTGATATAGCCAGGTATCTTGCAGCACCATTCCGAATTGCCGCCGCCAGCTGTTGCGCGTAATTTGCGTAACGGATTGTCCGTCTATGAAAATTTCGCCGCTATTTGCCGGATAGAAGCGCATCAACAAATTGATAAGCGTTGTTTTACCACAGCCGGTAGGACCCACAATTGCAATGCGGTCGCCCGGGTTTACATGCAGGTTGAAATCTTCAATTAATGGTGCGTCCGGCGCATACGAAAAATATAAATGCGCAATATCAATCTCTCCGCGACAATTTGTCAGCACAGTGGCGTCAACGCTGTCGGGTTGTTCGGCGGTTTCGTCCAAAAAAGCAAACAAACGCTGCGCCGAAGCCACTGCCGTCTGTATTTGCGGAATTACGCCGGTTACCTCATTAAAGGGCTTGGTATATTGGTTTGCATAGGTTAAAAAGGAGGTAATTCCGCCAACGGTAAGCGAAACCGGCACGCCGGTCACTGCACAAAGCGATCCTACTACCGCAACAGCGGCATATACCAAATTATTAACAAAGCGCGTAGACGGCCCGGAAAGGGATGAATAAAACTGCGCTTTTTGGCCGTGCATCTGCAATTCCTCATTCAAAGCGCAGAATTCCGCAAAGCTATGCTCCTCACGGGAAAAGACCTTGACCAACTTTTGGTTGCCCAGCATTTCTTCCACATAGCCGCTCAATTGCCCTTGTATGGCCTGCTGCCGCACAAACATTTTATGCGAACGCTTGGCAATAAACATGGCCGCAAACAAAGAAAGCGGCGTAATCAGCACCACCACCAGCGTAATCAGCGGGCTGATGCCCAACATAAACACTATGGTACCTAAAATGGTCACAATGCCTGTAAAAAATTGCGTAAAGCTTTGCAAAAGCCCATCGGCCACCTGGTCAACATCATTCACAAGGCGACTAATCAAATCGCCGTGAGGGTGCGCATCCAAATATTTCAGCGGCAGCGTATTCAATTTGCGATAAGCGTCTATGCGTATATCTCTTGCGGTCAAATAGGTCAAACGGTTCACGCAATGCGCCATTACCCATTGAAATACCATGGAAACCGCAATGGTTGCCGATAAAATGCATATCGTCTGCAAAATTACGGTGTAATGCACCGCACGGTAGCCAAGCATCTGGTCCACCGCGCGGCCGATTAAAACAGGACCGTAAAGCGTTAAAGAAATTTGCAGCACGGCACTGAAAATTGCACCCCATAAAAAACGGCGATACGGTCTGCAATAAGCCAGCATACGCTTGAATACCGAAAGTTTCATGCAATTCCTCCCGCCTTATAGCTCGCTCTCCTGCATTTGAGACAAGCAAATTTCTTTGTAAACCGGGCAATTTTCAAGCAAGGCCTCATGGGTGCCCATACCCACAATATGTCCCTTGTCCAACACAAGAATCCGGTCGGCATGGCGTATACTGTTTGCCCGCTGAGACACCAGCAATACCGTCATATCTGCGGTTTCCTTTGCAATGGCCGCCCGCAATTTTGCGTCCGTTGCATAGTCAAGAGCGCTGGCACTGTCGTCTAAAATTAAAATTTCCGGCTCTCTCACCAGTGCACGGGCAATCGTTAAACGCTGCCGTTGCCCACCCGAAAAATTAGCCCCGCCTTGACTGACCGGCGTTTGCAGACCGTTGGGCAAACGGCTTACAAATTCATATGCCTGGGCAATTTGCAAAGCCTTTTCCATTTGTGCGGCGGTAGCGGTGTCGTTGCCCCATTTTAAATTGCTTTCAATGGTACCGGAAAATAATACTGCGCGCTGCGGTACTATCCCAATCTGTTGCCGAAGCTGCGCAAATGGGTACTGCCGCACATCTACGCCGTCAATGAATACCGTTCCCTCGGTCGGGTCATAAAATCGAGGAATCAGACTGACTAAGGTCGATTTTCCTGAACCAGTACCGCCGATAATCCCCACCGTTTCTCCTCTTGCAACACGGAAATTCACATGATAAAGCGTGCCTTGACTGGCTTTTGCGTCATAGGAAAAGTTTACATGGTCAAATAGAATTTTTGGTGCGGCGGCATGAACCGCAACGGACGTATGCCTGGTTTCGGTTATACAGGGCTGCGTGATTAAAATTTCGTTTACACGTGCCGCCGAAGCTGCTGCTTTTGTGAAAATCACCACCAAATTGGCAACGATAATCAGCGCAAGCAAGGTCTGCGTCATGTAATTAACCAGAGCAATAATATGCCCCTGTGTAACTTCTCCGCTATCCACCCGATAGCCGCCAAACCACAAAATCGCAACAATCGCTAAGTTCACCACCGCATAGGTCAGCGGGTTGAGCAGCGCAGTTAATTTTCCAACTAAAATTGCGGTATGCGCCTGTTCTTTGGCAGCCTGTTCAAAACGCTGCTGTTCATGCTCCTGCTTTGCAAAAGCGCGAATTACTCTCGCTCCGGAAAGTCCCTCTCTTGCAATCAGGGAAATGCTGTCAAGCTTTTGCTGAGATTTCTTGTAAAACGGTATGGAACAAGACATCACCATATATAAAATGAAGGCAATCAGCGGGGTTGCAAGCAGCAAAATCAAGCCCAATTTCCAGTCTAACAGCAATGCGGCAATCATAGCGCCCAACGCCAAAAACGGTGCGCGGATCACCAAACGAATGAGCATACTGACTGCAAGCTGTAATTGATTGATATCATTGGTCATGCGGGTAATCAAAGACGGCGTACCAAAACGGTCAATCTCTCTGTGAGAAAACGTATTGATTTTCTCATACATTGCTCCCCTTACACTTGTGCCAAAGCCCATAGACGCAACCGCACTGAATTTTTGACAAACCAGCGTAGTACAAAGCCCTACAATGCCTAAAGCCAACAATACCACACCCATTTGCCAAACATAGGTCAGGTTTCCCTGTCTTACGCCATTGTCAATCATAGAGGCGGTTACAACCGGCACAATTAATTCAAATACCGCCTCAATCAGCTTAAACGCCGGACCTAATATTACATATACACGATACTTCTTTAAATACGGCAAAAATCGAAGCATGTCATCATTTCCTTATTTTTTCAGCATTTACTTTAGTATACCATAATTCTCTGCAATATAAAACAGCCTTGCCCAAAACAAAGCTGTTTTCATGTATCATTTGGCGCAAAAGCACAAATACTATGTATAACAAAATGTTGAGGTGAAATCCGTTATGCACAGTATGATTCCCTGTTCTGCCGATTGCGTTTACCAAAAAGACGGCTACTGCAATCTAGACGCTCCCGCGATTGTAACCAATACCTCTAAAACCGGATGCGTACATCGCATTCAACTGAAAGATAACGCTTCAAAACAGATGCTTCCTAACCCTGCGCCGCCTCAAAAGCTTCCTTTACCCGCTTTACGCCAACCACATTCATGCCGCCCGTATCAAGGGTAATTTGCTTTAAATTATGGTACGGCACAATGCAGGTTTCAAAGCCCAAACGCATGGCCTCCGCAATGCGTGCATTAATATGGCTTACCGAACGTAATTCTCCTGCAAGACCTAATTCTCCGAATACCAAACAATTTTCGGCAATCGGTATATCCTTTAAACTCGAAACCAACGCCATAGCAACCGCCAAATCCACAGCCGGTTCATCCAGACGTAAGCCGCCCACTACATTAATATAGGCGTCCAAATTGGAAAAATAATATCCGGCGCGTTTTTCCAGAACAGCCAGCAATAAAAACATCCGATTATGGTCAAAGCCAGTGGCCATACGGCGGGGATTGCCAAACCCGGTGGTAGAAGCCAACCCTTGAATCTCGGCTAAAATCGGGCGCGAACCCTCCATAACGCAGGTGACGCAAGTACCCGCAGTATGCTGCGGTCTGCCGGCCAGCAACGCCTTAGACGGATTTTCAACTTCCGTCAAACCATTTTCGGTCATATCAAATACGCCAATTTCGTTGGTAGAACCAAAACGGTTTTTCACCGCTCGTAAAATACGGTAAGAATTATGCCTGTCTCCCTCAAAATATAAAACTGCGTCCACAATATGCTCCAGCGCCTTCGGACCTGCAATCGCACCTTCCTTAGTCACATGCCCCACCACCAGCGCCGGAATCTCCAACTCCTTTGCCGTGCGCATGATGGCATTGGTGCATTCCCGAATCTGCGTAATACTTCCCGGCGATGAGGCAATGTCAGTTAAATTCATCGTCTGTATCGAATCTATGATAAAAATATCGGGCTTTAATACCCGTACCTGCTCCAAAATCCCCTGCATGTCCGTTTCAGCAAGCAGAGAAATCTGTGCAGCGGTAACGCCCAAACGACAGGCTCTCAACTTAATTTGCCGCACAGATTCCTCTCCTGAAATATATAAAATATGTAGTTTATCACCAAGCTGCTGGCATAATTGCAATAAAATCGTAGACTTACCAATGCCGGGGTCTCCACTAATCAGCACCAGAGAGCCTTTTACCAGACCGCCGCCCAATACACGGTCAAATTCCGTAATGCCGGTTTGATAGCGCTGCTCCTGTGTACTGTCAATTTCGTGGAGGCCAATCGGTCTTGCAACTACGCCGTTATATGAGGCCACAGCTCGCTTTGCAGCGGGAGCCGTACTGCGCATTTCCTCTTCCATGGTATTCCATTCCCCACAGCCGGGACATTTTCCATACCATTTTGCGGACTCAAAGCCGCACTGGGCACAAACATACTGTACTTTCGTTTTTGAGGCCATCTCAAAAGCTCCCCTCTAAAAATATAATATGCTATTATTATACCCCAGCTCTCACAACGTTGCAAGCGCACCCATACTCAAAAAATTATGTCGGTAAGGCAACCTCGGTCTGCTCTCCGTTAAAATATGCCACAATTCCGTCAAAAATAGCCACCGCCATTTTATCTTGGTATTCGGTGGTTTTCAGCAATTGCGCCTCTTCGGGGTTACTCAAAAAGCCGCACTCCACCAATACGGCGGGAACCTTAGAATGCCACAACAAATAAATGGACTGTGTTGCCGGTTTAATTTCGCGTTTATTCTCTGGCTGGAGCTGTTGCACCACACAGGTTTGAATCTGCGCAGCAAGCTGTTGACTTCCGGAGGCATTGGGAGAATAAAATACCTGCGTTCCGTTATATTGTGACTCGGAAAAATGATTTTGATGGATGCTCACAAAAGTACAATCCGGTGTATTTTCAATAAATTTCAAGCGGTTTTTAATGTCGGAGGCCTTTCGCTGCTTCACGGTCGCCAAATTCGGGTCGTTTACGGCAACATCCGTCTCCCGAATCATCTTCACCTCGAACCCGGCAGAAACCAATAACTCCCGCAAACGCAGTGCCACCGCCAAATTGATGTCTTTTTCCATCGTTCCGTCCTTAGAGGAGGTGCCACCGTCCTCGCCGCCATGCCCGGCATCTAATACAATGGTATGAGGAGTCAAACCCACCCCGGCGTTGACGCTTTTAGTCGCCGGCATCGCCAAGCAAAACGCACCTACAATCACGGTAATCACACAGCCCAACAAAATACACGGCAAAAAATACGGCCGTTTTAGCCATTGTCTTATCATTTTCAATTGCATCACCCGCTAAACTATATGTGCATATACATCGAGATATACAACAAAAAAGCCGACTCCAAATCGGAATCGACTTTTGAGGCATTTCTATTAGAAGAAAGAGGAGTAAATTACGCTTTTCTTTTTGCGGTTATGGCAACTCCGGTCAGCGTTGCGCCTGCCAAAACTGTAAGCAATGCAACGGTTATGAAAGTTACATCACCGGTAGCCGGAGAATTTAAATTTTCCGCCGGTTTTTGCTCCTGTTCCGGAGTTGTTTCTCCAGTTGCGGCCAGTACCAAAGAATCAAAAGGTACCTCGGTAGTTAAGGCTTGGTCTGTAAAATATTTGCCACAGTCTGCGCAATACCAATATGCAAGATTGCCCGCTTCTGTCGCAGTAGGTGCCTTTGCCTCCGTATATACAGCATTATGCTGATGTGCAACAACTTGTCCGTTTTGCGGCACAGAAACATTGTTCACTGTTACAGCGCCTGTACCTTCATTTTTCACAGTTACACCGGTGGGCACATTGGCAACAGCCAAATCACCTTGGGTCACAGTCACGGTATCTCCGGTTTGGGCAGTGGCAAGATTTGCAGCCACCTGCTCAGAACTTCCGATATAAAATGCAACATCATTTTTAGAAGCAGCCGTTTTACCTTGGGCAATATTTGCTACGGGAACCGCAGAGGAAAATGTGCCGCTTTCTACTGAAATGTCATATTTGGCAACAGTGCCAGTGCCGTTTTGAGGGTTTTTATACTCAGGTACAACAAATTTACCGGTAAAATCTCCACCCTTAATGCTTAAGGAACCACCGCTTTTAGTGCCGCTTCCAATGGCAAACAGCGGGGTGTTTGCATCTTTCGAGGAGAATGTACCGCCTGTTACAGTCAATTCCCCTTTATCCTGCTCACCCAGATAGCCGTTTGCCAAAACAGCGGAATTCTCTGCTTTAAAAGTACCGCCGCTTATGGTAGCTTGATGCCAGTTGAGCACCGAAGGACCGGTCGTATTTGAAAATGTGCCGCCCGTGATTGTCAAGCTGCCACAGTCGTCATTCTTAACTGTGTTCAGGGTTGCTTGTTTGCCTGTGAAAGAACCGCCGGAAATTGTCAGTTTTGCCGTTCTGCCGTCTTTGGGGCAAGTCTCACTGCGGTCATTGGTTGGATTTCCGTACCAACCGTTGTCAATCAAGCTGGAAACATTCGCAGCATCGCTGGTGGACACGCTTGCTCCTTCAGCAATGGTCATTGTGCCCATATTTTTCAGCGTATACCACTTTTCACCCGTATAAGTACCGCCGTTCAAATTCGCAGTTCCGCCGGTATAGTTTACCACAGCGCCGCCTGTGCCCTGCGCTTTCACAGTACCTGTGCCGGTAACGGTCAGCATACCCTTGTTAGAAAGCACATCCTGATTGCTGGCACCTGTCAAAGTTTTACCGTTCAAATCCAAGGTCACGGTTTTCCCCGCAGGAATTTCAATTTTTTCTGTTAAGGTAATGTCTGCACCTAATGTCACCTCACCACCAGCCTGTATAGCAGTTTTCAAAGTACTGGTATCATTCACCGTGGTGTTCGCAGCAAATACCGCAATCGGCACTATGGTCAGCACCAAACATAGTACGGTTAAAATTGCAAATACTTTTTTCTTCATTTTAAAATAGCCCCTTTCTTAAAATAACTACACAAAAGCCTAAATTGACATTCTGTATATGTCAATTATACCAACCTACACGAAAAAAGTCAAGTGAATTTCCTGTTTTTCTAAAAATTACCTATATCCTGTATATTTTAAACTGAACCGGCTGATTCATTCGTCTCATATCCTCATAAACCTCTTTGGATTTCGGGTTATCTCCACCGTGAATCATCAGCCACTCCGAGAAAATCCAAGGCATATAGCGGTTCTCAAAATTGCCGTTGTAGGTATATCTCAGTTTTAAGTGGTTGCGCTCTATCAGCTTTTTCACCACGGATTCGCTAAGCAAAAGATTATGCGTCACAAATTCCATATAAGCAACCTCAGGATGGTTGTACAAAATTTGCTCAGTCAAAATAAACGCTTCATTAAGCATTTCCTTGGGCTTGAATATACTCATCAAATTCCGAATCGGAAAGGTTCGAAAATGCAGTCTTGCAACTTTTTCGCCGTCTTCCTCCACATATTGCAGAATCAGGTACTCGTTTTGGCGCTCAAACTGCCGCTCCTCCCGCAACGCAAGCATATGCATATATTCACTATAAATATCCAGCAGGTCAATCAATTTTTCGTAATCCTGCCGAACCTCCTCATATGGCTTATTCTCTCGAAAAGCCTGCATCAAACCGTTGTCCAACAATTCGGTAATATCCTCGCTTGCCTTGGAAACCCTTTTACCAAATCTACGAAAATAAATGAAAAAACCAAGCAATGCACACACAACGGCTGCCGCCACACCAATACCTACCCAAGCTCCCCAGTGCATATTTCTCTCCCCTTTCTGTTGTTACGATTGTTGCTGACTGCCGGTTGTTGTACCGGCGGTATCGCTATCCTTTAAAATATTAATTTTCTGCAACAAATAGAACAGCCAATTTGTCTCATTTGTCACAATTTTTGCCGAAATGGTCATGTTATCTTTCAAGGCGAACAATTCTTTATAAACACTTTCATTCCCCTGCGGATCCAGCGTCGCTTCCACCTGATAATACATCGCATTTTCGGTTTGCACGGGCGTTTCGTAAATTTTGGTAACAGTTCCGTTAATATAACCGTATTCACTGGTGTCCAGCCCGTCCACCGAGAGCTTGACATTCTGCCCGATTTCCACAAACCCAATTCCCTTACTCGGCACATACATGGTCACGCGAAAATCCTGGTCTTGTTTATCAATCTGTGTTGTCACAATGCCCACAATGCTACCTGCACTTAAAGTGGTATCTTTCTTAACATCGGTTTTATAGTAAACATAACCAGACTCCGTTGCCTGTATATTGCAGTGCTTCAAATCCGCCTCGGTCATAGAAAGATTGGCCTTATATTCGTCTATTTTCGTCTGAAGCTGCTGCTTTTGTGACTGCACCTCCACCAAAGAGGAGGCAGTAAGCTGCTCAATTTCACTCTGTGACTGCTGGGCAGTTTCCTGCTTGCTGTTCCGCGATTGTGTAATTTGCTGGTTCAAGCTACTGATTTGCTGCTGTACACTGAGCATCTGCTGATTTTTATAACTCTGCCGTTCCGATTTATAGGTTTCCAGTTGTTGCTGGTACTGGGCAGCAGCAGTAATGTCATGCAGCGCATTGGCTTGGTTTAAAATCTCGGTGGTTTTACGAATCATATCGTCATAATTACTCATTTGACTTTGAAACAGTTTCTGCTGCATGCGCAAGGCATGAGATTCCGGCAAATTTGTTTCGTTCTCCATAGCAGAGAGCAAATCCTGATATTCATTTCTCTGTTGCGTGAGCGTTGCAACGGTTTGGCCGCCGGAGGAAGAACGCAAAGCCGCAATTTTTGCCAGAAAATTTTGTGCCTGCGCATAAAAATAGCTTTGCTCCTCATTGTTAAGAAATGTATTAGTCTGGTAGTTAATACAGTCCTCTAATTGCTTTGCATAAGCAAGCTGTTGCTCAGTTTGTGCAATCTGCTTTTCATATTCCCCTTTTTGTGCGGTTAATTTATCACTTTGCAAAGAGAAAATCGTCTGTCCCTTTTCCACATATTCGCCGTCTTTTACATGCACCTGCTCCACAACGCCGTCGGTCAGCACCTGCAAATCCTGCACCTTACCTACCAATTGCAGCGTGCCTTGCGTATCAACGGTTTCCTGCTTATTGGTAAAGAACAAAAATACGCAGACGCCTATCAATACCGCAATAATGATATAAATGAAATACGCAATAAATTTATACGGATTTAAAAAGACAAACTCTTTCGTCAATTTAATATCGTCTAAAGAGTTAAGATATTTCTGTTTTGTCATGTTCACTCCGCCTCCACTTTCTGCACAGCGCACATTTCTCTGTATAACGGACACTGCTCCAGTAATTCTGCGTGGGTGCCGCATGCCAAAATTCCTTGATCCTGTTCCATTAAAAAGATTTTCTTACAATGCTTGACATTGGCAATGCGGTGCGTAATGATAATCGAAGTCTTTTCCTTGGAAATTTCGTCAATCACTCCTTGTACCGCTTGTTCGGTCAGCGGATCCAGTTGGTTGGTAACCTCGTCAAATATGTAAATATCCCCCTGTTTGAGCAAGCCGCGAGCCAACGCCAGTCTCTGCCGCTGACCGCCTGAAAAGTTACTGCCGCCTTCTTCCACCATTGTATTGTAACGCATGGGCAACTCGTTAATAAATGCGTCCAGTTTCACCTTTTGGCACGCCTTTACCACCTCATCCATAGAAATATTGGGGTTAAACCCTGTCAAATTCTCTAAAATAGTGCCGCTAAACAAGAAGCTGGTTTGTGAAACATAAACAACTCTGTCACGGTAAGACTTCAAATCAAAGTCTTGCGCATTGTGCGGCCCCACGGTAATACGACCGGATTGCGGCTCAATCAGACGCATCAGTAGTTTTGCCATGGTAGACTTGCCGCAGCCGGATTCACCCAAAAGCGCAATGGTTTCGCCCTCTTCAATGGTCATGTTCAAATTCTGAAACACCGGCATTCTTCCGCGGTAGCGTACCGTAACATCGTCAAAGCAAATGGAACCGGTAAGCTTGTCCGTTTGAATCGGTCTTGGCACCGCATTCTTCTCGGTCTCCAAGTCAATGATATCGGAAAGTCTTTCCGAGGCAATCATCGCTTTTTGAATTTTCGGTTGCAATGAAATAATATTTTTAATCGGCGTTAAAAAATAGGTCAACAATGCATTAAATGCCAGCAACTCACCAATGCTCATGTGTTGCTGGAAAATAAAATAGGTACCAATCCACAAAATCACAATCGAAAACGAACTGTCTATGATATTTTGCAGCATTACATTTAAATTTTCAATATTACTGGCTTTAAAAGTTGCCTGCAATAGCTTTACAAATTTATTTTCTGCACGGAAAGAAATCTTTTCCTCCAAGGAAAATGCCTTAATCGTTTCACTACCGGAAATCGTCTCCACCATATAAGCGGAATATTCACTGTTTCTCCTGAGCAAATCTCGGTTCATTTTATAGTAAGCGCTCTTAAAGCACAACAACACGATTACCAATAGAATAATCGGTATAAACGTCACATAAAACATGGTTGAATTCTGTCGGAAAAGAATAATACCGCCAAACACAATCATAAACACATCAATCAAAGCAGAAAGCGCCGCTGAAGAAATCGCATCCCGAATAATAGCGGTATCCTGCAATCTGGAAAGAATCTCGCCTACCTGAAGCGTACCGAAAAAACTAATCGGCATGCGTATCACATGCTTAAAAAAACCCAGCATCATCGGTATGCTCATATTATTGCTGATGTACATAAACAGTTTATTGCGGAACGCCTCTGTAACCACTCTTGCAATGACCAAAACTACTATGGCAAGCGAAAAAGTATGTAACGAGCTTTCCGAGAAGGTTGGCAAAATATCGTCAAACAAAATTTGCGAGTAAAACGAAGCCATAATCCCCAATGCGGTAATCAGCAGAGAACTGAAAAATACATGCACCAACAATCTTTTTTGGTATTTCAGCAAGCCGAAAAAGCGTGTAAACAGTCCACGCTTTTCATTGGTCTTTTTAAAACTGGCAGACGGCATGAAAGTCATAATAACGCCTGTCCACTCTTCAATAAATTCCTCAATCGGTATTGTTATAATCCCTCTGGCAGGGTCGCCCAAGGTGATTTTTGTCTGACTGACCTGATAGATAACCACAAAGTGCGCCAGCTTTTTGTCCACAATCACATGCGCGACTGCCGGCAACGGAATGTCGTCAAAAATTGCATTTTCCTTTTCCTCGGTAGAAAAGCCGTTGGCTTCAAACCCCAGCTCTCTTGCGGCGTTAACCAAGCCCAAAACAGTACTTCCCTTGGAGTCCGTTCCCACTTTATAACGAATGGTGGAAAGCGGTGTTTTATAACCGTAATAGGCCGCGATCATGCCAAGACAGGCTGCGCCGCAGTCTTTGATATCATGCTGCTTAATAAACGGGTATTTTGCCATATTTAGATACCTCTCATGCTTCAATACTGAATTTTGATATATAGGTGCGAAATTTCTCTAAAGCTTCCTTTTTCCGTCGAATACTAATTGGCACTGTAATATTGTTGGTACATAAAATTTCATTTTGCTCCACCGCCTTAATATGACAGGGATTAACCAAAAAGCTTTGATGCACCCGAATAAAATTTGCCGCTATCATCATAGTATCCATAATATCTTTAAATGCCTGACAGGATTCATAGGAATCGGTTGTAGTTTGTATTTTAATGTGGCGGTTAAAACATTCTATATACACAATTTGTTTTAAAGAAAGCATTTGTATCTGCTTCTTCCATTCCACCTTAAAATTATTTTTCTTTTTAAAGCAACACTGCAACGCACGTTTTAAAATAGAAGCAAACATCTGAAAATGAAGCGGGTTTGTTATGTAATGAAACGCATTTACCTCAAAAGCAAACGAGAGCTTATCATACAAATCCGCAAAGAAAATCATCAAAACGCTCGGGTCACACAAACGAATCTGCTTTACAATTTTTTCTTTAATTTCATCAATATTCACCAAAATAATATCAAAATGAATACCGTTCTTTATATGCTTTAGAACATCCTCCCCACTCTCGTGTGAAAAAACTTGGAACGGAATATGGCTTTTTCTAAAAAAGACTTCTAACATTTCCAAAGTTTTTGTTACAAAGGTATCCGACTCTCCACATACTGCAATTTTCATTTTCCTCACCTTCGTCTCAATTATTGCCTTACAACCGTATTCTCGACCGAAAGAGATTCCTAAACATTCTGTTGCTATATATTTATTTTAATATAAAACAAACCAAGAAAAAAGCGAATTTTACAAAACTGTGGCATTTTTTTACAAAATTGCAACGCATAGTAAGCAAAATTGGTTTTTATCACCAAATAAAAAGCAAAAATCTTTGTATTTTTTGCGCATTGAAATTGCGTTTTTGCCGTGCAGAAAAACACTTTTGCGTTTTGTATTGCTTCAAATAATATAAATATATTAAATTTAAGGTAGCTTCTTGCAAACCGGAAAGGAGGGAATCTATTATGAAAAACTTCAATCAAATGACTGAAGCTCAAATGGGTAAAACAGAAGGCGGCTTGCTTTCTCTGCTCTGCACTGTATTCTGCTGCTTTACCGCAGCTGCAAGCATTGCAGGCGGTGTTACCAACGCTGCTAAAAACAACAAATAAGCAATTATAATCGTTTCAAATTTACAGAAAGGAAGTTCTTAAATATGAAATCTTTTAATCAATTAACCGAAAGTCAAATGAGCAAAACAGAAGGCGGCATTTTGGCAACTACCATTATTGGTCTATGTTTGGTATTTGCCTCTGCTGTTGGCTTTGGTGGCACAATCTCTGCCGCTGCAAGCAAATCAGGCAAATAAACCCCCTTACATATTAAATAAACTCTCTCTTAATTTAAGAAAGGAGGCCATTACTCATGAAACGCTTTAATATGTTGACCGAAAAACAAATGAGCAAAACCCAAGGCGGAGAACTGATTACTCTGTTGGTATTCGTATCCGTTGTTTGCGCAGGTCTTTCCGTAGGCGCCGGCCTTGAGCAAGCAAGCCGTGGCAATAAATAAAAAACTTTATTCCATTTTAACCAAGCGGAGGTGAAAAGCAATGAAAAGCTTCAACCAAATGACCGAAGCCAGCATGAGCAACACACAAGGCGGTAGCGTAACGCTTATCGTAGCAGCTATTGCAGCAGCCGTTGCCGGCACCGGTACAGGCGTAGGTCTTGCAATGAAATAATTCGTATATATGTATGAAAAAACACCCTCCGGGAAACACTCTCGGAAAGGGTGTTTTTTCATATTATATATGCATATTTCACAATAAATATAGCATTTTAAACAAAAAAAGTCAACCCAAATTTTGCTATTTTTTCATAAAACGTTCGCAATCCTCACACAAGCCATACACAGAAAGCTTCGTTTGCGTTGCCAAAAAGCCATGCTCTTTTTTCACATGTTCATTCACCTGCTCTAACATAGCGTCTTTAACGTCTCGAATCGCCCCGCATTTAAGGCAAATTAAATGATAATGCACATTTTGATTGGGGTCGTTGGGGTGTACATTCTGCTGCCCCATCATATAAACCTTGTTGAGTAAATCCATATCCTCCAGCATTTTCAAGGTACGATACACCGTTGCCAAGCCAATAGAATCGTCCTTTTTCTGTACATAAGAGAATACATCTTTAGGGTGCACATGCCATCCCACCTGCTTTGCAATGGCCTCTAAAATAATTTTCCGTTGCGTGGTCATGCGAAAACCCGCCTCATGCAATACCTCAATCATGGAATAGAGCAAATGCTCGGTAGTTTCCTGTTTTAAACTCAAGTCCTCAAAACTAAAATCTCTATGCATGCATTTACCCCGCTTACTGCCATGTGCACAAAATGGAACTACGCTTTTTTTATTACATCACATTATGGTTAAAATGTCAAGAAATATCGTTTTATAGTATAGGTATTTGGTAATAATCAGCAGTTAATTCTGATTATTTTGTGTATTTTGCGTGTACAAATGTACAATAACCAATTTTTCTACTATTCAAAAATGTCTTTCTTATTCTCTTTTTTCAGCTTCACATACACCTCCAGCGTATTATTACAGTCACAGGTTGCCAAAAATACATCTTTCACATGCGAAACCCCCCGCGCATGCAATTGCTTTTGCAGCCATGCTTCATTGTTGCCGGTATGCTTTAAATTCTCCTGCATAATATGCCCGTCCATAATCACATTGGCAACCGGAGCCTCCTTTGCAACCGTTAAATTCAAATCCTGCGGCGTTACGGGCCGCTTATCAGAGACCGGTATAAAACTGACCTTGCCGTTAGTTTCAAATATAGCGGACTGAATATCGGAAAGATAAAAATAACCGCTGGTCCTGCATTCGGTCAAAAATTCGTTAATATCCAACTTCGCTTTTTTTAAATTTTTGTCAAATAATTTTCCGTTTTCATACAGCAAAAACGGCTTGCCCACTAAAAAACGCCGCGCCCTAATTGATTTTGTACTCAAATAAGAGAAAAGCACAGCCACCGCAGCGTAAATTATCATAGCCAAAAACGGCTGCCAAACATCTCCCTCCAATGCAGTTGCCATCTCCGCGGCAATGGAACCGATGCTGATTCCGTTAATATAGTCAAACATGGTCAGTTCAGACATTTGCCGTTTCCCCATGAGCCGGGTAAGAAAAAACAGCGTCAGCACAGAGAATACCGAAGTTAAAAAAATACCCCCTATTCCCTGCCAAGAAATCTCAAAATTAAAAAAATCCATCGCCGCATAACCCCCTTAAAAGTATTACTATTATAACCGTCGCCGTTTCGTTTATGACCTAAATGACAACCGTCTTTTCAAGGTGAAATTTTTAGAAATTTCTAAAGAAATTTTAACGCAAATTTAGCATAACAGCAGTAAGATAATCTCATACCGTACGCGCAAAAAGGTATATTCGGCAAACAGAAGGGAGGTCCATGGAATATGAAAAAATTCAATCAAATGACAGAGAAACAAATGAGCAAAACAGAAGGAGGTCTACTGGCGATTATTATGACCGCATTTTCCTGTTTTACCGCAGCGGCAAGTATCAGCGGAACCATTGCTACAACCGTCCAAAACAAAAAATAAGCAAAAAGGAGCCATTGACCATGAAAAATTTCAATTATTTAACCGAGCAACAAATGAGCAAAACCACCGGCGGCGTTGCCATTGCCACCATTATCGGACTGTGTTTGGCATTTATTTCGGCCGTTACCTTTGGCACGAAAGTATCTGCCGCTGCCAATAAGGCTGGAAAATAAAACTCCATTTCAGAAAGGAATGCATGTATTATGAAACGCTTTAATGTGTTGACCGAAAAGCAAATGAGCAAAACCCAAGGTGGGGAACTGATTATGATTTTGATATTCGTATCGGTTATTTGTACGGGCATGTCTGTTGGAGCAGGCATTGAACAAGCAAACAGAAAATAATCCCCCACAATATTTCACACGGAGGTAAAGATTATGAAAAATTTTAACAAAATGACAGAAGCAACTATGAGCAACACGCAAGGCGGCAGCATCGCTTTAGTCGTTGCAGCTATTGCAGCAGCCGTTGCCGGCACCGGTACAGGCGTAGGCTTTGCACTCAAATAAATATAAAAAAACAAACCGACCAATACATAAAACACTGCCGGCGTAGCCATACTGTGAAAGAGGTGAAAAATATGCAGGATTTACCCTTAGGCTTTGGATTTGCTTTAGCGCAAAACCCGCAGGCCATGCAGTATTTTGCAACGCTGAGTCAGGCAGAGCAAGAACTATTGATTGCACAGGCAAAAACCATGCAGTCCCGCAAAGAAATGCATAATTTTGTTGCGCAGCTACCGCAGCAGGGGGCTATTTCATGAGCGCAGACTACTACCTGAAAAACCCCGATTTATGCGCTTATTACTGCTCTCTGCCAAAATCGGTGCAGCACCGGCTTATCGCTTCCGGAGCAGAAATTTGCACTTTGGGCGAACTGATGCAAATTGCCGAACACCTGAAACGCAACTTACAGAAATAAAAAATTCCCCCTTGCGCCAACCTTGTGTGCAAAGGGGAATTTTTTTGTTCAAAATTACAGTTCTTTTTTCCACAAACCATGCAAATTGCAGTATTCAAACACCGCAATCGGCTTATCATGCTCTATGGAAAATACTGCAACCGGCTCGGCATTGGGACTTAACGAAATTCTCTGTCCGCCATGTTCGGTCTGCAAATAAACCCACTGAATAAAATGCTCCTGCTGCATAGGGTGCGTCACCTCGCCTACATTTACCGTCAGGGTATTTCCCTCTACGGTTACGGTGGGCATATGCTTCTCGGTTGCAGCATCGGTGGAATTCGGCTCCAGATGCTTCATGGGTTCGCCGCAGCAATAAAGCGGTACACCCGCATCGTGGATTAACCCCACAATATTTCCGCAATGCTCGCACACATAAAATTTACTTCCTGTTTTCATGATAAAACACTCCTTTTTTAATATTTCCTTATGCCTCTAAGGTACCGGGCCAAAATAAAATTCCGCCAATATCGGTCACATCTCCATAGCCCATTTGACTGAAAATTTCGCAGGCCCTTTGACTGCGCACACCGCTAAGGCAATAAACAAAAACCGTCCGGGTTTTGTCGGGTATTTTCTCTGCAATAGTTTGCGGTGTTTCCAGCGGAATATTCACAGCGCCGGGAATATGCCCCTTGCCGTACTCCTCCGGGGTACGTACATCCACCAAAACAATATGAGGGTTTGCCTCAATCTCAATTTTGGCGTCCTCCATATTCAACGTATGAAACCCTGCCTGAAACAATTGTGCCATATTTTCAGTGCCTCCCTATACCGCAGTGTTTAATACATAGTTTTAGTATACATTGATTTTTCATATCCGTCAATTACAATCGGGAAATTTTTTCCTGTTTACTCAAATGGCAGCACGAGTCATTTTCCAAATGCATAGAATAATCTTGTAGCATTTCCCCCACCTCTTTCGGAAAGAAGGTTGAACAGGTGAATGATTTTCCCTTGCAGAACCGGCAGTCATTGCCGCAAAATATGCCCCCGCTGTGTATACCCGCACCACCCGGAGGCTTTTTGCCGGCCATGGGCAATTTTTATGTGTTATTTTCGCAAAATTTACATTCTCCGGAGCAGTCGCTGCGCTTTGACGGTATGACAAGCGTTTCGGGTCTCACCGTAGAACAGCAATCCTATATTCAGGTAAAGCACGGCGGCACTTATTTTATTACCTATGGGCTTACGCCGGGATTTGGCGCCTCAAAAGGAGACTTTGCCGGTATCAAAATCGGCGAAAACTGGATTACCACCTCACTACAAGCACTGTCGCACAATGCCGTAGGCATCAACAAAAGCTTCTTGTGCGACTTGCAGGAGGGGCAAATCCTGCACATGGCGTTGCAATGCAAAAAGCCAATTTCTCTACATGCGGGCTTTACCAGTGCCAACCTTTGCCTGCTACAAATCACCGCATGGGAATAACCTCGAATCTCTTGACAAAATAACGCAAAAGCCTTACAATAGCCACAAGCAGAAAAATTCAAATCAAAGAAAGGTTGACATATTTATGGTTAGCAAAAAACTGGTAAAAGCGCTTAACGAACATATCAATTTAGAAATGTATTCCGGTTACTTATATCTATCTATGTCCATTCAGGCCAACCGCCAAAACTACAAAGGCTATGCTTCGTGGCTATTTAAGCAATATCAAGAAGAATTGGAGCATTCACACGACTTCATGCACTTTATGCAGCAAAGAGATATGGATATTGTCTTAAAGCCTATTGCAGTGGAGCCTGTTACAGAAACCGATCCGCTTAATATTGCAAAAGCGGTACTTGAGCATGAACGCAATGTCACCAAATCCATCTACAAACTGCACGACCTTGCAAAGCAAGAAAGCGATTATGCAACCGAGATTTTCATGCACAAATACATTAACGAGCAAATTGAAGAAGAGGACACTGCACAGGACATTATTGACAAATTCACCTTTGTGGGAGACAGCACCTCGGCAAAATACTCTATCGACAGAGAGTTAGGCGCACGGGTATAATAAAATTTACCGCCCAAAACAATAACACAATTCCGTGGCATTGCAATGGCAGAAGTAAGGCTTTAACTGTAAAATGTTAGAGCCTTTTTTGTACCTAAAATTTCATTATTATACTCTAATAGATGTAAAAACAAAAAAGTCCGAACGCAAAGCGCGCCCAAACTCAATTTGGTACCGGTGGCCGGACTTGAACCGGCACGGGTCGCCCCAACGGATTTTGAGTCCGTCACGTCTGCCAATTCCATCACACCGGCTTAACAACATGTTTTATTATAAACGATAATACAAAAAAAAGCAATCCCTTTTTTCCTATTAAACACAAAAATTTTATTTTTCACACATCTAAAAACATACCCAAAGCATTTTTTGGGTATGTTTCTTAATTTCCTATTTAAAGTGTGCCGTATTCCGCAATCAGTTGCTCCATGGTTTTGCCACTCTGCTCTCTGCGCAGAATCCCCAACGCCGGATTTGTCATACTCCGGGTGCGCAAAAACAACGGCTCCAAATAGCCTTCCTCGCCAAAGCCGCGCTGCAACAGCCCCTGCTGCGCAAGTTGCAATACTTTTAAGGTCAGCGCCTGCACCGCCTTTTTTGACAACCCCTTAGGGAATTCCAAAGCAATGAGCATTTGGCGCAGCTCACAGGGAGAATACCCTTGGCCGTATACGCTTTTGTCGGTATATAACAGCTCCTCCAGTTGCGCCAACATTTGTTGCAAGCCTACGTGAAACGCCGCTACGCACATGCTTTCTTTCACCGGCTGGCAGCAGGCGCTGCGATATTCTATGGTGCCGCGGTAGGTTAAATCCTCAAATTTATAGCTCCTTAAATACTCCAAATCCGAGGGCATTGGCGCAAAGGTATGTGGCACAAAGCGCTCGCCGTTGAAAATTTCCCCTTGTATCTGCTCGGCTTGAAAAAATTGCTCTGCCGGTATGGGTGTAAAACAAATATATTTGCCCTCTCTGGCCACATTGAACAGAGAAGTTCCTTTGATATATTGCAAAAGCTCCGGAATGTCTGCAAGTTCTTTCTCAAACATGCCCACGTTGTGCAAATTATAGCCATACATGCTCGAGTCCCAAAAACGGTCTCTGGCGCAAAGCAAATTAAACTCCGGGTCTATCAGCAAGGAATTGGAAAACAAAACCGCTTTTATCGGCTCTAGGCGGTTAAAAACATTCAATGTGCGGATCAGCACTTCTTTTTCCACATCTAACTGCACCTGAGAAGCGCAGGAATAGGAACCGAAATTGGGGCGGGAATGAAACGACCGAAAACGGGGGTGTTCGGTATAGGACTCTAAGTGCCGCTGAATCATGCGGTAACGCTGACCCGGCAGCGCGTTGTTGTCGTTGAATACGCCATAGGGATTTACCCCCATGCCGGTCATACAGTAATGATATTTTGCCATTTCTTTTTGCAAAAAAAGATAGTAGGTCTGAAAGCGCTCAAAGGCAAGGTGAAGCTGCTCTACCACACCCAGAGAAAATTCCACATTGCAATAAGAATAGTCAAAAGAAACGGTATCTCCGGTTTTGGGGTTGAGCAAACAGTAAATATCTCCGTTATCGTCGCGTTTTTCCACTTGCAGGGCAAAGGCTTGCTTAAGCGCCAGCACAATTTGCTGAATGACGCTGAAATCTATTTTTTCCCGACTCATATTTAAAATAGGGATCTCCAACTCTATGCCGATACCGGGGGATTTTTTGCGTGTGGTCGGCACAATGTACTTCTCATAAATCGCTTTATCCAAATCAAACTGCTTCATCCAAAATCACCCTTTCGCGCGGCGGTAGTCGCCGTTGTATATGCCTATAGCAGGTTAATGCAACCCTTTTATTTTTTTGCCGATTTTAGCAAGCAGAGCTTCCAAATACGGCTCGCCCATTTCTTCAAAGAATTCATGATTATGATTTTTGCCCTGGTGCACGCATACGCCGTTTTGATATACCAGCAAACGATTGAGCGGCAGCGGCTGCCACGGCTGCGTTTGGTTGACCGGCACGGTCATAAAGCTGTAAGTTTGGCCCTGCCGGGCATGGTACAGCGTTCCCTGCATATTGGTATGCACATACATTTGCTCGGTATCGTAAAAAATCAGGTTCATTTTGTTGCCCTTGACTAAATGCGTAATGCGCTCCTCCAAAACCGGTATACGTTCCGCCCCGGTAAGCGGTCTCCCCTTCTCTTTCGTAGCTCGGTTAATTGCGGCAAGCAAAAAATAGAAAATGGCTTCGCTGTCGGTATCCCCCCTGCAAAGGTGCTTATACGGGGCTAACATATGGTCGTGAAAGGCAGTGCCGTTGTGCATAAATGTCCATACTCGGCCGCTGACGTCTGTTTGACGAAACGGGTGACAGTTAATGGAGCTTTTCATGCCCACCGTTGCAAGGCGGATATGCACCATGGCGTGATTGCACCAAAGTTCATGCCGCAAATAGGAGCAGTAATGGGTATTCTCCAACGCTCTTAATGGGCTGCGGTATACAATTGCGGCATTTTTTTGCCAATATGCCAACCCCCAGCCGTCCGGATGGGCAATGCTGTGCTGAAAAAACAAATTGCAATTGGGTTTGATATCCACTTGCTCATTGCTGCACACAGCGTACAGCTCGCACATAACAACACCTCCCTTGCTTGTCTGATTAAACTATGTATTTTGGGTAAAAAAGGTTCCTGCTTACACCCCAAACGGCGGTAGGAGAATCCATAACGGCAACAAATAAAAACCGACTGTTCCAAACAGAATGCTGACGCCAACGCCAAGCAGAACATCTCTGATAAAATGCAGACCGCACAGTATGCGGGTAGCGCCCACTATGCACGCCATACTCAGCGTGAGAATTCCGAAGGGTAGACTGATGTACAAGCACGCCATGCCCAAGATAAAGGCGCTGGAGGTGTGCCTGCTGGGGCAGGAATTGCCGGTTTTGTGCTTGGTCAGCGGCGTAATGGCATAAACCTCAAATGGGCGGGGCTTGTTCAGCAAGAAGCGCAATACCGTCACAAAAACAAAGTCGGCTGCCGGCACCGCGATAAAATATATAACGCGGGAGTCCCGGATAAACAGCAAAAAAACGGCAAGGGCTGTATAAATGCCTGTTAATAACCAAGGTGTACGCTTGCAAAAGCGCAACAGCGTTTCTTTGCGAAATTTGGTTTTACTGCAAAAGCGCAACATAGCGGCATATTGCTTTTCGCTCATAAATTCACCCTTTGCCTAAAATATGTTTTATTGTACCATATTTAAACCATTTTGAAAACCGTAAAAAAGCAGCATGCCGCAAATTTGGCATACCGCTTTGGTTATCTGGCGCCCTCGTGGGTGAAAATGACGGAAACCGTTTTCACCATACATTTCAGGTCAAATAAAGCCGACTGCTTTTGAATATACTCCAAGTCGAACACCAATTTTTCGGCAGGGCCTAAATCATAGCCGCCGTTTACCTGCGCCCAGCCAGTCAGCCCGGGCTTTACTGCCAAACGCTTTCTGAAATCCGGAATTGTTTTCTCAAATTCATCATAAAATATGGGACGCTCGGGGCGGGGACCTACGATGGACATGTCTCCGCTTAAAATGTTAAAAAGCTGGGGCAGCTCGTCGATTCTGGTTTTGCGAATAAACTTACCCACGGAGGTAATCCGGTCGTCGTTGGCGCTTGCCCATTTGGCACCGTCCTTTTCGGCATCGGTACGCATAGAGCGAAATTTATAGACCAAAAAGGGTTTACCGTCTTTTTTCAGTCGCTCCTGCTTATAAATGACCGGGCCTTTGGAGTCCAGCTTAATCACGATGGGAACAAAAATAAAAAATACCGCCGTTATCAGCAAGGCAAAAAGTGATAGCATAATATCAAAGGTTCTTTTGATACATAAATACGACAGCCTTGTGTTGCCACAAAGCTTTTGCCTCTGCCCGTTTTGAGTTTCCATATATGAATCACACACCAAACATTCCGTTTGACCTTTTCGTCAATCTTCTTTCAATCAAAGCTTGCATGCCGCTGATTATTATTTGTAAATTTGACAAAAATATTTGCTACGGCACAAAGCTTACCGTTTTTTCAGATTTACGCATTTGCAAAACACGAAAATCTGACACAATCCCAAGCTATTATACTATTTAATCTTTTTATTGTCAACCAAAACACACCGCGCTCCGCTTTGTTTTGGAAAAAAGGAAAGCGCTGCTTCCGTAGTACAGAAGCGGCGCCCTTTTTCAGCTTAACAAGTCTTTTCGGCTGATATAAGCGGTATGCAGAAGATGATGGGCTTTTTCACTGAGCGGTTGCCCTAAAAACTCCGCGTAAATTTCTTTGATTGCCGGGTTTTCATGCGATTTTCGGATAGGCAGCTGCTTATCCAGCTCATAAGCGGCATCCAGTCTTGCTTTGACTTTTTTCCAGCTTCTTACCGGAGTGCCGCCGCCGCCAACGCAGCCGCCCGGGCAAGCCATCACCTCAATAAAATGATAGTCGGCTTTGCCGGCACGCACCTTGCGCAGCATTTCTCTGGCATTGCTCAGACTGTGCACCACGGCGACCTTCACCGCCTGCCCGCCTATGTCGATTACGGCTTCCTTGAGGCCCTCTGTGCCGCGCACCTCGGTAAAGTCCAATCTGGGTAATTCCTTGCCGGTCATTACTTCATAAACGGTGCGCAAAGCCGCCTCCATAACGCCGCCGGTCGCGCCGAAAATTTCTCCTGCGCCGCTACCCAGACCGAAGGGGTTGTCAAACGGCGTTTCTTCCAGTTCCTTAAAATTGATGCCGGCGGCCTTAATCATTTTGGCAAGCTCTACCACGGTAATCGAAAAGTCTACATCCTGGTAGCCGCTGTCGTGAAATTCCGGACGCTTGCATTCAAATTTTTTGGCTGTGCAGGGCATAATCGAAATACTGCAAATATCCTTAGGGTCGACGCCGGCTTTTTGCGCATAATAGGTTTTAATTACCGCGCCGAACATTTGCTGCGGCGATTTTGCCGAGGACAAATGCTTTAATTCATTGGGAGAAAAGGTCTCGCAAAAGGAAACCCACCCCGGACAACAAGAGGTAATCATGGGCAGCGTGCCGCCGTTCTGAATACGGTCAAGCAGCTCGTAACCCTCCTCCATAATGGTAAGGTCGGCAGAAAAATCGGAGTCAAACACCTGATGGATACCCAATTTTTTCAGCGCTGTTACCATTCTGCCCGGGCTGATTGTACCGGGTTCTTCTCCCAAAGCCTCTGCAATGGTTACGCGTACCGACGGCGCCACCTGAGCCACCAGGGTCTTGCCGCCGGCCAGCTCTTTGTACAAACGGTGCGTATCATCATGAATGGTCAAGGCGCCTACCGGGCATACCTGCACACATTGACCGCACCCTACGCACGGGGTGTCTGCCGTTTTTTTATCGTAGGGGGTGACCACCACTGTTTCATAGCCGCGATTTTGCTTGGAAAATGTGCCTACCGTCTGCAAATCGTTGCAGGCCTCCACGCAACGCGTGCATAAAATACACTTATTCGGGTCTCTGGTAATACAAGGAGAAGAATCGTCAATCTCATAGCCACGGGTTTCGACTTGATAGCGCAGGGGTTGGTTCATGTTCAAATCCTGCGTTAATTTTTGCAGTTCGCAGTTGCCGTTTTTACCGCAAACCAAGCAGTCTTGTGGGTGATGGGCCAATAAAAGCTCCAAATTATTTTTACGCGCCTTTAATACTGACGGCGTTGCCGTACGCACCACCATGCCCTCGGCCACAGGGTAGCTGCATGCGGCCTGCAATAAACGCTGACCCTCCACCTCTACCGCGCAGATACGGCATACCGATTTAATACTTTGGTCCTCGTGGTAGCAGAGCGTGGGAATGTTAATATTTGCTTGGCGAGCCGCCTGCAAAATGGTGGTTCCCTCCTCCACCTGCAGTGCCTTGCCGTCTATGGTTATGTTTATCATAAAATCAGTACCCCCTGTCGTTGCAGCATATTGAACAATCATTGCCGTCTAAATGGCGGTTATATACTTCTTTGAAATTCTGGATGCTGGAAAGCACCGGAACTGCCGTGGAATGCCCCAAACCGCACAGCGCGGAAATCCTCATGGTGTCTGCCAGATCCTGAATCGTTTCCATATCTTTTACGGTACCGCAGCCGCTTGCGATGTGACAAATCAGTTCATATAACCGCGTACCGCCCTCGCGGCAAGTGGTGCATTGACCGCAAGATTCGGAACGGAAAAAATCTAAGTTATTTTTCACGATGTCTACCACGCAATTTTTGTCATTTATAACCAAAATTGTACCACACCCCAGTCTTCCGCCAGAGGCTGATACATGGTCAATATCCAGGGGCAAATCAATCTGGTCGGGATTGATGATCGCGCCGGAGCTGCCGCCGGTTTGGACGGCCAACAGTTCGCCGTCTGCAACGCCGCCGCAAACCTCGTAGAGGATGTCTTTTAAATTGACACCCATGGGGAACTCAAACACGCCTCTTTTATTCACATTTCCGCAAACGGTAAACAGTTTGGTGCCGGGGCTGCTTTGGGAACCGATGCTGCGATACCATTTTGCACCGTTCAACAAAATGGGCGGAATATTGGCAAGGGTTTCTACATTATTCAATGCTGTGGGCTTGCCGAAAAGCCCCTTTGTGCCGGGGTATGGCGGACGGAACCTGGGTTCTCCGCGCTTACCCTCAATGGACTCAAACAGGGCGGTTTCCTCTCCGCAAACATAGGCGCCCGCGCCCGAATGCAATTCAATGTCAAAGTCATAACCGCTGCCCATAATATTTTGACCCAGACAGTTGGCGCGGCGGGCACTCTCCAGGGCCTGAATCAGAATCGGACGAATATACGGGTATTCTGAACGCAGATAAATAAAGCCCTTGTGGGCGCCGATTGCCTTTGCTGCAATCGCCATTCCCTCAAAAATACTGTTGGGATCCTCGCTGAGCAGAACACGGTCTTTATTGGTACCCGGTTCGCCCTCGTCGGCATTGCAAACAATATATTTTTCATCGCTCTGCGTATTGTAAGCAAACTGCAATTTCAAATATGTAGGAAACCCCGCGCCGCCGCGGCCGCGCAACCCGGCCTCCTTGAGCACCTCAATAATCTCTGCGCCCTGCATGGCAAGGGCTTTTTTCAGCGCCTCATAGCCGCCTGTGCTGATATAGCTTTGCGCGTCGGTTGGCACAATTTTCCCTCTGTTTCTGAGTAAAACATGCATTTCTTCCATATCATTACACATCCTCTCTGATGTATCGTTTAATCAGCTCTCGGACACCCTCTGGCGTTAAATCTCCGTAGGTTTTTTCGTTAATCATAATCGCCGGAGAAATGTCGCAAATTCCAAGACACGGGCAGTATTCCAGTGTAAAACGGCCATCCTCGGTGGTTTCTCCCATTTGAATGCCCAGCAAATCCTCAATGGCCAGCACGACCTCTTGCGCGCCGCGTACATGGCACGGAGCGCTTTTGCACATTCTGACAATATATTTGCCGTGCGGACGCACCGAAAGCATGGCGTAAAAGGTGATAAAACCCGAAACATGGGTTTGAGAAACGCCCATTTCTCGGGCAATGACGGCTGCCACCGCCTGCGAAAGACCCGGTACTACCTTTTGCACCTCGGTTACCACATGCATCAGCATTTCCGGACGATTTTTATACGGTGCGGCAATTCTTGCAACCTCCACCAATCCGGCGGCCGGCGTTGTCAATTCATAGCGATTTTCCACCATTTGCGTGATTCCTCCTTCGGAGTGTTTTTTTAATTTTGTTGCTTGCAGACTTTGACATATTTTTAACAAAATGAACGAAGTACCAAATATTTTTTTGTACAATTATTATATTAACTGCTCTTCCGTGCAGAAGTCAACCAATCCGAATATTTTCTACTTATCTCCTAATTCGAGCTATGAATTCATAGCGTTATTCACAAAAAACTACGACCGTTTGTGATTTATTTAACAAACATTGCCTGTTTTTTGTAAAAAATAAATAAAAAATGCAAGATTGTGAATTTTTTCACAGCACTTGCATTCTTTTTGCACATTTACAACTATAAAAACAAACTATAATTTTAGTGGCAACTGCAACCATGATCCTCGTCACAGCCGCAGCCGCAATCGTCACTCAATGCATCCTCTAAATCAAACTCCAAGCATTCGCCGCAGTTTGGACAATCAATCTCTCCCTGTTCCAGCATATCCTCTCCCAGACAAATGGTTTCTTGGCAGCTCGGACAAGTAACCTCATAATAAAAATCATCGTCATCACAATCGCAGTGGGCGTCGCCCTCATAAAAGTCGTCCTCCAAGGTGCACAAATCCTCGTCTACGGCATCCAATTGGTCCACCATATCCTCATAGCCTTCTTCCAAGTCGGAAATGGACAGCGCCATATCCTCCAGCAGGGTGAGCATCGCGTCTATCACCTTGACCTCTTTTTTATCGGTATCCAACTCCAAGCCCTCAGCCAAGCCGCGAATGTAGGCAACTCTTTCTAAATTCGTCATAATAAGCCCTCCTTTTATGCTGACAATTTTGTTTCACTACAATGAAAATACACCAAAAAACTGTTATGCACGCTCCATATATTCACCGGTTCTGGTGTCAATTCGAATAGCCTCTCCCTCATTAATGAAAATGGGCACCTTTACCTCTGCACCGGTCTCCAGTTTTGCCGGCTTAGTCACATTGGTTGCGGTATCTCCCTTTACACCGGGCTCAGTTTCGGTCACTTTAAGCACTACAAAATTCGGCGGCTCCACGCCGAACACATTGCCCTTGTAGGAGAGCACCTTACACTCCATATTCTCGGTTACAAATTTGAAATTATCGCCCAATACATCGGCGTTAATTGGAATTTGTTCAAAGGTTTCGTTGTCCATAAAATAGTACAGATTACCGTCATTGTACAAATATTGCATGTCCTTGCGCTCAATAAACGCCGGCGGGTACTTATCGTTTGGGTTAAAGGTTTTCTCGGTTACTGCACCGGAAATCACATTTCTGATTTTGGTGCGCACAAACGCCGCACCCTTGCCCGGTTTTACATGCTGGAATTCAATAATGGAATAAACATTGCCGTCCATTTCAAATGTAACGCCGTTTCTAAAATCGCCTGCTGAAATCATACTGTATCCTCCAATTTTGTTTCTATCTTATGATTTTATAATATTTTAGAAAATTTTTCAAGAGATATGCGGGAATAAATCAAAGCACCAGCAATTCCTTTGGCGAATGCGTTAAATTCTCACAACCGGTTTCGGTTATTTTTACCATATCTTCAATGCGCATACCGCAATTGCCTTCTAAGTAAATGCCTGGTTCCACGGTAATGACCATACCCGGCTTTGTTTCTACGGTACAGCTTGGCGCAAAATACGGCCATTCGTGGATTTCCAAGCCCACGGCATGCCCTGTAGTATGCCCGAAAGCACCGGGGTATTGCGCGTCAATGACTTCTCTTGCCGCTTTGTCTACCGCGTTGCACGGTATGCCCGCTTTGAGCGTTTCTATGGCCGCAAGCTGGGCCTTAAGCACCGTTTCATATATTTT
Source organism: uncultured Eubacteriales bacterium (assembly GCA_934457095.1). GTDB lineage: Bacteria > Bacillota > Clostridia > Oscillospirales > Acutalibacteraceae > UMGS1071. Next base: position 82,455 of record CAKSHJ010000006.1, read on the forward strand.
CCTTTGCTCATCAGAAACCGATCCATAAGCCACGGTTCTGGTCATATCGGAGTGATACCCGTTTACCACCGCGCCAAAATCCATGGTAATCAGGTCGCCTTTTTGTATTTTTTTGTTGCCGGGCACACCGTGGCACATAGAACCGTTTTTACCGGAGACCACAATGGTATCAAATGCAATTTTCTCAGCACCCTGCCTTCTCATAAAAAATTCCAGCTCCAAAGCAATATCACGCTCGGTTTTGGCGTCGTCTATATATTGTAAAATATGCGCAAAAGCCGCATCGGTAATTTCTTGCGCCGCCTTTATCTGCGCTATTTCATAGGCTGTTTTCACCGAGCGCAACTCTTTGAGTAAGGTGTCCAAAGTTGCGTCGGTAACAGCCTTTGCCTGCCACTGCCCACAAATTTTTTCATACATCTCCGCTGTGGCAAGCGTCAGCCTTTCATGCTCCAACAATACGCCTCTTATCTCGTGGCGGCGCAATATTTCCTCCACGCTTTTGGAAAGCTGCCGGTATTCCACCACCTTGCAGTCTTTCACCTGTTTTCGGGCAGCTTCGCCGTAACGGAAGTCGGTTAAAAAGTAGGCAATTTCTCTCGTTACAATTACCACGCGCGCAGACGAGGAGAACCCGCTGATGTACCGACAATTTTCCTCTGAGGTAACAATGGCGGCATCAATAGGCACACCGTTTATTTCCTGCGGCATACGCTTTGCTAAATTTTCCCAAATCATATTCCGACCCCCGTTTTATTTCATACGCACCAAAGCTTCCAAGGCCAACAAATAGCTGTCTGCCCCCAAGCCACCGATTTGCCCGGCGCAGACCGGGGCCAATACCGAACGGTTACGGAAATCCTCCAGTGCAAACAGATTTTCCATATGCGCTTCTATAAACGGTACGCGCACACACCCGATTGCGTCGCGAATAGCATAGCTGTAATGTGTAAACGCACCGGCATCAATCACTACGCCGTCATATTTTGCAATACAGCTGTGAATGGCATCAATCAACTCACCCTCCCAGTTAGACTGCACCACATCACAGCATACACTCATGCTTTCCGCATGGGCTTTCAGGTGTAATACCAGAGAATCATAGGTTTCAGCGCCTACGGTATCCTTTTCCACTTCTCTTAAGATATTGGGGCCAAACAGTACCAAAAATCTCTTTTTAGACATCCTCTTTTCACTCCCTTTCCTGATTGCTGGATTGATGCGGCGATATATCATCGGACCGCGTAGATTGATAAATTCCCTTTTTGAAAATGCGCTTGCGGATCGGCGCTTCTATTTTACGGCGCACCCGGAAGGTCAAGGAATGCTCCATGTCTCTGGGGGTGAGTAAAATAGACTTCATACCTATGGCGTTCGCTCCCAGTATATCGGTAAAAATCTGGTCGCCCACCACCACAATTTGATTTGCCGGCAAATTTAAGTAGCGCATTGCCTGACGATAGCCTTTGGGCAGGGGCTTAAAGGCGCGGTATAAATACGGTAAATCGTATTTGGCTGCAAATTCGGAAACACGCCGTTTAAAATTATTGGAAACAATGATAACCGCAATACCGGCTTTACGCATTTGATGTGTCCATTCAACGCTGCCTGCAAAGGGAATCGGGCAACCGTGCCGGGAAAGCGTGTTGTCAACATCTAAAATCATGCCCTTTACCTGCATGGCATGCAGCATTTCCGGTGTAATATCCGTCACATGTTTAACAGCTAAAGTGGGTAATAGCAGCGCCATGGTCGGTTCTTCCTTTCTTTTGATTTTTAATCGCTAAAAAAGCGGGCATAGTCGCCCGCTTTCTTGTTTTAAAATTTTGTAGAATTTACTTAAATTTACGTTTTCTTGCAGCTTCGGACTTCTTTTTACGCTTTACAGAAGGCTTTTCATAAGCTTCTCTTTTGCGAACCTCAGCAATAACGCCTGCTCTTGCACACTGCTTTTTGAATCTTCTCAGCGCACTGTCCAGGGACTCGTTATCTTTGATTCTGATTTCAGCCATTTATCGTTTCCCTCCCATCCGCCGCCAGGCAGGGGTAATTGTATTCCATAACACATAAAATATTATACAGAGTTGCAACAGAGATGTCAAGCATTAACTGAAAAAAGTTTTTCTGAAAATGTAAAAAATTTGAGAAAAAATTATTTGACAAAAATGATTGACTTCACTTTAAAAAAATGGTAGCATAATAGATACATTGTATATATGATATAAAATTTAGGGGTATAGCTCAGTTGGTAGAGCAGCGGTCTCCAAAACCGCGTGCCGAGGGTTCAAGTCCTTCTGCCCCTGCCACACAGAGAGCCTTGGAACTGCTTTGGTTTCAAGGCTTTTCCCTTGCTTATTTGAGAGCGGTACACGGTCTGGCTAGCCAAATTTTTTTGCGCAAATCGAGTTCTGATTCCCCCGGCGGCATCCGGTTCAAGAATTCCGTCTGCTACATCATCAATAAAGCATCAATTTTTTCGCTCCGACTAAATATCAGTCGAGGGTATTTCTTTATTTTCTGCGGTGCAGTTTTTAACCAAATTACGGCAGAGAAACATTATATCCGCATCAACTTTCCACAACCCTTTTGGAACAACAATTTCTGTTTTCATACTTTGTCTGCTTCTTTATCCTTGAATCAAATTTCCGTCGTCGTTCACCGCGCTGACGGTGTATTTTACCTTAAATTGCGCTTGTGCCGCATTGTCCTTTCGGGTAACACCCAAAATATTCCCCGCAAGCGGAATACGCAACGTGGTATTGGTGGCGCCGACTTTATGAACGCTTTGCAGCACAACTGCCTTACCGCCGCTATAAAATGTATTTTCACTTTGTGTAATATCCACTATTTGTGTATCAGCAGTCGATAACGCCGGCATAATCACCCCGCCGATTTCCAAGTAAATTTGTCGGTTCGTAGTAACGGCGTTCGGGCTGGCTACGGTACTCCACTCTGCGCCGGGTAAACGCTCAAACTCAATGCCCGTAACTGCAATGTCATACGCGTCATCGGCAGTTTCGGAGCTATTTTTACTCGTATTCGTAACACTGTAATTGTCCGGCATTTTCAGTTCGCTCTCGCCACTGACCGCCGCTACGGTAATGTACAGCGGCACCTCGCAGGAGGCCGCCGTGGGCGAACCGATAGTCACCACTTGCTCGTTACCATCGTCACCTTTCACGGTCATGGTAACCGTATCTGGGGGCAAAATTTGCCCCACGCCTTCTTTTTTGACCATTTTTCCGCTAAGGGTATAAGTGTTTGCGGGCAACCAAATGTACATAACGCCGTTTTCGTTGGCGGTGGCGGTGTAGGCGGCATTGCCGACTGTGATATTTGCAACAGCCTGGGGCACGGCTGCGCCACCTTTGTCTTGCACGGTGAGCTTGACAAGCTGCAGGTTGGTGGGCGAGGCATTTTGTGGGCGCACAAACTCATTTGGGCTGGTGAGTTGGTTGGCTTTGTCCTCCGGGGTTTGTGCGTCGGTGAGTTGCACGTTGCCGCCGGTGATGGTGACGCTACCGCTTGTGCCAACTGCCGGCGTTGGCGCGGTGGGCACACTGGGGTTGGTACCACCATTACCGGAGCGACTGAACCAACCGTTATCAGTTTCTACGGTTGCCTGTCCATATGTTAGGCCTACATTCATTGTACCGGCATAAGCCTCCCACTGGGTCTTGCCCGGACCAATAGCAGTATAGCCGGAAATATTGACCAAACCGCCGGTGATTGCTACTGTACCGCCGTTGCCGCCCGGCGTACCACCGGTTGCACCGAGCATACCCTGTGCGCCGTTGCCGCCATGCCAGCCCCAACTAACACCTACATAGTTTGGTGGGGCACCCGAACCGCTTGCGCCGCCTGCCCCACCGGTGCCGCCTGCCCCGCCGGTGCCTCCGCCAATGCCCGCTGCATTTGCGCCGCCGGTAACCGTCAAGTTTCCTCCTGTAATGGTGACCGTGCCGCAGCTACCACCCCGGCCGCCGTTGCCGCCGTTACCGCCATTACCTCCGGCTCCGCCGCCACCACCACCGGGCCAAACGCCGCGTCTTACCCCGTCCGATTGAGCAGCTACTGTACCGGCTCCGCCCGCCGTGCCTGCCGCACCGTTTTCGCCGTCAGCGCCTTTGCCGCCGCCAATGCCGGCCGCGCCCGCGCCGCCGTTAACGGTCAACACACCGGCATGAATGGTTACCGTACCGGCAGTTTCAGCGTCATTACCGTGCCGTCCGCCCTCACCACCTGCACCACCTGCACCGCCTCTGCCGCCCTGCAAAGGTATGTTTTTATAACCGTTGCTCGGTTTTTTGTAAGTAGAAGTGTCCTCGCCGTTTTCTCCGCTGTTACCAGTTACACCGCTTGCCCCGCGCTGCTGGGTGTAGCCCGGTGTGGCTGCGCTTGTGCCAATGCCAGCGCCGCCGTTGCCGCCCTGCACGGTCAGCTTGCCGGTGCCGGTTTCGTCTTGCAGTTTATCAATGGTCAGGGTCGCGTT
>CAKSHJ010000007.1 GCA_934457095.1 uncultured Eubacteriales bacterium
GAATATTATAGAAACCAACGCTTGGAGCAATTGCTATTTAAGCTACAAATTTATTCCGGTCACAAATGCAAATCCTTAATAATTTTTTGAGAGAACGCAGGAAACTGCGTTCTTTTGTTTTATTTGAAATATTGAAGTGAAAAAAGGTGAAACAAACTTAACATTTATGAAGTTGCATTTTGCCGGAAAGTGCGGTAAAATAAAACATGAAAATAGGCTTTGCAGCAAACCGTTGTAAAGCCAAGCGATTGAAATTGTTCAGAAAAGAGGAAACCGCAATGAGAAGTGATTTGATGAAAGGCGGTCCCGGTCGAGCACCGCAGCGTTCTTTGCTGCGCGCGCTGGGACTCTCCGATAAAGAGCTGACGCGTCCGTTTATCGGCGTGGTTTGCTCAAAAAGCGACTATATTCCCGGCCATAAGCATTTGGCGGAGATTGCGGACGCGGTCAAAGCCGGCATTCGCAATGCGGGGGGCGTACCCTTTGAATTTGAAACCATAGGTGTTTGCGACGGTCTTGCCATGGGGCATCAGGGCATGAAATACTCCCTTTGCTCCCGGGAATTGATTGCGGATTCGGTTGAGGTGATGCTGACCGCGCACCCGCTGGACGCCGTGGTATTTATTCCTAATTGCGACAAAATTGTGCCGGGTATGATTATGGCGGCCTGCCGGCTGAATTTGCCCAGTATTTTTGTAAGTGGCGGCCCTATGCTGCCCGGAGCATATAAAAATACCCGCTTTGGTCTTTCTGAAATGTTTGAGGCCGTGGGCAGCTATGCCTCCGGAAAAATTGACCTTGAGGAATTGACCGATATGGAAAAATCCGCCTGTCCGAGCTGCGGCTCTTGTTCGGGCATGTATACGGCCAATTCCATGAACTGCCTGACCGAGGCCATTGGGCTGGCGTTGCCGGGCAATGGTACGATTCCGGCGGTGATGTCTGCCAGAGTGGCGCTTGCAAAGCAGGCCGGCGAGCGTATTTTGGAGTTGCTCAGGGAAAATATTCGCCCCAGCGACATTTTGAATCAGCGCTCCTTTGAGAATGCGCTTAGAAGCGACATGGCGTTGGGCTGTTCGAGCAATACGGTGCTGCATTTGCTTGCCATTGCGTATGAGGCGGGCGTGCCGGTTACCATGGATTTGATTGACGAGATTAGCAAAACAACGCCGCAGCTTTGCAAGCTCAACCCCGCAAGTGAGGTGTTTATTACCGACCTTGACGGCGTGGGCGGTATTCAGGCGGTGCTGAGGGAGCTTGCCAGAGCCGGTTTGTTACATACGGATATTCCGACGGTGAGCGGTACGGTGGCGCAGCGTATGGAGCGCAGCCCGGCGGCGGACGGACAGGTGATTCGCACGGTGGAAAACGCGTTTCGCAAAGATGGCGGCATTGCGATTTTAAAGGGCAATATCGCGCCGGAGGGCGCTGTGGTAAAGCAGGGGGCGGTGGCTCTGGAGATGATGGTGCACAGCGGCCCTGCGCGCTGCTTTGACTGCGAGGAGGACGCGACCGAGGCGATTTTGGGCGGGAAAATCAAAGCCGGAGATGTTGTGGTGATTCGCTATGAGGGGCCAAAGGGCGGTCCCGGTATGCGCGAGATGCTGCAGCCCACCGCGGCGATTACCGGCATGGATTTGGGCGCCAGCGTTGCGCTGCTGACCGACGGCCGGTTTTCCGGCGCGACCAGAGGCGCCTCTATCGGTCATGTTTCTCCCGAGGCTGCCGCGGGCGGCGTGATTGCGCTGATTGAGGACGATGATATTGTGGAGATTGATATTCCACAGCGCAAGCTGAATGTGCGCGTGAGCGACGAGGCGCTTGCGGAGAGAAAGAAACGCTGGAAGGCCCCGGAAAAGGAATTGACAGGGTATATTAAACGGTATGCGCAGCATGTCACTTCGGGTTCGCGCGGGGCGGTGTTTGAAAAATAAACCGGAATACGGGCGTGGCATTGAGATGGAATGCCGCGCTTTTTTATGATATTGAAAAAAATTTGAAAAAACGGTATAATAAAACGGACAGATACTTTTCAGCGAGAGGGGACACAAAAATGGGTATGACGATGACGCAGAAAATTCTGGCGTTTCATGCGGGGTTGGACCACGTGCAGGCAGGCCAGTTGATTGAAGCGGATTTGGACATTGTGTTGGGCAACGACATTACCAGCCCGGTGGCCATTGACGAATTTGAAAAAAATGGCGCAAGCGGCGTGTTTGACAACGGTAAAATTGCTTTGGTGATGGATCACTTTACGCCCAATAAGGACATTAAGGCGGCCGAGCAATGCCGCAGGGTGAGGGGATTTGCGGATAAATATGACATTCGGAATTATTTTGATGTGGGCAATATGGGCATTGAGCATGCGCTGCTGCCGGAGCAGGGCATTGTGGGGCCGGGCGACGCGGTGATTGGCGCGGATTCGCATACTTGCACTTACGGAGCGCTGGGGGCGTTTTCTACGGGCGTGGGTTCTACCGATATGGCTTGCGGCATGATTACCGGAAAGGCGTGGTTTAAGGTTCCCTCTGCCATTCGGGTGGAATTGACAGGCAAGCTGAGGCCGTATGTGAGCGGCAAGGACGTTATTTTGCATTTGATTGGCAGAATTGGGGTTGCCGGTGCGCTGTACCGTTCGCTGGAGTTTACCGGAGAGGGTGTGGCGGCGCTTTCTATGGACGACCGGCTTTGCATTGCTAATATGGCCATTGAAGCCGGCGCGAAAAACGGTATTTTTCCGGTGGACGAGGTGACTTTGGCGTATTGCAGGGGGCGCTTTCAGAGAGAGCCGAGAATTTTTGCGGCCGACCCGGACGCGGAATATGACGAAACGATTGTGATTGACCTTTCGGCGTTGCGCCCTACGGTGGCGTTTCCGCATTTGCCGGAGAATACCAGAACCGTGGATGAAATTTCTGAAGGGGAAATCAAAATAGACCAGGTGGTAATTGGCTCCTGCACCAACGGCAGGCTGGAGGATTTGCAGGTGACGGCCGAGCTTTTGCAGGGCAAAAAGGTGGCAAAGCATGTGCGGTGCATTATCATTCCCGGAACGCAGGCGATTTATTTGGAGGCGGTGCGCCGCGGCTGGGTGGAAACCTTTATTCAGGCCGGCGCGGTGTTTTCTACTCCCACATGCGGCCCGTGCCTTGGCGGGCATATGGGCATTTTGGGCAAGGGCGAGCGCGCGGTTTCTACAACGAACCGCAATTTTGTGGGGCGTATGGGGCATATTGAATCGGAGATTTACTTAGCGAGCCCGGCAGTGGCGGCGGCCAGCGCCGTGACCGGTTATATTACTGACCCGACCAAATAAGGAGGCTTTTGACATGAATGCACACGGCAGAGTACATAAATACGGCGATAATGTGGATACGGATGTGATTATACCGGCGCGGTATTTGAACACAAGCTCTCACAGTGAGTTGGCAGCGCATTGTATGGAGGATATTGACCGCGACTTTGTGAACAAGGTAAAGCCCGGAGATATTTTGGTTGCCAACAGGAATTTCGGCTGCGGTTCTTCCAGAGAGCATGCGCCGATTGCGATTCGGGCAAGCGGTATTTCCTGTGTGATTGCAAGTACGTTTGCACGTATTTTTTACCGCAACGCAATCAATATCGGTCTTGCGATTTTGGAGTGCGACGAGGCGGCGCGGGATATTCAGGACGGAGACGAGGTGAAGGTGGACTTTGACACCGGTGTGATTGAGAATGTGACCACGGGAAAGAGTTACCGGGCGCAGCCGTTTCCGCCGTTTATACAGAACATTATTTCCAAGGGCGGGCTGCTTAGCAGCATACGGCGATAATATGAGGGAGTATTACCGGGAGGCGACGGCGTTCGGGCAATGCTCTCATTTTGTTTTTTGCCGGTAAAAATTGCAAACCTTTATAAAATATTCATACACAAAAACGGCTTTTCTATTATAATGAAGCTGAGAAGTACATAAAGAGAGGAATGTGAAATCATGGCGGCAGGTAAAATTTTGGTGGTAGACGACGACCGTAATATTTGCGAATTGCTGCGTTTATATATTGAAAAGGAAGGCTTTGAAGTGCACATTGCCAACGACGGACGCCGGGCGATTGAAATGTTTGAGGAGCAGAATCCGGATTTGATTATGCTGGACATTATGCTGCCGGAGCTGGACGGTTGGCAGGTGTGCCGGGAAATTCGGAAAAAGTCGCAATGTCCGGTTATTATGCTGACCGCCAAAGGTGAGGTATTCGACAAGGTTTTGGGGTTGGAATTAGGTGCAGACGACTATGTGGTAAAGCCTTTTGAGGCCAAAGAAGTGGTTGCGCGTATTAAGGCGGTGCTACGACGTTACGGCAGCAATGCCGAGGAGCAGACAAAAGAGGTGCGCTATGACAAGTTGAGCATCAATCTGACCAATTATGAGCTGAAGGTGGATGGCGTTGCCGTGGATACTCCGCCCAAAGAGATGGAATTGATTTATCACTTGGCAAGCAACCCCAACCGGGTATTTACCAGAGACCAGCTTTTGGATGAGGTGTGGGGGTTTGATTATTACGGGGATTCTCGCACGGTGGATGTGCACGTGAAGCGCTTGAGAGAGAAGCTGGAGGGAGTTTCGGACAAATGGGCGCTGAAAACGGTGTGGGGCGTTGGGTATAAATTTGAGCTGAAGGAATAGGGAAGGGCTGTTACAAAGTTGCAAAAGACCTTATTTAAAAAATATTTAAGCATCACCTCGATTATTATTGTGGTCAGCTTTTTGTTTTTGGGTACGGTTATGATTGTATTCATTGCCCGGTATTTTCAGGCGGAAAAGCAGGCGCAGTTGACTCAAAACGCAAAGAGCGTGGCAAGCGTTGCCGGGCAAAGCGTTGTGGTGATGAAGGATAACCAATACTTAATTGACGGGCCGAGAATGACTTTGTTTATCAAGGCGTTTTCAGAGAATTCGGACGCGGATTTCTTTTTGGTGGACCGGTCGGGAGGAGAATTGATTTCCACTTACAGCATTGCCGAGGAGGAAAAAACCGAGGCCACCGTTCTTGAGCGAAAGGCAATCAGCGAGGAAACCATGCAGCAGGTACTGTCGGGCTATTTTTTTGGCACGGGCACCATGAACGGTTTGTATGGCAGTAATTACTATATTATAGGTATTCCCATTGTTACCACCAACGCGGACGGCCAACAGGTAGCAATCGGCGCGGTGTTTGCCGCCTCTGACCTGAAAATATTGGATGTATTCCGGGATGAAACGATAAAAATGTTTTTGCTGGCGGCGATTGCGGCGTTTATGGTGGCGTTTTGTATTGTATGGACATTTTCATATAAACTGGCAAAGCCTTTGCGCGAGATGGCGATTGCCACCAAGCATTTCGGCGAGGGAGATTTTTCGGTGCGAGTGCCGGTGGAGAGCCGGGATGAGATTGGGGAATTGGCCTCGGCGTTTAACCAGATGGCGGAGACGCTGGCGGCAAGCGAGAGTATGCGGCGCAATTTTATTGCCAATACTTCTCACGAATTAAAAACGCCTATGACCACGATTGCCGGCTTTGTAGACGGCATTTTGGACGGTACGATTCCCGATGAGAAGCGCAACCATTATTTGCGTATTGTTTCGCAGGAGGTCAAGCGTCTTTCCCGGTTGGTGAAAACCATGCTGGACCTTTCTAAAATTGACAGCGGCGAGATGAAATTGCGACCCACGCGCTTTGATTTAAGCAATACGGTGCTGGTGACTTTGCTCTCTTTTGAAAAGGCCATAGAGGATAAACACATTGAGATTCGCGGTCTGGAGTCGCTTTCGGGCTTATTTGTGGACGGCGACCCGGATATGATTCATCAGGTGCTGTATAATTTGCTGGAAAATGCCGTGAAATTTACGAATGAGGGCGGTTATATTGAAATTTGCTTTGCCGAAACAAGCGACCGCGTTACCATTTCTATTCAGAACAGCGGCCCGGGGATTCCTGCGGAAGAAGCCGCTATGATATTCGACCGCTTTTATAAGACGGATAAATCCCGTAGCCAGGACAAAAACGGCATGGGATTGGGATTGTATATTGTGCGGACGATTGTTCGTTTGCATGGCGGGGAAATTAGCGTGAGCAGCGTGGAGAACGAATATTGCCGGTTTGAATTTTGGCTGCCCAAGAAAAAAACCAAGGACGGTAATGCCGAAAAGGTTAAGGAAAATAAAGAGAGCAAGGACGGCAAGCCAACGCGGAGCGACAAAAAGGCAAAGAAAAAAGAGGATATCGCGCCGGAGGTGATTGAGGTGACAGAGGTGGAGGTTGTGGAGCCGAAAACGGACGATACCCGGCACCGGCAGTAGAAAATTGACGCAGAGTAAGAGGTGTATATATGCAAGAAAACCAAAATGCTCCAAAGCCGGAGCAGGCAAATACAGAGGCTTCCACACAGCAGGCGCAGGGTACGCCGCCCGGTTTTTACGGGCAGGCTGCGTGGCAGAACGGCGGCGCTGTGCCACCGGATTGGAATATGCCGCAGCCTGTGCAGACAATGACCCCGGGTGTAAAGGCTTTTCTGATTGTGCTGGCGGTATTGGCGTTTTGTTTTATAGCGGGATTTGGCGCTTTTGGCGTATATGTAACTGTGCAGCAGAGCGCCCGGCAGGAATGGATGAACAACACAGATGAAAACCGGTCGGATTGGGCGGGGGAATCTGCGGATAAAATTGACCCCGGTTTTGCGGGGATTGCGTTGACCGCGCCGCGGGGCGAGGCGTTAACGCCAGAGCAGGTGTACCAAAAAACGGCTGTTTCTATGGTGAGTGTACTGTCTGTGCAGGGTGACAATACAGACCCCAACGCTTTGCTCAATCAGGGAAGCGGGGTGATTGCTACGGCAAATGGGTATGTGATTACCAATGCACATGTGCTGGATTATGACAAAACCGCAAGGGTGACCGTGGTTACCTGGGACCAGAAGCAATATAACGGTGTGGTGACAGGCATTGACCGTGATACGGACTTGGCGGTGGTAAAAATTGAGGCCGATGGTTTAACGCCCGCTGAGTTCGGGGATTCTGCCGATCTTTCGGTGGGAGAAACGGTATTTGCCATTGGGAATCCGGGTGGTGTGCGTTATTCCGGCTCTATGACCATGGGGATTGTGTCTGCGCTGAACCGCAGCGTAGAGAGCTACAGCAGTACCGGCATTACTTATATTCAGACTGATACGGCCATTAGTCCGGGCAGCTCGGGCGGCGGGCTCATTAACCGTTACGGTCAGGTGGTGGGCATCAATACCATTAAAGTGGTGTCTTCTGGTTATGAGGGTATGGGGTTTTCCATACCGGTTCGTCAGGCAAAGCAGATTTTGGAGACGCTTATTCAACAGGGCAGCATACCGGCAATTGGCAGACTGGGGATTGTGGGCACTACCCGTTATTTGCCCGTACAGGGGGCGGGGTATTCTGTGGCAAGCGGCGTGCAGGTTTTCTCTTTGGACGAGGAAAGCCCTTTAAATGACACGGCTTTGCAGCCGGGAGATTTGATTGTGGGCTTTAACGGCGCGGCGGTAAGTACGCTGGAGGATATTTATGCGCAGCTGAAGGATTGTAGAGTGGGGCAGCAGGTAACGTTGCAAATTCGCCGCATTACCGAGGGCGAAGAAGCTGAATTTGAGGTGCAGACTACGATTTTAAAAAGAATTGCGCAAGATACTGCGGAAAAATAATGCAAAACAAAAACGGTATGACAAGCGTCATACCGTTTTTTCAGGGCTTATACCAACGCCTCCAGAAATGTTTGATACTCGGCGTTGGCGGTGGGTTTTTGCGTTGTTTTTGTGCGGAACAGCGAGAAATTTTCCACGTGTTTTACGGTGTCCTGCGGGGCGATGCGGTACATGGGGCTTTGTACCGTTAATTCCAAAAAGTCCTTGCAGCAATACACCTGCCCGGAGGCGCCGTTATCCGGGTAGACGGCTTTGGGGTCGTGCACGTAGCGTTTGGTTAGTACGGTGTTGCCGTTTGCGTAGGCGAGCCACCCCTGCGTGTTGTTGTAGCCGATTTTAAACGGATACCGCAGCGTAGAATCGTGTTGCACGGTCATAAAGGCTTCCTCTGCGTGAAAACGGGAGTCGTGCAGGCGGGAAAAGGGCCAATAAACATACATGCGATCCGGCACAAAGAATTCGTTGCCGCGGTTTTGCGGCAAAACGGCAAAGCCGCCCGGCCGCATCATGGTGGAGGTACACAAAGCCGCGTGCCGGGTGTCGTCGGCGTTGTTTTGGGCTGTGTGTATCATCATGACATCCGCGCCGGTTTCCCCCAGCATTATTTTGTAGGAAAGCGCGAGTCCTGAGGTTTTTTGTACCGGGGCCTGAAATAAAACGCCGTCAGGCTCAACGGTATATACAACGGCGTCGTTGTCGGGGTAGCGCGCTTGCGGCAGATGAGACGGACTTAAATAAAAGCGGTGACCGCCGTATAAATAATGGCGCGCGGTTTGCCCCAGGATTTGAGAAATTTCCGGATTGAAAAAGTAGTATTCCTGTTTTTTGTCCTCGAATAGGACGTTTTCTTCTCCGCAGAACCCCAGATATATAATGCGGGGGCCTTTTTCTACCGTTATGATGAGTTGGATGGTTTGGTTGCGCATAGAAATGCAAGAGCCGTACGGCTCACAGGTCATTTCTTTTATGTCAATCATATTGCATCACCTTTCGCTTGTGTTACACGGTTATGATTCCCTGTGTAAATTCTTTGCCGCAGGGCTGCGGCTGCGGTGTAGTCAAGTTGTATAAGTCTGTTGCGGCGGATTCCAGCGCGAACATTGCCCTTGCGTGGGGCGTTGCCGTTTGTAGTTGACTGTATTGCGTAATGACCGGCAAGGTTGCCGTTTGTTTGAGCAGGGACAGCAATTCTTTGCTTTTTTGGGCAAAGCCCAGTATGCGCAGGTAGGGGGGCGGTTGTAAAGTATGCGCAGCCTGTACGTTTAGAAAAGCGCAAAGTGTAATACGCCGTATTCTTGCGTGGGAATAGCGCTTTGTTTTTACTGCGCTGTAAAATTCCTGCAGAGAAACCGCCGATTTTGCCGCCTGATACAGTCTATGCTCCAGACCTTCAGAAACGTCAGGCAAATTTGCAAAATCCTCTACGGACATGGTGCGCAGCTTTGCCAGTATGGCACGTTGCACATATTGCAGGGCGGCGGGGGCGGTGTTATTTTGTACCGCCTGTGCAAAATATGGGTAGGCGCTTTGCGGAATATAGGCCTGATAGTTTTTTTTGGCTGCAAGCAGAACCCGGATTTGTGAACTCGAGGCGATGCTGTGGTTGGGCGTGCCGGTTTCGTTGTGAGAAGCGCCGGTTCTTTTTACGGTAAAGGGTGTTATTTGAGAGTCGGTTTGTTTTAACGCTCTGCAATATGCAATGGCCAAAATATTATTAGGATGTTCCAGCAAAGTAGCAGTTTTTGCATCGGTTAAAGCTTGTACTGCGGACTGTCGTGCTGCTGCAAAGGAAATACCGGTCTTCAATTTTCGCTGTAAAAGTGCCGCAAAGGCTGGGGTGTCCAATAAATTTGCCAGCGCGGCAAGCGGTGCAATTTCTCCGCATTCGCTGCCAAAGCTCAGCCCGTTTAGGCACCCTATGGCATTGGCAAGCGCAATACCGCCCTGTGCAAAGGTTTGCGCGCCTGAAATTGCCCACGGCAAAGGCAGTTCGATTACCAAGTCGACGCCGGCGCTTAAAGCGGCTTTGGTACGCACCCATTTGTCAAAGCAGGCGGATTCTCCGCGCTGCACAAAATTACCGCTCATAATGGCTGCAATATGCGTAGCGCCAGCGCGTTTTGTTCGGGTGATCAGGTGTTCGTGACCCAAGTGGAGCGGATTAAATTCGGAAATAATACCGTAAATGTTAAAATTCTGCGTCATTTTTTCATGAAAAATCCTTGAATTTATTTGCTTTTTATACTATTATATTGTATATGATTTCAGGTGCAAATTCAATAGTCAATTCGCCGTACAGGAGGAACGAATATGAAAATATTGGTGATTAATGCAGGCAGCTCTTCTTTAAAATACCAGCTGATAGACATGGAAAATGAAACGGTTTCCGCAAAGGGTATTTGCGAGCGTATTGGCATGTCGGACAGTATTTTTTCTCACAAAACCTTTAACGGAAGAGAAAAAAATATAACCGCCGATTTAAACGACCATACACAGGCATTCCAACTGGTCAAGGACGCGTTGATTGACCCGGAGGTGGGCGTAATTAAAACGCTGGAGGAGGTTGCCGCTATCGGTCACCGGGTGGTGCAGGGCGGTTCGGTATTCCGAAAGTCTGTGTTAATTACCGACGAGGTTTTGGAAACCATTGTGGAGTTAAGCCCATTGGCGCCGCTGCATAATCCGGCGCATATACAAGGTATCAACGCTTGCAAAGATGTGTTCGGCGCTGCAGTACCGCAAGTTGCTGTATTTGACACGGCGTTTCATTCTTCCATGCCGCAAAAGGCATATACCTTTGCCATTCCGTATGAATATTACGAAAAATACTCTGTGCGCCGCTACGGTTTTCACGGTACTTCGCATAAATATGTCAGTCACCGTTGTGCAGAGCTCATGGGCAAACCCATTGATAAGCTGAAAATCATTACCTGCCATTTGGGTAACGGCTCGTCCATTACTGCCGTACAGGACGGCCATGTGCTGGACACGACGATGGGACTTACTCCGCTGGATGGCTTTATGATGGGTACGCGCAGCGGTTCCCTGGACCCCTCTGTGGTGACTTTTCTTATGGAGAAGGAGAATTTAACGCCCAAAGAAATGGATGATATTTTAAATAAAAAATCAGGTTTATTAGGGGTTTCGGGCGTTTCAAGTGATGCCCGCGATATTGCTCAGGCGGTGGTAGAGGGCAACCGGAGAGCGGTTTTGGCACAGGAAATGCTGGTGTATCAAATCATCAAATACATAGGTGCGTTTGCCGCGGCTATGAACGGTGTGGACGCCATTGTATTTACGGCTGGTTTGGGAGAAAATCATGTGGTCATACGCCAAAAGGTATGCCAATCTCTGAAGTATTTGGGAGTTCTGCCGGATATCAATTTGAATGAAAAAATGACCCGCGGCAACGAGGGTAAAATTACAAGCGAGCAGTCCACAGTAGATGTTTATGTGATTCCCACCAACGAGGAGTTGGTAATTGCCCGCGATACCAGAAGTATTTTAGAGGCTGTGCAGTTTGCCAAATTGTAAGCAAAAAGCTCCCTACACCGCATTGTGTGCAAGGAGCTTTTTTAGCGATGATGCGGTACGCCGACATCGTTATCGTTAGTATCGTCGTTGTAATGACGCGGTCTTTCCAGCGGGGAATTTTCTCTGAACAGGAAGGAAATACACCAAATGGCCGCAATTGCTACCAAGCAAAATACGATACGGCTTACAATCGCACCTTGCCCTCCAAACAGAAAGCCTATGATGTCAAATTGAAAAATGCCGATAGAACCCCAGTTGATGCCGCCGATAATCAGCAAAACTAACATAATGCAGTCTATAATAAACATTTGCTCACACCTTTCTTTTTACATGGGTGGCGGAAATGAAATCTGATATAGCATGCTCATTTTTTATGGCAATATACCGTTTTTTTAATTTTATAATAAAAACCGCCTGTTTTTATATAGGTGCACCAGTCAAGGAAAAGTAGACACCAAAAACCATAGATTCAAAAGCCCGGTTCGGCCTTGTACTGAACCGGGCTATTTCTAGCTCCTGCTTGGCCACAATTAGTCCCAACCGTTCTACTTCGCTCAGGCTTTTGCTCGTGTGCAAAGCTGCATAAAGGTTTCCGTTTCGGGGCTCAAGCACATCTTCTTCCATTCTAACAGATATGAAAAAAGGAGCAACAAAAAAACAGCCTAAATAAAAAGAACTGCAAGAGTGCCGAAAAAGGTAGGCTTGTAGTGTTTTTTGTGATATAATTTAATTGAACGAAAACGTATATCAACCAGAAATATAATATACCATTTCAATTAACGTTACCGCTGGAAATTGAAAAAATAATAGAAAATTCTGACCCGGTATATACATTCTGCGAAATTTTAGATCAAATTGACCTGAAAAGATATCTTGTTGTTAAGGGAAACAGGACAGGTCGAAAAAATTTGATTCGGAAACCTTGCGCTGAAAGTAATACTGTTTGCTTTTATGGAACACGGATATGTTTTAACGCAAGAAATAGAAAAGTTGTGTAAAGCAGATATACGGTTTCTGTATCTGTTGAACGAACAGCCTGCACCAAGTCATATGACGATAGATAATTTTATGAACTATTGCCTTTCAGACAGCATAGAGAATATATTCAATGAAGTCAACAAGTATATCTTTGAACAGGAACGGGTTGACACAGAACATGTTTATATATGAGAAAATGTCTTGCTTACTTGAAGAAATCATGGCAGACTGCATCCGTTTACGCACTTCCCGGCGAGTTTCCCGGAGTTAAAAGCATACTTAACACATTTGAAAACGCTCTTAAATGACGTCTCCAAAGGCCGCTATCCAGTCCATGATGGAGGAAATACAGTCTCTCATTACGACGATTCCGGGCATTAGCGTTCGCATGTTGGTTCGGCTGATTTATGCTTTGGAGAAGTCCAAGCTACCATATAATACAGCCGCATAACAACTTTTCTATCATATGCTTAGCTGGGTGTCCGATTGGACGTCTGCTTTGCTATGCCCTTTTTGAACCGCCTACTTTTTTCACCACTCCTCGCATTTTAGGATTGACATCTAATAGTTAGTCTTTCATCTTACCAAATGCACTGTTTTTGTTTTTTGGAACACTCAAATAAATTCCACACCTTGCGTTGTGGGGCGGCAATGAAATACACAGGTGAACCGTTGTTTTAGCAGGTTCGCGGAGAATACTGCCTGCGCCTCGGTCTGAAAAATACCAAATACGGCGGAGCCGCTACCACTCATACAGGCTCCTAAAGCTCCGTTTTGACACAATACCTGTTTAATTTGCTTTACCTGCGGTAAGACAAGCGCTTCCTCAAACACATTGTTCATATTTTGCGCAAGCAATGCTATATTTTTTTCGCACAGAGCCTTTTGTAACAATGTAGTTTGCGATTTTTGTAAAATGCCGCTTCGGTCAATTGCCCGGTAAGCCTCTTTTGTGTTAACGCCGTGGTCCGGTTTACAAATTACAATATGACAATCAGGCAAGGGCGCAAGCGGAGTCAGTAATTCTCCGATGCTCTGCGCCAGCATGGTGCCGCCGCAAAGACAAAACGGAACGTCTGCCCCGATTTGTACCCCAATTTTACAAAGTTGCTCCAAGGAAAGCTGTGTTTGCAGTAAGCGGTTCAGGCCGTGCAAAACGGCAGCGGCATCGGCGCTGCCGCCGGCCAGACCCGCCTGTGCGGGAATTTGCTTTTTTATGTAAATACAAACGCCGGGAGCAATGCCGCAATGTTTAAAAAATAGTTCAGCCGCTTTATAGGCGGTATTTTGGGTGGTCGGACAAGGCGCAGACAAAGAGCAGTCAAGTGTAATGCCATCACCCGATTTTAAAAGGGAAAGCGTGACCGTGTCATGTAGAGAAACGGACTGCATGAGCATTTCCAAAGTATGATACCCGTTTTCCAAAACGCCGGTGATGTTCAGCGAGAGATTGATTTTTGCAAACGCCTTTAAGGTAACGATTTTTGAAAACGGCATTTTAGGTTCCTCCTGCGGGTACCGGTTCAGATTTTGTTCAGTGTTTTTAAAAAACGCTGGATACGCCCGAGCGCCTCGGTAATGTGACTGAGCGAATACGAATAGGAAACACGCAGAAAACCTTCTCCGCAGTTGCCAAAGGCATTGCCCGGTACAACGGCAACGTGTTCTTTGCGCAACAGCTGCTCTGCAAATTGCTCGGAGGTAAGTCCGGTGCTTTTAATACACGGGAATACATAAAATGCGCCTTCCGGCTCAAAGCAAGTCAGTCCCATTGCGTTGAAGGCATCTACAATCAATCTGCGGCGCGCGTCATATTGGTCACGCATATAGGTAATATCCTCGTCGCCGTTTTTGAGCGCCTCCACAGCGGCATATTGCGCCATGGTGGGTGAGCTCATAATGGCGTATTGGTGTAGCTTGGTCATGGGGTCAATCAATTCGTGCGGGCCTGTGGCGTAGCCCAATCTCCAGCCGGTCATGGCGTATGTTTTGGAAAAACCGTTGATGACAACCGTGCGTTCGCGCATGCCGTCGATTTCTGCAAAGCATACATGGCTTTGGTCGCCGTAGGTTAATTCTCCGTAAATTTCGTCGGAAAGCACAAGCAGATTATGCTCTTTTACCACTTGTGCGATTTCCTCCAAATGGCTGCGGCGCATAACGGCGCCGGTCGGGTTATTCGGAAAGGGTAGGATTAGCAGCTTGCTTTTTGGGGAGATTTTTTCGCGCAATGCTTTGGCGGTCAGGCGAAAATTGTCCTCGACTTTGGTTTCGATGGTAACGGGTATGCCCTGCGCCATTTGGGTCATAGGAACATAGCATACAAAACTGGGCTCTGGAATGAGCACTTCGTCACCGGGGTTAATGAGCGTGCGGATACAAAGGTCAATGGCCTCCGAGCCGCCCACGGTAACCAAAACTTCACTTTCCGGGTGGTAGTCAACATGGTATTTACGCTTGACCCAATTGCAGATTTCCTGCCGCAGTTCGAGGAAGCCGCGGTTAGGCGAATACCATGTTTTACCCTGCTGTAGTGTGTCGATGGCCTCCTGACGCACATGCCACGGTGTACAAAAATCCGGTTCGCCGATGCTCAGGGAAATCACGTCTTCCATTTCATTGGCAATGTCGAAAAATTTACGGATACCGGAGGGTCTTACAGCTTTGATTTGCTGATTGAGCAAGGATTCATAGTCCAACATTACAACAGGTTCCTCCTGTCTTCTTCTTTTTGCGAGGTCATAATGACATCACCTTCTTTATAGCGGGTTAAAATAAAATGTGTGGCGGTGGAGAGAACGGAATCCAGCGTAGACAGGCGCTTGGCGACAAACATGGCAATATCCTGCATACTGTCGCCGTGTACCATAACGGCCAAATCAAAGCCGCCGGACATTAAATAGACGCTTTCCACCTTGCTGAATTGCATGATTTTTTTCGCAATTTCGTCAAAGCCGCTTTCCTTTTTCGGCTGCACCTTCAGCTCAATTAACGCAGTGGTTTTATGTGGGTCTGCTTTTTCCCAGTTGATCAACGCTTTATAGCCCTTAATGATGCCTTTTTGCTGGTAATCCGCAATTTCTTTTTCAATTTCCTGCTCGGTTTTGCCCAGCATTACGGCAAGCTGTGCATTGGTCAGTCGTGCGTTTTCATTCAATAAATTCAATAAATCCATTCAGAATACTCCTATTCATTTTACAAATTTGTTTTTTCCTGTAACGGCAACAGTACGGGCTTGCGGTTTACAAATACGGTCACATGGTCAAAGCCGGCGTTTTTGGCAATTTCATAGCCCTCCTGCAAACCAATGCCAATATCTTTGTCTTTGTGAGCGTCTGAACCTACGGTGAGATATTTGCCGCCCAATTCTTTAAAGCGTTTTATCACGGTGGGGCAGGGCAAAGTCTTTCCGATGGCCTGTCGCAGTCCCGAGGTGTTAAGCTCCAGCGCCTTATCTTGCGCAATCAGCGCCTTTAAAATATCGTCCACGCGGTTTTGGTAGGTTTCGTAACGCATCTCTATTTGCTGCTCACCCACCATGTAGCGTAACGGATAGGTTAAGTGTGACAAGGAATCGAAATGTCCCCACGCAATCAGTTCCTCCAGCTCATCAAAATATTTGCAAAGCACATCGTGTGCACTTAATTTTCTGTAGTCCAGCATATAAAAGTCCGATAAGCCGGTTAAATTGTGCATAGAACCCAGCACAAAATCGAAATCACACCGGGAGAGAATATCTGCGGCAGCTCGGGTATTTTGCGTGGCTTGCCCCAGTTCCACGCCTTTGTATACATGCAGCTTGCCGGCAAAAGCCGTGGCCGTTCGGGCGGTTTCCGCAAATGAACGGGTAATGGCCTGGGCGTAATTGCCCTGTTGGTACAGGTTGCATTCGCAGTGGTCGGTTACGGTCAATGCGTATAGACCGCGTTTTATGGCTTGGTCGCATAATGCGGCAACGGCATGGTGGCCGTCGTGAGAAAAACAGCTGTGAGTATGCGAATCTGCTAAGTTGGCGTATTGCAAGATGGCCCCTTCCTTTCTGTAAAAGCGTGAGAAAAATACGGTATTATTTTTCATCATACCATAAAAAGCGTTTTTTTAATAGAGAAAAACGGAAAAAAGTCAAGGTTGTTTTTGCGTGCGGATTTTAGGTTTTCACTTGACAGGAGCGGGATTGTGCCGCATAATTAGGAATAACTTCATGAAAATATGGTTTGGAGGTAGTACATATGCGCGCTGTGATTACAGTTTTGGGTAAGGATATGGTTGGAATTCTGGCAAAGGTTTCTGCAAAATGCGCAGAGGCGGACGTCAATGTGATTGAGGTGACACAGTCGGTGCTGCAGGACTTGTTTGCCATGATTATGATGGTAGATATTGCAAAGGCGAACATTCCGTTTAATGAGCTGGTGGACGGACTACGGCAAATCGGCGACGACATGGGGCTGAAAGTGCACGTTATGCACGAGGATATTTTCAATTCGATGCACCGTATTTAAACCGAAGGAGAGGATTTTACAGTATGGTCAATTCACGCGACATATTAGAAACCATTAATATGATAGACAACGAGCATTTGGATGTGCGTACCATTACGATGGGAATTTCTCTGCTGGATTGTATTGATGATGACATACAGAAGGCTTGTGCTAAGGTATACGATAAAATTTGCCGCTATGCGCGCGATTTGGTAAAAACGGGAGAGAATATTTCCAAGGAATACGGTATTCCGATTATTAACAAACGGATTGCGGTAACGCCTGCAGCTATGCTGGCCGGTGCATGCAACGGTAAAAATCCGGTTTCTTTTGCATATGCTTTGGACAAAGCAGCAAAAGAGGTAGGGGTCAATTTCATCGGGGGTTATTCGGCATTGGTACACAAGGGCTTCAGCGCCGGAGATTACGCATTGATTTCCAGCATTCCGCAGGCGCTTGCTGAAACGGATTTTGTCTGCTCTTCTGTTAATATCGGGTCTACCAAGGCGGGGATTAATATGGACGCCGTTGCCAAAATGGGTCAGGTGGTAAAAAAGGCCGCGGAACTGACTGCCGATAAGGACTGTATTGGCGCGGCAAAGTTGGTGGTATTTTGCAACGCTCCGGAGGATAATCCGTTTATGGCGGGCGCTTTTCACGGACCGGGCGAGCCGGACTGCGTTATCAATGTGGGGGTTTCGGGACCGGGCGTGGTACGGGCTACCGTTGCACAGGCAGGAGATTGCGACATTACTGAAATTGCAGATATTGTAAAGAAAACGGCGTTTAAAATTACCCGCACCGGGCAATTGGTTGCACAGGAGGCCTCGCGCAGACTGTGTGTGCCGTTTGGTATTATCGACCTTTCCTTGGCGCCGACTCCGGCAGTGGGCGATTCCGTTGCTTATATTTTAGAGGAAATGGGTCTGGAAACCTGCGGCGCTCACGGAACGACCGCTGCGCTTGCACTGCTTAATGACGCGGTGAAAAAGGGCGGCGTTATGGCCTCCTCACATGTAGGCGGCCTGTCGGGCGCGTTCATTCCTGTTTCCGAGGATGCGGGGATGATTCATGCGGCAAGCGCCGGCGCATTGACCTTGAACAAGTTGGAGGCCATGACGGCAGTATGCTCGGTAGGGCTTGACATGATTGTGATACCGGGAGATACTACTGCTGAAATTATTTCGGGTATTATTGCAGACGAGGCGGCGATTGGCATGGTGAACAGCAAGACTACCGCTGTGCGTGTGATTCCCGCCGTTGGCAAGCAGGCAGGGGAGGAACTGGACTTTGGCGGGTTGCTGGGCAAGGGGCCCATTATGGAAGTTAACCGAAACTCTCCGGCAAAATTCATTGGTCGCGGCGGCAGAATTCCGGCGCCGCTGCAAAGCCTGAAAAACTGATTGTAGTTTTTTGTCAGACAACCGTGAAATGAAGTTCTGTGCATTTTAACTAAATTTTTCCACACATTTTTTCTCACACCATAGTATTTGCATTTTGTCAATGCAGAAATGTGTGATTATTTCGGAGGAATTATGCGAAAATGCTTAAAATTGGGCTTGATTTTGCGGTTGTTATTTGTTATATTTAATGAGTATTGTCAGGGGTGCGGCAAAATCCCGTTCTTTGTTGCTATTCACGAATGTAAACCGCAAATGCTTTCGTCTTGCATAGCAACATGAACAATATTCGCCGTACATTTATGCAAAGTCTGTTAATATTCAGTTTCCGTGGTATTAACAGTTTTGGATGTGACATACATTACATATTATACGAGAGGCATGGGCTTGCAGGGTGGAAACAGCAAGGTGTTTTTGTCGGCATATTGCCCTTTGTTTTCTGAAAAGCAGTCTTTGTAGCGGCTGTTTTCGCTTTTAACTAAGAGCCGACAGCGATTTTATGTCGGTTAAGGGCAATCGGACTGCGTGCGGTGAAAAGAGAATGCTTTTTTAGAAACAATGTTGCAATTGTATACGGAATCTTTGTTGATTTCATGCGTTGTGAATCTATGTCAGTCCCGTTATAATATATTTAGAATGCCTTAAAGGGCAAAAGCTCAAATTTGTTGCATTGAAAAGGAGGTGCGGTCAAAGTGCAGGACATAGTCAAACAAATTGTTGATATGGACCGTAAAGCCAGAGAAATTACTGCTGCTGTGGAACAGGACAGATTGAACTCTGAAAAAGAAATTGCCCAAAAACGCGTGGAACTGCGTGCCGAGTATCTTGCAAAGGCCAGACAGGCAATTCCTTCCAATGAATCCCAGGAACGCGCTGCCGCTGAAAAAGAGTGGGAGGCTGTTGCGCAAAAACATGCAAGCCTATCAAAGGAGCTGGACGAGCTTTACAGCCAAAAGGGCGACGGATGGGTTAACCAAATCGTTGCACAAGTGATAGGGGAGTGATTGCATGCTTGCCAGCCTTTCTTCCAACGCTGTTTCAGCAAAAGCAAGGGGTATGCACGGCAAGCGTCTGACCAACAACAATTTTATGGATCTCCTGAATTGTAAAAATATTCACGACGCTGCCTACTACCTCAAAAACCGCACAAGCTATAACAAAGTCCTTACCGGCATCAACGAAAACGAGGTTTCTCGAAGTGAGCTGGAGGT
Organism: uncultured Eubacteriales bacterium; assembly: GCA_934457095.1. Taxonomy (GTDB): domain Bacteria; phylum Bacillota; class Clostridia; order Oscillospirales; family Acutalibacteraceae; genus UMGS1071. Next base: position 19,283 of record CAKSHJ010000007.1, read on the forward strand.
TTTGTTAAAGCAAAAAATCTTTGACGACTGCTCCGAACTGGGTAGGTACGGAGCGTCGGTAGGAGAACGCTTTTCAGACTACTTGATCATGCGTAGTGAAATTGAACAGGTTATGCATAGTTTAATCCTGATTAACTCGGGCAAAGACGACGGCTATGTAAATTACATGCCTGAATTTTTGCAGAAGAAAACAGGGATTGATTTGGAAGCTCTTAGCCAAATCAAAACCTATGACGACCTGCTCAGAGCGCTGGGCAACACCCCGTATGCCAAGGTGATTGCTCCGTTTAAGCCGGAGCCGGGGAAATTGCTGGACTACACAAGGATTGAAAATGCCCTTTATACCTTTTTGTATCAAACGGTATTTACCATGATTAAAAAGAATTACAAGGGCGGGGCTGCAAAGCAACTCCGGGATATTTTTAATTCCTACCTGGACCTGGATAACTATGTGCGCATTGTGAGGATGAAAACTTTTTACAAGGCGCCGCCGGAAGCGATCAGAGATGCGTTGCTTCCGTTTACCACCATTAGGCAGCATTTTATCGACGCGATGATTAACGCCAAGGATGAAGAAGAAGTTCACGCCATCATGGCACAAACCTCCGTTGGCAAACGCTACCTTAAGGGCAGTGAGGGAATCGATGATGATATTCCGTTGCGTGTACAATATGACACGGCCAATCATCATATTCATTTTTCCACACACCCGTCGGTGGTTTTGTTATCCTACATCTTTGTAAAGCAAGCCGAGGTATACGATGTGATTACCATTTTGGAGGGCATTCGGTACCACCTTGCGCCAAGCAAAATAGCAAAATTACTTACCATCGTCAATTTTCAATGAAAGGAAGTGTCGAGTAATTGGCTGTTGTAAAGCTGAAAGAAGTAAGCATTATCGGCAAGCTGTCAGAGCTGGATAAAGTAGCAACCATTTGTGGACAGTCCAATGCGTTTCATTCGGACAATGCTATGAATTTCTATGCAGACACGCCCGATTTTACCGCTTACAATGAAGACAATCCATATGCAGAGCCGTTGCAGCAACTCAATGACGCTATTGTCAAGACAGACAGGACCCTGACGCTTTTGGAAACGAAAGAAACCAAGGGCATTCATATGGAAAATGACGCAATGATTTCTTATGCAAAAGAAATTGCTGCGCAAATCAATGAATGGGAGAAAGAAAAGAAAGAAGCTCAGGACAAGATTCAGGAGTACACAACCGTTATGGACGATATGGGTCATTTTGTAGGCCTAAATCTGAATTTAAACGAAGTGAATGCCTGTGAGTTTGTTCAGGTTCGCTTTGGTGCACTACCAAAAGAAAATGTGGAAAAACTGGCTGTGTACAAAGACAACCCGAATGTCATCTTTACGCCCTGCACGGCAGACGAGCAGTACCAATGGGGCGTGTATTTTACACCCATTACCGCAACCACAGAGGTTGACCGCATTTTCTCGGGTCTAAAGTTTGAGAGGGTGGAGCTTGGCGACCTGCAGGGTTCTCCCGAAGCAATTGTGGCAGATGTTCGTGCAAAGCGTGACGCCGAGACTGCCAAGGTCAAAGAAATTGAGGCCAATATTGAGGCGCTGTGGAGAAAAGAAGGCACACAACTGCAAAAAGTATTTTCTCTTTTAACCGAGAAAAATGTTTACTTTACGTCTATTTGCCGCAATGCAGCAAGATATGACGACAACTTTGTGATCGTGGGCTGGATTCCCGCAAAAGCAGAGGGTGCTTTGAAAGCTGAACTGAGCAAGCTGGATTTGATGGAGGTTTCCTTCAAAGGCGGCCAGGAGATTCAAAAGCACAACCCGCCCACAAAATTGAAAAACGCGGGCATTTTCAGACCGTTTGAATTTTTTGTGGATATGTACGGCATGCCCAACTATAATGAGTTTGACCCGACGCCGTTTGTTGCCATTACATACACTATTTTGTTTGGTATCATGTTCGGCGATTTGGGTCAGGGACCGTGCATTGCGCTGATTGGTTACGTTATGTGGAAATGGAAAAAAATGGCCATTGGTAAGGTGTTGGTTCCCTGTGGCATTTCGTCTGCGATATTTGGGCTGATATACGGGTCGGTCTTCGGCTTTGAAGAATGGCTTAACCCGATGTATGAGGCCATGGGTATAGCCGGGGCACACGGAAAACCGATTCATGTTATGGATGGCGCGACCTCGCAGATGATTATTTACGCAACCATTGGTTTTGGCGCGGTACTCATTTTTATTGCAATGATTATTGGCAGTATCTCGAACATTAAGCAAGGCCATTTGGAACATGCGCTGTTTGGAGAAAGCGGCATTGCGGGCTTTATGCTGTATGGCGGTCTGCTCTGTTTTGTAGTAGATATGTTTGCAGGCACCAGCATTACCACTTTCGGCGGCGGCGTCAGCATTTGGCTGTGGCTTGTGGTATTCATTTTCCTGCCGCTGCTTGCTATTTTGCTCAAAGGCATTTTGGGTCCTTTGTGCGAGGGCGAGGAGCACTGGAAACCTGCAAGCTGGGGCGATTACTTTATGCAAAGCTTCTTTGAAATCATCGTTATGTTCATCGATTACCTTGCAAATACCATGTCGTTCTTGCGTGTAGGCGCATTCGTATTGGTTCACGCAGGTATGATGCTGGTGGTATTTACCCTTGCGGAAATGCTGCCGGGTGTTGGCTTTGTCATCATCGTTATCATCGGTAACATCATTGTTTCGATTTTGGAATGCTTGCTGGTATGTATTCAGGTGCTAAGACTGGAATACTACGAATTGTTCTGCCGCTACTTTGACGGTAGCGGCCGCAAGTTTGAGCCGGTTACGGTAAAGGCTGCTGAATAAATTTTAACAGTAGTCTGCACGAAAAAATAATTTAAACATTTAAAAAATTTAATTGTTAAGTTTTGGAGGAAATATTATGACTTACGTATTAATTGCTTTACCGCTTATCGCTATTATTGCTTCCGTATTTTTCGCAATCAGAGCCGTTAAAAAAGGCAAGAAAACAAAAACAGCTTTCAAATCTCAGGTTATCGCATTTGCTGCAGTTGCAGTATTGACTTTTGCAGTTCCGTTCGTAGCATCCGCAACCAGCGCACAGGAAGAGGCTACTCCGGCAACAACCGCCGCAGCTTCCGAGGTTGAGGCAACCGCAGTTACCGCAGACAACAACTTCCAAAACGGTATGGGCCTGTTGGCTGCCGGTTTTGTAACCGCTATCTCCGGTATCGGCGGCGGTGTTGCTGTTGCTGCTGCTGCTCCTGCTGCTATCGGCGCTACTTCCGAAGACCCGAAAGTGTTCGGTAAAGCTTTGATTTTCGTTGCTCTTGGTGAAGGTATCGCTCTGTACGGTTTGCTTATCTCCATCTTGATCTTGAACAAAGTTGCTTAATTTTAAGAAAGCAGGTGGCATCACATGCGCTTTCATCTTGTAAGCGATAATGAGGACACCCTGGTTGGTATGCGCCTGGCGGGCGTTGACGGCGTGTTCGTTAATGAGCCTGAGGCGGCGCAAAGAGCCATAAACGAAGCGATGAACGACACGACCGAAATTGCCGTTTTGTTATTGACAGAGGGTGTGGTTGCGATGTGTTCGGAGTTTGTTTATGACCTGAAACTGAACCGCAAGCGTCCGCTTATTGTGGAAATTCCTGAAAAGGGCGGCAATGGCCGCGCCAAAGATTCTATTACCCGTTATGTCCGCGAGGCTATCGGGATTAAGATTTAGATTCTATTTTTAGCAGCTTGGCCGCAATTGCGGCGGAATGGGGGTTAATATGGCTTCAAATGTCGATAAATTGAGCAAATTCAACTCCGCCATTAATCACTATGCAGAATCACAACGTGAGAAAATCTTGAAAGATATTGCCGAATATCAGGCAAGAGAGCTGGAAGAAACAGCGAACAATGCTAAAATTGAGGCAGATCGTCTTTTAGTAAAAGAGTTGGCGGAAATGCGGGACCGCATTATGCGTGATATGTCCCATCGCGAGATGGACTCCCGCAGAGAATTGCTTGCAAAACGCCAGGAGATTTCTGAAAAAGTATTTGAGAGAGCCGAAAAAGCGCTGCTTGAATACACCGAAAAAGCAGAGTACGCCTCCTTAATGGAGCGCTATGCTGCCAATATTGCAAAGGTATTGACAGAGCCGGGCACCGTGGTATATGTAAAGGCCGGCGATGAGAAAAAATACAAAGAGCAAATTGAGAAAGCTTTTGGCGCTGCCGTGACGATTACGGCAGACAATAAAATTAAAATTGGCGGACTTCGCGCCGAAAACGCAGCAATGCGTTTGGTAGCAGACGAAACGCTTGATTCCATTCTTGCAAGTAAACGTGGATGGTTTGAAGAAAATTCGGGAATGGCTGTGGTCTGAGCCGGAAATACCTATTTATAACGGAGATGAGATTGATGGAAAATCAGAATGTTATATACGGCATAAATGGACCGGTTGTTACCGTAAAAAATGCGCGCAGCTTCTCTATGATGGAAATGGTATATGTCGGAAACGAGCGTCTCGTTGGCGAGATTATCGGTATCAACGACCAATTTACCACGATTCAGGTTTATGAGGAGACCACCGGGCTAACACTCGGAGAGCCAATCTACGGTACGGGCAGTCCAATGAATGTTACATTAGGTCCTGGCATTATGAGCAATATCTTCGACGGTATCGAAAGACCGCTGAAAGAAATTGCAAAAGAAAGCGGCACATTTATCAACCGTGGTAGTACCGCTTCTGCCTTGGACGAGGAAAAATTGTGGGATGTTACGCTAAAAGTGCAGGTAGGCGACACCATTCAAAGCGGTGACGTTTACGCTGAAGTGCCTGAAACGCTTTCGGTTTTGCACAAATGTATGCTGACGCCCCTGATTAAAAAAGCTACTGTTACGAAGGTGCAGCCTAACGGACAGTACAAAGTACACGATACGGTTGTTGAGGTAGAGGACGAAGACGGTAATAAACACGAGCTTTCTCTTTGCCAAAGATGGCCGATTCGAAATGCACGCCCTGTTGCAAAGCGCACCACCTCTACGGTGCCGCTGATTACGGGACAGAGAATTATGGATGCGCTATACCCCATTACCAAGGGTGGTACTGCTTGTATTCCGGGCGCTTTCGGTTCCGGTAAAACAATGACGCAGCACCAACTTGCAAAATGGTGTGATGCTGACATTATTATTTATGTTGGCTGTGGTGAGCGCGGTAATGAAATGACGCAGGTTCTGGAGGAATTTGCGGAGTTGATTGACCCGAGAACCAACAGACTGTTAACCGACCGTACGGTATTGATTGCCAATACCTCGAACATGCCGGTTGCAGCCCGTGAGGCTTCTATTTACACGGGTATTACCTTAGCGGAATATTACCGTGATATGGGATATGATGTTGCGATGATGGCCGACTCTACTTCCCGTTGGGCGGAGGCTCTTCGTGAGATTTCCGGCCGTTTGGAGGAAATGCCCGCAGAGGAAGGCTTCCCGGCTTATTTGCCGTCTCGCCTTGCAGAGTTCTATGAGCGTGCAGGTTATGTGCATAACCTCAACGGCACAGAGGGCTCCATTTCAATCATCGGCGCAATTTCTCCTGCCGGCGGTGACTTCTCTGAGCCGGTTACACAGAACACCATGCGCTTTACACGTTGCTTTTGGGCTTTGGATAAATCTCTTGCTTATGCAAGACATTTCCCTGCCATTGACTGGATGGCAAGCTATACAGAGTACCTCAATGATTTGGAGCCTTGGTACATTGAGCACTTAGGCGAAGAATATTTGGAATACCGCAGTGTCATCAATAATCTTCTGCAGGAAGAGAACAAATTGATGGAAATTGTAAAGCTGGTTGGCGCCGACGTTTTGCCGGACGACCAAAAGCTGGTAATTCAGATTGCGCGTGTGATTCGTATTGGCTTTTTGCAGCAAAATGCGTTCCATGCCGAGGATACTTATGTACCCATTGAGAAACAGCGCGAAATGATGAAAGTCATTGTGCATCTGTATAACAAGAGCAAGCAAATTGTGGCGGCAAATGTGCCTTTGGATGACTTGCTTGCCACCGGTTTGTATGAGCAGGTTATCAAAATGAAGTACGAAGTACCCAACAATAAGCTTGAAATGTTCAATGACATTATTGACGATATCGATCGTACAATTGCCGGTGTTCTTAACGCTTAAGGTTAACGCCGTTTACATTCTTATCATTTCCCGTGCGAGGATGATAGGAATTATTACAGTCTATGGTCGCACGGAGAAGGCGGTTATAATATGATTCTTGATTATATTGGCGTAAAAGAAATTAACGGCTCTCTCATCGTTATCGATAATGTTGAAAATGCTTTCTATGAGGAAACAGTTGACATTCGCCTCGATGACGGTTCCATGCGCCAAGGCAGAATTGTGCAAATGGATGGCAAACGTGTTGTTATTCAGGTGTTTGAGGGAACGCGTGAGATTTCCCTTGACAATACCCGCACAAGACTGCGTGGCCGTGCTATGGAGATGCCGCTTTCGCCAGAAATGTTAGGTCGTGTTTTTAACGGTGCCGGTGACCCAATTGATGGACTCGGTGAGATTTATCCTGAACAAAGAATGAATATCAACGGTGCACCAATTAACCCGGTATCCCGTGTTTATCCAAGAAACTACATTCACACCGGTATTTCTTCTATTGACACCTTAATGACGCTGATTCGCGGTCAAAAATTGCCTATTTTCTCCGGTTCCGGTATGCAGCACAACGAGCTTGCAGTGCAAATTGCTCGTCAAGCCAATATTACCGACAAGGACGGAGCGGGCAAATTTGCCATTGTATTTGCTGCAATGGGTGTTAAAAATGACGTTGCGGATTATTTCCGCCGTTCCTTTGATGAATCCGGTGTATTGCAGAATGTTGTCATGTTCCTCAATTTGGCAGACGACCCGATTATTGAGAGAACGCTGACACCCCGTTGTGCGCTTACAACAGCAGAGTATTTGGCATATGAGAAAGACATGCATGTGCTTGTAATTATGACGGATATGACAGCTTATGCGGAAGCTTTGCGTGAATTCAGCTCCTCTAAGGGAGAAATTCCGGGCAGAAAAGGTTATCCGGGCTATCTGTATTCCGACTTGGCTTCTCTTTATGAACGCGCAGGTATGGTACATGGCAAAAAAGGCACCATTACACAGTTGCCGATTCTGACCATGCCCAACGACGATGTTACCCACCCGGTACCCGACCTTACCGGTTATATCACAGAGGGTCAGATTTCTCTGGATCGCTCTTTGGATAACAGCGGTATTTACCCGCCGGTTGGCATTTTGCCGTCGCTGTCCCGTTTGATGAAGGACGGTATTGGTAAAGAGTATACGCGCGAGGATCATACTGCGCTTGCAGACCAATTGTTTGCTTCTTACGCTAAAACCATGGAGGCTCGTTCTTTGGCTTCGGTTATCGGCGAGGAGGAATTGGCTGCTGCGGACAAAAAGTACATCGAATTTGGAAAATTGTTCGAATCTCGTTTTATTACACAAGCATTTAACGAGAATCGTTCCATTGAACAAAGTCTGAATCTCGGTTGGGAATTGCTTTCCACTTTGCCGCGCGTTGAATTAGACCGTGTAAAAGAAGAGCTTCTGGACAAATATTATGTAGAAGGTCTTTGCAAATAAGAGTAGCGTTTTTTCAACTTTGAGCAATGAGGTGAGCTGTATTGAGTAATCAAGTCGTACCAACCAAAAGTCAGTTGCTTGCCACGAAAAAGTCTTTAAAGCTTTCCAAAAAAGGCTTTGAAATTCTGGATCGTAAACGCAACGTACTTGTCCGTGAGATTATGTCTTTACTATCAAAAGCTGCCGAGGTTCAAGAAAGAATTGACAACACCTATGAAGTGGCTTATGAGGCGCTGGAAATGGCTAATATTACCTTGGGCAATACCGGTGAGCTTGCAAGCACAGTACCGTTTGACAACAATTTGAATGTTGCTTACAGAAGTGTTATGGGTGTGGAGTTGCCAATGGTTGCTCTGGAAGATTCTGATATAGCCGGTGTACCGTTTGGATTGGTTTCCAGTAATGCACCGCTGGACGATGCTTTGATTAAATTTACCGAGGTTAAAAAATTGACCGCGGAATTGGCTGAAATTGAGAATAGTGTGTTCCGGCTGTCGGTTGCAATTAAGCAAACCACACGCCGTGCCAATGCGCTTAAAAACATCATGATTCCCCGTTTTAAGGCTCAGGTAAAATTTATTACAGAGGCATTGGAAGAAAAAGACAGAGAAGAATTCTCACGCATGAAATTGATTAAAAAGAAAAAGGTAAAAGACGCTTTGGCAAACGAAAGCGCGTAAACCATTTTCGACAGGGAGTTTGTGGCTCCCTGTTTTTTATGCGCATTTTGCAGCATTTCAAACAGAAATTGCTTGTCAATGCTGCAAAAACGGCTTATAATCAATATGACAGGGAGGCTTTTTGTGTGGGTTGGAACAAGATAGAATGGGATTGTATTATTTACAAGGAATTTCGAGCGTACTTAGTGCAAATTGCACAAGAAAAATACCGCGAATTCAATGAGAAAATCATACCTTTTTCCGGAGTGCCTATTTTGGGGATTCGTCTGCCGCAGTTGCGCAAGTTGGCAAAAGAAGTTGCTCTGGGGAATTGGGAATCCTACTTGAAATTTGCTCAAGATGACAGCCATGAGGAACTACTTCTGCAAGGTTTGGTGATAGCGACAACAGGTTTGCAGACAGATTTTCAGGAACTTTGGGGGCAGGTGGCGGTTTATGTGCCGAAACTTGTAAATTGGGCGCAGGTGGACGCCTTTTGCAACGCATTCAAACTTGTGGACAGGCATAAAGAAGCAGCGTTTCCCCCTATCATACGCTATTTGGAGTCACCCAAGGAGTTTGAGGTGCGGTTTGCCGTTGTGATGTTATTGGAGTACTATTTGGAGCCGGCATATATACAGGAGATATTTGTGCAGTTCGATTCCATTTCGCATTCGGGGTATTATGTAAAAATGGCAGTGGCTTGGGCAATTTCGGTGGCATTCATAGTCTTACCGGAGGAAACAACGGCATATTTACACCACAATCAGCTTGACGAGTGGACTTACCGAAAAGCGCTGCAAAAAATAGTAGAGTCCAATCGGGTGGATAAAGAAACAAAGGATATGATTCGCGGATGGAAAAGAAAAATATGACGTATCGGATCGTGCACGGTAAGCGTAAAACTGTTGCATTGCAGGTAAATCATAACGGTGAATTGCTTGTAAAGGCTCCGTTATTTGTGTCGAGAGTGCAAATAGAAAGTTTTATACAGCAAAATAGGCCATGGATATTAGAAAAACAAGCGTTCATGGCAAAAAAACAGGAATTTACCGTGAGGCAGGGCAGTAGGCTGATGCTGCTTGGTAGCGAATACCCGGTAAAATACGGCGAACGCGTAGAATTTAACGGTAGTGTATTCTTTGTGCCGCAGCGACCCTTTATAGAGATAAAACCGCAACTGATTGACGAATATAAGCGTCTTGCAAACTGCATTATTAAGCGTAGGGTGGAGCATTACAGTCAGATAACCGGGTGGCAGGCGACAGCAATAAAAGTGGGCAGCGCCAAAACACGTTGGGGTTCGTGTTCGGGCAAAAATACGCTGAATTTTACATGGAAGCTGGTTTTGGCCGATTTAGATACGGTAGATTATGTGGTGCTACACGAATTGGCGCACACGGTGGAGCATAATCATTCGGCAAATTTCTGGCGTTTGGTGGGGCAATATATGCCCGATTACAAAAATGCCCGTAAGCGATTGGTCGCGTTACAGGAACGCCTTTCGGTCGAAAATTGGGATTAACCCAATTGGCTCAAATTTGCAATACAAATGCTTTTGTGTTATATTTAATTTAGAAAACAATTCCTATTCAGTTTGGAGGTGGCATTGTGAAACCGAGACCTGAACACATTTTGTATTTTTTAGCAGCACAATGCCGGTTGGCTGTGTGCTGACATTAACTGAAGAGGTGAATTGCGTTGATTTGTTACTATAAATCCGTGGACGGAGGCGTAACGGAAATTCGGGAGTACGAGCCGGGCTGCTGGATTCGCTGTATTGCGCCGACCAATGATGAAATAAACAGCTTGATTGCCGAGTTTGCAATTGAGCCGGAGTTTTTTCGTTCTGCAATGGACGAGGAGGAATCCTCGCATATTGACATAGAGGACGAAAGTACTTTGCTGATTATTGATATTCCGGTGCTGGAGCGCCCTCATGAAAAAATTACCTATACTACAACGCCTTTGGGTATTATCATTACCCAGTCGAATGTGATTACGGTTTCGACCAAGGAAAGCCCGATTTTAACAGAAATTGCGGACGGTGCGGTCAAGGGGATTCAAACGAACCTAAAAACACAGTTTATTTTGAATATTTTGTTGCGCGTGGCCACCCGCTACCTGCAATATTTGAAGCAGATTGATAAAATTTTTAATCAGTCAGAAAAAAAATTGCGCAAATCTATGAAAAATGATGAGCTGATTAAATTGCTGGACATTGAAAAATCGTTGGTGTATTTTTCGTCGTCGCTCAAGGCCAATGAAATTACGATTGAAAAAATTATGCGTGGCCGCGTCATTAAAATGTACGAGGAGGACCAGGATCTCATTGAGGATGTGCTGATTGAAATTCGGCAGGCCATTGACATGTCTGGCATTTATCTGAATATTCTGTCCGGTACCATGGACGCTTTTTCCTCAATTATCAACAATAACCTGAATATTGTGATGAAAGTCTTGGCGTCTTTAACGCTGCTCAGCTCCATTCCCACAGTTATTTCGGGTATTTACGGAATGAATGTGTCAAATTTACCGGTGCCGTTTTTCTGGTTCCCCATTACGCTGGCCGTGGTATGTATGGTCGCGGCATTTATTATTCTGAAAAAGAAAGATATGCTTTGAAATTTAAGGAGCTATAAGGCTCTTTTTTTCATATGTTGGGGTAGGCTAACAAAAGTTGCGCTATGTTTACCCGGGAAATATCGTGTATAATGAATACAGCATAAATTTAAGGGAGAAATGACATTGGAGAGAAAACAAATTTTTACAAAGGATTTGCGAAGTATGACCCAAATTTTAACGGCGGGAGATGCAGTTTTGCTAAGCGGAACCATTTACACCGCCAGAGATGCTGCTCATAAGCGCATGTTTGAAGCGCTCGACCGCAACGAGCCGCTACCATTTTGTATCGAGGGTGCTGCCATTTATTATGCAGGGCCTACGCCTGCGCCAAAAGGTCTGCCGGTGGGTTCTTGTGGTCCAACCACTGCCGGTAGAATGGACAAATTTGCACCGCGACTGCTGGATTTAGGGTTGGCGTGTATGATAGGGAAAGGCGAACGTTCACCGAAGGTAGTGGATGCAATTGTACGGAACAAAGCGGTGTACTTATGCGCCATAGGCGGAGCGGGAGCATTGGCGGCACAATGCATTAAACGGGCAGAGGTGATTGGGTATAACGATTTGGGGTGTGAATCGGTGAAGCGGTTTGAGGTGGAGGAATTTCCGTTAATTGTGGCAATAGACAGCAGAGGGAACAATTTATTTTGCCGAGATAAGACAGAGGTGCATCAGTGACAAATCTGATAGTACGACTTTTTATTCGAGATTACCGCAATACCGGGCATTATAAGGTGCGGGAGCAGTACGGTAAATTGGCTGGTATTACAGGTATTATAACAAATTTGCTGTTGTTTGCGATGAAAATGACCGTAGGTGTGCTGTTTCATAGTATTGCCATGGCTGCCGATGCCCTGAATAATCTTTCTGATTCCGCATCGTCGATTGTTACGCTGTTGGGTTTTAAGCTTTCGGGCAAGCCGGCGGACGACAAACACCCATATGGTCATGCCAGAATGGAATATATTGCCGGCATGATTGTGTCGTTTATTATTTTGGTATTGGGTTTGCAGCTTGGCAAATCCTCGTTTGACAAAATTTTGGCGCCGGAGGAAACGGTATTCAGCTATGTGACCGTTGGCGTACTCATTGCAGCAATTTTTATCAAAATATGGCAGTGCTTGTTTTACCGTAAAATTGCGAAAATCATTGGGTCGTCTACCCTAAAGGCAACCGCCGCTGACAGTATGAATGATGTGATTGCCACTACCGTGGTGCTCATCGGAGTGTTTGTTTCAGCGTTTACCGGTTTGAATTTAGACGGTTATATGGGTCTGGCCGTGGCGGTATTCATCGTGGTTTCGGGAGTGCGCTTAGTTATAGAAACGGCCAATCCGTTATTGGGGCTTCCGCCCGGCAAAAAATTGGTAAAAGAGCTGGAGCAGCGCATTACGGAGCACGAGGAAATTTTAGGCATACACGATTTAAAGGTACACCAGTACGGGGCTTCGGCGTGCTTTGCAACGGTGCATTGCGAAGTTTCCAGCGAGTGTAACATGCTGGAAATACACGAGGTGATAGACGAAATTGAGCGGGAAGTTTTCCGGGAGATGAACATCAATCTGGTGATTCATATGGACCCTGTTTTGCTGCACGACGAGCGTGCCAATGCGCTCAAAGAGCAGGTGCAGACTTATTTAACCGAAATTTCGGCGCAAATGCAGGTGCATGATTTTCGGGTAATTTGGGGACAGGAGATAAGCCGTGTGATTTTTGATGTAGTGGTGCCGTTTGAATTTGCGTATACGGATGAGCAGCTGGAACAAATGCTGGCACAAAAATTGCGCGAATGGAACGACGGCTACCGTTTAACTTTAGTGATTGACCATGAGGGAGAATTGCTGGAGGATGAAAATTAAAAAAAGGACATTCCGGAATGCTGGAATGTCCTTTTGCGTTATTTTACGGTACAATTTGCTCAAAGGCTGCTACCATGTCATCAGCGGAATCGGAGATAAACAGGTAAACATAATTGCCTTTTTTGGCCACCGGAGCTTTTTGAGCATTTGCATAGCCCTGCGGGTTATAATTTTTAGACTCGTTCATACGCTGTGTTTTGCGGGAGTTCATTTTTGCCAATATTCTGTCGGCGCTTTGGCTGTCCTTGGCAAGCACAATGAGGAATTCATCGGTACGCAGCCCGGTGGAATCCATTTCTCCGGCAAATTCGGCAACATCATCTAAGTCAATGCCGTACATAGCGGAAAGGTCGGTTTCGGTCATTGCCTGCATATCCTCTAAGGTGACAGATGCCTTGACATTATCGGCAACTTCCTGTGCAGAGACATTGGCAGAGGCAACGCTTTGAGATTGCTGATGGTTGGTAGTTTGATTGCCATCGCAGCCGAACAGGGAAACAGACAGCATAAGCGCGGCAAAAATGATAAAAACAGATTTTTTCAGGTTCATGGTCAGCGGGTACTCCTTTAAAAAATAAATTTTGGGTATACTATGCGATATGGGTACGCAGATAGGCAATCCAAGCCTGACAGCCGGCGTCTGTAAAATGTACGCCCATATTATCCGGGTCGCTGCAATATTCGCGCTTTAAATTGCCGGAATCGTCCTTCATAACAGAAGCCACATCTAAAAATATATAGTCATTTTCCCTACACATTACTTGCAGGGCGGTATTGTAAAGATTTAGATTTGCGTTTGTCAGGTCGCCTTTTTGCGCACTTTCTACGATGGGTGTCATAGACTGCACATAAATCATTGTTCCCGGACTTTTTTCTTTTATTTGTGCCAGTACAGTTTCCATATTCTGCACCGCACCGTCAATCCCATAAACGGCAATGTCATTCATACCCAGCATAATAAATACCTTTGTTGCACCCATTTGCGCAATGGCGTCTGCCAAATACATCTCGGTTCCGTTATAGCTGGGGTGTACCGAATTTTCAGAGCCGAGTTTTTTTAGCTCATTGCCCGAGCCGTAGCTGCCCGGCGTTAAAAACTGTGCGGTTCCAAAAAAGTTAGGGTTTTCCTTACGCTGTGCGCTTACAAATAAATTAAGCTTTAACGAAACGGAATCTCCTACAAAAACGGCGTTGTTAAAAACGGCGTCCTCGGCTTCCTCAACGGCGTTTAGCGTTGTACTTTCGGCAGGCTCGCTGCTCTGGGAGCTTTGTACGGAAGAAGCTTCGTTCTCGCTTTGCACTTGAGAAGGGGGCAAAGAGGATTCGGAAATTTCATTGCCGGAACAGGCGGAAAAAGAAAGCGCTGTAACAGTCAACACCGCCGGGAGCAAAAATTTACCCAACAAATTTTGTTTCATAGCATTCCTTCCCTTGTAAGAATTTCATACATATCTATTCTTTAAACAGTATACCACATCTTATCAAGCGAAACAATTAAAAATTACGATTCTGCAGGAATATTTCTGCCAAAGCCGGTATAATCGCATGGCATGCGGCGCAGAATAGTATTGTTGCCTTCGGCAGTGAAAAAGAAATAACAAACGAGGTGTATGATTATGACAGGTCTAAAATGCAATGTAACCACCTGCGCAAGCAACGCCCAGAATCAGTGCTGTCGTCCCGACATACAAATTGTTGGTACAAATGCCAAGGAACGCGGAGAAACCAGCTGTTCCTCTTTTCAGACTAAGGGCGCAGCACAAAATAATGCCATTCGCCACGATGTACCCAATGCGGCATTGCAGGTAAATTGCAATGTATTTACCTGCACGCATTACAGCGACGGTCGGTGTGCGGCCAGCAGTATTTGTGTAGACAGTGAAAATCACGATGCAAAAGACAAAGAGCAAACCTTGTGTGAAACTTTCCGTAAAAAGGAAAGTTGCTGCGGTTAATCTTGATTTATAAAAAACCCCCTGTTGGCATATAAGACCGGCAGGTGGTTTTTTTAAATTCTTCTGTTTTTTTCATAAATCATGCGCAAGCCGTCCAAGAGTAAATGCTCGTCTAAGAGCAGCTTTTTTTTGCACGCGGGCAGCACCAAATGTGCAAGCCCCCCGGTAGCAACCAAGGTGGCCGGTTCCCCCAATTGTGCCTCTATACGTTCGGTAAGACCATCGATCATAGCTGCAGTGCCGTAAATAGCGCCGGATTGCATACAGTGTATGGTGTTGGTGCCAATGACGGTTTTGGGCTTTTCAATGCTGATATGCGGCAACAATGCGGTTTTATTGGCAAGCGCCTGCAAGGTAATGGAAATACCGGCGCAAATGGTGCCGCCCAAATAGGAACCGTTTTTGTCAATGACGCAAAGCGTGGTAGCGGTACCAAGGTCCAGCACAATACAGGGCAGAGGATATTTGGCAACTGCTGCCACTGCGCCGGCCACCAAATCGGAACCCAATTGAGCGGGATTGTCTATACGAATATTCAGTCCGGTTTTAATGCCGGGGCCAAGCAACATGGGCGTAATACCGGTGGCTTTTACAAAGGCTTGTCTTACGGTTTCGCTCAATTCCGGCACCACCGAGCAGAGAATCACATCTTTAACGGAGTCTGCGGGTATGCGATACAGCGTCAGCAGCTGACTGATTGCCATAGCATATTGGTCGTCGGTTTTACCGGGCTCGGTTAGAAAGCGGGCAATAAAAGCAGGAGATTGCGTTACTGTTTTGTCGGCGATTGCAAACCCGCCAATTGTAATATTCGTATTGCCAATATCCACTGTCAGTAGCATAGACATACCCCCTTTGGAATGTTATATTTTATTATAGCACGGTTATATTTTTATGGCAATCACAAGAAAACCCGGCAAAATTTTGCACGGGTTCAAACAAAATATTAAGTTTTCTTTTGGCGAAGCATACCTCTGCAAAACAGATAGGTTGCGCCAAAATAACCGCCGTATACCAACGCCATCATACCAACGGTAATCAACGAAAAGGTCATGGTATTGAGTCTGCCGCTGAACATATCGAGAATGATGCCGGAAAATTGAATGGCAATGACGGTGTGAATGACCGCCAGCACAAGAGGCACGGCGAAATAAACGGCGATTTGCCAAAGTAACGTTCGGTGAATCATACGGCTGTCTGCGCCCAATTTGCGCAGCAAATTATAGCGCGCAACATTGTCAGAGGTTTCGGCAAGCTGTTGCAGAGCCAGCGTTGCAACGCAGGTAAGCAAAAATACCAGCCCGATATAGATAGACAGGAATGAGAGCAGAACTGTGCTGCCAACGCTGTTAAGGTATATGGTTTCCTTGTCCAAGGGATTATAATAAGTGAGTTTAGTAGTGTCATCAACATTCTGTGCATTGGAGGACATAATACTGTTGATAACACCGGTAGTTTGAGTTGCGGCTTTACTTTCGGTATTTTTATACAAAACGTTTAAAAGGCGGTGACAAAAACTCTCCGGAATATCTATCAAGGCGTCGTCGGGCAGAACCAGCGTCCCGGCATCGTCTGGGAAGTAAGCGTTCTGGTAGGAGGTATTTAGCAGTCGGTGAATACCTAAGGTATAGGTTTTGCCGTTCACCTCAATGCTTTGGTCATTTTCCATTTTGTAATATTTCTCCACATAAAAATTATTACAATTCACTGCAAATTCGGTTTCCGCAAGCGTAATAGGCTCCATTCCAAGCGCGTTGCGCACCCGGTTGTAATCCGTTAGAGAAATCAGGTTCAAAAAGCTATTCGTTGCATTTGCGGCGTCCAAGTCCGGCAGAATATTAGAAAGCTTGCCCATGGTCAGGTAATTTTCCTCAGAGGCATCGTCCGAGCCGCTGACCGGCATAGAATTGTACACTTTAATTTCAAAATAGTCCTTTGCATAGCTGTTCAGTACATCCGTCAGGGTAAGCGCCTCGGTCAAAGAGGTTGTATCCGGTTCTGCAAAGTCCGCTACCGCTCCGTTTTCGTCATAAACAGGCAAACTGTTTAGGCGCCCGGCTATCGTTAGGTCAAACGGCGCGACGGACTGAAGCGTTTGAGAAACACCAAAAGCCACGGTATTGCCCACGGAAAAGGTTACCAAAGTCATGAACAGCATCAGGCAAATCACGGCGCAGGAGAAAAATGTGGTATTGATTTTAGAACTGATTTGCCGAAACAGAAACATATTCAGCCCTTTGTAATAAAGGCGCTTGTTGGCCTTGATAACGCGCAGCAAAATGCCGGAAAGAGAGAAAAAGAATAAAAAAGTACCCACGCAGCCTAAAATCACGGCGGTCCATAAAAGAGTTATACCGTTATCGGCAATATTTGGCCATATTTTCTCCAGCACCAAATAATACGCCGTGCCAAGACAACCTACGCCAAGCACAAAGGCAATGACAGAAACGGCCAAATTACGCACCTTAAACGACTCATTTTTGCGGCTGGCCTGCAATAGCGTAATGAGCTTATATTTTGAGATAGAAACGGTATTAAACAGCATAACCGCAACAAAAATAATACCAAAATAAAGCACGGTTTTCCAAAGCGCCTGTATAGAAAAGGAAAATTGGAACGAGGATAAATCCACTTCAAAAATGCCGGAGATGATGACAGAAAGCCCCTGTGAGGCAAAAATGCCCACGATAAGCCCGATACCCAGTGAAAAAATGCCAATGAAAAGGGTTTCCAGCGCCAAAATACGAGAAATTTTCCCCTTACCCATGCCCAGCAGCATATAAATACCAAGCTCTTTTTTACGTCGTTTCATTAAAAAGCGATTGGAATAAACCACCAAAAATCCCAAAATAAACGAAATGAATACGGAAACATAGCCAATGGCGGTCACCAGCAGCTGCATAATTTCTTTTTGGTTTTCGCTAAGCGCAAGCATAGCCTGCTGAGAATCCATGGAATTGAACACATAAAACAGGCATACGCCAAAGGACAGCGTGAAAAAATAAATCGCATAGTCGCGAAAACTGCGCCTAACATTGTTTACGGCAAGCTTAAAAAACATTGGAATTGTCCCCTCCTAACAGCGTGACCACCGAAATGATCCGGTCAAAAAATTCCTTACGGGAATTTTTGCCTCGAACCAGCTCATTAAAAATGCGGCCGTCCTTAATGAACAAAATCCGGTGGCAATAGCTGGCGGTAAAAGCGTCATGTGTCACCATTAAAATGGTAGCCTCCAATTCGCGATTGAGCGTTTCCAAGCTTTCCAGCAGCATGCGTGCGGATTTGGAATCAAGCGCTCCGGTAGGTTCGTCCGCCAAAATGAGGGAAGGCTGGGTAATGATTGCTCTGGCGCAGGCGACCCGTTGCTTTTGTCCGCCGGAAAGCTGATAGGGATATTTATTTAAAATGTCTGCAATGCCAAGAGCCTGAGCAATATAACGCACCCTTGCTTCGATTTGTTTTACAGGCGCCTTCATAATAGACAGCGCTAACGCAATGTTTTCATAAGCGGTTAATGTGTCAAGCAAATTAAAATCCTGAAAAATAAAGCCAAGCTGTTCCCTTCGGAAAGCGGAGAGTTGTTTTGCCGGCATGCCGGTAATGCTGCTGCCGTTTACATAAATTTGTCCGGCAGTTACGGTGTCAATCGTGGCAATACAGTTGAGCAGCGTAGTTTTTCCGCTGCCCGAAGCACCCATAATACCAACAAATTCACCCTTGTCAACACAAAAGCTAATGTTATCAACGGCTTTGGTCATCATGCCTTTGCCGCCGTAGTATTTTTCAACATGCTGTACCTTTAAAATCGGTTCCATAGCGCAATCATGCTCCTTTTGTAATATTCTGGGTATTAGTATAGCTGTTTTAGGGTGTATTTACCATAGATTTGCCTTACAATCGCCTTACATTTTTGTAAGTTTTAGAGAAATTACGCAGAAAAAAAGCAGCCGCAAGGCCGCTTAAAAGCTATTCTTGTAAAGTATGCAAATTGCCCACGGGAAAGGTAATGGAAACGGTAGTGCCCTCCCCCAACACAGAATTTAGAGAAATGGAAAGCCCCAGCTTGTCGCACAGTTTTTTGCAAATGAACAGTCCCATACCGGTGGATTTTGCAAATTTGCGTCCGTTTTCGCCGGTAAAGCCCTGTTCAAATACCCGCCCCAAATCCTGCGGAACGATCCCGCTGCCGTTGTCGTTTATCAGCAAGGAGATTTGCTGTGCTTTTTTGCGGGTGGTAAAGGTAAGGCGCAAAGGGCGTTTTGGAGACTGATATTTCATAGCGTTTAATAAAATTTGCCCCAGCATAAACTGCACCCATTTGTCGTCCGTATATACGGTATGATTCAGCTGCCTCATTTCAATCACGGTTTTATTTTCGATCAATTGCTTTGCATGCAGCTTGAGCGCATTGCTTACCAAATCGCGGAGGTTACAGGGTAAAACGGAATAATCCTTTTCCACATAATTGCTGCGGGCATAATACAACGCCTGCTCCACAAAATTTTCAATTTTTGCAATTTCCTCCTGCAAACTTTTGGTAGCGGGCGTTTTATGGTTTTCGCAAATTAAAGCAGCGCACGCAATGGGGGTTTTAATTTCATGCACCCACGCTTCAATATACTCCCGGTAGTCCTTAGAGCGGTTCTTATACACCAGAACTTCATCGGCCATGGCTTTGCTGCATTCATACAGAACCCCACAAAGCAATTCGCCCTCGGCAAATTGAGGCGGAGAAAGCATTTCATGCAGCAGGTACTTTTTATCCAAAGCTTCCAGATGAAAAAGCGCTTTGTCATAAAAGCGTTTTCTGCGTATAAAATCCGTCAAAACTGCGGTTAATAAGCATACGGCGGCAATAACGTCAATGAATAAAATGCCGACCATAGAAAGGCGCAAGGCCACCAGCAAGCCGTTTATCAGCGCAAGAGCAAGCAGCATACACAGCAAAGAAAATCTGCGACCCTTTATGTATTGCCCAAATTTCATACCAAATACCCCATGCCGCGTTTGGTGTGCAAATAATCGGTCACACCAATACATTCCAATTTTCTGCGCAAACGATTGATATTTACCGTAAGCGTATTATCGTCAATAAAGGCGTCGGTCTGCCACAAGGCGCTCATCAATTCGTCGCGCGCCAAAATCACCCCATGATTCTGCATGAGCAAATGCAGAATTTTCAGCTCATTTTTCGTCAAATCTACCGTTTTGCCATTGGCAGATACGGCGCTGTCTTTTAAAGAAAGCCGCAGGCCGTTATGCTCCAACAGAGCCTCCTGTTCCGTCCGGTAGGTTCTTTTCAGCAGGGCAGAGATACGCGCCAGCAATATCTGGGTATGATACGGCTTGGTAATAAAATCATCAGCGCCCGAATGCATGCTCATCAATTCATCGGCATCGCTGTTTCTGCTGGTCACCATCATAATGGGAACCTGAGAGCAGCGGCGAATTTCGGTGCAAATCCGGTAGCCGTCAAAGCAGGGCAAATTAATATCCAGCAAAATCAAATGAGGCGCAGCTTTTTGCACGGCGTCCGGCACAGCGGTAAAATCGTCTGTGGCAATGCAGGTATAGCCGTACCGTTCCAGCAAGGTTTTCAGCTCGGCCCGCATGGTCGGTTCGTCCTCAACAATGAATATTTTAAACATAAAGCGGCAAGCACCTCCGTAATCATAAAAGTAGCTATTGGTATCATAGCAATATTTGTTCAAAACCGCAAGACGACATTTGACATTGACCATGGCATATTGTATCATCAAGATACACAGAATGAGGGGGAAAATTCCATGCATTTGGCGGAATTATTAACCGAGGTTTGTTACACAGCGGAACATTTTGAAAATATAACGGTTACGGATCTAATTTACGATTCGCGCAAAGTAAAGAAAGGCTGCGTATTCGTATGTTTAAAGGGCGCGCTGGCAGACGGCCACGATTTTGCGCAGCAGGCGGTTGAAAACGGCGCGGCGGCGCTGATTGTACAGCAGGAACTTTCATTTCCGTGCAACATACCGGTAATTCGGGTCACCAATACGCGCAAAGCTCTGGCAATGATGTCGGCAGCATTTTTCGGCCACCCGGCAAAGGAGCTTTCGGTCATTGGTTTAACGGGCACCAAAGGCAAAACCACCACGGCATACATGCTGCGCGCTGTTTTGGAGCACGCGGGCATCAAAACGGGGCTTATCGGCACGGTGGGGGCGCTTATCGAAGAAACGGTAATAGCCACAAACAATACCACGCCGGAATCGTACGAGTTACAAAAATACCTGCGCAAAATGGCAAACGCGGGGTGCAAGGCGGCGGTAGTAGAGGTTTCCTCAATTGGTCTGCGGGAACACCGCACGGCGGGAATGACCTTTGCCGTAGGGGTATTCACAAATTTCTCCAAGGACCACATTGGGGGCGCGGAGCACAAGGACATGGAGGAATATTTGCAGTGCAAAAAAATGCTGTTTGAGCAGAGCCGCATTGGCGCGGTCAATTGCGACGACCCGGTATGGCAGCGTATGGTACAGGGCAACACCTGCAAGGAGCTTGTCACCTTCGGCTTTGCGCAGGGAGCGGATTACCGGGCAAGCGATACGGAATTACTTTGCAAACCGGGGTATCTGGGAGTACGTTTTACGCTCAGCGGCAGGCGCAACATGGCGGTCGAGGTAGGCATACCGGGGCAATTCAGCGTGTACAACGCGCTGGCGGCGGTTGCTGCCAGCACGCCGTTTGCGGTAAGCGAGCAGGCCATTTTCCAGGGGCTCAGCACGGTAAAGGTAAAGGGCCGGGTGGAGCCGGTTGCGGTAGACGGCGGGTATACGCTTCTGATTGACTACGCGCACAACGCCGCAAGCATGGAGAACCTGCTGAAAACCTTACGGGAATACCGACCCAAGCGTTTGATCTGCATGTTCGGAGCCGGCGGCAATCGCTCCAAAACGCGTCGGTTCGAGATGGGCGAAGTTTGCGGAAATTTAGCGGATTTATCGGTGATAACAGCGGACAATTCGCGGTTTGAGCCGGTAGAGGAGATTATAGCGGACATCAAAACAGGGCTTGCCAAAACAAAAGGCGCTTACAAGGTGATACCGGACCGCAAAGAGGCGATCGCCTATTGTATGGAGCAAGCGCAGCCGGGAGATATGATTGTGCTGGCGGGCAAAGGCCACGAGGATTATCAAGAGATAGCGGGCGTAAAATACCCGTTTGACGAGCGATTGATTGCAGAGCAGCTCAATGCGCAAATGCAGCGGAAGAAAAAACGGCAGTAGAAGGAGAATTTTGTATGGAAATGTGCGTAAAAGAGATCGTGCAGGCATGCGGCGGAACATTGCTCAGCGGAGAGGGTCAAACGGTCGTCACATCGGTGGAAACCGACAGCCGAGAGATTCATCCGGGTGGCTTGTTTGTACCCATTGTGGGACAAAATACAGACGCGCACGATTTTATAGAGCAAACCTTTGCAAAGGGAGCGGTTGCGGCGCTTACGCAGCGGCATACGGCCGGCGGCAGTGGCAAACACTGCCTGATTGCAGTAGAAAATACGCAGGACGCCCTGCAAAAAATAGCGGCAAGCTACCGGAGCCGATTTACCGTACCGGTGGTGGGCGTAACGGGAAGCGTAGGCAAAACCAGCGCCAGAGAGATGATTGCCCTGGGTCTTTCCGCGGAAAAAAACGTAATGCGAACCAAAGGCAATTCGAACAGTCAAATCGGCCTGCCGCTGACGATGTTCCAATTTGAAAAAGCGCACACGGCGGCGGTCATAGAAATGGGCATCAGCGAGTTCGGAGAAATGGAGCGACTGGTGAAAGTGGCCCGGCCAACGCACGCGGTGGTCACGAATATCGGCATTGCGCATATCGAACAGCTCAAAACCAAAGCGCATATTATGAGTGAAAAATTAAAAATCACGCAAAGCTTCGGCACAAATTCGGCGCTGTTCCTAAACGGAGACGATAAAATGCTGGCAGCCGCAGAGCATACAGGCGGTTTTCCGGTGGTCTATTACGGCACGCATGGCGGTTGTCAATACCGCGCCGAGCGAATACAAACCGACGGAACACAAACGGTATTTACGGTGCATACGCCAAAGCAGACCGCAACGGTTACGCTGCCGGTAGTGGGCGCGCACAACGTATCCAACGCCTTAGCGGCCATCGCCGTTGCCGACGTCATGGAGCTGAATTTACACAAGGTCATTGCAAAGCTTGCCAATTATCAAGCCCCGCAAATGCGGCAAACGGTGCATCAGGTCAGGGGCGTCACGGTAATCGACGACTCCTACAACGCCAGCCCGGACTCGGTCAAAAGCGGCGTAGAGGTACTTTGCAGCATACGCAATCAGGGAAAAAAAATTGCCGTACTGGCAGACATGCTGGAGCTGGGCAGTTTCAGCGAACAGGCACATTTTGAAACGGGCGTAGCGGTAGCGGGCACGGCGGTGGACGCATTGATTACCGTGGGAGAACGAGCAAAAAAAATAGCGCAGGGCGCGCGTTCGGTCAGAGAGAATATGCAAGTACAGCTATGCGAGAGCAACGGCGAGGCAATACAAACGCTGAAAAATATTCTGCAAAAAGGGGACGCAATGTTGGTCAAAGGCTCTCGCGGCATGAAAACGGACGAAATTGTAAAAGCATTCTTATAAACAACAGCGCTGTATCCTTGCGGCACTGTTTTTTTAACATGTTTCAATCAAAAAATCATGGTTAAGGCAACATGTTGTATTGACAGCGCAGCAAGCTTATGTCATACTGAAATACAACCAAAAACAGGAAACGGAGCAGCATTTTATGGAGGAATTGAGACAAAAAATCAAAGCGCTCAAGCAAGCGCGCAACGCCGTCATTTTAGCGCATTATTACGTAGACGGCAGCGTACAGGAGCTTGCGGATTATGTAGGCGACTCGTATTATTTAAGCAAAAAAGCAACGGAAAGCGCGTGTAAAACCATACTGTTCTGCGGAGTAGAATTTATGGCAGAGAGCGCAAAAATATTAAACCCGGAAAAAACGGTCATCATGGCGGACAACGACGCGGACTGTCCGATGGCGCACATGGTCACGCCGGAGGACGTTGCAAAAGTCCGCGCGGAAAACGACGATTTAGCAGTGGTTTGCTACATCAACTCCACAGCAAGAACGAAGGCATGTTCAGACGTTTGCGTAACGTCGTCAAATGCAGAGCGCATTGTAAAAGCGTTGCCGCAAACCCGCATTTATTTCATTCCGGACGGCAATTTAGGCCGCAATTTAGCAGCGGCAATCCCGCAAAAACAATTTATTTTTCACCCGGGCTACTGCTGCGTCCACCAAGACATCACCCCGGAGCATGTACAGCGCGCCAAAGAGCGTCATCCGCAGGCGCAGGTGCTGGTCCACCCGGAATGCCGCCCGGAGGTAGTCGCCTTAGCGGACTATGTCGGCAGCACCTCAGGTATCCTGGAATACGCCCGGACAAGCCCGGCACAGGAATTCATTGTCTGCACCGAAACAGGCATCTTTTACAATTTAGAGAAAGAAAACCCGGAAAAAAGCTTTTATGCGGTCAAGCAGCATCAGGAATGCGACGATATGAAAAAAATTACTCCGGAAAAAGTAGCTCAGGCGCTGGAGCAAGGAGCTCCGCTGACGTTAGAGAGCGAGTTGATCGAAAAAGCGCAGACAGCGTTAAAGCGCATGCATGAAATCGCGCGGTGAGAGGGAGCGGCAAGGTGGAGCATTACGCGGATGTAATCATAGTAGGAACGGGCGTAGCAGGGTTATTCTGCGCGTTACAGCTGCCGGAATCGCAATCGGTTCTGCTGGTAACCAAAGACAAAGCGGAGCACAGCGATTCTTATTTAGCGCAAGGCGGCATTTCGGTTCTGCGCGCGCCGGAGGATTACGACAGTTATTTTACAGACACCATGCGGGCCGGGCGCAACCGAAATAACCCGGAATCGGTAGAGGTAATGATCCGCTCCTCACCGGAGATCGTGCAAGACTTAATCGCATTGGGCGTGGAATTTGACCGCGCGGGCAACGCACTGTCTTACACCAGAGAGGGCGCGCATTCGGCGTTCCGCATTCTGCACCATAAAGACATCACCGGGCAGGAAATAACGAGTAAACTTCTGGCGCAGGTGCGCAAGCGGCAAAATATCCGTCTTAGGGAATACACAGCCATGCTGGATATAACGGAAGAAAACGGCAGCTGCACGGGCATTATTGTCAAAACAAAAGCGGGTATGATACAGCCCGTTTTCGCCCAAAATGTCGTTCTGGCCACAGGCGGCATGGGCGGGCTGTTCCGCACCTCAACCAATTACGGGCATATCACGGGAGACGCCGTCGCCATAGCGCTCAGGCACGGCATCGCGCTTGAGGATTTACAGTATATCCAAATACACCCCACGGTTTTTTATACCAAGGAACCCGGCCGCCGCTTTTTAATTTCAGAATCGGTCCGAGGAGAGGGAGCCATTCTGCTCAATCAGCACGGCGACCGTTTTGTAGACGAGCTATTGCCCAGAGACGCAGTAACGGCGGCAATTTTAGGAGAAATGGAAAGAACCGGCGCAAAATTCGTACAGTTATCCATGGGGCATATGGGCGCGCAGCGCATCAAGGAGCGTTTTCCGAACATTTATGCCTACTGTCTTGCGCAGGGGTATGACATCACCAAAGAGCCAATCCCCGTAGAGCCGGCGCAGCATTACTGCATGGGCGGCATCGCCGTAAACATCAACGGAGAAACAAGTATGAAGCATGTATACGCCATCGGAGAAACGGCGTGCAACGGAGTACACGGAGCCAACCGACTGGCAAGCAATTCCCTGCTGGAAAGCCTGGTATTTGCCAAACGGGCCGCGCAAAAAATCGCATCGCAAAGGGCGCGCGTTTTACAACCGCAGCCGGTTGATTTGACGCAATACGAGGATTGGAAGGCATTACAGCAAGCATATGCGCAGAGCATATGGAGCGAAATCAAACGAAGGGACGGTACATTTTATGCAAAATGGAGCGGCAATGAAAATCGTAGCGGATGACTACATTCTGCGCGCATTAAAGGAGGACGTAAGTTGGGAAGACGTCACCACAAACGCAGTATTGCCCACGGCAAAACGCGGCAAAGCGCAGCTGATTTGCAAGCAAGACGGAATCATTGCGGGGCTGTGGGTATTCGAGCGAGTCTTTGCGCTGCTGGACGAGGATTGTCATTTCACGTCATATTTCCGGGACGGCGACAGCGTCAAAAAAGGCGACCTGATTGGGGAACTCAGCGGAGACATGCGAATCATTTTAACAGGAGAGCGCACCGCACTGAACTATTTACAGCGCATGAGCGGCATTGCCACACACACGGCAGAAATGGTACGGGAATTGAGCGGCAGCGCAACCAAATTGCTGGATACCCGCAAAACCACGCCGAACATGCGGCCGTTTGAAAAATATGCGGTGCAGGTAGGCGGAGCAGGCAACCACCGTTACAACCTGTCCGACGGCGTCTTAATCAAAGACAACCACATCAGCGCAGCAGGAGGGATTACGAAAGCGATTGCCTTAGCAAGAGCGCACGCGCCCTTTGTCCGCAAAATAGAAGTAGAAGCAGAAACGCCGGAAATGGTACGGGAGGCCCTGGAGGCAGGCGCAGACATCATCCTGCTGGACAACATGGACGCCGGAACCATGCGTGAGGCGGTAGCGTGGATCGCAGGCAGAGCGGAAACCGAATGTTCGGGGAACATTACAAAGGAGCGGCTGCGAGAGATAGCGGCCACAGGGGTCAATTACGTTTCAAGCGGAGCGCTCACGCATTCTGCACCGATTCTGGATTTTTCTCTCAAAAATTTAACGCCCACAGAGCAAGAATAGAATGAGAGGGTTTGTCCGGCAATATTGTGTAAAAAATAACAAAGTTTGTTTAATTTTTATCTATGATTGACAACGAACACGAGCGTGGTATACTAAAAATGTGAAGAAAAACTTACAAATAATAGAAACCCGGATTCAAGCGATCCGGGGCGGGAGGTAAAGTATTATGGCAGAGAGATTTTACATGCCGTCAATGAGCTTAATGGGAGCAGGCTGCATCGCAGACGTACCGGCAGAAATTCAAGAACTGGGACTGAAAAAAGCGCTCATCGTAACCGACAAAGTGCTCAATCAAATCGGCTTGGTAGCAGAGCTGACGAAATTGCTGGAAAAAGAGAACATCGCCTACGCCATTTACGACGGCGTACAACCAAACCCCACGGTGACCAACGTCAACAACGGCCTAAAAATTCTCAAAGAAGAGAATTGCGATTTCGTGATTTCCTTCGGCGGCGGTTCCTCACACGACTGCTGTAAAGGCATCGCGATTCTGGCAACCAACGGCGGCAAAATCGAGGACTACGAGGGAGTCAACCGCTCCCAAAAGCCGCAATTGCCCATGATTGCAGTCAATACAACGGCAGGCACAGCCAGCGAGATGACCATTTTCTGCATCATCACCGACGAAGAGCGTCACGTCAAAATGGCGCTGGTAGACAAAAACATGACCCCGCTCATCGCGGTAAACGACGCGAATCTAATGCTGAACATCCCCAAAGCGCTCACCGCAGCCACCGGCATGGACGCCCTGACGCACGCAGTGGAGGCCTATGTATCCACAGCGGCCACGCCCATCACAGACGCCTGTGCCCAAAAGGCGATTGAGCTGATTACAAAGTACCTGAGAACGGCAGTACACGAGGGCAAAAACGTAGAAGCCAGAGAAAATATGGCCTACGCGGAATATTTAGCGGGCATGGCGTTCAACAACGCTTCCTTGGGCTATGTACACGCCATGGCGCACCAACTGGGCGGCATGTTCGACCTCCCTCACGGCGTCTGCAACGCA
This sequence comes from uncultured Eubacteriales bacterium, assembly GCA_934457095.1. Taxonomy (GTDB): domain Bacteria; phylum Bacillota; class Clostridia; order Oscillospirales; family Acutalibacteraceae; genus UMGS1071. The sequence goes on from CAKSHJ010000007.1 coordinate 46,893, forward strand.
ATATTGCTGCCGCACGTACAGCAGTATAATGCGCAGGTCGCCGCCGGCAGATTAAAAGACATAGCAGGCTTTATGGGCGCGGACGTTGAGAACATGAGCGACGAAAAAGGCGCGCAAACGGCAATCGATTTCATCAAACAGCTATCGAAAGACGTCGAGATTCCGTCTGGCTTAGACGAACTCAAAGTACCGGAGAGCGCATTTGACGAGCTGGCCGCAAACGCGCTGAAAGACGCATGCGGCCTAACAAATCCCAAGCAAGCAACGCACGCAGAAATCGTAGCGATTTTCAGAGCGGCAAAATAAGTTACATAGCGCAAAGAGGAAAAGTCTGTATGCAAGAAGAGCATACAGGCTTTTTTCAATATTCAGCAAAAAAAGAGGCATCATAGAGATTGACAGAATGGAGCAAATATGCTAAAGTAAAAACACCCCCCTAGGGGAGGGGTGAGGAGGTGCGAGCGTGAAGCAAAAATTCAAGGTTACAGGAATGACATGCGCATCCTGCGTAGCAACGGTAGAGCGCACGGTCAAAAAATTAGCCGGCGTACAAGAGGTCGCGGTAAACCTGCTGTCCAACACCATGACGGTAACGTATGACCAAGCCAAGCAAAGCGCAGAAAACATCATAACAGCGGTCACAAAAGCGGGCTACCACGCGGCCCAAGAGCAGAAAAAAGGAGCCGCCGCAGCGGTCACGCCAACCCAAACGCCAATGCAAACAGAGCAGCGGCAAATAAAAACCCGACTGCTGGTGTCCTTAGCAAGCCTAATTCCGCTCATGTACCTCTCCATGGGGCATATGGCAGGAGCGCCGCTGCCGTTTTTTTTGGTAGGCGCCCAAAATGCGTTATCATTTGCGCTCACGCAATTTTTACTCACCCTACCCATCGCGTTTATCAACTATCCGTATTTTCAAAACGGATTCAAACATTTAGTAAAACTCCGCCCGAACATGGATTCACTCATCGCAATCGGCTCCTCAGCAGCGTTGCTATACGGCATATTCGCACTGTACCAAATCGGCGTCGGCCTTGGCACGCAAAACCTGCAAACGGTACACCAATACACCATGGACCTCTATTTTGAATCCGCAGGAACGATTCTAACGCTCATCACGCTGGGCAAATTTTTAGAAGCAAAGTCCAAAGGCAAAACCTCCGAGGCCATCACAAAGCTATTGCAATTAGCGCCCAAAACCGCAACGGTCCTCCGTCAAGGAGAGCAGCTGCAAATCCCGGTAGAAGAAGTAGTCGTCGGCGATCGCGTACTCATCAAACCGGGGCAAAGCATCCCGGTAGACGGCACGGTAACCAAGGGCAGCACCTGGGTAGACCAATCTGCCATCACAGGAGAAAGCATCCCGGTGCTCAGGCAAACCGGAGACACCGTACTGGCCGCAACGGTCAACCAAACAGGAGCCTTCGAAATGCGCGCACAAAAAGTCGGCAGAGACACAACGTTATCGCAAATTATTGCATTAGTCGAGGAGGCAAATGCAAGCAAAGCGCCCATTGCAAAACTAGCCGACAAAATCAGCGGAATTTTCGTACCGGTCGTCATGGCCATCGCGGTGATTGCGGCAGTCACCTGGCTGTTGCTGGGGTATTCGTTTTCGTTCGCATTGTCCATCGGCATAGCGGTTCTGGTGATTTCCTGCCCCTGCGCATTGGGTTTGGCAACGCCGGTCGCAATTATGGCAGGCACAGGCAAGGGCGCGGAATACGGCATTTTAATCAAGTCGGCGCAGGCGTTGGAAATCGCACACAGCGTAAAAACGGTGGTACTGGACAAAACGGGAACGATTACCGAGGGCAAACCGAAAGTGACCGACATTGTACCAACAGAACAAACGGAGCAAGAGGAGCTGTTAAAAATAGCGTCATCGCTGGAGCAATCCTCCGAGCACCCATTGGGCAAGGCGGTGGTGGATTACGCACAGGAGCAAGGCATTGCGCGTCTGGGGAGCGAAAAATTTCAGGCAATTTCAGGTCAGGGAGTGACCGCAGAGATAGCCGGTCAGCGGTATTATGGCGGCAATTTGGCGTACGTAGGCAAATACGCAAATCCGGAAAATATGGAAGAAATCGGCAACGCCTATGCCGAGCAAGGCAAAACGCCGTTATATTTCGCAAGGGCGGGCCAAATGCTGGGAGTAATAGCGGTAGCAGACATGGTAAAATCTACCAGCTTACAAGCCGTCGAGCAGCTCCGCGCAATGCGCATAGAAGTGGTCATGCTCACCGGAGACCACGAAAAAACGGCGCAGGCCATCCAAAAACAACTGGGCATAGGCCGGGCGATCGCAGAGGTAATGCCACAGGACAAAGAGCGGGAAATCCGGGCATTACAAGCGCAGGGGCAAAAGGTTGCCATGGTCGGAGACGGCGTCAACGACGCGCCCGCGCTGGCGCGAGCAGATGTAGGAATCGCCATTGGCGCGGGCACGGACATCGCGATAGAAGCGGCAGATATTGTGTTGATGCACAGCAAATTGACAGATGTAGTAACCGCGATTCGCCTAAGCAAGGCAACCATACGGAACATCAAAGAAAATTTATTCTGGGCATTTTTCTATAACAGCGTCGGAATTCCATTGGCAGCGGGGGTATTTTTCTCGCTGCTGGGCTGGAAATTAAACCCAATGTTTGGCGCGGCAGCCATGAGCCTAAGCTCCGTATGCGTAGTACTCAACGCGTTGCGGCTCAAATTTTTCAAGCCGCTGCCAAGCGCACCAATCCAAAAAAAGGAGCGTCATACCATGACAAAAATCATGAAAATTGAAGGAATGAATTGCGGCCACTGCAAAGCCACCGTAGAGAAAGCACTCAACCATTTTGCGGGGGTTTGCGCAGAGGTGGATTTGGAGAAAAAATGCGCCGTGTTAAAACTGAGCGCCCCGGTGGACGAGCAGGCGTTATTCAACGCGGTCAATGAGGCGGGTTTTCGGGCGTTGAGCATGGAAGCGGAGGAACAACATGAGAGCAGATAAAGAAAAAGTGGCTCGCCTGCTGAAAACAGCAAGAGGCCAATTGGACGGCGTACTGAAAATGGTGGAGGAGGACCGCTATTGCATAGAGATTTCTAACCAGTTGCTGGCAACGCAGGCGGTGCTTAAAAAGGCCAACCGAGAGGTATTGCAGGCGCATTTGGCCGGCTGTGTACAAGAGGCGTTTCAAACCGGCAATGAGAATGAAAAAATAGCAGAGATATTGGATTTGCTGGAAAAAATAGCGAAATAATTTGCAGCATTTAACAAACAAATGTTTCACGTGAAACATTTGTTTCTTTTTTTAACCCAAAATAGTTAACAAACAAAACGAACGCTCGCTTATAACTACCACTCTATGCCGCGGCGCGCCTCAAGATTTCGGTCGAACGGGTGCTTGATTTTTTTCATTTCCGTTATGTAATCTGCGTGCTCCAACATATATGCCGCCGGGTCGCGGCCCGTTAATACCAGCTCTAAATGCGGCGGTTTATTGCAGATAAACTTCCGCAGCATTTCTGCGTCAATCAGCTCTAAATTGTATGCGGCCATGATTTCGTCTAAAATTAACAGGTCGCATTGCGCGTGTTCCGCTTGTGAAATGGCTTGCCTGAGCTGTTCCGTTTGGTAGGCGGTGACCTCTCGTTTTTGTGCGTCCGTCATCTCCCAGGTGAAGGGCGTGTTCGGTTTGCCGTGTAATATGGTAATATTTGGCTGCTGCTGCAATAGCTGCAGCTCTCCGCCGGCTCCTCCTTTTAAAAATTGTACCAGCATGACCCGTTTGCCGCTGCCCAGCGCGCGCACCGCCAGCCCGATCGCCGCGGTCGTTTTGCCTTTGCCGTCTCCGCAGTAAAGGTGTGTTTGTCCGTTCATGTTGCTTGCTCTCCTTGCTTTTTTTGTTTGCTGCTATTATACCCTGGATTTGTGCTTGTGTGCAAATTTTTTACCCTTTGATTTGCTTTTTCCTGTGCGACACAGTATAATAAAAGAAAGTTAGGCTCTATGGCTTGGGCAGGAGGTACGGTTTTGCAGTTAAGCGTCAATTTAAAGGATATTAGCTATCAGATTCAAATTCAGTCCGGTGTTTTAAGTAGGGTGGGGCAGTATGTTGACCTGAACCGAAAGGTGCTGATTGTGAGCGATGACGGTGTGCCCGCCGAGTATGTGGAGACGGTGCGCAGACAGTGCCCGTTGGGTAGCTGCCATATTGTGCGGCAGGGTGAGGGTGCAAAATCGTTTCCTGTGTACCGGGAAGTGTGCAGTAAATTGCTTGCGCTGAATTTTACCAGGGGCGACTGCGTGATTGCGCTGGGCGGCGGCGTGATTGGCGATTTGGCCGGCTTTGTGGCCGCTACTTATTTGCGAGGGATTGAGTTTGTGGGGATTCCTACGACGACGCTTTCTCAGATTGACAGCAGCATTGGCGGTAAGGTTGCGATTAATTTGGATGGCGTGAAAAATATAATTGGAAACTTTTACCACCCGAGCGTGGTGCTCATTGACCCCGATACCCTGAAAACCTTGCCGAGGAGACATTTTGTGAACGGTTTGGTGGAGGCGGTGAAGGCCGGGTTGATTTATGACGCTTCTATTTTGGAGCTGTTTGAAAACGGCGACCCGTTTTTGCAGGTGCAGGAGATTATTTATCGCTCTTTGTTGGTCAAAAAGGCTGTGGTCGAGCAGGATGAGAAAGAGCGCGATTTGCGCAAGATTTTGAATTTTGGCCATACCTTGGGGCATGGTATTGAAAGCGTGTATGGGCTTTCCGGCTTGCTCCACGGCGAATGTGTGGCAATCGGGATGCTGCCCATGATAGAGGATGAGGCGCTGAAACAGCGTGTGCTGCGTATTTATGACAAATTGGGTTTGAGAAGTGATGTGGATTATGACCCTGAGCGCGTGTTTGACGTGATGCAAAAGGATAAAAAGGCGCTGCGCGACGCGATTACCGTGGTGAAGGTGGCGCAGGCCGGCAAGGCGGATTTGCAGACGGTTTCTTTGCAGGATTTGTACCGCTTTTTGTTGGAATTGAAGTCTTGAGCGGAAAAGGACGGTGGATCTATGAAAAGTACTTTTGGGCAGAATATACAATTTAGCCTTTTCGGGGAGTCTCATGGCTCTGCAATTGGCGTTCATATTAACGGCTTGGCGCCGGGGATTCCGCTGGATTTGGATTGGCTGCGCGGGCAGTTGGACAGGCGTAGGCCGCAGGGCAAGATTTCGACCCGGCGCAGGGAGGCCGATGAATTTGAGATTGTGAGCGGGTTTTTTAACGGCTATACCACCGGCACGCCGCTTTGTATTTTGATTCGCAATCAGAGTCAGCACAGCAGGGACTATGACGCTGTGAAATATACGCTGCGGCCCTCTCATGCTGATTTTACCGCGTTTGAGAAGTATTTTGGCTTTCAGGATTACCGCGGCGGCGGGCATTTTTCCGGGAGAATTACTGCTCCGATTGTGGTTGCCGGTGCGATTTGTTTGCAGATTTTGCGCCGCAAAGGAATTGAAATTGCAACCCATATTGCCCATTGCAGGGGCGTTGCCGACGAGCCTTTTGCCGGTACTGAGCAGGAATTGCAGAGGCAGGCTGAGGTGCTGCAGGGGCGGTATTTTCCTGTTTTGTGCGACCGCGCAGGGCAGGATATGGTGCGTGAAATTGAACAGGCGCAGGAACAGGGCGACTCTGTGGGCGGTGTGCTGGAGACGGTGGTGTTGGGCATGCCCGCCGGCATTGGTGAGCCCTTTTTTGGCTCGGTGGAGAGCGTGCTTGCTCAGCTTTTGTTTAGTATACCTGCGGTGAAAGGCGTGGAATTTGGCCTGGGTTTTGGCTTTGCGCAATTGTACGGCAGTCAGGCCAATGACCCTTTTGTTGTGCGGGAAAATTGCGTGCGGACCAAAACCAATCATAATGGCGGGATTAACGGCGGTATCAGCAATGGGATGCCGATTGTGCTTAGGACTGTGGTGAAGCCCACGCCTTCTATTTATCAGCCGCAGCAGACCGTCGATTTGCAGAAAATGCAGGAGGTGCAGCTTCGGATTCACGGTAGGCATGACCCTGCTGTGATTCACCGCGCTGCTGTGGTAACGGACAGCATGGCTGCTATTGGGTTGGTTGATTTGTTTGTTGAGCGCTATGGCTATTTGTGGACCGCGCCCTCTTGGAAAGGGGGGGAATGACCGATGCAATATGGCTTGATTGGTGAGAAATTGGGGCACAGTTTTTCGAAAATCATTCATGAGAAATTGGCGGATTATACCTATGAGCTTTGCCCCTTGCCTAGGGAAAATTTGCACCGGTTTATGACAGAAAAGCAATTTTGTGCCATCAATGTTACCATTCCCTATAAGCAGATGGTGATGCCCTATTGCGATTCGCTGCATGATTCCGCTAGGGAAATCGGCGCGGTGAATACGGTTGTGAACAGGGGCGGCAGGCTGATTGGCTATAATACCGATTTTGCAGGCTTTTTGTATAATTTGCAGGCTCATGGCGTTGTTTTGCGCGGCAAAAAGGTGATGATTTTGGGTAGCGGCGGCACCTGTAAAACCGTTGCCGCTGCTGCTAGGCAGCTTGGCGCAAGGGAAATTGTGGTGGTGAGCCGGACCAAACAGCCGCATACGGTGACTTATGGGGAGTGTTTGGCGCATGTTGATACTGAGGTGATTGTAAATGCCTCGCCTAAGGGCATGTACCCTCTTAATGACGAATGTCCGCTGGATTTGAGCTGTTTTCCCGGTTGTGTTGCCGCGGTGGATGTCATTTATAATCCCCTGAAAACCAGATTTTTGCAGCAGGCTGAGCAGCTTGGGATAAAGGCCGTAAACGGTTTGACTATGCTGGTTGCGCAGGCGAAATTTGCTGCCGAGTATTTTTTGGACACGCAGATTGCTGAGGACAAAATAGCTGAAATTACACAAGAATTATTGGCAAAATTGACGAATATTGTGCTGATTGGTATGCCCAGCTGCGGCAAAACGTTGACCGCAAAGGCGTTGTGCGGCTATATTGACAAGGCGTTTGTGGATACCGACGCGGTGATTGAGCAGCGTGCCGGTATGTCGATTCGGGAGATTTTTGCCAGGCACGGAGAGGCGTATTTTCGTGAGTTGGAGCAGGAGGTGATTGCGCAGTTGGCCGCCCGGAATACACAGATTATTGCAACCGGCGGCGGCGCTGTGAAATTGGAGGAAAATATGCGGCGGTTGAAGCAGAACGGCGTGGTTGTTTGGATTGACCGCGATTTGGATTTGCTGCAGGCGACCGATGACCGACCGCTTTCCGGCAATGTTGACGCGGTGCGGGATTTGTACCGCGAGCGGTATGCGCTTTACCGTAAATATGCCGATTTTGCTGTGAAAAATAATTACCCGTTGCAGATTTCTCAGCCAGAAACTGAGGAATTGATGCGCAATGTTTTGGAGGGCTACCGTGAAATTCTTTGTGATAAATGGACCTAATCTCAATATGCTTGGCGTGCGTGAACCCGCTGTTTATGGCAAGGATACCTATGCCGATTTGGAGCGGCTGGTTCTACATACCGCTAAGGAATTGCGCGTTGAGGTTGAGCTGATACAGAGCAATCATGAGGGGGTACTGGTCGATGAGATTCAGCGGGCGTATCGTCAGGCCGATGGGATTGTGATCAATCCCGCGGCGTATACCCATACCAGTATTGCTATTTTGGACGCTTTGAAGGCCTCTGCGCTGCCTGCTGTGGAGGTGCATATCTCTGATGTGGCTCAGAGAGAGGCGTTTCGGCAGGTTTCTTATGCGGGGCAGGCTTGTTTTTATACCGTGATGGGCCAGGGGATTGCCGGCTATGGTACCGCTATGCGTATTTTAAAGGAAAAGTTGGACCAAATTGCCAAAAAAGGCGTGGTGAATCCATGAAGGTGAAGGTTTATCCGTCGGTTTGCAAGGGAACGGTGCGCATACCGCCCTCTAAAAGTATGGCGCACCGGGCTATTATGTGCGCCGCTTTGGCAAAGGGCGAAAGCGTGATTCGGAATGTTGCGTATTCGCAGGATATTTTGGCCACCATTGCCGGTATGCGGGCTTTGGGCGCCCAAATTACCGTGCAGCCCGATTGCGTGATTGTGCGGGGGATTTCTGCTTTGCCGAAATCTCCGCTGACTGTGGATTGCGGGGAGTCCGGCTCGACGCTGCGCTTTTTTGTGCCTTTGTTTACGCTTTCCGGACAGCCGGTCACTTTTTTGGGTAAAAATCGCTTACTAAAGCGGCCGCAGGGGGTGTATGAAGCAATATTTAAAGAAAGAGGGAGGCGGTTTGAGCAAAGCGACAGCCGGTTGGAGGTGCAGGGTGCGCTAACGCCGGGGGATTATCGGATTGCGGGGGGAGTAAGCTCGCAGTTTATAAGCGGATTGTTGTTTGCGCTGCCGCTTTTGGAGGGGGACTCTGTGGTGCGGATTGAGCCGCCGTTTGAGTCTCGCTCTTATGTTGATTTGACTTTGCAAATGTTGCGCACTTTTGGCGTGACCGCTCAGTTTACCGACCCGTTTACCCTGCGGATCCCCGGTGGGCAGACCTATCAGGCGTGCGATTATTCCGTGGAGGGCGATTATTCTCAGATGGCGTTTTACGCCGTATTGGCCGCTGTTCAGAACGACCTGCTTTGCGTGGGGATTGACCCGGAGTCTAAGCAGGGGGATAAGGCCGTTTTGGAGATTTTGCGGGCGTGTCATTGTGATATTGAGCAAAGTGCCCACGGCGTTTTGGTGCGCAAAAGCGCGTTGGTTGCTACCGAAATTGATTTGCAGGATTGCCCGGATTTGGGGCCGATTTTTACCGTGTTGGGGATGTATGCCAAGGGAAGGACCCGCATTTATAACGCCGCGCGGCTGCGCTATAAGGAGTCTGACCGCATTGCCGCGATGGAGCAGGAATTGCAGAAATTTGGCGTGGATATTACAACGACACAGGATGAAATTTTGATAAATGCCGGCCCGCCTTACCGTTGCGACGGCGAATTGAGCGGCCATACCGACCATAGGATTGTGATGAGTTTGACGGTGGCTGCGCTTTGCGCTGACGCTCCTGCGGTGATAGACGGCGCTGAATGTGTTGCGAAGTCTTACCCGAATTTTTTTGAGGATATTCGGAAAATAGGCGGCAGAATTGAGGTGATTGCGCCGTGATTCATAAAAATAGCGTGGTTTTGATTGTGGGTTTGGGGCTTATTGGCGGCAGCTATGCCAAGGGGCTGAAAAAATACGGCTGTACGGTGTATGCCATTACCCGCAGTCAGGCTACCGTGGATTATGCTTTGCAAAACGGTATCATTGATAAGGGCTCTGTGACTGAGGATTCCGCTTTGATTGGCCGGGCGGATTTTGTGGTTTTTGGGCTGTACCCCATTACGATGCTGGAGTGGCTGGAACGGAATCGGCGGTTTTTTAAAAAAGGCGCTTTGATTACGGATGTTTCCGGCGTGAAATGCGGCGTGGTTGATAGGGCGCAGGAATTGTTGCCTGAAACGGTTGAATTTATTGGTTCTCACCCCATGGCCGGCAGGGAAGTGAGCGGCGTGCAGTATAGCGATGAGCGGATGTTTGAGGCGGCGAATTTTATTATTACGCCGACCCCGGAAAACACCCAAAATGGCATTGCTTTTGCTGATGAATTGGCTCGGATATTGGGCTTTCGGCATATTGCCGTTTTGACGCCGAAGGAGCATGATGAGATGATTGGGTTTGTGTCTCAGTTGACGCATGCGCTGGCGGTGAGTTTGATGAATACCAAGGATAATACCCATTTGAAGGAATATACCGGAGATTCTTTTCGCGATTTGACCCGCATTGCGAAGATCAATGAGGATTTGTGGAGTGAGTTGTTCTTTTTGAACGGGGAGGTGCTGGTGCGAGAAATTGATGATTTTGTTGCCGAGTTGGAGAATTTGAAGAAAAAAATTGCCCAACACGATGAGGAGGGGCTGAAGGAATTGTTCCGACAGTCTGCTAGGAGAAGGGCCGAATTTGACCGGTAATAGGAAGCGTTCCGATGGTTGGGACGCTTTTTTATTTTTTTTAACGGATAAGCACAGAAGCGTTTGCGGCTGCGTAGTATGGATAAGCATACTTGACAAGAGAGGAGAGGTTTGCTTTGGCAGACGATAATAAAAATATGCGCATGGGTATGCAGCAGACGACTCCGTTGCCTAAGGTGGTGGTTGAGGCGATGGCGTATGTGCCGTTTCAGCAGTATAAAACGGTGTTTAGTCCTGAACAGGGCTTTGAAAATGGTACGATATTTCCGGAATTGAATAAGCCGTTTTTGGGAACCGGATGGGGGGATATGAAATGAGTGAACAAGAGCGTTTGCTGCGGCAGATTCGCGCCTATCAGTTTGCGGCGTGGGAGCTCCATATTTTTTTAGACACACACCCGGATAATCGCGAGGCCGCTACGCGTTTGCAGGAGACGCGCAGAAAGTTGGAGCAGCTGACCGAGCAGTATGAGGCGCAGTATGGGCCGATTAACGAAACCAGCCAGGAAACCAGCCGCTGGAGCTGGATTACCGGTCCGTGGCCTTGGGAAACGGAGGCGAATCAATAATGTGGATTTATGAAAAAAGGTTGCAGTATCCGGTGAATATTAAAAAGCCGAATGCGCAGCTTGCGAAAATTATTATTGCGCAATATGGTGGCCCGCATGGTGAATTGGGCGCTTCTTTGCGTTATTTAAGCCAGCGTTATACTATGCCGTACCCGGAGGTTAAAGCAATTTTAACAGATATTGGTACCGAGGAGTTGGCGCACTTGGAGATGGTGAGCGCGATCGTTTACCAGTTGACCAAGGATTTGACTGAAGAGGAAATTAAAAAATCGGGTTTTGACGCTTATTTTGTAGATCATACCACAGGTGTTTACCCGGCTGATGCCAATGGTATGCCGTTTTCGGCATCAACTTTTTCAGTGGCAGGTGATGCCTTGACCGATTTGCATGAGGATTTGGCGGCGGAACAAAAGGCCAGAACAACCTATGACAATATTTTGCGTTTTTGTGACGACAGAGATGTACGTGACCCGATTCGCTTTTTGAGAGAAAGGGAAATTGTACATTACCAGCGTTTTGGCGAGGCATTGCGTATTGCCACTGACCGATTGGACAGTAAAAATTTCTTTGCTTTTAACCCGGAATTTGACCGGGGCAAAATGAAATAATATTTTTCGAATGGAAGAAATAGAGCCACCTCTTTTAGCCGAGGTGCGTTAACGAAGTATTTATGTAAGATGGCGGTATAGTGGAAGCTGTGCCGCCGTTTTACGTTATCGGGCTGTTTTCTTCTTTCGGTTTTGCTCACCGTTGTTAATAAGTGTTTGCAGTTCTTTTTATTTAGGCAGTTTTTTGTTGCTCCTTACTTTTTTAGAACATTCTAAACGAAATTTAACATGAATTTAACATTGCCCAGGTAGAATAAACCTACAAACAATACATGGTAACGGAGGAGCCGTCTTTATGAGAAAAAAGCGCGCGTTGTTTACCGTCATACTGCTGACAGTTGCAATTGGTTTGCTGTTTGGGTGCGGACCCGAGCTTACAGGAGAAAGGTTGTTGCAAGGGCAGGGCGCAAACGGAACGGTTACGGGGAAATTGACGCTCAACGGTTCCACCTCAATGACCAGAGTCTGTCAGGCATTGGGAGAGGCGTTCAGCGAAAAATATCCAGAGGTTTTGGTGGAGAAAAGCGGCACCGGTTCAGGAGATGCCCCAAATTCTGTGCGCTCCGGTATTGCCCTAATCGGAGACATGTCCAGAGAGCTTAAAGAGAGTGAAAATCCCGCCGAATTTGAAATCCGGCAAATTGCCATAGACGGCATTGCCGTTGCGGTCAACCGGAATAATCCGGTGCGGGATTTGACCAAAGAACAAATCCGGCAAATTTTTACCGGAGAAATCAAAAATTGGAGCGAACTTGGCGGGGAGGACAAGACCATTACCACCTTGGGCAGAGAGGCGGCTTCGGGCACCAGAGACGGTTTTGAGTCAATTTTCGGAATTGAAACGGCCGCATACGCTGCGGAACTTTCCTCTACCGGAGAAATTGTAACAAAAATTTCCAGTGATAGCTCCGCCATAGGGTATGTATCACTCGAATCCTTGAACGACAGCGTGGTGGCCTGCAAGGTAGACGGCTTCGAACCTACGGAGGAAAATGTAAAAAACGGAACTTATACCGTGCAGCGTCCGTTTCTTCAGATTTACAAAAAAGGCACCGACAGCGCATTGATTGACGCGTGGTTTGCTTTTATTGCCTCGTCGGAGGGGCAGAATATTATCAAACAGGCAGGGCTGATTGGTACTGCAGAGCAGAGCAGATAAGAAAACAGCAGAAATATTTTGCAGAAGGAATGGGTGAAGGAATGGGTATTTCTATGAATGACCCGGCGGCACAAAAAAGGCAGGAGAAAATCAATTGGGTCAAGCGTATTGTTGCCGCGGTATTGGGAGCCGGCTCGGTAATTATGTTTTTTCTGCCGTATATGCAGTTTGTGTTTAAAGACACAAAGTATGTGGTAAGCGGCGTTGATTTACTCATCGCAAGCGGCTTTCGGGTAGAAACCGGCACAACAAGCGCATTGGTAGGCATACCGGTGCCGATTCGCATAGCGGTACTTGCGGGCGCGGTATTTGCCCTTTTTGGCGCGGCTTTGATTCTATGTAAACGCCCGGTACTTTCGGGGCTGTTCTTTGCGCTCTCGGCCGCAACGCCGCTGGTGGTTTTGCTTGCCACGGCGAGCGTCCAGTCAGAGGTTACGGCGCTGAATATCAGTCACGTTACGGTGGGGTATATGGCGCCGTTTATCACCGTATTGATAGCGGGTTTGGTTTGCGCGGTGCTTTCGCTTTCCACGCAGGGTGCAGAAAAGCTGGCAAGAGCAGTGTTTTTAACTTTTGCGTGTGTTTCGGTGGCGGCGGTGCTCACCATCACCGTGTACATTTTCTCAGCGGGCATTCCGGCAATGGCAGAGATAGGCGTATTCCGGTTTTTGTTTGGCACAACCTGGAACGCCTCCTCCAATGAATTTGGCATTTTGGCGCTTATTCTGGCCTCCATATGCGGCACAGCCGGCGCAATTCTGGTAGGCGTTCCCATCGGCATTTTAACAGCGGTATTTTTAACCGAAATCGCCCGCCCGCGTTTGGCAAAAATCATCCACCCGGCAATCGAGCTGCTGGCAGGCATCCCATCGGTTGTATACGGCTTTTTCGGCATGCTGGTCATTGTGCCGGCCATCCGTGCGGTATTTCCCGGGAAAACCATAGGAGACAGCCTTTTGGCAGCCATCATCATTCTGGCGATCATGGTCATCCCCACCATTGTAAACGTCACCGAGAACGCGTTGCGGGCAGTGCCGAAATCTTACCGCGAAGCCTCCTTAGGCTTAGGTGCAACGCCCATCCGCACCATTTTCAAGGTCACCGTTCCCGCGGCAAAGTCGGGTATTTTATCGGGGGTTATTCTGGGCGTGGGCAGGGCCATTGGCGAAACCATGGCGGTCATTATGGTAGCGGGCAATGTTGCCAATATGCCCACGCTGCTCGGCACCACCCGCTTTTTAACCACCGGCATTGCCATGGAAATGTCCTATGCCTCCGGGCTGCATCGTCAGGCGCTGTTTGCCATCGGGCTGGTGCTGTTCGTGTTCATTATGATTGTTAATATTTCCTTTACCATGATTGCCAGGAAGGGGGCAAAGGTGCATGCAAACTAATACAACGCCACAGGCAAAACGGTCCTTATACCAAAAAAAGCGGCACACCTTTGACGTTGTGCTCAGAATTGTCATTTATACCGCGACCGCCGTAACGGTAGCGGCATTGGTCGGCATCATCGGGTATATTCTATGGAACGGCGTTGCGCACATTACCTGGTCGTTCCTAACCACCGCCTACTCTGAAACCAGAGCCTCCATGAAGGGCATTTTGCCTATGATAATCAACACGCTGTACATCGTGGTCATTACGCTGCTGATTTCGGCGCCCATCGGCATTTCCTCGGCAATTTACCTCACGCAATACGCAAAACAGGGTAAGCTGGTGCGTATCATCCGCTTTACCACCGAGGTGCTTTCCGGCATTCCCTCTATCATCTTCGGGTTATTCGGTTACACGGTGTTTTGCATTTTATTCCGCCTGCAAACCTCCATTCTGGCCGGCTGTCTCACCATGGCCATCTGTGTTTTGCCCACCATCATCCGCACGACCGAGGAGGCGTTGCTTTCCGTGCCCAACTCTTACAAAGAAGGGGCGCTGGCGCTGGGAGCGGGAAAATTCCGCGTCATTATGGGCATTGTGCTGCCCTGCGCCATGCCCGGCGTGTTAACCGCGGTCATTCTGGCAATGGGGCGCATTGTGGGCGAGTCCGCCGCGTTACTGTTCACCTCCGGCCTGTCTTACAATATGCCAAGCGGCTTTTTCAGCCAAATTATGTCCAGCGGGCGCACGCTCACCTTGCATTTATACCAGACCGCCAGAGAAGCCGCCTCTCCCGATGCGCTGCACGTAGCGTTTGCAACGGCCTCGGTTCTGCTCATTTTTATTTTCATACTTAACCGCCTGGCAAGCCTGCTTTCTAAGGTGCTGAAGAAAGGATAACCGCATATGAGTACGACTGCAACCAATCAAAACACCAAGGTTTCCATCCGCAACCTCAATTTATATTACGGTGATTTCCACGCCTTAAAAGGCCTGAATATCGACATTCCGGAGCATAAGGTCACGGCGTTTATCGGGCCCTCGGGCTGCGGCAAATCTACCTGTTTAAAAACGCTCAACCGCATGAACGACTTGGTAGCCGGGTGTAAAATTACCGGCAAAATTACCATAGACGGCGAGGATATTTACGACCCCCGCACCGACATCAACCTGCTCAGAAAACGCGCCGGCATGGTGTTTCAAAAGGCCAACCCGTTTCCCATGTCCATTTACGACAACGTCGCCTACGGCCCGCGCGTGCACGGCGTCAAGTCCAAAGCAAAACTCGACGAAATCGTAGAAAACTCCTTGCGCAGCGCGGCCCTTTGGGAGGAGGTCAAGGACCGCTTGAAAAAATCGGCCCTGGGCATGTCCGGCGGCCAGCAGCAGCGTCTTTGCATTGCGCGCGCACTGGCAGTCGAACCGGACATCATCCTCATGGATGAGCCCACCTCTGCGCTGGACCCGATTTCCACGCTGAAAATCGAGGATCTGATGGACGATTTGCGCGAGAAATACACGGTGATTATTGTAACGCATAATATGCAGCAGGCCGCCAGAATCGCCGACAAAACCGCGTTTTTCCTCAGCGGAGAAATCGTGGAATATACCGATACGCAGATTATGTTCAACAACCCCAAGGACGAGCGCACCGAACGGTATATTACCGGGCGCTTTGGTTGATTTACAGCACAAAAAGTGCTAAACTATTGTAAACTTTAAGGAACGGTTGGAGGGAGCAGTATGCCAAGAAAGTTATTTGACCACGAGCTGGAGGAATTGGTAAGAGAAATGACCGATTTGGGCAACACGGTGGACGATCGGTTTGAAAAAACCATTGCGTGTTTGCATACGGTAGACATGGAAAAAGCAAAATATGTGGCCGAGCACGACCACGAAATTGACCGCAAGGAGCATAAAATCGAAATCTTGTGCCTGAATTTAATTGCTTTGCAGCAGCCCATTGCAAAGGATTTGCGCATGATTGCCGCCTGCCTGAAAATTTTAACCGACATTGAACGCGAAGCGGACCAATGCGCCGACGTGTGTGAGATTTTAAGCACCGGGCAGGTGTACGGCAACAGCCTGGTTCTCTCCAAAATCATTCAGATGATGGAAGCCGCGCGCGATATGTTCCGCAGAGCGATGGATGTGTTTATCAGCCGCAACATTGAAGAGGCCAAAGACATTTGCGCAAGCGACGATTATGTGGATAATCTGTTTTCCAAAATTATTTTGGAAATCAGCAGTACCATCACCCAAAGCACCAATGTCATGGGCGATGTGGACCTGCTTTTAATCACCAAATATGCCGAGCGCATGGCCGACCATGCAACCAATATCGCCGAATGGGTGATTTATATTGAAACCGGAGAGCATCCCGAGCTCAACCGGCATGAGCTCACGGATCCGAATGCCGGGCAGGAGCAGGCTTCCGAGGAATAAGCGGGCACGAAGGAGTGAAGGCGTATGGCGTTGGTTTATATTGCGGACGATGAAGAAAATATCTGTAAATTGGTGGCGTTTGGCTTAAGGGACGAGGGGTTTGAAACCGCAACCTTTACCGACGGCAATACCTTATTGCAGGCAATGGAAAAACGCCGGCCGGATGCCGTTCTTTTAGACTGGATGATGCCGCCGCCGGATGGACTGACCGTTTGCCGGTTGCTGCGCAGCAAAGAGGAAACCAAATATATTCCGGTGCTGCTGCTCACCGCGCGCGGTGCCGAGATAGACAAAGTGCTCGGGCTGGAAATGGGCGCCGACGACTATATTGTAAAGCCGTTCGGCGTAAAAGAGCTTTGCGCCCGCGTGCGCGCCGTGTTGCGCCGCACCGAAAACCGCGCGTTGCCGCCCCAGGACAAAATAACAAAGGGAGATATTACGGTGGACATTGTGTCGCATACCGTTACCAAAGGTGACAGACCGCTGGAACTCACGGCAAAGGAATTCGACCTTCTGGTGATGCTTATGCGCAACGCGGGGCGGGTTTTAACAAGAGACGCTTTGCTTGACAAGGTTTGGGGCGTGGGGTATTTCGGCGATACCCGCACAGTAGACGTACACGTGCGTTATTTGCGCCAAAAAATAGAGGACAATGCCGATACGCCCAAGCTGCTGCAAACGGTGCGGGGCGTGGGGTACAAATTTATTGCAGAATAGGAGAGTCCGGTTATGAAAAAACGCTTCATGGTATTTACAGCGGTGGCCATCATAGCCGGTTTTTTTGCTGTGTTTTCCCTGGCGGCGGGTTTGGTGCAAAGGCAGTTTCAGTCGGTTTTGCCAAGCCAAAGCATGGGTCGTGCGGCGGCGCTTGTCTGGGTATACGCAATGGCGGCAAGCGCCGCATGCAGCGTTGCCGTAATTCTGGCAATCTGGTTGATTTTTCGGCAAATGGCAAAGCCGCTGAAAAAACTCTCGGATGCTTCTTTCAGGCTGGCGCAGGGAGATTACACCGTGCGGGTAGAAAATGCCGCGGCCGACGAAATAGGTAATTTGGCGCGCACTTTTAATGTAATGGCCGACAATACGCAGCGCGCCATTGACGAAATGAGCAGCAAGCAGCTGCGATTAGAGGGCGTTTTGCAGGGCATGAACGACGGCGTGCTGGCGGTAAACGGCCAAAATCAAATTTTATTTTTAAACGAGAGCGCAAGGCAAATGCTCGGGGTGGCAACGCTGCAAACGGGCAAGCCTTTTGAGGGCAGCTTGCTGGTGAGCAAAATCCACGGTTTTATGAAGCGCGCGCTGGAGCAGAATTGCGAGATAAAAGAAACCGTAGCGTGTTCGCCGGGGCTTGCGGGCGAGCGTATCTTAACCGTCTATGCCGCCCCCATCCCCAACGATAAGCAATCCTCCGTGCTGGCGGTAATCGCCGATGTGACCCATATCAGCAAGCTGGAGGCGCTGCGCAGCGAATTTGTTGCCAATGTGACCCACGAACTGAAAACGCCTTTAACAGCAATCCGGGGCAGCATAGAGTTGCTCAAAACCGCAGACAGAGACGAAGAAACGCGCCGCTATTTTTACGATGTGCTGGATATTGAAGCGGAACGGCTGCACCATTTAATAGACGATATGCTGGCGCTGTCTCAAATTGAAAACGCAAAGCCCGAGGCCGACCAAAGGTGCGACGTGGCCGAGCAGGTAACGGAAACCGTAGCAAGATTGCGCCCCATTGCGGAAAAGGAGCATATTACGCTGCAAATCCATATGCAGCGGGGCGTATATGTAGCGTGTTCGCCAACAAGACTGCAGCAGATGTTGTGGAATTTAATTGAAAATGCCATTAAATATAATAAGCCGTCCGGTTCGGTGCAGGTGACAGTGGAGGAATCTCGGCAAATGGCGGTCATCCGCATTCAGGATACGGGCATCGGAATTGAGGAGGAGCACTTTGGCCGGCTGTTTGAGCGCTTTTACCGCGTGGATGCCAGTCGTTCCCGCGCTATTGGCGGTACGGGCTTGGGGCTTTCTATTGTCAAGCATCTGGCGGCGCTGTACGGCGGAGAAGTGAGCGTGGAAAGCACGCCTGGGCAGGGTACGGTTTTTACGGTGCGTTTGCCGGTAATGCTGCCAAAACAATAAACAAAAAGTTGCGGTGAAAATGAGAGATAGTTTTTGTTTGTTTACTGTTAGTATAAATCTTATTGAATAATTGCGTGGATTGTGTTAAAATGATACCACTTACAGAAAGGATGCAATTTTTACATTAAGGAGTTTCATATGGAGAATAATGCAGCATTACCCAAAACGCCTAAGCCGCAAAAGGATTCGGCGGATTATCATAAGAAGAGAAAAATTGCAATAATGGTTACGGCCATTATATGCGGGATGATTATACTGATTGTAACGCTTTGTTCTGTTTTTTTAACCGGCGGTCAGCCCGTGCAGGAGCATACTCCGGCAGCAGCCCAAACTCAGAGCGGTTCTGTGGAGGATTCCTTGGGGCAGGAAAGTTCTAAAAATGGCGGTACTGCTCAAAAACCGGTTTATGTTGACCCTGATTATGATGGCTTGGTAGATGAAGGACAGTTGGCATTGGAGGGCGCATATACCAATGGTACAAATAATGCGGGCAATACTACAGACGATGCGGGAGGAAATACGGAATCGGTAGTGGCAGCGGGCAAGGTGACCTTAAGCAATATTGATAAAAAACTGCTGGTAGGTAAACAGTTTACGCTTACAGCGACGGTATTGCCCGGCAATACACAGAATAAAACAGTCACCTGGAAAAGCAGTAATGAGAGTGTGGCTGTGGTAAGAGGCGGTGTAGTAACGGCAAAGATACCGGGGATTGCGGTGATTACTGCAACGACTGACAATGGAAAAACCGCGGCATGTACGGTGACGGTGCGGGAAAAAACAGCCTATGATGCACCGTATGACAGTCAGGCTATTTATAACGATATGGTAGCGTATGGTCAGGGCAAGGGGTTTACACTGAACACCTCTTTGACCGTAGATAATGCCGAGTATTTTACGGAGTATACCGGAGACGGCTGGTATGAGGATGCACCGGATTCCCTGTGGAGCAAATGCATCTGGATGATAGACAATGCCGAGCAGACGGTGACAGGGCGTACCGGCGGTACCGACGGTCATAGCTTTTTTGTTATTTTAAAGCAGGAGGGCGGTGAATACCGTATTTATGTGTTGTACGAATAAGTGCAACAAAAGACTTTCGGGTGAACTGAAGGTCTTTTTTTGGTATTCACCGCATGTATTGCCGCAGTAAAATATGCGCATGTTGCGTTTGCTGTGGGCATATGCTTAACCGTAACGGAAAGGTGTGGTTATGTTGGTAATATGCGCGGTAAGACCGAAAATCAAACGAGGTGTAATTGCCGTATTAGGCGTAATCGCCGCCATAGCGGTAGCAGTGATTGTGTATTTTAATTTTAAAGGGCAGGTGGTTTTCACATTGGCGGATACACAGTATTCGGTGCAGGCCGGCGAAAATGAGCAGCGTATTGCGTTTTTACAGCAATTTGGGTGGCAGGTAAATCAACAGCCGGTTTCGGTAGAGGAAATTTCGATTCCGGAACAATTTAATGCGGTTTATGAGCGGTATAACGAACTGCAAAAAACGCAGGGGATGGATCTGAGTAAATATGCGGGCAAAACAGTGAAAAAAGCCGTATATCAAATTACAAATTACAGTAGGCAGGATACCGTTGTTTATGCAACGCTGCTGATTTACCGGGATAAGGTGATTGGTGGAGATGTAAGCTGTGCGGAATTAAACGGCTTTATGTATGGTTTTGCAGGTCAGGGTGAAACAACAACGGATTTGCCGGAATCCAACTCGGAGCAGGGGGTGGAGGAGGCTATGGAGCAAATAAGAGGAGAATTTCCGCCACAGGCTTACCCTACGGATTAGAAAAATTTTGCTTTTATAAAGGTTGTGGTAAAATAAAAGGAAATAACTGTAGGAGAGAGAAGTTATGCAGGAGCGATTGGACAAAATTTTGGCAGGTCAAAATGCGGGCAGCCGCAAGGAAGTCGGCTTGTTGATTCGCAAGGGAGCAGTGACGGTAAACGGTATCACGGTAAAAAGACCGGAGACTAAGGTCAATGGTGAAATAGACGCTATTTGTGTAAATGGAGAGCGGCTTTTTTTTGCAAGGCATTTGTATTTGATGATGAATAAGCCGGCGGGAGTATTGAGTGCTGCAAGAGACGCTCGCATGAAAACAGTACTGGATTTATTGCCTGAGAAATACCGCAGGCGGGGTTTGTTCCCGGCGGGCAGACTGGACCGGGATACAACAGGACTGCTGATTATTACCGATGACGGGGATTTTGCACACAGAATGCTAGCGCCGAAAAGTGGTATAGCAAAGGTATATTTGGCAGGACTGGATTTGCCTGTAACGCCAGAGGATATACAGGCCTTTGCTCAGGGACTTATGCTTGAGGGATTGCAGTGTTTGCCGGCAAAACTGGAGGCATTTGTACAGCACGGAGAGCCATGGGCAAGGGTTACGGTTTGCGAGGGAAAACACCATCAGGTTAAGCGTATGCTTGCTAAGTGTGGCAAGCGGGTACTGTGTTTAGAACGTGTGCAAATTGGCAATTTGATTTTAGACAAAGATATGCAAAGAGGGGAAGTTCGTTTATTGAGTGAAGCCGAAATTTTTTCAATTTTTCACAATAAAAATGAAAAGAACTGTATGTTGTGACAGTTCTTTTTTTAATATACAAAATACACAAAAAAATGAAAAAATAAATCATTCTTATTTTTTGAGAAAATAAAAAATCAGAAAAATTTATACTAAATAGCTTGAAAAAAAGGTAAACTTTGTGTAATATAAATAATACGAGTGAAAATTGTGCGAAGAAACCTTAATTAAACGCTAAAAAATTTCTTGGAAATTATTTTTGGTAATCATTAACAAAAATGGGGGAAAAATTGAGATGTCTAACAGATTATTCCAGAGTGTGATTCACCAGATGCGTGACGCCGTCGACAGAACCATCGGCGTTATGGATGAGGCCTCGGTGATTATTGCATGCAGTGAACTTGGTAGAATCGGCGAGGTGAATGAGAGCGTAACTGCTGAAACAATGGCCTCGACTGAGACTTTTGTGCTGAACGGCTATACTTATAAATCATTTGGCAGCCGCCCAAAACCCGAATTTGCCGTGTTTATTTCCGGTACCGACGATGAAGCTGTAAAATTTTCTAATTTACTTGCAGTGTCTCTTGGCAGTATTAAGCAGTATTATGATGAAAAATATGACCGTAGCAATTTTGTTAAAAATGTAATTTTAGACAATATTTTGCCGGGAGATATTTACTTAAAAGCCAGAGAACTGCGCTTTAATATCGATGCAAGTCGGGTATGTATGCTGATTAAAATTACCAATAAGTCGGATGTTTCCGCTTATGATGTGATTCAGAATTTGTTTCCGGATAAAACCAAGGATTTTATTATCAATATTAATGAAACGGATATTGCGCTAGTTAAGGAAATTCGCAACGATATTGAGATGAAGGATTTGGATAAGCTTGCAAGTTCGATTGTAGATACGCTTTCCAGCGAATATTACATTCATTGTATAATTGGTATTGGTACCATTGTAGACGGCATTAAGGATTTGGCGTGTTCATTTAAAGAGGCGCAGGTTGCAATGGAGGTGGGCAGGGTATTTGACACCGAAAGAGCCATTGTAAGCTATAATAATTTGGGCATCGCCCGTTTGATTTACCAATTGCCTACCACGCTGTGCGATATGTTTTTAAAAGAGGTATTCAGGCGCGGTTCCATTGAGTCTTTGGACAATGAAACGTTGTTTACGATCCAGCGCTTTTTTGAGAATAATTTAAATGTTTCCGAGACTTCTCGCAAGCTATTTGTACACAGAAATACGCTGGTATACCGCTTAGAGAAAATTAAAAAAATTACCGGGCTTGATTTGCGTGAATTTGAGGACGCTATTATTTTCAAGGTGGCGCTTATGGTTAAAAAATACCTTTCCTCCAGCTCGGCTAGATTTTAAGTCAACTTGTTTTTTGTTTGGCAGGGTTCCTTCAGTTAATAGATTTATTACAAAATAATTACAAATATATTCTTTAAAGGAATTATAAAACGAATACCCGCTGGTATGATTATAATACTACCAGTGGGTTTTGTCGTTTCTTTCAAAACCGACTCAAATTTTGTTAGCAATGAGGGGAAATTGGTTTGATAGAATTTAAAAATGTCTCTAAGGTGTACCCAAATGGTGCGGTCGCTTTGAAAAATGTAAATATTAAAATACCCAAGGGCGAATTTGTATTTATTGTAGGGTCGTCGGGCGCAGGCAAAAGTACATTTTTAAAATTGATTATGTGCGAGGAAAAGCCCGAATTCGGCGATATTATATTCAATGGGCAAAATTTGTCAAATATCAGAAAAAAAGAGGTGCCATATATCCGGCGCAGTATGGGAATCGTGTTTCAGGATTTCCGCTTGATTGACCATATGACGGTTTATGACAACATAGCTTTTGCTATGCATGTGGTAGGCGCCAGTAACCGAGAGATTAAAAAGCGTGTACCTTATATTTGCGGTTTGGTAGGTCTTGAAAAGAAAATGAAGTGTAAACCGCATGAAATTTCCGGCGGAGAACAGCAACGTGTGGGTCTTGCAAGAGCATTGGTCAATAACCCGAAAATCATTGTTGCTGATGAGCCCACCGGCAATGTGGATCCGGATTTGTCGTTTGAGATTGTAGATTTGCTCAGTGAAATTAACCGCAGGGGCACAACGGTTTTAATGGTTACACATGAGCATGATTTGGTGCAGCATTTTCACAAACGCGTGATAGAGATTCACGGCGGTGTGGTGGTTGCCGATACCAATGAAAAACATAAGCCACAGCCGTATGTAAGAGGAATGACACAGGAAACTAAGCCTAACATAGACCTACCCAAAGAGAAGAAAATTTTGCTGGATAAGGTGCAGAAAGAAAGTAGTTTTCCGAAAAGCGGACAGCGTTTGGAGGAAAAATACGAGGAAATGATGAAAAAATACGGTGCGCATGCCCGTATGAAGCCGAAAATGATAGCAAAAAAGATGCAATCGCAGACTAATCCTTCGGGGAAGCCCGTTTATGACAGCGAATTGGAAACGCTGGAGAATACCTTGCTCAGCAGAATAGAAAAGAGTGAAACCGAGCGTAAGGACAAGGAGGCTGCATCTCGATGAGAAAGTTAGGCTACTTGTTTAAAGAGGGCGTTAAAAATGCATGGTCTAACCGCACAATGACGCTTGCTTCGGTTGCGGTATTGGTTTCTTGTTTGTTATTGACCGGTTCTGCGCTTTTGTTTTCTATCAATTTGGACAAAGCCATGGAGGGCTTTCAGGGAGGGAACTCCATCCGCGTATTTTTAGACGACGGTCTACCCACGCTGGAGGCCGTAAAAATCGGAGAAGAAATCAAATCGGTAGACAATATTAAGAGCTGTGAATTCGTTTCCAGAGATGAGGCGGTGCAGCGTATTATGAATAATTTGGGCGGCACGGGAGATATTTTGGCAGGGCTTACCGGTTCGGATAACCCGTTGCCGGACGCTTTCCAGATTTCCATGCAGGATTTGTCTTTGTATGACGAAACCGAACGGCAAATTTTGAGCATACCCGGCGTGCAGAAGGTCTATGATTATTCCGCGGTGGCAAGCAAGCTGACAAAACTGGATTTTTTAATGCAAGTGGTTGCCATCAGTGTGGTGACGGTTTTGGGTATTGTTTCGTTGTTTATCATTGCAAATACCATTCGCGTTACCATGCATTCGCGGCGTTTGGAAATCAGCATTATGAAGTCGGTGGGTGCAACCAATAGCTTTGTCAGAATTCCGTTTTTAGTTGAGGGTGCGCTGATTGGCTGTGTTTCGGGGCTGATTGCCAGTGCGTTGGTCAGCATCATTTACAGTTATGTGATGCGGGTCATTTCCGGCGTTATGGCATCATTTGCGCCGTTGCCGCTGGGAATGGTGATACCATGGACCGTTTTGGCATTTATAGGAGCGGGTATTTTATTCGGTCTTTTGGGCGGATTGATTTCGATTAGCAAATATTTGAATAAAGAAGGGAGTAAGGTCGTTGCGTTCTAAAGCTTTTAAAAACAGAATCATTAAAATTGCATTGATTGCCGCAATGGCGGTTTGTGTTACCGCAGCGCCAATTGTAAATTTATATGCTGCGCCGCTTGTTTGGGCAGATTCTTCTTTGGATGATTTGCGGACAAAGCAGCAGGAGATTGAGCGGCAGCAGGCAGAAACCAAGAAAAAATTGGATAGCTTGAAAGCGGACAAAGCAAAACAACAGGAGTATAAAGATACATTAGACCAGCAATTGTACAATGTAAAGCAGGAAAAATATCTGATTCAGGACCATATTAACGCATTGGATGCCAAAATCAGTGAGAAGCAGGCGGCTATGGCGGATAAACAGGCGGAAATAGACGCAAGTTTTGACCAATTGGGTGAGCGCTTGCGTGCCATTTATCTTGCCGGAGAGGTCAGTACGCTGGAAATTTTAATGCAGTCTGAAAACTCCGCTGATTTAATGAATAATATGGAAGTGATGCAAAGCATTACCTCGCATGATAAACAGCTGATTGAAACCTTAGAAAGTGCGATTAGCTCGATTAAAGAAGAAAAAGAGGCAATCGAGGCTGACCGCGAGGCAGTGGCCGCTGCCAAAGCAGAGCTTGACAAAAAACAGGATGAAATCAATGCTTTAGTGGAGGAAAGTAACCGAATATTGGCAGAGATAAACGCCGATATTGCCGAGGAAAACCAGCATATGCACGCGTTGGATGAACAGAGTGAAGAGGCTGCTGCAGCCATCGACCAGTGGTTTGCCGATTACTATGCCAATCAAAATCCGGGCAACGGGAGCGGTAATGCCGGCAGCGATATTATCAATGGCGGTCAAAGCTCTTCGGGCTGGGTGTTTCCCGCGCCGGGTACGCATGGTCTTACTTCGGATTTCAGAGACGGCAGAAATCACGGCGCTTGGGACATTGCCACCGGCGGTTGTTACGGCAATCCGATTGTGGCAGCGCGTGCCGGCAGAGTGGTGCAGGTCAATTACGATAGCTGGGGCGGAGGCTATGGAACCTTTGCCTTTGTGGATCACGGCGACGGCTATATAACCGTATATGCACATATGAGCAGCAGAGCGGTCAGCGTGGGGCAAACGGTAGCGCAGGGGCAGGTTTTAGGTTATATCGGAAGTACCGGGCAATCCACAGGACCACACCTGCATTTCGAAATCCGTCTGTACGGCGTAAAACAGGACCCGGCAAATTACTATAATATTAATGCTTACACAAGGTACTATTAAAATGCAGTATACCCCCAAACCTGATTTTTGGGGGTATTTTTGTTTTCCCGATATACAAAATAAATATCGCGGATACTTTTTTCGGCAACTGCCGAATTATCATTGACAGATACTATTGACTTTACTATAATAAAATGTAAGCATACGAAAAAACTTAGCAAGTATTTAGCTTTTGTGCGAATATCTGCTTTATTTTCCTTTTTAAACTAACATGAAGGTGGTTATTCTGATATGTCTAAACCGATTTTTTTAACAGAAGAAGGCCTTGCGGCGTTGGAGGAGGAGCTGGAGGAACTTAAATCTGTTAAGCGCAAGGAAATTGCAGAGAAAATTAAGGTTGCACTTTCGTTCGGAGATTTGTCTGAAAACAGCGAATATGACGAAGCGAAAAATGACCAGGCGATTGTAGAGGCGCGCATTGCAGACATTGAAGTTATGTTGAAAAATGTGCAGGTGATTAACGAGAGTGAGCTTAGTACGGAAAATGTGCATATTGGCTCGAAGGTAGAGCTCAAAGTGACAACGACAAAAACCGGCAATACCGAGGTCAAAGAATACCGTATCGTGGGCTCGAACGAGGCAAACCCCAAGGCCGGCAGAATTTCCGATGAATCATTAATCGGAAAATCTTTACTGGGGCATACCGTGGGAGATAAAGTGGAGATTGAAGTGCCTGCGGGCATCATGCTTTATGAAGTGCTTAGTATTTCCAAGTAAGATTGCAGGGCGGCGTGAGTTTTTCACCCTGCCCTTTCATTTTTAAAAAACGCTACGATTTAGGGGAGGATATAATATGAACGAAAAGGAAAAGGGAACGCAGCAGGAGCAGCAGAGCCTAAGTGAATTGCTGCAAATTCGCAGAGATAAATTAGCGGCATTGCAGGCAAAGGGAGAAAACCCGTTTTTTGTCAATACCAGCCGAAGAAATATCAGTGCACAGGAGATACACGACCGTTTTGAAGAGTTGGACGGCCAAGATGTGTGCATAGCCGGGCGTATTATGAGCTGGCGTGATATGGGTAAGGCCAGCTTTATGGATATCCATGACCGTTCCGGGAGGGTGCAGGTTTACCTAAAAATAGACGAGGTAGGTCAGCAGATTTATGAAGGGCTTTCTAACTGGGATTTAGGAGATATTGCCGAAGTGCAGGGATATGTTTTTAAAACGCGCAGAGGAGAAATTTCAGTACATGCAAAGACTATAAAGCTGCTTTCCAAATCTTTGTTGCCTCTGCCGGAGAAATTTCACGGTCTGAAAGATACCGACTTGCGGTATCGCCAGCGTTATGTGGATTTAATTGTTAACCCTGAGGTGAAAGATACCTTTATAAAACGCAGCAAAATTATCAGTACGATGCGCGCGGTGCTGGATAAAAAGGGTTTTCTTGAGGTGGAGACACCGATTCTGAATACCATTGCCGGCGGCGCTGCTGCAAGACCGTTTATTACCCACCACAATACGCTGGATTTGGACTTGTTTTTGCGCATTGCACCGGAATTGTACTTAAAACGCCTAATTGTGGGCGGTATGGAAAAAGTGTATGAAATCGGCCGGCAATTCCGCAACGAGGGTATGTCAATTAAGCATAACCCAGAGTTTACAACAATAGAATTATACGAAGCGTATACAGATTACAATGGTATGATGGATATTACTGAGGATTTGATTCACGCTTGTGTACAGGCGGTTTGTGGTGGAGATATCATTACCTACCAAGGAGAGGAGGTTTGCCTGAAAAAGCCATTTTGCCGCATGACTATGATAGAAGCGGTGAAAAAGTATACAGGGGTGGACTTTGATGCTTTTGCCGGAGATAACGAAAAGGCGCATCAAATAGCCAAGGAGTTGGATTTACCTGCAGAAAAGCGCCATACCTGGGGTGATATTTTAAACCTTGCATTTGAAGAAAAGGTAGAGGAGAATTTGGTACAGCCCACATTTATCTGCGATTATCCGGTGGAGGTTTCTCCGCTGACAAAACGCAAGGCGGACAGGCCTGAATTAGTTGAGCGTTTTGAGCTGTTTATTACCCGGCGAGAATTTGCCAATGCCTACACAGAGTTGAATGACCCGATTGACCAAAAGGAGCGCTTTGCATACCAAATGAAATTGCGCGAGCAGGGAGATGAGGAAGCTAACCAAATTGACGAGGACTTTATAACGGCGTTGGAATACGGTATGCCACCCACGGGAGGTATGGGTATGGGGATTGACCGTTTGGCAATGCTACTGACGGATAGTGCGTCGATTCGAGATGTTTTGCTATTCCCGACAATGAAGCCTTTGGACAAGTAAAAAGTTTTGAAAATCCCAGCGTTTAAAATAATAGGCAGTTCCATAGTGGAATTGCCTATTTTCACGCATAGACATGAAAAGAGATGATGGGAGAATACATCCGCTACTATCGTGGGAAAATCATAGGTGGTATTTATGACGACAGACTGCTTGTAAAACCGACCCGATCAGCGGCTGCCTATATGCAGAAAATTACTTGTGAGTTACCTTACGAGGGTGCAAAAGAAATGTTGCTTGTAGATGATGTTGATAATAAAGAATATCTGGCAGATTTGTTTCATGTAATATATGATGAATTGCCTTTGTTCAAAACGAAAAGGAAGAACTATAATCACCACTACAGCAAAAAGCAAATAGACAGGTAAGAAAAAACCGTTGACAAAAAACATAAAGGTTAGTTGTTTATTTGAGTAGTGATCAGTTACATAAATTTCCGTGTAATTTCTGACCTTTTATTTTCAAATTTGTGTTATGATTGCGAAAAAACTTCACAATTGGTTGCAAAAAGAGAATAAATGAAATTCCATTGTAGAATATTAAGCCTTATGAGGAGGAGATATTCAGAATGGAAAAACGAGAGATAACAGAAGCAAATTTGCTAAAATTTGCGCAATATTTACGTAGTGCAGAGCACAGCAAAGGTACCGTTGCAAAGTATTTGCGAGATGTACAAAGCTTTGCACAGTGGCTGGAAAATGAACCTGCCACCAAAGAAAATTTGGC
>CAKSHJ010000008.1 GCA_934457095.1 uncultured Eubacteriales bacterium
GTCGTATTCCGACGGACGCCCATTTTGGAGGAAGTCTTTCATAACTTCTCCCAAGATACCGTACTTTTCTCCCGCACCTTCTCCGCGGTACAATTCTTCTAAACTCATCTGTGCCATATCCGCACCTCCTTTGCAGTACAAACATATACCACAAAGGTTTTTACAAGTCCAGAGAGAATTAAACTATTCGATAATTAATTATTTTAATATCATTAATCATTTTTTTAACGTTATCTTTTGTCCTATCATCAAAGGGATTAAAAATCCATTTTGCGGTGGGATATTTCCTGTTAAGATATTCAAAGTAGGGAAAATCAATGCCACATGAATGACCAATTATTTCTATTTCTTCAATATACTCGTCCTTAACAAAATCATTTAGCAAATCAATTCTATAATATTTACAAAAAGACTTTGTTTTTTCTATGAGAAATGCGTAAGCGGTATATGTATAATAATCGAACAAACCATCTTCTAACATATCTTCTATATGCTGCTCTATATCCACTTCTCGATATGGACCTCTTCCTTTTTGTCTAACATCATAATAGTACTTTTCTGGCTGATAATTTTCTTCAGGATAACCTAATATCAAGTTGTTTGCACCCACCTCGCCGTGTATATGCAAAACTTTATCTTTGTTTATTCCATAAAGCATTTCTAATGTGTGCGTGTAATTCATATTTACAAACAAATCATTAGAGGTAAAGAATTTAATAAACTGAGACAATGGTTCTTTTAAATTGATTTCATTTTCTGCTTGATCGGCAAACAAATATAAAGCTCTCATTAAATTTACATTCAAATCAACTTGTGTAATAATAGCATTTCTATCATGTTCATAATCAGAAAAATAATCCGGTGCGTATCCGTCAAAGATCTCTTTCAAATTGTTAAAATCAGGAAAAGCCAAACAATTTTCAAAATCCGACCAAATCTCCGCCACTTGACTTTGATACATATCCCAAAAATATGATATTTGTTCAATTCCTTCTGCAATGGATTTAAAATCTGGATTGTACTTTGTTGGAAGGTTATGTGCTAAATCAAAGCCATTTCCAATAATGAATATTTTTTTCATTTGATTACAAATACTACTCGTCTTTATTTCTATCAGATTTCTTGCCGTTTGTGATTATTATAACAAAAGAGTTTAAAATATCAAACTGACATATTATAGAATAAACCAATGCCGCGTACATCAAGGTAGATAAAATAACTTTAATAACATTTATCGTCACTATACTTACAGCAAAATCCAATATCAACGATACAACAACCAAACACAATGTTAACAATAGCGTTTTGGAAAGTGCACATATTATGCTTTTCTTTTCATTGGAATTGGACTTTTCAAAGGCTTGATAAACAAACACCGTAGCAGTTAAGCCAAAACCAAATAAAGTTATAATTGCTGTTATTAACTTGGTTTCGATATAGCTGTTACCTTTGCCATAAAAAGCAATGGTAAAACCTATTCCCAAACTTACAACGGAAAACAAAATTGATAGGAGTAGGTTTCTCTTTTTACGTAAAGACAAACTCTTTTTTTCTTTAACAATTGTTTTATTCTTCATAATCAAACAACCCATTCAATTTATCTAATAAACCATTATAAACAGCATTATCAACTTGCCAATTGTTATCCATTTTCTTAACTAAATCCAAAATATCAGATTCAATCTGCTTTTTTAAACAACAATCCGTACTACTCACAGTGCGATATCTGGCCTCACCATCAGACTTAATTTTCAATTTCCACGAACCCGAAGCAGAAGAATACTTCACATAACTATCAATAGCATCTAATGTTGCTTTTAGACCGCCTTTTTTGTTTTTTATACTTAATTCTACGCTATCAGCGTTCAACGATAATTTTGCACCAGACACAAGTTCCTTGGCAGTTCCGGTGGCACCGAAAAAATTAGGAACAACCATATCAAAAGATATTTCTTGAATAGATTCTTTGCCAGAAACCAATTCCCAAAATTCTTTTTTGCTTTCAATTGTGTTGAAGAAAATATTAAAATCCTTAACCAAACTGTTCATCAAATTCTTTATGGTAGTTACTATTGTGGATGCACTTAATATCTTGGTATTCAACTCAACCGCAAATTGTTGTTGCTTTAAATTTATAAACACATCTAACGGAGGATAACTATCAATAGACTCCTGTGTTATAGTATTCTCAGTTAATTTGTATGTATCCATTTGAGTTCTTTTAGCCAATTGACAATAAAGAATATCTTTTGTAATTTCAGCTTTATAAACCAAAACATACTCTGTTATTCTCGGACTGATTTTAATTGTTTTCTTCTCTATGAATTTTTCAACAACCGAGCGAAAAGCTAAATTCCGTCCCTCTTTTGTGTCATCAAATTCATTGCCAAAAAGAGTTAGTTGCTGATTGAAAACCACATTTGCTTGTAATAGAACGAAATTAATATTCTTCTGCATTTTTCTCCTCCTAAAATATAACCATCAATTATTAAATCAATATCCCATTACAATGGTCAATTTCATGTTGAATGATCTGTACCGTCCAGCCAGTGAAAGTTCTGATTCGAGTTTGGAATTAGGCGATTTGCCACTGCACTTTGATGGTCTGATAGCGTTTGCATTTGCGGGGGCCTCCGAGCAAGGAAAGACAACCTTCTTCTGTATCATACGGTCCTGTTTTTTTGATAATCTCAGGATTGAACATAATCATATATGTTCCTTCATTATCAAACACAATAATCCGCTTGCGGACACCGATCATATTCGCCGCCATGCCAACACAACTATCCTTATGCGCTATAAGCGTATCGAACAAGTCCTGTGCTGCCTGAAAATCTTCTTTTGTCGCAACTTCCGACTTTCTCGCAAGGAATATCGGATCGTCAATCATATCTTTTACCATTGTGCTTCCTTTGAGATATAGTTTCCTGTCTATAGTGTTTAAACAAGTGTATATCTTGCTTTTTTACGAGTATCAATCATATTAAGCTTTTGATCCGCCACTAGCTTATGCAGTAAATACCCTGCCTGATTACTCGTGATACGTAACAACTCAATCACATCACGCCGCGTTATATATTCATTATTTTTCGCAAACTGAATAATCAGCTTTAATTGATCTCGCGTCATTTTATCAAAGCATTCCAACATAAACCTTGCCATCTCTTCAATAACAGGAATCATAACAGAGTTTCCGAATTGCTTATATTGTTGCGCTAATGCAGTATTTTCGGGAAAAGAAAATTCATCCTCACCAGTTTCGGGATTAACAAATCCGTATCCTATAAATCCTTGTAAACGCCCCCATTCAGTCGGAGTCATCACTCTGATCCCTTCATCATTCAGCGGTGTTTTTTTCGTCTTTACAGTTCTTCCCGCAACACCGGCTTTATGTTGTCTGACCAGATTGCGTTCTTTTCCTGAACCGCCTGTAGCCAAAATGGTGTTTGCGACAGGAGTAGGATTATCGGGCTCATTTACCACAATATAACCGAAACCATGACCTTTTGACCGTTCTCTTATTTTATGTTTTTTCAGCGTTTCCAAATAACCTGATGACATATAGTAAAAATCGTCGACTTCGGTTTCCAAAATATCATTCAAATCGTCTGCAATGTTTGCTTCCGATCTTTTGCGCGGAAGATCGTCTGTTAGAAGCTTTATAGCGTCGCCGTAAATTCTCTTGCTGAACGCCATAATATAAACACGAGGTCTGTTTTGAGGTAACCCAAAGAAACGGGAGTTCCTTACAAAAGAATCTCTCGTGTAAACATACTCACCATCTTCGTCTAATGTAACCCCGATGATTCGATAGCCAAGTTCATCTTCCAATGTCTTGACAATTCGTCTCAGTGTTGCACCTTTATCGTGTGAAACCAAGTTCTCTACATTTTCAAGGAAAACCGCTCTCGGGCGCGTGCGAGATATAATATCGGCTATATCGAAAAAAATCGTTCCTTTGGTTGTATCACGAAATCCGAGCTGCAATCCTGCACGACTAAACGCCTGACAAGGAAATCCCGCCAACAAAACATCGTACTTTGTTTCTACGGCTTTCTGCTTAAATTCCTCGGAAGTCAAATCGTTTAAAGGATTATCACCAAATAGGTGCTCGTAAGTTCTTGCTGCTGCTGTATCAATTTCAGCGGAAAGAACATTTTCAAAAGCACCTGTTAACTCAAATCCTTGACGTATACCGCCTATCCCGGCGCATAGGTCAATAGTCTTATAACTCATTTTTTTCTCCTTGCATCATCGATTCAGGAGTTATCCCACTGAGATCGACGGTGTATGTAATTTTCGTGATCCCGGAAGGCATAATACCGCCTGCAAACGATGCGGGAGTTATGCGCGGAAAATCAGAATCAACAGTATACTTTAGCATACTGTGTAAAATAAACTTTTTATTTCGTGAGCTACGACCTTCTTCAAAACCGAGCTCTTTTAATTTTCGGTTAATGTCACCTACGTTAATTCCTTTAGCTTTTAGCTGTTCAACAATAGCATTAATTGAATAACCGGAAGAAACTGAGGGCTCAAATTGACAAAAAATCAAATCCAAATGTTTTCCGGGAGGATCTAATTGGAAATGATTACTGATTGTTATTTCTCGTCGATCTCTCACTACAGAAGACTTGACTTCTACAAATCGCTTGTCGGTTTCAATATCATAGGATGCTCCCAAAGGACCGTTCCAGCTTGCCTCTTCTCCGACATCAATTAATCTGTTCAACACACACAATTCGCCGAGAACATCATAAACACGATCATCAATGCTTTTATTTCCCAGCAGATCTTTCCATTCACTCCACCACCGAACCGGAGAATCGGTGATTTCACTTCTGAATAAACCATTTTCACCGGGATCGACAAGTTCAGCACACAAAGCAGAAAAAGGCACCGTAATTTCTATGGATCCGGTAGTTAACAACAACGCTTTTCGCTCGGTTGTTGCGTCGAATCTGATTACACTGCTGTAAATTCGAGCATTTGAAAAATTCTCGTTTATCTCTTGTTCTCCGTCGTACGGAATAGCGACACCGTAGCTGTCAATTAATTTCACCGTCCAAGCAGGATAGTCGGATTCCTCTAATGACAACAGCGGTTGAGCATACCCTATTATATCGCTGTCCCAATTATTCCGGATTTCATCAGTCAACATTTTCCAACTTTCCTTTCTGTAATATTTCGTTGAACAGCATAGCAGTATATGCTTTTTCACCACCTACTGTCAAGGCCGGTTCTACGGTTACACACTTTGCCAAATTCAATTTCGCCGCCGCTCTGAAAATCGTATCCTTCTGCGTAGGTAAGGTAGAATACACATACATCATGCTTCGAAAGAGTGCGGGACGATAACCTTTTCCCGGACGTTCAATAAAATGGCTGATGATATTGGTTCCGTTGTTTTTTAAGACTTCAAAAGTTTTCTGCGATGTTCCTTGCCAGCCCAAATGAACATACCACCATAATGTTTTCAACCAAATTCGGCGGGTATGAGAATAAAATCGCTTTTGATTAATGCGAATACTTCCTTGTTCCGGTTTGGGATAACGAAGATATGTTATATCAGGCATAACACAGACTGAAATATATCGCCAGATATCGTCATCATTTGCCTGAACGTTTGTAAATCCCGATTCCGGGCTGAGAAGTTCATACAGTTTTATTCCCATTCGAAGATCAAGCGTGTAATTCATTTTTCCGCCGCTCTCTTCGAGCGCAGACTTAAAACAATCAATCAACTCCGCACGGAATTCTTTGTATGTAGAATCATAAGATTCTTCTGCAACATCATAGATTTTCCAATGATTGATCAAATCTTCAAATGCAATATCTTCTAAAGAATCGATTGACGCAATTCTGTTTTTGGCTTCGCTTAAGGTGAGTTTACGAATATTTAATTGCATCAAACTTCACCTTCTTTCAACATAGACGCTACATTCATTTGAATGCTTTTCAGTAAGTTTTCGTCTGATTCCCACTGCAAATTATCACACCCGAGAATAAACTGGTGCATAATGCTGCAAATGCTATTAGGGCTCAATCCAACATCATACTTGGTTGCATATAAGTCTTCATCGCTCATTCTTTTGAAAATCAACAGGTAAGTTGTCGAAATAATTTGAATCAACAAATCAATATTTTTGATCGTTTCGCCCGCCATCGGACAAGCATCATAAGCCGTATTCAAATACAGACAAACATTTTCTTTGCCGAACAAATCAACACGAGGATCCTCCCATTGTGAAAATTCGACCCACCATAGG
The DNA here is from genome assembly GCA_934457095.1 of uncultured Eubacteriales bacterium. Lineage (GTDB taxonomy): Bacteria > Bacillota > Clostridia > Oscillospirales > Acutalibacteraceae > UMGS1071. Next base: position 6,270 of record CAKSHJ010000008.1, read on the forward strand.
GGCTGATCTTTTGCGTTGCATTCTTCAATGGGAAATTCCATATAAATGCTATTGAAATCCAGCGAAATTGACTCCAGTTCGCCCAGCGTAACACCTTCTTCATTAATTAAATGTGTTTCATCGTGCGCAACTTCCTTGGAGGAATTTTTCAGATAAAGAACTAACGAAAGTTCCAAATCTCCTTTAATTTCGCCGGGTGTAAAAGTGTGCATAAAAGTGCATGTTCGTCCTGTGGGTGTCTGATTATCTTTATCAGGAAGAATATATCCCGTTTGAGTCAAAGAACGATTTGTCCAAATAATACAAACACCGATTTCGGATCCGTGAGGAGCAACCCCTTGTTTGCCGTATAACAGGTGCGGATGAGAAATTTCCACTTTCTTTTCAATAGACAATCCTTCATCTTCGATTTTCCAAATTTCAAGAGGGTCTGTCAACTTAATTGTGTTTTTTCCGCTTTGAACAAGTTCGTGTTTCTGATCCTGATATACAAATGAAAAAGTATACTTGTCGCACCGGCAGCCACAATCTTCAATTAATTCTTCCGTAAGAACAGGAAAGAAAGATAGTTCATTCACTTTAGGCTGCCTCCTTATACAATTTTAAAAGACGGACGATATTTTTTATCCGCTGTCTTTAGTTTCATTTTTCCTTTAATGACAGGAGAAGAAATATTGGAAACAATCTTAAATCCGGCATACACCTCATCAACATTATCCAAATTTAACTCGATATATTGATTTTTCATTCTGATGCGATCTTTACTGCAAAAAACATCAGTAAACAGTTTTTCCTGTTCTGTTGTGGACGACAAAGAACGGATTGTAACTTCCGTGAATTCTACGGGAAACTCTGTACCGATATCGTTTTGCCAGGCTTTCGGATCAATCAAACCGCCCTCAGAATCTATCAGTACTGTAAATTCCGCTGTTTTCTTTCCCTGTGTAAGTTTCAACTCATATTCAAGGGTAAGTTCCGACCCTGTGATATAGCGGGAGATAATGTTAAACTCAACATTGTTGATTTTGGAACCAACGCCGGATCCACCGCTTCCACCGCCTATGGGAACTCTACCATATCCAATGCGAGGAAGCAACTTCCTTCCCAATTTGCCGGATAATTTACTGGCAGTCGCTTCAATTTGCCCGGTTTTAACAGAAACAATTTTTCCGCATATCTGATTAACCGTATTTTTCTGGATTCTCTCTACCACCTGCATATTTGCAGGATCTTTCCAACCCATATGATCTGACGCCTCACATTCTCGCAAATACTCACCGAGTTCCATATCGGCAAACTTTTTCTCAGACAGATCGGCTTTCAGCTTTTTAGTGGTAATCGGCACAAAGAAAGCAAAAATATATTCATCAGAACGTTCGGGAGGTGTAATACCTTTCACCCAGGGACCGGCGATTGTATATTCAATTACCATTCCGGGATCTCTCGAATACATAACAATCGGCTCGTTGATGTCGGGATCATTTTCAAAGTGTCTTGTATATATGCAAGGATCCATATAATTCTGACCGCCATACATATCCTCGGTATTGATACGTATTGCCGCTACGTAACCCGCCGTACTACTGTTCTCTGAAGTATCGAAATAATTGCGAATCGGAACGGCCGAACAGATCGCATCACTTAACCATTCGCTTTGATAGTCGGCATTATATGTTTTGGCAATGGCAATTGTATATAATTCCTGAACCAGCTTAAAGAACGGAAGCATTGTGTCATAACGAATGGGCTTATTGTTTACATAAACCCGCAGCCATTTTTTGTTACAAAACTCCTTCAAATGCTGATTTTGGATTTTAGGCGCATACCACTTTTGAATTGCCAAAGTCAAATATTCTTCAAAATTCGATGCCCACGTACACCGAGCACGAATATCGTCACTAATATTAGCTTCTTCGGGAATTATATTTTTTAAGAGCTTCTGCTTATCAATGTACGGTATTATTATGGATGTGCCTGTTTCCTCCGGTCGGAATGAGGGGATCCCGAAAACATTCAATATCTCAAGTATGAACTCATCGTCGGTTATCGGGAGAAAATCACCTTTTCCTTCTTTTATTCCCCACCATGCTTTTCCTGCGGAACGAGGATTAATTTTAGCAAGTATTGCATCAGGATTTTCCTCATTTTCTACCAAGGTAATAATAAGACGTGATTCATAGCTACCCTCGATTTTTATTCTGGAATAGAAAACAACGATACCCATTCCGACACGATAATAAACACTTTTACCGAAGCCCCAGTTTCCTCCTGCTCCTGCTTGGGTTTGTTTCTTGCCTGTATCAAAAATCAATTTAAAGAAATTCCCGTGATCGTCAGACGGCATATCATCTATGCGAAGCGGACCGGTTAGTCCCTGCGTTTTTGTATCTCTTATTTCCAAAAAATCAGCAGTTTCTCCCGGGAACATTTCATCAAGGATACTTTCTATACCGCTCAGATTTGTATTAAATCGAGCAGGAACGAAAGTGCCAGTATTAAACTTCACCGTAAAAGAGTCATCCGCCTCTTGCAGAGCTGCATCCGAACTGTTTTGTATGGCTTCACGGACAAGTAAATCCAGCTCCGGAATGTTATCATTTTGCAATGATTTGAGAGTCACACTGCCATATGAAACTGACTGTGTTAATTCAAGCACTTTCGTATCTAAAAACATAATTCTTCTCCTTTAGGCATCAACGGGGATGCGTACTGTTAATGTTCTGGCATGAGTTCCACCTCCGAGACTCTCGCCTGAAACAATAATACTGAATCCGATAATATCGGCTGTTGTTCCGATCTTACATCTCAACTTGGATTCTTTCCCACGGTTTTTATCAATACGGTACAAGAGCAACAGCGGGCGATCTTCTAATCCGAATTTGCTTCTTGCAGAAATAATGTTTTTCCCGTTTTTACGAGTGGAATCGAATGCAACTTTTTGCTCAGGTGTAAGATCCTCGGGGATGACATCACAAATTGCATCTCTGCCGGAACGCAACGAACCGATATCAACACACGGTTTATCTATCTTTCTGGAACGTTCTATTGTTCCCACTGTACAATTATTTACAGTCCACTGAGCATCTGAATTCTTATCTCCTGCGATAGCAACATTCCAATTTAAATATTTTCCTTCCTTATTCATTTCAGCCATCCAGTTAAGAAAAATAGGAATATCAACCGAAAGAGAAGAATGTTCCGATATAGAATACTCGCTCAAAAATCGATTTTTGATTGTTTCAAAACTCACTCCGTGCCATACAAAAGCCGACCCTGCAACAGCGGATTGTCTACCTTGTCCCAATTCGCTAAGGAATTTCTCAGTTGCCGCAATGTTGCCGTTAAGTGTGTTTTCGGATTCATCAAATTTGGTAGTTTCATAACTGTCGCCACTAAAATCAAAATCACATTCTTCTGCATTTTGTCGACGATTTTTAGCGGTAATCATAAAGCGCTTAATCGTAGCGGAATTAACAATGCGCGGGCCGAATTGTGCAGGACTTTTACCTTTCTCCATGTAGTCCTGCAATTCTTCTTTCAATTTTTCATCGATCTTTTCAAGTAATACAAATTTGTCCTGCAGCGCAACAGGCATCCAAATTCGCTGTAAAAGTTCATAGCCTTTTCTGTAGCCAAACCAGCGCCCCATCTGCATCAAAGTGTCGGCTTGATTGGCGTTGCGTGCAAAATATGTACAAACAAGGCCTTCCAATGTTAAACCACGCGCCAAAGTATTGCCGCCGACAACAATAAAGACGGGTGCTTTATCCATAGCTGACAATTGTTCCGAAGAAGGATAAACCACTCTCAAATATGTTCCTTCTTCTGCATGCCTATTCGCTCCGCAATTATCTACGCAAAGATGAATTGCATCTTTGTGATAATCAGAAGAACGATCGTCAGCCATCATAATATGTTCTATATGACCAAGCAACAACTCGATTTCCGGTTTAATAACGGAAAAATCGGGATATTCTCCGTTTATCTCATTAATTCTTCCGTAACCGGGATAGCTGTTTTTTAAATCCTCAAGAGTGAACGCTTCTCTTTCGGTGTTATATACCGATTCACAGAGGGAAATAATTTCTCCGGTAGTACGCTCGCGCAAAAGCCAATTTTTCAGTATTTCATATTCTTCGAAATGACTCCGTTGAAGTGCGGTGGTATGTACTAACATGCTAATCGGTTTTTTGTGTCCTCGAAGTCGTAAAACGGCCGCACTACACAAAAACCAACAAACCGATTTCTTAAATTCTGTCGGCAAAGTGAATGCTGTTCCTTTGTGAATCGCTTTGAGCCCTTTCATTTCCGCCTCAGAGACCGTACGAACAATATTGAGACCGGGAAATGCCTCATCGGAACAGCTTCCGAAAATAACTTTTGCACCGAAATATTCGTTAGATTCAGGCAAACTGCAAATAAAATCTTTCGGATAAAGAGATTCCTCAAAAGCTTCATTAAGCACGTTTGCATAAGGAGTGGCAGTGAAACTAATGTAGTTCATCGCTTGGAACGGAGCAGTTGTTTCCGTTCCGTCCGCATTTTTTCCATTTGCTAAATTAACGAGATATTGGTTAATTGCCGTTCGCTCAATGATATCTTCCTCAGTGAGATATTCAGACATCTTAGCTGTATTAATTCCCGCTTGATCCGCTTCATCATCTATAATCAAGATTCTGAGTTTTGCGGCACGAACAGGATCGGAATGCAACCAATTTATCAACCGTTCCAAACGGGTGCTGTTTTTCAAACAAACGGTAACATAGCGGTAGCCCCAAGTGTTATTTCCGAGATTGTTCAGCTTTAAATCGCACTCAGTATATTTTTCTTGAGTTTTAATATCTATCAAATAGTCAGGATTACTTATATAATCAAGCACTCTCCAATTGACACCTTGACTTTGCATTAAATCAGCACAAAAGCGATCTCTGGTTTGTTTTCTTAAATTGTCAATCGAGCCCGACATAATGATAAAGAAATTCCAATCATAATCTGCCGCCATAGAAACAAGACCGATCATATTGGCCGTCTTACCTGATTGAACGCTCCCCATAACCAATCCTTTAACAGGGCCTACGTCGCGAGTCTCTCTTTTCATATGGTTCAGTAACCAGTGGCAGTTCTTTTCTACCAAAGTGACAGCTTCTTCAGACATTTTAGGTTTTCCGTCAGTTCTGCCCAACAGATGGTTTTTGTAGTTATTCCATGCAGACGCACCGCCCATAGGAACAGAAAGAGTATTCGTGGCACCTTCAGCAGAAATACCGCCGAACATATCAACAATAGGAATATGATTTTCCTCTTGCTCGCATACCAGTGCTTCCCAATCTTCCGGATTCATTGTTGGAGGAATAATCATTTCATCTTCTTGCATACGATAAAATTCTTCTTCAAACATTTCGTCGGTCGTGCAAAGTTTTTTCACATCAGCCCAAGAATAACCCCCCTGGATCTTTTTCGCTATCCATTTTTTGCATTCTTGGTATTCTTCAGCCGCAAATCTAATCATTTCTTTCCCTCCACGCTTTCTCGATCTCGTCGGCACAGGCAATAACATTCTTTTTTATCTCATTGCCCCAAAACCGCAATACCAGCCAACCTTCCGAACGAAGTTTGTTGTTCACTTCAATATCACGCTGCATATTACGTTCTATCTTCGGTATCCAAAAATCTCGCCGAGATTTGATTTCGTTCTTTTTGTTTTCCCAATCGAATCCATGCCAAAATTCGCTGTCACAAAAAACAGCAATCCTCTTTCCTATAAAGGCAATATCAGGATGTCCGAATACTTTTGAGGTGTTTTTTCTGTATCGGATTCCTCGAGTCCAAAGCTCCCAGCGCAAAAGTAATTCAATTTTAGAATCTTTATTCTTAACCGCCTGCATATTTTTGCGGCGCTGCTCAGGAGTATGATTATCCACAAATAAACCTCATTTCAAAAACTACTTTCTAACAAAAATAATATCCCTGTGATAATCCAAGTGTTCTTTCATTTTTGAAGTCATTTTTAATTCATATTCTCTATCTGTCGACAGGTGGAGTTTTGTTCGATCCTCAACGGAGAGCTGCGATGAAACAATAATCTTCCCTAGATTTGTAAATGTAATTAATCCATAGTCGAAAAGTTTATCATATGTAGGACTAAGCAACAAACCATTTTCATCGCTGAGTCTTTCTTCGTTATCACTAACCGCCCAAGGCTTAATATGACTTGCAATCAATAACCTCTTAACAGAAACGCCGGTAATAATACAAGTACTATTGTATTTTTCAAGTAACTTTTTTCGGAACAATCCCTGTCCAACCCGGGATTTTACAATAGCGGTTCTTTCTGTTTCATTAAGATTCTCGTACCCTAAAATCGCGTCTTCAACTTCAGATTGGTTGATGACCATGTCTGAGGTTGCTGTTCTAAACATGCGATACTGCTTGAGGGCATTGCTGTACATGTTATTTCCGGTACTGTTCTTTGAAATAAAATCCGGATCTCTCAGTATAATAGGTAAATAAAAATCACACTGCAATACCGACATGTCAAACAACCCAACAGGTATTATTCCTTTTTGCTGCATTTCATTTGAAATTGTATTTACAGCACGAGAGTATTTATAAATCGAACTGTCGCTTAATGCAGTATTTTCTTTTATCCATAAAGATAAATCATCGATAGTAATCATAAGAAAGACTACTCCTTATATCAATTTTACAACATTTAATGTACGATAAACAGGACTTTACTTGCTTGGTACAATCTCAACAATATCGTCCATCTTGCAATCCAGTGCCGTACAAATCTTCACAAGGACATCGCTGGAGACGACAGCACCGTCTTTGCCCATCTTAGTGATGGTGGCGATGCTGATACCAGCTTTTTCGGCGAGTTCTTTCTTTTTCATATCACGGTCGATCAGAAGCTTGAACAATTTTTTATAGCTTGCGGCCATTGTATTACACCTCATAATTAGTTATAGTCAGTGCATTTTATCACTTTTAGTTATTATACCATACTCCACGCCAAATAGCAACAGTTTTCGGCAGAGAAATACTGCGATTTCAGTATTATTCGGTTTTTCATCACAGATTCTTACCATTGCAGTATTGTGAAAAAGCACTTTGCATGATATAATGGAGATAAATAGGCAAGAACGGAAGGAGAATCCACTTGAATAAAACGGCTCAAAAATATTTTGATATGGCGTTCGAATACCACGTCGCTGCACTAACATTACATGTAAATATCTTCGATGCACCGTACTTATACAACCCCACAGCGTTCCTCCTTAGACATTCAATCGAATTGCTCCTGAAAGGACTTATTATTAGAGAAACACAAAAAGCAAGAAGAATTGCTGCAAATAGAATCACCATTAGGGGCCGAAAATTGAACCAAACCCATTCCGTAGGATTACTTTGGAATCATTTTAAAACGCTTTATCACATTCCGGAAGGAAGTGTAGTTTCTCTCAACAAAGCTATCGAAAAACTAAGCAAAAAAGATATTGGTGCAGATCGTTATCGGTATCCATATAAAAAGCAGGGACAACCCATCCCTATAGAACCCGTGGTTTTTGATACATCCAAGAAAGCACCCGATTTAGAAGATGGCATTCCCTATATCATTGAAACACCAACTGATTCAAAAGTAATAACGAAAGGTCCCGTGCTATTAACGGAAATGAAAACACTTATTGAGGAGATGGAAATTCTTTTTAGTCTCTCCGAAGAAACTTGATCTCTTTTTCTTTGTCTACTGCGGCTCAAATTTTGACTTGAATCAGGGGTTGTTCAGAGTTATAATAACCGTATAAAAAGCAATCGCCCCTCGCGTAAATGCGAGAGGCGTGTATTGCGTATTATTCTGCAGAAATCCCTGTTGACCACATAACAGACCACCTACCGTTTCGGAGCATTCGGAAACAGTGGACTGGGGAGCGCCGAAGAGCGCGGTTTTCCGAGCGGAAAGGGGCGGAAAAAGCCATTTTCGGCGGAAAGTGCCATCATAAATGCGTTTGGGAACGCTGATGTTCATATTCATAATAAATCTCCTTTCCGACCGTCTTCAAGCGGTACTACATATTCCCGTACTGTCGCAGAAAAAGCAAGTCATTTCTTCAATGTTTATTTGAATTTTGAGATAACTTTTCCGGAGCTGATGTGCAGTTGCCCAGGATCAGTTTTTTGACTTTTTCAAAAGCAGTTTCCCTTGCAGAATCGCTTTGTACGGAGATGACCGTGAACAGAGTGTTGCCCACGGCCATTTCCGAAACGGTGCAGGGCCTGCCTTCATATGTACCGACCGCTGCGCTCATGGGATCACACGCTTTCTTCAATAACGTAGATCGCTTTTACGGCATCCCTGCGCACGAGTCGGGCATCGAGCAACTCGAACGCAACATATCCCACACGACCGCTCATGGCAAAGCGCTCCTTCAGTGCTTTCATGCTGACGGGAGAGCGGTCTACGATCCAGTAATACCGGAAGTCACCGAATAGTACGGGCTTTGCTCCGGCAGCAATGTCCGGAAGTTCATTGCAGATGCGAATCGGCTTACCGAGGATGGTATCCGTGCTGCTGTTCCACAAATAATTTCCCGAATCGTCTTTCAACTTCCGAAGCACCGTGGCGGTGCGATCATTCATCAGCCAAGCAGCATGGGTGCGATATTCGGGTTTCACAGAGAAGAACAAATCAATGACGGCGTCATAGGTCAGCGCAGATACCGTCGTTCCTATTTCTGCCCCTTCGGTATCATGGATCAGTCCAAATGGCTCGTTTACGCCGCTGCCGCAGATGAATGCTTTGTCCTCCGCATATGCGAAAGACTTACCCATACGCTCGGAAATGTATTTTTTGAGATCAAAGTCCGCATCAAGTGCAAACTCCTCGCTCAGTTTGAGCAGGCAGGCGATTTTGTGACTGCCGACACGGATATGGGTAAAATCCTCCTCGACATCAAAGCCGGGGATGGGTGCGCCCTCCGGGACGAAAGACGCGTAATCATGGGAATCGGCTGCCCAGATCACCGACCCGCCCTGGTACTTCTTCAGGTTCGTTGCGAGTGGACGAATGATGCTTTCCCGGACGACCACCTTACGAAGGTCGGCTTCTCCGGCGGTCGGGGCAAAGTATGTTCCGGTGACGCTGTCCATCGCATCACGCATAGCCATCTCGCTGTCGGGCTTAAGCCACATGGCATTCTAGAAATGTTTATCGTATTCCTGCGTGGCCGTAATATTTCTGATCTCGTTGATCGTTTTCAATATTCTTATCTCCTTTCGGTTGCTTCATCGCAGTGTCTGCATTGTGAGTGGTGGCATCGAGCGGCAGTCCGCAAAGGCGCAGATCGCCGTTGCAATGAGGGCATTTGAGATCGTATTCCAGGGTATCCGTGAAGCGGGTCGGATCACAAGTGCGGAGGCGATAACGGTGATAAATTTTTCTTCAATCGTCCTTCGTCAGATATTCCGTCATGAAAATCTTTTCGTGCTCCGCCAGGTACTCCTCGGTCAACCAGTCGTTTTTCGGGAACAGCGTTTTACCTCCTTTGTAATTGTAAAAAGTGTAGTTTCTCATGTGCATTTTCCTCCTTGATAGATGTTTTTCGGGTGATTGTTAATTACCCTTTTGATTTCGCCGTTTTTGTGCGTAAGCCCCCGGGCCGTTGCCCAATGGTCAAGGTCCCGGAGATTTGAGCCGCCCTAGGTCAATGGCGCAGAATTTATCATCCGTGTGCGGTGAAGGTCGTGACGGTCGATAAATAAAACTCTCTTTAGAGTGGTATGCCGAATACCACACTATAAAGGGCTTTATGAAGAGAACGTCACCGTGGCGTGTTACTCATCCGCAGCGAACACAGATGCGAACTCTGACTTGAGCCGTAGGCCGAGAACTATGCGTCCTTTTTTTGTGTGCTTTCTCTCGAAACCGGAGGCGTCGACCGCTGCGTAAAAGTCCGTGGTGGAGCGGGTGTATTCTCCGCTTCGACCGCAAAAGCTGCGATATGCAGCGTACAGATCACCGGAGCGCTCACTGTAGGTATCGCCGACCTCGCAGCACTCCTCCAGAAAGTGCGTCAGCCAGTCGCTGTTTTCCCGATAAAGTGCCGTGGCTTTCTTAACACATTCCGGTTGAGCGATACGGAAATTGTCCGAGATAATTTTCTCGGCTCCCTCGACCATCCACGCAAGAACGGCAGAACCGGCATTGTCGAAAAGGTAGTCGGCGTAGTTTTTGACATCACCGCTGCCGTAGATCCTTGCGTTGAATGGCACAACGATCAATCTGCGCCAAGTGCCCGGGTCATTGGCACCGACTTTCGGCAGGTGATTCGTGTATAGAACGAGCGTATGCGTGGGCGTAAAAGCGAATGGGTCTTTGTGCTTCTTTTCGGCGAATATCTCGTCCGTAGAACAGAACTGCTTTACAACAGATGTGTTCAGCCTCATGCCCTCTTCCAACTTGGCAGCAATCAGCAGACGTTTGCCCTTTGTTTCCGCCAGTTCCGGTTTGACGTTCCTCTTGCAGCCTACCGTCAAAGCATCGGCGGAAATGTTGCCGCTGTAGGAACCCATGACACGAGCCAACACATTCCAGAAGGTGGATTTGCCGTTCCTGCCGTCACCGTGGGCAATGATCAGTGCCTCGATATAGACATGACCGATAAGCGCCAATCCGGCAATGCGCTGCACATATTCTTTCAGTTCGGCATCCCCGCAGAAAAAGGTGTGTAAGGCGTCCTTCCACAGGTCTGCTCCACGACTGCCGGGAGAAACCGCAGTGCATTTGGTGATAAAGTCCTCGGCGCAGTGCATCTGTTTGCCGTTCATGCCTTTTCGAAGATCCACGGTATATTCAGGCGTGTTGAGTAGAAACCCATCCTTGTCCAATTCACCGTGATCGATCTCCACCATTGGTCGGGCTTCTCGCAGGGCTGCGACCTGGTATTTGGAATCTCTGCGCTGTAGGACGAACTTTCTGTAGGCAACGGCTCCACGCTGTGCAAAGAGTGCGGATTTCTGTTCCTCAGTCATGAATTCGGAAGCTTTCTTTCCGTGCTCGGCGATAACGGCTTTTGCTCCGGTCTCTTCCAGGCGCTTCTCGGCTCGGGTGAGCCAGGCTTCGGCCTCTGCGAGTTGGGTATCCGTAAACTGTTGCATCGCCGCTTGAGAGCGAGGTTTTGATTCTTGCCAACAGACACCGTCATATACGATGTAGTCGGTAGCCGGGGAATAGCAGACATAATTGCGGCAGTGCTTGGCAAAGGCATAGGCTTGTCCGACGTCGGAATAATCATTCGGTTTGCTGGGAGTGGGATTGTTGTATACTTCCGGCGGCACATACCCCGGTTGAGCGGAAACCGCTTTACCGAATTTCACGGCGCTGCTCCAGATGCTATCCAGTTCGTTCTCATCTAAAGGCGGGACGCAGCATTTCGCCTTTTCGAGAAATGCTCCCCTTGCCTCATGGGTATCGCCGTACCGCTTGACCAACCTCCCGGCAATGTGGGACATGACAGTGTTTCGTCGCCCTTCGGGGATGTATCCGTCGGGTAGCGCAGCGAAAGAGTTGTATGATGCTGCGGGATCGGCCCGTGGCTCTTTCAAAGATTGAGCCTTGTCCGCCATAAAGTGGTTAAGGTTCATTGTTTTCACCTCCGTGCAGTTCGACTACCGGATCCTGCACGCCAAAGAAGAATCGTGCGGCATCCTTTGCTCCCGTGTCGAAAAACGGGAAGAAAGCCATGACCGACTCTTTCAGCATACGGTAATCGTCTCCGTTCGTGATTGGGTCGATGGGAAAGATGATGTGAAACCGGGGCCTCGGTGAGCGGGTACCTTTCCACGCCATATGGTGGCGGCTGTAGACTAAGTAGAACGGGACGCCCGGAAAAGCCTTTTCCACATCCGCAGCGGTTTTCCATTCGCATTCCTCATCCGAATGGTCGTTGTCGCAGTCAAACGGCAAACAATCCGAACGGATAAAATCCGCAACGGCTCTGTGGTGATCTCTGTATTCGGCAAAGACCTGGTCGTATCGAACGGCTTCGCGTAGGTCCTCGACCGAGGCGATCTCCCGTTTGACCGGATAGCAGACATTGAACTTATTGCCCCGGCAGTTTGCGGTGTACAGTGTGATCGGTCTCACGGCAGTCTCCTCCTTTCGCAAAAGTGTTTTTCATGGTGTTGTCCTCCTTTCTGAGGAAGCTTCCTCACTATACAGAGAAAAAACAGGGGTTTTGTCAGGGTGTTTTCAGAAATTATTTTGAAATTTCTTCTTTGCCGCATCCAGGCTTTCTTTTACGGCGCCGGCTGATGCCCCCTCCACTGCTGCGATCTCACGCAGCGTCATATTCTCACTCAACATCCATAAGCGCCGTTGCTGCGTCTCGGTCAGTATTGTGAGTGTGCTTCGGATATGTTCGGCTTCCTCCTTTTGGATAACGATGTGCTCCGGTGTGTCGAGGTAGGCAATGGAGTTACTTTCGTAGTCCAATGCCTCAAGATGATATAAAGTGTGGTAGGTCTCCCGGCGTTCGGCATTACGGATGAGCCGTGCATTCTCATTAAGATACCCAATGATCTCCTTTAACGCCTCCGGCTCTCCGTCCGGTATGATGAGTTCAAAGGGTGATTCATACGGATCGTTGTAGTGTATCTTCACGGTGTGTTCCTTCCCGCCCGAGAACGAAAAGAGCCAGAACGCACCGCCGCAGAATAAGGCCTGATTACGAAAAGGGCGCACTTATCCTGGGGTACAGCCATACCTCTCGCCAAAGTGACGGCGAAGTATGATATGTATCCCGGCCCTTATACGTAAATCAGGCTTTGATATTATGTTTGTGTTCGAGCGGAGAAAAGAGTCCTTCACTCATAGGTAGGCCACGAAAACAGGAAAATCGAACCCCCTGGTTTTCAGGAGCTTTCTATAGGTAAGCCACGAGAAAGGCAAAACGGGACGGTTTTATAGAAAAAGCCTACAGACGATTCAGAAATCTTCCGCACGGGAGAAATTCCGGTCCCGTTGCTCACCGGAAGTCAGATCCCGGTTTGACAGAAAACTTTGAAAGTTTCCCCTCTCACTTACCACCGGACATGAGAAGCGCATTTGGTTCCTTGATTTTTGAAATTCTCTTTTCATAGACCCATCTGGACAGGGAGAAACACATTGGCCGAAAAAAGCAAAAAAGCCCTTCCACAGAAAAAATCTGTAAGAAAGGTGTTGAAGATGTTGAAAAAGTTCAATAATGATATTTTGACCTCGAAAATCTCGGCGCTTATGGCGAATAACTCCATGACGTAGAAAAAATGGCACAGGCGCTCGGCATGTCGCAACCAAACTTCAACCATGCCATTCACAATACGAGCAGTAAAAGGTTCACCATTGAGCAGATCTTTGATATTGCCCATTACTTCGGTGTTTCCATTGACTGGCGGCGGCAGTGCCATTACGGCAAAGTCTGCTGCAGAATTCATTGCGAGAGCCGTATTATGCGAGGCGGCGAAACTGACACCGTATTCCGTCGAGGAAGATAACTACTGTGCCGATGAGACGCATCACCCCGGGGAAGTTCATAAGACGACAGTCAGATACTGGGCAGCATATTTTCCTTCGTTCTGGAATCCTCATGAGGATGTGGTCGGTGACAAAGAAACAAGAGACAAGGTGATAGCTGCTGAAGTGAGTGGAAATCAGATACCATTCTGGTCCCTCAATGCGTATTTTGATAAATTCGTAGGGATCTATCAGTTGCTGAAATCCCAGAGCACGGATGAAGAGGATTTCCAAACGCTCATCGCAAAGCATCTTGACAGAATCGAAGAATGAAAAGGCCCCTCTCAGAAAATTTCCGAAAGGGGTAGAAAAAATCATAGATCCATGTTATAATACTGTTATAGCTTTGCAAGCAGATGGAGGTGCCCTATGGGTTTCTGTGATGATATAAGAGAAATTCGTCAGAAGTGCTTTCTCTCCCAGGAGGCTTTTGCAAAAGAACTGGGGGTGTCGTTTGCCACAGTCAACAGATGGGAATCCGGCAAAACGAAACCCACATATAAGACAATGAAGCTTATCGATGATTTTTGCAAGAGCCGTAGTATAGATTTCGATATCAGGCACGAATTGGAGGAGAAAAAATGAGCAACGGCAAATTGTCAGCCATAGATCTTTTTTCTGGGGCAGGCGGATTGCATATTGGATTTGAAAGAGCGGGGTTTGATATAAAGCTCTGTATCGACAATGACAATCTTGTAGAGAGGACCCACAGAAGAAATTTCCCTAATATTCCTATGATCAACAGGGATATCCGTACTGTTACGCCAGATGAAATAAAGGCATTCCTTGATGACGGTACTGTTGATGTGGTAATTGGCGGGCCTCCTTGTCAAGGTTTTTCTACGATAGGCAAACGTGTCTCCTCTGATCCGCAGAAAAGGTACGCTTTTGATCCACGGAATGAACTCGTAATCACCTATGCTAACCTCATACGTGCGCTTCAGCCTAAGTTTATTGTAATGGAAAATGTTAAAGGCATCCTTACAAAAGATGGTGGAAACTATCTTCAAAGCGTTTTGTCAATGCTTCGAGCCGCCGGGTATTCTGTTGACTATCGCTTGATCAATATGGCAGATTATGGTGTCCCTCAAATACGTGAACGCGTAATCATTCTCGGCAATAGTCTTGGCTTGCCCGTTACTTTCCCTAAGCGAGATCATTCCGACAATCCGGAAGATGGATTGCTGCCATGGAATAACTGCTGGGATGTGCTTAAAGACCTGGTCGATCTGGGTGATTGTCCGGAATTTAATCATGTGGCATTGAAACATACACCCAAAAACATAGAGCGCTATAAGTTAATTCCAGAAGGAGGACGTCTGCCGGAAGATAACCTTCCACCGGAGTTATACCGAAGAAACTTCGGCAACACATATAAACGCTTAGACAGAAAACGCCCTGCATTGACCATGGTTCCCGGAAACGATGCATTCCCTATTCATCCTGAATTGAATAGAAGTCTTACAGTAAGAGAAGCTGCGCGTATTCAAACATTCCCCGACGAAATGATATTTGAAGGAAATCGTAGGCAGCAAGGCCATCAAGTAGGGAATGCTGTTCCGCCAATGTTTTCAGAAAAACTTGGGAAATTTGTCCTATCGCTTTTATCTGGCAACGGAGGTGATGAAAATTGAATGCTATCGACTTGTTTTCTGGTGCCGGAGGGTTGACTATCGCATTGAAAAATAGCGGTTTTAATGTCCTGATGGCGAACGAGATTGATCCAACCTTTTCTGAAACGCATAAGTATAATTTTCCAGAGATTCCTCTAATCCAAAAAGACATCAAGGAACTTACTGCTGAAGAGATTGAATCTGTACTTCAGGGAAAATCAGTGGATCTCATCGTCGGAGGTCCGCCATGCCAGGGGTTTTCGGTGTTTGGGAAGAGACGGTTTGTTAACACCAAGGGATATAATCCCAAGGAGGATCCTCGTAACCACTTGGTTTATGAATTTATAAGGGTCGTTTCTATTCTTAGGCCGAAGTTTTTCTTTATGGAAAATGTGAAGGGCTTTACAAATCTCGATGGAGGCCTATTTGTTGAAGAAGTAAAAAATCAGTTTAGAGCCCTGGGTTACGACAGTATTTGGTGTGAGATTGTTTGTGCTGCTGATTATGGTGTCCCTCAAGAGCGGTATCGAATGTTCATGATTGGAAACCGCTTGGGAATAGAGTATGCTCCTCCCGAAAAATCACACTTTCCCATTGGTTCGGGCAAGACACCCGAGTACTCTACAGTCGGTTCTGCAATAATGGATTTAGTTGGGAAAGAGAACGATTTTCCAAATCATATTCCGTTAGCGCATAAACCGATTGTTGCAGCAAGATACGCTTATGTGAAAGAAGGGTGTAAATTAAACGTTGATGACCTTCCGCCTGAGTTGACTGTCGCCACTCGCCGGGATGCAAAAACAGGGAAAGTGGCGAACTATAGTCATGTGTTTAAACGGCTGGACAGAAACCGCCCATCCACAACTATGGTTCCAGGTCATAACGCCTTTCCTATCCATCCGACGCTTAATCGTACTCTGACGGCACGGGAGGCTGCGAGAATTCAAACTTTTCCCGACACACATATTTTCTTTGGGACAAGGCAGCAACAGTGTATTCAGGTTGGTAATGCTGTCCCGCCAAAGATGGCTGAACCTTTTATGCGTAAGATAGCGACATACTTGTCAGAGGAGGTGGCAAAATGAGCCACGACGTTGAAGCCGCATATGCATCATCAGAAGTTGCTGAATTGATTATGCAAAATCAGGCGAATTACTTCGGAACTATGGGAACAGCTGGTGCGTGGTCTGTATTTGCCGGACGTGAGGGCGGGCATCAATGGCCCTTGGCAGATGGAGTGTTAAGCGCACAAAACACAACCTCTAATGATATAAACATTGCGTTTGAGTTCAAACGCCCTAATGAGGGGGTTCATGGCATACTTACCGCCTTGGGACAATCATATGCCTATCTTGAAAAAGGGTATGATGCTTCTGTGATGGTTATCCCCGAGCGTTACTCATCGCATTCCGCTCCAGGGGAACACGTATGTCGTGTCATTGATGCAGTCTCCCCTGATATACCTATAAGCATTTATACGTATTCTCCCCCAAATCTCTCAGCTACAAGGCCTTTCCTGGGTAAGCTCAACTGCGTTAGAGACATTTCTTTGCCTTCGTGTCGAAGGATTGCCAGAACAGGTGCTGGTACGGCAACAACGGGAAGTGCATCAACATTATGGGCCCATATGAGGGAAGGAATGAGCCATCCTGATGCCTTTTTTAGATTTTGCCAAGCTGTAAAGGTAATAACTGCAACAGGCGATAACTTGGATAATATACATATTCCTGTTGAATTGGAGAATGCCGTCAGGAGAATAGACTCTACTGCTGATGCTTTTAAGTATCTTTCAAACACTCCCGGTGATTCAATTTCGGACAAGGCGTGGAGATATGTATGGTTTAATTACTATTTCTGGAATGACCTGATGCCAATTTACTCTTCTACTGCTCCGTATACTGTCAATGCTGTATCAACGAAAATTATGATTGACAGCACTCGCTTTCAGAATCTGTTTAGCGGTCGTGTGGATTCAATCAAATCCAAAATCGTTAGCAAGCTAAATGCTGGGACAACAAGTGAGGCGGATGCCTGGGAGGAATACGCCAGAAAAGTTAGAAGCGACTCTCATAGTTATCGGGAAGTAATTGATTCGGGGCTGTATCATATTGGTTTTGTCGCACCAGACGGTACCCTAACAGATCTGGGTTACAAATATGTTGATGCGTGCGAGAGAATTGGAACTCCTTACGCTGGAATACCCCTTGAGATTCTCCGCGCATCTGTGCTTCAGAATGGTCAGTATGGAGCGATGCTTCATTATTTCTACAAACTATCAGAAGAAAGGTTCTCGTCCGATCTTTTCGCTTTCACACAAACCGATGCTCGTGGCGACCATGTGTTTAAACCGCAAGAATACTTGAATTGGCTTGATGACGTATTCGCCAATGATTTGCACTTGTCAAAGAAAAGTACCATCCGTGCTGGTGGAACAAGAAAATCTTTTCAGGCCGAAATCTCATTCCTCAAAAAGATGGGGTTTGTAAAAGAGAAGGGTGGAAAAGCCGCATACCGAATTGGCGTTGGCTTGGAGATTGATTGGCCCCAAGTTCAAAGTAGCCTGGTTTACTTTCAGGGTCTATAACGGAGGCGAATATGGCGAGATTAAAGAAAATCAAAAGTCCCACACAGCTTGATCTGGTGGAACCGTTGTTTGCTGTGCTAGTCGAATTGGGCGGTTCTGCTACAATCGACGAGATACGCGATAATATCATAAAGAAGCTGAAACTCTCCGATGATGTGGTTGACGAGCCTCATAAGGGCAATGCGTCACAGCAGACAGAACTCGAGTATCAGCTTGCCTGGGCGCGTACCAGGCTGAAAAACCTCGGCGCTATCATCAACAGCAAGCGTGGCGTATGGATGATCACCCCGGAGTATGCCGGACGCAAATCCATAACTCGGGAAGAAGTGACCGAAAATATCAAGGTCACGAAGCTGAAGGGCAAAACCGAGAAGGAGGTCGATACGATTCTCCAAGACGGAGATCCCTCCAATGACGGTATCGATACCATCGAGGATTCGGAACCTTGGAGAGCGGAACTGGCGGAAACCCTGCACAGCATGAACCCTTATGCTTTCGAGCGTCTGGCAATGCTACTGCTCCGGGAATGCGGATTCTCCCAGGTTACCGTCACCAAGAAATCCAGCGATGGCGGGATTGACGGAATCGGCAAGCTGCGTATCAACGGCATTTTCAGCTTCAACGTGGCGTTCCAATGCAAACGCTATACTGGTAGCGTTTCCGCCGGGGATATCCGTGATTTCCGTGGATCGCTGACAACGGATATTGAGAAGGGCGTTTTCATTACCACAGGCAGCTTTACAAAGGCTGCCCGCGAAGAAGCATCAAATGCTGGAAAGCAGCAGATCGATCTTATTGACGGCGAGGAATTCATCAGCAAGCTCATTGAATACGGGTTGGGCGTGAAAGAGCGGACGATATACGAGGTTGATAAGGATTTCTTCGAGAGAGTGTAGGTGAAAGAGATTGTCGATGGAAACACTTAAAACTGCCTTTGCGGAAATGAGCGAATGTTCCAATTGGTCTTTGCAATTGCTGAAAATCAGCACCTCAAAAACCGCTGGAACGAAATACGCAAGCAGACAAATCCAGCTGGAGCCAGCATCCGAGATGGTTTCTTTTATCAGTGAAATATCGAAGAAATATCTTTCCAGAGGAAAGGGTTCCTTAGATTCGTATACTGATATTGTCGATTATGATGGTACAGCATCTGGTACGACAATCTACAAATTGGATAAGGAAAATACGCTCATTGCATCGGAATATGATGCTTTTCTGACAGAAATAGCTAACCCCGATGTTGAGGCTGACCCGTTTGCTTATACCTCGGCATATGTCCTAAAGGGAATTATTCCCATAGCCGATGACGAGATTCCCGTAAAGATGGTGTCAATGCAAAGCCCTATTACAAAGCTGAAGCAAAAATTCCAATTACTACATCCAAGCGGCAGATTTTCGCAAATAACGCATCCAATATTGACGCTCCGGACTTCTGTCGATGTTGTCATAATCGGTGATACGATCTATTTTTTGACACTCGCTGGAGAGAATCTCTTCAATATGGCCCGTGCTTATAAGGCGGTATGTCATGATGCCATCACGGAAATTGAAGGAACCGGGATTATTTCCAGCGTTGATGAGTTCAGAGTAATTGCAGAATCTGGACATAACCCTCGGAAATTCGTATCTTTTGATAGAGAACGCCTTAACGCACTTAAAAACACGAATACGAGGAAAGCAATGGCAAAGCGTTTCTCTATCCCGCTTGACGGAGAGAACCGTTTTGACACCTCTGCTGACGGTGCAGCAGATAAAATTGTGAAGTTGCTTTGCAACAAAGGAATGGTTGACCCATTTAAAAATGTTGCTGTCGAAGTTAGTGGGGCAAAGCAATGGCAGTAGTGAGGTGAACGTATGTCTTTAGCAACATCCTTCTCCATGTTTTTTCTTTCATTTGCACCGCTTTGGGTTTCCATTCTATTCATTGACAGCAAGAGCATTATAGAAAAACAGACGGGTGTCATGACAGAAAAATATAGCATTCTGGTTATCCTAATCATCTCGATCATTTCGTTGGCCATCCTGATGCTATCGTTCAACAAGAAAAATTCGGACGGATCCCAGGAATACACAATTGATGATATTGAGGAGGAAAAAGCTCTCTCAGCCGAATACCTTTTGTCATACATTCTTCCCCTGTTTGCCTTTGATTTTACTGTTTGGCATCAAGTGGTTCTGTTTTTAGCCTTTTTCTTTGTCCTTGCTTTTCTTTGCATCCGCCACAACTATTTCAGCGTTAATATACTTCTGGAGTTGTTTGGGTATCGGTTCTATAGATGTACCCTCCAGAATGAAGACGGAGTTTCGATATCCAAAGTGGTTATCTCAAAAGAACGATTGCTGAATCGAAAGACAGAGCGGATACTGATACATCCAATCAATAACGAATACTCTGCAGACATTCAAAAATGGAAATAGAAAAAAGACCACATCCAAGGATTTTACTCCAAAGATGTGGTTTTTCTGTTGGCACCGCTTGAAGACGCCACTAAAACCAGTTAATTTGAAATGTCGTTAAGTGAGTGCCTCCAAAACGGCTGCCGTTCTTTATTTGCGACTATCCCTATCTAACTTGCGCATACTAATACCACTACGCAAGGAGCAAACTGTTTGTTATGAATGTTATCAAAGCGTTAAAAATATCGATTGGGTGTTGTCTGGCAATTACGCTTGCCAACGCACTGCAATTGCAACACTGCACCTCTGTGGTTACCATCACTCTGCTCAGTATTTTAAACACAAAAAAAGATACTCTGCAAACTGCCGCAAGACGTGCTCTTTCATTTTTGCTGGCCTGTTCTATTGCCGTGTTTGCCTTCTCCGTATTTTCGTTTTCTATATGGGGGCTTTTGGCATATTTGTTTGTATTTGTATTGCTGTGTTATGCTCTCGGCTATACCGAAGGCCTCTCTATGAGTACAGTGTTAATGCTCCATCTTTACAGCGCGGGCAAGGTTACCGCCGCCGGACTGCTCAATGAAGCGGCGCTGATGGCAATCGGTATTTTTATGGGTATTTTTATGAACCTGTATATGCCAAGCCAAATGAAAAAAATCAAAGCTTATCAGGCCGTGATAGACCGGCATTTTCAAAATTTACTGCAATGCTTTGCAGACGCTGTTTTGCAAAAAGAATGCGCAAAACGTATTCGGCAGGAATTTGCGCAGCTAAGACCCGTATTCGAAAAATCGGTAAAGGCAACGGATCTGCATGTAAATAACCACTTATTTTCCGATACTGCGTACTATACCCGCTATTTACAAATGCGGCTGGAACAGTATCGATTGTTGCAAATCATTGCGCAGGATTTAACGCGTATCGTGTTCGTTCCGCAGCAGGCATATGGCGTTTCAAACTATTTAACTCAACTGGCAAAGTCCATTAATCGGCACGACAACGCCGAAGAAATGCTGCATAAACTGCAACATATGCGTACAGAATTTCAAAGCGACGCATTGCCGCAAAGCCGCACCGAATTCGAAGCCCGTGCGGTTTTATACGAAATTGTGAATAATATTCGGCATTTGCTGTGCATAAAACAAAATTTTGCACAATCTCTAACGCCGCTGCAAATTAAATTATTCTGGCAAAATGATTCCTCTGCATAAAAATTGCAAAATTTCCCGTAATATGTTATACTGTATGGTATAAACTACGGTTTATACCAAGCTTTTGAAAGGAGCGTTTTTTATGCTGGAAAATTTAGAACACGATTTGAAAAAAGTATTCTTAGCAGGCGTGGGCGCACTTGCCGTTACCGCCGAAAAATCGAAAACTATGATAGACACCCTTGTGCAAAAGGGCGCTCTTACCGTAGAACAGGGTAAATCTCTCAATGAGGAACTCAAGCACCATGCTCAGGAAAAACAGTCCGCCGTTTGCGCTGAAGCTTTGAGCCGAGATTTAGAGCATTTAACACCGGAGGACCTTGCAAAAGTAAAAGCAAAGCTTGCAGAGTTGGAAAACCAAAACAGCGGTCAATAAAATTCCGCACCAGAAAAACACCGGTTTATATGCCGGTGTTTTTTTCGTTACTGCTTATGTTTACGCATGATAAAGAATACCAAAATACCCGAAAGTACCGCTGCCAAACTATACCCAATTACCGCCAGCAAAGGCACATCTCCTACCATAGGGCGTATTTTTGTTAAACACAGCAAGCTGGAACCAATGACCAATGCCAAAATCACAACAGCCCCTATCATGCGGTTCACCATGCTGTCCAAACGCCTGAGCGGCTCCTGCGAACCGCTTACGTCTAAATTCAGCTTGGTCTGCCCTTTCACCGTCATTTGCAAAAGGTCAGAGAGTTGCCCCGGAATACCCGCCGCCTTATTCAAAACAGTATAAATACCCTTGCCGGTGCGCCTTAATGCTTTGTTCCAATCCAAATTTTTGAAAAATTCTCCGGAAATATGCGCGGCCAATATTTGCAAAAGATTAATCTCGGGCGCACAGTACAGCAGCACACCCTCTATGGTCATAACACCTCTGCCCAGCATGGTAACGCTCTGCGGCAGAATAATATGGTGCTTATTGGCAAGCTGCATGAATTCCTGAAATACCGCGCCTAAATTCATACTGCCCAATTCCAAATTTCCGTAGCGAGAAACCATTTCTTCAATGTCTGTATACAGCAACGTATGGTCAATCGGTCGCTTTGCCGTACCCAACGTTAAAAATACATTTTTCAGTCGGTAAATATCGTTGTTTACAATCGCCGCCACCGCACCGCGGAACAATTCCTTATCCCGTCCCGACAAAGTACCCATCATGCCAAAATCCAACCATGCAATTTTTCCATCGTTAATCCAAATATTTCCCGGGTGCGGGTCCGCATGAAAAAAAGCGTCGTCCAAAATTTGCTTTACATAATTTTCTGCCAATTTTTGCGCAATCTCCGTTAAATCATACCCCTGCTCCCTAAGCGCATCTCCATGGTCAATCGGTACGCCGCCCATGCGCTCCATAACCAAAACATGTCTTGTGGTCAAGTCGCAAAATACCTGTGGGTAGGTAATATAATCGATTCCGGAATTGCACTGTGCAAAGCGCAGCATATGGTCTTTTTCCATTAAAAAGTCCATTTCCTCCTTTGCTGTATTCCAAATTTCATCAATCACGGCCTTCAAATCCATCACATTTCCAATGCTGCTCACCATTTTTACCACGCTGATTGCACGCTTTAAAATGGCAACGTCTCTTTCCATGGTTCGGTAAATATGCGGTCTTTGCACTTTAATTACCACCTGCTGTCCGTTTGGCAGAACAGCGGCATGTACCTGTGCAATGGAAGCCGAACCCAAAGGCGTTTCTTCAATTTTGGCAAATTTTTCAGTATAAGGGCAACCGTATTCCTGCTCCAACACCGCACAAATTTCAGAAAATTCCAACGGTTTTGCATGTGTACGCAGCTTTGTCAATTCATCGCAATACGCTTTTGGCAGCATGTCCTGCCGCATGGAAAGAATCTGTCCTATTTTTACATAAGTCGGTCCCAAATCCTCTAAGATGCCATATAATTTTTGCGGCGTAAATCCCTTGTATAATCGGTATTTCCGCAATATTGTCAGCATCTCCCTCAACCGGGACGCGTTCGATTTTGCCTTTTCCCTGTCAAATGTCTTGTGCATCGTCGTTCCCCTCCCTTATACTGTACTCCTCTGCCAAACAGCAAAATTCCTCATAGCTTACCAAACTGTTCACTGCATCTATCATCGCGCTCACACTTAAATGCTCCGGCAGTTTTAACTGTTTTAACAGTCGTTTTCTTTTTTGTGCGCTATGGTCTGTACCAAAAAAACCCAGCTCATAAAAAGTCTGTCTGCTAATTTGCCCGGCTGTATTTTTTTTCGGCATTTCTCCACTCTCCACAGTAACGCCGGCGGCATAAAGCACACTCAGCAACACCTCTTTTTCCATGCCCTCCACGCCCAGCTTTCCCTCTTTGGAATACGCATTTTTTCTGGGCTCCTTTCCAAAAATATCCGGAATATACGCATGCTTGATTTGCTGTGCGGGAATACAGCCCTGCAAATAATTACGAATTACAAAACCGGCAGAATCGCTGTCGGTTAAAATCAGCAATCCCCTTGTGTCTGCCAATTTACGCAGCAAAGCCATCTGCTCTTTATCCTTAAAAATACGAAAGCCCCGTGTTTCCACAATCATACCCCGCACAAACGAGGACAGCTTGATTTTATCGTATTTTCCCTCTACAATTATGACTTCCTTTACCGCAATCAATATATTTCCTCTTTTCCCGCAACGCTGCGCAATTTTGCCAAAAGCTGCTCCAAAATAAGCCGCCCCTCAGTGCGGGCGCTTTTCAGCGCAATATCGGCCTCAAGCAAAAGTTGTAAGCTCTGGCGCAACATCGTTACAGACAAATTTGCGCTGTCCCGCTCGGCATACTTCAATTTAAACTCCTTGCCCTTATAGTCAAAATCCTGCACCAGCACCAAGGCGCTTTGTCCGCCTTGCACGCAGGCTCGCACACGGTACATATCAACATACGCCGCACCCAAAACCGCCAAAATAGCAATCGGCTCCTCATTTTGGTAAAACAAAATATCCAGCAGCGTATACGCCCGGTTATAATCCCCCCCCACAAGCGCATTTGCCAACAAAAATACCGTCGTTTCAAAATTACGCACCACGCAAAGTTCAATGGTTTCTCTGGTAATTTCACCCTCCATGGTGTAAGCGCACAGCTTTTCCGTTTCATTGTACAAAGTCTGTAAATCACTGCCGCTTAAAAATATGATACGGCCGGCATTTTCCCAACTTAGCGTACAACCCCTTTTTTTCGCCGCTGCACACAATAATTTTTCCAGCTCCGCCTTGGTTTTATGCTGAAAAGATACTACAACGCCTACCTTTTTTACAGCAGTTATAAAACTGCCCCATTTGCCCGGCCGCTTTTCGTTAAAATTCAAATTCGGTAAATAAAATATCAAAATACAGCTTTTCGGCGGGTCTTTAAGCAACTCTTTTATCGCGTCTATGTCGGCAACAGAACGTTTTTCTATATTAAAATCACTCACCGTCACGCATTTGTACTCACTCATAAACGGCAGTCCCTCGGCAGCGCGTACAATTTCCTCCACCTCTACAAAAGCACCGTCAAAACTTTGGTGGTTAAATTCCAAAAACTGCTCACCGGTCGCTTGTTCAATCAGCTTTTTTACAGCCTTTTCCATCAGCATTTTTTCTTCTCCAATCAAAAAATAAACCGAAGAAAATTGCTTTTGCTCTATGCTTTTTTTCAACTCCTGTTCTGTGTATTCAGCCACCAAAATCCCTCCTTAATACAAGCTCTCGCTCCCGCCGTATATCCATATGTAAATTTCCCCTGCCGGCAGTCGCATACAGGCGTACATTGCCCGGTTGCATATATTTCACGGCATCTGCCATGCTCTGCCCCTCCATGGAAAGCACTGTAATAAACGCCTGCAAATACTCAGCATTTTGCGGTACCTTGTCGGTAATCAGCACGTCTATCTCCCCCAATTCCTGCGTCAAATCAGCCAAATCATAGGTTCCGCTAACAATCAACAGCTTCAAATCACGTACCGTGAGCAGCGTATAACCGCCGGTTGCCGTACCATACTGCTCTATTGTAATTTCATCGTTAAATCGAACCGCTGCACTCTTCTCATAATACGAGATTTCACCAATCCGTTCAAGAGATTTTTCCAAATCTGCCGCAAAATATTCTCCCTTTGGCAACAATAAACGCTCGGTTGAAAAGCTCTGCGCCAATTTTCCCAAATTGCGGTATTCCGCATTTTCATCGCTCACCGCCTGCAAATAGGTAATTTCTCCAATGCCGTGTCCTTTCAAATACTGCGCTGTCACATAATTGCTGTACGCATTACAGCCAAGTACCGCCGTTTGTCCACCGGCTGTCACCACAACCGAAAGTCCATCCGAAACATCCAGCACCGAAACCCGAATCGTATCGCGGTTGGCAAGCTGATAAGAAAACACTCCCGCTGCCAATAAAATAACCGAAAGCGCCATCACGGTTCGTATAAGCAATTTGCGCCTTGCCAAAAACAACGCTGTTGCAAGTAAAAACAAAGTCATTGCCAGCCAAAGCAGCATAAAATCATAGTCGGCAGGAACAGTTGCAAATGGAATTTTGGCAAGCCAATGCGCTGCAAAAATTAAATATTTTGCAAGCAGTCCGGCAAGCAAAGCAAACGGCTTTGCTATAATATTCAGCGAAGGAATCGCCTCAAACAAAGCCGAAAATGCCGCAGTCGGCATCAATACGGTCGTTGGCGGAATCATAATTAAATTTGACAAAAATGCAAGCACCGAAAATGACGGAAATCCCAGCAACAGAATCGGCATAGCGCTTACGGTCACTGCCAATGAAGCCGAAACAGAGCCTGTCAGCCAACGCAAAAAGCGTTTGCCGCGGCGTATTTTAACCATTCTCTCCACAAAAAATCGCTCAATAGGTTTTGAAAGTAAAATCAACCCCAGCGTAGATGCCACCGAAAGTAAAAAACCAAGGTCTGCAGCGGCATACGGGTTATAAAGGCACAAACTCAACACCGCAATCCCCAAAGAATTCAACGCATCCGGTTTGCGCCCGAATAACATAGCTCCTAAAAATAACAGGCTCATCATTCCGCTGCGCATCACCGGGGGAGTAAAGCCGGTAATGGCCATAAAACACAGCACGCCAAAAGCAGTGATAATACAACTTATCCTGTGCGGCAAATGACAAAGTTTCAGCAGCTTTAACAATCCTTGAAAAATCACAGTCATATGCAACCCCGAAACCACCAGTAAATGATAGGTTCCCGCCGTCTCAAAATCAGAACGTACCTGCTCGGTCAAACCGGTTTTGTCACCCAGCAAAACCGCCTTTGTTACACCGGCTTCCTCCTTGGGCAGTAAGCGGTCCAGTGCGCTTTGCATGCTCTTTTTTGCCGCAAGTGCATAATAATACGGCGGTTTTTGAGCTGCCGGCAATACTTCATAACCTTCATATTCATACAGGTATGCCCGCATATGAATCCGTTTTGCATAATCCGATTGCCGTAGAGAAAAGCCGTCCTGTTTGCCAAAACTTTGGTACAAATGCACCTTGCCGCTTATTTTGCCGTAAGCCTCTATCTCCAAAGCATTGCGGGCACTCATCAAAATTTTCCCGGGATTATACGGGTTTTCCTGCCCTTTTATCGTAATTTCGTCCACTCTCAGCGTATAATAAAATTTCCCGTTGCTTTCATAAGGCAACTCGCATAAAGTACCGGTAATGATAGCATCCTGCTCGGCAAGTTTGCAAAGCCGGTCAATTTTCCATACATGGTATCCGCCATAGCTGCCCAATGCAATCGCCGCTGTCAAACACGCTATCGGGAACACCCTTGCAAGGCGTAATTTGGGCGCCAACATGGTAACTCCAAACAGTAACAAAGCCGCACCACTTGCCCATAAGGCAAACATACTGCCAAAATAAATACAAACCGCCTGCACAGCTAAGTAAACAAAGCCTATCAGTGCAAACGGTCTAAACATAATAACCTCTCCCCTGTAAAAAGCCTATCGAAAAAATAACGGTAACTTCTGTATAAAAATAATATCGTCGCGCTCTGCGGCGTCGCCCTCGGCCAAAACAGCGGCACGCCCCACAATCTGTCCGGAAAATTGTGCAAGCAACTTTTCCAATGCCAGCAACGACTCTCCGGTGCTAATCACATCATCCACAATCAGCACGCGTTTATTCTGCAGTTTATCATAATCTGCCTGCGCCAAATACAGCCGCTGCACTCCTTTTGTGGTAATCGACCGAACCTCTGTAAATACAGGATTTTGCATATAGGCCTTCACACTTTTTCTGGCTACAATGTAGTCTCCGCAGCCAAGGCGCGCCATTTCGTGCGCCAAAGGAATGCTCTTGGTTTCCGGCGTTACAATCACATCGTGTTCCGGGCACAATTTTAACAACTCCTCTGCACAAACATGCGTCAGCTCCACATCGCCCAGCATCACAAAACCGGCAACGAACAGCGTTTCACTCACCGGACAAATCGGCAAATTGCGTACACAATCACCAATTTGAATTTGGTAGGTTTCCATCATGTTACCACCCCTTTTCTATACAGCAAAAATAACTTTAGCCCGGCGGCCATGTCATAATGCGTCCGCCCAGCACATGAAAATGTATATGATGCACGGTTTGTCCGCCGTGCTGTCCGCAGTTATTCACAATCCGAAAACCGTTTGTCAGCCCCAGCTGCGGGGCAATTTGTGCAACCACCTCATAAATATGCGCAATGACCGCACTGTTTTCAGAGGTAATTTCCATTGCCGAGGCAATATGTACCTTGGGAATCACCAACACATGCACAGGAGCCTGCGGGTCTAAATCCTCAAATGCAAGCACCGTTTCGTCCTCATATATTTTTTTACACGGCAACTCGCCGCGCGCAATTTTACAAAAAATACAGTCCATATGCGTCCTCCTCTATTCCTTTATCATACCGGCCACAATACCCTCAACAGCCGCCAAAGCCTCGTCCAGCATATTCAAATTTTTTGCTCCCGCCATCGCATAATCCGGCTTGCCGCCGCCATTGCCGCCGGCAATCTGTGCCACCTGCTTTACAATTTGCCCCGCTTGCGCACCCTTTTGCTGCGCCTGTTTACCGGCAACCGCCGCAATCACTGCTTTGCCATTGTCAATCCCCGCAAATACCGCAACCACATCCGGTTTATTTTCCTTTATTTTATCGCACATATTGCGCAAAGCATCTCCGCCCGTGCCGGAAAACATCGCCGTAATCACAGTTACCCCGGCAATTTTCTTGGCATTTTCAAACATACCGTCAATCTGCATCGCCGCCAATTTCGACTGCAAACTCTGCACCATTTTATCCTTCTCTCGCAATTCGGCAGTAATTTGTTCGCATTTCTTAAGCAAATCATGCGGGTTATTCAATTTGAGTGCACCGGCAGCCAGTTCAATCTCCCCTAAAGAACGCTCCAACAGTTGCATTACACCCATGCCGGTCACCGCCTGAATCCGCCGCACGCCCGCCGCCACAGAGCTTTCTGCCACAATTTTAAATAACCCGATTTTGGCCGTATTATCAATATGAGTCCCGCCGCACAACTCCTTAGAATAGTCGTCAATGGAAACCACACGCACCACATCGCCGTATTTCTCGCCAAATAAGGCCATAGCGCCCAATTTTTTGGCCTGCTCAATCGGCATTTCGGCACAAACCACAGGTATACCCATGCGAATTTCACGGTTTACCTCCTGCTCCACCTTTGCAATTTCCTCAGGCGTTAAAGCAGAAAAATGTGTAAAATCAAAGCGCACCTCTTTGTCGTTGACCATTTGACCGGCCTGTTCCACATGTGTACCCAAAACCCGGCGTAAAGCCGCCTGCAACAAATGCGCCGCCGTATGGTTGCACATAATATCTCTGCGCAAAGAATCATGTACGCTTGCGGTAACTTCATCGCCTTTACACAATTCTCCCCTTGCCACACAGGCATGGTGCAAAAACAATCCGGTCTGATTCTTGGTCGTATCGCTCACATGAAGTAAAGCATTCTCACTTTTCAAAACGCCGCTATCGCCCACCTGACCGCCGCCTTGGGCATAAAACGGCGTTTTGTCCAGCACCACCAACACACGCTCTCCCTGTTCAGCCGCAGTAACCCGCCGCCCGTTCTTTACAATCGCCAGCACCTTAGCCTCGCTCTGCATTGCAGTATAGCCAATAAATTCCGTCGGCGCAAGCCCGTCAAGTATATCGCCGTCACCAACCCATGCATCAGCCCCGGCATTTTTTCGGGCAGCTCTTGCGCGTTCCTTCTGCTCTTTCATCAAGCGGTAAAAAATATCCTCTGCCACCGCCATACCGCGCTCAGCCAAAATCTCCTTGGTCAAATCCAACGGAAACCCATAGGTATCATTAAGCCGAAAAGCGTCCTCGCCGGAGAGCAAGGTGCTCTCGGCACGTTCAATCAATTTCTCCAAAAGCTGCAAGCCCTGATCAATGGTTTTGGCAAAGCTCTCCTCCTCGGCAGCAATCATTTTCAAAATCATATCCTGTTTTTCAGTCAATTCCGGGTAAGCCTGTCGATTCTCCGCAATAACCGTTTTTGCAACCTGTGCCAAAAAAGTATCTGTAATGCCCAACAACCTGCCATGCCGGGCAGCTCTGCGCAGCAAACGACGCAACACATAGCCGCGCCCTTCGTTAGAGGGCATTACACCATCGCCAATCATAAAGGTGGTGCTGCGAATGTGGTCGGTAATCACCCGCAAAGAAATATCGGTTTTCTCGTTGTGGCCATACTGCACACCCGCAATTTTGCTGATGTGCTTCATAATATTCTGCACCGTGTCCACCAAAAACAGGTTGTCCACCCCCTGCATAATGCAGGCAAGGCGCTCCAACCCCATACCGGTGTCAATATTAGGGTGTTCAAGCGGCGTATAATTTCCGTTCCCATCATGTTCAAATTGCGTAAATACCAAATTCCAAAATTCCACATAACGGTCGCATTCGCAGCCAACACCACAAGTTGGGCTGCCGCAACTATACTGCTCACCGCGGTCAAAATATAGCTCCGAGCAAGGCCCGCACGGCCCTGCGCCATGCTCCCAAAAATTGTCCTCCTTACCAAGGCGCACAATC
This sequence comes from uncultured Eubacteriales bacterium, assembly GCA_934457095.1. Classification (GTDB taxonomy): domain Bacteria; phylum Bacillota; class Clostridia; order Oscillospirales; family Acutalibacteraceae; genus UMGS1071. The sequence goes on from CAKSHJ010000008.1 coordinate 36,699, forward strand.
CGGTCAGGCAAAACCCCAACCTCTTTGGTCCAAATGTCAAAAGTCTCATCGTCGTCCTTGTAAACGGTAACCCAAACCCGGTCCTTGGGCAATTTCAATTCCTCAATCACAAATTCCCACGCCCATTTGGTAATCTCATGCTTAAAATAATCTCCAAACGAAAAATTACCCAGCATCTCAAAAAATGTACCGTGCCGCGCAGTAATCCCCACCCGTTCAATGTCAGGAGTGCGAATACACTTTTGACAGGTGGTCACCCGTTTGCTCGGCGGCGTCACCTCACCGGTAAAATATTTTTTCATCGGCGCCATACCCGAGTTGATCAACAATAAGCTGTTGTCATCCTTGGGAATCAGCGAAAAACTGGGCAGTCTCAAATGCCCTTTCGCCTCAAAATAGCACAAAAATTTCTCTCTTAATTCATTTAAACCTGTCCATTCCATACAAAAACAACCTCTTTCATTGTCAAGTTCCCGGGCATAAAAAACGGACTTCTCCCACCCACAAATGGGACGGAAAAGTCCGTGGTACCACCCAAATTGCGCTCTAAAAACGCCTCTCTAAATTCCTTAACGCGGAAAACGCTGCGATTCAACACCACAGAGCGTTGCCGAATAAACGACCGGAAAACCGGCTCAATGCGGCAGAATAACCACAGTTGCCTTCCAGCAAAATTCCAAACGGAATTTCAGCAACCTCTCTAAAGTAGCGCTGCACGCAAATTTTGTTTTCCCACGCTGCAAATATTAGCTTTATTATAATACGCTCTAAAAAAAATGTCAACGCACGCCTTTAAATTTTTTAATCATTTGCGCCGCATTTTTGGTGCGTTCTTTTGCCCTGCAAACTTCTCTGCTTTTTCAGCTTCGTTCTTTGGCGGCAAAATACACTTTTTTACAACCATACCATCATATTTCAACTTAAATTGCACTTTTCCGGTAAAACAGTTGTTGCAGCTTCTGCAACAAAATTGCGCACGATAGCTTTTGTTTTTCAACAGCCATTCCTCCTCGCGCACAGCACGCCTACCACAGGCATAGCAATAAAACATCATGTCCGAACGCCGGATCAACGGATTACTCAAATCGCAAATAATCGTGGTCTTAAAGGTGATTTTTTCATAAAAAGTATCCGTCTGCGCATTTTGCAAAAAAGAAACTATAGCATCTTTTTGATACAATTCTTGCAAGCATCTCAACGAAAGCATACTGTCATCCATGGCACGGTGATATGCAACATCCTCATCGCTAATGCCCAAAAACTGCGCTAAAGCCGAAAGACCCATCTGCCGGTTTCGGTCATATTGCAGCATGTTCTCGCAGTAACTTTGCAAATCCACATAATACTTTAAAAACGGAATACGCTCACCGCCGCAAAAATAACGGTAATTTTCAATCAGCGCCAAAATATCAGAGGTGCCCCAAGTCATCAGCACAGCCTCACCCATCCATTTGCGAAATCGACTCATTGCCTGCATAAATTGCAAACCGCTCTGTAAATCCTCATTTGTAATATTCGTCAGCGTCTCAATCTTACTGCTGATTTTTTTACCCACCTGCGGACGCACCAAGCACTCAAAAGTATCTATCACTCTCAGTTGAGCATCTACCTTTACAGCTCCGAATTCTATAATCTCATTGATAAATCCCTTGAGTCGACGGCTGTAAGACCCGTTCCATTCCAAATCCAAAATCACAAAATCCATGCACATACCTCAATTACTTTTTACTGGATTTCTTCATGCGCAACTCCTTAGACAATATTCGCTTTCTCATGCGAATATTCTCCGGCGTAACCTCCACCAACTCATCGTCCTTAATAAATTCCAAACACTGCTCCAAACTCAAATTGCTGTGCGGCGTCAATTTCAACGCGTCGTCAGAACCCGACGCTCTGGTATTGGTCATCTGCTTTTTCTTGCACACATTTACGGTAATATCCTCGGCCTTTGGGCTCACGCCCACAATCATGCCCTCATATACCGGCGTGCCGGAACCGATAAATAACCGGCCTCTCTCCTGCGCATTGTACAAACCATAAGCAGTCGCCTCACCGGTTTCGTGCGCCACCAAGGAGCCCTGCGCACGCGAAGGAATCTCCCCCTTAAAAGGCTCGTAGCAGTCAAATACATGGTTCATAATGCCATTGCCGTTGGTATCAGTCAAAAATTCCTGCCGGTAACCCATTAAGCCTCTGGCCGGAATTTTAAACTCCAAGTGTGTGCTGCCGCCGTCCTTTGTACCCATATTTACAAGTTCAGCCTTGCGCCCGCCTAATTTCTCCATAACCGCGCCTACATAATTCTCCGGCACTTCAATCATTAAAGCTTCCATCGGCTCATGCTTTTGCCCGTCTATCTCCTTATAGATCACACTGGGGCCGGAAACCTGAAACTCAAACAACTCCCTACGCATATTTTCAATCAAAATCGAAAGATGCAGTTCACCCCTGCCGGAAACCCGAAAAGTATCGGCAGAATCGGTTTCCTCCACACGCATGGCAACATTCGTTTCCACTTCCTTAAACAGCCTGTCACGAATATTGCGAGAGGTCACAAATTTGCCCTCCTTACCCGCAAACGGACTGTTGTTCACCATAAACAACATCGTAACAGTCGGTTCGTCAATTTTCACAAATGGCAACGGCTCCACACAATCTACAGCACAGGCAGTTTCACCTATATTCAAGTCCGCAATGCCCGCCACCGCAATAATGTCGCCAAGAGCGGCTGTTTCCGTTTCCACCTTTTTCAACCCCTGGTACTGAAACAGCTTTGTAATTCTTGCGTTTTTAGTACTGCCGTCGCTGCTGCAAACCACCACCGGCATACCCACCTTTACCTGACCGCGCTCCACACGCCCTACACCAATTCTGCCCACAAATCTGTCGTAGTCAATATTGGAAAATAAAATTTGTGTACCGCCGTTTAGGTCTCCCTTTGGTGCAGGTATTTCTCTTACAATGGTTTCAAACAACGGCTCCATGGTATCATTAGGCTCCATGGGGTCATACATGGCATATCCGTCTCTGCCCGAGGCATATACCACCGGAAATTCCAACTGGTCCTCATCTGCACCCAATTCTATAAATAGATCTAAAATCTCATCCACTACCTCGGCCGGCCTTGCACCGGGGCGGTCAATTTTATTGACCACCACAATGGGTTTTTTACCCAAACCAATGGCTTTTTTCAGCACAAAACGCGTTTGCGGCATACACCCCTCAAAAGAATCCACCAGCAAAATCACACCGTCCACCATCATTAAAATACGCTCCACCTCGCCGCCAAAATCAGCATGTCCGGGCGTATCTATAATGTTGATTTTGGTATCCTTATACATAACGGCAGTATTTTTTGCCAAAATTGTAATACCGCGCTCCCGCTCAATGTCATTGGAGTCCATGACCCTTTCTTCCACCGTTTCATTGCTGCGAAAAATGCCGCTTTGCCGCAAAAGCTGATCTACCAGCGTAGTTTTACCGTGGTCTACATGCGCAATGATCGCAATATTTCTCAAATCTTCTCTTGTATCCATTTTTCAACCTCTTTTTCTTTTATTTTTGTAAAATGCAAGCCTAATGTTAAGTAAAGCGAAATCAAATAAAAATGAGCCTAAGACGCAATGAGCGTCCAGACTCAGTCTGGTCTTAGTGACAAGACTTGAACTTGCGCCCCCATGACCCCCAGCCATAGAGTATTGGGCAAAAACGGCTAAAACATGCGGTTTTTAGCTGCTGTGTACAGCAACCGTTTAAAATTTTCTCCGATTTTTCGCAATGTATTTTTTCCAAATGCATTATTTATAATACCCCACTGCGCCAGTCTTGTCAATACAAAAGAAACCCTCTTCTGCCGGATTTTGATAGAATCCCCATAGAGTAGACGCTTAAAAAAAGAACAAAAGCACAGCTATTTTTGCACAAAGAGGAACAAATGTTTCACGTGAAACATTTTACCGGTTGACCGAAAGCAATAAATTGAGTATAATAAAACAACAATAAATTTATAGTAAGGAAAGAAATTCATGAAACAAAAACTACTTATTTTATGCATACTTTGCAGCGCTACCATATTCGCCGCCGGCTGCACCGCGCAACAAGAACCCGTAAATCCCCCGGAATCCACGGGTTCCATAGAAGAAACCTCCTCTGAAATTGAGGATGCGGCTGAACCGGAAGAGAATGCCCAAACGGAAGAAACTGCCTCGGAAGAAACGCCCTCCTCTGAGCAGCAAGCGTCACAAGCTTCTTCTCTGCCGGAGGCAGCTCCTGCTCAAGCTACCCCAAGAAGCAATGATACCCCCCCTAGCACCACTACATCTATGGCTTCTTCTGCTCCACAGACACAAAATAACCCACAGACGAATCATACGCCGCAATACCAGCCGCCGGCTCAGCAAACCCCCTCGCAACCTGCAGAATCGAAGCCGCAGACAAGTCAAAATGCACCCTCCGGCGTGAGAGGCGAGGTTTACCGCTTGGTGAATGAGCAGCGGCAGAAAAATGGTAAGAATTCCCTGCAGTACCGCAATGATTTGCAGGCCGCCGCCGACTTGCGCGCCAATGAAATTATTGAGAATTTCTCTCATACTCGACCCAACGGTACCGGTTGCGAGACAGTGATTAATGTTGCCAACACCGGGTGGGGCGAAAATATTGCCTATGGGCAAAGAACTTCCGATGAGGTGATGGACGGCTGGATGAATTCTCCCGGGCATAAGGCCAATATTTTGAGAGATGAATTCAATGGCATTGCGGTGGGCTATGTTGAAAAAGATGGCTTGAAATACTGGGTGCAACTGTTTGTGCGCTCCTAAAAATAAATTACCCCCCGGTATATTTCCGGGGGTTTTTTACGCTGTTTTATAACTCGCTCCTGCCTTCTAAGGCTCGTGTAAGCGTCACTTCGTCCGCATATTCTAAATCTCCGCCGACCGGTATGCCGTATGCAAGGCGCGTCACTTTGACGCCCAGCGGCTTTAGTATTCGCGAGATGTACATGGCTGTGGCTTCCCCTTCGACCGTGGGGTTGGTCGCCATGATGACCTCTTCTACTTGCGTGGATTTGACGCGTTCGAGAAGCTCTTTGATGCGCAGTTGCTCCGGTCCGACGCCTGCAAGCGGCGAAATTGCTCCGTGCAGCACGTGGTAGGACGCGTGGAATTCGTTCGTTCGCTCCAGCGCAAATACGTCTCGCGGGTCCTCTACTACGCAGATAATCGTGCGGTCTCTTTGCTCGTTTTTGCATACCGGACAAAGTTCGCCGTCGGTTAAATTGCAGCAGATTTTGCAGTAATGTACCTCGTTGTGCGCTTGTATGACCGTGTTTGCGAATTGTTCCGCTTTTTCTTTGGGCATGCCCAGCACATAATATGCCAGCCGTTGCGCAGATTTGTGCCCCACGCCCGGTAGCGCTTCAAATTGTTCCACCAGCTTCTCCAGCGGCGGTACGTGGTAGGAGGCCATTTTTTACAGGACCCCCGGCATGTGTAATCCGCCGGATAGCTTGTCCATCGTTTCGGTTTTCTCTGTGACAGCGGCGCGAATTGCCTCGTTGACTGCGGCGATGACCAGCTCTGAGAGCATGTCGATGTCCTGCGGGTCGACTACTTCCGGTTTGATCGTCAGCGATTTGATTTCCATTTTGCCGGTGACTATTGCGGTGACCGCGTTGCCCCCTACCGTTGCCGAGTACTCTTTGAGCTCCAGTTCTGCGTTGGCTGCGTCCATTTCGTCTTGTAATTTTTGCGCCTGGCGCGCCAATTGTTGTAAATTTGTGCCTCCGCCGTTGCTGAACCCTTGTGGTAATCTTGCTTTCATTTTGCTTTCCTCCGTCTATTTGTTACTCTTTGATTTGTATTTCAATTCCCGCTTGCTGCGCCTGTTCCGCAAGCTGCTGCAAGGGGTCTGACTGGCTTTTGGGCGCCTCTTTTTTGCGGTATGGGCCCAGTTTGTATACTTTGCCCGTTGCTTTTAAAATTGCCTGGCGCATCTGCTCTCGTTGCGAGGATTTTCGCAGCAATTCGAACGCCATCGAGTCGCTCGGCGCGTCAATCAGCACGTATTCTCCGCTGACAAACGCTCCCGTGCCTGCAAAGGCCGTCGCGATTGCTTTGGAGTATCCGCCCAGAATTTGCAGGATTTCAGGCCACTCCTCCAACCGGCGCGCTTCCTCTAAATTCGGCGGCGGTTGTTCTACCGTTTCTGCTTCTGCCGGCGGCGGTTCTCGCTTTTCCGGCTCGGGTTTTGGCTTGTGCTCCCTTGTAATCGGCGCTTCTTTTGCTGTTTTTTGCGGTTTTTCCGGCGGTTGCGGCGGTGCGCCGCGCTGCTCTAATGCTTCGATTCTGCGCAACAGCGCTTGCGGGGTGGCCTCTAATTGCGGGGTGCTGAGCCGGATGACCGCAAGTTCTACGGTGATTCGGCCGCTGGCGCCGCGGTGGATTTTTTCCATGGCTTCTTCTAAAATTTCCAGTCCGTGCAGTACCGCCGCTAGGGAAAATGTTCCCGCTATCTCGCTTAATTTGGCATATTCCTCTTGCGAAATTGCAAGTAAACCCTGCGCGTCTTGCATAGTTTTGACCAGCATCATGCTTCGGTAATACTCGGAAAGCTCTCTGCTTAGTGAGGCCATGTCTTTACCTGCGCTATATAGTCGGTCAATCACCTCTAAGGCCGGTGCGCTCTCTTGTTTTGCAATATACTGTGCCAATTCCTGCAAATGCTCCCGACCTGCAATGCCTGCCGTGTTGCACACTACCTCCTGCGTGATGTGCCGGTCTACGCCCATGCACTGGTCCAGAATCGAAAGCGCGTCCCGTAAGGCTCCGTCCGCGAGTCGCGCGATGAGTAACGCCGCCTCCGGCTCTAAATGTGCGCCCTCTTGCTCGGCAATGTATTCCAGTCGCCGGGCGCTGTCCTGCGGTGCGATGCGCCGGAATTCAAACCGCTGGCAGCGCGAAAGAATGGTGGCCGGCATTTTGTGTACCTCTGTGGTGGCCAGAATGAATACCACGTGCGCCGGCGGCTCCTCCAGCGTTTTGAGCAGCGCGTTGAACGCTCCGATGGACAGCATATGCACTTCGTCGATGATGTATACCCGGTATTTGGCCACCGCCGGCGTGAAGCCCGCTTCCTCGCGCAGGCTGCGGATGTGGTCTACTCCGTTGTTGCTGGCAGCGTCTATTTCCGCTACGTCGGTTATGCTGCCCCGGTCGATCCCTTTGCAGATGTCGCATTCTCCGCAGGGTTCGCCGTTTTGCGCGTTTTTACAGTTGATTGCTTTTGCCAGAATTTTGGCGCAGGTGGTTTTGCCCGTGCCGCGTGAGCCTGTGAACAGATATGCGTGCGCGATTCTGCCCGCTATCAATTCTTGTTGTAGGGTTTTGGTTACTTGCGGCTGCCCGGTTACGTCGGCAAATGTTTGCGGCCGCCATTTGCGGTATAAGACTCGGTACAAATCGCTTCTGCCCTTTCCTTTTTCTCGAAATTATACGCAAAAAGCAAGGGGAATCCCTCGTGCAACGGGATATGCGAACGAACAGACCTTCTGCATCGCACAGAGACGCTCGCTTAATGCTGCTCGGTTCCCCGCCTGACATGGTTCACGGCGCTTTGTCGCGCAGCGCCCGCCCGCCCGCATATCCTATTGCACGCACTTCTGCCTTGCTTTTTCTGTAAATTTGCTATTGCTTTTATTATAACCCATAAATTGCGAAAACGCAATAGAAAATCTGTAAAAAATTGAGCCAATTCGGTTATGGTTGCATGATGATTTCGCCCTGAATCGGACCGTTTAAGCCTGCTGCGTTTGCTTCGTCGGTGTCGATGTGCACCGCAAGGCCTGCGTTCGCGCTCACCCGCGCTACTACGTCTCCGAATATCAAGGTGCGCTCGTTGTCGCCCACCTTTAGTTGCACGATTTGCTGGTCGCGGACGCCCCACTGCTCTGCAACGTTGGGCGGGAGATGCGCGTGGCGCTTGGCTACGATTACGCCTTCTTGTAATTCTACCGCGCCTTTGGGGCCGATTAATTTGCACCCCGGCGTGCCCGCCAAATGGCCTGATTCTCTGGTTGGCGCGTCAATGCCGACCTTTCTGGAGTCTGTTTTGGAGAGCTCTACCTGCGTTTGAACGCGCGTGGGCCCTAAAATGGTTACATTTGCCATTTCTCCTTTGGGGCCGACTACCGTTACGCGCTCGTTGCTGGCAAATTGCCCCGGTTGGGACAGCTCTTTTTTGATTGTGAGTTCCGCGCCTTGGCCAAATAAAATTGCTAAGTGCTCTTTGCTGATGTGCACATGCCGCGCCGATGTTTCTACTAAAATTTTCAAAGGATGTTCACTCCTGTTTCCTGCTATATTTTATAGCATTATTCTAACCCATTCTATCATGGATTGCAAGTCCTCATTTCTATCTGTATTGCCTAAAAAACGCTGGCTGTTTTTGGGTGATTTTCTGCAATTTTCGGTAAAAATTGCCTTGTGAAATATTTTGTGCTACAATAATTTTACTAATTTTTCTAAATATAGAAAAGGACGCTGTTGGTATGTACAAAAATTGGAATGAATTGGAAAATGCATGTAAAATTTGCCGCAATTGTGAGCTGTGCAAAACCAGAACCAATGTTGTGTTCGGGATGGGGAATCCGCAGTCTCGGGTGCTGTTGATTGGAGAGGGGCCCGGCCAAAATGAGGACCTGGAAGGTTTGCCGTTTGTTGGCAGAAGCGGGCAATTGCTGGATAAAATGCTTGCCGCTGTGGACCTTGACCGCCGGGAAAATATCTATATTGCGAATATTGTTAAGTGTCGGCCGCCTCAAAATCGCGACCCGCTTCCTGATGAGCAGGAGGCTTGTATTCACTGGCTGCGTGAGCAGGTTCGGCTCATGCGCCCGAAAATTATTGTCTGTTTGGGCCGCATTGCCGCAATGAAAATTATGAAACCCGACATGAAAATTACTAAGGAACACGGCGTTTTTTTTGAAAAAAACGGCACGCTCATGATGGCAACCCTGCACCCTGCTGCATTGCTCCGGAATCCAAATAATAAACCCGCCGCTTTTGAGGATTTTTTGAAGTTGCGTGCCAAAATGGAGGAGCTGCAATTGTAAAAAAGAAAAAACTACCATTTTATGGTAGTTTTTGTTTTTATGTAGCTTATGCTTGAATCCAATTTTTGCTTTGCAGGCAGGCCGGAATCTCTACGCCGTAGGTGTTGCGTTGGTACTCGTAATTGCCCGGCGTGGCGCTGGAATAGTCGCCGTAGCTGAATACTTTGGCCTCGCCTAAACGCCTGTACACTAAGCCCGCATAGCAGGTTTTGCTCGCGTGGTGCCATAGTAGCATCTCGGACCCAAATGCGTGTGCGTCTGCGTAATTTAAATCGTGCTCTACTTCTACGCTGTCGTCAAACCGCACATAGGCCGAACTCATGTAGCCTACTGTGCCGTCGGCAAGCTGTACTTTGTACCAGCCCGCTTTTTGCGCGTCGTCGTAGCTTGCTTGTAAAACGCTGACGTTAACGCCTTGGCTGACCGTGCGCAGTACCGTTGCTGTACGATCCTTGTCTCCGTAAAGCTTGGCTCCCTCGAACGTTACGCTGCCCGGCAGGCTTCTGCCTGCTGCGATTTGCGGCGGGACTACCGCGTTTTTCATGATTTCTCTCAGGTCCATTTCGGAACTGCTGTTCCAGTGGCCCGCGCCGATGTTATATGAGAAGCTGACCAACGCGTCAAATTGAGATTGGCTTGCTTTCATATTGTATGTTTCTAAGAATCGGTTTACCTCTGTGGTGTAGCGGCCGGCGTTTATGGACTTAATTAACAAAGACCATGCCTCGGTTTTGGACATATTGTTGTAAAATTGCGTGCCCATTGTGAAGGTTTGGCCGTAGCCGATGGTCGGGATGCCGCCTGCTAAGCTGTCGCCGTATACCGTGGCACGATAGCCCTCCCATGCCGCAATGCGCTCAATCATCTCGTCGCTGATGCGCCGGGTCTCGTGGGTGGAGGTGTTCGCGTCCGTTGTTTGTACGGTGTAGGCGTCGGTGATGAAGCCGGTGGCGCTCATAACCCCGTTTTGCGAGGAGAATGCCTCGATTTGATGCCGGCCGGCTGAAGTGAGTATGGCGGAGGCCTTCCAGACCCGGGTGATTACGCCGTTGCAGTCCTCTGTGGTGTAGACGTTCGCCGTTACCACTTTGGTGCTGCCGTCGCTCTGCTTGACCGAAAATTGTACCGAATCTCTCGTGTCGTCGGTCACTGCGACCAATTGTACGGCTCTGCCTACTTCCGCGATGTTCGGCGAAGTGTAGGCCGTGCGCACAGGCTCGCTTTGCGTTACCGTAATCGTGTAGCTTGTTCCTGCGGGACCGGTAATTGTGCAGGTGCCGGGCCCGACTCCCGTTACATAGCCGTTGGAGACCGTTGCCACCTGATTGCTGCTGCTGTACCATGCGCCGGTGGTGCCTGCCAGATAAAGCGTTTTGCCTACGGGCAATGTGTTGCCGGTGCTGGCGCTGTCGTTGGAGGAATTGCTGTTGTTCGGTTGATTTTCGCCCACTTTGCCCAGATATTCTTTGGAAACATAGCCTTCTAAGCCGGAGGTTGTTTTAATTTTGGCCCAGCCGGCATTGCTGTTGTCCAATACCTGAAGCACCTGACCGAACGCAGCCGTGCCGATTCTTGCGTATTGCGTGCCCATGCCGCTGCGGATATTCAGCACGTCTGCCGTTACTTGGGCATATTCCGGCTCTGCCGGGGTGTTCTCGCTGCTTTCGCCCGCGGGGTCTTCTACGGTTTCCTCTTGCAGGGTGATGTATTCTCTGTATACATAGCCTACCGTTCCGCTGTCGCTCTGCACTTTTACCCATTGTGCGTCACTGTTGTCCAGAACGGCTACCGTTTCGTCTCTTTTGAGCATGTCTATAATCGCGGCGTAGGTGCTTTTGCCTCGGCGCACATTCAGCATATCCGCTGTTATGCGCCCGCGCAGGTTTTCTTCCGATTTGCGCTGCATGTCTAAATACGCGCCCGCTACGTAGCCGATCAGGCCGCTGTCTGTTTTGATTTTTATCCAGCTGCTGTCGCTGCTGTCTAATACGGTGACTTCTTCGCCGTCCCATAGCATACCCACAATGGCGTAGCTCGTACCTCGGCCGTTGCGGATATTCAGCACGCTCGCCTTTACCGTTGCCGGCGTATTTTCATAGGACGTTGCGGTGAGGGAAAGGTACTCTCCGGCAGCGTAGCCCTCTGTGCCCGCGGCGGTTCTCACTTTGAGCCAGTTGTTGTCGGCGCTGCTTAATACGGAAACCGTTTCTCCTTGGCGCACCGTGCCCATGACCGCTGTGTTGACTCCTCTGCCGCGGCGCACATTCAGCACGTCTGCGTCCACGGTGGCAGTTTGTTCTGCGGCCTCCATTGCCAGATATTCTCTGTATACATAACCCGTTACGCTGCCGGCTGTTTGAATCTGTATCCAGTCGCTGTCGCTGCTGTCCAAAACGGTGACTGCCGCGCCCTCGGTCAGACCGCCGATAATCGGGCTGTCGGTTCCTTTGCTGCTTCTGATGTTCAGATAGTCTACGATGACGCTTGCTTTGTCTGAGGCCGTTTGCCGGGCGGCTTGCACGGTTATATTTACTCCCGAGGACGCTCCGTTTGCATGGATTTGAATTTGACCCATGCCCGCTTTTAACGCGTTGATTTGGTAGACAAAGGCGTTGCCTTCTCTGCGCAAATACGTTGCCTGCACAACTCCTGCGTTGGTGGAGACCGCTGCCGGTTTACTTTCATCGGAAATCGTTGCCGTTAGGATAAAATTCTCTCCTGCGGCGACGGTTTTCTCCGTTTCGCTTAATGTAATTTCCGTCGGCTCTGCTTCTGCTTTTAAATAGTCCTTGCTGCAATAGCCTACTTTACCGTCGTTGGTGCGGATTTTTGTCCAGGTGGCATCGCTGTCATCCAGCACCTCTACCACGGAACCCTTTGCTAATACGGTTAAAATTCCGTAGCGAAAGCCTGCTCCGGCTCGCAAATTTAAATAATCTTGCGTCACGGCTCTGTCAAGAGACGCTGCTGCTTCCGTTTGGGCCTCGGCCGGGCCGGAGATTTGCAGGAACATTCTGTTGCAATAGCCTACCTGACCGCTTTCGGTTTGTACTTTGACCCATTTTTCGTTGCTGTTATCTAAAACTGTTACGGTGTCATTTTTGTACAGCATGGCAATGACCGGGTGGTCTGTGCCGGCGCCGCTTCGCAAATTGACAAAATTGCCGCTTAAAACACCGGTTCCTTGCCCCTCCTCCGGAAGAGCGGACAGTGTTTTTACATAACTTTTGCTGCAGTAACCTACTGCTCCGCTGGAGGTTTGCACCTTAGACCATTCTGCGTTGCTGTTGTCTAAAACTGTAATCAGTTCTCCGCTGGACAAATTTCCGATGATGGAAAAATCGGTTCCCGCGCCGCTTCGCAAATGCACATAATCGCCCGTCATGGTAGCCGCACTCACCGAAGAAGCCGCCGCTTTAGCTCCGCCCCCCAGCGTTAATGATGTAAAGAAAACAGTCGCAATGCACAAGGCAGAGAGCATTGCCGTTAAAATTCTTTTTAACGAAATTCGCATAAAAGAACTACCTCCCAAAAAATAATCACGATCGCCGCAAATGCAAACAGAGCCTGAGAGAAAAAATTCTCATTTGCTTACGATAAATTTTTCATATTAAAAGTATACATGAATTTTCTAACAGAATCAACAAAAAATCGTCATTTTTTCAACAATTGGTTAAATTTTGTGGAATGTCGCATATATTTTTACTTATTTTTATCAAAAACATCAAATATAGCGATGCTTACCGATACCGCTTACCTATATATTGTGTTTTCGGATTCCATTTTCTTACAATTTATCCGGGGCTGCTTCTCCCTTTGGGGCGCGTTTATTTTTTCTTTTTCAGATTTTCTTGGCAGGAAATTTTCTCTCAATGCTTGCAATTTTTCAAATTGCCGTGTATAATGGTTCTCGGCATTAAAAATAAGCGGCAGTGCTGGAACTGGCAGACAGGCACGTTTGAGGGGCGTGTGTCTTTGACGTATGGGTTCAAGTCCCATCTGCCGCACCAATTTATGAAAAACGGCTGACCTGCGCGGGTTTAGTCGTTTTTTCTTTGCTGATATATCCTTGTAATATACTGATAAGTACACTTTACTACGACACTACTACGACACTTGTACCAACCATAAGCAAAAAAGTCCTCCCTTGCCGGATTGCAAGAGAGGGTTTTTTACTGTAAATGTAGTGTTTCTTTTAAGGCTCTTTGTAAAACCTGGGAAAAATTGATATTCTCACTTTTAGCCGCTTCATTTAACCATGCGGGAATAGTTAGTGTTTTATTTACCGCTCTATTATCCGTTTTCTTTAAGTAGTTCACCCAGTCGAATTCGACTAATGCAACAAACTGCCCTTTATTTACTTTTACATCTTCCGGTTTGCTTGCTTCCGGTAAAGTATACGATTTTGTGTCCTTTTGCTCTTCTACGAAAAGTCCAAGTGCGTCCTTAATATTTTCGTATGCCTCTGCTAGGGTATCTCCCTGTGATATACACCCCTGCACATCAGGCAACCATACAGAATATCCGGGATTTTCAGATTGAAAGACTGCCGGATATAAAATTTTATTCAAAGCTATCCCCCCCTAATATTAGTATATGAAAAGTTGCGAGATTACTTCAACCCCGCATCTTTCAATATTTTTTGTTCTGTTCCTTTTTTTAAATCTTTGCAATGAAATGGCACCGTTGTCATTTTGTTAGTTTGTGGATTTTTGAAAAACTTATGCGAACCATTTGTTCTGACACATTCAAAACCACTTGATTCGAGAAGTTTTATCATTTCTTTCGGTGTCATTGGCATTGTTTTTGTACCTCCTTTGCTGTATTTATATTATAACACATGTTTACACGTGTTGTCAATGTTGTGTTAAAAAGATTTTTATAAATTTTCGCAAAAAAATTAGCCCTCTACCATTATGGTAGAGGGTTAATTGCACTGTGTTATTTCTGTTCAGTGTCGCTGTCGGTTTTGTCTTTATTGGAGAATTGTTTGAATAACTGGTTGGCGTATACGCTGGCTCCGCTGACAAGCACGCCTTGCGTTAAGGCTGTGAAGATTGCCATGCCTACCGCTTGCGGGCTGCTCAAATCGCTTGTGCATAACACATAGATAATGGACAGCGCGACGCCGCAGCCGCCTACAATCAGCGGAATAAATTTATCTTTGACTGTCTCTGCCTTTTTGCACGCCATACCGATGATGTACAGCACCGGAATTAAAATTAAAAGTTCTGCCTTGATATATTCTGAAAAATCCATTATTAAGTTCCTCCTAAATAATTTCCATTCTTAATTCTTTCACCGGTACGCCGAATGCTCCCGCGTAGCCGTCTTGACCGTTACCCTTTTCATTATCGTACTGCCAGTCATAATTGTTGACCTTGTATTTCACTTTGCGGTACGGTATGCCGTCCGGTGTAAAATAGTACGCTTCAAGCGCGTCAATTACCTTGTCGTTTCCGGCGTAGCCATATACCAAATCGTTGATGTCGCAGCCGGACACAAACGGCAGCCAGCCGCCGCCGAGAATATGCACGCGGTATTGAATCGTGCCGACGTTTGTGCGCATTGCTTAATTAACGATTCATACGCCTTGTCGCTCACATGCCAGTTCCCACCCAGCTCGTCGTTTGCAACCTCAATTGTAATTGCCCGCTGGTCGTTCCACGGGCTGGAGCTTGCCCATGACCGTTTATTTTCGTCCACCATGCCCGCAATCCGGCCGTCGGAGCCGATACAGTAATTCGCGCTTGCCTGCCGTGCAGGATTGGAGAGCAAATTACAGCAGGCCTCCACGCTCAAATTTCCCGCCATATGATGGATTGTGATTTTACTGATTTTCTCCGTTCTGTCATTGCAATTCGGGCTCTCTTTTTTGTAACAAATCCATTCGCTCAATCCCATAGAAAATCCTCCTATTCTTCACCTTTGTTATTGATCAATTCTTCGTTTGCTTGCGCCGGAATTTGCTCCGGGTCTGTAATCAATTCTGCGGGTGTGAAATTTTTATCCATTCCGTCACCTCCTCTCGCTAAGTTGTTGCAGCTTGTCTGTGCTCATAAGCGGCAGTTGCCGCAGGTCTTGCATTTCGCGACTGACAAAGCTGTTGCCGCCCAACTTTGTGTAGGTTGTGTAAAGCTCCTCCAAGGCCAGCAGCAAATATTTTGAGATGTAGCCGTCTCTCATGCACTGCGAATGCGCTTTACTAATGCGGTCTCGTGCGATTGCAAGCAAGGATTGTTTCATCAGCTCATTGTCCGCGGTGTTTTTTGCAACATATTCCTCTAACGAGTTGCGCAACGATTTGATTTCCCCGTGCAGATTGCTTCCTGCCTCGGTCACCGCCGTGCTGATTGCTTCTTTTTTTGTGGTTCTGAAGTCATAATCCTTGCTATCTGTCCACGACAAGGTAACAGCGTTGCCGGTATTCACCGTGCCGGGAGACGCGCTCGGATCGGACGGCGCGGTAGGGCGTATATTTTTGCGGTAACTGCCCACATAGGTGTTTTGGTCGGTCAATACGCCGTCCGTACCAACACCTACAACATTAAACCGAAACCACTTTCCGCGCCATGCGTCCGAAGCGTCAACAAGCACCCACCGCTGGTCGGTGTATTGCTTGCGGTCATACACTACAACGCTCCCCGTTTTGAGCACTTGGCCGAGACAATAATTTTGGTTAAAAAAAGGTACTATGTAGTAGGATTTATCGGACAAACCGGTAGCCACTAACACAAAACGCTGATTCGCCGCCCCACTCCTCTGATAGATCCCG
Organism: uncultured Eubacteriales bacterium; assembly: GCA_934457095.1. Classification (GTDB taxonomy): domain Bacteria; phylum Bacillota; class Clostridia; order Oscillospirales; family Acutalibacteraceae; genus UMGS1071. The sequence goes on from CAKSHJ010000008.1 coordinate 52,583, forward strand.
ATCGTGCGTCCGTTGTACGCCTCCGAATTTGGCACCGTCAACACATGGGCTGTAGAATCATTCGCGTGGAAGTAATATGTATTTGTTTCCCCCGGAACACTCTCAAGACTCCAGCGTTGTGCAGGCGAGCCGTTATACTTGTAAGCATTTACCGATTGCGCATCTTGGAATAAGCAGTCGTTTACGTCAAGACACTTGCCGTTTGCAACATTTTTAATATAGTACATGGGGTGCCTTGTCAACCCGTTCCATGTGTAGGAACCTCGGTTTACTGAGGATGTAACAGACCCGATACGTGTTGACCCCTGGTAATTGCCGTTCCATGTATCGCTTTCCTGCGTGTAGATGTCGTACCTTGATATTCCCTTTGTACCAAGCCCAAATGCACTCCAGTCTATGCGCGTGGTTTCAAACCATGCATCCACTTTGGGGGCCGGCACCGTAACGGACACGCTACCCCGAGATGGGGCAACATACCCGGAACCGTATGAAAACGTCACCTCTACACCGTTACCCCACGCGCCGGAATTGGGATAAACGCAAAAACCGGCTCTTAAGGTACCGGCATCGTAATTGCCGGTGTCTACCGTAAAACTGTTCCAGTACCACTTCTCCGCCCATTGCGTTTCGCTGTTGGATTTGCATTGCACGTCCGCCCCTTGTACCCATTTTCCGGCGGTATCATACCAGCCCCAGCTGACATTGACGCCATATCCCCACCAACTTGAACCTGTTAACGCTTTCAGAACAAGTGCAAACGACACGGTTATTTTCGTGCCGTCTCTTATAACGGCGTCCTCGTGTACATCTATGCTAATAACCGGGCTGTTGCCCATAGAAGTTGTGGCCTTATAACCCATGAGCGCCCCTCCTTAAGTAATCGGTTTCAGCCATATTTTTCCCGGTTGTACGGTCGGCTGCGTAGCGGAAACAATAAACAGTTCGCCGCTTATATTTTTTGCCGGTGGCGTTTGCAGCAGCTTACCCTCGGCATCAAGTCCGGCGATTCCACCCGGCTGATTCATTCGGGTAGCATCTAACGCGCCTACATCGCTTGCAGACAGGGTAATATTTTCCGACAATACTTTACCGTTTACGGTTCGACTGACCGGTACAGCGCCTACATCGGCGGCATTGGGCATTTGCACAAGCTTTCCGTCTGCATCAAGCCCTGCAATACCACCGGCAGCTCCGATTTCGTCTTTTCCCAGCTTCGATGCAGTCAGTTCTTGTATTTTACCGTCCAAAATGTCCGAGTTCTCGTTGTGGTCTTGAATGTTGTAAAAGTCCTCCGGCTTTGGCTTTTTCAGCTGTAAATTTGGTGTGTTATCCATTCTGTAGCACCTCGTCTCTCAATTGTCCGTGCGTATAATCCGACAGCTCCTTGTGTGTATAGCCGCTGAGCGTACTGTGCTTGTTATATAGTAAGTCAACCGCTATCACCATATTGGCCGGAACCACGCGATTAAGCAGCGCAGATTCAATTTGACTGATGCGCACAACAATATTTTCCTGCTCCGCCCAATGCGCGCTAAGCTCCGAAAAATATCGGTCAATTGCCTGCTCGGCGTAGGTTTTCAGCGCATCCCAACTCCAACCGGATTCATATGTGATTTGGGTTGTAACTTGAATCGGCGTTTCTTCTACCCCCTGCACCGTCACCACATGTCCGATTGGCGCGATACCAAGCCCCTCTCCTTGATTTTGCACCGGGTCTACTGCGGTTTGTACTTGCGTTACCAAAGTTGACGACGGTTTTTTATTTTCACTGTCCGTCAGTACAATTTTGACCGTACCGCCGCCGTTCCAAACCGGGTAAATTTTTATTGCGCCCACACCGGGCATCGCTTCAATTTTTTCGCGATAGTCACGCCGGTTTCCACCAAACGCCTGACTGTTCAGACTGTCGAAATACCGTTACCGAAAAGCTTCCGTGTCCTCCTCGTCCTCACCGGGAATTAAAATTTCCGTAATTCGTGCATCGGTCAAACCCGCTATATATTCTATCGGTATCAGTTTTCCCATATAACTATTGGGCTTAACCCCCGCCAACTCACACTCCAGCTTACATACCCCCGGACTGATACGCTCTATTACAATATAATTGAGTTCTTCCAAAGAAAAGCGCGAGCCTATCTCCACATCAAGGTTAAATTCGCCCTTTACAATCGCTTTGGTTGCCGCATACGGTTTTAATCCTCGCTCAGCTGCTCTCCGCATTAAATATTCGCGGGTGGCCGTGTCTGCGTACGCCTCGCTTATCATAATATCCATATTAATATATGCGTTCTGCAGTTCGTTTGCCGCCGGCGCAAGCGCGTCATAAATAATAGAACCCTCTCGCTTGTCCAGTGTATTTGGTATGCGGTCTAACATACGCTTTAGTATCAATTCAAAAGTCATTGCCTCATACATTAAAACGCCACCTCCTTACTCACAGATATCACACCATGCAATGTTTCCGCATCAAAGGTCACAGTCAGAATACCCTTGCCCTGCGTAATATTAAAATTGCTGACGCTCTCAATGCGGTCGTCTTGCAACAACGCCTCTTGAATGCGCCGAGGCAACTCGGCGGTCACAAACGGAGCGGGCTTGCCAAAAAGGCTCTGCAATTCGCTTCCATACGCCCAGCTGTAAATAACCCATGCAAAGCGCTCTGTATTTAGAATAAGATAGATTGCCTGTTCCACGGCCTCCCGGCCGTCACAATATCCCATTATGGTTTGCTCCGCCGCATTCAGTTTGTAAGTTCTACCCGGTTGTATTGCTGCCTCCCAATCGGCGGTCAATTGCTCTCCGGTATTCGCGATCTCTCCGCAATTCAAGCGGAAATCTGCAGCAATCATACGCACAAGCTGTCCTGCGGTCTTATTGGTATAAATATACGAATCCTTATTTTTCAAATATCGAAGCTGGTCGTATGCCGTAATGTCATAAGCGCCCTCTTTGCCTCGTTTTTGCGTAAAAATAAATCCGTAAAAAAGGTTCACGCCATCTACCGTTAAGCGTACAGCGTTACCCTCTGCAAATTTCACCTTATCATCGGCGCGCATGCTGAATTGCAGCTGCCCCGGTGAACCTTTCCACTCTGTTGTCCAGCTGATATTGTTCAACACAACCGGCTCATACACCGTGTTTCCGTTTTGAATATACAATTTTACCTGTACATCTCCGGCATTTTGTTTTTGCACCTTGCTGTAATTGACCGTAGCGCTCAAATAACCACCCCTTTACGGTATATTTAATACTGTGCCGGGAAAAATCCAATGCCCGGTACTGGAGCTTCCAAGCCCCCTGCTCCGTGCCGTTGCTTCAATCGTGTTTGCATTGAGATTGTAAATTTCCCGCCAGCGCGTACCATTGCCCAAACAACGCCGGGCAATATCCCACAGCGTATCACCGGAAACCACCGTATAATTGCGGTAAGAGGGTTCTCCGGCTCTTGCTGCGGACACGGCAGCTTTTTTGTTTTCCAGTATTTCTATGACCTTTAATGCATAGTCGCGGTATTGTTTGAGCGTAACAGACACCGTAATATCAAAGCCGTTTTTCACATTCTCCTGCACATCGTACTTTTCCAGCGACACTTTGATATTGGTATCATGCAGCGGTACACCGCTCGGCAGCACCCGCGACACAATAAATTGGAACGGTTTCCGGCTTGTCATTCGTTTTTCAAGTTCCTGCAAATAATACTGCGCCCGCCGAAACCCGTTCGGGTAATATGCAAACGGATATTGTATTTGCGGCAGCAATACTTCAAAGCTGAGTTCTGTTAAACCGGGGGTTTTTAGTATGTTAATCTCCCCGTCGTTAATCAAGGTCAGCGTTTCATTATTACCGGCGATTTTCATACTGATTTTTTCCGGCGGCACAGGTAATTCCATATCGCCCAAATAGATATGATACATCAGTGTACCCCCTCTGCCGTAGAAACCATAACCTCATGCAGCCTTGTTTCCAAATGGTCTACGATTCCGTCTATATCCATTTCGGAGTTAATGCTATTGTGGTTTGTCATATCAATTTTAATTTCCGCCGTAGTAAAGCGGTTAATGACCTCCTGCTCGGCTAAATCACGCAAATACCGTAAATCCTCCTGTGTGATATCCAAACTGTCCTTAATATCTTTTGTGTTGTCGGCAGTGTCGCATAAGTATTTCTGAACTGCGTCCTCGTTGCCGTATGTTTCAGTTCTCGCCACTTCATCTTGCGCGGCCTTGATTTCCGCCTCTCTCGCCCAGTATTCGCTTTCTGCCATAGCCTTCCAAGCCTCAATCTCATTCCAGCGATTTTCAGACGCACGGGCTAATTCATTTTCATAATCTGAGTATTTGGCTTCCCTCACGGCTTTTTCATGGTCATTTTCAAGCTGTGCGGTCGTTCCAAAAGTCACATGCTCAAGAAACTCTATGCTTACTCCGGGAATGTAATTTAGAGCAGCAATAAATTTGTTAATAATATCAATAGCGCCGTTGCACATATTCTCGATAATTTTTAAGGTTCCGGCCTTCATATCACCGCAAATATTTTGTATCTGCATACCAACCCACATTGTGTTTTTAACAAGATTATCCCAGCAGTCCAAAATCCAATAAACGCCGGTCATAACCCCGATTTTCACGCTGTTCCATGAGTGGAGCAACCATTGACATAAAATAAGCCATGCAACTTTGAGGCTGCCGCATTGCGGAAAGCTGTCCGGCTTTCGCCAGCTCTCTAATCTTCCCAATAGGCTCGCCCATATAATCAGCAATAGATTGAATAATTGTAGGCGCTTGATCAAATACAGAATTTAACTCCTCACCGCGCAGCACGCCGGAACCCATAGCCTGCGTTAATTGCAGCAAAGCTGCTGCTTGCCCCTCGGGCGTTGTACCGGCAATCGTAAACTGCTTGTTTATTAACTCCGCAAACTGTATCAGTTCATCGTTGCTGTTAAACGCATCTTTCGCCATAATACCCATTTTAGAAACGGCATTGGCGGTTTCCAAATAGGAAGCTCTTGAAGCCTGCGCGGAAGCCATAATTTTGTTTTGCAACTCCGCCGTGGTCTGCAAGCCGTCATTCATTAAGTCCAATCGCGCCTTAGTGGTCGTCATAGTATCCGCTAAATTTATAATGCCTTTTGCCGTTTTCAAACCTGCATATGCTGACACTATGCGAGTAACTTTTTTTGCGAGATTATCTGCGGCATTGCCGCCACTATTTAGGCTTTGATTATATTTGTTCTGTGCGTTCCTTGCGCGCCTTGTGTTGCGGTCCGCATTCCCGATTTCCGCCGCGGCATTGCTGATATATGCTTTTGCGTTTTGCAAAGCTTTCGTGTCTATGCCTATTTTTACATTTTTTCCGGCCGCTTTCTGCATATTTTCAAATTGTGTGACGATAACGCTCATTGCATGCTGCATATTTTTCAGCGGCCTTGTTACTGCGTCATGTAGCCGGATAGATGATTGTATCGTAGCCATATACTGCCCCCTCTCTGTAAAACGGCATAAAAAAAGCACTGTACACTTGTACAATGCTTTTTTGCATTTGGTTATGCGGTTTTAATGTACAGCAGACGGAATGTTTCTCTGCCCTTTGGCGTGCTTACACGAATAATCTCTCCGTGCTCTGTTACCATATTTAAACACACATGCAAATTTTTCTGTAAATCAACTGCGTTTATATCAGATGCGTTTACCCCATACATTCCTCTGTCTGTGGCTTGTTTTGGGCTATTTCCCCCTGTATGCTTTTTCAAGTTTTATTTCATGTTTTGTATGCAAACCCCGGTTGATATAGTCTGAAACAAACCATTTCGATCGATTATCGCTTTGGCTCAATGGCGCAACCCCAATTCTAATTGAATAGTAATCGTACAAACCACCATAGTAATCCTTGGAGCTGCTACGGATAGTTTCATCTTGCATGCGCGCCCACATGTTAAACTGACGAATCATTGTATCCGCGTAATCCAACGCCACTTCTGGCTTAGTTGCATCGCTTAAAATAGCCATAAATACAATTTCCCTCTTATCATCATCAACATTGATATAAACATCTTTTACATAGGAATATCCCACTAACAGCGAATTTTCTTTCGTTTCAGAGATGCACCGATTCCAGTCAACGAAAAAAAAACTTTTTGAACCAATAGTTGTAGAATCTACACCGCTTGACGTTGCCGGAGTAGCGGTTGCGCTGCTTGTTGCTGATGAAACACTTACATTCTCTTCTGTTTTACGCTCCACCATATAGGTTAACACCACCGTGTCGTTATCTTCGTCTGTTTTCAGCGTAATTGTACAAGTTTCCCCGCTCGATAGTTTTGCAGACCAAGTGTTGCCTCTATATTCGGTCATTTTTCCGCTACCATACATTTTTGACAGCGAACTAAACGCAACATCATAGTATCTGCTCTGCTGTTTTTGGTACAAAACTTGGTCAATCTGTCCGGAATCGTTAAAACTATACTGCACATCATCAAAAATCAACATACCAATTGCGTTTTTGTATTTTCTTTTAAATTTATAATCATCCTCTCGTGTCGTCCATTTTAGCGTGTCACTATGGGGCAAGAACTCCCCAAGTATAATATCACCATTAGACAACACCATCGCTGTCTGCTCGCCGGTATCACCGCACCCCACAAACACAATGCTGCACATCAATGTTGCCACCAATAACGCAATAATCTTTTTCATTTTTTCTTCCCCAATCATACGTAATATAGCAATATTATAGCATAATTTGGAAAAAAAGACAAGAAAAAAGTAATATCTACATTTTAATCCCCTCCTAACAGTACCGACAAAGGCACTTCGCTTTCTTTTTTCGGCGTATACCCGTTCCATTCACAGTGTTTTTCAAAAACCGCGAACAATTTCCGCAGAGTCATGTCAAAAAATTCACACTCCGAGTAACCAAGCAGTACTCTCGCCCGGTAATACCACAAATCAATGTCAACGGTTACTCGGTCGCTGTGTTTTTTTCGCTGTCACCCTCCGCGCCGTCCGGTAATGCAGCGTATATAGCACGACTCACCTTTTCAGTGATTTCCGGAATATCTTTCAGTGAGAAGCTGTCGCCAACATCTTCTGCGGTATAACATTCCCATTTTTCGGCAGCAGTCTTGTTGTGTCGTCTAACTGCGCTGTTAATGAGCATTGTCAGCACTTCCAGTGCGGTTTTTACATCACTCAAATTGTTCAGCGTATGTTCCATGTCGCCATATACGCCCTGTAACTCTGCAATCACGGCCATTGTGAATTTTAATTCAAATTCCTTTCCGTCAAATGAGAGCAGTACCGGTTCTTCAATTACATTACATTTCATTGCTATCCCCCACTTTTATTTCTCCACGGCTTTCTTTGCCTGCGCTGATTGCGCCTCAGCTACTTTGCCCTTGATGAATGCAATCGCCTCTGCTTCCGTGGCAAATCGGTCTGTTTTTTTCCAATCTCCGGTGCCGTCGCAAGTACCCTTGCCGGTAATACTCGGCGTGCCCCATGTAATGCTTTCCCCTTTTGTGGTGCATTTTTCAGACGGCAATGTGAATTTTACTTTCGGCAGCCATACCGCGAAATAAGTCGTCACATTTTTTACCATTTCACCTTTTACAAAGCCGAACCCCACATAATTAGAAACATCATTAATGTTAGCGGCAATATGCTCGCCGTCTCCGGTCACCTTTTGTCCGAATAGTATTTCATAAGCTTTCACCGGCATGGTCGTTGTGTTCAGTGTCACATCAATGTCTTTAAACTCCTTTACATACTCGCACAGCGCATTATCTCCATAAAGAGAACCCTCGTTAAAATTCGGAGAAACGTCAATTTCAATCATTTCTCCCAGCTTCAGCAATTCGCCATAAGTGGCCTCCGCGCCCTCCGGCTCTGCTTTAATCGTTGCTGCATATGGGTGTGTAACTTTATATTGTGCCATACTTAATCATCCTCCTGTTGTGTTTCGTTTTCCCCGGCAATTACCACATCTATAACGGTGTGATATAAGCCGATATCTTCTTCGTATAATTCCGTTGTTGAAATAACGGTAAAGTTTGCGTTTCTCAATTGTTTTCGTATTTTTTTAGCAGTTGATTTTGGGTTATCGGGCGTAAAATAATGAATTTGCGAATATACCGTGTCCATGATTGCTTCGTTATCGCCCCAAAGAGACGGACGGTTATCGCTATCGTTAAACGTAATATATTCCTTTGCATTCCCCGTATAACGCAGCCATTGTACCGGAAAACCAATCCCTTTTAACGCATCTACTATCAATGGGTTTACGTTCATTGTTCCATCTCCCTGTTAAAAGTATTCTGCATGGCGTTAAGACACGCTGTTTCCACATCATTAACCGCCGATTGCAAGAATGGGGTGGGAGACTGTTTTGAAGTTCCAAATTCCAAAGCAAGCATTTTCTGATAGTTGCGGTAATTTTCCACTGAATACCCACCGCTTTTTCTTGCTCTTTTATATACCCTACCTTTAGCGACCCCTGTTGCGGTAACATATCCGTAATACCCGCCGTTGCGTAACCGACTTGCCTTCTTCGCTTCTATCGATTTAATAAGCTCGCCGGTCTCCCGGTGGCGTTCCAAACGCTTTTTAATGGATTTCTCAAGGTGCGGCGTGGCACTGTCAATCATCTTCGGGGCGAGGTCGTCAAAGTTGGCTGCTCGTTTTAATAGCTGCTCAAAATCATCATCCCATGTAATTTCAAGTTTTGCCATTGCCATCCCCCCTCAATTCCGCTTTTATCTTCACCAGATACCCGGCGTACTGCACCCGGTCAATAAAGGTAATGTCATACGGTACGCCGCAAAAAATAACGCGATAGTCCTTTGTGTTAAGCGTTCCTATTTTCCCACAGTCGCGTACCTCAAAAATTACGGTTTGTTCGGCATTTGCCGTCATGGCTGCATAAAATTCAGCCCCGCTCAAATTGCTCACACGCGTCCAACAAGCGTAATAATCCTCCCATACTTCCCCTGCAAAGCCGTCCGTATCCGTACCGGTATCTCGCTTTTGTATGCAAATTTTTTGATTAAATTTCGCCGGATTCATCCTCACCCTCCAATTGTAGCTGCAAAACCATACTGCGCAGAGAATACTGCACCTTTTCATTTGCTTGCGCCACGGTATACAAGCGGTTTTCATATAGCGTTGTAACAATGTTAAGCAATAACAGCCGCATTCGCGCAGAACCCTCATCGTACTTACCAACAGCGCCCCTTATGTACTCCTGCGCAGCTTGCAAAATCAGCGTAATCAGCGCGTCATCATCATCAAAATCAACCTTTAAAAAATTTTTAACCTCTGCCAGAGTCATAATTATTTACCCGCCGCTGACAATGCCAGCTCGCCGTAAATATAGCATTTATCCGAGCTGTCGCACTGTATAACATCAACAAACTCAATGAGACGGGCAACCGTTGTATTTTTATAAAATCCGGCTTCTTTAGAGGTATCGAAAGCAATCTGCCCATTCAAATCCACCACTTTTACGGCTTCCGCAAGATTGCCGTAAATAATAGGCGCTTTTTTTGCCGCACTGGGTAACAAAGCATTAGAATATACTTCTACCGCATATCCCATAAATAATTTCTGTGTAGGGTTTGTCGGGTTCGGCTGCAAAATCGGACGGCCTGTTGTGTCAAGGGATTTATCCAGCAAATCAAAACCATCTTGGTTGGTTACAATCACCGTACCGTGCAAAGCCGCCGGGTCAAGGTCAACATTCACAGAACTTTTCAAATCCTGCCAGCCGGTCAATGCCTTTGCAGTCTTATTGGCTTTCAACACCTCTAAAATCATTTTATTTTCGGTCACAACCGCCTTTTTGCCAAATACCTCTGCAATGTAAGCAATCAAAGCATTATCGGTCAATTTTAAAAGTGTGTTGGAAAGCTGAATGAAAGCCGCCTTTTCTTTTAGGGCGAATTTCACATTCTTAAAGCGAATATCATCTGCATCCGTACCGTCTGTACCATCTGCAAAATCGACTAACTCAGTTACACTTTCAAAATCTTCAACCGGGAAAGAGCCGGTCAACGCAGAGGTCGGCATATAACCCACCACATCGCGCAAACTTCTGAAATCTCTGATTTTTTTATGGATAATAGTGCTGATGTCCTGCGGTAAAATAAACGCCTCGCCGTGTTCGCCGTCAGTATGCGTAGTGGAGGGCAGCAGCAAAGCGTTTTCCGCTTCGGTCAAATGCGTGCCCGTCATTTTTTTAATCATCGCACGGATAACATTTGCACTTTCCGCTTTTTTCTCCGGAGCAATTTTGCGCACTTCCTCTTTAATCGCCTTATCCAGCGCATCTTGCAGTTCGATAACCTGTTTCAAATTTTTAATTTCGGTCATTTTGGCAGATGCCTCATCTGCCTTTTTCTCGTCAATCAGCGTTTGTGCTTCTGTTTTTAAAGTTTCAAGCTGATTTTTCAATTCCTCGATTTTTGTCATGTTATACCTACTTTCTGTAAAAAATTACAAGCCGAGCAAATTTAATTCGGCTTGCAGCAGTTTTAGCTTATTTGTATCGTCTTTCGGTTTTTCTGCGCGTTTCGCAAGGCGTTCCGGGCGGCGATTCTCCGGCTCTGCCGGGACTTCCACTTCAACGTTAAAAATTTCTGCCGCGCGTTTGCCGGTCAACCACGTTTCCGCATTCACCAGTTCTACGATTTCTTCTTTTGTAACCTTAGCGTGTTCTGCGTAAACGCTGATAATAGATTCTTGACAAACATCAAGCACTTCCGCGCTTTTCCGCAGCATTTCCGCATCCCCCTCCGCATAGCACCACGGCTTATGTATCATGAGCTGTGCATTTTCCGGCATAATTACTTTATCTCCGGCAAACGCAATTACACTGGCAATGCTCGCGGCAAGACCGTCAATATATACGGTTTTCTTGCCCTGATATCGCTTTAAAATATTGTAGATTGCAAGCCCCCCATAAACCGAACCGCCCCCGGAATTAATATAAATATCCAGTTCCGCATATTCGTCAAGGCCTGCTAAAAAGTCAGAAATATCCTGCGGGCATTTATCCTCCTCGTACCAGTACGCCTCCCATGAATCCGATACAATATCACCGTAAAAACACAATTCCGCCCGATTTTCCCCGGCAGAATTAAATTTCAATGTTCCCTTTGTATCGAGATTTTTGGTTTTGGCATTTTTCTGCTTAAATTCAAATACTTTGTTCATTTAATCACCCCCTTTCCCATATTGATTTCCCAACTCCTCCAGCGGTATACTCGCGCCGTTACCGATAATCAATTTATCGGTGCCATCCTCAAACGGGAGATTTTCTTTTGCTCTTGCCTCTGATATTTTCAAAAATCCGCTGGAAATACCAATTTGATGCGCTTGGTATCTTGCTAACGTATCGCTGCGCAAAATGCTATCCACATTAAATTTAAAATAATACCCCTGCGCCCTCTGTTGTTCGGTCAAAGCCTTGTAGTTTAACTCCTGCTCGTAGCTTATAACCACATTTTGTAGCGTATCAGAGTAAAATGCCCGGTTCTGCTGCTCAATGTTATGATAGGTTGATTGCTCCATATCGTTAAGCTGGAAACCTTTCACGCCGAAAGCGTTCGCAATCTGTCTTGTTGTCAAACCTTGAAGTTCGAAAAATTGATTGTTGACAAGCTTTGTTTCAAGCTGCTCAATTTTAAAATCCGTTGGAATCGGTATCACCTTTCCGGCGTGCCTGGCTCCGCCTATATCTGAAAACTTTTTAACGATTCTTTTTGCCTTGCCTCGCTTATTTCACCGATATAATGTACAACGATAGGGTCCTGTAATCCGCTGCTGTATTTTTCTTTGATAACCTCTTGTGCCATTTTTTCGTTATTTACAACACCGCTCAAATACTCTTTGACCGATGTACCTTTGATTCCATTGAGCGCGAAGTTTTTAAAATGTATAATTTCATCGCTTGAGTAAATTTGCTCTCCGTTTTTCTCATCCTGATATAAATAAAATACAGCGTACTTTCCGTTTATTTTCCGTTTTAGGTCTATAACGATTTCCATATTTGCGCTATTGAGCAAATATAATTCTTTTATTTTCCCCTTTACGGTTATAGGCAACCAAAATGCATTGCCGTGTTCCAGTTTCTGATATTCCGTTGCCCATACAAATTCATGTGGTGTTGTATACGGATTTGGCCTTTCTCTTAGCAGTCGGGCAATATCCTCCGTATTACGGCTCTCTGCGCCGCTGTCGGTTTCCTGCATCAATTTAATAGGCAGTTTTGCAATTGCATTGCACCGTATCTGCATACAGGCATAATACGTCGCACTATTGAGCATTGAACCTGATATACCCCCGATACGGCATCCGAAAAAATCTTCTAATTCCTGCAATGTTGGATTTGTGTGAATGCTCTCCACCTCTGCATTTTTTACTTTTCTAAACAGGCCCATATTACACCCCCCTTTCTACCATTCTTCGCTATCCAGCCAATCATCTGTTGAAGTAGTGTCATAAAATTCATGGTACAGCGCCAATTTAAAAGCACACAACAATGCATCCACCGGGTCAATTCTTTTTTTCGCCGCGTCTTTGTCAATTTTAATTAACCCATTACTCTGACGGATAACCGCATTACTCATCGCAAAGTTAAGCAACGGATCGGCTAAATACTGTACATTTCCGCAATAAACCTGCTCCCGAAAACCCTCCGTTGCCTCATTAAGTGACCGATGTGACTGGTAAACCTCCTCCACCGGATAACCCTCGTTGGATAAATCCATCATCAATTTACTCGCATTGGCAGGGTCAAAACACAAGCACTCAATTTGCCAGTTGTTTTTTTCGCACGTGTCTTTCACATATTTCATTACGGCGCTTTGGTCTACAATCTCAGTATTTGTGATTGTCAAATACCCATTGCGCTCCCAAGCATCATATGGTGCCTTGTCTTTCATCATTCTTTCCTTTAATTTTTCTTTATTCGGAATAAATGAATGACTGAAACAAACATAGTCAACTACCGCGTTTCCATTTTTATCCCGCTCCTGTGTTTGGATGGGAAACACAAATGCAACAGAGGTCAAATCTATCTTTGAGGACATATCAAAGCCCACATATACCGGTTGACCGGATAAATCATACGACAGTTTTTTCACCTCACATTTTTTCCATTTGCTCATATCCATATATCCGTTTTCCTGCGCCTGTACCCAAATATTCAAAACTTTCGTCAAAAACATCGTCATTTTTTCGGGGATTGACTTTGCCACTTTATACGCCTGTTTAATTCGCTCTATGCCCTCCGGGTACGTTGCACGAATAGGATTGGCCTTTAACCAGGTGTTAATATCTCCAATATCGTCATTGATGTCCGCCTCGCAAATATCCACAAAATACTGCTCATTCACAACATCTACATCAGGATTTAAAATTTTGGAGCAGTATTCATACTCTTGCGTATAGCATGGGTAGGTTAAGTCCACACCCGCGGTCGTAATAATCATCAGTAAATTTTCCTTTGCATTCGCACCAAGCCCCAAATCATAAAATTCCGTTGTCGGCTGCTGGTGATATTCGTCTAACACCAAAACCGCCGGATTTGTTCCGTCACCTTTTTGGCCGTCCTCTTTGGTAAGTGCCTTTATAAAACTGCCCGTTTTTCGGTGCTCTATAATTGCCTGCGTGATTTTAAATTTCGAACGCAGCGGACTACCTTTCAATAAGTTATTGCACTCCTTAAAAATAATTTTCGACTGGTCGCGTTTAACGCCGGCGCAATAAGTTTCATAAATTTCGCTATTTTTTGTTGCGCCACAAGAAATTTCATAAAGCAGCACCCCCGCCAGCTCCTGCGATTTTGCATTTTTTCTCCCAACCTCCTTAAAGGATTGTGTAAAACGTTTAAAGCCCGTGTCCTTATGTCGCCAGCCGTAAATTTGGCACAGAGAAAATTTTTGCCACGTGGTAAGGTGTATGTTTTGTCTGGCAAGCGTGCCTTTGCTATGTTTGAGTAAAGCAAACCATTTTACAATTTTTTCGGCCTCCTCCTCGTTCCAAATATAGGGAAAGTCTTTTCGTCCGGCTCTTTCCAGGTCCTTCAAGAATCGCATACACGCCCATATATGCTTTGTGCCGTTGCACTGCGGATTGTTAATGCATTCATGACTGTACGCTATCAGCTCGTCTCTAATCGTTCTATATGTCGCCAAAGGTATCCTCAATTTCCTGCTGCGTTTCTTGGGCTTTTTTAGCGCCGATTTTCAGTCTGCTGTCAATAGTTAAGCCGCAAAGCGCGGCAAATTTCCTCATTTCCGCAGCATATTTATTTTGAATTTCCACCAACTCTTTTTGCGCAAGCAGCGGTAATCCCTTTAAATCTCCGGTAGCCTTAACATACAGCGCAAATGCATTACAATAACCGGCAATGTTATTCAAATCTAAATTGCCGATTACTTCAATCTTTCTGAATTCTTTCACTACCCGCCTAAATTCTGCAATAGCCTTTTCATCAATCAACCAATCCGGGGGCGTGTTTAATTGCTCCTGTCCAACACTTATGGCCGTTTCCGCAGCGGCTTTTTCAAGCTGTTGTTCAACTTTCAAATGCCCTTTTTGTTGAGATAATAATTTTCTTGGCCTACCCACAACACGACCTCCCGAGTTTCGTTTTTTAGAATTTTGCATGAAGAAAGCTGGCCTCGCGGTTTTTCTCGCTCTCGTTCCAACATTTTTGCCCACCCCCTATGCTTGTTTGTACCTATGTATCAACGATTGCAGCAGCCTTATCATGCTCTCGCGCTCCTTTTCTCCCTTGCGCATCTGCTCATGTATATGCTGGTGGTTACTATCCGTCAAATAAATTAAATTATCGTCGTCAAGCCTCCTGCTCCAATCGTCTTTAACCGGCACAATATGGTGTACGGTCCTGCCGTATCTTATCGTGTTATGTATATACAAGTCGTATATGTCAAGATGGTTATAGGTCGCTATAGCTTTGTTGCGCTTGCTTTTCCACTCCACAGATAAATAAAACTTTTTGATTGTTTCATCACCATAACGCGCCTCGTCTTTATATCGCTTGTTACCACACTTGCACCGCGTTCCAATAGGCAATCTTCTTCTGCAACGGTCACATCTCTTGTAAATTGCCAAGCCGCTCCCACCTTTCAAAATAAAAAAGACCATGCATCTGCATAGTCCTGTACGTGTCCTCCGCTGTGCCACATCATGGAGAAGTGCGGTAGGTTTCCTCTTGGTTCAGGTGTCAAGGTCATGCCCTCTATACCTGCATAGCGCGGGCATTTCACCCGCCCCGTGCCGCCAACTCACGGTTTTATGCGCTGTTCCCGGTCTGCGGATTGTGCAGCCATTTTGCGATACGGTATCGCGGCGCAGGCGTAATCTAAAAGGAGTGAAAAAAAATGAAAACCATGTGAGAAAATCCACTCGTGTGGACTTCCTCTGTTTACACTATATCACAGGAGCAATATGACATTCTATGACATTTATATCTTTTACCGCTTTTTTGTGCAGCCGCATTACTTGTCGCCATGAATAATGCAACTCTGCAGCAATCTTCTCAAAGGTCAGCCCGTTTATATACCTGTACCACAATATCGTATGCAAGGTTCCGTCAGTGACCGTATCAATACAAGTCTCAATCTCCGCCTTGACCGCGAGTAATTCCTGCATACGTTCGCCCATTTTGGCATCGTGCGCTGCCAGTCGCTCTACGACACCCGCCACACCGGGATTACCTCCGCCGTGAGGCATGTCGCTAAACGTTTGTGTTACCTTAGTACCCAGCGCCATTATCTCTGCTCGCTCCTGTGCTAAACTGTCAACCTCATGCTTTATTTGCCGGTATCTTTTCAAGTATGCTTTTTTCTCCTCAAATGTCATGCGCTGCCTCCTGTATTTTCCTGATACGGGCTTTTAGCACCCGCAGCGCCGCGATTGCGCGTGCTGTATACGCAGTAACCGCACCCTAAAGCGTTCACACGCCGAAGCACGTCGTCTTTATGCCCGGCGGGTATGTTGTCAAGGTCAAGGGCGATAACATCACGCCCGGACACATTATTGGTCTTGCGGCGCGGTCCGTTCAGGGTACCGCCGACAAAGCCTCCCACGTCTTTCAACTCATCCTGCCGCACTTTTGGCAGACCCAGATATTCTGTGAGCGTTTCGGTACCGCGCATCGGGATTTTCAGTCTATCCCATAACTCGGACAACATAAGCGTTTGCGCCACCCACGAAGTAGACCGCCTGTTGCTGCCAACAGAGATGTTGATTTTACGGTTATTTTGCATGGTTAATGCTCCTTAAACTCGATCTTTTAAACTCCTCAAAGCTCTCTTCAAGTGCTTTTTTTATTTCGGCCACCGGATCATAGCTCACTTCAAGTGCTTTTTTTATTTCGGCCACCGGATCATTCAGCGCATTGGCAATTGATCTACCACATTTCTCGTCATCATACTTGTTTACCTCGTTTCCCCAGCTATCCCAGCCCGGTGTTGTATTCCTTGCAAAAAGTTCTATGTAAGAGTGATTCCCACCCATAAGCTTTCGGATCTTATCTCGCGTAATATCCGGCTTTTGGGAACGGGCTCGCAGCGGCGCAAAAATAAGTTGGCTTACGCTGTTATCCGCCCTTTTGGGTTTACCTTTAACGGCTATAAGACAAGGCTCTGTGTTGCCCCTGGTCCAACGCCCAAGGCCGAAAAAGTAACCATTGCCGCTGCGGTTTTGCTTTACCCATTGAAAACCGATGCTCTTATACTTAAAGCCCCACGCCTCAATTACTTTCAATGCCTCTTTGAGCATAGGGTAGGTTGCCCAAAGGAAAAGTACACAGTTATCAGCCGCTAAATCCGGCACCGGCAGACTGCATATATCCTCAATACTCATTGTAGGGTAGTGATCGGCGGCATTGCCGTTGCATCGCTTGTCCTGATAGCTCCACGGTGGATCTGCGTATATAACGCTGTATTTTTTATTCGGAAAAGGTATCATCTAACTATCCCCCATTTCTTATACTACATCTCCCCAATCAAGCGGTTGTTTGCATTGCGGACATGCAACTACCCTCGATATTCCCTTTTCGTCTGTGTTGCCTATTGGATAATCGCAACTTGGACAAGTGTACTTTTCCTTGCCAAAAAGATACTTTTGCCTTAATGGCTCTGCCGACTTTCTCATGTTATCACCTCCACGCTAATATGCGGATTGTCAGTGTAATACTTTTGCGCATGAATCATTACCACTTGCTTATCATCCTTGTATGCAACCCCGTTAAGCGCATCCAGCACCACTTTTATCACATTGTCCAAATCCGGCTTTTTATCGGGTAATATTTCCTGTTCCAACATCTTTCCTCTTTTTGCCTTACTTGCTGATTTCGGTATTTTATACCCTACTGTTAGTGACATACTTGCATAGCCGCTCGGCGGTTCTTTCCACCCGACTTTTGCAGCGGCCGCACGATAAGCCGTTAAAATCTCCGCCTCGTATTTTTTGGTCGTTGGCGGTGTATATATATTCCCGCCCGGCGCAAACCTCGGACGTGCTTTGCCCTGCGGTTCACCACGAACGCAAAAACTCACTCTCAATGTTCCGTACCCCGCAATCTGTAATTTTTCTGCTCATCTTGCGTTAGACTGATTTTATATTTGTTGGCCTTTTGCGCTATCCGGCTGCCTATTGCCTCATCAACGGCAAGCAACTCCGTCATTGTCCGCTCGGAGGAAATTAATGTCACTAGATTTTGATTGTACCGCGTAGCGATAATGTCAAATGCTAAGTTAATATCTCCCGGAGTAGGCAGCTCTTTTTTGCCGTATTTATCCGTACCGCCCTTGAACAAATCGTCTATGTATAGCACCGATACCGTTTTGAGCATATCCATCAGCGGCTCATATTCCTTATCGTTAATCACGCTTTTCAGCTTGGTAGCCTCCTGCCGCCATTGCATATATTTTGCGCTGTACCCCCTCTGCATCAACTCACCCACAATCGCCGTGCAAATGTGCGTTTTCCCTGCGCCGACTTGTCCACCGATAAAAAACCAATCCTTACCGTCCGATTTTAAGAAATCCAAAGCAACAGCCTTAATTCCTTTTTGCCAATTTTCTTGGGTAATATAAGTATCAAGCGTGTTTCTCCGCAATAGCTCTTCCAAGCCGCTCTCGTGTATTCGGACGATATTTCTCCTCATTAGCATGCAATTACACTCCTGTGCAACTACATATCCGTCCTTAACCACATATACCGTGCCTTTATTTTTGCACAATTCACAGTCATAGCCTTGTAGCCCACCCGGCAAATCATTGAGATTTTTGCAATCCCTTTCTGCCGGGTCACAGCAGCACTCCGTATCTATTTTCATCCCACGCACCGTCTCCGGACATTTGCTTAGTATCTGCTGCAACGTGTTGTCCATCATTCTCCCTCCGTTCCCATGTTCTTACCGCCGCTTTCCAGCTTTTCATTTTATTTCTGCCAATCATCCACCCTTTGGATTCGTAGTAATCCCAAAATGCCGCCGGGTCTACTTTGTTTTTCCGCTCTGTACAATACGCACCGATTTCCTCAACCGTAGGCGGAATTTTTTCTTTGTTGTGCGCGTCAGCGCTTATATTATATTTTTTACTTTCCTTTCCTTTCCTCTCCTTTCCTTTGTTCGAAAATGTCAGCATTTTTTGAAAAAATGTCTACATTTTCTTTTAAAATGCATACATTCTTCGAAAAATGAGCGCAATCAACCAAGAGATACTGACTTTTCACAAAAACTTGTTTACGGCGGTCTACCGCTTTAAAATACCGCTCTTGAATTCCTTTTGAAGTCAATATGCTATACTTTTCAAACATGTTCTTGTCAAAAATACCTCTTTTCACAGAAGCGGTCACTATTTCAGAAACGGCACTGCCACCCGTGCTATTGCGCTTTGCAAACAACAGTGCAACCTCATTTGTAAATTCACAATAATAACCTTCGCCGCCATAAATGCGCTGCAACAGCTTGACGATTATTGCAAACCCTGTCAGACCGAATTCCGCTTCAATCAGCTCAAATTTGCTATCCATTTCACAATCCAAAGGAAAGTATGAAATACCATTTTTCATAATCTCCTCCGTCGCCGTGCGGAAACGCTAAGGCAACCCGCATTCAAAAATGCAAACGACCAGAGAACCCCCGCATCATTCGGCTTATTTCATTTTAAAAATTCTCTTTAGAACGGCAAATCATCATCATTGCAAATTTCTTCCCAAGCCGGAGTTTCCTCCGCTCTTGAGGTTTCTTTTGGCTTCTCGCCTGTAAAATGTACCTTGTCGGCAATAACCTCAAACGCTTTGCGCTTGTTGCCGTCCTTGTCGGTGTAGCTGCGGGTCTGAATCGACCCTTGCACGGCAATCATTTGCCCCTTGCGAAAATATTTACAAATAAATTCAGCGGTTGCTCTCCAAGCCACAATGTTGATAAAATCAGTCTGCCGTTCTTCGCCGTCCTTTCCATAAGGACGGTTCACCGCAACGGTAAAAGCGGTAACCGCCAACTCGTTTGGCGTATGCCGCAATTCCGGGTCAGCCGTCAGACGACCCATTAAAACTACTTGATTCATCGTTTTTCCCCCATTTTCTGTATCTCAATTTTTCTTCGTTCCAACCCTCATAAATGCCGGACAAATATCCCCTTATAACTTCTTTCAAGTGCTTGCGGTATGGTGTATGGTCAAGGGCAGTATGGCAATCCATACATAGCGTTACAATGTTCTGCTCAATACCAAGCCCGCTCTGTGACCGTGCTATGTAATGTGCATTGGGCATTGCATAAGGACTACCGCAAATTACGCAGCAATGCTCGTCACGCTCCCACACCCGGTCTTTGACTTTTTTGCTGATGTCAAGCGCTTTGGTTCGTTTTGTCATTGCTCCACCTCTCTACAAGCGATGCCAGTTTATCCTGCGAGTATGTCTCAATATCTAGCTCTTTGGCCTCCATTACAACCTCGTCAATCAGTCGTGCCATTTCTTTTTGGTCATAACAGGACGAACCGTAATAGATACGCACACGGGTACAATTGTCTACTTTACTGCCCTCTATCGGCTCTGCTATATTGCCAAGCCCGCCGCTCTCCCAGCGGCGTACAAAGTCATCTAACGCCTTATCCGGCAGCAAACAATATTCAAATACCCCAACACGCCGTATTGCCTCTCTGTATACCAATTCCTTTGTGCTGCGAATCACTTGCGCGATTCGGTCGCACAATACCCACAAATACGCATTGGCATCAAGCGACCGCCGCCCATAATCCTCCTTGAGCCTGGCAGTGTACGGCCTGCTCTTTTTCTGCTCACAAAATTGCTTTGCCGCAGTTTGCTCTTTGCACAGCAGCATAAGCCATGTACCCTCGGAATCCATACTCCACTTTGCCTTGTCAAATGTGAATTCCGTCATGATTTTACACGCCCCTGTTTACGTCTCTCAATCGCTTTCATGTACGATGTAAACATAGCGACCGTAATATCATGAATCGCCTGCGGCGGTTTTGCTGGGTATTTTTTCCGCAAATACGCAAGCGTACTGTCAATATCTCCACCAACCTCTTCAAGAGCCTTGAGCAAGACGGCTTGTTTAACCTCGTCTATCGGTTCATCCCCACTCTTTTTCTGCTTATCGTCAAGCTCTGCGCTGCTTATTTTGTCCGGGTCCTCTCCAGTCGGAATTGCAAAGGTTCTAAGCAATAAATATTTATACGCATATGTCATTGCTTTGCCTACCCCCTTATCCTGCGTGTCTGCCCCTGTGCCGCTGGAAGTCGCCATAATATAATCCTCTGGGTTATCAATATTTTGCACCCTATACACAACATCAACCGTTGTTAACGTACCCTCTCTGCGGTGCAATTGCTCCACCGGCACAATTACAATGCCATGGTTGATTAAACTTTCCCGAACGGTAGATGTCACCTTTTCCTCGGAGACTGCCTTGTACTTTGCATTACCGTATTCCACCTTGTCATCTTTTGTAAGATAACACACATCCTGCATCACCGCAGAAATACGCTGAAATATATTTTTTTCTTCCATTCTTATCCCTCCTCGAATTTCAACGGACATTTATTCCCTCGGTAATTCAGCGGGTCAAGAATCCATTCCCCGGTTAAGCGGCAACTATATCTTTTATAGCTATCCTCATATTTCAAAAACAGCCAGCACCAACGGCATACGCTATCGCCATTCGGAAAATTGATTTCTACCGGCGCAACACCTTTTTTGTAACTCAACACTTCATGCGGATTGTTCATTTTCAAGCACCCAATTTCCGCTAAAATACCAATCCACCAACATTTCTAAAAACTCCGGAGTTTCCTCCGTTTGACAAACCACCCTTATACCGCAATGCTGCAAAGCATAATCCAAGGCATCTTCTTTTTTTTACGGTCAAACCGTGGTTTTTACAAATTCCGGTGTACATACATCCACCTCCCTTATTTCATCCCAATCGCTGTAAAACCAACCGATAAGTAGTTTTTCAAAATCTGCCCTTATGTTTTCGTCAACCTTTGCCAGTGGCCTACGCTCATACCCTAAGGCGTGCATTGCGTATTCCTCAGCATTCTGTACATATACAAGCCCGGTTGGACAATCCTTACTGCGATAGCCAATCAGAGGAGGTTTTGTAAACAACGGATGTTCTTCAATTTTCATTTTCGCGCCCCTCCAATCTCAATTTTGCAAGTTCTATCATCATCAAATATTCTTTGGCGTATTGGCTGTTACCGTGTGTCTCCTTAACTTTTTCTGCAAACTCATCAATTGTTCCGATAAAACACCCGCAGCGCACATACAACCCATTATTGGTTAGAAATATATAGGTTGCTCGATTTTCACTACCAAAGCGGCCAAATTGAACGAAATCAAACATCGTGTATTTACCCTCAACTATGCAACGTTCGCCAAAGCCGCAACGCTCGCCAAAGCTGCAACACTCACCAAAGCCGCAACGCTCGCCAAAGCTGCAACACTCGCCAAAGCTGCAACGCTTGCCAAAGCTGCAATCCTCGCCAAAGCTGCAACCCTCGCCAAAGCTGCACTCCTCGCCGAAACTGCACCACACGCCAAAGCGGCAATACTCACCAAAGCTGCACTCCTCGCCAAAACTGCAACACTTGCCAAAGCCGCAACGCTCGCCAAAGCTGCAACACTCGCCAAAGCTGCAACGCTTGCCAAAGCTGCAATCCTCGCCAAAGCTGCAACCCTCGCCAAAGCTGCACTCCTCGCCGAAACTGCACCACACGCCAAAGCGGCAATACTCACCAAAGCTGCACTCCTCGCCAAAACTGCAACACTTGCCAAAGCCGCAACGCTCGCCAAAGCTGCAACACTCGCCAAAGCTGCAACGCTTGCCAAAGCTGCAATCCTCGCCAAAGCTGCAACCCTCG
>CAKSHJ010000009.1 GCA_934457095.1 uncultured Eubacteriales bacterium
ACACTGGGCGTAAAAGACAGCCAAACCGCACAGCTTGGCTATACTTTTGACGCTTTCTATGACTATGCGAATATTATGGAAACCAACGCTTGGAGCAATTGCTATTTAAGCTACAAATTTATTCCGGTCACAAATGCAAATCCTTAATAATAAAAACCTTCCTGTCATTAGCGGGGAGGTTTTTGTAGTTTGATGGTCGGTGTAAATTCTCCGTGTATAGGGTAAGCTATTTTAAGGGGTGGTTTGCATGGACATATTTATAGGAATTGTTATTATGTTAATTTTATTGTGTGGTGTTGTAGTTTCGGTAAAAGCAGCTTCTAAAAGAGGGAGAAATCACAATAACGATGCTGTATACCGTGATAATTACCGTTACCGACAGGAGCGTAATGAGCAAGCGGAGGAAAAGAGGCTGGAATTTCCGGTGGGGGAAGATACGGCAGAGCCTGCAAATCTTGTGCAGGAGGAGATAGAAGGGGAGTTTGAAGCAGAGCAAAATTCGGTGGTAGCGCCGGGGGAAGATATTCCAAAATGAGAAAAAGCCGAACTCATAACGGAATTCGGCTTTTTTTCGTTAGCTTGAAAGGTTATTTGATTGAGGAGTGTAGAAAGTACAAAAAGAAGCATTTCGATATTCTCTTTGTACAACTTTATTATAGCGCAAAAAGCGGTGCAGTTGTTACAGCGTTGTGAATAGAGTGCGGGGTTTTTGTAAATAAAAATAAATCTCCGAATTCAAACGTTTGTTTGATTTTTTTTATCATTTGTGCTATGATATGTTTATCAATTGTAGAAGGAGGGGTTTTCTCATGAAACCATTGACTGACAGACAGCAAAAAATATACGATTTTTTAAAGGAGCGCTCTCAATATGGCGTTCCGCCTTCTGTGCGGGAAATCTGTGCTGCTACGGGTTTGAAATCAACCTCTACCGTGCATGCTCACTTAAAGGTATTGGAGCACTTAGGGTATATCTCGCGCGATGCCGGATTAAATCGAGCCATTCGGGTAGAGGGTGCCGCCGAATTAACGCCGCAAGTACCTATTTTAGGCAAGGTAACTGCCGGCTTGCCCATTTTGGCGGTGGAGGAGATTCAGGGTTACCTGCCCGTTAGCGCGGATTTGCAGAGAGACCGCGAGTTATTTGCATTGACCGTGCGGGGCGAGAGCATGATAAACGCGGGTATTTTGGACGGAGATTATGTGGTAGTGGAGCGTGTTTCCACGGCAAATAACGGAGAAATTGTGGTGGCGCTGCTGGAGGACGAAGCAACGGTAAAGCGCTTTTTCAGAGAAAAGGGTTGTGTGCGTTTGCAGCCGGAAAACGATGACTTTGAGCCGATTTATACCAAAGAGGCTTCAATTTTGGGTAAAGTGGTCTCGGTGGTGCGTTATTACGATTAAGGAGGGCTTTAATGGTAGGGATTATTGGCGCAATGGACATGGAGGTAGACGGATTATTGCAGCGTATGGAGCATGCGCAAAAGGAGATAATAAGCGGAATTACTTTTTATCAAGGGAGACTTATGGGAGTACTGTGTGTAGTGGCGCGCAGCGGCGTAGGCAAGGTAAATGCGGCCGTTTGCGCACAAACTATGGCGCTGATTTATAAGGTCAAAATCATCATAAATACCGGTGTGGCAGGCGGAATCGGCAGAGATGTGCAGATGGGAGATGTGGTGATTTCGGATGCGCTGGTGCAGCACGATATGGATACGACTCCGGTGGGTGATCCAAGGGGATTTCTTTCGGGAATTGATAGGGTGGAAATTCCTGCGGCGCAGCATTTGGTGGAATTGGCAGCGGAAAAGGCAAGAGAAACTTATTCGGGTGCGGTGCATGTTGGCGTAATTGCTACAGGAGACCAATTTATTAGCGATAGCAAATTGCTGCGTGCAATTGCCCAGGAATTTTCTGCGCTTGCATGTGAAATGGAGGGCGGTAGCATTGCGCAGGTTTGCTGTCTGAATCGTATTGATTTTGTGGTGGTTCGTGCAATTTCTGACAATGCCGACGGTGATGCAGGGGTATCTTTTGCGCAATTTGCGCCGGTTGCGGCACAGAAATCGGTGAAATTATTATGCGAAATTTTATCGGCAATCTCATAAAAAGCTTGGCTTATCGACACAGTTGGGAAGTTTTTACTATACATCTAATTCAATTCCTATATAAAAGGATTTTTTATAAATATTTGACAATTTTGTAGCTTGTTAAGTACTGTGTTTTATGGTATAATCATATTCCAATCGGAATATTTGTTTGGCAGTGGAATTTGTGAAATAGCCGAACTTTAGAATTGCGATATCGCAAAATGAATACGGAAAGAGAGGTTTTTGCTCAGAACAGATTTTACACAGGAAGAGGTAAAAACGATGGATTATCAATATTCGCAGATAACCCCCGAGGTGACCGAGCTTGCGAAGCTTTGCATACAAAAGGGCGGCATCGACCCAGAGCTTTATGCCAAATATGATGTAAAACGGGGCTTGCGCGATATTACCGGAAAAGGCGTTTTGGCTGGGCTGACGGAAATTTCGGAAGTATATGCCAATGATATTGTAAATGGAAAATCTGTGCCGTGTGAGGGTAGACTATATTACCGTGGAATCAATGTGGAGGAGTTGGTTGCGGGCTTTATGCAACAGGAACGCTTTGGGTTTGAAGAAACGGTATATTTGTTGCTGTTTGGCGACTTACCCAATGCACATGCGCTGGGGAAATTTTGTAAATTGCTGGCACAGTACAGAACTTTGCCGACTACTTTTGTGCGCGACATTATTATGAAAGCGCCCAGCTCGGACATGATGAATGCGTTGGCGCGCAGCGTGCTGACCTTATATGCCTATGACGATTTACCCAATGCCACCACCATTCCCAATGTGTTGGCGCAGTGCTTGCAATTGATTGCGTTATTTCCGGTGCTGGCGGTGTATAGCTATCATAGTTATCGGCATTATCACAGCGGGCAGAGCCTGTTTATTCATGCGCCTCAGCCCCAACTTTCCACGGCGGAGAATATTTTACATTTACTAAGGCCGGACAGCAAATATACCAATATGGAAGCGCGTGTACTCGATTTGGCATTGGTACTTCACGCGGAGCATGGCGGCGGCAATAACTCTACATTTACCACGCATGTGGTTTCGTCCTCTGGCACCGACACCTACTCTGCCATTGCTGCGGCGCTTGGTTCCTTAAAGGGTCCAAAGCACGGCGGGGCGAATATTAAAGTGACTGAAATGTTTGAAGATATGAAAAAAAATGTGCGGGATTGGACTGATGAAAAGGAGGTTCAGGCATATTTGATTTCGCTGCTGCGCCGACAAGGTTTTGACAAAACCGGTCTCATTTACGGCATGGGGCATGCGGTATATTCTCTTTCCGACCCTAGAGCCAAGTTATTAGGGCAATTTGTCAAGGGGCTTTCTGAGGAGAAAGGTCGGGAGAAAGAATATGAGCTATATAGTTTGGTGGAGCGAATTGCGCCGCAAGTGATTGCAAAAGAGCGTAAAATTTACAAGGGCGTCAGTGCTAATGTGGATTTTTATAGTGGCTTTATTTACAGTATGCTGGATTTACCGGCGCAGCTTTATACCCCGCTGTTTGCGATTGCGCGTATTGCGGGCTGGAGCGCTCATAGAATTGAGGAGTTGCTCAATAACGGTAAAATTATGCGTCCGGCTTACATGAACATTGCGCAGCGTAGACCGTATATTCATTTGAATGATAGAATATAAAAAACACGCAGAACTGTTTCTGCGTGTTTTTTATGGTCAAAATAGCAAAATTGCCTCGATTTGTTGCTGCCATTGTGCTTTAGAAATATCTCCGGGCATATAGAAACCGCTACGCGGTGACAACGAAATACTATATATAGCCGGACCTTCGGGCATGCAGGAACGTTTGAATTGTTGAGCGAAAAAACGCTCATAAAACACCGTTAGCCAATGCTTTAATGCTGAGGAATCATAGGTGTGACCATGAGCTAAACTTGCAAGTCGAAAGATTTTGTGCGGCGTGAAGCCGTAGCGTAATGTGTAATATAAGAAGAAATCGTGCAATGCGTATGGCCCAACCAAGTCCTCAGTTTTTTGTAAAATGGAGTCATTTTCTGAAGGTAGAAGCTCTGGACTAACCGGGGTTTGTAAAATATCGGTGAGAATTTCGCGTAGAGGCTCTGCACTTTTTTGCATACAATGGGAGACTATATATTGTATTACAGTTTTAGGGATTCCGCAATTTATGCTATACATAGACATATGGTCGCCGTTATAGGTTGTCCAGCCCAAGGCCGATTCCGATAAATCTCCCGTGCCAATCACAACACCGCCCAACTGATTGGCGATGTCCATGAGTACTTGCGTGCGCTCTCTTGCCTGCGCGTTTTCATAAGCGGCATCGTGCGTGGTTGCTTCTTGCCCGATATCTGAAAAGTGCTGTGTGACTGCCGCCGAGATATCAATCTCTCGGAAATTGCAGCCAAGAGCAGTTGCCAAAGCCTGCGCATTTTGGCGCGTGCGGCTTGTGGTGCCGAAGCATGGCATGGAGACCGCCGTAATACCGCTGGGGTCTGTTTTCATCAGGTCAAAGGCGCATACTGTGGCAAGTAATGCTAAAGTGGAGTCTAAACCGCCCGAAACACCCAGTACTGCCTGTTTGCAGCCAATATGTGTAAGACGAATTTTTAAAGCATGAGCCTGTATATTTAGAATACGCTCACAATGGGCGGGGAGTTCGCTTTTTTGCGTGGGTAAAAACGGGTTTGCCGGAATCGCTCTTTGTAATTGCAATGGTATAGGCGGCATGGAAAATGAGATTTTTTTACAGTTTACGTTTTCAAATTTTGCGTGCAGACGCTCCTGCTGCAATAGTTCTAAGTCGATGTCCGCATCAATAAAGCCGGTTGAGAACGGCTTATTCTGTGCCAATAGCGCTCCGTTTTCGGCAATCAGATTATGCCCGGCGTAAACATGATTTGCGCTCGATTCGCCTTGTCCGGCCCCGGCATATACATATGCGCAAATTTGTTCGGAGGATTTTCCTGTGATGCGTGCTTTAAGCGGAGTATCTCTGTCGGCGGTTTCGGGCATAGAACTGGGGTGGAAAATAACGGTTGTGCCTTGTGTACTTAAGGTCTGCAATTGGTGATTCCCAGTGTGAGGGTGCTCAAATAGCACAACTCCAAATTGAAAAGCGGGTATTTCTTGGCAAGAAAATACCAATTGTGTACCCAAAGGTACAATTTGTTCCAACACAGTAATTTCCTGCGCATGTACGTTGTTGCTTTTTGGTATAATGCCCAGCAGTCTGCCGTGATAGCATACCGCCGCGCAACTGTAAAGGGTGTTGTCTACCGCGAGCGGCAGCCCTACAATACACACAATGTCTTCCTGATCGAGTTGGGTTAATACGGTACTTAGGGCCTCTAAAGCGGCATTTTGCAGTGTGCGCTGGGTGTATAAATCTCCGCAGGTACAGCCGGTCAGGCAAAGCTCCGGAAATACAATTGCACGAACCTGTTTGTCTGCTGCCTGCTTTGCAATTTCTATGATTTGCATAGCATTATATGGGCAATTTGCAACCTCTATTGCCGGGGTTGCCGCCGCAATTCTGATAAAACCGTCCTGCATATGCTTCCTCCTGTCGCTTTACAGAATATGTAAAATTGTCAGTTTTCTTTTTTTGTTTTTGTAACTTTACGTTTTTTATCAAATTCGTGCGGACTCAGCACGCCGGGTAAGTCATAGGTGTAGGTATTACGGTCAAATTCCTTGCTGGCGCAAAACGACAACGCACTGCGAATTTTTTTCATATTGGACCATACGCCGCTCATGGAGTTATTTTTGTAGTGCATTTTTAAGGCATAATACAAACAGCACCAACCGGTTTTTCTGGTCAGCGCGCGGTAGGGTTTTTTGTATTGTCTATATACACCGCTTTGGTTCAGCGAGGCCCGTACCATAGCCGTAGCCAGAATAAAGTCGTTGATTTTTTTGGCGTTAATAGTGGCAAGCGTGCTGGCATTTTGCTGGTTGTAGTAATACAGCGCACGATTAATAACCACAACTTTTTCGGCGTGAGAAAAGAGTTTATGCGCAATAGCCATGTCCTCAAACGCCATGGAGGGAAAAGTAATGTTATTTTCGGTAAACAGCGTGCGTTTATAAATTTTATTCCACGCAAGACTTTGAATCTGCACATCTTTGAGCAGCCTTTTCAGAGCCTCCTCCTTGTTAAAAATGCCGCTGGTACGAAAGGGATATTTATATAAAATATCCGATTCCACGAAGTGATAATAGTAGTAGCAACAGGCAATGTCGGCGTTATTCACGGTAACCGCCGTGTATAATTCTTGCAAGAAGGTGGGCGCTAAATAATCATCGCTGTCCACAAAGCAAATGTATTCGCTTTTGGCAAGAGCCAAGGCGGTATTACGCGCGACCGACATACCCGCATTTGGCTGGTTAATCACAGTAATGTTGTGGTATTTTGCTGCAAATTCGTTTAAAATTTGCGGGCAATTGTCGGTGGAGCCGTCATTGACTGCAATTAAATGAAAATCGCGAAAGGTTTGTTCCATTAGGGTTTGCAGGCATTTTGGTAAAAATTTGTCCACATTATAAACCGGCATCAGCACCGTAATTTTCGGCACATGAGATGAATTTGTGCTTGCGGCCAACGGAGTCAATCCTTTCCTAAGATGATTTGGCTAAATTATAGTATATTTTGCGGTTTTTTACAAGAGGCATTCATTTTATTTATACGCCGTTTGCCGCAAAAAAGAACGAGGATTACCTTGTACTTTGCTGTAAAGATGATTCTGTTGAAGCATCTTTTTGATGTGTGAGCCAGGATTTTAGATTTTTCAGGCTGATTCCGGAAATTTGATTTAGAGTATCTGTAGCGATTAAGAGCAAAAGAGGTGTAAAGGAGTAGATATAGCGGGAGCGGGTCTCCCAAATTAGCAGAAAGAGAAATAGTCCGTAGACGGCCAATTTGCATAGCAGGGTAGCATCTATTTTGCCGTTTTTGATGCCGAGGACAAGGGAGAGCATAAGCAGGGTTAATAGAGCTAAATGGAAGCCTTGGCTATAATAATAAAAGACATTGTAGCAATCTTCCCTATGCACAGGGTTATCCTTGGGGCTCAAAAAATACCATAATTTAGAGTTTGTCTCTAAATAAGTTCTACCTTCCCCGAAAAGAAGATAGGTACCATCTCCCCAAGTGTTGTGCACAGCTTTGTTGGTAAGGTGATTCATGAGTCCCGCAAAACCAAATTCGGAAATGCGTTTTTTAATCTCCGCAATATTTGCTTGCTTTTTTTCTTTTGCTCCATGAATGGAATCGGTAAATGCAGGGTCTTCATCGTTCCAGCCACCGTCTCCGCTTAATCCCATCATTACATAATGGGTAAAGGGACGTGCGTTTTCATTGCGCAGTTCGGCGGAGACGACTCGTGGCTCTGCAATGGTATTAAAGGAGAAGAAAATAACCACAAAAGCGGCAAGCATGACAGCGGTGGCTTTTAAAAAAGCAAGTATTTTTTGGCTTAAAATGAGATGAATTAAAATCGCCGCCAAGATGATAGCAACGCTGCCTTTTAGTTTGTAGCCTAATGCTAACAGGATGCCTGCGCTTGCATAGAGTGTGTATGCGATTGCCGGTTTTTTGCTTGTAACGGCACAAAGGTATAAATAAATGGGAATAACCACAAAGGGCAGAGCAAAGGTATCGGTATAATATTGCGAGGTATAGGTGTAAAATGGCGCAAAGAAAAAACACACCACAGCGGTAAGCAAACCAATGTGAGCCCCCATAGTTTGTTTGCAATAAGATAGGTGAATAGTACACCGATATAAATAAAGCAAATATTCAGTATAATGGCATAGTATACGCTGGTGCTACCAGACAGTGCAAAGACAACTTTGTAAAATGTTTTTAAAATTAGATATATAAAAATATTGTTAGGACATGTGGCAAAATAAGAAAGATCGGGTGTGTCGGTAACGGAGGCAACGGCGGCATTATAAATTGCAGCGATATCCCAAGTATAGGTTGCTTTGAGAGAGAAACCGAAATACATCAACAACGCGAACATAATAGCGGAGATGCCGGCAAAAATGAAATGAATGGTTTTGGGCTTCCATTTTACTGCAATTTTACGACAAAAAACGGTGATGGCAATGCCCACAGCGATAAAACCTATTCCCAAAAGTGCAGAAAGCCAAGGCATACTACCGCTGTTTGTGACGATAATGCTGCCATAAATCCAAGCAAATGAAGCAAAAAACAATGTCTGAAAAATACGACTTAAAATGGGTTTAACGGTGGTAGGTTTTGGCATGGATTCAGTCCTCCCAAATCAGAATTGTTTTTGAGATGATATAAAGGCGAACATTTTTCATCTTCAAAGCGTTTATTGAGTTCATATTTTCCGTGATGAAAATAACCGCACAAAAACAAATTTATATCCTCAAACTGCGTTAAAACCTACTGGTTTGTAACAGCGATTCTCTCTAGTTTAAGTCTTATGCTATTATTTAAGCACATCTCAACCGTGAATGCAATCATTATACAGAAGTTTGGGTTTGTTTTTCATAAAAAAATAAATATTTCAATCTTTTTACAGATATAATCAGTTCGTTCGTTGCAATCAATTCATAAAAATGGTATAATGACCGAAGTGTTCAACATGTGCTTGTACTTTGCTACGAAAGGTGTTGTAAAATTGAGTCAGTATGATTACTTAATTGTAGGCAGTGGTTTGTTTGGCGCGGTATTCGCACAACAAATGACCCAAAACGGCAAAACCTGTCTAGTGGTGGAAAAAAGAGACCATTTGGGCGGAAACGTGTATTGCAGGCAAATAGAGGGCATTACCGTGCATGAATACGGCGCACATATTTTTCATACCAGCAACCGGCGTGTTTGGGAGTATGTAAACCGATTTGCAGAGTTTAATCATTATATCAATTCTCCCATTGCCAATTATAACGGAGAGATATATAATTTACCCTTTAATATGAATACCTTTTCTAAAATGTGGGGCGTAATTACTCCGGCGCAGGCAAAAGCGAAAATTGAAGAGCAATGCAAAGAAGTTTCCGGTACGCCTCAAAATTTGGAGGAACAGGCTATTGCGCTGGTGGGCAGAGATATTTATCAAAAGTTGATTAAGGGCTATACCGAGAAGCAATGGGGTAGAGATTGCAAAGATTTGCCGGCGTTTATTATTAAGCGGTTGCCCGTGCGCTATACCTATGACAACAATTATTTTAACGACTGTTATCAGGGAATTCCCATAGGGGGATATAATGTGTTGATTGAGCGTTTATTAAAGGGGTGTCGGGTACAGCTGAATACAGACTTTTTAAAGGACAGGGAGCGGCTTTGTGCGTTGGCAGACAAGGTGGTCTATACCGGCACGATTGACAGCTATTACGACTACCGTTTTGGAGCGTTGGAATACCGTAGCGTGCGCTTTGAGAGTGAAACCTTAAACGAGGAAAATTACCAAGGGGTTGCCGTGGTCAATTATACCGACAGGGAAACGCCGTTCACCCGCGTGATTGAGCATAAGCATTTTGAGTTTGGCCAACAGCCCAAAACTGTAGTCACCAGAGAGTATTCTGCGGATTGGAAATTGGGCGATGAGCCGTATTACCCGGTCAATGACGAAAAAAATCAGGCAGTATATGCCCAATATGCGGCGTTGGCAAAACAGCAGCCGAATGTAATTTTTGGCGGCAGATTGGCAGAATATAAGTATTACGATATGGACAAGGTGATTGCTTCTGCCTTGCAAGCGGCCGAGAAAGCGCTTGCTGACCATTAAAACATGCTTTACGGAGGAATCGTATGTCTGATGTGAAAATCAGTGTCATTATGCCGGTGTATCAAGTGGAAAAATTTGTTGGAAAGGCCATTGAAAGCATACAAAACCAGACTCTACGCGAGTTTGAATTTTTAATTGTGGATGACGGTACGCCCGACAACAGCGGCAAAATTTGCGACGAATATGCAAAGAATGACCCAAGAATTCGGGTGATTCACAAGGAAAACGGCGGCGCGCCCAGTGCCAGAAATGCCGCTATGGAAATTGCAAAGGGCAAGTATTATTATTTTATGGACTCCGATGATTGGGCAGAGCCCACCATGCTGGAGGATATGTATACCTTGGCCGAGCAGCACTGCTTGGAGCTGGTAGTTGCTGGGTATTATATCGACACCTATTATAATGAGCACGAGTATATTACCACCGAGCTTTGTTTGCCAGACAAAATTTTTCAGTCGCAGAAAGAGTTCAGAGAGCAGGCCTACCGCTTATTTGATTTGAATTTGCTGTATACGCCTTGGAATAAGCTGTATCTTGCTTCCTATTTAAATGACCGCAATTTAAAATTTTCCGACACCTTTTGGGATGATTTTCCGTTTAATTTGAGCGTGGTAAGAGATGTTACCCGCGTGGGCGTAACCGAAAAAAAATATTACCATTTTATGCGGGCAAGAGCCGAGAGTGAAACCACCAAATACCGCAGCGATATGTATGAAAAACGTGAGGAAGAACACCGGTGGCTGCTGGAATTGTACCAATACTGGGGCGTGCAGGATTACAACAGCATGGAGATGTTGTACCGCCGGTATATTGAGCGGGTGATTGGCTGTATTGAAAATGTAACCACGCCCAATTGTACGCTGACCGCCGCGCAGAAAAAGGCAGAAATTGCAAAAATTTTGCAAAACCCCAATGTGGACAGAGCCTTGCGTATGGCACAGCCGCGTTCGCTTTATATGAAGCTGATGTTAAAGCCCGTTGCATGGAAAAATGTGCGTTTGGCCTATTGGGAGGGCAAATTGATTTCTCGCATAAAAGGCAAAAATGTAAAAATGTTTGCTGCTTTAAAAGCAAAGCGTTAGGAGAATTGCATGGAAAGACCGTTTATCAGCGTGGTGATGCCCGTGTATGGTGTGGAGCAATATTTAAACAGAGCCGCCAAAAGCGTGCTGAGCCAAACCTTTACCGATTTGGAGCTGATTTTGGTGGAGGATTGTTCGCCGGACCGCTGCGGGGAAATTTGTGAGACGCTTGCAAAAGAGGACGACCGTGTGAAAGTGCTGCACTTGCCGCAAAACGGCGGAGTGAGCAATGCGCGCAATCAGGGTATGACCGTAGCGCAAGGCCGCTACATTTTGTTTATGGACTCTGACGATTATCTGGATTCGGATGCCCTGCAAACAGCGGCGGATTCTTTGCAAAGGAACCCGGCTAAGCTGGTTATATGGGGGTTTACCGAGGAATATTACGACAATGCCGGGCAACTTGCCACTACGGTCGAGGTGAAGTTTGACGAGCATTTGCTTGCCGGGCAGGAGGCGCTGCGACCGTATGTGATTCGCTTGGAGCAAAAAACCATGCTGGGTTACCCTTGGAATAAACTGTATGACCTTGTGTATTTAAAGGAAAAAAATATTTTGTTTGAAACATGCACGGTGAATGAGGATATTTTTTTCAATGTTCGGTTTGTACGGGACATTGATGCGATGAATATTTTAAGTATGACTCCGTACCATTACCAAAAGAAAATGGATTCGGGCTTGACTTCTAAATTTGTGCCGGACTATTATGCATTGCATATGCGGCGCCTCCGGGAGTTGCTGGAGCTATATAAAGGCTGGGGGCTTTGCACCGAGGAGGTAAAGCGTATTCTGGCCAATATTTATGTACGGTATGTGATTTCTGCCATACAGCAAAATTGCGACAAACGCGCCGGCAAAAGCGGCAAAGAACAAAAGGCGTTTATACGGGAGCTGTATGACAGCGACTTGTACCAAGAACTGATAGACTATGTGCAGCCCGAAAGCAGACTGGTGAAAATATTGGGCGGTTTTTTACAGAAAAAAAATACCGGGGCGTGCTATTTGTGCGGCAAGGGTATCTATGCTGTGAAAAAGAAATTGCCGATTGTATTTGCAAAAGTGAAGCAGAACAGATAACGGAAAGGAGTCTTTTATGGAATATATCAAGAAAGGCGCACAATGTTTTTTTGACGGCACACCGTTTAAAATTTTATATTTATTGCTTACGCTGCTGGCCTATACCAGTATCACTGCGCAAACAAAAGGTCTGACCATATTTTCTTTGGCGGTAACGGCTATTGGCGGTGTGGTACTTATTTACCGTGTTGTTTGCCTCAAGCACTTTATACGAACGCCCAATTTGCTGTTTTTGGGTTTATTTTTTGTCAGCTTTTTAATTTCTGCCGTGGTAAACTGGAAATACGGCATTATGGGTAATTTAAAAGGCGCTGTTTGGATGGCATTTCAGTATGGCTTGCTGTTTGCGTGCGACGATACCAAAGAACCTGGTTTTTACAAAAGAGAATTCCATATTTTGTCCTTGATTTATTTGGCGTATATGGCAATTTGCGCTGCGGTGAGTTTGTACTTTTTGTGTACCGGGAGAGGGGGCGCCATAGAGCACGGCGATACCCGTATTTTCTACGGGTTGTGGTGGCAGAGATTGTGGGGAGCTTTCAGCGAACCAAATTATGCTGCCGTTGCTATGGTAACTGCTATTTTACTGGCATTTTATTTCTTTAAAATATGCAAGCAAATTTGGCTGAAAATAGGCTGCTGGGTATTGATTGCTCTATATGCCTCGTACGTTTTGTTCTCCGATTCCAGAACCGGAAAGGTCTGTTTAGCGGTTGGGGTTGCGGTTTTGACCTATTTGTTGCTGATTAACCCGACAAAACGCGACCGCAAAAAGGCACTCACGCATGTGGTTGCCATTGTACTGGCGCTTGTGGTGGCAGCAGGGTCTTATTTTGGTGTGTATTATGTTAAGAAAGGTTACAATTATATTCGCGAGAATATTCAGACTTCTCAAACGGAGAATCCCGGTGACTCGTTAAATCTAGTGATTGGCAGGGAGCAGGATTTGGAAAATGATGTGAGCAACGGTCGGTTTTCGCTTTGGAAGAGCGGCGTGGATATTTTTTGCACCTCTCCTGTATTTGGCGTAGGCGCAAGAAATTTGACTGCCGCTGCAGATGACAAAGCACCGGACACCTATTTGGTGAATAACCCGAACGGCGGTAAATTTGATTCTACCCATAATATGCTGTTAGATGTGTTTGCCGCACAGGGAGCAGTGGGAATTGTGTTGATTGTTTTGGCAATGGCGCTGATTATTGTGAGTGTAATACGACTGCTGAGCAGGAATTTAAAAGAAAATTATACAGCGGTGGCTACTATGGTAGCTGTGGTGATTTGCATAGGAGCTTCCGGTATGTTTTTGCCGAATGTGATTTATGTAAATACGCAAAGTACGTTTCTGTTTTGGCTGTTTTTGGGCTATTTGATGTATTATTACAGCAAAACCAGAGATAAAGCGAGACATACCCGAGTTTCTACGCAGGAGCAACAAGAGGAACAGGAGGTTTCCCGGCCGGAAATACACGAGAATATTTAAGCGGTATTATAGTTGTCAAAGAGGGGGCGGATACAGTGGAACCGACAAAAGTGTTAGCCGGATTTATTATGGACGGAAAAGCCGGCGGTGTGGACCGATATTTATTGAATTTTGCAAATCGGGTGTGCAGTGAAAATGTACAGGTGGATTTTTTGACCAACCGATTGGACTCCGGGCTGCAAAAAATGCTGGAGTCTTACAATTCCGGGCTGTATGAAGTGGCAAACTTGAAACAACCGCAATTGCAATACCGGCAAATTTGCTACTTAATCACAAAAAATCAATACGATGCTACGTATTTTAATATTTCTACCGCAATCAGTCGCATTGGTCCAAAAGCAGCCTATGACTGCAAGGTGCCCATTCGTGCAATACACAGTCATTCCACGGGGAATGATTGCAGCAGCGCTTTAAAGCGAAAAATGCTGGACTACTTGCACAACAAATATAAAAAACAGCTTTATAAAATGGGAAACCGTTTCTATGCCTGCTCTAAAACAGCGGGCTTATGGCTGTTTCCGCAGGAAATTGTAAATTCGGACCGCTTTCGGGTAATTCACAATGCGATTGACGCGCAAAAATTCTCGTATGACCCGCAGCAAAGAGAGCAGGTAAGAGCAGAGCTTGGCTTGCAGGGGTGCTTTGTGGTTGGCCACGTGGGCAACTTTTGCTACCCGAAAAACTACCCATTGCTGCTGGAAATTACAAAAGCGCTCGTTGTGCAAAACGATAAGGCGATTTTACTCTCAGTGGGAACAGGGCCAGATTTTGAAAGCGTAAAAGAAGCCGCTTATAATATGGGTTTGGAAAAAAATATTCGTTTTTTAGGGCAAAGAGAAGATGTAAGCCGACTGATGCAAGCCATGGACGTATTTGTTTTGCCGTCTCATTTTGAGGGCTTGGCATTGGTGGCCATTGAGGCGCAAGCGGCGGGTTTGCCGTGCGTATTTTCGACCGGCATGACAGAGGAGGCCAAAATTACAGACGAGGTGACCTATCTTTCTGTGCAGGATCCGGCGCAGAAATGGGTTCAGGTAATTTTGGGGTACGAACAGCATTGCCGTCAAAATACCTACCCGCAAATGGTTGCGGCAGGGTATGATTTGGCGGGTGAAAAAGAGGCGTATTTGTCGATTGTGACTTGAAATTTGCGGGATTGGAGGGGGAAACATGCCGAAAATAAGCGTCATTATACCGATTTACAATGTGGAGGATTATTTGGCAAAGTGCATTGATTCCGTTTTGGCGCAGAGCTTTACCGATTATGAAATTGTGCTTGTGGATGACGGCTCGACCGACGGCAGCGGAGAAATTGCCGCCGCATATGCCGCAAAGCATGCGTGTATTCGGCTGCTGACGCAGGAAAACGGAGGTTTGGGCGCAGCCAGAAACACTGGAATAAAGGTTGCTACGGGGGAGTATTTGCTGTTTGTGGACAGCGATGATGCCATAGAACCCAATACTTTACAAGTTTTAATGGACACAGTAGCCCAAACGAGAGCCGATTTGGTTATTTTTGATTTTTTATTGGTAGATGAGCAAGGCAATCTCGTTAAGGCGGAGCCGGGGTGTCAAAGTGTACCGTCCGACGTTTCTGTAAAGCAGAATCCGGAACTTCTTTTAAATGCTCCGGCGGCTTGGAATAAACTTTACAAAAAAAGCTTGTTTATAGAAAGTGGCATATACTTTCCAGGCAGGGTATTTTATGAAGATTTTAGAACTGTACCTAAAATTCTATTGCAGGCCAATTGCGTGCAATATGTAGCGCAACCGCTTTACCGCTATGTGCAGCGATCGGGCTCTATTATGCACACCAAGCAAGTTGAGCGCAACCGAGATATCATCGCCGCATTTGACGATTTGCTAGCCTATTTTAAACGGCATGGCCTATTTGAAACTTACCGCAACGAGCTGGAATTTTTAGCGGTTTTTCATGTATTGGTTTCGGCTTCGGTGCGAGTGCTTAAGGCAGACCGAAAAAATAAGCTGTTGCCGCAATTTTTGAGCTATGTACAGCAGAATTTTCCGCATTTTTTGCAAAACCCGTATCTTGAAACGCGTTTGAGAAAAAACGAGAAAATCATTTTAAAATTGCTCAGTGCTAAACATTATTTTGCGTTGGATATGCTGTTAAAATTAAAAAACAGTTTTTAATTATGCATAGAGAAATTTTAGATTTTTCATTTACAGCAGTGGATTTTGTGATATAATGGTAAAAAAGGAGGAATTATTATGGGGTTTTCTTTTGGAAAGCTGTTTGGACACGGTAAAGAGGCCGCTGCGGCTACGCCAGAACAATGCTTTATCAATCTGTATGAAAAAGTGAAAAAGGGAGACTTGGAAACCATGGTAACCGTGGCGGGTTTTTCTGCCATTACACCGGAAATGCTCAAGAAAACAAATGGTATTGTAAAGGGTCATATTCAAAAATATTTGGTTAAAATTTTAGAAAAAACGCAATTGCAGGCGCAAATACTTGCCGATAACGGAGAAACTGTCACCTTACAGGTAATGGGTGACGCTGCGGATTTGGCAGCTTTAATTACCCAATACAGACAGAGGCTGGACGAAATGGAATCGGAGTTAGGCTTGCGCACCAAGCAACAAATGGATATGCGTAAGGTGGGAATGCTTGCCGGTGCGTTAGACGAGTGTATTGCGCAGGTGGGTACAGTACCCGTTACCGAGGAGCTTGTGGTAGAGAACCAAAGCGGCGCATGGGTAATAGGCGATGAAACTGCATTGTCAAAAGCGTTTTTGGGTATACATACGCAGGATTTGGAACAGAAATTCAGTGAGGTTTTTGGAGATTTGGCTCAGGCGGTGACTTGAATTTTTGCGTAATTTTGATTAGTGGGTTTGTAGCCCGAAAGGCAAAATGTCTGAAAATGGTATAAGCTAATTTAAACTTGCTATATATCATATGGAACTGAAGATATAGAGAAAACGAGAGAGAGGTTTTTTTGATGAAAAATTCCGTAAAAAAGATGGGCGCAATGTTGGTTGCACTGGTAATGGTGTGCGCATTATTTGCGGGGTGTGGTGCAAACACTGCACAACCGGATGCTTCTACGCCGGACGGTTCGATGATGTTACAGCTTAACACTTTGAAAACCGGAAAAATAAGCGATTTGTCGCTCTATGATGCTCAGGCGATTGACGAGCAGCTTGAGGGAAGCGGCATGACGCTGAGTCAAATCGAGAATCTGGTAAAGGGCATTTTTGGCAAAACTAACTATCAGATTGAAAGTGTGGAGGAAATCAGCGATACCCGGGCAAATGTAACGATTTCCGGTCAAGCGGTAGATATGGCGAAATATATTCCGTTGGTGGGAACGGAGTTCATTGCACAAGTAACTGAATTTTCTACGCAGAATGACACCGCTGACATGAGTCAGGAAGAAGCTACTAAAGAAATTATGGGGATTTTGCTCAGCGCAATTGAAGCAAAGCAGTCCTCTGTAACGCTTAAGGATGTAACCGCAACCATTGCCATGGAGAAAAAGGACGGTAAATGGGATGTTGTTCAAGACGAGGAAAATGTGAATGAAATGCTTACGCTGTTAATGGGTGGCTCCATGGAGGAAATTCAAGAGTCTGTACAAAATACCTTTGGCAATATGTTCGGCGGTCTTGCCGCATAATACCGCACAAAAAGCCCCTGCAATTTTGCAGAGGCTTTTTATATTTTTACACAACAAATTTGTTTTACATGCTTTCCGGAGCGGAAATTTTAAACATATGCAGCACATTGCAAATCACCGTAGAGGTTGCCGTACAAAGCGTTAGTCTGGCGTTGGTAAGCTGCGAATTCTCACCCTTTACGCGACAGCAGTCGTAGAATTTATGGAATAAATTTGCAAGGGTAATCACATACCGGGTAATGCGGGCAGGGTCATAATTCTTTGCGGCCTCCACAATTTCGGAGGTATAAGCCGAAAGATGGAAAATCAACTCCAGTTCGGCAGGAGCATTCAGTAGCCGTAACTCATCATCGGTGCAGGGGTGAGGTGTAATCCCGTCGGCGGCAAGCGCCTTTAAAATACTGCAAATCCTGGCGCGTGCATACTGCACATAATAAACCGGGTTTTGAGAATCCTGTTTCACAGCTAAATCAAGGTCAAATTCCATTTGCGAATTGGCTTCTCTCATATTAAACAAAAAACGCGCCGAATCTACCGGAACTTCGTCAAGCAAATCTCCCAGCTGAATGGCTTTGCCGGTACGCTTGCTCATACGCACAATTTCTCCATTTTGGGTCAAGCGTACCAATTGCATCAAAATTACATCCAATTTGCTGCTATCCAATCCAAGAGCTTCCATAGCGCCCTTCATTCTAGCAACATGACCGTGGTGGTCTGCTCCCCAAATGTCAATACAAAGGTCAAAGCCTCGCTTTACAAATTTATTGCGATGATAGGCAATGTCCGCTGCAAAGTACGTGGGGTTGCCGTTCTGACGAATCAGCACATCGTCTTTGTCCGCGCCGAAATCGGTGGCCTTATACCACAATGCGCCGTCTTTTATATAGGTATAGCCGCGCTTTTTCAGTTCATTCACCGTTTCCTGCAGCTCCCCATTTTGGTGCAGCGTACTCTCCAAAAACCATTGGTCGTAGATAATACCGTATTTTTTCAGGTCATTTTGCATTTTTTCAATATTATGCGGCAGAGCATACGCAATTAGCGCCTGCTGTCTTGCATGAGAATCTGCCTGCACAAATTTGTCGCCGTTGATTGCGGCAAATTCCGCGGCGCGGTCTTTAATGTCTCCGCCTTGATAACCGTCTTCCGGAAACGGTACGTTTTCCTCACCCAAATATAGTTGGAGATAGCGGGCTTCCAGAGAAATACCAAACTTTTCAATTTGATTTCCGGCATCGTTTACATAAAATTCACGCCAAACCTCATAGCCCGCAGCACTCAAAACCGAAGCCAAGCAATCTCCCAAAGCGCCGCCTCTGGCATTGCCCATGTGCATAGGTCCGGTCGGATTGGCCGAGACAAACTCCACCATGACTTTTTGACCTTGCCCAAAATTGCTGCGACCGTAATTTTCCCCTTTCGCTATAATTTCCTTTACCACCTCCACATAAAATTGCGGGGTTAAAAAGAAATTCAAAAAGCCGGGGCCGGCAATTTCGCACCGTGCAAAATAAGAATCCTCTAATATAATGCGGTCGGCAATGGCCTGCGCAATTTTACGCGGCGGCATAGAGAACGCTTTGGCGGAAACCATAGCCACATTTGCTGCAAAATCTCCGTG
The DNA here is from genome assembly GCA_934457095.1 of uncultured Eubacteriales bacterium. Classification (GTDB taxonomy): domain Bacteria; phylum Bacillota; class Clostridia; order Oscillospirales; family Acutalibacteraceae; genus UMGS1071. The sequence continues at coordinate 18,742 of CAKSHJ010000009.1, forward strand.
AGTACGGTCGGCAGGCACTTCAATGGTAAAATGTGCTGCGGGTGCGTTTGGCAATTCGTTTTCAGAGATAGCGTTCTCAATTGCGGCTGTAATGAGCGTTCTTAAATGTGAGATGGATTGTTCTACAAGCTTTGACATAGGTGCTTAAACCTCCTTTACGGTAATGCTGATTTCGTTTTCGCTTGCAAGAGTAGCGTCAAAGTCGAGCGTATAGCGGACCTGCAATGAGCCTCCACTGTCATTGAGATTGACTGTGACAGCATTGGTATAAACTCCCAGCGTGGCGCTGCCGAGCATAGTGCCGTACTGACACAAATGGCGTTTGCCTTGTTCTAAGATTAAATTGGTGCGTGAGGGAGTGTTGCGTATCAATGTAATGGCGTTTTGCGGAGTAATTTTCAGCGTGGAGGTTTGTTCGGGCTGACCGGTCTCCTGGTCATACTCCCGGTAGGTGATATAACGGTTGCCGTCTTTTTGTGCATAGGTACCCGTTGTAGTCAGTTCAATTGCTTCGGTTATTCCGTCCACAGTCTGCTTGTTGCAAATGTGAATCAAATGTTTTTCTTCCATAGGTTTCTTCCTTTTTAGTTTGCGTATTCCTTTTGCGGGTAAGCTTCAATGTCTATGAATTGTACGGTTTGTGCTACATTTTGTTGTAAAAAGATATTGGCTTTTTCAGTAAAGTTTTTAGTGCTGTCGCTGACATAAAAGGTACAATGACCTTTTTCACAACGGTTGCTGAGTAGATTTTGCTGTTTGAGTAAATTGGCGGCATATGTGGCAGTTTCCTTGCCGCTATCCACCAAAAAAACGCTTTTGCCCATAAATTCCGCAATGGCGCGGTACAAAATCGGGTAATGGGTACAGCCTAAAATCAGCGTATCAATTTCGGCATTTAAAAGCGGTTGCAAATAATGCGAAATCACCGGTTGTACAATTTTGCTTTCGGGGTTGGTAAAGCCGTTTTCCACCAACGGTACAAATAATGGGCAGTCTTGTGTAAATACCTGTATTTGCGGGTCAATTTGCAAAATCTCTTTTTGATAAGCGCCGCTTTGAATGGTGGCGGTGGTACCAATGACACCGATGCGTTTATTTTGACTGGCAAGACAGGCAGCCATAGCAGTGGGTTTGAGCACGCCGGTAAACGGCAGAGACAGAGTTTCTCCGATATGCCCGGCAACCGAACTGACTGTGCCGCAGGCGGCAATAATCATTTTGACTTGCTTGGAGCGTAAAAACGCAATGTCCTGCTTTGCGTATTTGACAATGGTTTCTTTACTGCGGGTACCGTAGGGTACTCTGCCGGTATCTCCGAAATACACGATATTTTCCTGTGGCAGTATGGTCAGAATTTCTTTCACGGCGGTCAGTCCGCCCAAGCCCGAATCAAAAATGCCAATCGGTCGGTTATCCATGTTGCAATTCATTCCTCACTGTTTCTCAAAAATGCGGCTTACTGTTCCAATGCAAATTGTATAATACGGTGTAGCAGTCGGCTGTACGAAATACCCTGTGCCTCCCACAGCATAGGGTACATACTGATAGCAGTAAAACCCGGCAGAGTATTTATCTCGTTGAGCAGAACGGCGCTGTCGCTTTCTCTTACAAAAAAGTCAATGCGAGAAAGACCGCTGCATCCAAGGGTACGATAGGCCTTTACGGCATTTTCGCGCACAGTTTGAGCGGTTTGGTCATCAAGTGGCGCGGGAATATAAACCTTGGAGGTTCCGTTTTTATATTTGTCCTCATAATCGTAAAATTCTGCCGAGGGCGCAATTTCTCCCACCACAGAGGTTTCGGGTGTATCATTGCCCATAACCGCACATTCTACTTCCTTGCCCACAATACATGTCTCTATTACAATTTTTTTGTCCTCTTTGGCGGCAAGCGCAACGGCACGGTCGAGCTCGTCGGCATTTTTTGCCTTGCTCACCCCTACTGAGGAACCGGCATTTGCAGGTTTTACAAATACGGGATAGCCGTGCAATTTTTCGGTAATTTCCTCATAGATGCGTTCTTTTTGTGCGGGGTATTCATTTGCGTAAAACCAAAGAAATTCAGCTTTGGCAATCCCCGCTGCCGTAAGTAAAATATTGGTTACGGCTTTATCCATACAAACGGCCGAGGAAAGCGTATTACACCCCACAAACGGAATGCCGCTCAGGGCAAATAGCCCTTGAATGGTGCCGTCCTCGCCGTTTTTGCCGTGAAGGACGGGAAAAATCACATCTACGTAGAGGGTTTCAATGCCTTGTTCGGTTTGCACCGCTATGCCGTGAACGCTTTTGTCCGGGGAGAGAAATGCAGTTCGGTTATGCGGGTTTTGTACCCAGGTTCCATTTTTGATTTCATCGGTACTGCCGTCAAATAGCAGCCAGCGACCTTCCTTGGTGATGCCCAGCATAAAAATACGGTATTGTTCGGTTGGAATATTGGCAATGACGGAAGCGGCGGAAAGCAGAGAAATTTCGTGCTCAGAGGAAACGCCGCCGAAGATAACGGCAACCGTGGTTTTAGACATGATATACAACCCCCGTAAAGTTTGTTCAATTTGAAAAACCATTTTTTCTATCATACCATAATACGGGCGGCGCTTGCAAGGGATTCTCTATTATGTAAATCGGGGAAGAAATTCTTTGCGCTCATATTGCATAATGCTGCAAACCGTAGTATAATAAACAGCATATATTTCAAGTTTTGCAGATACCGATATTACGATAAACCGAACAAACGTTACAACGATGATGAGCAGGAGTGATTTTTTTGATACAAAAGGCGTTTGATTTGATTGTGGAGGCGACTGCGGCGGCTTTGCAGGAACAAGGTTTTACACAGGAGCAGGATTTTCAGGATGAGTTAGGTCCTGCGGCGCTGTTTGTAAAGGATGGAGCAGCGTACAGTGTTGTATTTAAGACCGAGGAGAAAATTTTTCAGCTACGCAGCACTAATATGACCGATGAAGGCCCAAATAGCAGCTGGAAATCGGTTGCCAACTGGATTTTTGACCCAGAGAATGATACGCTGAAAGAGGCTGAGGAGATTGCTGCGGATTTTGTGGAAACATTGCAGGGACCCAGCCGGATAGAAGCAGTGAAAAATGCGCAGCGGCAGGCCTTTAAGGATGAGAATAACAACCCAGGTCCGCTGTTTTTCTATAAAAGACTGGTCAATATTTTTCCGGAACTTAAGGAGCAAATTAACGAGGAACGCAATGCATATGTAGGATTTCGTTCGGTGATATTTGCTCGGGAGTTTGTGGTGCCCAAAATTGACAACTTGGCGATAAAGAAAAAGGAATCGGCGGCGTTTAAAAAGCTATGCGAGTTGCTGGAGGACTTTTACAAGAACGGCGATTTGGATGTGCGTTCGATTATTACGATGGTCATTTTAAATGAGGTAAGCGAGCAGGCGGTGCAGAATATCATGGCAAACGCAGGACCTATGCTGAAAAAGGGCTATCGGTACGGCGCAAAATGGAGGGGCAAAAGGGCAAAGCCTGAGCGCGAAAAGCTGAGAGACAGGCGTGGTTTGCGGGCAAGCTCCGAACCCCCGAAAAGACTGTAATTTAGAAGTGGTTTTCGCAGCTTTTTTGCATGATAAAATAAAGAAATATGAAAAAATTGCGAAAATAGCTTGACCTTGGGGGTAGGTTTATGTTAACATATTACTACCTCGCATTAAGGGGTTATTTTTTCGTGCCCTTTTTTTGAGGGAGGCCATGGGCGGTTCGCAAGTCGAATCAGCCTAAATTTTTTCCGTGCAACGGGAGGTGCCGTCAAATGAGAGTTAAAATTACTTTAGCTTGTACAGAATGTAAACAAAGAAACTACAACACGATGAAAAACAAGAAAAACGACCCGGACAGACTTGAGATGAACAAGTATTGCAGGTTCTGTAGAAAGCATACGCTTCACAGAGAGACAAAATAGCTCGGAGGAACGAAAGTTATGGATGAGACAAGGCCAAATTTTCTGGTCAGGGTTGGAAAAGGGATTGCAAAATTCTTTCGTGAAGGCAGGGCTGAGGTGAAAAAAATTACCTGGCCCAAGCCCAAAACCGTATTCAAGAACGCCGGCATTGTTTTATTGATTATCGTCGTTCTCGGTGCGTTTATCTTCGGTCTTGATACATTATTGCTGTGGTTGCTGGGTCTTATCATGGAGGTTGCCCATTAGACGAACAGACGGAGGGAGATACAATGCCTGAGGAAGCAAAATGGTATGTGGTTCATACTTATTCCGGGTATGAAAACAAGGTGGCTTCAAACTTAGAAAAAACGGTGGAAAACCGGCATATTCAAGACTTGATTCAGGAAGTAAGAGTGCCGACGGAAATGGTAACCGAGATTAAGGACAACAAAAAACGCCAGGTAGAGCGCAAAATCTTTCCCGGATATGTGCTTGTAAAAATGGTGCTGACGGACGAATCTTGGTATGTGGTGCGCAATATTCGCGGCTGCACCGGGTTTGTCGGTCCTTCCTCAAAGCCGATTCCGCTTTCCGAGGAGGAAATTGCAAGACTCGGCGTTGAAAAAAGAGAAGTCGAGATTTCCTACGGCGTGGGTGATACCGTGAATATTATTGACGGTCCGCTGGACGGTTTTATCGGTACGGTGGAGGAGCTTGACACAGAAAAAAACCGCGTGCGGGTCATTGTTTCCATGTTCGGGAGAGAAACACCCGTGGATTTGGAACTTCACCAGGCGCAGGCGGTGGAATGATTTAAGTTTGATAATCAGCGGGCAACCGCTCATTATGCAGGGGAATATACCCCGAAAGGGAACGCAAAAGCGTCCTTTTTAAGTGGGAGGAATCGGTAAATTTTGAAAGCCGTTCCGCCATTTACCACAAATTTGGAGGTGCAAGAAAATGGCTCAAAAGGTAGCGGGCTTCATTAAGCTGCAAATACCTGCCGGTAAAGCAACGCCGGCGCCGCCGGTTGGTCCGGCTCTCGGTCAGCACGGCGTCAACATTATGTCTTTTACAAAGGAGTTTAACGAGCGTACTAAAAATGACGCGGGTATGATCATCCCGGTGGTCATTACCGTTTATGCGGACCGTTCGTTCACCTTTATCACCAAAACCCCGCCGGCTGCGGTTTTAATCAAAAAAGCCTGCGGTATTGAAAAGGGTTCCGGTGAACCGAACAAAAATAAGGTTTCTAAAATTACAAAAGAGCAATTGCAGAAAATTGCTGAAACCAAAATGAAAGACTTAAATGCTGCGAATATCGAAACGGCTATCAGTATGATTGCCGGTACGGCTCGCAGCATGGGCGTAGAAGTTGTAGATTAAACACCCGGGTGGGAGGAACACCGTAAAATCCGATTTTACCACTCAATAGGGAGGATAAGCAATGAAACACGGTAAAAAATATGTTGACAGCGCAAAGCTGATTGACCGTACAAAACTTTATGACGCAGAGCAGGCGCTGGAACTTTGCGTAAAAACAGGCTCGGCCAAATTTGACGAATCTGTTGAGGTTCATGTGAAATTAGGCGTAGATAGCCGTCATGCCGACCAACAGGTACGCGGTGCAATTGTATTGCCAAACGGTACGGGTAAATCTGTGCGCGTTGTGGCAATTTGCAAGGGCGACAACGAGAAAGCCGCTAAAGAGGCAGGCGCAGAGCATGTTGGCGCTGAAGAGTTGGTGCAGAAAATTCAAAGCGAGGGCTGGGCAGACTTTGATGTGCTGATTACCACCCCCGATATGATGGGTCTAGTCGGTCGTTTAGGTAAGGTACTCGGTCCTAGAGGCCTGATGCCAAACCCCAAGGCCGGCACGGTTACACCGGACATTGGCAAGGCTGTAACTGAGGCCAAAGCCGGTAAAATTGAGTATCGTTTGGATAAAACGAATATCATTCACTGCGTGATTGGTAAGGTTTCCTTTGGCGCTGAAAAATTGCAGGCAAACTTTGACGCTTTGCTGGATGCAATTGTAAAAGCAAAGCCGGCGGCTGCCAAGGGCCAGTATATCAAATCCTGTGTGGTGGCTTCCACCATGGGTCCGGGTGTGAAAATTAACCCCGGCAAATTTGCACAATAATAAAAAAGTTGACAACCCATACTGGTTGTGCTATTATATTCTACAAGCTGTACTTTATCCAAAGACAGCGGGTGCTGTTTGCGTAACAGAGTTTTTGACTCTACCCGCCGAGGAAAAAGCACAATATACATGCCCTTATAATGTGTATTTGCCTTTCCTGTCTTTCTTTCAAGCAGGGGAGGCTTTTTGTGTTAAGGATAATGGACTGCATCTGACCGATGATGGAGGTGAATACATTGCCAAGTGCTAAAATTTTGAAGCAAAAAAAGCAGGCTGTCGCTGATTTGAGTGCGAATTTGAAAGAAAGCTGTGTTGGTGTAATTGTGAATTACAGCGGTATTAATGTTGCCGACGACACAAAGTTGCGTAAGGAGCTACGTGAGGCGGGCGACACCTATATGGTTGTGAAAAACACATTGCTTTCCCGTGCTTTAAGGGATGCCGGAATCGAAGGTTTGGACTCTGTACTGGAGGGGACCACTGCGATTGCATATAACAAAGAGGATTATGTTTCCGCAGCAAAAATTCTTTCCAAATATGCAGAGGACCACAAGAATTTTACCATTAAAGCCGGCTTTATTGACGGTGCTGTTGTAGATGTAAGTGCTGTGAAAGAGTTGGGCAGCCTGCCCTCGAAAGAAGTTTTGGTTGCCAAGGCTCTGGGCGGCCTGAATGCACCGATTTCCGGTTTTGCATCTGTGCTTAGCGGCACAATGAGAGGCTTAGTAGTTGCACTTAACGCGATTGCACAAAAACAAAGCGCATAGAATGCAGTAAAAAAATTTAAAATGATATTTTTGGAGGTATATTATCATGGCAGAGAAAAAAGTTGAAAAGTTGATTGAAGATGTAAAGGCACTTACCGTTTTGGAGCTTTCTGAGCTTGTAAAGGCTTTGGAAGAGGAGTTCGGTGTTTCCGCAGCAGCTCCGGTTGCAGTTGCAGCGGCAGCTCCGGCAGCGGGCGGTGCAGCGGCAGGCGGCGCTGAGAAAACTGAATTTGATGTTGTTCTGAAAGCAGCAGGCGCAAACAAAATCAATGTAATTAAAGTGGTTAGAGAAGTAACTGGTCTTGGTCTCAAAGAAGCAAAAGAAATCGTTGATGGCGCACCCAAAACATTGAAAGAGGGCGTTTCCAAAGACGATGCCGATGCAATGGCAGCAAAATTGAAAGAAGCCGGCGCAGAAGTAGAATTGAAATAAAAAATTTTACCGTAATAAAAGCAGGTTGGAAATTTCCGACCTGCTTTTTTGTGTGCTTATAAGTCCTTGACGATGGTAATAGTACTGCCGCCATTTTTGGAGGGTCGTACTTGAATTTGCGTGGGAATAAGGCTTTTCAACTCACTGACATGGGAGATAATCCCGACGGTACGCCCCATTTTGTGAATTTGTGACAGCGCTTTCATTGCGGTATCTAAAGTTTCACGATCCAAAGAACCAAAGCCTTCGTCTATAAAAATGGAATCTAGGCGAATACTGCCGGAATACGATTGCACCACATCGGAGAGACCAAATGCAAGGGAGAGCGAGGCCAAAAATTGTTCGCCGCCAGAGAGGGTTTCAATGGAGCGAGGAGCGCCGGTAAAGCCGTCCAAGACCTCTAAATCGAGTCCTCTTTTTGCATTGCCCTCGGTAGAGCCTTCCAAGCGTCGCAGACTGTACCGGCCACGACTGAGTCGAGAAAAAAATTCGTTGGCGTAGGTTAAAATATCGTCAAGCATAACACTTAGGATGAACAAATGCAACGGAATTTTTTTCTCATTACTGCCCGAGAGCAACAAATATAATCGATTGGCTTGCTCGTATTGTGTTTGTGCATTTCTGGTGTTTTCGCTGAGTTTTGTAAGTTCAATCAGTGTTGTTTGAGAGGTTTGCAGTAGTTGTGTTTGACTGCCAATTTTTAAGGAGAGTGTTTGTTGTTGCGCTTGTAATTGTGCGTATTTTGCTTCCAATGGCGGGAGGTTGGGCATAGTTTGGTCTTTTAATTGCTCATTTAAAAGCCGTAATTGTTCGGCGATGGCTTTTTTCTGTGTGGTATGGTCTGTAATATCCCGCTCTAAATCCAGCATTTCTTGACGGGAGATATGCATAGCATTTAAATCTGCATCGGCAGAGAGCGACCATGCGCAGGCTTGCTGTTTTTCTAATAGAACAGACAGTGTTTTTTGTTGAGATTCCTGCGCTTCAAGTAAATCTTTTTTTGCGTGCGTCAGGCTGACCTCTTGGGAAGCCGATTTTGTGGTGGCCTGTAACCATTGTTGGTCCCATTGTACGGTTTCTTTTTTATATTGTGCCAGCATATTGTGAAAATTTTTCCAAACAGTTTGTAGGTCATTGATATCCTGTGGTTGGCGTAATCCGGATTGTATCTCCTTAACGGAGGCTTTTACGGAGGCAATTTGTTGTTGATAGTCCGCCATCTCTCCTTTATTTTTCTCCATAGCCTCTTTTAAACGACTTTGTTCGTGTTGCAATTTTTGCAGACCGATTTCCGATTTGTTCTGTGTAGCTACCATGCTTTTGGTTTTTTCTATCAGTTCAGTTTGTTGCTGCAACTTCAATGGTAAATCGGTTTGTGTAAGAGGTATTTGTTCGCATAGAGTGATACAATCGGTCAATTGTTTGTTTTTTTCATCAAGTATTGTTTTTGCACGGGTAAAGGCTTGCAATTCCTGCTGATATTGCGCCTGTAATAGTTCAAGGTGTTGAGTTAATTCGGTCAATTGTAAGGTGTCAGTTTGCTGTGTGGTATGGGATGTGGCTGGAGTTGGGTGGTGTAGCGAGCCACAAACAGGGCATGGGGCGTTTTCTTGTAAAGTTTGCGCTATGGTAAGCGCGGAATTTTGCATGATAGCGGTTTGCAAATCTGTTAACTGTTGCTGTGTTTGAGCAAGTGTCTGTTTCTGCTGTTGTATTTTATTTTGTGCGGTGTTCAGAGCCTGCTGTGCGGTCTGTTGTTCAGTTTGCAATTGTGCCCGAGTCTGAAATTGCCGACTGTATTCAGTTAATATACGAAATTGTTCGTTATATTCGGGCAGTAGGCGATTCTGTTTTTCCAGTTCTTGCAAATGTTTGGTACCGTTTTGTATGCGTAGCTCTAAAGCGTTTATTTGCGCCTGTATTTGCGTTTGTTGCTGTTGTTTTTGCTCCGCTATATTTTCCAATTCTTTTTGTTGTGTGCATAGTGTTTCCAGACGTTTTACGGCCTGCATATTGCGCTCTAAATCCGGCAGGGTTTGTTCCAAACGTAAAATTTCTTTCTTTTTTTGCGCAATGGAATTTTGTTCATGCCCAAGCATTTCTAAATGTGCTAAGGCCTGTTTATAGGATTGTTCGGCAGTTGATAGAGCATTTTGTTTGTGTGTCACGGTCTGTATGGCATTGTGATAATTTTGCCAATACGGAAAAATTTGCTCAATTTGTTTGGCCGTATCAAGACGCCGTTGTTTTTCCAGAATTTGTGGATTCAGGGATAGAAGCTGTTGTTGAGTTTGTTCCAATTGCTGTTTTTGTGTGAATTTTTGCAAAAGCGTCTTGGCGGTATGGAGTTCTTCCTGCATTTTCTGCAAGTTTTGCTGCAAATGATTGAATTCTGTTTTTGTGACATGTAATACGGCTGCGGCTTGCTCACATTTTTCGGACAGCGCTTCTACGGTGTCAACAGCTTCCTGTTGGAGCAGCGTATTCTTTTCGATATAAAGCTGCTCCACGCTCCGAAATAACTCCTGAGTGTGCTGTTTCATTTTTTCGGTAATTCGAGACCAAATCTGTGTTTTGAATAGGGTTTGTAAAATTTCGGCTTTGCCGTTGGAGTTAGCACGCAACAATTTTAGGAAGTCGCCTTGCGGCAATACAATTACCTGCGAAAATTGCTCGCAGGTCAATCCCAATAGCCGTTCGGCGTAGTCCCGAACTTTGGATTCGCTACCGGCTACAAGCAACTTCCATTGAGCGGTATCGTCAGCGGGATTACCGGCAGTTAACTGGTAACAAGCGTGTTCATCGCGGATTTCCCTTCTGCCACTGCCACGCACAAAATGTACTGCCTGTGAGCGACAAAAACGGTAACAGGCGTCTCCCAATTCAAAGGAAAAGTCCACGGAAGTGGTCAGGGTATCGTCAGCGGCGGTACTGCGCATGCCGGACCAGCTACGGCGACCACCGGTGGATTTACAATATAAAGCAAAGCACATTGCGTCCAAAATGGTGGTTTTGCCGCCGCCGGTAGCGCCGGTAATTAAAAAAACAGGAGATTTTCCCAATGCGGAAAAATCTATGGTGGTGGGTTGTATGTAAGAGCCGAAGCCTTGCATGGTCATGAAAATAGGTTTCATTGGCTGCAGAACGCCTCCTTATTCGAGCGGTAGCGGTTCTTCTTTTAGCTGCGTTAGAATAGTTTGGAACAGTGTAATATCTGCCTTTGTAGGTTCCGTGCTGCAAATTTGCTGTAAAAATTGCGTAAACACTGCAGTTTCGTCTACGGTACGACTTTGCATATTGCGGCGCAGTATTTCTTGCTCCGAGGTGGTTTGTGCATAAAGCCAATTGCAATGCACAGACAGAATATTCGGAAAATACGGGCGGAGCTGCTCCAGCGGCATGTAAACGGGTACATTGTTTGTTAATTCCACTGCCAAATAGTCAGAACACGGGGCGGTTTTGCCAAGAGAGAGCAATTCCTCCAGAGTACCGGTTAGAGTGCGCATATCTCTCACAGGCGCAATGGGCAGCAGTGTGAGATTACGCTCCTGTTTGGTGAGCCTTAGGAGAGTAAGCGATTTTTGGTGACGTTCCTCATCGAAAGAATATTTTAACGGAGAGCCGCAGTAAGCGCCGTTTTTACCGACTTGTTGCTGTCCGTGTAAATGTCCTAAGGCGACATAATCAAAACGCCCGAATAAGGCGGGCGGAACCTCTCCGCTGCCACCGACGTAAACAGCGCTTTCAGAGTCGCAGGTGATGCTGCCTGCCGCAAAGCAGTGGCATACCAGTACATTGATTGCTGTTTTGTCCAGTTGGCTTTCAATGGCGGAGATCACTACCTGATACGCCATGGCAAAACCCTGTATCGAGTCATCGTTAAAATATTGACGCACAGTTGCCGGTTCTATATAGGGCAATAAATATAAATGCAGGACTTCATTGCCGTTTTGTAGTACAACCGGAGTAAATGCGTCCTCTAATTTTGAAGCAATATAAATGCCGCTGCTGCGCAACATACCGGCGCCCACTGCGATACGGTCTGAACCGTCATGATTGCCAGTAATTACGGCAAAGGGTATTTTATGGCGGCTCATTTCGGTCAGCGTTTTGTCAAACAGGCGAAGAGCCTCTACCGGGGCAATTTGCCGGTCAAAAATGTCGCCTGCCAATATTACACAGTCAGGGTTTTCTGTTTGTACAGTCGGCAAAAAGCACTCTGTGATAAAATGTTCCTGATCCGGTAATAGGGAGCGGCCATAAATCATTTTTCCAAGGTGCCAGTCTGAGGTATGGAGTATTTTCAAGAACAGCGTTCCTTTCAATAATTGGTTTTGCTATATTTGCCTCTACCGGTTTGCAGGTCGGTATCGACAATCGGTATCATTTTCTCAAAAACGGAGATGTGACGGCGATTCATAGCACGGTCTATATGCTGTGCGCCGAAGAACCATTGCTTATAGGTGACCTTATGAACCATTTCCTCTAAAAAGACTTGCAGCGCCGAACGCGGCACATCTTGTCGGGTTCCCACCAACACATGATTTGGGCAAGGCTCATGGGTTAAAATGTAGTCCACACTCAACCCGCGGTCAAACAGGCGGTTTACACCGGCAATCATTTCCTCTCTGGTGGGGGTTTCCTCAGGCCACCATTTACCGGTTTCCATATAAATTTCTTTTTCTTCGGTTTCGCCGCCGCCAAAGGCAAAAAAGCTATGATTTTCTATTTCAAACAACTCTCCCCGCATTAAATGCAGAATATTCGGGCGAATTTCATGCACTTTACCGCCGTTCCATTCTTTTTTGGGATAGGCGTTTAACAAGTCAAAATTTTCGTGCGTACCCTCTACAAATAAAATGGTGTACGGCTTTTTGCTCAATTGGTCAAGCTGTTTTTCTTCCTTTTTTCCGCCGTCCCAAATAAAACCGAAGTCACCACATACAATCAGGGTATCCTGCGCGGTTAATTTTTTGGCGGTATCCGTCTGAAAACGGCGAATATCTCCGTGTGTATTACCCGTAATGTAAATCACAAGCATGCTCCTTTGCAAATGATAAATTGTGAACAATCTGAAAAATCCCTTTTCATTTAGAAACGGAACTGGTATACTTAAATGCAGAGTTTTCTTAATTTTGAACTACTATTATCATATCACAACGGGGGCAAAATTTCCATGAAAAAAAAGATGATTTCATGCATAGTGGTACTTTTTGCGATTTTTATGGCAATCCCGCAATTTTGGACCTTTGCAGCGGAGTTTCATATTGATTTTGAAACCAATTCTAAGGGAATTTATATGGCCAATTTAGATACCGATACTGTGGTATATGCGAAAAATGCCGATTTAAGGCTGGAGCCGGCTTCCTGCACGAAAATTATGACCTATATTGTCGCCTCCGAGCACATTGGTGACGCACAGGGTACGCAAATTACCGTGAGCGATTACATAGAACCCACTTTGTCCGGCACGGGTAGTTCTATGGCCGGCGTAATAACGGGCGAAACGCTCACGGCGCTGCAGCTTTATAATTTAATGATGGTACCCTCCGGTAACGACGCCTCTTTGGTGCTGGCAGAATATGTGGGCGGGTTGCAAAACGGCGCTACCGGTGAGGAGGCAGTGCAAAATTTCGTGAAGCTTATGAATGAAAAAGCAGCGCAATTGGGCTGTGGTAACACACATTTTGAGAATCCACATGGGTTGCACGGTGAACAGCATTATACCACTGCCTCAGACTTATATAAGATGACCAAGTATGCGTTGACCCTGCCTTATTTTTCGGACATTACTGCGCAGACTTACTATACGCTACCGGCGACCAATAAAAGTGCAAGCTCGCGCACGGTGTATACCACCAATAAAATGATTTCAGAAAATACTGCCGAGAATCCTTACTTTTACCAGTATGCAAGGGGTATTAAAACCGGTGCACATGACCAAGCCGGTTATTGCTTGGTTTCCAGTGCGGTATATAATGGGTATACCTATATTTGCGTAGCGCTGGGCGCGCCCTCGGTAGATGCAAACGGCAGAGAAATTACCCAGCGGGGGGAATCTTTAGATAGCAAAAGGTTGTATCGCTGGGCATTTACCACGCTGCAGAAAAAAGATGTTTTAAAAAGCACAGACATTGTTGCAGATGTAAAAATTGACTATGTTTGGGATCAGGACAGGTTGCAGCTTTCTCCGGAAAAAGATTTTTCTACCATATTACCAGCGAATGTGGATGCCAGCAGTGTGATGCTCACGCCGCATTTGCCCGAGAGCGTAAAAGCCCCGGTAAAACAAGGCGATATCATTGGTACGGCAACTTTGAGTTATGCCAATCAGGAGCTTACAACCATCAATTTGGTGGCGGCAAACTCCATGGAAAAAAGTCAGATTTTACAAATAGGTAGTGTGATGAAGCAAATTTTTACTTCACCTTGGTTTATGATTGTGGCGGCGGTGATAGCTGTTTTAGTGATAGTGTATATTATTTTAATGCTACTTTACCGAAGCAAAAAGAGAAAATTACGTAAAATTAAAAAATACAGAAGAATGTAAATGTTTTGCAGACTTGACAGCGTCTTGGAAATTCTATAAAATAAATATGCGAGCAGACTGAGCAGTCGCGGGTACAACTCGAAAGGGTGTGCTTGAGGAAAGTCCGAGCTCCACAGGGCAGAATAACGGCTAACGGCCGCCGGGGGTGACCCTAGGGATAGTGCAACAGAGAGATACCGCCCGGTTTTTACCGCGGCAAGGGTGGAAAGGCGAGGTAAGAGCTCACCAGCGTACAGGAGACTGTACGGCTATGTAAACCCTATTCGGAGCAACACCGCAGAGAAACATATAGCGCTTGCCCGGCGCGTTTCGAGAAGGTGGCATGAGCCGTGGCGGCAACGCCCGGCCAAGATAGATGACTGTTCACGACAGAACTCGGCTTATAGGTTTGGTCGCATGAAAGGACCTCTCTTTTTTGAGAGGTCTTTTTTATTTGCGCATAAAAAAGAAAAGCAGCTTACCAAATGATAAACTGCTTTTCTCAATGGTTCAGTTGTTCGTCACCCCAGCGAACAACTCAAATTATTCTTCGGTATTTTTCTTGGAAGAAGCTTGCTCGAAAGTGGTAACCGGAGCAAATTTTTCCTCAAGCGGGTCAATTTGAATCTGCATGAACTCTTGATAAGAAGTTTCAACAAGTTTGAAATCGGAACGGTCCAAACCGGCAATTTCCTCTTCTTTGTGTGCACGCAGACCTACGGTAAACTTCAAAATGAAGAATACAATGGTCATAACGGCAGCGCCCCATGCCAAAATTGAGAATACACCCAAGGTTTGAACGCCGAAGAAGCTCCAGCCATGGCCATAGAATACGCCGTCTGTGGTGGAGAACAAACCGGTTAAAATAGTGCCGGCCGTACCGCAGAAGCAGTGCAGACCAACAGCGCCAACCGGGTCGTCTACCTTGAATACCTTGTCGACCAGCTCGATACCGAATACCATAACAAAGGAAACGATAACGCCGATGCAGAAAGCGCCCCAAGGCTCAATTTGGTCACAGCCGGCTGTAATGGCCACCAGGCCTGCAAGCGGTGCATTGAGCATCATAGCAACATTGGGCTTTTTGTATTTTACCCATGTAATGAACAAAACGGTAACGGTAGAAGCCGCTGCGGCAATGTTAGAGGAGAGGAATACATTTGATGCAGTGACCATGTCGTCTGCGGTTGCGGTAATGGTGGAGCAGCCGTTAAAGCCGAACCAGCCAAACCACAGCACGAATGTACCCATACCTGCCAGCGTTAAAGAGTGAGCAGGCATCTCTCTGGATTTGCCGTTTTTGTCGTATTTACCGATACGCGGGCCGAGAATAGCTGCGCCCACCAGTGCAATGATACCGCCAAGACCGTGAACAGATGCAGAACCTGCAAAGTCATGGAAGCCCATTTGGCTGAGCCAACCACCGCCCCATGCCCAGTGACCTGCAACAGGGTATACAAAACCGCTGATGATGGTGCTGTAAATGAGGAAGGATTTAAAGTTGACTCTCTCCAGCATGGAGCCGGATACAACCGCAGCGGTTGTTGCACAGATTGCACCCTGGAACATCACATATGCATAGTTGGGCACAGTCAGCTCCAGGTAATCGTAGCTTCGCATAGCAAGGAAGTTAAAGTCGCCGAAAATCGGGTTGCCGTTGCCGCCGAACATAAAGCCGTAGCCGAATGCCCAGAATACAAGAGATGCAATGGCAAAATCCAGCAGATTGTCAATCCAAGCGGTGCTGGAATTCTTTACTCTTGAGAAACCGGTTTCCAACAAAGCAAAACCGCTATGCATAAAGAAAATAAACATAGTTCCGAATAGAATCCAAAGGGTATCTATTGCTGAAATTTCCATGGTTTTCTACCTCCAAAACAAAATTGTGCAATGCATTTTATTTATACATATTTAAAAAATATGCAGTCGCAAAAACAAAATGCATTACTTTACGCTGAATAATAATCTTCCGTATGACGGGAACGGCCAATATTTGTCGCCCACCATACCTTCGAGTTTGTCTGCAACAGAGCGCGTAGCCTCCATTTGCATGAATACAGCATTGCGATAAGCAGATGCTGTGTCCCTCACATTGGTAATCTTTTCGGCCATTTCTACATTCTCTTCCAATTTTTTGCAGTTTTGGAACAAAGCATAGGAAAGGTCAGAAAGGTCATTGAGCAGGGCTTCCTCCAGCGCGCAGCTAAAATTTGCACTCAGCTGTCGTTTTGCAACCGCAGCTTCGCTCAAATCCTTTATGTATGCGCAAACCGCCGGCAGAATATCCCGTTTAACCATGTCAATCATGGTTAAGGCTTCTATGTGAATCTGTTTGAAGTAGTTCTCGAGGGTGATTTCATAACGAGAACGAATCTCCATTTCAGAAAGGACACCGTGTTTTTCAAAAAGCGCGATGTTTTGCGGATGAATATAGCAAGCGGCGGCTTCTGCCACCGAGGGCAAATTTAACAGCCCCCGTCTTTGCGCCTCCTCCACCCATTCCGCAGAGTAATTGTTGCCGTTGAAAATGATGCGTTTGTGGTTCCGAATGGTGGTGCGAATCAACCGGCTCAAAGCCGCCTGAAAGTCAATTGCTTGCTCCAACTCGTCTGCAAATTCGCACAGAATGTCTCCGATTGCCGTGTTGAGCATAAAATTGGTACAGGCAATGGAGGCCGAGGAACCCAGCATACGAAACTCAAACTTATTGCCGGTAAAGGCAAAGGGTGAGGTTCGGTTGCGGTCTGTGGTATCCTTTGCAAAAGAGGGCAAACCGTCTACGCCAACTTCCATATACGAGGTTTTTTGCGCATGGTATACGCGGCCGTCCTCAATACATTGCAGAATTTCCGTCAATTCATCTCCCAAAAAAATGGAGATGATAGCAGGCGGCGCCTCATTGGAACCCAAACGGTGGTCGTTTCCGGCAGAAGCCGCAGAGAGCCGCAGCAAATCCTGATGCCGGTCAACGGCCTTAATGATTGCTACCAGAAATAGCAAAAATTGCGCGTTATCTCTGGGAGAATCGCCCGGCTCTAATAAATTTACGCCGGTATCGGTCGCCATAGACCAGTTGTTGTGCTTGCCGCTACCGTTTACGCCCTTAAAGGGCTTTTCATGCAGCAGGCAGGCAAGGTTGTGCTTAGCCGCAACGCGCTTCATAACCTCCATAATCAGTTGGTTATGGTCGGTTGCAACATTGCTGGTTGTGAAAAGCGGAGCCATTTCGTGTTGACCCGGTGCGGCTTCATTGTGCTTTGTTTTAGATGGAATCCCAAGCTTCCACAGTTCCTCGTCCAGGTCTTTCATATAAGCCGAGATTCTTGGCTTGATGACGCCGAAATAATGGTCTTCAAGCTCCTGACCCTTGGGCGGTCTTGCGCCCAACAGAGTTCTGCCGGTATACAAAAGGTCCTTGCGTTGGTTGTAAAGCGCCTTATCAATCAAAAAATACTCCTGTTCGGCGCCCACTGTGGTTCGCACATGTTTTGCGTTGTGTGGGTTACCAAATAGCTTTAAAATACGCATAGCGTGTTTATCCACAACATCCATAGAGCGCAAAAGCGGTGTTTTTTTGTCCAGAGCCTCCCCGCCGTAGGAGCAGAAAGCGGTGGGAATACACAAAGAGCCATCTTTGATAAATGCATTGGAGGTTGGGTCCCATGCGGTATAGCCGCGAGCCTCAAAGGTGGCGCGCAAGCCGCCCGAGGGAAAACTGGAAGCATCCGGCTCACCTTTAATCAGCTCTTTTCCGGAAAATTCCATAATGACCTTGCTGTCATCCACGGGGGTTAAAAAGCTGTCATGCTTTTCCGCGGTAATGCCCGTCATGGGTTGAAACCAGTGGGTATAATGCGTAGCGCCATGTTCCAGCGCCCAGTTTTTCATAGCGTTGGCAACAGAATTTGCCACATGAATTTCCAGTGGCAGCCCATCCTCACGGGTCTTTTTCAAAGATTTATAAATCTCTTTGGGTAATCTGGCGCGCATAATGTCTTCGTTGAACACCAGTGTGCCGAACAGCTCGGGAACTTTGCACATAGATTTCACCTCGTCCATAAGAGTCAAGGAATAACTCCGTTCACATCCTTTCGCTAAATTTGGATAGTTATAACCAAAAAAGAGCACCATAGCATTTTTTCTACTACAGAACTCTTACTTTGCTTATGAACATTATTATAAGATACACAAAGCAGAAAGTCAATGCTTTGCCTATACTTTGCCGAATTTGACCGTGATACAAAATAATGTATTATTTTAAGTAAAAAGCACCAAATTTGGAGAAAAGACAAGATGGGTAAAAGTGTATTTATGCAAAAAATAATGTGAAAATTTTCGATATAAACAACACATTGCAATTAATTTGCGGTAAAATAACACGAACTGCCATTACAGAAACGGAGGAAAAAGAAGAATGTTTGCAAAACGGTTGGTGGTTGCGGCGGTGGTATGGCTTTTATGCGCGGTGCCGGGAATGTCGGTATTTGCGCAGGAGATGCAGGCGGATTTTACATTTTCAGCTTCTGCCGAAACGGTACAGGAAGGCGATGAGATACGGGTTGCGGTAACGGCCGAGGAATTTGCGGATACAATGGTGATTGCCGGGTTTCGTTTGCGCGCGGAATATGATGCCTCCAAGCTGACGCTCAAGCGGGTGGATACTTCTTCACAAATGCAAAGCGGTACATTTCGTTACCATACAAGCGGGGACGGTATGACGGGTATTTATGTATGCGACGGCGCCTTTGCCCCGCAATTGACCGGGGAGTGCTTGACCTTGGTGTTTCGGGTCAATCAGGAGCCGGTATTCGGAGAAACATCGGTTTCCGTTAAAATGGATCAGCTTGTAGACTGGAACGCAGTGCAATTACCGTCAACTTTTGGCAGTACGGTTGTTTTCTGCATCGCACCTGAATTTGCCAGAGAGGCGGTGCTAACCAAATTGATACCTGATCAAGGTGTTTTAGAGCCTATGTTTGATGCGGATATACAGGAGTATTCCATGCAGGTGGGCGCAGAGGTAACGGAAATTTTGTTTGACATGGAGGCGGCTGACGGTGCAACAGCAAGAGTTAACCGCAAAAACTTGGAAAAACAGGGTTCAGTGACCCAATTTATCATTACAGTTACCTCGGCCGACAGAAAAAATAAAAGCAAATACACGGTCAATGTAACAAGAGGTGAAAAGGTTGCAGTCGGCACCGATACCAGTACGACCAAGAGCAAAACGACAAGCAGCAAAACGGAAAATGAAGCGCAGACTGAGGACGTAAATAGGGCGGTGTATTACGGCGATCGCAATTTATATATGATAGGAGACCAGATGCCATCCTACTTGATTTATATGATTGTAGGAGGAGCGAGTTTGCTGACGGCGGTTATCGTAGGATTGGTAGTGGTGTTGATGCACAAAAAAGGTAAGTTCCGCAGCGATTTGCATTAGCGGTATAGAAAAAACTGTCGGATATTGCCCGGCAATTTTTTGAAGAATACGAGAAAATGCTATTGACTTATACAACTGCCTGCGGTATAATAATAATTGCGCAATCCGCTAATGTATTATTATCGCGGGATGGAGCAGTTCGGTAGCTCGTCGGGCTCATAACCCGAAGGTCGTTGGTTCAAATCCAGCTCCCGCAACCACACACATGATAAGTTCGGAATTTGAACTTATCATAGAGAAAAGCTAACAAGCCTTGTGTTTGCGGGCTTTTCTCTATGATATGCAGCTCGGTTGCAGCACTGCTGTGGTAAGCATTCCCTCTTACCGGGGATTAGACATCGTCTGGCGCGCTTTGTCCGGCGCAGTGCAGGGTATCAATTTGCACCTGTTGGCTCGGAGAGCTGCCGCTACTATGCTGCAACCGCTATGGTATAAGTCTGCACAAGTATTCAAAGTGCAATTTGAATATTTGTCTTGGCTTATATTGTCAAGGTACTTGAGGGTAAAACAAGAATTCGCACCTCCCGAAAGAAGTGCGAATTCCCTATAAAGACTTGAATAATATCTCAAAGTGTGATACAATCACACCCATGAGGCATTGATCAGTCGGAGAGTACTGTCTTACTTCTTCCGGCGCAAGCCTTATAGGAATTGGAGTTCCTATAAGGCTATCGGTGCTTTCTTTTGTTTTACCTAAGTTGATTGTATACTATTTGTTTGCTTTTTGCAAGTAAAATTTTACATTTTTTTAAAAAATTTTTTAGAGTAGTGGGACGTACGTCCCAGGTCGTGGTATAATAGGCATGCTGCCTACCCAATCCGTCAGCGGAGAGGGGGTGAAAACCGATGTCACAATACATAGTTTTACTCAATGCTATCCTGACAGGTGTATTTATACATCTAATTTGTCAATGGATAGACAGGAAGTAGCTTAGGCAGCAATCAAAGAACCCCCGGAGTTCACACCTCCGGGGGTTCGCTTGTGTTCCAATGTCACACATAGTTTTACTAATTTCTATTATACACGAAAATTTGTTTTTTGCAAGTATTTTTGAAATAAATTTTGGTGCAGTTTGGGACGTACGTCCCAAAAGAGATTGTTTTGCCGAAAATTGTCGAACGATTTTATTTGTGGTATAATGGTTGAGCTGTCGACTCTTTCCAGCAGGAAGGAGGTGCCTGCGTGGAACTTAAAACAACTTTCTTTATTTCTGTCATGGCAAATGTAACTTCATATTACATATGCAAACGGTTGGACGGAAGTAAATAGCGACAGCTCAACCAAAAAAGAAAGCCCGGGGAACTGCAATTCCTCGGGCTTTCGCTTATGCCTGCATGGATATATAACAACTTTCTATTTGTATTATACACGAAAATTTGTTTTTTGCAAGTGTTTTTGAAATAAATTTTGGTGCAGTTTGGGACGTACGTCCCAACAGGAAAGAGAAAAAGAAGCAAAAAGAGAAAGCGCTGCGGCGGGATTTTAAGGGGGAGAGGAAAGCCAAAGATAAAGAGAAATGCCACCTTTCCTCTCCCCCTCGCTACGCTTCACCCCCACACCTATCCGTCATTTCTCCCTGTTTGAGAGAGAAAAAGAAAGTAATATTTTCATTGTTTTTACATAAATAACAAAAAATGGAAACAATACTTTGACTTACAAAGAAAAAAGGGATTCTGCGTAAAAATCAAACATTCATTTCATCCATAAAAATACCAATTAAGCGGTCAATTTCATCTTGATTTTTTACGTAACTTATACTTTTTTCTTCTTTGCCAGTAAAAATGATATTAGACTTATTCGTTATGGGTGTCATTTTTGGTAGAGGGTGGGTGTCATTTACAGTATTGTTGATCAGTTAGATACCACCAAACGGTTTATGTAGCACAAGGTTACAAGAGTAAATCGTCCTGTGGACCCGGCATCAAATAAACATACTAGGGGTATCATCATGATTTGCGTGGGAATTGACGTTGCCAAGGACAAGCACGACTGCGTCATCCTCAGCTCGGAAGGCGAAGTCCTGGCAGATGTATTCGCCATCCAAAACAACGCAGAGGGCTCTGACACGCTGCTGCAAACCGACCTCTACCGGAAAGGCTGGTTTCGACCCTTCACACGGCATCCGTTTACGCACTTCCCGGCGAGTTCCCCGGAGTTAAAAGCGCACTTAACACATTTGAAAACGCTCTTAAATGACGTCTCCAAAGGCCGCTATGGGAGAGATATGGCAACAACACTTCGAGATGCCGCCAGATGTTCCGTCGGCTCTGTTATGCCGGCCAAGTCTCTGGAACTGCGGCATACGATCCACTTAATTCACGGACTGGACACCGAAATTGAGGTCGCTATCCAGTCCATGATGGAGGAAATACAGTCTCCCATTACGACGATTCCGGGCATTAGCGTTCGTATGTTGGTTCGGCTGATTTATGCTTTGGAGAAGAATACAGCCGCATAACAACTTTTCTCTCATATGCTTAGCTGGGTGTCCGATTGGACGTCTGCTTTGCGATACCCTTTTTGAACCGCCTACTTTTTGGCCATTCTTCGTATTTTAGGCTTGACTTTTAATAATTAGTCTTTCTTTTTTGCTGGGACGTACGTCCTGGATAAAATAAAAAATCACAGCCGGAGCTGTGATTTTGCGGGTATATTGTCTTTTTTTGTAAAATTGTGTAATATGGGGCTATTAACTTAAAAGGGGAGAAGAATATGAAATTTACAGAAAACACTTTATTTAAGGATTATGCGGTTTTTTGGCTGGAAAACTATGTTCGTGGTTTTGTAAAGGATAACACATATATGGGTACCTATTACCGTCAAACGCACAACGCCTTAATTCCGTATTTTGGGAACATGGCAATATCAGATATAAAGTCAAGCATCATTCAGGAGTTTTTCAATATTCAAGGAAAACGATATTCTCTGGAAACCATGAAAAAGATGAGATTTTGTTTATCCAACATATTGCAAGTAGCCGTAGATGATGAAATTATTTCTAAAAACCCTCTCAATAAAAGGATTCGGCTAAAGAGCAATATTGAACCTATTGAAAAACATGTTTGGAATCGAGAGCATTTTGAATGTGCGTACCGCTTCGCTTTGCTGCACCCGCAAGGGTTGGGTCCGTTACTACTAATGGATACCGCGATTAGTCGCAGTGAACTATTAGGGATAGAGTGGGGGAATGTGCTTTGGAGTGAGGGGTGCATAGCAATACGGAATGGTACGGTTATTGTACAAGACCCCGAAACGAAAAAACATTACCTTTTGACCGATGGATTAAAAAATAAATATCGTATGCGTAATATTCCGTTGTCAAAAGATGTTTATAATTGTTTAAAGTTACACTATCAGCGCATTTTATTTTTAGGGCAGCATAAAGGATTGACCCAGAATCAAATCAATAAGCAATTTGTGATTTCAAATCAAAAAGGGGGAGCGATGGATCCAAATAATTGGGCAAAAAGAAATTTTAGACGCTTTATGAATGATTTAACATCTCAATATCCAGAGATACCGGTTTTAACTCCACATGAATTAAGGCACACTAGAGCTACGCTATGGTGGGAGGAAAAAGTAGACCTTTTATCTCTTGGTATGGTTGGTGGTTGGAGAAACCTTAGAATGTTGCGTGAAAGATATGCGCATAGTAATATTGACCATTTGAAAAAACTTTGAACAGATAAAGGTTCAGTGTTTATTCTTTTAATCAGGGTGTCCGGAGTTCGAATCTCCGATGGATCACCAAAATAAAACAGCTGCTGTACGGCGGCTGTTTTATTTTATAGTTTTTTGCCTGATTTGGTTAAAATAATATATACGGATATATAAATATATGGTATATTATTTAGAAAGAATAATAACTTAAAGGAAAGAAAAAATGGAAAATCAATCAAAATTACATGCATTTTTCTTTAGAAACAAAAACGAAAATATAGTAGTTGACGCAATACCGAACAGAAAAGATAGGAGAAAAACCGCAAGATATTGTTTGTTGTTTTTTCTTTCCTTTATCATACCTGTGTGTATATTGGTGGCGATTTTAGCAAGATTGCAGGTGTTTCCGGATGGAGAAAGCACCGTTCTAACTGCCGATTTAGCCGCGCAATATACTGATTTTTTCTCGTACTTCAAAGGCTTTTTTAACGGAGAAAACAATCTGTTTTATTGTCTTAGCCAAACTTTGGGTAACAATATATGGGGTGTTTTACCGTATTATTTGTTGAGCCCTTTTAATTTGGTACTTTTGTTTTTTAGTTCAGAGGCGTTACCGACTGCAATTTATATCATAACAGTATTGAAAATAGGCGCATGCGGTGTGACATGTTTTTTATTTTTGAACCGTGTTTTTCACGGAGAGTATGCTGCATTGATATTCTCCACTTGTTATGCGCTGATGAGCTTTAATGTGGTATATCTTTCTCACATTATGTGGTTGGACGGCGTGATTTTACTGCCTGTAATTTCCTTGGGCATTCACAGAATGCTGGAGAAAAAGCGGCCTTTATGCTATATTTTATCCTTATTTTTGGCTTTGGTAACCAACTATTACATTGGGTATATGTTATGTATTTTTACAGTTGTATATTTTTTGTACCGGATATTGCGTGCTTTACCGCAGCAGGAAAAATGGAAGTATTTTTGGCAAAAAGCCTATATGTATATGATTTCCTCTTTCATAGCGGGCGGGATGGCAGCGGTTGTGCTGTTACCGGCATTTATGGCATTAAACGGCGGAAAGTCCAACGGTTTTAAGGGTTTGTCTTTTGCGTTCAACGGTTCTGTTTTTGAAATTCTGGGGAATTTATACACTAATATGTTTTCGCTCACAGAGGCAAAAAACGACTGGTTCGACGGTCTGCCGAATATTTTTGTAGGTATTTTTATATTGGTGCTAACGGTGTTATTTTTTATACAAAAACCGATTGCGCTTAAAACAAAATTGCTGACCGGCAGTTTGATTGCCGTGTTTATTTTATCGTTCTGGGTTGCGCCGCTGGATTTGGCATGGCAGGGTTTTACGCCGCCCAATTGGTTTCCGCACCGATATGCGTTTTTGTTCAGCTTTGTTTTGGTAACGCTGGCATTTGAGAGCTTTGGAGTGTTAAGAACGCAGAAGCCGCCTGCAGTGCGCTATTGCGTGACGGGAACAGCAATGCTTGCAGCTACGATATTGCTGGCGTGGTTAACGGGCAGACTTCATAGCGGTATGAAATTTGTGCTGTTGGATGCCGGGTTGGTTGTGTTGTTTTTCATTTTATTGTATTTTGTGCATTTACAGACGAAAAAATGGCTGCAATTTGCATTAACGCTGGGCATGGGTGTGATTTGTACAGGAAATATAACGCTTAATGCCAATATGGTTTTGCGGCGCATGGATTACGGAAGCTATGGGGAGTATGCGCAATATTATGAGGACGCAACGCCGGTGATTGAGAAAACAAAGGCGATGACGCAGGGGGATT
Source organism: uncultured Eubacteriales bacterium (assembly GCA_934457095.1). Classification (GTDB taxonomy): domain Bacteria; phylum Bacillota; class Clostridia; order Oscillospirales; family Acutalibacteraceae; genus UMGS1071. The sequence goes on from CAKSHJ010000009.1 coordinate 43,437, forward strand.
TTGCGCGCATGGAGAAGGATTTTTTCTATACCTTTAATGATGCCATGCATTATTCTTACCATGGCATTACGCACTACAGCTCGAATTTAAAAGCGAGTTTAGTGAGTTTTTTTGGCAAGACAGGGTATAAAAGTAACGATGTAGTTATCAGCAACAGCCAGGGCAACACGCTGGCCTTTGACAGCATTTACGGCGTGCGGTATTTTATTTCAGGGCAGTCAAGCTTCCCGCAGTACCGCAAGGTTTTGCAGGAGGGCGGTTATTCCGTTTATGAAAATCCGTTTGCCTTGGGCTTGGGCTTTACCATTCCGGAGGAGGTTGCGGCTTTGGAATTGGATGAGGAAAATCCGTTTTTGTCGCAGAATCGGGTGTTGCATTGCTTTGCCCCGCAGATCCGGCAGGAGGTTTTTACAGCGGAGACGCTGCTGAATACGCAGACGGATAATTTAACGGTGACAAGTGAAAACGGAAACATGGTTCTGGAGAAGATAGACCCGGAGCAGCCTGCTTCTATTTGCTGGACTTACCAACGAGACGAGGCGTTCAGTCCGGTATATATGTGTTTTGGCAACGCGGAAAGAGCGCGGAAGATTATAGTGAAGGTCAATGATGAGCCGGTGTATTATGACCATAATTATCACGGTGCGTTTTATGATTATATACACCCAGTGCTGCTGAACGATACAGCGGAAACCTATACCGTTTCGCTGGAGCTGACAGCGGAACGCTTTGTGGTGGGAAAACCGTATTTATATCGGCAGAACATGCAAGTATTTGAGCAGTATTACAGCGCTATGGCAGACGGTAATTTTGCCGCGACGGAAAACAACGGTTCTTCCTTTAGCGGACAGGTGGTTGCCAAAGAGCAGGAGAGATTGTTTTTCTCGTTGCCGTATGAGCGCGGTTGGAGCGTATATATAGACGGACAAAAAGTGGAAACCGAGGCTGTATTTGATACCTTTTTATCTGTGAAAATTCCGGCGGGCAAACATACCGTGGAGTTGTCGTTTATACCGCCGGGATTGTTTATGGGCAGTGTGGTAAGCGGTGTAAGCATACTTGCATTGGGTGGGTATTTATGGTTATTGCACCGTGGTCGCATCGGCTAAATGTAAATATTGTGTGACGGCGGGAAATAGAGGTTGAAGAACGCTTTGAGATACGATACACTATATAACAAACGACAGTATAGTACAAAAGGAGTATTACAGAGCGATGGCTTTTGACAAAATGATTCTCAAACAATTGCTGAAGAAAGTAGACGATGTTTCGTTTGAGGTAAAGTTTCCCGATGGCGAGGTATTGAAAGCGGGACAGGACGAACCCATAGCAGTAATTCGCGTCAACGGCAATATAGAGGTGGGCGCTTTGATGAAGAGTCCTTCTCTTACTTTGGGCGAAGCGTATATGGACAAAATTTTGGAGCTGGAACAGGGCAATTTATTTGAAATTTTGAATTTGGTGCTTGCCAAATTGGAGGACTTTTCAAGCGATTTCAGCGGGCTTTCCAAAATTATGAAAACCTCGACCTCAAAGAAAAACCAGAAGAAGGAAATTGCGTCGCACTATGACATTGGCAATGCGTTTTTTGAGCTTTGGCTGGACGAAACGATGAGTTATTCCTGCGGATATTTTCGGCAGCCGACCGATACGTTGTATATGGCGCAGATGAATAAGGTAGACTATATTTTAAAAAAGCTGAATTTAAAACCCGGACAAACACTGTTGGATATTGGCTGTGGTTGGGGGTATTTGTTGCTTGCTGCGGCCCAAAAATACAAGGTGAAGGGCGTTGGCATTACTTTAAGCGAGGAGCAATACCGCAAAGGTCAGGAGCGAATCAAAGCTGAGGGGCTGGAGGGTCAGGTGGAGATTCGCCTGATGGATTACCGCGATTTGGAGAAGAGCGGTATGCAGTTTGACCGTATTGTAAGCGTGGGTATGTTAGAGCATGTAAGCCGCGACAATTACCCGTTGTTCATGAAAAATATTGACAAGGCGCTCAACCCAAAGGGGCTTGTGCTGTTGCATTATATTAGCGGCAGGCAGGAGCATGACGGCGACCCATGGATTAAAAAATATATTTTTCCGGGCGGTATTATTCCCAGTTTGCGGGAAATTCTGCATTTGGTGGGCGAGCACAATTACTATACGCTGGATGTGGAAAGTCTGCGCCGCCACTATGAAAGAACCTTACTGGAATGGGCCAAGAATTTTGCGGCTAAGCGCGAGGTGATTGATACCATGTTTGAGGAGCGTTTTGTGCGTATGTGGGAGCTGTATTTGGTGGCGTGCGCCTCGGTTTTTCACAACGGTATTTGTGATATTCATCAGGTGTTGTTCAGCAAGGGTGTGGATAATACATTGCCGATGACCCGGGATTATTTGTACAGAGATTGAGTTGGGTTCTTTTTGAGAAAGGGGGAGGCGCATTGAAAAAGAAGGCGATATTGGCGTTGTGTATTGCGGCGGTATGCAGCGTGAGCCTGTGCGGCTGCGGGGCGGGAATCGCTCAAATGCCGCGTCCGTTTCCAAACGGTACGACTTCGCAGACAGAGCAAGTGAGTTCAGCGGAGGAGCCGGAGGTTTCCTCATCGCCGGCAGTACAGGAGTCGGAGCAACCGGTGAATACGCACATGCGACTGGAGGATATTACGGTGGAAACCGAGCGAGGCGTGCAGGTGTATCCGGCGGTTTATGACATGGATGATACATCGGTGCAGGAACAGGTGAACGCGCTGATTGAGCAGCATCGTCAGTTGGGACAGGCACAGTATGGCGGACAGGCAAAATTGGAGAGTACCACGGAGGTGACGTTTTTGAGCGGTGAGCGGTTGTCGTTGGTTTTTAGCCATAAGCTGGTGAACCCCGAGCAGGCGCCGAATTACCCTGTGGTATACCGCAGCAGTTTAGTAGTAGATTTAAAGACAGGCGCGCAGCTGCATTTGAGCGATTATGCCTCGGTATACCCGATGTACGAGCAGTTGAGATACAGCTTGTATGAGGTGGTGGGTGATGACGATACAGATAAGACAACGGTACAGGTTGCGGTACGGAATTTGCTGCGTAACGACAGGCTTTCTGCGGTGAATTTGAGCCGTGCAGATTACCCGCTTTCAAAAGAATTTGCTCCAAGTTTATATGGCTATATAACAGAAGATAAGGTGGGTTTGCTGATTGCGGTTTCGGAGGAAACTGGTGGTTCGATGCGTGTGGAATTTGATAAAGATGAGGTGCTGTATGCCTAAAAAAGGAACTTTTAGGCAGAACGGGAATCGCTTGCCGCGCTTGACAAAAAGCAGAGAAATGTGATAAATTTTCCATAGGTATCGTAACAAAGTGAGTGGGGAGATTCCGCTTTCTTTTTTACACTAGAATTAGCTATCGCTAACCGGAGTTAGTGGTTGCGTACATATTTGCTGAAAAACGAAAGTACAGGTGAGGGTATGATGATAAATAAACGGCTGCTGCAAAGTGTGCCGGAGTCAAAAAAATATATTTGGTGTAACGTGGCGTTGCAGTGGTTTGCTTTGGCAGCCAACGTTGTTATGGTAGGCGCAATTGGGTTTTGTTTGCAGACGTTGCTTTGGCAAAGAACCAATTTGTTTGCAGTGATGATGCCGCTTGCAATTGGGGTGGGTGCAATTTTACTGCGCCTTTTTTGTACGCTGGGTAGTGCCCGTATGCGGTATCTTTCCGCAAAACAGGTGAAAAAAACGCTGCGCAGCCGTATTTACCAAAAATTACTGCGATTGGGCAGTTCCTATCAGAACAAGGCTTCCACCGCGGAGGTGGTACAGGTAGCCGTAGAGGGCGTAGACCAGTTGGACATTTATTTTGCCGCGTATTTGCCGCAATTTTTTTACAGTATGATAGCTCCGCTGACTTTATTTGGTGTATTGTGCTTTGTCAATTGGCAGAGCGCGCTGATTTTGCTGGGTTGCGTACCGTTGATACCGGTTTCGATTGCGCTGGTGCAGACGTTTGCAAAAAAATTGCTTTCTAAATATTGGGGGCGGTATACGGCGCTGGGCGACACTTTTTTGGAAAATTTGCAGGGATTGACTACGCTGAAAATATACCAGGCAGATGAGAAAAAGAATACGGAAATGAATGAGGAGGCCGAACATTTTCGCAAAATTACCATGAAGGTGCTGACTATGCAGCTCAATTCTATTTCGATTATGGATATTGTGGCGTTTGGAGGTGCAGCGGCGGGTATGGTGATGGCGGTCAGTCAATTTGCCACCGGGCGTATGAGTTTTGCCGGCTGCGTGATTGTGATTTTACTCTCGGCCGATTTTTTTATACCGATGCGTCAACTGGGCAGTTTTTTTCACATTGCCATGAACGGTATGGCCGCAAGCGATAAAATTTTTAAATTGCTGGATATGCCTGAACCACCTGAGAACACCGAAACCGTGCCGGGGGAAAATTGTACGATTGTTTGTGAAAATTTGAATTTTTCCTATGAGGAAAGTCGCGGAATTTTACAGGGAATCGACATGGAATTTGCCAAGGGAAGTTTTACGGCAATTGTGGGCGAGAGCGGTAGCGGAAAGTCTACCTTGGGCGGAATTTTGGCAGGGCGCAATGCGCCGTACAGCGGCAGTGTGACCGTAGGCGGTGTGGAATTGCGCGAAATTGCCGAGAAAAGCCTGATGCAAACGGTGACTTATGTTGGCCATAACAGCTATTTATTTGGGGGTACTGTACGCGAAAATTTACAATTGGGCAATCCTGCGGCTAACGATACACAAATGTGGCAGGTGTTGGAGCAGACCAAATTGGCGGAATTTTTGCGCGGTGAAAACGGTTTGGGTACGCAACTTTTAGAACGCGGCGAAAATTTTTCCGGGGGACAGCGGCAGCGGCTGGCGTTGAGCCGTGCGCTTTTACATGACAGTTCGGTTTATATTTTTGATGAGGCTACTTCGAACATAGATGCAGAGAGTGAAGACGATATTATGGCGCAAATTTACCGTTTGGCAAGCGTAAAAACGGTTCTTTTTATCTCTCACAGACTGGCCAATGTGATACATGCGGACCGTATTTATGTGCTGCAAAACGGGCGCATTGCAGAGCAGGGAACTCATCCAACGCTCATAGAGCGGCAGGGAATTTACGAAGAATTGTACCGTCGCCAAAGGGAGTTGGAGCAGTATGCAAAGGGGGCAGTCATATGAAAAAACGCAGCAATTTACAAGTCATGTCAAGATTGATTGGCTTGGTAAGGCCGTTGACGGGCTATATGATTTTGGCAGTATTGCTGGGGATTTTGGGCTTTTTATGTGCTATTTTTATCACCGTATGCAGCGCATGGGCGCTTTTGGATGCCATGAAGCTGTCCGCTCCGTTGCCCATGACAGCGGCATTTGCGGTGGCGATTACCATTGGCGTGTTGCGGGGATTTCTGCGCTACGGAGAGCAAGCGTGCAACCATTATATTGCCTTTAAACTGCTGGCGCTGATTCGCGACCGGGTGTTTCGAGCGTTGCGCAGGCTTTGCCCGGCCAAATTGGAGGGCAGGGGCAAGGGCGATTTGATTGCGGTGATTACCTCGGATATTGAACTTTTGGAGGTTTTTTATGCGCATACGATTTCCCCGATTTTGATTGCATTTTTTGTTTGTGCAATCATGGTGGGTTTTCTTTGCGGTATACATTGGATATTGGCTTTGGTGGCGCTTACCGCTTATTTAACGGTGGGAATTGCCGTGCCGGTATTTGTTTCTAAAATGAGCGGCAATACCGGCGAACAATTTCGTAAACAGAGCGGTGAGTTGAGTAGCTTTGTGCTGGAAAGTTTGCGTGGCTTACAGGAGACCGTACAATACGGGGCGGGCGCAAAACGCTTACAGGAGTTGGAGGCACGCACGGACGAATTGAACCGGCAAGAGGAGTTGCAGAAGAAATATATGGGTAGGAATACCGCCCTGAGCAATACTCTGATTTTGGTATTCAGCCTGTTGATGCTTACGGTGGCGGCGTTGCTGTACAGCGGCGGTATGATTGATTTTGCGGGACTGCTGATTGCCGTGGTTGCCATGATGAGCTCCTTTGGGCCAGTGGTGGCGCTTGCCGATTTGGGCAGTACCCTGCAAAATACCTTGGCCGCGGGCAACCGTGTGTTGGACATTTTGCAGGAAACACCGCTGACGCAGGATATTACCGGCAAGGAGCGGGTGGAATTTTCCGGCGTACAGGCGCGGCATATTACCTTTGGGTATGACGACCGTGCGGTACTTGGCGATGTCAGTTTGACGGTGCCGGAGCATAAAATTGTAGGAATTGTGGGCAAAAGCGGCAGCGGAAAATCGACTTTGCTTCGGTTGATGATGCGTTTTTGGCGTGTGGAGCAGGGCAGTATGGAGATTTCCGGCACGAATATTGAGGAAATCAATACCGAAAATTTACGGGAAATGGAGAGTCTTGTTTTGCAGGAAACGCATTTGTTTCATAGCAGTATTGCGGAAAATTTGCGCATTGCCAAGCAGGACGCAACTCAGGAAGAGTTGGAAATTGCCTGTAAAAAGGCGGCGGTACATGATTTTATTATGAGTTTGTCCAAGGGGTATGAAACGCCGGTGGGCGAGTTGGGCGATACGCTTTCCGGTGGAGAAAAACAGCGGATTTCTTTAGCGAGAGCATTTTTGCACAATGCGCCGTTTATGCTGCTGGACGAACCGACCAGCAATTTGGATAGTCTGAACGAGGCAGTGATTTTACAGGCGTTGCACCGCGAGCGGGCAAATAAAACGGTGGTGTTGGTATCGCACAGAGCCTCTACGGTGCAGCTTGCAGATGAGGTGTATCATGTGGACAGCGGGAGAATGAGCTGATGGAACAGGTACATACCAAGTGCGAACGCGAAAAACGCATGGTTTCTGAGATGATTGCGTTGTATTGCAAAAAGCAGCGCCATACCAAAAGCGGCGCATTGTGTGAGGCGTGCAGTGCGTTGAACGACTATGCACGACAACGCAGCGACCGGTGTCCGTTTATGGAGAATAAAACTTTTTGTTCTAATTGTAAGGTGCATTGCTATAAACCCGATATGCGGGAGCAAATTCGCGTAGTCATGCGGTTTTCCGGGCCGAGAATGCTGCTGCATCACCCGATTTGGGCGTTGCGGCATGTGCTGGAGAGCAAGCGTGAGAAAAAAAGATTGGAGGGGCAATCATGAAAAAAACCAAGAAAATTATACTGATTGTACTAGGGTGTATCGGTCTGGCGCTTGGTGCGGCAGGCGCTGTGCTGCCGTTGATGCCGGCGTTTCCGTTTTTGTTGTTGGCGGCGGTTTGCTTTGGCAAAAGCTCGGAAAAATTGCACAATTGGTTTACCGGCACCAAGCTGTATAAAAAGAATTTGGAGTCGTTTGTACAGGGAAAGGGCATGACATGGAAGGTGAAAATTCGCATTATGTGCGTTGTGACCGTGCTGCTTTCGATTAGCTGTGTGATGATGATGCGTGTGCCCATCGGTCAGATTGTGGTGGGTTGCGTATGGCTGTTCCATATTTTGTTCTTTATTTTCGGCATTAAAACCATGAAGCCCGAGGACGAACAAGAGTTTTCCTCCAAGGATGCAAGTGGTGAGCCGGAATAAGAAAAAGACACCGCCCTGCTCAAAACGAGAGGCGGTGTTTTTTGCGTCTGTTTATGCTAAAATCATCGCGGTTAAATCCATGGGGTCGAGCGGTTTGCCGTTTTGATAGCAGCGCATATTGCCAGAGGCGATTTCATCGATTAAGATGACCTGATTATTGTGGTAGCCGAATTCAAATTTGATGTCGTATAATTCAATGCCCTTTTGCTTTAAGGTGTCGGTTAAAATCCTGTTTATCGTCTGGGTTAATTTTTTGGTATCCGCAAACTGCTGCGCGGTCATAATGCCCAAAACCTCCAGACCTTCGCAGGTAACCAACGGGTCGCCGCGGTCGTCATCTTTCAGCGTCATCTCCACATAGCCGCCCAGCGGCTGACCTTCGGTAACATAGTCGCCATAGCGCCGAAAGAAGCTGCCCACGGCACGGTTACGACAAATCACCTCCAGGCCTTTGCCGAAACATTTAGCAGGGAGCACCTCCATGGTGGAGTTTTCTATGTCGGCGGAAACATAATGGGTTTGAATACCGGCTTTTTTTAAAATTTCAAAGAAAAATACCGAAACCTTCAGGTTTTCCTTACCAATGCCGTCAATGGTAAGCCCTACGGTATTGGCGCCGGGGTCAAATACGCCGTCGGTACCGGTTACATCGTCCTTGAATTTGAGCAGATAATTTCCGTTGTCCAGTGCGAATACGTCTTTTGTCTTGCCTTGATATACAGCTTTCATGAATCTGCACCTCCATTATAATGTTACTCTGTTTTTTATTTTAGCACTTTTTTACGCATTGGCAAAGGCGCAATCGCAAATTTTTCATAATTTTGTGAGCATTGTAAATTGTGAGAAAAAACAGAACCCGTTTTTTGTTCAATGCCATAAAGGCATATCGGTGTTTAGGTACAGAAAAAAGCGGCATACTTTAAGAGAAACAGCGGAATTTATAAAAAATTCGCAACAGGACAAGGGGGTGTATTGCTATTTGCGGCTGCAATGCGTATAATGAAAAATAACGAAAAATTTGCAGCACAAAGGGGGAAGATAACAGATATGGACAACAGAGTAGCGGCGTTTTTTGAGGATTTGCAGGGGAAGAAAGTGGCATTTTTGGGTCTTGGCGGCAGCAATGTGCCGCTTGCAAAAATTTTTGCGCAAAAGGGCGCGGTGGTATTTGCCTGCGATAAACGTGAGCGCGCCCAACTTGACGACAGCGGCAATGAATTGGAGGCGTTGGGTATTACCTTGAGAACCGGCGCGGATTATTTGCGGGATTTGCAGGTAGATATGATGTTCCGCACGCCGGGTATGCGGTTTCATACGCAGGAGTTGGAGCAGGCAAGAGCGCGCGGCGTTGCAGTGACCTCTGAAATGGAGGTGTTTTTTGAATTGTGTCCGTGTAAAATATACGCCGTGACCGGTAGCGACGGCAAAACCACCACGACCACTATTATCTCCGAATTATTAAAGGCGGCGGGTAAAACCGTACATTTGGGCGGGAATATTGGCAGGCCGCTTTTGCCGGAGGTTGACAGGATAAGCAGAACCGATGCCGCAGTGGTAGAGTTGTCAAGTTTTCAGCTTATCTCCATGCGGCGGAGCCCGCAGGTGGCTGTGGTGACGAATCTTTCGCCCAACCACTTGGATATGCACAAGGATATGGACGAATATGTGCAGGCAAAGCGTAATTTGGTGCTGCATCAGACGGCTGATTCCAAAACGGTGCTCAATGCCGAGAGCCCGCTTGCCATAAGTTTTGCACCGGACGCCAGAGGGCAATTGTTTACTTTCAGCAGTGAAAAACCGTGTCGGTACGGCGCTTATTTACGCGGTGACGGCATGTTGGTTATGGCAGAGAACGGCACAGAAACCGAAATCCTACATTGCAGTGAGATTCGAATTCCCGGCAGGCATAATATTGAAAATTATTTGGCTGCAATTACCGCGGTTTGGAGAGAGGTATCCGTAGAGGTAATTTGTAAGGTGGCCAAAAATTTTAGCGGCGTGGAGCACCGCAACGAGTTGGTACGCGTGGTAAACGGCGTTTCTTATTATAACGACTCAATCGGAACCAGTCCCAGCAGAACCGCAAACGGAACTTTGCAGCTATATGGCCGGAAAATTATTTTAATTGCCGGGGGTTATGATAAGCAGCTTTGCTACGATGAAATCGGTTCGGTGATAGTCGATAGAGTAAAAATTTTGATTTTAATGGGTGCAACCGCGGACAAAATAGAACATGCCGTAAAAAAAGCGCGAAATTACAAGGAGGGCACACCGGTTATTTTGCGGGCAAATTGTATGGAGGAGGCTGTGGCTTTGGCAGAGCGTTCTGCCCAACCCGGCGATATTGTTTCGCTTTCGCCGGCTTCGGCCAGCTTTGACCTGTATGAAAATTTTGCGGCAAGAGGCGAACATTTTAAAGCGTTGGTAAACCGATTATAAAGGAGAAAAATATGGAACAATTAAAAGAATTGCTGTTTGCGCTTTGCCACGCGCCGGGTACGCCCGGTGACGAAGGTGTGGCGGCGGAGCAGGCAAAGCGGGCATTGGAGCGCTGGTGCAATCAGGTGACGATTGACTGCATGGGGAATGTGGTGGCGTTTGTGGGGAACGAAAATGCGCAGCGACAAATTATGCTGGACGCGCATTTGGACCAGATTGGCATGGTGGTGACGCAAATTGACGAAAACGGCTTTTTGCACATTGCGCCGTGCGGCGGCATTGACCGCCGGGCATTGCCGGGCGCAGCGGTAACGGTATATGGCAAAGAGACCTTGCCGGGTATTGTGTGCTGTTTGCCGCCCCATTTAACCGAAGACGACGGTAGTAAAGTAGCGCCGGTGGACAAAATGGCGGTAGATTTGGGATTGAGTCGGGAGCGGGCAGAAGAACTGGTGGCTCCGGGCGACCGCATTGTGATAAAAGGTGCGCCCAGAACATTGCTGAATCACCGGGTGAGTGCGCCGGCATTGGACGACCGTGCAGGTTGTGCGGCGGTCATAGAATGTATGCGTTTATTGCATGGTAAAACGCTGGACTGCGGGGTGACCGTGCTGCTGAGTACCAGAGAAGAAACCGGCGGTCAGGGGGCGCAAACAGGTACATTTGCGATTTTCCCGACCGAAGCGATAGCGGTGGATGTGAGCTTTGCCGATCAACCGGGTGTTGCTGCGGAAAAATGCGGCAAATTGGGCGGCGGACCAATGATAGGTTTTGCGCCGACTTTGGATACGGAGATGAGAGAGCAGCTTTTGCGCCTTGCAAAGGCCGGAGAAATTCCGCACCAGGCGGAGGTGATGGGCGGAGCTACCGGTACCAATGCCGATGCAATCGGAGTGACGCAAACCGGCGTGAGAACGGCGTTGCTGTCGATCCCGTTGCGCTATATGCATACCACCGTAGAAACCGCGGATTTACACGATATTGCAAATACGGCAAGACTGCTGGCGGATTATATTCATCATAGATAAGCAAAGGAGAGGTTTTATGGCAAATATAAAATTGCTGGAGCAGCTGTGTGTATTGCCCGGTGTTTCCGGCAGAGAGGAACCGGTAAGAGATTTTATTCTGGCGCAAATTACCCCCTTTGCAGACAGTGTGACTGTGGACGCTATGGGGAATATTATAGCCGAGAAAAAGGGTGCGCAGCCGGCCAAAACCAAATTGATGCTCAATGCGCATATGGACGAGGTGGGTCTGATTGTAACGCATATAGACGAGAACGGTTACCTGAAATTTGCCACGGTGGGCGGCATTGACAAGCGTGTGCTTTGCGGCAGAAGCGTGACCGTTGGCAACGGTGTGTCGGGGGTAATTGGCGCTAAACCGGTGCATTTGCTCAAAGGCGAGGAAAAAGGCAAGGCTGTACCCTTGGACGATTTGTATTTGGACATTGGCGCAAACAGCCGTGCCGAGGCGGAAAAGGTGGTTAGCTTGGGAGATACGGTTTGTTTTTACTCGGAATTTGACGCGCAGAACGGTATGATTTACGGGCGTGCATTGGACGACCGGGTAGGCTGTGCCATTTTAATTGAAATGATACAAGGCGATTTGCCGTATGATATGACCTTTGTGTTCTGTGTGCAGGAGGAGGTCGGTACAAGGGGCTCGAAAACGGCGGCATATCGGGTAAATCCGCAGGCGGCCATTGTGGTGGAGACGACTACCGCTGCCGATATTGCGGGCGTACGCCCCGAAAAACAGGTGTGTAATTTGGGAAAAGGTCCGGTGCTTTCCTTTATGGACAAGGGCACAATTTATGACCGTGCATACTACTGTTTGGCGTTGGAACTTGCAAAGCAGGAACGGCTTCCCTGTCAGGTGAAGCAGGCGGTAGCCGGCGGCAATGACGCTGCGGCAATTCACACAAGCAGGGCGGGCGTGCGTACCGTTGCGGTTTCGTTGGCGTGCCGGTATTTGCACGCCGCAACGGGACAAATTGCACAGACTGACTTTGATGCAGCACAAAAATTGGTACAAAAGTTGGCAGAGCGTATTGCGGGCAGCGCTCCGCAGGAATAAAAAAGGAGAAACCATGCTTTACCCGGAATTTCATATTGACCAGAAAATTCAGGCAGCGGCAGCGCAAACGCTGGAAATGATTGCGCCCCGTTTGCGTAAAATTGATGAGACCACGGAATATAACCAGCAGAAAATGTTGGCGGCTTTTCGGCAGGCGCGAATCAGCGAGAGCCATTTTGCGGCCTCAACCGGCTACGGCTACGGAGACAGAGGCAGAGACGCTTTAGACGAGGTTTATGCCAAGGTGTTTGGCGCGCAGGATGCCTTGGTACGGCATCATTTTGCAAGCGGTACGCATGCGCTGGCCGTTGCGTTATTCGGCGTTTTGCGACCGGGTGACACCATGCTGAGTGTGACCGGCCTTCCTTACGATACCCTCAGGGGAGTCATTGGCATAACGGGGGACGGCAACGGTTCGCTGCGGGAATTTGGCATTGCCTATGAGGAGGTGCCGCTTACCGACGCCGGCTTGCCGAATTACGAGGCGATAGAGCAGGCGATTACACCCGGTTTAAAAATGGTATATATCCAGCGCTCCCGCGGGTATAGTCTGCGACCGTCCTTATTTGTGGAGGACATTGAAAAAATTGCCAAAATCGCAAAGAAGAAGGCGCCCGACTGCATTGTTATGGTGGACAATTGTTACGGGGAGTTTGTGCAAACGGAGGAGCCTACAAGTTGGGGAGCGGATTTGATGGCAGGCTCTTTGATTAAAAATCCGGGCGGAGGCATAGCGCCTGCGGGCGGGTATATTGCCGGCAGAAAAGATTTGGTGCAAAGTTGTGCGTATCGACTGACTACGCCGGGTACGGGCAAAGAAATCGGCGCGACTTTGGGCAGTAACAGAGAGCTGTTTATGGGAGCTTTTCAGGCGCCGCATGTGACCGGAGAGGCATTGAAAACAGCGGTATTTGCGGCGGGTTTGCTCAGTTGTTTTGGTTATGAGGTGACCCCTAATTGGAATGAGGAGCGAGCGGATATTATTCAGGCGGTGCTACTAGAGAAGGAACAGGCATTGGTAGCATTTTGTCAGGGTATGCAAAAGGGCGCGCCGGTGGACTCTTTTGTGGTGCCGGAGCCATGGGATATGCCCGGCTATGATTGCAAGGTGATTATGGCAGCCGGAGCGTTTACTTTAGGGGCCTCCATAGAGCTTTCTGCCGACGCGCCTCTGCGTGAGCCGTATGCGGCGTGGTTACAGGGAGGGCTGCATTTTCACAGCGGAAAATTAGGTGTAATGCTGGCGTTACAAAGTATGCTGGAGCAGAATCTGTTAAAATAGCAAAAATGGTTGACTTTTGGGAGTAATTGCGGTATAATCCTATTTGCGTTTGCGATGCGAGCGCATTTGATTATGCGGGTGTGGTGGAATTGGCAGACACGCCAGATTTAGGTTCTGGTGGGCAACCGTGCAGGTTCAAGTCCTGTCACCCGTACCAAGCAAGGGCAACAAAATAGGTTGTCCGCGGCAAAGCCGCAGAAAAAAACCAGTGCTGATGCGGGTTTGCGGGCTTTTTTGAAGCGAAAAGCAAGAAAGGGTTGCCGTGGGTGTCCAAGTCCCAAAAGAGAACCAATGCATGAGAAATTAGGCAGGAGGTTCTCTTTTTTGCTTCATCTTTCGGGTTTGCCGGGAGCATGGAACATTTCTCTCGCACACAGAGAAAAATTTTTACAAAAAGTGAGGTGCGCGAGCAAAAAAGCGGGCACGCCCGCAAAAAATATTTTCCCGTTTGGATGGGGAGCAAAGCGCGCTGAAAAGGACACAGCGCGCTTTTTTTCATGCTTGCCTTAAACCTTTGATATACACTATTCTATTTTCCGTATTTCTCTGGAAGTGCCCCCATTTACACCTATTTTCAGCCATATACAAGATTGCGTTAATAAAGACGTAATGATCAATTTTTACATTTCCTCGCTGAATTGGAAAATACTTTTCAATTCGGGCATACCGTTCTTTTGTGATTTTCATATTTGTATTGTATCATACTATTTAATTAGCATCAAAACACGCTAAAAACAGAAGAAACCGTAGGAACCAAACATGAGAAAGAGGTTACGGATTGCGCCGGCGACCGGGATATCGGCGGTGCTGTGAGGAATATTTTTGGTCTTGCCGATGCTGTACGCGCGGCCCATCCCGGAGGAGATCTACGATTTGTCGCTGCTGGGCCGCCGAGCGGGAAGGGGTGTCGAAAGACGGGGTATACGACCAAACGGGCGGGGAGATGTTCACCCGGCAGGGTGATGAGGAAACGGTGGCCGGATATCTCGACGAGCTCATCGGCGAACAGAAAAAATCCACCCTGTTGTGCAGAGTGGAAATGAAACGATTGATCTTCTGTTAAACGGTAGGCTCGGGGATGTCCTGCAGCAGGGAGTGCGTTTGGAAATCACCAACGCGGCGGCGGATTCTACGAAAAGCAGTGCGGCGAACGACAAATTTTATGAGCAGGTACAAAATGTGATTTCGGATTATTGGCGGGACGGTTATGACACGGAGATTCGTTTTACGGCTGGCTAGGCCGGCGCACAGGTAAACGGCAAGACGGTCAGAAATCAGATTGGATATGAGGTCACAGGGGATGGCGACTTTTCATTTCTGCGGAAACTTTTTTCGATATTACCGGGAAAATCCTTTCTTTGAAAGAGGGTAGCAATTACGGTCAAAGAAGAAAAAGCAGAAGTGCCCGACAGCCAATTCCAAACCGTGCGTCTGATTGTGGATTCCCAAAAATGTACCATTGACGGGTCAGAATATGGCGCGGATGTCATTAACATGAGTCTAACCGCCAAAACCGGTGTTGCATCTGATTCCTACTATCTGGATCGGGCAGTCAACTAGGCCGTAACGAATCAGGTGGTTGTGATAGCCGCTGCTGGCAACGACGCATCCGATACCGCCCTATACTGTCCCGCACATATCCCGGAGTTGCTTTGTGTGATTGCGGTGGATTCCAAAGACCAGCTGGCATCTTTCTCGAATTACGGTTCTGCGGTAGACTTGGCCGCACCGGGCGTGAGTATCCAAAGCGTGGTTCCGAATGGCTACGGTTATAAAAGCGGCACTTCGATGGCGGCTCCTCATGTAGCTGCCCGCCGCAATCTCAAAAACCAAACAAAATTCTTCGAAGCAACGTTGAGAGAACAGCTACCCGGATTACGGTCAACAATCCGCCAGCCCGTGTGGCTTCGGTTATTTTGAAGGATTCTTCCGGCAAGTCGTTATCTGTTTAGACACCTGTGAATGGAAGTGTTTCGTTTACCAGGCTATCCTCCTTAACCTCGTATCAGGTCGTAGTCTGCAATGATAGCGGCAAAAGCGAGCATTTGAGCGTATTTACAAAATATCAAATCAAAAGCAGCGGCGGTGGTTCTGGGCAGAAAAGCAGCGGCAATTAAGAACGGCATGAATGCCCGCATCGCAAAACCGCTGGATATGAATATTTTCATGCGTGTCCTCTATCAGTTCCTTGATTAAAACGCAAGGAGGCTTCATCCGGATACAGCAAAGTACGCCTCCCTTTCCGGTTGAAGAAGTATGGGGCGGCGGCGAAATGGAAAAAGAGGAACCTGATGAAGGCGGTCAATGTTCCGCAACTGTCCGATTTCCCCATGCGGTTTCTGTTTTTTGAGAATTTTCATTCAATAGACCATTGTGTTTCCGGGAGGATTTTTTTACAATAAAAGCGTTAAACTTTCAAATTCCTTCCAAAAGGATTCGATTCTCTAGGGAGGCTATTTTGGAGAAAAGGAGCAGATACCATGAAGCAAACAGAGAATAGCTGTCGGTTTCCTCTGGGGCAGGAGGGAAAACAAATGCTCGCGGAAATGAATGTACATCACGCGGCTGTGAACGCATTGACGCAGTGGTGCCTGAATGTGCAGAACGGGGATGTTGTGTTGGATATTGGGTGCGGCGGCGGTCGAGTGCTGCGGCAGCTGGCGGACACCATAACGCACGGAAAGCTGTATGGGGTCGATTATTCCGAAACCTCCGTGCAGTGTGCGCAGGCGGAAAATGCCGCTGGGATCACAACCGGGAAGGTAACGGTTTGCCTAGGGGATGTCGCTGAGCTCCCCTTTCCGGACGCCATGTTTGACAAAGTTTACTCCATTGAAAGCTACTTTTTCTGGCCGGATTTAGCCAGCAATCTGTGTGAGATTTTTCGCGTGGTGAAGCCGGGCGGGAAGGTCTGTATCGCGGAGAATGTCATGCGCCGGGAACAGTATACGGACGCGCAATGGCAGGAGATGGAAAACTATGAGATGCACCCAGTAAGCGCGGATGTGTTCGCGGGGCTACTCAAGGCGGCGGGATTTGCGGATGTAACGGCATATATGCGGTTTGAGGAGCAGCGGGAGCAGCTGTGCATGGAAGCGTATAAGCCGCAATAAAAACCAAAGGCATCCCCAGGACGAACATCGTTCATGGGGATGCCTTTTTTGCGGTCATGGGATGGACGGCCCGGCTGCTTTTGTCTAGCTGAGAGAAAACAGGATTTTGTAGGCCGTCATGTAGTGGCCGTACAGGGGGGAGGCGTCCTTGGAAAAAATCGCATCCTTGCCCCGACCAACCAGACCCGCACTCAGAATTTCCGCAATTTCAAAACTTTCCTGTCTGCTGCAGTTGCGGTGCTGCAGAATCTCCACGAAAATTGAACAGGTGAATTCCTTCCACTTCTTTAAAAACAGCGGGTCTAAGTTTTCCTTGACCAGACATTTCAGAAGATGTTGGTGCCGCAAAAAGAACCCGGAAAAGTAGTCCGCCAACGCGGAAGGGTTTTGGCTGGCCAGCATGGCCACGTGCGATTGCTTTGGTTCTGTGATGATGCGGGCCGGCGCCACATAAAGTTCGTCCCTCTGCTGCGCCAGGGAATGGATGAAATCGTGCGAAAAGCTGTGCCACACCTCCGCCATGCCGGGAAATTGCTTGTAAAACGTGCTGCGGGCGATCTGTGCTTTCGCGATCACCATGGACACACTGATTTTTTCACAGCGCGTCTTTTTGCTCAGGGCCAGCGTCGCTTCCTTGATTTTCCGCACGCTCCCGACCGCATTCATACCGTCATCCCCTTTCTCGATGGTTTTCGACAAAAATTCATGCTTAGGTCGATTGTAGCGCATGGAAAAAAGGCCTGTCAAGAAGAATTTGCCTCATTGAGAAAAATTAGGCAATAATGGTGGGCCTGGCTGACGATCCCCTCAGAAACGGTCAAAACAGGAGGGCAGATAAAGCAGGAACATTGTCTATCGGGAGTGAGAAACATTAGTCAATAATCTGTGGTGTTAAACAAACCGCTATGCTACAATGAAATCGTAAACACACAAGCAAACCAATTGGGAATGGAGGTTCCATCATGAAAACCAAGACAAAAATTTTTTCCTGGGTGGCTGCGGCCGTGCTGACGGCAGCGATGCTCATCTCTTTGGCCGGCTGCGGGAATGAGCCGTCGGCCGGCACCCCGGCAAACAGTACGCAAACCGCGGGTTCCTCCACCAAAAAGGATACCCTGATCCTTGCCGGAGACTATGGTAGCCCTATGAATCCAGTGCTGCATAATACGGCGGACGTGCAGTCTGTGATTTTCTCCGGCCTGCTCAAGCTGGATTCCAAGAATCAGCCGATTTTGGATTTGGCAAAAAGCTACGATTACGACGAGGCCTCGATGACGTACACCTTCCATCTGCGGGAGGGGGTCAAGTGGCACGACGGCAAAGAGTTTACCGCGGACGACTGCGTTTTTACCTACACCGTCCTGACCCAGGATAAAAGCATCAGCTCCGATGTGCTTTCGAATTACCTGGATGTAGCGTCGGTTTCCGCGCCGGATAAGCTCACCTTTGTGGTCAAAATGAAAGAGCCGAACCTCGCCATGCCCGCCTACTTTACCATCGGCATCATCCCGAAACACCTGCTGGAGGGCAAGGACATCAATACCGACGCGTTTAACCAGCATCCCATCGGCACCGGCAGATACAAGTTTGTCTCCAAGGACACCGCAAGCAACAGCGTTGTCCTGGAACGCAATGAGGATTACTACGATAACGTCCCCAAAATCAAGAGCCTGATCTTCAAAAATGTTGCCGATGAAACCGTGAAGGCCAATATGGCGCAGTCCGGCGAGGTGGACATCGCGTGGCTCAACGCCAATTATATCAAGAGTTTCCAGGGGAACCCAGACTATCAGATCACCCGGCATAACTGCTGTGATTTCCGCGGCATCACCCTGCGGTACGACGGCGGGTTCTGGAAGGACAACGCGGACAGCGCCTATGCCCTAAACTATGCGATCGACAAGCAGGCCATCCTCAAAGCGACAGTCGACGGGAAAGGCGAGGTCGCCTACAGCCCTCTGCAGAAAACGAACCTCGGCGGCAACAAAAACGCTGACCTCTACCTTTACGATGTAGCGCAGGCCGCCAAAGAACTGGAAAAGCTGGGATGGAAAAAGGGCAGCGATGGCATCCTTGAGCGCAAAGGCCAGAGATTCAGCTTCACCCTCATGGCGCCGGAATCCGAGGTCGAGCGGGTCGACATGGCAAAGCTGGTTGCCGATCAGCTCAAGGCCGTTGGCGTAGAAGTGAAGGTGTTCCCGCTGGCAAGCTGGGATTGGACCGGCTATGATTCCTATTTGGTCGGGGAGGCGTTTATCTTTGACGCCGATCAGTGCTACGCGTTTTATACCACCGGCGGCAGCAATAACGGGCAGGGCTACAGCAACCAAAAAGTGGATGAACTGCTGGCCCGGGCAAGGCACGAAACCGATCTCAGCAAACGGCAGGCCCTGTACGGCGAATTTGAAGTCGAGCAGGCTAAGAACCCGCGCGTCCTCCTGCTGAACTACCTGGATGCTTTCTATGTTAGCAAGTCTCAGATCAGGGGTATCGACGAGGGCAAGATTTTAGGGCACCATTCCCGCGGGATGCTTTGGAACGTGGAGAACTGGTACTTCGAGTAAGAGCCTGTTTCAAATCTGTCCGCACACAGAATGGAGCAAAGGAGGCGGGGATCCTTGAACAATCAAAATGCAAAAGCAAGGCTGGCTTGGAAGATCGGCAAGCGCTGTCTCGTTTTTGTGGCTGCTATGTTTCTGCTGTCGGTGGTGGTGTTCGTGTTTGCGCGGCTGGCTCCCGGGGACCCTTTGCAGGCGTTCTACGGCGACGCGGTGGAAAGCATGACCGCGCAGGATATGCAGGACGCCAGGGCAAGGCTGGGGCTCGACGGCCCCATTTCGCTCCAATATTTCCGCTGGCTCGGCGGCGTGTTCCATGGGGATTTCGGCATCTCGCTGCAATACAAAATGCCGGTCATGCAGGTGATCGGGCCGTTAATCGGCAATACGCTGCTGCTTGGCGGCACCGGTTATGTTCTGGTTTTTGCCGTGTCGATTCTGTTGGCTATGGTCTGCGCTAGGTTTGAGGACAGCTGGCTGGATAAGCTCATCTGCAAGGTCAGCACGGTCATCTACTACATCCCGCCCTTCTGGGCCGGCGTGGTGCTGATTTTGATCTTCAGCATCAGTCTGCGCTGGTTCCCGAGCAGCGGGGCCTACGATACGGGCATGGCGGCGGACATCGGCAACCGCGTTTCCCATATGATTTTGCCCTTGGCGGTCATGATGGGGAGCCACTTCTGGTACTACACCTACCTGATCCGCAACAAGCTGCTCGACGAGGTTCGCAAGGATTACGTCCTACTTGCCAAATCCAACGGGCTTGGGAAGAGCCGGATCCTTTGGGGACACTGCCTGCGGAACGTCGCGCCGACCATCGTGAGCGTGATGGCGATTTCCATCCCCCACGTGCTCAGCGGCACGTATATCGCCGAGGCGGTGTTCAACTATTCGGGTATCGGGGCGCTGGGCGTGGAGAGCGCCAAGTACCACGATTATAACCTTTTGATGGTGGTGGTCCTGCTCACCGGGATTCTGGTGATTGCCAGCAGTCTGCTGGCTCAAACCATCAATGAGAGTATCGACCCCAGAATGAAAGTAACGGAGGTGTCGTTATGGCGGCGCAGGCGCAGGAAAAAGACTTATTCCGCATAGTGGGCGCGGGCTACCGGGTGCATACGCCCCAGCTGAAAAAACCCACCCTGCGGCACAAGCTCAGGGGCAAGCCGCTGGTTTCCATGACGGTTCTAGGCGTGATTTTTTTGGGCTGCTTTGCCGCAGAGTTCATCATGAACAACGACCCGACCGCCTTTTATCTCGACCACTGCAGCGAAGCGCCAAACGGCACGTTCTACTTTGGCACCGACTTCCTCGGACGGGATATTTTTTCGCTGATTTGGTTCGGCGGGCGGGTGTCCATTTTAATCGGCCTGCTCAGCGCGGCAATCATCACGGCCATCGGCATTGTGTACGGGTGTATCAGCGGTGTCTCCGGCAGCCGTCTGGATTCTTTCCTCATGCGCGTTACCGAGGTGGCTGGCAGCATCCCCTCGATTCTCTTTATCTTATTGATTACCGCCTTTTTCGGCAACAACAATATCCTTACCCTGTCTCTGGTCATCGGAATCGTCGGCTGGTTCAGCCTAGCCAGAATCGTACGCAGCGAGGTGCGGCAGATCCGCAGCCAAGAGTATGTTCTGGCCGCCCGTTGCATGGGCGCTGGGTTCGGGCATATCATGCGCAGGCACCTAGTCCCCAATTTTGTATCGGCCATCATGTTCGTCATTATTTCCGGCATCAGCACCAGCATGGTGACTGAAGCCACCCTCAGTTTCCTCGGGCTGGGGTTGCCCGTGGAGGTCGTGTCCTGGGGCAGTATGCTGTCCCTAGCGAACCGGGCCTTGCTGCTCGGAACCTGGTGGGTCATTTTGATTCCCGGTTTCTTTTTGGTCGTCACCCTGCTGTGCATTACCAATATCGGGCACGCGCTGCGCAAGGAGGTCAATCGCCGGCCAAGCAACCTTTGACTGCGGTTTCTATTTCTACCCGAAAGGAGGGACGGCATGAAGCCTGTTCTTGAAGTCAACCATTTGTCTGTGAGCTTTGATACCCCTCTGGGGGAGCTGGAGGCTGTGCGGGACGTGTCTTGGAAACTCGCGCCCGGCGAGGTGCTGGCTGTGGTGGGGGAATCCGGCTGCGGGAAGACCGTCATGGTGCAGTCCATCATGAAGCTGCTGCCCCCGACCGCCAAATATAAAGCGGGCCGGATCCTGGTCGAGGGGGAGGATCTTGTTCCGTATCCGGAGCGGAAAATGCGCAGGCTCCGCGCCAACGCGTTTTCAATGGTGTTCCAGGATCCGATGACGTCCCTGAACCCGACCATCCCCATTGGAAAGCAGATGGTGCAGGCCATTTGCCGGCACAGGAAGATCAGCCGGGAGGAGGCCCGGGAGAAGGCCATGGAACTGATGCGGATGGTGGAGATCGAGGAGGTGGAGGAACGGTTCCGGCTGCAGCCCCATTTCTTTTCCGGCGGGATGCGGCAGCGGTGCGTGCTGGCGATGGCGCTGGCGTCCGAGCCGAAGGTTATTTTCGCCGATGAGCCGACCACGTCCTTGGACGTTACCGTACAGGCCAAAATCCTCCGGCTCATCCGCAGTCTCAAGGAGCGGACCGGCGTTTCCTTTGTGTTCATCTCGCACGATCTGGGCGTGGTGGCCGGGGTTGCCGACCGGGTCGCGATTATGTACGCCGGGAAGATTGTGGAGATCGGTACGGTGCAGGAGGTTTTCTACGACCCTAGGCACCCGTACACATGGGGGCTGCTGTCGGCGCTGCCGGCCTTTGCGGACGAGCGGAATCTGTTGCGCAGCATCCCCGGCGCGCCGCCGGTCATGATCGACCTGCCCCCGGGCGACGCCTTCGCGCAGCGCAATGCCTACGCCTTGGCGATCGACTACGAACGGGAGCCACCGATGTTCCGGATTTCGGAAACGCATTCGGCCGCCACCTGGCTGCTGGACCCACGGGCGCCGAAGATCGAGGCGCCGGCCGGGCTTCCCGGCAACGCCGCAGCCGCGCCGGTGCCGCCCCTGCGGGATTTGCCTGAAACAGCGGCCCCGGTCCGTACTCCCGCGTCCATCGACGCCGGTCCCGGTCTGGCAGGAGGTGAGGTATGACTACCCCGGTTTTGGAGGTGTCGCACCTGCGGCAGTACTTCCGCGTCCATTCCCGTTTTACCGTCAAAGCGGTGGACGATATTTCCTTTTCCGTGCAGCCCGGCGAAATTTTCGCGCTGGTCGGGGAGAGCGGCTCCGGGAAATCCACGGTCGCGAAAACGGTCATGGGCCTGTACGCACCGACCGATGGGGAGATCGCCTTCCAAGGCCACGACATCACACACGCCGCCGGTCGGCGTGCGCATTCCGGTTTGCTTCACCGGAAGATGCAGATTATCTTCCAAGACTCCGCTGCGGCGCTCAATCCGCGCATGACCGTCGGGCAGATCATCCTAGAGCCGCTGAAGGTCAACCGGATTTTCCGGGAGAAAAAGGAGCTTGTGCGCCGGCTGGACGAATTGCTGGAGCTGGTGGGGCTCAACCGGACCTTATGCCAGAAGACGCCGCCGGAAATCTCGGGAGGGCAGCGCCAGCGGGTGGCCATTGCCAGGAGCATCGCGTTGCAGCCGGACCTGCTCATTGCCGACGAGCCGATCGCCGCGCTGGATGTTTCCATCCAGGCACAGATTGTCAATCTGTTCCAGCACCTGCAGGCAGAGCATGGCTTCGCATTCCTGTTCATTGCGCATGACCTGGCCATTGTGCGCTTCCTAAGCGACCGCGTCGGCGTGCTGTACCACGGCAAGCTGGTGGAGTGTGCGCCCACGGAGGAGCTGTTCCGCAACCCCCTGCATCCGTATACGCGGTCGCTGCTTTCGGCGGTGCCAAAGCCCGACCCCATCGCGGAACGAAATAAGGTGCTCCTGGAGTTTGACCGCAGTACCTTTCCGGGCAAGGGCGAGTGGAAAGAGGTTTCCCCGGGACACTTCCTGCTGGACTGACCCTGCAGTCTCTCGTTCTACGGAGACGCCTCCTCCCTGCTCGCGGTCATTTAGGACGGCGCCCAATTCCGCATTTTGCTCACGGATGTGCTCATGCAGGAGCTGGACGGCATCCGGTTGGCCGCTGCCCTGCGAGAGTAGATCGGGCTTGCGCGTCACGCGCAAAACGGCTTTTCGCCGGAACGCTTCTTCGCTGAGCGCCTCTACTTTCGTATATTGTCTGGACATAACAGCACCTCTTATTGTAGTTTCTATTCTTACAACAGGAGGTGCTGTTTTTCACTGTCCGTTTTTCGGGGTATTGTCCGGTTTTCCGGAATGGGGTCGGCTTTTTTCTCGCTCATAACGAACCGGATAACGTCTTTTGTAAGTGATCCTTAAAACTGTTAGCGGAATAGGGTTGATTTTTTTTGAAAAACCTTGCTTTTGGTTAAAATATACGCTATAATAACAATGTATAGTGAGGTAGACATCAATATATTTTGGTAAAAAACCTATACCTTTTGTACCAGCATTCTTTGTGCAAATTTTTCACAAAAACTCACGAATTTAAGCCACTTTATTTACAAAATAAAAGTGGCTCAAAAGGTATACATTTTATACCAGCGAAAGGAAGAGATCAAACATGAAGAAAAAACTATTCGAAAAGAAAAAACTACTATCAATCCTAATCGCAGCATGCATACTGGCATCAATGGTGCCGGTGTCGCTTCTCACGGCGTTTGCTGCGGACGCAACCACAGAAATTGACTTAACGACCCTAACCGCGGACAAAGACATTACTACCGGTGGCAACTACAAAATAACCGGCGAAAGCACAACCCACAGGGTCAAGGTGACGACCACCGACCACGTGACCATAACCCTGGACAACGCAAAGATTGAAACCCGGCAGTCTCCGCTGGAGCTGAGCGCAGACGCAAATGTAACGCTGCAGCTGAAAGACGGCACCAACAACACATTCACAGCAACGGCAGCGGCGGGCATTTTGGTGCCGGAAAATGCGACCCTAACGATTGACAAGCTGACCGGCGAACAAGGCACAGGCAAGCTCATCGCCACGGGTGGAAACGGTGCAGGCATCGGCAGCAACGGCGGTGCAGACCAAGTGAATCAAGAGGCCTCCGGTACAGCTGGCGGCAACGGTTCTGACGGCAAATGGGATATAGATGTCAAGGGCAAAGCCGGAGTCGGCGGAGCCGGTGGCGCAGGTGGATACTCCGGTGGAAGCGCAACGGGCGGCGCAGGCGCCATTATCATTAACAGTGGAATTGTAACAGCAACCGGCGGTGGCAACAGTGCAGGCATCGGCGGCGGTGGCGGTAAAAACGGCACGGACGCCGGGCATGGCGCAAACGGCACAAACGGCACCGAGGGTCAAGCTCGGCGAGACTGGAATAGCGGCGTATATAAAAATCAAATGATTTTCTGCGGTGCATCCGGCAGCAGCGGTGGTGGTGGAGCCGGCGGTAATGGCGGCAACGGTGGCAATGGCGGCAATGGCGGTACGGTTACGATTAACGGCGGTACGGTAAACGCGATTGGCAACGGTACGGCAGCAGGCATCGGCGGCGGATCCGGTGGTAACGGCGGCAATGGCGGCAATGGCGGCAATGGCGGTGCTCAAATCGGCAATCAGAATACAAACCAGACAACCCTCTTTGACTGGAATGATGTGTATTGGTATCCGGGTTTTGGCGGAGCTGGCGGTAACGGTGCAGGCGGCGCAGGCGGCAACAGCGGACAGGGTGGCGATGCCGGTACACTTACCGTAAACGGCGGCGCAGTATATGCAAAAGGCGCAAAGGGCTTTGGCGGGGGCAAAACTGGCATATCTGGCACGAATGGCACCGGTACACAATCCAATGGCGGAAGTAGTACTAATGCAAAATTTTGGTATGCAAAAGGAGGCTCTCATACAGATCAAGGCAACTGGTTTTATTGGAGTGGTAACAATGCAGCAGCAAAATACAGCAAAGCTGCAGGCAACGGAGGCAACGGCGGCACAGTGGCTTCGGTCACACGTCCGCAGGTAACCCCGGTAAATGAAGGTACAGTAACCATAAGCAACGGTGCAAAGGTGGTTCTAGACAATACAGCAGACGACACACAAACGACCCGCCCCAAAAACGAAACCGGCACAGAGGTATATCATGCGCTGGTCAGCGTACAGGACGCCCAAGGCAACGCGGTAGAGGGAGCAACGGTAACGGTAGGCGGCAAAACCTACACCACCCGCACCCAAGCCGAGGAAATTGCAAATACGCATCACAAAGCGGGCACAGCAGACATCTGGGTGCCTCAGGACAGCTATACCTTAAAAGAAAAAATGGTAGAAAAAGCGGACGTTGGTCACATTAAAACAGGTGAGGAATATCTGCTGAATATAACCGCAGACGACCAAACCGTAAGCGTAACCATCAGCGCAGAGGCAAAAGCGATCAACGCCAATAAACGATACAACCCATTGACAGACGCTTTCAACGCACAAGGAACAGACATCACCGCCGGAGACACCATAGAAATTATTGCCGGCACGGTGACGGAAATTGATAACCGGCAATTACACAAAGACGTCACGCTAAAAACCAAGGCAGCAGCCAACAGCACACAACACACCTACAAAGCGGTAGAAGACAATACAAAAATAAGCGTAGACACAGACGGCCAAAAAATCACCCTAAAAGAAGGTGAATTAGAGGTAAGCGCGAACGCGCCTGTAACACTCACAGATCAGCAAGGCACA
>CAKSHJ010000010.1 GCA_934457095.1 uncultured Eubacteriales bacterium
GCCAAATTTTCTTTGGTGGCAGGTTCATTTTCCAGCCACTGTGCAAAGCTTTGTACATCTCGCAAATACTTTGCAACCGTGCCTTTGCTGTGCTCCGCACTACGTAAATATTGCGCAAATTTTCGCAAATTTGCTTCCGTAATCATTCTCATTGTGAATCTCCTCCTGATAAGGTTTAATATTCTACAATGGAATTTCATTTGTTTTCTTTTTGCAACCAATTGTGAAGTTTTTTCGCAAGAAACATTTGATAATTTCTTTATTTTTTCTAATTGTCCGCAAATGTTTCTATGCCATTTGCATAAAAAAGACACAGGTGTTTTGATGTGCCCAAAAAAGTTAGACTTTTTAAGCGTATCAGTTTCATGGCTGCTACGCTTTTTTTATGCAACCAAGAGATGAAGCCTGTACTGAACAGGAGTCATCCATCCTAGTTTTTCCTTAATTCTTTGTTTGTTGTAGTATTTTATATATCGCTCGATTTCTGGTTTTAACTCTTCATAACCGTAATAAACAACGCCATAATAGATTTCCTGCTTAAGCAAGCCGAAGAAGTTTTCCATTACTGAATTATCGTGGCAGTTTCCCTTCCTAGACATACTCTAGAAGATTCTTTCTTCCTTGAGACGGTTAGAATATGCTTTCATCTGATAGGCCCAACCTTGCTCTGAGTGGAAGGTTCTACGATATGGACAATCAGATGTTACAGTTATTGCCTGTTCCAACGCGTCCATTACATTTTTAGCAGATGGTTGTTTGGCTATGCCGAAGCTAATAATTTCGCTATTACACATATCCATAGCTTAAATTGAAAAGAATACTCATTATTTTTTCCTGATTTTAACAATTCTGAATCGCCAAACTGCTCATAATAATGAACCCAGTGTTTATGCGGTTTTACGCTATTCTTGGTATTATTCCCACTCGCAACCACAAAACCGACCTTAAACAATTTTGTTTTAGCGTAGTGGCACAAATTGATTTGCTTTGTCTTAGATTATCCTATCTACATAGGTAGTCCTAACTTTTGCTATCATTTTGCTATCACGGATTGCTATCATACAAGCCGAATATCCGTACCAGCAATATAAATATACACTTTACAATTAATTTTTCAAGAGATTGGCTTGATTTTTTCAACGAAAGTATCCTTTATTTTCTTGTTGAGATCTCGCATATTCTTATACTGTGTTACATCAATAGAGCCTACTATTTCATCGTGGAGTTTATCTGGCAAATTCGCTGAAACAAGTTCTTTATATTTATCAACGATCTGATTAACTCTAAAATGTACAAACTTGATTTTATCATCATCCGTAAGAAGATTAAACATTCCTTTGTAATCAAATCTCGAACGAAGTTCTGGAGATATTTTCTTTTTAAAGTCATCTTTGCTAATATTAGATGTGAATACGATAATGTATCCATTTACATCATATTCTTCCGCTTGAGAGTTTACTATTTTCCCATTTTCAAGAACATCGAGAAAATAATTAAAAACTGCATTGTCGGCTTTTTCGAATTCGTCAATAAGGATTAAACCTATGTCTGACTCATTCATACGCTTTACAAGCTCACCGCCATCGCTTCCTATGTATCCAAGTGGACTACCAATCAAACTATTCAAAGCATCGTGGCTACTGTAATTCCCAAAATTAATTTTTGCTAACTTTGACTTGCTACCTAAAGCTTTGTGTATAGAACGAGCCACTTCCGTTTTACCAACACCTGAATCGCCCATCAAAAACAGAGACAAAATCTTATGTTCACCCAATTTATTAAAGACCCGAAAGGATTCTACAATTTCTTTAAATTCCTCTTTAAATCTTTCGTGACCATACAATCTGGAATCAAACGCTGAAAAAAAGGCTTTTAATTCGGCTTCATTCAAATCGATAATTTTCTTTACTTGGTTAGATTTCTCAGGAGTAGAATCATTCTGTTCTGTAGAAATCTCATCTGCTTCAATTCCAATGTCAGCAAAATCATCGAAGACATACCTAAGTGTGTACCTTATATCATTTTCATAAATTTTATCGCAGATAAAAGTAACATTGTCTCCAAATGTATTAAACAGTTGTTCAAAATGAAGTATTTGTGTATCGTTAATTTTTATAGATCCTGCTAGCGATGATAAATCAACATAGTACTCTACTGCATCGTCAAGTTCTTCAATTTTTAATGACGAAAGGAATTGCGACATACTCAGCAATTCGTGTCCGGCAGAAATCTGTTCCTTTTTAAAATTGAAGAATTGACTCTTGTTATAAAATAATAGTTGCTTCACTCTGTTCCCGTCTTCCTTGTTTTCTTTTTATTTTGTACATCGTCTGACTTAGGCTGCACCACTTGCACAATCGCCAATAAATCAATGTAATTATAATCGCCAGTATCATCCTCACTTTTTAACTTTATAACAGTTGGCTGAGAATATTGGCTATTATGTATTTCTGAATCAGTATCATCGCTTGATGACTGACCAAGTTCTTGAAAAAACTCAAAAGAATTCTTCAAACTATTTATTTTTGTTTTTCCTTTGTAGATACCAATTACGGAAACATTTCCAATAAACAGATCATCTACGTTGTATAAATTTTCAAATTCGCTTTCAAACGTAAGTGGTATTTTAACCAGTAACTTATCTTCGCTGCCGGTTATTTCTCCTTTTAGTTTATAAGAGTAATCCTTAAACATTGAATTAAAGAGATTATTTATATCTAATCCACCAGCTTCAGGCAACTTCATACCTTTAAAAGAACCGTTCGAGAACATTTTAACGGTTCTTAATTCGGTTTCGTTTTCCAATGAAAGAGAAACATTATCGATTCTAACAAGTTGTCCTTCTGCCATATTTTCAGGAAAAGTGGTAATTACATCACATTTTTCCATAACTTCATTAAGAATCAATGATTTTGTCATAGTTACCTTAAAGTTTTCAAGAACTTTTTGAGAATCGGTGGAACCAGATTTTACTCCTGCGCCGACTTCAGCAGTAAACAACTTCAGAAATTTTGTGCCCATTTTTGCCTGCATTTCAGCATCTATGGTATCGTCTTGAGATGTTTCGATAGAACCATCCGTCTTAATAATGTTACTGAGCATCATCTTGATTTCATACACTTTTGAAAAATTCATATAGTAAACATTAAAAAGCAAACTACTCACTCACTTTCTAAACACGAACAAATACTCGTGTGCTATAAGCAAAAAATTATATTTTACGCTATTGGTTTTCCAATAACCCGTTGCCTTACAGTTGTGTTGTTCTTTGATAATCAGTTCTTTGAGTTTAAACCCTGCTTCTTCAAAGATACGCATAACATCAAAAGACATTGGTATCATACAGCCTTTTTGGCGTGTATCCCCCATAAGAACGGCACAGAACTTTTCCTTTTTCAAAACACGGTAGCTTTCTGCCGCAACCTTTTTCATTTCCTCAAGAAAATCTTTTACCTTTAACAAAGATAAATCTTCGGGAATATCTTCACTGTACTGAATAATATCAGCATAAGGCGGATGAGTGCAGATTAAATCAATGCTGTTATCTGGCATGAAATCAAGATTTCTTGCATCGCCTTTATGTAAATATACTTTCCCATTTGCACCTTCGTGTTCAAATGTTGTTTTTTCCTTACAACGAGCAAGAGCAACATCATTTACATCTACGCCGATAATATCACGGTTTAACAGCTTTGCTTCGACAAGCGTAGTTCCGCCGCCCGCAAACTGATCAAGAACTAAATCGTTCTCTTTTGAATAGCGGAGCAGAATATTTCGAGGAATATATGGCGACCAATTACCACGCCACTTTGCATCGTGGGTAGCCCAATCGCCACGTTTTGGAAAAGACCAATGTGTAGTCATTTCTAACTCGAAATCTTCCGGCTCCCATTTTGTTATTTTCTTTGCCATTATTTAAAGACCTCGCTAATCACACCATCTTCCAAATCTTTAATGTTGTAGATGTGCTGCATAACGTCAAAAGTTTCTTCAAGATTGTTTTTTGCGCTTGTCCATCCCTTGCCGTCTGTAAACCAAACGAACGTAAAGCCGTTGATAGTATCAGTTTCTAACGCAAGCGTTTTGTAGCTACGGGCAGTTTCGTTGAGCTTACTGCCGCCGCTGCCATAGAAGTTCGTTTCAATGCCATAAATCATAGTGGGCGTTTTGACAACGAAATCGAAACGCTTTTCCATTTTGCCTTGATTGGAAATAGCAGACAGATCGATGTCCCATTTTGCAGTAATCTGATGAATATACATTTCCTTGAAATAGGTCTTGCCTTTTACAAAACCGGCTTTCTTAATAAAGCTCTCAACCAAATCCTCCATCAAATGACCGCCACGATTTTTACGACCGTTGGAATCAAGACCTGTTTCAACTCCTGTTGCGTAGTCTACCAAATTGTTCACAATATGATTTTCCAACAAATCAAACAACCCGGTTTCACGCATAAAGTATTTGTATCTCTCATTATGAGCGTGGCTGTTCGGCGGATACTTCCCAAAATCGAATTGGAATAAATGACCGCCATTTTCATCCTGACAGTAGATTTCATTTGCTCGAACTGCTAAGAGCAGAGGGATACACTTTAATACTTCGGGATATTTTTTCATCAAATTCTCAAAATCAGCTTCTATGTTTTTAGAGCCAATGAGAGAATTTAAGATATTAAGTTCAACCTTAATGCCATCCACATTTCTGTGAACCTTTTCAAAGTCTATGTAATAACCATAATCTGCGATACTATCACGAAAACCTGATAGCCATTTACTAAAATCTCGCATTTTACACACTCCAATGTAATTAAAAAATCATAAACTTCTTTTTCTGCCTTCGTCATATCCTTCGTCGTATGCACCTTTGGCATCCTTATGGCGTACAGTCCCCGCCTGACTATACGGTAAATGCGAAAGATCTGTTTTTCTGGCATTTCCAGCCATACCATCTCGTAATCCTTCCTCATACGCACAGCCGGCACAAATATGGCGATCACCGTGCTGATTATCTTGTGCCTCAGGAAGTGAATTATATTCATTTAAATAACGATGGTCTTTTTTGCAAATCATAAATTTTTCCTCCTTTATCTTAGAAATTGCTAATAAGCAATTCTTTAATTTTTCCTCTTGCTTCGCTGTTACAGTTAATCATTCTTGTCGCTTCAACACGTTTTATTTTATGAGCAGAGTAAATATTATCAAAGAAATCATCTTCTGTATTTGAGTTTTTGGGATCAGAATTACTGATTACGACTTTAGCACCTTTTCTGTGCATATCATCAACGAACTTTGCAAGTTCAATCTGTTCCTCATCGTTGAACAAATTCTCGGTATATGCCGTAAAACTTGCTGTATCTGTAATAGGTCTGTATGGGGGATCAAAATAAACAAAGGTATTTTCATCAATTAAGTTAGCTGACTCTCTGTAATCTCCGCATACGATAGTAACTCTCTGCAACTTCTCTGATACTGCTTTGAGATTGTTTTCATCACAAATCATAGGATTCTTGTAAGAGCCCATAGGAACATTGAACAAGCCTTTTTTATTTACACGGAACAAACCATTGAAACAAGTTTTATTAAGAAAAATCATCAATGCCGCTTTTTCAATATTGATGTTCTCGTTTCCATTGACCTTTAAATCATTAAAACGCTCACGCTTTTGCATATAATATGCTTTTCGTTCATCCGTATTAAGCGGAATAAAATCGTTCTGCATAGTGTAAAGCATTTCTATCAAAGCATCAACATCATCGCGAATAATGCGATATGTATTGATGAGTTCAGCATTAATATCGCTGATATAAACTTCTTCTAAATCATACTTGCTGAGAATATCAAACAAAACTGCACCGCCGCCAACAAATGGCTCAGCATATTTTGTAATTCTTCCACTATCAAACGGATAGTAACGTTCAATCTCTTTAATGAGCTGACCTTTGCCGCCTGCCCATTTCAAGAAAGGTTTAACCGCTTTTTCATCAGTTTTACTATATCGTGTACTTCTTGCATCTATCGGTTTTTCTGCCGAAGTAGGTATAATCCACATATTGCCCACCATAGTTGCCTCAGCAATTCTTTGTTCAGAACACAGAACCGCTACTCTTCTTTGAGAAATACCCCACTTATCAGCGGCTTCTCTTGCAGACATAAATTCCATAACAACCTCCTGAATACACCCCGTTCGTACTTGTATAATATTATATTCTAAAACTCGAACAATAACAATACCATTTTCAAAAAAGATTGTAAACTTTTTTATTGCTCTAAATAAGTAATGGCGGCAGAGATTACTCCCTGCCGCCGCTACGTTTATACTGTGTAAATCATTTCTGCATTTACAATTTCCGTTGCACGATTACGGATATTGTTCATCTTCTGCACCCACGCCATTTGATCGGTTGCCTTTAAGCTTTCCGTTACATTTTCTTTTTCGGAAAGTTCTTTTACCAACCGAAGAAACAATGCTGTTGCCTGTTGTTCAACCTCATCAAGATAAGCGGTGAGTTTTCCTGAAGTCATCAAATTGGCGTATAAAACACGATGATTTTCTTTCAAAAACCGTTTGTGCCGCATACCCCATACACCGATATTTTCGTGTTCTTCTTCGGTGGGTAATGCAAGGTCAGGTAAGTAATAATCGCCTTGCAAAGTGTAACTGATACCCGTTCTTTCATCTGTAAAAAGCTTTTTCATAGTGTGTTCCTACCTTTCATAATCTTTATTTTTTCTAAAGCGTTCGTCACGCTGCTTAGACTGTTTTGGCTCTTTGGCTTTTGCCAAAAGCTCATCAATTTGTTTGCTACCAAATACCTTTCGGAGCAAATTATAATCCCGATTTTGTGTCACTAATTTTTTATTTTCATTGGCAAGTTTACCGTTGTCTTTTCGTAAGTGTTCATTCTCTCGATATAGATTTCGATTAGTAATATTCAAGCGGTGGTAACTGTCTAACGCCTGATAATACATAGACATTACCGAGCTAATTACCTTTCGTAATTTCTTTATCAGCGGCTCAACGAACTTCGTCTTATAACTCTTTGCCGACATCAATGGTGGTGGCTCTTGGAGCTGATAATCGGGCTCGGTGTCCAATTTTTTAGCAAGTTCTTCAATCACTTGCTCGCCCTTGCTGTAATTGCTGATACGATCTTGGTACACTTCAAATTCGTCTTTTTTATCAGCAAGTTTGCTTTCGAGTTCTGCAATTTCCTTTGTTCTCTGCTCCTTTTTATAATCAAGAACGGACAAGTGTTCACGCTTCTTTCCAAGCTGAAGCCACTCAACTCCGTGCCGCTTCATTACATCTGCAAGGACTTCTTTTTCGGATTGTACCCACTGACTCCACTCGGTTTCTTCACGGCTACCACCTTTGAAACCTTGCATAGCCAACGCTTGTTTCAGTGTTACCCTTGTGTCCAATCCACGCTTACTGCCTGTCATAAAAGGGACAAAATCTATATGCAGGTGGGGTGTTTCTTCATCCAAATGCAAGTGAGCCGAGAACACCCGAAGTTGAGGATTTCTCTCTATAAATCCGCTATAATACTCATCCAAAATTTTTCCTGCGAGTTCACAATGCTCCCCTTGAACATTGGTATCATCCCTATTTCCAATCTGCACAACAATCTCGTGGAACAATTTTTCCTGCTTGCCCGTGCGTATTTTTTTATAATAATCATCTATCTTTCGGTCGGCTCTTGTCTGCTTATCGTTGCATCTTTTCACGGCATCATCAAAGAGTTCGTGATATACATTGCGGATATTTTCATTACAACAACAGATATTGTTTTGTGTACGTTCGGCATCCACATTTGAAGCCTTGAACTTACGGCTATTGTGTGCTTGCGAGCCTTTACCGACCTCTATACTTATCGTTCTCTCCATTATTTATCACTTCCTTCCTCTAAAAAAGTTTTGTTACTTTTGTCAAAAGTAACAAAAGTACTTTTGACAGGTACACCTATCAAAAATGCGACCTGCGAGCAGGTTTTGCGTTCTCCGAAGGGCAAAGAGCCGCCTTTGAAAAGGCACTCTCTGCACACTCCGCTAAACTTTATCCGTGACGATGTGTGTCGATGATGACGGTCTTTTCACTACCGTCTAAAACATCGACACGTCTGTCACGCATCGTCACGCCTGCGAAAGACATATGCGTATCTTCCGCCCGTCGTGACAGCGTTTGTTTTCATAACAGATACCGTACTCGTTGAACAAACGCCCTGCATTGATATTCATCTTCATAGACAAGGTATTTGCTTTCATATCAACGCCAAGCACCGACACAAGTTCCGTTGGTGTTCCGCACCACTCGGCATTGTCTGCGGTGATAAATGCCGCTACCGTTTCAAGCAACGGTTCAGGCGGCTCTTTCCAAAGTTCTGTTTCCACTCTGTCCAAATCCCAAAGTAACGTTTCGGGATTTCGGTTAAGATAAATCTTTTGGTCTTGCTGATCTCTGCCCGACACTTCAAGAGTGGCGGCATTACTTGTGCGTTTTTCCTTTTGCAAAACAAAGCCACCGTCTGCCGCACCAAGCAAACCCGTTGTGCCGGAAATCATATCGAACTTATCATCAGCGGTCTGCTTTCGGGTGTGGTGTACGAGCAGTACACAGATACCGTGACAATCAGTAAATTTCTTAATACGATTGATGATTTCATAATCGTTGGCATAACTGTAGTTATCCCCGCCGACCTCACGCACCTTTTGAAGTGTGTCGATTATAATGAGCTTCGTGTCAGGGTGTTCTGTGATGAACCCCTGTAACTGTTCGTCAAGTCCTTTGCCGAGCTGACTTGCCGAAACAGAGAAGAAAAGATTATCGGCACTTTCTGCACCGAACATCCGATACAAGCGTTCCTGTAATCTGCGGTAGTCATCTTCAAGTGCAAGATAAAGCACCGTTCCTTTACGGGTAGCATAATTCCACAGCGGTGTACCCGTGCTGATATGATAGGCAAGCTGAGCCATAAGGAAACTCTTGCCTAGTTTTGGTGCCCCTGCAAAGATATACGTTCCCGGATAGAGTAAGCCGTCAATAAGCGGCGGCTTGCTCTGATACAAGGTGTCGTAAAGCTCAGTCATCGAAACAGTTTTAAGGTAACGAGGGTCTAACATTCTAATCATTTCACGCTGAAAATCGTCAAAACTATTGAAATTCTCATTTTCAGCGGTTATAATAGGTGCGGTACATTTTTGAGAAGGCTGTTCCGTATCTGCGCCAACAGATACAATAGGAACAGTCTTTTCGGTTATATTAGTCATAAGCGTCATCTCCTTTCAATCCGTGCAGGGTTACAGTTATCAGTTCAATAAGCTGCAACAGCTCGTCGTGTTCATCGGTAAGTGCTTCAATCCTTTTTAGTTCTGCAAGAACATTGGCGAGTTCATCACGCAATGCCTTATATACTCTCGGATTCCCCTGAACAACAATATCCTGACCTAAACATCTGCGATAACAATATTCCTGCTTCGGTAATCCCGATAACTTTACCGCCTTGTTTATCAGTTCGTTTTCTTCGGCTGATACACGAAACCCTACTGTGATATTTCTCCATCTTTTGTGGTTGTCTAAATTTTTTGCTGACATTTTAATTGTCTCCTTTCCAAATTTCATCAAGTGTATTTACCATTTCAATCTGCTTTGACGGGAATAGGTGTGCATAGCGATAAGTTATATCCACGCTTTCGTGTCCCACACGGTCTGCGATTGCCAACGGCTGAAAGCCTTTATCTATCAGCAAAGAAACGTGGGAATGACGAAGATCGTGGATACGGATACGCTTAACCCCTGCTTTATCAGAACCTCTGTCCATCTCGTGATGAAGGTAACTTTTGGATATTGGGAATATCCTGTCGTTTTCTCCGGCTTCATAAAACATACTGATATAATCCTGCATTTCATCGCATAAAAACTGCGGCATTTTTATAGTGCGATTACTTTTAGGCGTTTTCGGGGATGTGATAATATCCTCACCGTGCAAACGCTGATAGGATTTACTTATCGTTACGGTCTTGTTGTTAAAATCGAAGTCAGAAGGAGTTAGTGCTAATAGCTCCCCGACACGAATACCGCACCAATACAGCATTTGAAACGCATAATGGGATAATGGCTTATCCATCATTTCATTTGCAAATTTGGTGTATTCTTCGGTAGTCCAAAACAACATTTCCTTGTATTCCGCTTTGCCCATATTTCCGACGGTTGCCGCAGAATTGACCTTTAATCCATAAAACCTGACAGCGTGATTAAATAACGCACTCAACTGATTGTGAATAGTTTTCAGATAGGTCTGCGATAACTTTTTACCGCCTTTGCTTGTAGCGTTTCGCATTTCGTTCTGCCAAGCGATAACGTCTTTAGCGGCAATATCGCACAAACGCTTCTTGCTGAAATACGGTAAAACCTTTTCCTTGATGATATGCTCCTTTGTGAGCCAAGTGTTTTCTTTCAGGCTCGGTCGTATATCCTTTTCATAAAGTTCTACGAAAGTGCTAAAATTCATCGTGACATCCGCTGACTTCTGCATACGGAACTCACGCTCATATTCTTGTGCTTCTTTCTTGGTGGCGAAACCTCACTTAAAAACCTACTTATTTTCGCCCCTCCAATCTACATAACGGAACTGCACAATCCAAGTTCCGTTATCTTTGTTCTTAAATGCTCCCACTCACATCACTTCCTTTCTCTGTTTTCTCTTGTGGAATAGAAATTATCATAAAAGAACTTTCGGTCAATGCGACCGTTCATAGTAATGCATCCGGTTTTCTTCAACTCTTTATTGAGCCGTCTGATAATCTTATAAGCATAAGACTCAGAAACACCCATTACTTCAGCAACTTCGTTGACTCTCATAAATAATTCTGCTGCCATAGTGTAATCCTCCTTTCATTGCTTTTTCTTTTGTGCGCTTGCGCCGTTCTACCCGAATGTCGTTTTTATATACCTAAAGTTATAGCTCTCACTATAACGCCCCTGCTTTTTCAGCGGCGTTGCCTTGCTCATATCATCGCAAAGTCATATCCCATTCGGACGGTCATTCAGTTGTCAGGCAAATCCACTAACGGAATTTGCTTAACACTATTGTAATAACGGATTTCCGTTAAGTCAAGTGGTTTTTGAAAAAATATTAAATTTATTTGCTTTTGTTATCTTGACAAGCCATAACTCTATATGCTATACTATATTTCAGGAGTACGAAAGGAGTATTTTTTATGGCTATTGGAGAAAGAATTCGTTTTTTCAGAAATTTAAGAGGTATGACTCAAAAATATCTTGGTATGCAGGTGGGCTTTCCTGAGAAAACTGCTGATATTCGTATGGCACAATACGAATCTGGCTCAAGAACACCAAAAGCTGATTTAACAAACAATCTTGCAGAGATATTTGGTGTATCCACTAAGGCATTAACTGTTCCTGACATAGACAACTACGAAGGCTTAATGCACACCTTATTTACCATTGAAGATTTATATGGTCTTAAAATCACCGAAATTGACGGAGAGGTTTGTTTACACTTGGACAAGGGTATGGGTACAAACTACCTTACAATGTTTGGTATGTTCACTGCTTGGAAAGAGCAGGCTCAAAAACTTAAAAATGGTGAAATCACAAAAGAGGAATACGATAATTGGCGTTATACATATCCTGAAAGTATTGCTTTTAACGCACATAAATAAGCATAGAAAAAGGCATTACCGACTGCAAAAAGTCAGTAATGCCTTTTTAGTATTTAAGATAATCTATTCGCAAACCACTTGGTCTGTTTAGAATAAAACAGCCTGATAGTTTGCTATCATTTTGCTATCAATTTGCCCTTTGAAATCGTCAAAACCCGCATAAACACTGGTTTTTTTATGACATCAAAATTATTCCCACTCTATGGTGGAGGGGGGCTTAGAGGTAATGTCGTATACGATGCGATTGACATGCTTTACTTCGTTTACAATCCTGTTCGAAATTTTTGCAAGCAAGTCATAGTCAATTCGTACCCAATCTGCCGTCATAAAATCTGTAGTGCAAACTGCACGTAGGGCAATGGTGTAATCATAGGTTCTGAAATCGCCCATTACTCCCACGCTTTTTATGCCGGTTAATACCGCAAAATATTGGTTTGCTTCGCACTCTAAACCGGCGCTTATGATTTCCTGCCGGAAAATAGCATCTGCATCTCTTAAAATCTCTAACTTTTCTTTTGTAATTTCGCCTAATACCCGAATGGCTAAGCCCGGGCCG
The DNA here is from genome assembly GCA_934457095.1 of uncultured Eubacteriales bacterium. Lineage (GTDB taxonomy): Bacteria > Bacillota > Clostridia > Oscillospirales > Acutalibacteraceae > UMGS1071. The sequence goes on from CAKSHJ010000010.1 coordinate 12,238, forward strand.
GGAAATGGCTGTCTCCATACAAGCGTTGCAGGAATACCCAACTCTATACCCACTTTACGTACTTCGTCTTTGAACAAGTTTCTTAACGGTTCAATTATACCGCTGAAGTTTACTTGCTCCGGTAATCCCCCTACGTTATGGTGGCTCTTGATCACCGCCGATTCTCCGATTCCGCTTTCTACCACGTCCGGATAAATCGTTCCTTGGCAAAGATAATCCACATGGCCGATTTTCTTTGCTTCTTCTTCGAATACCCGGATAAATTCCTCGCCAATGATTTTTCTCTTGGTTTCCGGGTCGCTGATGCCGGCAAGTTTTGTGAGAAAACGCTCCTGCGCATTGATGCGAATTAGATTCATGTCAAATTGTTTGCGAAATACTGCTTCGACCTCATCGCCTTCATGTTTGCGCAATAAGCCGTGGTCCACAAAAATACAGGTTAAATTTTTGCCGATGGCCTTATGTACCATGACCGCCGCTACCGAGGAATCTACTCCCCCGGAAAGCGCACACAGCACCTTTTTATTACCAATCTGCTCTTTGAGCGCTTCTATGCTGCTCTTGGCAAAGGAGGCCATTTCCCATTCTCCCTTGCAGCCGCATACTCCGTACAGAAAATTTTTCAAAATTTCGGCGCCGAAAACAGAATGCTCTACCTCCGGGTGGAATTGCAGTGCAAATATATTTTTTTCGTTATTTTGCATGGCCGCCACCGGACAATGCGCCGTTTTTGCCGTTGCGATAAACCCCCTGGGTAAGGTCGAAATATAATCGGTATGGCTCATCCAAGCAACGCCCCGGTTCGGAATATTTTCAAATAATACCGTGTTGATATTATACTGCACCTCGGTGTTGCCGTACTCCTTGACCGTACTGTTGTCTACCGTGCCGCCTAAGGTTGCGGCTATCAGCTGTGCGCCGTAGCAGATACCCAAGACAGGTATGCCCAGCATAAATAATTTTTCGTCGCATTTGGGTGCGTTTTCTGCATAAACGCTGTTGGGACCCCCGGAAAAAATAATGCCCTTGTACCCTTTTTCCGCAATTTGCCGCGCTGAAATTTTGTAAGATTGGATTTCGCAATATACATTACAGTCACGTACTCTGCGGGCAATCAGTTGGCTGTACTGACCCCCGAAATCTAAAATTAAAACCGCTTCCTTTGTTATCATATATTTTCACCTATCTTTTTCTATTCCACCGTAACCGACTTTGCTAAATTGCGCGGTTTATCAATATCGCAACTCCTGTTATTTGCCACATAATAGGCAAATAATTGCAGCGGCAACACCGCCAATGACGGTGTCATTATACTATTGATTTTCGGAATATAAAATACATCGTCTGTTTCGCTTTCAATTACGGTTTTATTTTCTGCTGTCAGCGAGAGCACCGTGGCTCCACGCGCTTTTACTTCTTTAATATTGCTCATCATTTTGTCAAACAAGGGCTCATATGCTGCAAGCGCTACCACCAGTGTTCCCTTTTCTATCAGAGAAATTGAGCCGTGTTTTAATTCGCCTGCGGCATATGCCTCGGAATGAATGTACGAAATTTCTTTGAGCTTCAAAGAACCCTCCAGTGAAAGTGCGTAGTCTATATTTCTGCCAATGAAGAAAATATTTTCACAGGTAAAATATTTTGCCGCTATTGCCTGAATTGGTTTTGTTTCTTGAATCGTTCTCTCAATCAAAGCGGGTAATGCTTGTAAATCCGCAATGTAGGCGTTATATTCCTGCTCGGTAATCGTTCCCAGCAGCTCTGCCATATACAATGTAAGCAAATATATGACGCAAAGCTGCGTGCTGTATGCTTTGGTTGTTGCCACGGAAATCTCCGGGCCTGCCCAGGTGTATAATACATCGTCGGATTCGTTTGCAATGGTGCTGCCCACCACATTTACAATGGAAAGTACCCGTGCTCCTAATTTTTTCGCCTCTCGTAATGCGGCTAATGTATCCGCCGTTTCTCCGGATTGGCTAATCACAATGACCAGTACATTTTGGTCAACGATGGGGCTGCGGTAGCGGAATTCCGAGGCAATGTCTATTTCTACGGGAATGCGCACGGTTTTTTCAATCGCGTATTTTGCAACCACGCCCACATGGTAGGCCGAACCGCAGGCAACAATTACAATTTTTCGTAATTTCCGTAAATCCTCCGCAGTTAAATGCAAATCGTCCAAAACAACTCTGCCGTTTACCAATCTGGGAGAAATGGTATTGTGTACCGCATTCGGCTGCTCCATAATCTCTTTGAGCATAAAATGCGCATAACCTTCTTTTTCCGCTGCGGTTATATCCCAGTCAACATGAATTTTATTCTTATTGATAACTTCTTTTGCCGGGTTATAGACTGTTACAGCGTCGCGGCGTATTACAGCAATTTCGTTTTCATTCAGCCGGTAGATGTCTCTGGTTTTTTCTATAATTGCGGGAATATCCGAGGCGATAAAATTTTCGCCCTTTCCAAGCCCTATAATCAGCGGACTGTCTTTACGCACTGCGTACAGAGTATCCGGGTCGTCTTTGCAAATGATGCCAAGCGCATAAGCACCTTTAATTTTGCTGAGTACTTTAATTACAGCGTCTAAAATATTGCCGTTGTAATAGTATTCCAGCAATTGCGCGATTACCTCGGTGTCTGTCTCTGAGACAAAATGCTTGCCTTTATTGATTAAATATTCCCGTAAATACAGGTAATTTTCAATAATACCGTTGTGCACTACCGCAAACATACCGTTTTCACTGCTCTGCGGGTGCGCATTGATATCAGAAGGCTCGCCGTGGGTAGCCCAACGCGTATGCCCTATGCCCAAGGTGCCGGTTATATTTGTTTTTGATGCGAGCGTATCACATAGGTTTTGCAGTCTGCCCTTGCTTTTTACTACCTCTAATTTACGGTTCTGATACACCGCTACACCTGCTGAATCATATCCGCGATATTCTAATTTTTCCAAACCGCTCAACAAAATAGGCGTTGCTTTGTCGTCACCTATGTAACCAACAATTCCGCACATTGTAAACCACCATTTCTCCGGTAGTATAAAATCCACAAAGGCACAACATTACTACCGGGAATGTTGTGCTGTAATAATACTATCTGTAAATAATATCATCACGAGAAGGTCCATTGGAAATCATACCGAACGGTACGCCGATTGCTTGTTCCGCAAATTCAATATACCGCTTTGCATTTTCCGGCAAATCTTCATATTTTTTTATGCCGCGGATGTCACACTTCCAGCCGGGAAGCGTTTTCAAAATTGGTTTGCAGCGCTTCAGTTGCGGCGTAGACGGAAAATAATCAATCCGTTTGCCGTCCAATTCATACGCTACACAAACCGGAATTTCATCCAAATAACCAAGCACATCTAAAACCGCGAAAGCAACAGTGGTCGCTCCCTGTACACGGCAACCGTATCGGCAGGCTACCAAATCCAACCAGCCCATTCTTCTGGGTCTGCCGGTTGTTGCGCCAAATTCTCCGCCGTCACCGCCGCGTTTGCGCAATTCCTCTGCCTGCTCGCCAAAAATTTCGCTGACAAATACACCCGCTCCCACTGCGCTGGAATATGCCTTGACTACCGCAATGATTTCCTTGATTTCATACGGCGGCAAGCCTGCGCCCACTGCGCCATAACCGGCTAAAGTGGAGGACGAGGTCACCATGGGATAAATACCGAAATCCGGGTCTTTTAAGGCACCAAGCTGCCCCTCCAGCAAAATTTGCTTGCCGTCCTTTACCGCCTGATACAAGTATTCAAATGTGTCTGTCACATAAGGTGCAATCAGCTCCTTATATTCCATTAGCTTGTCAAAAACCTGCTCCACCTGCAGCGGCGGTCGGTGGTATAAATGCTGATACAGCGTATTTTTTACGGCCAATACTCGCTCTATTTTTTTCTTTAATTGTATTTCATCATCGTAAAGCTCGCTGATTTGAAATCCGATTTTTGCGTATTTATCGGAATAAAACGGCGCAATACCGGATTTGGTAGAGCCAAAAGATGCCTCGGAAAGTCGCACTTCTTCTAAGGTATCCAGTTCAATGTGGTATGGCATAACAACCTGCGCACGGTCTGATATCAATATATTCGGTTTTGGAACATTTCGTTCCTCTAAAGAAGTCAGCTCTTTGATAAAATTTTCTACGCTCAGCGCTACGCCATTGCCAATGATACTGGTCGTATGGTCGTAGAAAATGCCGGATGGCAATTGATGCAACGCAAATTTTCCGTAATTGTTAATAATGGTGTGCCCGGCATTGCTGCCGCCCTGAAAGCGAATTACAATGTCTGATTGCGCCGCAATGACATCGGTAATTTTACCTTTGCCTTCGTCGCCCCAGTTCGCACCAACAATAGCTTTGATCATAAGGTCTTTCACCCTCTGCTGTGCCGCCTCAGCAAACTATTGACTCCGCACGGCAGTATTTTTCGAGGAATCAACGAACCGTTTTATTATAGCATAAGCGGCTGTGCTTTGCAATTTATAAATACTCATACCTGTATTTCCGTTTTTTTCAATTTTTTTAGGTCGTATTTCTGCAATGCCGGCAGCACCGTTTCCGTTATAAATTCCTCGGTTTGCTGCGGCGCTCTGCCCACATAATTTTCCGGGCATAACAACGTTTGCAACTCTGTTAAGGTCACGCCAAAAGCGCTGTCGCTCGCAATACGCTGCAACAAATCGTTTTCCGCACCCTGCTCTTTCACCGCTTTGCCCGCCTGCATAGAGTATACCCGAATTTTCTCATGCAATTCCTGTCGGTCTCCGCCTCGTTTTACGGCGTCCATCATAATATTTTCCGTTGCCATAAAGGGCAACTCTTCCCTAAGGTGCTTTTCAATCACCTTGGGGTATACCACCAATCCGCTTGCCACATTTTCATATAGCATTAAAATGGCATCCGTTGCCAAAAAAGCCTCCGGCACGGCAATGCGCTTATTGGCAGAGTCGTCTAAAGTACGCTCAAACCATTGCGTTGCCGCCGTAATTGCCGGGTTCAGGCTATCTGCAATCACATAGCGCGCCAAGGCTGTCATGCGTTCGGTACGCATGGGATTTCGCTTATACGCCATGGCGGATGACCCGATTTGTTGCTTTTCAAACGGCTCCTCAACTTCTTTTAAATGCTGTAATAAACGAATATCCGCAGCAAATTTCGAGGCGCTTTGCGCAATTCCGCTGAGCACTCCCAGCATTTGGCTGTCTAACTTTCTGGTATAGGTTTGCCCCGAAACCGCAAAGCACGAGGAATACCCCATTTTTTCCGCAATTTTCCGGTCCAGTTCCTTGCATTTTTCATGGTCGCCGTCAAATAATTCCAAAAAACTTGCCTGTGTTCCCGTGGTACCCTTGCACCCAAGCAGCTTTGCCTTGCTCAATTGATACTGCACATCCTGCAAGTCCATCAGCAAATCCTGAATCCACAGCGTTGCGCGTTTGCCTACAGTTGTGGTTTGCGCCGCCTGAAAATGCGTATACCCAAGCGTTGGCAGGTCTTTGTATTGCAAGGCAAATTTGCAAAGCGCTGCAATCGTCGCTACCAATTTCTGCTCAATCAAACGCAATGCCTGCGTCATAATTATAATCTCTGTATTATCTCCCACATAACATGAGGTCGCTCCCAAATGAATAATCGGTTTGGCCTCAGGACACTGCTCCCCAAAAGCGAATACATGCGCCATAACGTCGTGCCGTACTTTTTTTTCCTGCTCCTGTGCCACCTCATAGTTAATGTTCTCTGCAAATTGCTTCATTTGCGCAATTTGCGCACCGGTAATCGGCAGTCCCAATTCCATTTCCGCCTCGGCAAGCGCAATCCACAGCTTTCTCCATGTGGTGAATTTACAATCGGGAGAAAATATATATTTCATCTCTCCGCTTGCATAACGCGATGAAAGCGGAGATACATAGGTATTATTCAAAACAAATCCATCCCTTTCGCTAAAAGAACCATAGGAAATCTATTTACAGCTCTAAGCGTTTAATCGGCGTATTGTAAATATCCGGTTCCCCTTTTCTCAGTCTCTCGGAAATATGCGTTGGATAATTCCCTGAAAAACATGCGTCACAATATCCGCCGCATTTGCCCTTTACAATTTCCGGTAAGCTCTCAAGGCTCAAAAAACCCAAGGAATCCGCACCTACCAAATCGCGGATTTCCTCAACGGTATGCTTGCAGGCAATCAATACATCTTTATTGGGAATGTCTGTGCCGTAATAACACGGCCATAAAAATTCCGGAGAACTGATGCGCAAATGCACCTCTTTTGCGCCGGCCTCTTTGAGCATGCTGACAATGCGCGCACTGGTTGTACCGCGCACAATCGAGTCATCCAGCATGACCACGCGCTTGCCTTTTACCGCAGAGGACAGAGCGTTTAATTTAATACGCACGCTTTTTTCCCGTTCGGACTGCGTAGGTTTAATAAAGGTTCTGCCAATATAGTTGTTTTTTACAATGCCCTTTTCATACGGAATCCCCGATTCCTCGCTGTACCCAATGGCAGCGTCTATGCCGGATTCCGGTACGCCAATTACAATATCAGCCTCTACCGGGTGCTGCTTTGCAAGCAGTCTGCCGGACTCCTTACGCGCTTCATATACGCTTACGCCGTCTACTACGCTGTCAGTTCTTGCAAAATAAATATATTCAAAAATACATAAGGCTTTGTTTAAATCGGTTTTTGCGTCAATATAACGAATTCCATCCGGGTCTACCACCACCATTTCGCCGGGGTTGATATCTTTTACAAATTCCGCATTACAACTATCCAATGCACAGGTTTCCGAGGCAAACACATAAGTATTGTCCACCTTCCCCAACGAAAGCGGACGAAAACCGTGCGGGTCGCGCAAAGCAATCAATTTCTGAGGGCTCATAATCAGCATGCTGTAACAGCCGCGTAATTGTGGCATAGCGCGCACTACTGCCTCCTCAATGGACGGCGCTTTTACTCGCTCATGCGCAATCAAATATGCAATGACTTCCGCGTCATTCGTGGTTTGGAAAATAGCGCCTCTGTGACTCAATTCCTCTCTCAATTCAAAAGAGTTGGTCAGACTGCCGTTAAATGCAATGGCAAAATTGCCCTTTGCATAACGCATGACCAACGGCTGTGCATTTTCTCTTGCTTTTTGCTTTGCCGTGGAATAGCGCACATGAGCAATCGCAATCTCCCCCACCAAATCAGCTATGATTTTGTCGTTGAACACCTCGTTTACCAGACCTAAATCCTTGGAGTATGACACCACGCCGCGATCGCTTACGGCAATACCGCAGCTTTCCTGCCCGCGGTGTTGCAGCGCCAGCAATCCGTTATAGCATGCATACGCCGGAGACAATGCGCCGTCAAAGGAATATACCCCGAAAACACCGCATTCTTCGTGAGGTTTACAGTCGTCCTGCTCAAAATCAAGTACGGAATCCATATTTTTTACCCTCCTAATATGTTTACCAAAACCTTGTGCACAAAAATCGAAAAAACACTGTGCATTACACCTGCCGGCTTGTCCAAAAGCGCAAATGAAAAATGCGTTTTTTAAACCAAAAATATCTAAATTTATTGTAGTATATCAAATGGGACTTTGTCAATATTCCAGCGGTATAATTCGCCACACAAGCACGAGATTTGTTTGATATTACAAAAATAGACCCTCTTGCACAAATTGCAATTGTAAAACTTTTTTCTTGCAAAATATTATGTAAAATATGCTTTTTATCTCTCAAAATGAAATTTGCAACCTCCAAAATTGCGTTATTTGGGTAATTTTTTCAATTCTATCTTGTAAATATCAGCAAACCATGTTAAAATAACAACCGTAAAAACCATTTTGTAACAGGAGGAATCAAACATGTCTTATGTCAGCGAGCAATTGGAAAAAGTGATACAGAAAAATCCCGGTCAATCCGAATTTCAGCAGACCGTTACCGAAGTTCTTACCTCTCTGGAGGCCGTGATTGAGAAGAATCCCCAATACCAAAAGGAGGGTATTATTGAGAGAATCACAGAGCCGGAAAGACAAATCATGTTCCGTGTGCCTTGGGTCGACGATAACGGCAATGTACAGGTAAACCGCGGCTTTCGCGTACAATTTAACAGCGCCATCGGTCCTTACAAGGGCGGCTTGCGTTTTCATCCATCGGTCAATTTGAGCATTATCAAATTTTTAGGTTTTGAGCAAATTTTTAAAAATGCATTGACCGGTTTGCCCATCGGCGGCGGCAAGGGCGGCTCCGACTTTGACCCCAGAGGCAAATCCGACCGTGAGGTTATGGCATTTTGCCAAAGCTTTATGACAGAACTTTGCCGTCACATCGGTCCTAATGTGGATGTTCCCGCCGGTGACATTGGCGTTGGCGCAAGAGAAATTGGATATTTGTTCGGTCAATATAAAAAAATTAAGGGTAATTTTGAAAATGGCGTGCTGACCGGAAAAGGACTTTCCTATGGCGGCAGTATTTTGCGTCCGGAGGCCACCGGCTTTGGCGCTGTATATTTCTGCAACGAAGTTTTGAAAGCCAATAGCGACTCCATTCAGGGCAAAACGTTTGCTCTTTCCGGTTTTGGCAATGTTGCTTGGGGGGCTGCCAAGAAAATCGCCGAGCTCGGCGGTAAAGCCGTTACTATTTCCGGTCCGGACGGCTATATTTATGACGAAAACGGCATTGTCGGGGAAAAAGTGGACTATATGCTGGAAATGAGAGCCTCCGGCAGAGATAAGGTGCAGGATTATGCCGATAAATTCGGCGTACCGTTCTATGCGGGAGAAAAACCGTGGGGCGTAAAAGCAGATATTGTGATGCCTTGCGCTACACAAAATGAAATTGACACCAAAGAAGCTATGCAAATTGTACAAAACGGCACCAAATATTATATTGAAGTTTCCAATATGCCCACCACCAATGAAGCAATGGAATACTTACAGAAAAATAAGCTGATTATTGCACCGAGCAAAGCGGTAAATGCCGGCGGCGTTGCGGTTTCCGCTTTGGAGATGTCTCAAAATAGCATGCGTCTTTCCTGGTCCGCTCAAGAAGTGGACGAAAAACTCAAGAGCATTATGGTTAATATCTTCAAACAATGCGCAGACGCTGCCAAAAACTACTGCGATAGTCCGGACAATTATGTTGCCGGCGCTAATATTGCAGGCTTCCTAAAGGTTGCAGACGCCATGTTGGCACAGGGTATTATTTAATCGCTCACTAAAATATAAGCACAAAAACTCCTTGTTCCCATTTCGGAAAAGGAGTTTTTTCTTTACTTTTTATGCAAGCGTTACCTTGTGAAATACTTTCTTACCTTTTTTTATTATCATATAACCATCGGTAAAGTCCTGCACAGTAAACTGCGTAGCAGAATCGATTACCTTAGCTTCGTTTACCGAAACGCCGCCCTGTTCAATTAACCGCCGTGCCTCACTCTTGGAGGGCACCAACTTTGCCTTTAAAAGCAACTCTAAAATACCGATTTGTCCGTTGGTAAAATCCCCCTCAGCAAGCGCCGTGGAGGGCATATTTTCGGTGTTGTCACCCGTACCGAACAACGCTCTTGCACCCTCCTGTGCTTTGGTAGCTTCCTGTGTACCGTGAATCAATTGGGTCACTTCAAAGGCGAGTACCTCCTTTACAGCATTGAGCTGACTACCCTCCTTTTTGGCATATTCATTGATTTGCTCCATAGGCAAAAAGGTCAAAATTTTCAGGCATTTTATTACATCGGCATCGTCTACATTTCGCCAATACTGGTAAAAATCAAACGGACTGGTTTTCTCCGGGTTGAGCCAAACTGCTCCCTTTTCGGTTTTACCCATTTTCTTGCCCTCGCTTGTGGTCAGCAAAGTAAATGTCATGCCGTATACCTCTTTTTGGTCAGAGCGCCGCACCAGTTCCACCCCGCCTATGATATTGCTCCACTGGTCGTCTCCCCCCAATTGTATCACACAATTATATCTGCGGTTTAGCTCCAAAAAGTCGTAGCTCTGCATAAGCATATAGTTCAGCTCAAAGAAAGATAATCCTCTTTCCAAACGCTGTTTATAGCACTCGAAAGAAAGCATACGATTCACGGAAAAATGTATGCCTACCTCGCGTAAAAATTGTACATAATTCAAATTCAGCAGCCAATGGGCATTATTTTCCATGATCGCTTTTCCTTCGGAAAAATCAATCAAACGCGACATTTGTTTTTGAAAACAAGCAATATTATGCGCAATTTCCTCCTTGGTCAGCATTTTACGCATCTCTGTTTTTCCGGAGGGGTCTCCCACCATACCGGTGCCGCCGCCAAACAATGCAATCGGCTTATGCCCTGCCTTTTGCAAATGAGCCATTACCATAATCTGCACAAAATGCCCCACATGTAAACTGTCTGCCGTGGGGTCAAATCCAATATAAAATGTAATGCGCTCCTGATTCAGCAATTCTTTAATTTTTGCCTCATTTGTCGTTTGCGCAATCAAGCCTCTTTCCTGTAAAATATCAAAAACTCCCATAATACCCTCCTAAAAATACCTTTCAAGCTTATTTGAAACGTTTTGCAGCGTCTATCATCTCTTTCGCATTTTCCAGCAAAAGTGGCGTAATATCCTGTCCGCCAATCATGCGGGCAATTTCCCTGCAACGTTCCTGCTCCGTAAGCGGCAATACCTGCGTGTAAGTTTTTCCGTTTTCCACTCGCTTTTGAATCAGAAAATGGTGGTCCGCAAGACAGGCAATCTGCGGCAAGTGGGTAATGCAAATGACCTGAGCATGCTGCGCCACCTGATGCAATTTTTGCCCAACCTTTTGCGCTGCGCTTCCGCTGATGCCTGTATCTACCTCGTCAAAAATCATGGTATCCAAATCATCGTGCGCGGTAAGTACCGTTTGCATGGCCAGCATAATACGCGAAAGCTCTCCGCCTGAAGCAATTTTTGCAAGCGGCTTTGCAGGCTCGCCGGGGTTCACAGAAATTAAAAACTGTATTTTATCACAGCCGTCTCCATGAAGCGGTACGCGTTCCTGCTCCACCTCAAAGGCGATACCCGGCATATTTAAAAATTCCAACTCCTGTTTTACACGTTGTGTAAATTGCTGCGCCGTTTGCCTGCGCTTTTCAGATAAATCCTTTGCCAAAATAATCGCGCGTTCCTTGAGTTGTTCATATGTTTCATTGAGTTCGAGTAACGCCTCCTCGGAATGAGTAATTTGCCGCAATTCCTGCCGACATTTTTCTAAAAATGCCAGCATTTCCTCGGTATTTTGTCCGTATTTGAGCGATAGTCGATATAAAAAATCCAGCCGTACCTCTATCTCCTGTAATTCATTGGCATCGAATTCCGTTTGCGCTTCCTGCTCCCGCAAAGAGGCGCTTATATCCTCTAGGCCATAGTGGATTTCGTATAATTTTTGTACCAACGGCTGCAATTCCGGTAAATATTCCTCGCATTCCTGCAATGCTGCCGTTAAATCGGCAAGTGTGCAGGTTACACCGTTTATTTGTTCATCGCCGTCCAAAGCCACTCTTGCCTGCGCAATGGCGCCGGAAATTTTCTCTGCATGTAGCATGGTATTTTTACGCTCGGTTAGCGTTTCCTTTTCCTGCTCCTGCAAATTCGCTTGCTCCAATTCCTCAATTTGGTAAGTTAGCAAGTCTACTCTGCGCAATTTTTCAGCTTCGTCGGTTGCCTGCGCGCCAATTTGCGCCTGTATCTGTTTTAGCTGCCGGTATACGGTACGGTATTCCTCCAGCAGCGCCTGCAAATTCCCACAACGGTCAATGTACTGCATATGCAACTCCGGCGAAAGCAAATGGTAACTTTCGTGCTGCCCATGAATATTCATCAATGTTTTACCGAGTTCCTTGAGCGCAGAAACCGTAGCGGGTCGGCTGTTAATTTTACAAATGCTTTTTCCCTCGGTTGAAATCGTTCTCTGTATCAAAACCGAGCCGTCCTCTTCGGGAGCAAAACCCAGCTCCTGCAATTTTTGCAGAGTAGTATCCGTCAACCCGGTAAAAAGACCGCTCACAAACGCTGACTGCGCTCCGTTGCGCACCATGTCTTTTGAAGTACGCTCTCCTAAAATACCGTGCATGGAATCTATAATGATAGATTTACCCGCACCGGTTTCGCCCGTTAACAGATTCAGCCCCCTGTGAAATTCGATGGTAGCCTTTTCAATTACAGCAATATTTTCAATATACAATTGTGAAAGCACTGTATTTCACCTACCCACGCGTCATATTTTTCAGCGCAACCGTTGTCGCGTTGGCTGCGGCATTGTCCTTGCATAAAATAAAAATCGTATCGTCTCCCGCCAAGGTTCCCACTACGCCGTCCAAATATAAGCCCTCAATTGCCACGCATACCGCCTGCGCCATACCCGGCAAACACTTTACCGCAATCATATGCATGGCAGGCTCTATGCTCTCAATGGCACTTGCGAATAACGAATCAAATTGCGTAATAATCGGCTTTGGCGGCTCGGCGGCAACAGCATACTGATACCCACCGCTACTTGCGCGTACTTTAATCAGACCCAATTCTTTCATATCTCTGGAGACCGTTGCCTGTGTAACTGCAAAACCCGCAGACTGCAAACGGTTTGTTAGCTCCTCCTGCGTTTCAATTTCATATTCGGCAATTAGCTCCAGCAGCTTAGCGTGACGATTTGTTTTCATTGCAGTCGCCCCTTTCTCCCAGCTTTTCCCGTGCAATTTCGTAAAAATTGCGGTGCTTTAACCGAATCAATTTTGCCATTAAGGCAGAGCGTCGAATTTCCACTGTCTGATTTTCTCCCAAATGCGCAGCGCAGTCGCCGTCCAAGGTTAAAATCATATCGCTGTGGTACTGTGAGGTTGCTGAAACGGAAAGTACGGTATCCGGTCCGAACACCACTGTACGGGAAAAGGCAGAATGCGGGCAAATAGGCGTGAGCAAAATACCCTGCATAGCCGGGTCCATAATCGGTCCGCCCGCCGAAAAGGAATACGCCGTAGAACCCGTAGGCGTGCTTACAATCAAGCCGTCTCCTCGATAGCGGCATACCGTTTCATTTTTGTACGAAACCGTTAGGTCCAATACCCGCGACATTGCACCTCTGGCCACAATGGCGTCGTTGAGCACTGTATGCACCTGCCGCTTTCCGTCTTTTTCAAACGCCGCCTCCAGCATCATACGCTCCTCAACGGTATAGCTTCCCGTTACCAACTGTTTCAGGCTATCCAATTCATTTTTTTCTAACCCGGCAACATAGCCCAACCGCCCAACATTGATACCCAACACTGCCTTGTTCGCCTTGCAAACATGTTTTGCCGCATGAATCATCGTACCGTCACCGCCAATGGCAATCGCAACGTCACAATTTGCAATCAATTGCGCAAAATCGGGGTAAAATACCACCGGTTGCTGTGAAAATTGCGCCTTGAGCTCCTCATGCAGCAATAGATTCGCACCTAGACCGTGTAAAATTTTCATGGTTTGTAGGGTATAAGCTTCTGCGTCTTTTTTGCTTAAGTTGGGAAGAATTGCAATATTCATATGGTTTCACCGCCGTTCAATTCCTGATGTGATTGCGTTACCAAAGCCGCAATATCTATTGCCTCAAAGAGCCGATTTTGCGCCATTTTGCGTAAATGCAGCAAATATTCAATATTTCCCTCCGGCCCTTTTATCGGAGAAAATGTGATATGCAAAATGGCAAAACCATTGTTTGCTGCAAATGCACAAATTTTTTCAATAACTTCTCTGTGTACCGCATGGTCACGTACCACACCCTTTTTGCCTACCTTCTCTCTGCCTGCCTCAAATTGCGGCTTAATCAAACATACCATCTCTCCGCTTTCTGCAAGAAATCGGTATGCCACGGGCAGTACCAGCGTCAGGGAAATAAACGAGACATCTACGCTGGCAAAATCTATGGCATCGGGTACTTGCTCCAGTGTTAAATACCGCACATTGGTACGCTCTAAATTGACCACATTAGGGTGGGTACGTAATTTCCATGCGAGCTGACCGTAACCTACATCTATGGCATAGACTTTTTGGGCACCGTTTTGTAGCATACAGTCTGTAAAACCGCCGGTAGAAGCCCCTATATCCATACAAATTTTATTCTGCAAGGTAATTCCAAAGGCAGCTATGGCTTTTTCCAATTTCAGGCCGCCCCGGCTGACATACGGCAAACCTCTGCCTCGCACTTCAATTGCAGCGTTTTGCGCCACCGGCGTTCCCGGCTTGTCGCATTTTTGGTTGTCCACATACACCTGCCCCAGCATAATCAGAGTTTTGGCTCTTTCACGGCTTTCTGCCAGCCCCAGGTTAAATAACAAACAATCTAAGCGTTTTTTCTCACTCACAATCCGCACTCCGTTACTATGGTTTCTACTATGCTGTCCTTGTCAAGCTTCAGCATTTTATGCGCCTGTTCCATGGTCGCCTGCTTTACAAATTGACCGTCAATTGCCGTAACATGGTATTTTCCCGCAAAACTCACACTATGCAACAGAAAATAAAAATGTTCTGCAAGACCGCCTTGTAAAATACCTTCCTCTAAAAAGAATAAATGCTTTGCGCAAGCCGCCAATTTTACAGCAGCCATATCCACGGGCTTAATGCGGTTTAATTTTACAATACCTACAGCAATACCCCGCTGTTTTAATTCCTCCAGTGCAAAGCAGGCATTGGAAAAAATGCGCCCGTATGTAACGATAACACATTCTGCCTGCATATCGCCATAGCAGTCGAAAGCATTGCCTGTTACGGTAAAATCCTGCGGCTTATACAACTCTTTTCCTCTGGGATAGCGCACCGCTACTGCACCCTTGCAATCCAAAACAGCGGTATCCAAACCCATACGCAATTCCTCATAAAACGCCGGAGAGTATACCGTTAAATCCGGCACCGTATTTAAAAATGCCACATCAAATACGCCCTGATGGGTTTCTCCGTCCTCACCCACAATCCCCGCTCGGTCTATGGCAAATATCACTTTCACCCGTTGAATGGCAACATCATGAATCAACTGGTCATAACCGCGCTGCAAAAAGGTGGAATACACCGCAAATACCGGTAAAGAACCTCCGGCTGCCAAACCTCCCGCAAAACAAACGGCATGCTCCTCTGCAATGCCTACATCAAAAAAGCGTCGCGGAAATCTCCTTGCAAATTCGGTCAGGGCAGTACCGGTCTGCATAGCCGCCGTTATGGCACAGAGTTGGTCATTTTGTTGAGCCAGCTTGCAAATATGCGCACCAAAAGTATTGGAAAATGACTCGCCCGAAACCGCAGAGCCCTCACCTGTTGCCACATTGAATTTGGAAACACCATGAAATGCATCGGGTTTTTCCTCTGCAAAGGAATACCCCTTGCCTTTGCTGGTAATCACATGCAGCAGCAAAGGTTGGTGAACCCGTTTTGCACTTTCCAGAACATGCACCAAATTTTCAATATCGTGTCCGTCAAACGGCCCGTAATACGCAAACCCCATATCCTCAAAAATGGTAGTATTATACAACATTTGCTTCATAACTTTTTTCGATTTCTTTACTATACGGTGCATAGGCGCGCCGATAATCGGTAAATGGTCGAGCATTTTTTCCACATTGCCTTTGGCGTGCAGATAATACGGCGCGGTGCGCATATTGGTCAAATAACGGGACATAGACCCCACATTGCGGGAGATGGACATTTTATTGTCGTTCAATATCACGATGAAATTCTTATAGCAATTGCGGGTAAACCTACCTGCATTGTTCAGCCCTTCATACGCCATACCACCGGTCAATGCGCCATCGCCTATGACCGCTATTACATGGTCGTCTCTTTTGTGCAGACGTTTTGCATGGGCAATACCCAGCGCTGCCGAAATTGAAGTACTGGCATGACCTGCATTAAAAGCGTCATAGGCGCTCTCGTTGCGGTTGGGGTAGCCGGAAATTCCACCCTTGGTTCTCAGTGTATGCATTTCGTCTTTGCGCCCGGTCAAAATCTTATGGGTATAAGATTGGTGCCCCACATCCCATACAATAGCATCATTAGGTACATCAAATACACGGTGCAACGCAACCGTTAACTCCACAGCTCCCAAATTCGACGCCAAATGTCCGCCGTTATCCGCAACGGCCTCTATAATTTTTTCCCGAATCTCCGTACAAAGCCGCGGCAATTGAGCAAGCGAAATTTTCCGCAAATCCTGCGGTTGTTCAATTCTATTCAAAAGGCAATCCATGTTTTATACCCCGTTATATTAAAATCACGCCATTATTTGAGCGCTCCGGCTCTTTTCTTTGCGGCAGTCACTGTATTTTTCAACAGCATCGCAATGGTCATGGGACCAACACCGCCGGGTACCGGTGTAATAAAACCGGCTTTTTTCTCCACCGCCTCAAAGTCTACATCTCCGCATAGCTTTCCGTTTGCGTCACGGTTAATTCCCACATCAATCACCACAGCTCCGCCCTTTACCATGTCCGCCGTTACAAAATTCGCCTTGCCAACCGCCGCTACCAAAATATCTGCCTGACTACATACCTGAGCCAAATCGGGCGTGCGGCTATGGCAAATTGTAACCGTACCATGCTCGTGTAAAAGCAACATAGCCATTGGCTTGCCCACAATATTGCTTCTGCCGATCACCACACATTTTTTGCCACTTACCTGCACCCCGGCAGCATGCAGCAATTCCATAACACCGGCGGGAGTACACGGTAAAAAGCTGTAATCTCCAATCATAATGCGCCCCACATTTACCGGGTGAAAAGCATCTACATCCTTATCCGGGTTAATATGCGCAATCACAAGCTGTTCATTTAACCCCTTGGGTAACGGAGACTGCACCAAAATTCCGTCAATATCAGGCTTTTGGTTTAAGGTATGCACCAACTCCAGCAATCGTTGCTGTGAGATATCCGCTGGCAATGCATATTCTTCGGAATAAATTCCTACTGCCTCGCAGGCCAATTTTTTATTCTTTACATAGGTTTTAGAAGCTGGGTCATCTCCTACAATTACCACAGCCAATCCGGGGATTACGCCTTTCTTTTTTAATGCCGCTACATCGGTTGCTACTTGTGCTTTTACCTGAGCCGAAACCTCTTTTCCGTTAATGATTACCGCCATCTTCCCGCTCTCCTTTGTCGTCCATTCCCAAATTTTGCTCTGCTTGTATACCGTTCTGTCTTGCTGCTTGCTCTAATAGGCGTTTTCGCAACTTTACCACGCTGCGCCGCTCATATGCCGCCGGGTTTTCTTTCTTAAAATGCCTACCCCTCGTTTGTTCTGTCTCTGCGGTTAAAGAACCTTCAATCGCCTCTGCCCAACATCTCTCATTTTGCGCCATTACGGTTTTGGCGCCACAGCCGGCCAATGTTCTGCGATTGCGAAAAACAATCAATAATATAATGCCAACCAAAACTGTCACAACCGCCACCAACTGCGAAATTTTAATCGGTAAATACGGCACATATAAACTATCGGTTCTCAGCGCTTCAATAAAAAAGCGTCCCGTACCGTACCAAACCAAATACAATAAAAAAGTTTGTCCGTTATATTGGCGCAGCTTGGTTGTAAAAAAATGCAGCAAAATAAAACCAATCAAACACCACAAAGATTCATAAAAGAAACAGGGATGCACCGGAGAATTCGGCGAAACCAGCAGCGTATTTTCGCTCTGCATCCCCCACGGTAAGGAGGTTGGCCCGCCAAAGGCCTCTTGGTTTACAAAATTACCCCAGCGACCAATGGTTTGTCCAATTAAAAAACCCAATACGCCAACATCCAGTACGCTCCAAACATTTAGCTTGCGGAATTTTGCAAATAAACCGCCTATCACCATAGCGCCGATGATTCCTCCGTAAATGCCGAGTCCACCCTGGTGAATATACAAAATGCTGATCGGGTCTTTCCAAAATTTATCTCCGGGGTAAAACAGCACATAATACAGCCTTGCGCCAATAATACCGGCCACCAAACCTACGATAATCGTATCAAGTAGCTTACTGCGATCAATAACCATTTTTTTGCACATGAGCATAGCGTATACTACCGCCAATATAAATCCAAATGCAATCAACAATCCATACCATTTTATTTCCAACCAGCCAATGGAAAACGCTGTGGAATCAATATCAAAGCTCCAGCCCAAACCGGGAAATGTTACACGCTTCATACAGTTGCTTCCTCCACCGTAATCGGCTCCACCACAGAAAGCGCCGCATATTCCTCCTGCATATAGGTCTGCAAGCAGTTTGTGACTTCCTCTAAAGTCACTTCTGCCAACGCGTCAATATACGCAAATAATTCACGACCTGCAAAGGTCATGGCAATCATACTGTTGGCAATGCTTTCTGCACTGTTTAAATCAGCTATATTCCGTCCGTAAACCGCTTTTTGGGCAATTTCAAAATCCTCTTTTAAAATGCCCTCTTGGCGCATACGCTTTATTTCCTTACAAATCAGTTCTGCAACTCTGTCCGGTTCTTTCGACTCCCCTGCAAAAATAACAGCAGCATAGCCCGGCCCCTCGAAAAATTCATACTGGAACGAGGACTCATTAATCAAATTTTCGCGCTGCAATTCCTGGAACAACACCGAAGCGTCGGATGCAAGCAGCTCCAGTAATACCTCCATTGCAGCAACTTCTCTTGCAGTTTTGCGAGTCTGTGCGGCCTGCTCTTTAAAACCAAACTGAAACAGCGGCGTTGCCACCGACAGCTTCTGCGTTACTTTTTTCTGCACAATTCCGCGTGGCTCTGCTTCAAATACACGGTCAACAGCAAAGGACTCCGCCGGTTTACAGTATTGGTTCACCAACTCCAGTACCGTATTTTTGTCAAAATCACCTACAATGCACAATGTCATATTGTGCAAATTGTAGAAAGTTCGGTGACATTGATATAGCAAATCCGGGGTAATATGCGAAATACTCTGGGCAGTGCCGGCAATGTCAATTTTCACCGGGTGCGTATGGTACAGCGTCCCCAGTAAATTGAAGAATACTCGCCATTGCGGGTCATCATCATACATTGAAATTTCCTGACCAATAATGCCTTGTTCCTTTTGCACGGTTTGCTCGGTAAAATACGGCGACTGTACAAAATCCAGCAAAATCTCTAAAGAAGCCTCCACATTTTTAGTACAAGAGAACAAATAACATGTCATATCAAAAGAGGTATACGCATTGGCAGAAGCACCTGTTTCTGCATAACGCGCAAAAGCATCACCCTGCTCGCTTTCAAACAGCTTATGCTCTAAAAAATGCGCAATTCCTTCAGGCACGGTATGCACAGCATCCTCGTCGCTGCGCTTAAAACAATTGTCAATTGAGCCGTATCTTGTACCGAATATGGCATAAGTGGAATGACTACCCTCTTTTGGGTAAAGGTAAACCCGCAAACCAGAGGCATGTGTAATTTTTTCATAGGAATCTCCTATATGTTTCCCGGTAATTTCCTGTACATTCATGCTTTATACCTCCTGATTTCCTACCAAACGGTAAACGGTATCCAGCGTCACCTGCTGCGCTGCGTCAATAATTTCCTGCCGAGTCACTTTGTTAATCAACTCCGCAGCCTGCTCCGGAGTTCTGACTTGCGGCAAAAAAATTTGCGCAAGATACCAACTTTCGGTATTGTCCAAATAATCACCCACGGTACGGTATTGATTGCATACGCTCAATTTGGCAAATTCTAATTCCTCATCGGTAAAATTTCCCTGTTTCATTTGCTCTAGCTGATTTAGAATTTCCTGCTTTGCCTGTTCAATATTCGGGGTTTCTACGCCGCTTTCCACAGTCAAAATTCCCTTATTGCTGTTATATCTTGCGGCGCAGTAATAGCATAAACTCAGCTTTTCCCGCACATTCAAAAACAATTTGGAATGCGGCGTGCCTCCGAATATCGCCGTCATCAGTTTTACGGCAGTCGTTTGCTCCTGCGGTGCAGCAATTTTGGTTCTAAAGCCCAGAACCAGCTTAGACTGCGCCACCTCCATTTGCTCGCTGAAATCCCGAATTTGCACTGCGCTCGGTACAATTTCCGTATCACAGGTTACTACGCAACTACGGTCTACCTTTGCAAATGCCTTAAAAAATCCGTCAAATACCAATTGCGGATTGCAGTTGCCAAGCGCCATAATATGCACACGTGCCTGCGCAAGCATATGCTCCCATGCTTTTTTCACATCACCGGGGGTTAACGCGCGCACAGCTTCTTTCGTACCATAGCGCGGAATTCCATAAACCTCACGCTCGCACATAATTTCCTGACAGCGCTGTTTTGCATAAATACGCTTGTCGTTAAATTCCGAGTCCATCAGCTCCAGCGTTTGGCGAACCTCCTGGTCAAAATCCTCTCTGCGAAAAGTTCCGTTTTCAAACGGCGGGTCAAATACAATGCTGCACAGCAGTTCTGCCAACTCCTTGGAAACCGATTCTCCATGCAGAGTAAAAGCGTCTGCTATTCCAACAGCAGAAATACTCAAAAGCTGGTTATCACCCAATTTCTGCACCTCGGCATTGAGCGAAGCTCCATATAATTCGGCTAATCTGCGGCTCAATTTGGCATAATCTGGGTATTGTCGGCTGGCGCGGCACAGCAAGCCCGGTAATACGGCATTGGCTGCCACCCGTTGTTTTTCAATAGGCAGTATAAAATGAACCGAAATTCGCATTGTTTTAAAACGCGCATTCGGTACGCTCTGAAAGTCCACTCCGTTGCATACAACCTTCCGGTTAATTTCCGTCATATACCCACACTCCAATTTTATAATCATGCATTTTCCCATACATTATAACATAAGAAAAATTGCTTTGCAATTTTTACCTTATACATATTAGCATACCCGTATTTAGGTGTAAAAATAAAAAATTGAGCCTAAGACGCAACGCGCATTTCAGACTCAACTCTGTTATGAAATCCACCCCTGTACCAACGCCACTACAAAATCGGTCAAGGTAATTGCTCCCCAAACCAACAATCCGAATGCCACAGCAGAAACAAAGCGTATCAGCCACTTTTTGCCGCGACTCATCTCTTTTGGCTCCTCCTGAGCTGGCCGCGGAATAGCTTGGGTATGTTTTTCCAAATCTGCCAGCACCGTGGTTAGGGTATCTCTGGCTTTTTGTAAATCCTCATACTGTACAAATAAATCAAATACGCCCTCCTCTATCGTCGGACGGCGGTCTATATAAATTTTTCTTGCGGCAAATGCCTCTAAAATTGCACAGGAGGGCTCATATAAAGCCGCGGTCAGCAGCACTAAATTCCCCGGCTTTGGCTCAGATAGAGGTTTCTCGCAATTTGGGCATACCGTTTCCTGTTCAAACAGCGTATGGCATTGAGGGCAGTACATCACTGTCAATCACTTCCGTTTCTGCTCCCTATCATACCACAGCGAACCGTGATTGTACAAGTAATGTTTCCGTAAGAAAAAATCAGATTGTCTGTTTTTTATGTAAGGCAGGCACAACTGCCGCCTTTTTCCATCTCATAAAAACACCGGCTGTAATTGCTTGCCCTCCAACGCCGCCATCGCCGCCGGCATTATATACGAAAAATCCGCAATCACAGAAGCCGGTTTTTTTTGCGGATCATCCTGCTTCATAGGCGCAAAATAAATATTTTTATAATTCATCAGCTTTCCGATATTCTTTGCAGAACCAGCCAAAGCATCATTGGTAGCAAGCGCCAGCACCACCGGTCTGCCGCCGCGCAAATGCGATTTAACCGCCATAGTAACCGGGGTATCGGTAATAGAATTTGCAAGCTTTGCCAGCGTATTGCCCGTACACGGACAAACAATCATCACATCGGTCATTTTTTTCGGTCCAATCGGCTCAGCTCCGTCAATTGTGTGTATAATTTTTCTGCCGCACACCGTCTCAATTTCCGCAATAAAATCGCTTGCCTTACCAAAACGAGTGTCGGTAGTATATGCCATTTGTGACATGATCGGCACCACTCCATAGCCGTCAGCGACAATTTTTTTCATTTGCTCCAAAGACTGGTCGAATGTACAAAAAGAACCGCACATGGCATAACCAAAGGTCAGGGAACTCAAAACGCCTCACTCCTCCAACATATTGTAAATGGTATCCTTTATAATCGCAGCTGCCGAAAACGGTGCCACCTTACCCGGCAATGACAACGCCGGTACCAAATGCAGCCCCAATTTTGCCACAGCCTCCTTGTCAAAGCCGCCCGGTACAGAAGCCAACTCTAAAAACAAGGTTTCTTTGGGGTGTCTTGCCAATACCTTTTTCGTAAAAATTTTAGTCGGCACGGTATTGAATACAAAGTCAAACGTACCGGGTAATTCTGCGAGTTTTGCCGTATGCACTGCCTTACAGCCATTCGACTGTATCCAGGCAAGGTCAGCGGTTTTGCGAGCGCTTACGGTTACATTTGCGCCTAAATTCTTCAGCATACGGCTTAATATTTTGCCAATACGCCCGTAGCCTGCCACCAAACATTCCGAGCCGTATATGGTACCCTCGCTCAATTCCATGGCAATCATAACCGCACCTTCCGCAGTAGGTACGGCATTACGCACGGCAAATTCCTCTCGCAAAGAATAATCCTCTACGGTAATTTCATTCCAAAATACCGAGGTCGGCAGTAATTTTTTAATACCACCGCCAAATACACGCTTTTGCGCCATGCTGACAGCAAACGTATCGTCCAGCACAATTTTCTCCTTACAAAACGGCGTATGCAAATGCAGTCCGTCCTGCGTCACCGGCAGCGGTAAAATTACCACATTGCACAAATCGCTCAGCTTCTGCAACGAAACACCGGTCACATGCTGTATGGCAATGTCCTTATCAAAGCCGCAAACATACACCGGATAACCGTCCAAAGCCAGCGATTGCGCTAAATAAATCTGCCTTTTATCACCGCCTAAAACGCCGAAGCGATTTTTCTTTTCCATAACAAAACCCCCGTTATACTTCTCATAACCCATACTATGGAAAAATAAAGAAGATTGTGCGTTACACATTTGTCAAAAAGAAAAAATATGGTATAATGGAAAAAAAGAAATCAATAAGCGTATACTGGATATAAAAGCCATATAAAAGGAGCCTAACGCATATGGAAAACCAAAACATCTTAAATACCGCAAAGCATATTCATTTCATCGGAATCGGCGGTTCGGGCATGTGCCCCATTGCAGAAATTCTGCACCACAGAGGCTACCGCATTACCGGCTCGGACAGTACAGAATCTGAAACCGTACAAAAAATACGCTCCTATCAAATTCCCGTTGTCATCGGTCAAAAAGCCGAGAATATAAACGGCGCCGACTTGATTGTCTATTCCGCTGCGGTCAAAAAAGAAAACCCGGAGCTTGCCGCAGCATTACAAAGCGGCATTCCCACCTTAGAACGTGCGCAAATGCTGGGTCTGGTTGCAAAGCGGTATCAAAATTCGATTGCCGTTGCAGGCACGCACGGCAAAACCACCACCACCGGTATGCTCACCCAACTGTTCGTTGAGGCCGGCAAGGACCCCTCCGCGATTATCGGGGGCAAATTACCGTTCATTGGCAGCAACGGCCGCGCCGGCAAATCCGAGTACATTCTATGCGAGGCCTGTGAATATGTAGACACCTTTTTACAATTGCAGCCGTCGGTTTCGGTAATTTTAAATATAGATGCCGACCATTTGGAATACTTCGGCTCTTTGGAGAACATCATTACCTCTTTCCGGAAATTTGCCGGTCAAACCACACAGGCGCTTATCATAAACGGAGACGATGAGAATGTGAGAAAAGCCGTAAAAGACTTGAAAAATATAGAAGTGCGCACCTTTGGCCTGCGCCCGGAAAATGACTATTGTGCAGCAAATTGTAATGAGGACTTCACCGCATTTGAGGAGTTTACACTTACAAAACAAGGCAAGCCCCTTGTGCAAATTTCACTTTCCGTCCCTGGCCGGCATAATATTATGAACGCCTTAGCCGCTGCTGCCACCGCAGACTATTTTGGCATCAATAGCACAGAAATTGCAAAAGCACTGCACAATTTCACCGGAGTACACCGCCGCTTTGAGCGTCTTGGCACCTTTGACGGCATTACCGTTGCAGATGACTTTGCCCACCACCCCACCGAGCTGCAAGCAACGCTTACCGCTGCCATGCACATGGGTTTTGAAACGGTATGGGCGATTTTTCAGCCACACACCTACTCCCGTACTTTTCTATTGCTCAATGAATTTGCTGCGGCATTGGCTATTCCGAACCGAGTTATTTTAACGCCGATTTTACCGGTGAGAGAAACCAACACTTACAACATTCATGCCGAGGATTTGGCCGCAAAAGTACCGGGCAGCGTATGCTTTAACACCTTTGAGGAAATCAGCGATTATGTGATTGCGCGCGCCAAACCCGGCGACTTGATTCTTACTTTGGGCGGCGGCGACATTTATAGCTGCGCAAATCTAATTGTAGAAAAATACAAAAATAAACAGGCTTAACATACTTGTCAAATAAAAAAGACACACGATTCCATTTCGTGTGTCTTTTTTCTGTTTTGTATTTTTATTTTACCATATTGGCAACTTCATCGGCAAAGTTATCCTCACGTTTTTCAATACCCTCGCCTTTTTCAAAGCGCACAAAGCTCTTAATTTGAATGTCGCCGCCCAACTCTTTGGCAGTATCATTTGTATACTGCTGCACGGTAATGTCACTGTCTTTCACATACGGTTGATCCAGCAAGCAAATTTCCTTAAAGAATTTTTTCATTCTGCCTTCCACAATTTTCTCGGCAACATTGGCAGGCTTACCGGACTCCACCACCTGCTCGGTCAAAATCTTTTTCTCATGCTCCACAACATCGGCAGGTACTTCCGCCTCAGAAACATAATTCGGCACAATAGCCGCAACCTGCATAGCAATATTTTTGGCATATTCGGTAAAGGCTGGTTTCGCCGCAATTTCAGGAGTGGTATCAAAAGTTACCATAACGCCCATTCTGCCGCCGCCGTGAATATAAGTAATCACAGCGCCTTCACTGCGGGCAAAACGACGAATTTTAATATTTTCACCAATCGTCAAAATTTTCTCCTGCAAAATCTCTGCAATAGTATTGCTGCCGCCGACCGCCTTACAAGCAAGCAAGGCATCAACATCAACCGGGTTTTGCTCCATAACGGTTTGCGCGCAAGTTTTTACAAATTGGTTAAACTCGTCGTTTTTGGCAACAAAGTCGGTTTCTGCGTTTACTTCAATGACTACGCCTACATTACCGGCTGCATTGGTTTCCGCATAGGCTACGCCCTCAGCCGCGATTCTGCCGGCTTTTTTAGCCGCGGCAGCCAAACCCTTTTCTCTTAAAAAATCAATGGCCGCGTCCATATCTCCGTTGGCCTCGGTCAATGCTTTTTTGCAATCCATCATACCGCAACCGGTTCTTTCCCGTAATTGTGCAACATCCTTTGCTGTAAAAGCCATATTTTATTCCTCCGTTTTTGGTGTAATTTTAATTGAAAAAATACCCGCCAAAGCAGACGGATATTTTACCATGCAAAATTTTATTGCGCAGCTTCTTCTGTTTCTTCCCGCACTTCCGACTCTACGGCAGCAGCGCCCATTTGTCCCTCTCTGCCTTCAATAATTGCATTTGCCATGGCGGACGAAATCAACTTGACCGCGCGAATCGCATCGTCGTTACCCGGAATAACATAGTCAATTTCATCGGGGTCGCAGTTAGTGTCTACAATCGCCACAATCGGAATGCCCAGTTTTTTGGCCTCGGCAACGGCAATTCTCTCTTTGCGCGGGTCCACAATAAACAATGCGCCCGGCAATTGTTTCATATCTTTAATGCCGCCTAAAAATTTCTCTAATTTTTCAATTTCCAAACGCAACTTAATGACTTCTTTTTTGGGAAGCAAATCAAAGGTACCGTCCTCTTCCATAGCTCTGAGCTGCTGCAAACGGCTCACTCTGCGGCGAATGGTACTGAAGTTGGTCATCATACCGCCCAGCCATCTCGCGTTTACATAGTATGCGCCGGCACGCTCAGCCTCTTCCTTCACGGAATCCTGAGCCTGTTTTTTAGTGCCTACAAACAGTACCGGCTTACCCTCCATGGAAATTTCGCGTACAAAATTGTAAGCGGTTTCCAATTCCTTCACGGTCTTCTGCAGGTCAATAATATAAATCCCGTTACGTTCTGTGAAGATATACCGTGCCATTTTAGGGTTCCATCTTCTGGTTTGGTGGCCAAAGTGAACACCGGCCTCCAAGAGTTGTTTCATAGATACGACTGCCATTTCAAAATCCTCCTTGGTTGTATCCTCCGCCGCGGCGTTATACGAATTCCACTTAAATAAAAGCACCAAAATTCGACCTACCACAGCGTGTGTTTTCTTGAACCGTATTATTATAGCACGCGCAAATACAAATTGCAAGCTTTAATTTTGCGCAAACCTACCCGTTGAAAAATTGGTTCCATAGACCTTGCCGTCTCCTCTGCGGCTGCGCGTAAGTAATATGGTTTACCAATATCGTTTCATCCCCGATTACATCTATATTTTCCCACGGAATCATAATATCCTGGGTTCTGCCCAGCAGTCCGAACAGCCGCGCGCGGCCGTATATGATAACGGATATCAACCTTGCACTGTCGGTATCCAGTTCCACATCGCTGACAAACCCCATACGCGTGCCATCCTGCAAATTAATGACCTCTTTATTTCTCATCTCTGTAATGCTGCATTTCATCCTGCATACCTCCCCGCTGTAATCATATGCTTGCCGAACAGAAAAATGAGTTGCAGTTTACTGCAAAGTATGTTAGAATTGTCCGGTAAATAAAAAGAACAAGCATCACATTGTTTGGGAAGGAAGATAAGACATGAACATTTGGCACGACCTTTCTCCGGAAAGAGTAAACGAAACTGATTTTGACGCCGTGATTGAAATTACAAAGGGAGGCAAGGCAAAATATGAGCTGGACAAGGATACCGGCTTTTTAAAATTGGACCGCGTACTTTACACCTCCACCCATTACCCTGCAAACTACGGCTTCATTCCGCGCACCTATGCCGAGGACGGCGACCCGCTCGATGTACTGGTGCTCTGCTCGGAAAATATTGTTCCGCTGGCGTTGGTGCGCTGCTATCCCATCGGCGTTATCCGCATGGTGGACGGCGGCGAAAAAGATGAAAAAATCATCGCGATTCCGTTTAATGACCCAACCTATAATACTTATAAAGACATCGACCAGCTTCCCAAGCATATTTTTGACGAAATGTCTCACTTCTTCTCAGTGTATAAGGAGTTAGAGCATAAGGTCACCGCCATTGAGGAGGTCAGCGGCAGAGAAGCCGCAGTTTCCATTATTACAAACTGTATTCGAGCATATAACCAAAAGTTCGGAGAATAACGCCAAAAACCTGTGCAAATTGCACAGGTTTTTTATTTAAGCATATGCTGAAAGGTTTTACCATGTTTTTTTAACAGCAACTGCACGCACAACCCTGTAAAAAAGCCCGTTATAATACTGCTCAGCAATACAATCGGCGCATAATACAGTACGCTTACCGTTCCCAAAATAGGTATTGCCACCGCAAGCTGACCAAAAATATGCGCAACAGCCGCAAATACACCCGCAAGCCAAATAAAATCTCTGGAAAACACCCGGCTGCATGCCAACATAACCAGCAAGCCTAAAACGCCGCCGCTAAGGCTATATAAAAACGAAACGGTTTGTCCGGTAAAAATACTGCCCAGCACAATGCGTAAAATATGTATTTTGATAGCTTCCTTGCTGCCCAGCAAATAAACCGCAAACAGCGTTACCACATTGGCAAGACCCAATTTTATGCCCGGTATGGGTACAATCGGCGGCAGCTGCGCCTCCAAAATAAAAATCGTCAGAGCATTGGTAATCAGCATGGAAGATAAAATCATTTTTTTCAGCTTCAATTGCAGTCACCACGCCTTTCTTGTTCATGTCACACCGTCTAAGGTATCGTCCGCACTTTCAATTTGAATCAGCAAACCATGCGGCAAACACGCTATGGGCAATACACCGTTGCTGATTCTCCCCTGAGAAACACAAATTTGGTCGGGACAATCAGCGCTTTCCACCGAGATATAACCCGGCTCTACCAACACCGTATTATATGCTCCGTGCTCACCCGGCACCGTAAATCTATACGGCTCTGTTACCGCATTTAAATCAATCGAACGAAGCAACACTCCATTCTGATACACATTGGCAACAGCGTTATCCACGGTTTTTTGCAACACCAAAATCCACCACAGCGTCAAACCGACCGCTACTACCGCAAATACTGCTCCGACTATGCCGTATTTTATTTTTTTGCTCATGCTCCACCCTCGAATATATTGTTTTTGATGCCCGCTGTTTTCAGAATTTCACCGCTATCGGTAATAAATACAGCCTGCACCTGTTGTTGACTTTCTATGTACGTTTGAGCTTTTTCAAGCCCCATTACAAAGCATGCGGTGGAAAGCGCGTCTGCCTGCATAGAATTTTCAGCAAAAACAGTAACGCTTTGCAAACCGCTGTTTGCAGAATAACCGGTTTTCGGGTCTAAGATATGGTGGTAGCGTATGCCGTTTTCTATAAAATATCGCTCATAATTCCCCGAAGTCACCGCAGTGGCATTGACCAAATAAGTTGTCAATACCGCATGGGCAGTATTGTTCGGGTCAGTAATACCAATGCCCCACGGCTGCCCGTTATATTTTTCGCCAATGGTTACAATATTCCCGCCCAAATTGATGACGCCGCAGGTAACACCATACTGCTGCGTCAATATTTTTTTGATTTCATCCGCAGCAAAGCCCTTGGCTGTAGCGCCGAAATCCAACTGAATTTGGGGATTTAAAAAGCGAACGGTACGGTTTTCCGCATCCAATTCCACTTGAGTATAGCCCTTGTCTATCAAAAGCGGCGTAATTTCCGTTTGGTCCGGTAATTTTGCATCGCTTGTACCAAAGCCCCATAAATCATTCAGCTTCCCAATCGTACAATCTAAGGCGCCGTCGGTTTCTCTGCAATATTGCAGGCTTTGCTGCGTTACCGTAAACAGTGTCTCAGAGACCGCCACAGCCTGTTGAACAGCATTTTGATTCAATCGGTAAAGTTCGCTCTCCGCATCATGCGCGGAAAGTATTTTTTCCAGCTCCTTGGCTTTTGCAAAGGCAACCTCCACCCCTTGCTGCGCCTGCTCGCCATACAGCGTTACCGTAGCAACGGTGTCCATCACCAGCTCGGTACGGGTCGCCTTTTGCTCCTCTAAATTTGGGGTGCAGCCGGTGAAAACGCCGCCGCAAAATACAAGTATAGCGATAAATACCGCTGTAAAAGACATTCGTTTTAACATCGTCATTTCCTCAGTTTCACATCAAATTTCAACAAATTCTCCATGCAGCGATACCCGCCCTGCGCCCGTATATACATCGCTCCGCACTGGGAGCAAGAGTAAACGGTAAAATCATTTTCCCTGTTCTGAAAGGGGTCGTATGCCGTAATATACAAATTGGTCGGGTATAAAAACGAGGCCTTGGCACAGCAATTCTTAAGCGGCAAAAATTCCCGTTTTTGAAACCGATGCAAACGATATGGACTTTCGGGTATCGGGTGATTCATGGCGGCGGCCTCCCTTTGGTGGTATTTGCTATATTATACGATAAAAGTATGTTTTTAACAAGTGCCCAAAAATTGCATTGGGTGAATGAAGCTTCCTCTTTGTGGCAATACTGAAATTGTTGCTGCTAAGGAGGAATTGAATTTGCAATACAACAAGGTTGAAATTTGCGGCGTAAATACCTCAAAGCTTAAGGTACTCAGCGAAAAAGAAAAAATTTCCCTGCTCAAAAAGGCCCAAGCCGGAGACAAACTTGCCAGAGATGAACTCATCAGCGGAAATCTGCGTTTAGTGCTCAGTGTAATTCAGCGTTTTACCAACCGAGGCGAAAATATGGACGATTTATTTCAAGTAGGCTGCATCGGTTTAATCAAGGCTATCGACAACTTTGATATTTCCCAGGAAGTACGCTTTTCGACCTACGGCGTCCCCATGATTATCGGCGAAATCCGCCGCTATTTACGCGATAACAATTCCGTGCGGGTCAGCCGTTCCATGCGGGACATTGCCTACAAAGCCGTACAGGAAAAGGAGCGCCTGACCGCCCAAAACGGCAAGGAGCCCAATGTGCAGGAAATTGCGGATTCTTTGCAAATGCGCCGGGAGGAAATCGTATTGGCGCTGGAGTCGATCGCGGAACCGGTATCCCTGTACGAACCGATTTTCTCCGACGGCGGGGATACGTTGTATGTCATGGACCAAGTGGGCGACAAAAACGACGACAAAAATTGGCTGGACGAAATTGCTCTGAAGGAGGCCATGAACGATTTAAGCGGCCGGGAAAAGCAAATCATGGGCATGCGCTTTTTTCAGGGCAAAACCCAAATGGAGGTCGCTTCCGAAATCGGTATCAGTCAGGCACAGGTTTCCCGGCTGGAAAAATGTGTGTTAACCAAAATTAAAAAAGACCTATGAAAAACAGGAAGCTTAACGGCGCTTCCTGTTTTGCGTTTACGAGCTCTATACAAACGCGCCCCGCTGTGCTACACTGAACATAAGCAAATTTAAGTCAGGAGGCAAGTTTTATGCAGCTTACGATTCCGCAACCCGTTTCGGAAGTGTTGACAAAATTGGAGCAAAACGGCTTTGATGCCTATATAGTAGGCGGCTGCGTGCGCGACGCTCTGCTGCATAAAACACCGCACGACTGGGATATTACCACCTCCGCCCTACCACAGCAGGTCATGGCGGTATTTGAAAAGGAAACCGTCCTACAAACCGGTCTTGCACACGGCACCGTAACCGTATTGAAAGCCGGTATGCCGATAGAAATTACCACCTACCGCATTGACGGTGACTATACCGATAACCGCCGACCGAGCAGCGTGACCTTCACCCCACTGTTAAAAGAGGACCTGATGCGCCGTGACTTCACGATAAACGCCATGGCATACCACCCAAAAACCGGGCTGATCGACCCCTTTGGCGGAGCGAAAGATTTACAAAAAAAGCGTATTTGCTGCGTCGGCGACCCCCATTTACGCTTTACCGAAGACGCATTGCGTATTATGCGTGCGCTGCGGTTTGCCGCAGTGCTGAATTTTACCATAGAACCGCAAACCGCTCATGCCCTGCTGCAAAAAAAAGATACGCTTTGCGCCATTGCGGCCGAGCGTATCCGAGATGAGCTGTTGCTCTTGCTTTGCGGAGAAAGCTGCGCGGAAATTTTAAGAAACAATTACCCGGTACTTGGAGTATGGCTACCCGAATTACTGCCCATGGTGGGCTTTGCACAGCATACGCCTTACCACGCCTATGATGTATGGGAACATACGCTGCATACCATAGCGGCCTGCGAAAACACACCCGTTATGCGGCTTACCATGCTGCTGCACGACATCGGTAAACCGCATACCTTTACCATGGACGAAAACGGCATCGGTCATTTTTACGGCCACGGCAAGGTCAGTACAGAAATTACCGGGCGTATCCTGCAGCGGTTAAAATGCAGCAATACTTTGAAAAAACAAGTCTCCACGCTGGTCAAACACCACGACATCCGCTGTGAAAATTCCGCTGTCTGGGTCAGGCGGCAGCTTCGCAAATTCGGCCCCGACCTGTTTTTGCAATTACTTGCGGTACACAAGGCCGACATCACCGGACAAAATCCCAAGTTGCTGCATCGCTTAGACGACCTTGCGCAATGTGAAGCGCTGACAAAAGAAATTTTAGCCGAGTCCCCCTGCTTTTCTCTCAGAGATTTGGCGGTAAACGGTACGGATTTGATAAACAACGGCATTCCTCAGGGAAAAAAGATTGGTCAAGCGCTGCAATTTTTACTCAGCGCCGTAGTGGAGCAGGAGTGTAAAAATGAAAAAAGCGCGTTACTATGCTATTTACAGCAACACCGCAGCCAATTTACGTAATCGCATTTGACAGAATACAAGCTATTGGCGTACACTATACTAATTAAACTGCCAAAAAACCGCGCGAAAGGAGGTGCGTAAGTTTGAAAAAGCTGTTCAGCAAATTTTTCAAGCTATTGTTCAGCAGATTATGCCTTGTAGGTTTTACCATGTTAATTCAGGTAATTTTGTTGATTACGCTTATTTTCTATTTCAGCAACTACTATGTTTATGTATACGTCGTATTCACTTGTATCAGCGTGGTCGCGGTACTATGGATTTTAAACGACAGAATTAACCCCGCGTATAAAATTGTATGGATATTACCAATAGTGGTTTTTCCGATGTTCGGCGGACTGTTCTACCTGTTTTTCGGCAGAAACAAAACCAGTCGCCGCACCAAAAAAAAGCTGCGGCGCATCGGGCACAAAATGGCGGCAAACTTACAGCAATCCGATCCGGTTTTTCAAAACCTACAAAACCGCAACGCCGACGCTGCCAATCAAGCACGCTATTTAATCGACTATTCGGGCTGTCCGGTATTTCAAAATACGGCAGCCTCCTATTTAAAAATAGGCGAAGAAAAATTCGCCAGACTGTGTCAAGAATTAGAACAAGCCAAGCGCTATATTTTTTTGGAATATTTCATCATACAAGAAGGCATCATGTGGAACACGGTACTGGAAATTTTAGTACGCAAGGCGCGCCAAGGCGTTGACGTGCGGATCATTTACGACGATGTAGGCTGCCTGCGTACACTGCCGCTGGGTTACGAAAAACAACTGACCGCTCTGGGCATAGAGTGCTGTGTCTTCAATCCGTTCATTCCGGTACTTTCCACGCAGCTCAACAACCGAGACCACCGTAAAATCGCCGTCATTGACGGCCACACCGCCTTTACGGGCGGCATCAATTTAGCCGACGAATACATCAATGTGCGGGAACGCTTCGGCCACTGGAAGGATACCGCAATTGTATTGCAAGGACAGGCCGCATGGAGTTTTACGGTTATGTTTCTCTCGCTATGGAACTACCTCAAAGGCAGCAACGAAAATTTCGAGCAATTCCGACCCAAGGAAGAAGATTTAAGGCATTTTTCGGGCAATGGTTTTGTGCAGCCCTACGCCGACAGCCCCTTGGACTACGAAGCGGTTGGCGAAAATGTATACCTAAATTTAATCGGCGCCGCCCGACATTCCATCTACATTACGACCCCCTACTTGATTTTGGACAACGAAATGCAGACGGCCCTATGCAACGCGGCCAAGCGAGGCATTGATGTGCGCATCATCACGCCGCACATTCCCGACAAATGGTATGTACATTCGGTCACCAAATCCAACTACCCGATTTTGATAGAAAGCGGGGTACAAATCTTCGAGTATCTGCCGGGGTTTATCCACGGAAAAATCTTCGTAGTAGACGACAAATTTGCAACCGTCGGCACCATCAATCTGGACTACCGCAGCTTATATTTACATTTTGAATGCGGCGTATGGCTGTATGAAGCCGACTGCGTACAGCAAGTCAAGCAAGACTTTTTGCAAACCCAAAAATTAAGCGGAGAAATCACCCTGCAAAGCTGTCAATCGGTGGCATGGTACATTCGTTTATTCCGGTCCGTTTTAAGAATATTCGCACCCATGCTGTAAAAAGGAGGCGTTTTCGCCCTCCTTTTTTTGCTGTTTTTTATGCGCACAGCGAATTTAACTCACCCGTTCCAAGTCTTTTTTCAAACGCTCCATAATTCTTTTTTCCAATCTAGAAATATAAGACTGCGAAATTCCAAGGGTATCGGCCACCTCCTTTTGCGTATGCTCCGATTCCTGATTTAGACCGAACCGCAGCTGCATAATCGTCTTTTCCCGCTGAGACAAATTTGAAATTGCCCCCAACAGCAAATCGCGCTCCACCTGCTTTTCTATGTTCTGGTTCACCAAATTCGGGTCACTGCCCAGCACATCCGAAAGCAACAGCTCATTGCCATCCCAATCCACATTCAGCGGGTCGTCAATCGAAACCTCATGTTTTAGTTGAGCGCTTTTGCGCAAATACATCAAAATCTCATTTTCAATACACCGCGAAGCATAAGTTGCCAATTTAATATTACGCTCCGGACAAAAAGTATTCACCGCCTTAATCAACCCAATGGTGCCAATCGAAATCAAATCCTCCACGCCGGCAAACCCGGACTCAAATTTTTTGGAGATATACACCACCAAGCGCAAATTATGAGTAATCAAAGGCTCTCTTGCGCCCTCCACATTATTCCGTATATCCTCCATAACCTTAGCCTCCTCCTCAGCAGAAAGCGGCGCCGGCAAAGTTTCGGGCCCATTTATGTAATATACGCCCTGCCTAAAAACACAGCTTTGCCACCACCGCAAAATCACCTGAACCCATCTCATTTTAAAAAATAACTGTTTCATCTGTCATTTCTCCCCATTACAATTTCTTTTCCCTGCGAAAGTATCTCCGGGTTTAAAAGTCCGCCAAAGCCGTCTCCGGTTATTTTCTCCTTGCATACCGCAACATAGACCTGCTGCACCTGTATTTGCACTCTACCGGTTTTCACCGTAATCTTTTCGGGCAAAAATGCAGGCAACACACCGCTTCCGGAAACACTCTGAAACGGAACCATTCTAATATTCGGCGCTCCCTGTTCCTCAAAGGCAACGCCAACGCTCTCCCATTTATTTTCCCGAAAAAAAGCTTGCACCTGACAAGAAAACAACGGCTCTAAAATCCGATATTCCAGCACCAGCACCGGGTAATGCGAAAACGGCTCCACCAAAGCGTTACCGGTATCAATTTTTGCCGTACAGCACACGCTTTTACCCTGCCAGAATACCGTTACGGTGCAGTACTCGCCCGCAATTTTATGCCTGCCGATAAACCGATAAATCAAGCGAATCACAACATAACACACAGCGGTGGTTCCAATTAAAAACAACGGAGAAATATTAAAATACACCACCGAATTTTTCATCACCATACCCTGCGGCGCAGTAAAATACCAAAGCGCCATCATCAGTCCCGCAAAGGCAAAATTCATAGCATAAAAACAAGCAAGCGCTTTGAAAAACCGCTTAACGCCCTCATTAGGAAAGGCCAAAAACACCAGCGAGGCGGCCATAAAAAGCTCCATCAGCAAAGAGAGCGCCACCGGAATCTCCGGCAGCAGCAGAGTCAGCGAATAAGCAGAACCCAACGCCGCCGAAGCCAACATTCTAAGGCGCAGCCGCCGCACGGCTAAAAATTTCGCGGTAGCCAGCAGTAAAAAATAGTTGATAAACAAATTGACCGCCAGCAGTACATCTACATATATGGTTTGCTTCACGCGCTTCCCCCTTTGCCAAAAAAAGCTGTACCACTATTATAAACAGCAAAAAAGAATAATTCTGTCACAAAATGTTCCGTAAAAAAGAAAACAGCAAGGTTTTTCGCCTTACTGTTTCAATTTGCAATGCCGGCATTTATGTAGCCTGAGGCATCGCGTTATCATTCTCCAAGCCAAAGCTGATAGAAAGCGCCTGGTCAATTTGCATCATAGCGCCCGAATCAAGTCTGCCCATACGTTCCTTAAGCCTATGTTTATCAATGGTTCTAATTTGCTCCAACAGCACAATCGAATCTCTTGCAAGACCGGTATTTTCAGCCTGCAACATAATATGGGTGGGTAAATTCGCTTTGGCGCGCTGACTGGTAATCGCCGCGGCAATCACCGTCGGACTAAACCGATTCCCCACATCATTTTGTACAATCAGCACCGGGCGCACGCCGCCCTGCTCAGAGCCGACGACCGGACTAAGGTCGGCATAATAGATGTCGCCTCTTCTTATATTCAATGCTTTTCACTCTCCGAATACTTAGATTAATTAGGGACCCTAAGTTTATATTTGCCTGTTTTCACAGGATTTAATCAATAAAATAAAAATAATTTTTGACTCTATTCCATATTATTAAAATCACAGACAATTGCCCTTCTTTTTAGGGAATCACCCTTGCAAAGCAGCGCAAAATATGCTATAGTATGGTTGAAAGAACGCTGAGAAAAAGAAAAGTAACCGTTAACCGCTGTACAGAGAGAATTTGCCGCAGGCTGCAAGCAAATTTACAATCCGGCAACGGCGAAGTTCCCTTTGGAGCGGCACGGCCGAAACAATACAGTAAGCCGTGACGGTTAACCTCGTTACCGGTTGCAAAGAGTGTTTGTTTCACAAAAATAAGGGTGGTACCGCGGAGATTAATACCTTCGTCCCTGTTTGGGGAGGAAGGTATTTTTTATGCCTCTCCTTACTCAAACCATTATTTTCAGAAAGGAAGTTATAAAACATGAAGCAGCAGCTTGAGAGCATTCATCAACTGGCATTAAAAGCCATCGCTCAGGCGAACGACCACCGAGAATTGGAAGAACTGCGGGTAAAATACCTT
Organism: uncultured Eubacteriales bacterium; assembly: GCA_934457095.1. GTDB lineage: Bacteria > Bacillota > Clostridia > Oscillospirales > Acutalibacteraceae > UMGS1071. The sequence continues at coordinate 48,631 of CAKSHJ010000010.1, forward strand.
GGCAAAAAAGGAGAATTGACCGCCATATTAAAACAAATGGGCCAACTCTCCGAGCAGGAACGCCCCATTATGGGTCAACTTGCAAACCAGGTCCGCAGCGCCATAGAGCAAAACTTAGAAAACAAAACCGCGCACTTAAAAGAAGCGCTGTTACAACAAAAACTAAAACACGAAACCCTCGATGTAACGCTACCGGGCAAACGCCGTACTTTAGGCCACCGCCACCCCATCTCCATCGTAAGAAACGAAATTGAAGAAATTTTCATCGGCATGGGCTTTGAAATCGTCGAAGGCCCCGAAGTAGAAACCGATTACTACAATTTTGAAGCGCTCAACATCCCCAAAAACCACCCCGCAAGAGACACGCAAGACACCTTTTACATCAACGAAAACGTGGTACTGCGCACGCAAACCTCGCCCATGCAAATCCGTACCATGGAGAAAACCACCCCGCCCATCCGCATCATTTCTCCGGGCCGCGTCTACCGCTCCGACGCCGTAGACGCAACACATTCGCCGTTATTTCACCAAATCGAGGGGCTGGTAATAGACAAAGGCATCACCTTTGCAAACCTAAAAGGCACACTGGAAACCTTCATCAAACGACTGTACGGAGAAGATTCAGTAGTCCGCTTCCGCCCGCACCACTTCCCCTTCACCGAGCCCTCCGCCGAGGTCGACGTACAATGCTTCTCCTGCAAGGGAGCGGGGTGCCGACTATGCAAAAACGAGGGCTGGATTGAAATTTTAGGCTGCGGCATGGTACACCCCAAAGTGCTGCAAAACTGCGGCATTGACCCGGAAGAATACAGCGGCTTTGCGCTGGGAATGGGACTTGAACGCGTGGTTATGCGCCGCTACAACATTGACGACTTACGCCTATTTTATGAAAACGACCTCCGATTTTTAAAACAATTTTAACAGAGCACAAAAAGAAAGGAAAACAAACACCATGAATTTATCCATGAAATGGCTCAAAGAATTTGTAGAAATCGAGATACCGCCCCGAGAATTTGCCGAAGCCATGACGCTCAGCGGCTCCAAAGTGGAGGGCTACGAAACAGAGGGCGCCGAAATCTCCAATGTGGTAGTCGGCAAAATCCTCTCCATTACCCCCCACCAGGACTCCGACCATCTAAATATCTGTCAGGTGGAGGTCGGACAGGATAGCCCCGTACAAATTGTAACCGGCGCCAACAATCTAACCGTAGGCGATTTGGTACCCGCGGCACTAAACAACTCTACCCTGCCGGGCGGGGTAAAAATCAAAAAAGGCAAATTACGCGGGGTAGAAAGCAACGGCATGCTCTGCTCCCTGGGCGAGCTGGGACTGACGGTCAACGACTTTCCCTACGCTGAGGAGGACGGCATTTTCGTGCTGCAGGAGGAGTGTTCACCCGGCCAGCCTATCTGCGAGGCAATCGGCCTGAACGACACTAAAGTAGAGTTCGAAATCACCTCAAACCGCCCGGACTGTTTTTCGGTGATAGGGCTTGCCAGAGAGGCGTCCGCCACATTCAACAAGCCGCTGAACCTGCACACACCCATTGTAAAAGGCGGCCACGGAGCCTGCAAAAACCTGCTCTCCGTACAGGTAAAAGAACCCAAACTATGCCCTATTTACAGCGCAAAAATTGTTCAAAACGTACAAGTTAAGCCCTCGCCACGCTGGCTACGAGAACGCCTGCGAGCCATGGGCGTACGCCCCATCAACAACATCGTAGACATCACCAACTACGTAATGCTGGAGTACGGCCAACCCATGCACGCCTTCGACTTACGGCTAATAGAAAACGGTAGCATCATCGTGCGGCGCGCCGAAAACGGAGAAAGTATCACCACCTTAGACGGCGTTGACCGCAAACTCACCACAGAAAACCTGGTCATTGCGGACGGCAAAAAGCCCGTTGCCATCGCGGGCGTAATGGGCGGAGAATACAGCGGCATCACAAGCGACACAACCACAATCGTATTTGAATCCGCCTGCTTCGACGCAACAAGCGTGCGTACCACCGCACGCGACCACGGCATGCGCACCGACGCCTCCTCGCGCTACGAAAAAGGGCTGGACCCCAACAATTGCCTACCCGCACTGGAGCGCGCCTGTGAATTGGTCGAGCAGCTCCATGCGGGCGAAGTTCTGGACGGCATCATTTTAAGCGACCCTGTAAATCGTGCGCCCAAGCGCATTAAACTGGAAACCGACTGGATCAACCGTTTTTTAAACATTCAGCTCAGCGCGGAGGAAATGAAAGCGATATTAAGCAAAATCGGCTGCACCTTTGAGGGCGAGACAATTTTAGCGCCCACTTTCCGCCCGGACCTAACAGACAAAGCCGACATCGCAGAAGAAATCGCCCGTTTTTACGGCTACAACAACATTGCAAGCGCCCCGCTCAGGGGTACAGCGCAGGGCAAATATACCTCGCAGCAAAAATTCTCCGCCGCCATTTCCAACACCATGCTGGCACAGGGACTCAGCGAAATCATGACCTATTCCTTCATCAGCGCCAAGGCATACGACAAAATCAACATGCCAAAGCAAGCCGCGCAACGCAACTCGGTAACGATACGGAACCCGCTGGGCGAGGACACCGGTATCATGCGCACCACAGCGCTGCCCTCGATGCTGGAAGCCCTAGCCCGCAACTATAACAACCGCAACGCAAACGCGGCGTTATTTGAACTGGCAAGCGAATACCACCCCGTAGCGGGCGAGGAATTACCGAATGAAAGCACCAAACTAATTGCAGGCATGTACGGCAACGACTGCGACTTTTTCACCGCAAAAGGGGTTCTGGAGGAGCTGCTGGACGCGCTGTTTGTCACCGACTACGAATTCGAAGCGATCACAGCATACGCCTACCATCCGGGGCGCTGCGCGCAAATTTGTGCAAACGGCGCCAAGCTCGGTATTCTGGGAGAAATTCACCCACAAGTTGCGGAAAACTACGGTATTAACGAGCGCATTTTCTGCTTTGAATGCGACGTACAAGCATTGTTTGAAGCCGCCAACACACAGCGCAGCTACACCCCCCTGCCCAAATTCCCGGCGGTTATCCGAGACGTAGCCTTAATCTGCGAGGAAAGCACACCTGTACGCACATTGGAAAAAGCGATGCAAAAAGGCGCGGGCAATCTGCTGGAGAGCGTCCAGCTCTTCGACGTTTACCAAGGCCAGCAAATAGAAAACGGCAAAAAAAGCGTAGCATTCAATTTGGTATTACGTTCCGCGCAGGCAACGTTAACCGAAGAGGAAGTCAACAACGCGATGAAAAAAATAATCAAAGAGCTGGAAAAAGCGGGTGCAAAATTGCGCACATAAAAATACTTGTAATTCTTCGCAATTTGCGGTATGATGGACACATAATGGAGGGATAGACATGCTGGACAGAACAATGACAATCTCCTTTGACCACAACCATGACGACGACATTAAAACCACTTTAACGGCGGTATACAATGCCTTACAGGAAAAGGGCTACAACCCAATCAATCAAATTGTGGGCTACATTTTGTCAGAGGACCCAACCTATATCACAACGCACAACAACGCGCGCAGCTTAATCCGCAAAATTGACCGGGACGAGCTTTTACAAGCTTTGTTGAAATCTTACTTAAAATAAAAAATCCCCCCTGAATCAGGGGGGATTTATTTTTATTATTTCACTTTCTTGCGCCAAAATACCGCATTGGTAATCGCCGCGGCAATACGCTCCAGCACCACCGCGCAAACAGCAGCAATCCCCAAAATAAGCAACGCCTTAGCATCAGGCATGGTCAGCCCCAAAATGCCCTTAAAAATATAAGCCGCGGCAAAATATCCTAAAGTCATAGAGCCAAACAAAAACGCCCGCAGCAAATTAAACGGCCAACAAGCCTTAAACACCGCAGTAACCCCGACAAAGCCGACCAACAAGTACATCAGGGTATTGGTCTGCTCGGCAGAAACGCCAAACAACGGAGCAACCAAATACAACGCCACAACGCCCAAAGTAGTTGCCACCGCATTGGGAATCGCCCGGCGAAAAACACTGGGCAAAAAGCGACCGGAAACCTTTTGTTTATCGGGCTCAAAAGACATAAAAAACGCAGGATACCCTTCAATAGCAAGGTCAATCAGAGTAATCTGAATGGGCAAAAACGGGAACGGCAAACCGGTACAAACGCAAATCAAAGAGAGCAAAATCGAATAAATGGTTTTCACAAAAAACACGCCGGCCACTCTGGTAATATTATTCACCACGCGTCTACCCTCGGCCAAAACGTCGGGCAAAGAGGAAAAGTCAGAATTGAGCAGCACCAACTGAGCCACTTGTCTGGCAGCGTCGCTGCCCTGGGCAACGGCAATACTGCAATCGGCCTCACGCAGCGCCAAAATATCATTCACGCCGTCCCCGGACATAGCAACCTTATGCCCCTGTTTCTGCAAAGCCCTCACCAATTCTTTTTTCTGCTGAGGAGAGACCCTGCCAAAAACCGAATATTGTGCGGCGGCATGCTCCAACTCCTGCTGTGTGCGCACGGTACTCATATCCATATACCGCAGCGCGCCTACAAGCCCGGCCTTCCGGGCAATCGCGGCCACAGTAGCGGGGTTATCGCCGGAAATCACCTTAATATCGACGCCCTCCTGCCTAAAGTAGTCAAAAGCAGCCTTTGCATTTTCGCGAATGGGGTCGGTAATGACAATCGCTTTGAGCGGCACAACGCCGGTCAAAGAGGCATTCGCCCCAACAGGCTCCTTGGTCATCCCCACCAGAATGACACGGTTACCGAATTGAATTTCCTTTTGAATTTCCTCAGGCAAAGGAGCGCTTGTCAGGCGTTCGGGCGCGCCCAGAACGAGCGTACCGAACTGCGCAAAAGACATCGCGGTCCACTTGCGCTGGGAGGAAAAGGGAATTTTATCGGTAGGCGCATAGCGGTCGCAAGTTTTATAGTAACCCGCAATGGCCTGAAAAGTCGCGTTATTATCATCGGTATGGAACAAAAACGAGCCCATCAGCTCATCAAACCAAGGCATATCGTCCTCACGCCGCAGCGGGTAGACCGTCTCGACTTTCATCTTCCCCTGCGTAATGGTGCCGGTCTTATCCAAACAAAGCACATCCACATGAGCCAGCGTCTCAAGGGAATACAACTCCTGCACCAACACCTTACGCTTAGCAAGCCGCCCCACGCCCACAGCCAAAGTAATACTAATGAGCAGCATCAAACCCTTAGGCAGCATCCCCAAAAGCCCGGCGGCAGTAGAGATAACCGAAGAAGCGGGGTCGCCGCCGCGCAAAAAGAACGCCTCCAAAAAGAGAGCAATCCCCAACGGAACAATCAAAAAGCCGGTAAAGCGAGTCACTTTGCGCATAGAAGTCACCAATTCAGAATGCACCTGTTTGATTTTTTTAGCCTGCAAAGCAATGCGAGTAGCATAATTCTCACTACCCACATGCTCCACGCGAGCATAACATTTACCGCTAATCACAAAGCTACCGGAAAGCATTTGGTCCCCCACATTTTTCGCAATGGGGTCGGCCTCGCCGGTCAACAAAGACTCATTGACCTCAACACAGCCCTGTAAAATCACAGCGTCGGCGCAAATTTGCTGCCCGGCGCGCAAACAAAGCACATCGTCCAGCACCAAATCCTCAACCGCAATTTCCTGTTCCATAGCGTCTCTCACCACGCAAGCGCGCGGCACCGAGAGCAACGAAAGGTTGTCCACCAATTTTTTAGCGCGCAATTCCTGCACAATGGCAATGAGCACATTGGCAAGAATAATAAAAATAAACAGCAAATTACTAAAAGCGCCAACCCAAGCAAGAGCAATCGCAATGAGCAAATTCAGCAAATTAAACAGCGTACAAACATTATCGGCAACAATCCGCGCGGTACTTTTGGAAATTTTCTCACCCGATTCATTCTTAAGCCCCTTTGCAATTTGAGAAGCAACCTGCTGAGCAGTCAGGCCAACCTGAGGATTTGGTTGAAATCTTTGCCTTTGTTCCATAACATCACCTTTTCCGAGCCCGCCAATATGAGCGTCCCTGTCATAATATCTGCTATATTATACCTACAAGCCGGCTACAATACAAGCAAAAAAATTAAAATATTTTGTGAACTTCCCCCTTCTCCCCCGCATGTTTAGAGAACACACACCCACAATAATCCTGCCGGTAAAGCCCAAACAGAGAAGACAACGCAAGCGAGCGTTTAAAGCCGTCCTTTTTCTTAAAATCGGAATACAAATACGGCACACGATAGGTCTGTTCCAGCACCGCGCCGATTTCATTGAGCGCCTGCGCGTCCTTATGCGGACTGATAGACAACGTGGTCGTAAAATAATCGGCGCCCAACGCGACCGCCTGCCTTGCCAGCTCCTCCAGCCGCAGCTTAAAACATCCCCTGCACCGCCCTGCGCCCTCCGGCTCATGCTCCAGGCCCTTGACCCGCGCATAAAAAACCTGCGGGTCATACGCGCCCTCCACCAGCGAAATTCCGGGCATATTAAGTTGCGCAAGCAAATCGCGCAGCTCCTCCAACCTGCGCACATATTCCGACTCCGGCGCAATATTCGGATTAAAAAACACCAGCTTCATCTCAAAATAATCCGCCAAATACTCCAACACATAGCTACTGCACGGCGCGCAACAGCAATGCAGCGCCAACACCGGCTTTTTGCCCTGCGCCGGCAGCCGCTGCAAAATTTCCTCCAATTTTTTCTGATAATTGACCTTCATAAACAAAACCTCAATTTCGGTGCTTTTTTAAATAGTAGCACAATCCAAGCAAAAAACCAAGAACATCCTGTCACAAAATCGCAAACAAAAGCAGATTCAAGGCATTTCATTGACAACGAAACAAAAAATATGGTATGCTACTAAAGAGCAGCAAGGAGGCGTTTTTATGGCGGAAAGAGCGTCAACCAAAACGATTTCACAAAATAAAAAAGCCTACCACGACTATTTTGTACAGGAAAGTCTGGAAGCCGGCATCGAACTTTGCGGCACCGAGGTCAAATCGTTGCGCCGCGGCCGCGTCAACCTCAAAGACGCTTGGTGCGCCGTCGTACAGGGAGAACTTTTCATAAATGGCATGCACATCAGCCCCTACGAGCAGGGCAATATCTTCAACAAAGACCCCCTGCGCGTGCGGCGGTTGCTGGCGCACAAAAAAGAGATCCAGCGGCTATACGGCCTGGTCAAACAAGAGGGCTACGCGTTAATTCCGCTGTCGCTCTACTTTAAAAATTCCAAAGTCAAAGTACAAGTGGGCCTGTGCAAAGGTAAAAAGCTGTATGACAAGCGGCAAGATTTAGCCGAAAAAGCCGCCAAACGAGACATCGCCCGCGCGATAAAGGAAAAAAACCGATAGACGACTTGCGGGGATACGCTATGGGGGCGTAAAGGCTTCGACGGGGATCGTAAACCTGAGTAAGCGAGTAGTGGTGCGGACCCACTGAAAACGCCGCATTTTTAAAATTAAACGACAACAGACAAGTTGCGTACGCAGCCTAAATAAGGCTGCCGTCTTATGCAGGAGGACCACGACCGGCATATAGACGTGGACAAAGTGGTGCACGTGAACCGCATTTTGCCTTAGGTGCGGTCATGAAGAAAAGGCTACCGACGGTCACAGCCTTCCAATTGACAGTAACCGCCGGGAAACACGAATAATTGGATACACTCGTAGAAAGCTTTGGCAAGCGGTTTTCGGACAGGGGTTCGATTCCCCTCGCCTCCACCAATTTATGAAAAACGGCTGACCTGCGCGGGTTTAGCCGTTTTTTCTTTGCTTTTTATTGCAGAAAAATCTTATTTTAACTCTGCGGTAATTTCTATCATGCCGTCATTTCGGTCCTTTGCGTAAATGCACCCTTTATGTCCCTGCGCAATGCTCCGGGCTATGGAAAGTCCGATTCCAAAACCGCCACTCCCTGTTCGGGATTTATCTGTGCGATAAAAGCGGTCAAATAATCTGTCAAGGTCCTCTTTTTCAATCGGTTCACTGGCATTTCGTGTACGCAGCACGATTCCTCGCTTGCCTTTTTCTAAAATAAGCGTAACCGGCGTTTTTGCAACTGCATATTTTATCGCATTCTCCAGCAATATCGCGGTCAGCTGCCGTATGGCAAATTCGTCTCCGTTATAATGCAAATCCGGGGCAATCTGCAAGTTTAAGTCATGCTCTTGCGCTTTTGCATAGTCTCGGAAGGATTCTGCAGTTTCCTGTACAGCTTCGCTTATCCCAAACTGCCGCATTTGCAACGGAGACTCCTCCTCGTCCATGCGAGAGAGCGTCACCAAGGCGTTGACTAATTCGGTTAGTTTTTCGGTTTGCGCCTGCGCTTTGGCAATCCATTTTTCTTCACCCGGCTCCATTTCCAGTACCTTTAAACTGGTGGCAAGTACCGTAATCGGCGTTTTTAGTTCATGCCCGGCATCGGTAATGAATTGCTTTTGCAGGCGTACGCTTTTTACGACCGGGTCAATTGCCCGGCGTGAAAATAACACCACAATTGCATATACCAGCGCAATGCAAACCAGCATGGCTGCCAAAGAAAGCACCGCTAACATGGCTACGCTGCGCATTTCCTGATAGCAGTCCAGGAAAATGGCCATGTTTCGGTTTTCTCCGGTTTGTACCACATAAAATTTATAGCCGGAGGTGAAGCCGAAACCGCTCCCGTGCTTTTGCGCTATTTCTAAATAGGCGCCGGTTTCCTCTTGCGTAACCGCCGTAATTTTGCTCAGGTCGGCGTTGGTCAATGCGCCGTCGTCGGTATAGCGCAGCACAAAATAACGCGTGGAATGCGGCTTTTCCTCGGTAAACGGACCGTTCGGCTTTCCGTTTGGCGGTAAATCCGGTATGGTTCCCTGATTCTGAGAAATGACTTGGAGCATTTGCGTTAGGTCGGCATTGACGGAAATGTAATTTGCAATATTAACAATGAAACACAGCAGCAGCATAACCGAGCTGACTGCCAGCATGGCTATCCGTATGAATTTTCTGCGCAGTCGCTTAATCATGCTTTCCGGCCTCCAAAACATAGCCAAGACCCCGGTTGGCGCAAATACACGCCGTTGCTCCCACGGACTTCAATTTTTTACGCAAATTGGAAATGTGCACCCAAACTACGTTGATTTCCGCTTCGCTCTCCCAGCCCCAAACGCGCTCCATAATGCGGTCTGCCGAGAACACCTTGCCCGGTGTGCGCAGCAGCAGCTCCATAACCTGAAATTCCCGTGCGCTCAGGCGAACGCTTTTCTCCGTTGCGGTGCAGGTCAGCATACCTGTATCCGGGTTTAGGGTGATGTCTCCCAAGGAAAGTAGCGTAGGTTGATAGCCTCCGCTGCGCCGTAGCATGGCGCGTACTCTGCAAAGCAATTCGTCCGGCGCAAAGGGCTTTGGTAAATAATCGTCCGCACCGGCGTTAAACCCCGCAATGCGGTCGTCCTTCTCCCCTTTTGCCGTGAGCATCATAACCGGGGTCTGTATGCCCCCCTGACGCAATTTTTGCAGCACCTCAACGCCGTTCATTTTCGGCATCATAATGTCTAAAATAATCGCGTCGTATTCGCCGCTTACGCCATATTCATATGCTGTAAAGCCGTCATGAACGACGTCTGCCGAAAATTGGTTCTTTTCAAAAAATACCAGCAGCGCTTCTGCCAAATCCGGCTCATCCTCTGCAATCAACAATCGCATTTCTATCACCCGCTTTTCTGCTCTTATTGTAACGGAATTTTCATATAAGCGCAACTGTATTTCTTGTATATTACAACGTTTCGCGCAAGGTTTCTTTGCTGCAAACAATGTCTAAATTGCCGTTGCGGCAACGCAATGCGTCTATAAATTCCTTGGGTACCTGCGGGCTTTTTAGGGTTACATGGTACTGCAATTCATACAGCGTGCCCATATTCGAGGTGCGTACCTTTTCCAGCGAATACGACTTTGTGTGCGCTTTTAATAAATCATCAAACAAGCCGTCGTAATCTAAATTTTCTGGTATGGTAATTTTCAGCGTGCGCTCCAGCGCTTTCGGCGTACCGAAATTTACCGCGGTAAGCGCCAGCATGGCAGTCGCAATGATACCAAAGAAAATTGCGGCCAATACCACATACCCCATACCGCAGGCCAGTCCGATGCCCATGGCAAGGAAAATCACGCCTATTTCTTTTGCCGTGCCCGGCGCGGAACGAAAACGTACCAAACTGAACGCTCCGGCTACGGCTACGCCTGCTCCTACATTGCCGTTTACCAGCATAATGACGATTTGTACCACCGCCGGTAAAATGGCCAGCGTAACGGCAAAGCTTTGGCTGGATTTGGTTTTGAACATACTGATAAGCGCTGTGCCGATGCCCAATGCAAGAGAGACTCCGGTACAAATAAAAAATACGGGCAGGCTCAGCTCCGAGCCGATGATGGAATTAAGCACTGAAATACGCCTCCTTTTGATTTTGTGCAAGTCGCTGCGGCAGAATATGCTTACAATAACAATGTCCGTATTTGGAAAAGGACACCGGAAAAATACCCATGGCCGATAAAATACGGCTTAGCCACACCGGGCACGCGCCCGGCATTTTGATTTCCATTAAAATATTCTGCAAGGAAAGCAGCGGCATACCGTGCAGACCGTTGCATAAATTCAAATCCTCGGTGCGAAAACGCATATTTTGGTCAAAGGTAATGCGCAGCGCCGAGTCCTCTGTTCCTGCATATGCCGTGCGGTCATACCCTATGAATACCTTCGGTTTGGTATGGAAAACGCTTTGAAACCACGCGATTTCCTGTGCAATCTGGTCATGTTGCGGCATGGGCACTGCTCCCAGCAATAACTCCTGTGCCCGCTGTGCCGGCACTGTAATTCTTCTTTTATAAACAATGCCGTTTACTTTCTTTTTTAGCTCAATGAATACGTCTTCTTCAGGCATGGGCACGCCGTAGCTGCGCACACGCAATTTTTCTTTATATGCCGGCTTGGCAAGCGAGGTGCGTATCACTCGAAAATCATCGGTATCATAATAAATGTTGCCGATGGAATACCGACCAAAGGCGTCCTCCTGCATTTTTTCTCCAATGCGATTTAAAAATATTTCGTACTGCCGCTGTGTGAGCATATACTTTTTTTCGTACCGTTCAAAGCTGTGCTGAATACGGTTTGTCATAGCATAACGCCTCCTTTATGCAATCAGTATACCGCCAGAACTTAAAGCCAACCTAAAGACATGCTCTGTTTTTTCTTTAGGTTATCTTTAACTTACCGGTGTAACATAAGCACAGAACCAAAAAGGAGGTAATTTTAATGATGAAAAAAACGGCAACTCTCATTCTGTGTGAGATTTTGGCTGCCGGCATGCTTTGTGCCTGCGGTACCGCAAACAGCAACGCCAATGATAATTCGGCCGCTTTGCAAGCCAATACAGAAATACAAGCTGTTTCTGAGAACGAACTGATTCAAAGCATATTGGCAAGCAGCACCCCTGCTCCGAACACGGCCAATGCCACGACCATTGCCCTTACCGGCAGTACAGCGGCAGTCAGCGGCAGCGGCGTTACAACGGAAAATGGTGTTGTAACGATTACTGACGGCGGGGTTTATGTTGTCAGCGGTACGCTTTCAGAGGGGCGTATTATGGTAAACGCACCCAAACAAGAGGTCAGTCTGGTGCTGCAAAATGCCAACATTACCTGTTCCTACGGCAGTCCGCTTTATGTTTATCAATCTTCGCAAACACTGGTATATTTGCCAAGCGGTACGCAAAATACTCTCACCGACGGCTATGCCTATACCTTTAACGATACGCTCTCCTCTGCTGCCGACGAAGAACCCAATGCCTGTTTCTATTCCAAAGCAGACTTGGTGGTTGCAGGCAACGGTACCCTTGCGGTACATGCCAATTATCACAACGGTATTACCAGTAAGGATACCCTGAAAATAGAGGAAAGTAATATTACGGTTACGGCAAATAATCACGGTATCAACGGTAAGGACTGTCTGATTCTGAAAAACGCCGATATTACGGTAACAAGCGGCGGAGACGCTCTGCGCTCGACCAATACTGCCGATGCAACGCTTGGGTATGCTGCTGCGGTGAATTGTTCGCTGCAATTGAACGCCGGTGAGGACGGAATTCAAACAGAAAGCAATTTAACCGTATATGAAACCGATTGCACCGTAACAGCCGGCGGCGGCAGTCAGGCACAAATTGCCGACGACACCAGCGCCAAAGGACTCAAAGCAGGTAAAAATGTAACGCTGTACAGCGGTCGATATACTTTAAATTGTGCCGACGACGCTGTTCATGCAAACGGCAGCGTCTCGGTTGCCGGCGGCAGCTATACCATTTCTACCGGTGACGATGGTATTCATGCCGATGAAAATGTTACCGTGGCCAATGGTGAAATAGAAATTGAAAATAGCTTTGAAGGTATTGAGGGCGCTACCGTTTCTATTTCCGGCGGTAATATCCGCATTACCTCCAGTGACGACGGTATCAATGCTGCGGGCGGCGCTGACCAAAGCGGTTTTGGCGGTATGCAACAAGACCAATTCGGCGGCAACAGCGCGTATCACATTACCATTTCCGAGGGAAATATTGAAATTCTGGCCGGCGGTGACGGATTGGACTCTAATGGTGACTTGAACGTTTCCGGCGGTACGGTAACGGTGTTTTCCACCTCCATTGCCGACGACCAGCCGCTGGATACCGACGGTACGATTTCCATTACCGGAGGTACGGTATTTGCAGCGGGCAGCAGCGCCGGTATGGGCATGAATTTAACCACGGAGCAAGCTTATGTAAGCTTTGGTTCTTCCGGTATGGGCGGCATTGGCATGGGCCAAGGCAGAGCCGGTATGCAGCAACCTCCCGCAAACGGTGAAGCTCCCAATATAAACGGTCAGCAACCTCCCGCAAACAACGAAGCTCCCAATATAAACGGTCAGCAGCCTCCCGCAAACAGCACCATGCAAGGCGGTAATGCTCTGATTGCAAGCGGCAGCAGCATTTCTATTCAGGACGACGCGGGGAATACCGTATACAGCGGCACAGCGCCTTGTCAAATCAATTATGTCATGCTTTGCTCCGCGCAATTGAATAACAGCGGCGCCTATACGCTTTTTGCAAATAACAACTCCGTAAGCACTGCCACCGCTGCAAACTCCTCTGGTAATACGCAACGCTTTTCATAAAAACAAAACGGCTGCCCAAAGTCCGCATTCACTTAAGGACGAAGGATGCTCAAAAAGGATACGGCATAGCTTACGATCATGTAGGCTATGCCGTTTCTTTTTGCTCTTGTTGTGGGATATCGACCACGCCGATGAAGTTCCACCAGATGACCAAGGTCTGCTTTTTTGTCCGTGTGCCGGGGATTTTTTCCGGTTTCTTCACCTCGATCTTTTCCACGAAAGAGCGGATGATCTCTGCGGTAAGTTCCGTAATGTCCGTGTACCGGCGCACCATTCCCAAGAAGGAATCTACATTCAGGCGTTGCTCCCGAGCCTCCGCAATGGCCGCCTCCAGTTCTGAGACTCTTGCTTCCAATTGTTTCTGCTCGGTTCCGTAGGTAGCGGACATTCGGGAAAAATGGTCATCGGATATTTTCCCGTCGATGTTGTCCTCATAGAGCTACTGCATAATACTATCCAGCTTCTTGATGCGCTCTTTCGCCTGAACAAGCTCCTTATTGCTGTTACGCATCAGGCGATCGAGATCCTTTTCATTCTGCTTCGTGACCAGTTCTACAAATTCCGTTTCATGGGAACGTACGTAAGCCGTAATGCTCTTTAATTGCCGAAGCAGGATCTCCTCCACCTGGACATTGTGGATTTGGTGGGGAGAACACAGCCCTTGCCCTTTTCGGTAGGATGCGCAGGTGAAGTATTCCTGCTCGTGTTTCCAGCCCCTCGCTCTGACTTGGTACAGTTTGGCTCCGCAATCGGTGCAGAACAGCATTCCGGATAGTATCGGCATCTCACCGATCGGAGTAAGTCTCCTGCGTCCGTCTCGAATACGCTGGACGATATCGAATGTTTCTTGATCAACGATTGGTTCGTGGGTATTCTCAAAAATCGACCATTCGGAAGAATCGTTCCACACGGTCTTTTTGCGCTTGAAGGACTTCCTTCTTTTGCGGAAATTGACCGGTATGGCCCAGGTATTCGGGCTTCATCAGCAGGTCGGCTATGGTGCGTTGCTGCCAGAAGCCGGGTTGTTCCGACTGCTTTGCCGGTGTCTTGATCCCAAGCGTATGCATATGTTCGGAGGGAGTCGGAATGCCCCGACGCATCAGTTCTTTCGAGATCTGCGAAGGGCCTTTTCCGGCAACGCACATTTTAAACATCTCCCGTACTACTGGGGCTGCCTCCGGGTCAATGATCCAATGGTGTTTGTCATTGGGGTCTTTCAGATAGCCGTAAGGCGGATTGGTAGTCAGTGGTTTACCGGAATTTCCTTTAGAACGGAACACAGCCTTGACTTTCTTGCTGGTGTCTTTGGCATAGAACTCGTTGAAAATGTTGATGAACGGCGTCATATCGTTGTCCACCTGATTGGCACTGTCTACACCGTTATTGATGGCGATGAAGCGGATATCGTTGTTCGGGAACACCATCTCCGTGTACATACCTACCTGAAGATAGTCCCTTCCCAATCGGCTCATATCTTTCACGATAATGGTACCGATACGCCCTTCGTCAATCATGCCGAGCAGGCGTTGCCAGTCAGGACGATCAAAATTTGTTCCGCTGTAACCATCGTCTACGAAATAAGCCGTATTGGTGAATCCGTGATCGTCGGCATACTTTTTCAGGATAGCTTTCTGGTTCACGATGCTGTTGCTTTCGCCCTGTAGATCATCGTCACGGGACAGTCTACAGTAAAGAGCGGTGACCTTGTCTCCTGCGACAGGGAAAGACGGTCTGTTTGTTTTGGGAGCATAGACGGTGTTCGCACTGTATGACAACGACAACCGCCGAAAGCCCTTCAACCGTGTGAATTTCGGGCGGTTCGGAAAAAGAAAAAAGCAGTCAAAAATGTGTTTGACCACAGATTTGACCACTTACACGACCACA
>CAKSHJ010000011.1 GCA_934457095.1 uncultured Eubacteriales bacterium
CTGCGCTGCTGCCGCCGCTCTTTTGCGACAGCTTCACTATATTATCACATCTCCTCTCCTCTTGTCAACTACTTTTTGCAATTTTTTGGAGTAACTTCCGACCTTGCACGAATCAGCTTCACACCAACCGAATCAAAATCGGCCAAAATACCGCTCTGCGTTTTTTTCAGAGTCAGTTCTACTCCGCCTATCATAGGGGAAAAATCGAACACCGATTCCACCAACTTTTGCGTGGCGGTTTCTACCAACGCATAAGACTCCCGTTTGAGCGTATCACTCAGGCACTTGATGAGCGCACCACTGTCTATTGTGTCGTTTACATCGTCAGTTTGGGCGGCTTTGTCCAAAGAGCAGTATAAAATGACATCCATCTCAAATTCCTGTTCCATAATCGTTTCTTCCTTGGTATAGCCGTGACGCGCCATAACCCGCAAGCCGTTAATTTGTATTTGGTCCATATGCTTTTGCCCGCTCCTATTATTATATTAGTATAGCACCACTATGGCTCCCTTAACCTTGCAGCGACTTTCATAACTTTGCTTTGTGCCGGTTCTGGTGTCGTAAATATTCGTAAAACAAAAAGCGCCCTGGTCGCTTTCCCCTTCGTATTTTTCTAATACAAAGCGATTGTCCACACAGGTGATAAAACTACCGGTCTCTTTGGGATAACCTGCGTTGATATGACAATTTAAAAAGCCTTGAATTTCAATATCTCCCCCCTGCTGCACCACCCGGAAACCGCGCATATTTACCGTGTCAATCCAAAATTCCGCGTCCGGCTCACCCTCCTGAAGCGTCAATGGTGCAACCACGCCGGTTTTTTGGGTTCGCTTCTCCATGGCGCACAACCGCAAATCATTCCACGGAAAATTTTTGGCTTTCAAATAAATATGCTCCTGGTCCATGCCCACATAGCGAATCATACCGTCGGTATCGGCCGAAAACAGCAATTGCATTTCCACTTTTTTCTGACACCGCACCGCATAAATCAAATCGTTTAAATCGCAGGTCCATATTTTGTCGCAAATTTCGTCTCCGAATTGCTCCTTATTTTGGTAGCAATGCTCCTTTTCCTCTTCGGTACCGCAGGGCTGCAATACCAACAGCTGAGTTTCTCCTCCAACGCGGTAGGGCACCAACCAATTGCAATCTGCCTGACAAATCCGCTCATCTTTAATATAATGGTATTCCTTTTCTTTCATATCATACAGGTAGGCAATTGTTTTCAGACCGGTCAACTCACGGTATTCGCCGAACAGCTTTTTATGCTCCTGATTTTCCTGCGTCAAAATTAAAATATGGTCGCGGCTGAGCGCCTTGCATTGCACAAAATCACCGATAAAATTGATTTGCTCAAAATTTTGTTCCTTGCCGGTTTTCTTATCAATACGCAAAATCCAAGCAAGACTTTTGCCGTTTTCCATGAGGACGATAATATCGTTTTCAAACGAAAAATAATGCTGATGATACGCTTCGTCGTTTAAAATATAGTTTGCTACAATCCGCTCCTGACGCTCGGTACGGTTGTATTCCAGCAAAAAAAGACTGTTGTGATTTTCCTCCACCTTTTCCTCGGCATAATAAATCACATCATCGTTAATTTCAATCAATTCCACATCGCAATCCTGAAAAAAATTCCGCATATCAATTACTGTCATGGCATCTCGTCCCCCACAGTCATATTTGTTTCGGTTTCATTATATCACAAAATTTATGCAATAGCATTACATTTTTTTGCTTTTTTGTTGTATAATGAAAAAAGCGTTTAAAAAAAGGAGGCTTCCTTATGACGGTAACAAAAAACGGCAGCATCATCGAGCTGGATATTCACGGTATGTACGAATCGGAAGCCGAGCATGCAATCCGGCAATTTTTATCCTCGGCCGACCAAGGTGTACGTGAGGTTATCATCATTCACGGCTACCGCAGCGGACAGGTACTAAAAGAAATGGTGCGCACTCGTCTGCGTCACCCGCGCATTCAAAGCAAATTGCTCTCTCTAAATGAGGGACAGACCCGATTGATTTTAAAATAAAAAAGCAAGCGAAAACGCCTGCCATTTACAATCCACCGGGCAACGGACATGCTCTCAAAAGCAATTCCGCTGCCTTTTTTTGGTCTTTTTCAATTTGCCGCGCCAATTCGGGCAAACTGTTGAATTTTTGCTCTGCGCGCAAAAAATGCACCAATTCCACTTTGGGGGCAGTACCGTATAAATCGCCCTCAAACGCAAAGAGTCGGGTTTCGCTGAGAACGGTACCGGTCTGCTCCACCGTAGGCCTTACCCCTATATTCGTAACGCCGTGGTATTTCCTGCCGTTTTCCAGCGTAATCAGAGAGGCATACACCCCCTGTTTGGGCTGAATCAACCCTTGCGGCAATGTCTGGTTTATGGTAGGAAAGCCTAAAGTTCTGCCCAATCTGTTTCCCTGTATCACTGTATTGCAGTATCCAAAGTACCAGCCTAACATAGCCGTTGCAGTTTCTATTTGCCCCTGCTGCAAACAGCGGCGAATCGCACTGGAACTAATCGGCATACCGTTTGCATCGGTCACCGCCGGCAATATTTCCACGGCAATTCCATATTGCCCGCTCAAACGGCGCAAATCCTGAGCCGTTGCCGTACCTCCCTTGCCAAAATGGAAATTAAACCCGCAATATACGGTTTTGGCATTGCAAATTTCCTTTAGCACATGCTGCACAAACGCCTGCGCTTCTATGTCTCTGACCTCCGAAAAAGACGGCGCATACATTTGCTCAATGCCAAGCTCTGTAAACAGCGCCTTCTGCTGACCGGTTGTAAGCAAAGACGGTACCGCCTCACCTTTTAACATTTGCATGGGGTGCTGGGCAAAGGTAAATACCGTAGGCACAAGCCCTTTTTGAGCGTCTGCAACAGCACACTCCAATACCGCACGGTGTCCCAAATGCACACCGTCAAAGCAGCCCAACGCCAAAGCTGCAGGGCTTTGGCTATACGTTTGTAAATTCGTAATGCGCTTCATACCGTATCCTCTCTGCAGAACAATCTTAAAATGCAAAGCGCACTCTTTGCCACCGAGATAACACCCAAACCCAAAAACTCTCCGCTAATCCCGTATACACGGTATATTGCGCCGTCCTGCCGCGGCTGTCCTGCCGAAAAACGCAAACGCTCCAGCCCCAGCGCACCGCCGTTGCAAAAACGCACCGCCTGCGCCGCAGAAACCCGCAAAGCCGGCTTTTGCGCAAATACGGCGTCTATGGGCAACACCTGCGTTTGCAGGGTATGCTCCTTGGCCATTTGTCTTGCCTGCTCTAACGGAAGCGTTTGCGCAATATCAAACCCGCAGGCCTGTGTGCGGCGCAAAGCGGTCATCGTGGCATAGGTGCCCAAAGCCGTTCCTATGTCGTGGCACAGCGTACGAATATACGTACCCTTAGAGCAGCGTACCATAAGCGTACCGGTTTGTGTTTTTTCGTCAAAATCGTGCAATACGCACGCAAAAATCGTCACCGGTCTTTTTTCCCGCTCTATTTCAATTCCTTGTCTTGCCAAGGTGTACAGCCGCTGACCGTTCTTCTGCACCGCCGAATACATGGGCGGCAACTGCAGAATTTCCCCTGTAAACTGCGGTAAAATTTTTTCGATTTGCTCCCGGGCAACCTGCTGTTCGCTTTGCGCGATTACCTTGCCGGTACTGTCCTGCGTATCCGTAGCAATCCCCAATTGAAATTGCGCAAGATACGCCTTATCGGTGTCCTCCAAAAACGGAGCGCAGCGTGTGGCTTTGCCCAAAAGAACCGGCAATACACCTGTTGCCAGCGGGTCCAACGTACCGGTATGCCCCGCCTTTTTTTGTCCAAACAATCCTCGCATTACGGCAACCACATCGAAAGAGGTAAACCCTTGCGGTTTGTCTATTAAAATGATGCCGTCCATACGCCCCTCCTGATTGTTTTCAAATGCCCTGTGCGCGAAAATAGGCGCTGACCGCTTGTATAAGCTGTTTTTTTGCGGTTTCCTTATCGCCGTCTATGATACAGCCAGCCGCACCCTTATGCCCCCCTCCGCCAAATTGTGCGCAAACCGCACCCGCGTCATACGGCGGTGTTGCCCGCATCGAAATTTTATAACCGCCGTCCTGTTTTTCCCGCAGCGTCGCCGCCAGCAATACGCCTTCAATTTGCCGCGGTAAGGCCGCCAATCCTTCCACATCGCTTTCCGCAGCACCGGCGGTTTTCATCATTTCCTCGGTAATTTCCATCATCGCAAAGCGGTCGCTTTCATAAAAAGAAATACTCTCCATAGCCAAATGCTCTACCGTGAGTCTTGCCCGACTTTTGGTATCGAACAGCACGCGATTGATTTGCGCAACCTCTGCGCCTGCGCGCGCAAGCTGTGCCGCAGTTTCAAAGGCGTCTGCAGTGGTATTGGGGTAGCGAAAACACCCGGTATCGGTACAAAGGCCTGTATATAAACAATCTGCAAGCTGCTTGTCTATGGGTATACCCATATGACAAAACAACGCATATATGATTTGCGTAGTAGAAGCCGCCGTGCTGTCTAAATAGGTTTGCCGGGCATAATCCTTGTGCGAAACATGGTGGTCAACAGCAAGGTCTATTTTCCCACCGAATTGCTCGGTCGCTTTGCCCAACAGACAGGTATCTGCAATATCCACCGCCGCAATAAACTTCGGTTCAAACTGCTGCGGTTTAAACTGTGCAAATAACGACTCATATTTGGGCGGTATCGGGTCCGAACAAGCAAAGCATACCTGCTTTTCCATTCTTTGCAAAGCCGTGCAAAGCGCCGCCGCCGAACCCAAAGTATCTCCGTCCGGGGCTTTATGACTGAGCACCAAAATATCGTTCGCCTCTCTGAGTGCCTGCGCCGCCTGCTGCAAATCAATCCTCATCACGCTTGTCCTCTTTCAAATCGTTCATCAGCTTTGCAATGCCCGCGCCATAAGCAATCGAATCGGTAGCAGTAAAAATCAATTGGGGCACATGGCGTAATTTCAGGCGATCACCCAACTCCCGCCGAATAAAACCGGCAGCGCTTTCCAGTCCCTTTTGTGCGGTTTTGGCTTGCTCAAGCCCCTGCATAGCACTGATATATACCGTACAGTAGGAAAGGTCGCTTGTCACCTCCACCCGTACAATGCTCAAAAGTCCCTGTTGTACGCGGGGGTCTTTGACCTCCCGGAAAATCGCGGTCAATTCCCTGTGAATATCTTCTGTAATACGCGCTAATCTATGACTTGCCATTGGTTATAGAACCTCCTTTACTGTGGCAAAACAAACGGTTTGCCAAAAAAAGCGACAAGCAAACCATACGCCTGCCGCTTTCAATAGCATGGGAGTTTAATCCTCTCTGTATTCTTCCATTTCATAGGACTCAAAAACGTCGCCCTCTTTTACATCGCTGAAATGTTCAAGCGTAACGCCGCATTCATAGCCCTCGGCTACCTCTTTTACATCGTCCTTAAAGCGGCGCAGCGAGGCAATTTTATCATCGGCAATAATAATGCCGTCCCGCACAACGCGCACCAAAGAATTGCGCACAATTTTACCGTTTGTCACATAAGAGCCCATAACAATGCCCACATTCGTGATTTTATACACCTGCCGGCATTCGGCTCTGCCATAGAATACCTCACGGTATTTGGGCGCAAGCATTCCTTTCATAGCCGCCTGTACATCCTCAATCGCCTCGTAAATCACACGGTACAAATGCAGATCAATGCCGTCGCGTTTTGCATTTTCCTCTGCAACAGGGTCGGGCCGCACATTAAAGCCAATAATAATCGCATTCGAGGCGCTTGCCAACATCACATCAGACTCGCTGATGGCGCCCACGCCGCCATGAATGACCTTAACGCGTACTTCATCGTTGCTCAGCTTCTCCAAAGACTGGCGCACAGCCTCAAAGGAGCCCTGCACATCTGCCTTGACAATGATTTGCAGCTCCTTCATCTGACCCTCCTGCATCTGGTCAAACAAATTGTCCAGCGTCACCTTAGTCTGCGCATTGAAGCGCTCCTCTTTTTGCTGCGCACGCCGCTGTTCTACCAATTGACGACCCAACCGTTCGTCAGAAACGGCATTGAAAATATCGCCGCCCTGCGGAACATCGTCCAAACCGGTAATCTCAACCGGAACAGACGGTCCCGCGGATTTCACATGCTCACCTCTGTCGTTGGTCATAGCGCGCACTCTGCCCACGGTCGTTCCGGCTACAATGCTATCGCCGATTTTCAGCGTACCGTTCTGCACCAAAATCGTTGCAATCGGGCCTCTGCCCTTATCCAAACGCGCCTCGATTACCGTACCTTTGGCCGCTCTGTCCGGGTTGGCTTTAAGCTCCTTCATATCTGCAACCAGCATCACCATTTCCAACAGTTCGGGCAACCCTTCCCCGGTTAAAGCGGAAATCGGTATACACGGCACATCGCCGCCCCATTCCTCCGGCACAATATCGTGCTGAGTCAGCTGCTCTTTGACCTTTTCGGGATTCGCGGTAGGTTTATCCATCTTGTTAATGGCCACAATAATGGAAACGCCCGCCGCCTTTGCATGACTGATAGCCTCTACCGTCTGGGGTTTAATGCCGTCGTCCGCTGCCACGACCAAAATCGCAATATCGGTCACCTGAGCGCCACGAGCGCGCATGGTGGTAAACGCCTCATGCCCGGGCGTATCCAAAAAGGTAATTTCACCATCCTTAACCGGCACGCGGTACGCGCCGATATGCTGAGTAATGCCGCCCGCCTCAGACTTTGTAACATTCGCCTTACGAATGGCGTCCAAAAGAGAAGTTTTACCGTGGTCAACATGGCCCATAACCACCACAACAGGAGCTCTGGGCACCAAATTATCGTCCTCATCTTCGCTGTCGTCAATAATTTGCTCCTCAATGGTAACAACCACTTCCTTTTCCACCTTTGCATGGAATTCCATCGCAATCAAAGAAGCCGTATCAAAATCAACCACGTCATTCACCGTTGCCATCACACCCATGAGCATCAGCTTTTTAATGACCTCGGCAGCGGTTGCTTTCAAACGCAGCGCAAGCTCGCTGACCACAATTTCATCAGGTACGCTAATGGTCATTTGCTTTTTCTGCCGCTCCAACTGAATACGTTTTAAACGCTCAGCCTCGGTTTCCTTGCGGGAATGCTTAGGCTTACCTCTGTACTGACTGCTTCGCTGAGTCAATTTCTGCTTATTTACGGTATTGTCGGTTTTCACCTTTTCATTTGCAAGGCGGTCATATTTTTCATTATAGCGGTCCATATTCACCTGTGAAGTACGGGTATCCACAATTCTGCCGGCAGGCTTTTGCACCACATTGTCAGCAATTCCATTTGCAGCAGACGCCTTTGATTCTGCCGCAGATCTTCCGGTTTTTGCAGCTTTTGTATTTTTAACATCCGCCTGCGCCTTCGTTGTTTCAAGCTCCGTTTTTTCCTTCAATCCGGCCTTTGGTTTTTCCTCTTTTGCAGGGGCCGATTCCCGCTCTGCAAAATAAGCGTCAAAGGATTCGGGAGCATTCTCGGTGGTAAACACATCCAGAACAAAATCCAATTCCTGCTCGGTCAAGGCGCTGGTATAACGCTTGGTTTCCTCGCTAAGAGGCTGCAACAACGCAATAATATCTTTATTTTGTACATTCAAATCCTTTGCAAGCTCACTGATTTTATATTTCTTCATCATAAGAGCGATTCCTCCTTATCATCGTATCTATCTTGTATTCGGCACGCATTTTATTGGCAAAGCCGGCATCATTCACCGCAATTACGCCCACGCGTCTGCCCAGTGCGGCGGTAATTTCCTCTATGGTTTCACGCAAACCGAGCAAAGTGGTCTGGGTTTGTTCCGCAGCAGCGCAAACGCCTTTTAAAGTTCGTTTAGAAAGGTCGCAAGCCACCAACACCAACTCCGTTCTGCGGTTTTGCATAGCTTCTATGGCGGGGTCATGGCCCAAAGAGAGCATTCCGGCTCTTCTGGCAAGCCCCAGCAAGGAGAGCAACTTATTTTGACTCATATTGCACAATCTCCTCCTCCAGCTTGTCATATACCTGCGCAGGAATCTGACAGGAAAAGGCTCGTTCCAATCTCCTTGCCTTGCGGGCCGCTTTTAAGCAGTCGGCTTTTTTGCACACATAAGCGCCCCTGCCGGGCTTTTTGCCGGTCGCGTCCAAACAAATCCTGTCTGCGGTTTCCCCTTGGTCCTTGCCCTGCGGCGCCTTTACCACCCGTATCAGTTCTGGCTTTGGTTTCATCTCTCCGCACCCGGCGCACATGCGCATGGGAATACGTTTTTTGTGCATCATTTGCTCCACCGCCTTTTTCCAAACAATTTTCCGCTATTCCTGCTCTGTATCAGTCTGTATTTCTTCCGTATTTTCATTTACAGACTCTTGTTCTTCTTCGCCGTAAAAGCCGCTTTTGGGCTTAATATCAATTTTCCAGCCGGTCAATTTTGCAGCCAACCGCGCATTTTGCCCCTTATTACCGATCGCCAAAGACAATTGACCATCGGGCACGGTCACGCGGCAAGCACGATTCTCCTCATCGGTCACGGTAACAGAAAGCACATCTGCCGGAGAAAGCGCCGCGGCAATAAAAGCAGCCGGGTCCTCACTATACTCAATAATATCAATTTTCTCGCCGCCCAGCTCGTTTACAATATTAGAAACACGCGCGCCCCTTGCGCCAATGCAAGCGCCCACAGGGTCAACATCGGCATTGCGGCTGAGTACCGCCAATTTTGTGCGGGAGCCCGCTTCTCTGGAAACAGCTTTAATTTCCACCGTACCGTCATAAATTTCGGGCACCTCGGTTTCAAACAGCCGCTTGACCAAATCAGGGTGTGTACGCGAAAGCATCACGCGAGGTCCGCGCTCGGTTTCCTTTACATCCACCACATAAATTTTAATATGGTCGCCCTCTCTAAGTACCTCATTACCCACCTGTTCGCTTCTTGGCAAAACCGCCTCAGCCTTGCCGATTCTGAGTGAAGCGGCGCCTGTTCTGGGGTCAATGCGCTCCACCAGCGCGCTGACAATTTCCTGCTGCTTACTCTGAAATTCCTGTAACATTTGGCCGCGTTCGCCGTCGCGAATCCCCTGCCGAATCATATTACGGGCAGTTTGCGCCGCTATCCGGCCGAACTCTTTGGTATTAAGCTGTATTTCCACCACATCACCAACGGCAGCACCGGGGTTTATTGCCCGCGCCTGCTCCAAAGAAATCTCCCTGCCGGGCTCTAAAACCTCTTCTGCCGCCACTTTGCGCAAATACACCTCAAATTCGCCCTTTTCGGTATTGACCTCCACACGGGCGTCCTCGTTATCATAGCTATTTTTACAGGCGGTCAAAATCGCCTTGGAGATTTTATCCACCATAAATTCCACATCAATACCGCGTTCCTTTTCCAAAAGATTCAACGCTTCAAACAATTCGCTGCTCATTTTTTTACAATTCCTCCTCTATTTCCTGCTGTTCTATATCCACATCATCATCGCACGCTTTTACAAACGCCGTTTCCTTTTTAAGAATCTCCAAAACATCGCCGTTTTGCGTTTCCAGCTTCATAACGCCGTTGTCATAATTCTGTAAAACGGCGGTAATATCACGCGCCCCGTCGGGCAACGGACGAATCAGTCTAACATGAACCACCGCGCCCAAATACGCTTCAAAATGCGCAGGCCGCACCAAATCCCTGTCAATGCCGGGCGAGCAAACCTCCAAACAATATTCGGTATCAATGGGGTCCAACCGGTCCAGCGGGTCGTTGATTGCGCGGCTCAACGCCTCACAGTCGTCCAGCGTTACGCCCTGCGGCTTGTCTATAAAAATTCGCAAATAGTGGTAAGAACCCTCCTTTTCAAAGCGCACATCCCACAAGCTCAGTCCAAGCTGCCGGGCAAACGGCTCACACAACGTCGTAACCGCCGCAACGGTATTTCCGGGTTTCTTTTTTTGTGCCAAACGCCTCACCTCAATAACAATAAAAGAGCGGGCTGCCCCACTCTTTTGTCCTTCTTTCTATACATAGTATGGTTTATTTTATCATAAAATTCCCGCAAATGCAAGAGCAAACCCGATTTTTTCTATACAGAGAGGTTATTTTTGCAAAAGAAGCGGTTTTCCCAACAAAAACAAGCGCCCATTCCGGTATACTATATATAATATTTTATAAAAATAATACCGTTTGTAAATATTGCAGAAACATGTTTTTACGGTAAATTTCCGACAAAAAATAAAAATGCGTATAACGCCGAATATGCGTGCATACAAATGCCTTAGTAGTGAATAAAGGGGTGTAACCGTTTTGAAAGTGAACAGGGAGAAGCTTGCAGAGCACAGCATCAGTCACGATGTGGAGGACCGCAGCGTCATATTAGGGCAATATATTTCGACAACACACTCCACCGTGCGCAGTACGGCAAAAAAATTCGGCGTAAGCAAAAGTACCGTACACAAAGATGTGGCGGAACGTTTGAAATACATAGACCCGCAGCTATATCAGGAAGTCAAGCAAATTCTGGAGACCAACAAAGCACAGCGACACATTCGGGGAGGCATGGCAACCAAGCTAAAATATAAAAAAACACCGAACGGTTCGCAATCGGTATAAAAAAACGGCAGCGTGCATAATCCCGCTGCCGTTTCCTGCTGTTCAAATTTTCACTCAGCTTCCTTTAATACCAACATAGGGTCAATCCATACGCCGTCGCGTTTCATCTGCAAATGCAAATGCAAGCCGGTTTTTTCCTCCAGCGGCACAGTACCCACCGTACCTAAAATTTGACCGTCCTCTACCGTGTCGCCCGCTGCCAGCGCACTTTTCTCGGCAAGCCCGCAGTAACGCACCTCAATATCTCCATGCGTAATAATCAGCACATTGCCCCACATCACATCCTCATAGCTGTCCACCACAGTGCCCGCGCCAATGCTCATCACATTCTGCCCGGCTTCCGCGCCAAGGTCCAGCCCATCATGCGTGCGCCAATCGTCCATAGTCATGTTATAAACAGGGTCATTATTGCTAAAGCCGTTTAAAATTTCCTGCCCGGCAACCGGGTAATTGTAAAATTCCGGCGCCTTACTCTCAGGCTGCTCCTGCACGCTCTCTGTCACCTGACTCTCCGGCTGAGAACTAACTGCCTCCTGCGCAACAGGAGTCGATTCGACCTGCTGCATATTGCCCTGGCTTACGCTTTCCTCTCTGGGCACACCGCTTATGGTCCGGTTGGCCTCGGCGGTGGAACTGGGTGACGAAGAAACCGGACTTTTGGTCACATCCGAAATTTTTGCCACGGTATCATATGTTGCCCAAGCGCCGACGCCCAAAGCTACCAAACACAGCGCCATAGCCAAATAAACGCCAACATTCTTCTGTTTTTTAGCAGTAGGTTGACCGTTATCTCTAACGGCGCTTTTTTTCCTATACGGTATATCGTCTGGAAAATCCTGCTCAAATTCATCATTTTCCTTATATGGTTTTGGCTCCTTTTTAAAATCCATATTCAGCACCTCCTGCAAAATAGGTTGCCCGCTCTTTACGCTGAATATGCCAAAACCGCTTTTATTTTTTTGGCCGAAAAACAGACGATTTTTCGCAACGGAAATATGTAAAAAAGGAAAAATGCAGGTATGTTCTTGATAAACGCTGTAATTTTTTATATAATAATTGCGATAATGTTAGCGTTTAAAGGAGAACAAAATATCATGGGAAGAGCCTTAATGATTGGAGCCGGCGGAGTCGCCGGAGTAGTGGCGCACAAATGCTGCCAAAACCCGCAGGTATTCAAAGAACTTTGCATTGCAAGCCGCACGCTCTCAAAATGCAACGCGCTCAAAGCAAAGCTTGCCGGCAGCAAAACCAAGGTAACCACCGCGCAGCTCAACGCCAACAATACCGCCGAAATCATCGCGCTGATCGAGCAATTCAAACCGGACATTGTAATCAACGTCGCGCTGCCGTATCAGGACCTGACCATTATGGAAGCCTGCCTTGCAACAAAGGTGCATTACTTAGACACCGCCAATTACGAGCCGCCCGACACGGCAAAATTCGAGTACAAATGGCAATGGGCATACCGCGAAAAATTCACACAAGCGGGCATTACGGCCATTTTAGGCAGCGGCTTTGACCCGGGCGTTACAGGCGTATTTTCAGCCTATGCACAAAAGCATTATTTCGACGAAATCCACACCATAGACATCGTCGATGCCAACGCCGGCGACCACGGTTATGCCTTCGCCACCAATTTCAACCCGGAAATCAATATTCGAGAGGTAACTGCAAACGGCAGCTATTTTGAAAACGGCAAATTCATCGAAACCGCTCCCATGTCCATAAAACGGGTATACAATTTACCGCAAATCGGCCCAAAAGACATCTACCTGCTGCACCACGAGGAAATGGAATCCCTTGCGCAAAACATCAAAGGAATCCGCCGCATCCGCTTCTGGATGACCTTCTCCGAGAGCTATTTAACGCACCTGAAGGTACTGGAAAACGTAGGCATGACCTCGATTCAACCGATCGATTTTGAAGGAAAGCAGATCGTGCCGCTGCAATTTTTAAAAGCGGTCCTACCGGACCCTGCCACTTTGGGACCGAGAACCAAAGGCAAAACGAACATCGGCTGCATTTTCACAGGCATAAAAGACGGCAAAGAAAAAAGCTACTATATCTATAATGTTTGCGACCACCAAGCCTGTTATGCAGAGGTAGGCTCGCAGGCAATTTCCTACACCACAGGCGTTCCGGCCATGATCGGCGCAATGATGGTTCTAACAGGAAAATGGAACCGGCCGGGCGTTTACAACGTAGAGGAATTCGACCCGGATCCGTTCATGGAAGCACTGAACGAAAACGGCCTGCCATGGGTCGAGGACTTCCACCCGACTTTAATCGACTGATGAAGGAACTTACAATGAATATCGACATTTCCGCCTTACCCACCCCGGCATATCTGGTAGACGAGCGTTTACTGCTGAAAAATTTAGAGCAACTGCAAAATATAAAAAACCGTAGCGGCTGCAAAATTCTGCTGGCACAAAAAGCCTTTTCCCTGTTCGCGCTCTACCCGCTCATCGGCAAATATTTAGACGGCGTAGCAGCAAGCGGAGTTTTCGAGGCGCGGCTGGGCTTTGAGGAAATGGGCAAAGAGGTCCACACCTACGCGCCGGCATTCGCTCCGGGCGATATGGAACAGATTATCGAGTATTCCGACCACATCCTATTCAATTCATTTGGCCAGTGGCGGCAATTCCAAGGGCAAATCAAAACAAGCGGCAAGCAAATCGAATGCGGCCTGCGTATCAACCCGCAATATTCCGAAATCGCAACCGATTTATACAACCCCTGCATCACAGGCTCACGGCTGGGCATACCGCCGCAGCATTTTGAGCCGGACAACCTGACCGGCATCGACGGGTTTCACTTTCACACCATGTGCGAGCAAAATGCCGACGTCTTAAAGCGCACGTTAAAAGCGGTAGACCAAACCTTCGGCGCATATATCAAGCAGGCAAAATGGCTCAATTTCGGAGGCGGCCACCACATCACCAAAACCAACTACGACGCAGAAACGCTGATAGACTGCATTACATCAACGCAGGAGCGCTACGGCGTACAGGTCTATTTAGAACCGGGAGAAGCCGTAGCGCTGAACACAGGGTATCTCATCACCACCGTACTGGACACGATGGAAAACGGCATACCGCTGGCAATTTTAGACGCCTCGGCAGCGTGCCACATGCCGGACGTACTGGAAATGCCGTACCGACCGCACATTGTAGGAGCCGGCAAGCCGGGAGAAAAGCCGTATACCTACCGTTTGGGCGGCCCCACGTGTTTAGCGGGAGACATCATCGGAGACTACTCGTTTGACGCACGGCTGCGCGCAGGAGACAAGCTGATTTTTTGCGACATGGCACATTATACGATGGTAAAAAATAACACCTTCAACGGCATGCCCCTACCCGCAATCGCAGTATATTCACAAAAAAAAGGCTTTCAAATCGTCAAACAATTCGGCTATGAGGACTTCAAAAACCGTCTGTCGTAAAGACTACAAAAAAACAAGGAGATTCCATAATGAAACTAAACGGAACGCCGATTACTTTAACGCAACCGCAGCCGTTGCAGAGCGTACTTCTGGCGCACCAATTCGACCCTACGCGCGTCGCGGTGGAATTAAACGGAAAAATCGTACCGAAAAGCGCATATGAAACCACCACCGTAACCAACGGCGACCATTTAGAGGTGGTCAGCTTTGTAGGCGGAGGCTGACATGAACCTGACCGTAAACGGAAAACAATACACAACGAAAGCGACCACCATCGCACAATTGGCAGCGGAACTGCAGCTACCAACGGACGTTACCATCGTAAACGGCTTTCAAACGGCGGAAAACTTAGCGCTAACAGAGGGCGACAGCGTCACATTGATCCAAAAAGGGGTCATGCCGTCGCCGGACGAACTGGAAAGCATGATGTGCGCGCGGCACACGCCGCAAGTACACGAAAAAGTCAAAGCGGCAAAAGTAGCAATCGCAGGACTTGGCGGCCTTGGCTCAAACATTGCAATTTTGCTGGCACGCACGGGCGTAGGCACGCTGTTTCTGGTAGATTTCGACATCGTAGAACCAAGCAATTTAAACCGGCAAAGCTATTTTATCACGCATTTGGGCATGGCCAAAACAGAGGCATTAAAGGAACAAATCACGCAAATCAACCCCTTTATCACGGTAAAAACACGCCAAATCAAAGTCACCGAAGAAAACGCGCCCGAGTTATTTGCAAACTACCCGATTATATGCGAAGCCTTTGACAACCCGCAATCGAAAGCAATTTTAGTCAACACGCTGCTCACGCAAAGCGCCGGCACCAAATTGATATGCGGCAGCGGCATGGCGGGGTACGGTTCGTGCAACACGATCCAAACCAAGCAAGCGCTGCAAGGGCTGTACCTTTGCGGAGACGGCAGCAGCGGCGCGGCAGTCGGCAACGGCTTAATGGCGCCCCGTGTAACGGCCTGCGCAGCGCATCAGGCAAACATGGCGCTGCGACTCATTTTAGGAATCCGGGAGGTGTAACCAATGAACGACCCACTCATTCTGGGCGAACACCGCTTCACATCGCGGTTTATTCTAGGCTCCGGCAAATACGCGCTGGAGCAAATGCCAAACGTCATCAAAAGCAGCGGCGCACAAATCGTAACGCTTGCGGTGCGGCGCGCGAACACGCACAGTCAAAGCAACATTTTAGACTATCTGCCGAAAAACATCACACTTTTACCAAATACCTCCGGTGCAAGAAACGCGCAGGAAGCAATCCGCATTGCACGCCTGGCACGCGAACTGGGCTGCGGCAATTTCATAAAAATAGAAGTGATTCCGGACAGCAAATACTTACTGCCGGACAACTACGAAACCGCAAAAGCAACAGAAACCTTAGCAAAAGAAGGCTTTGTGGTACTGCCATACATGTACCCGGACTTAATCGCGGCAAGAGCATTCGTCAACGCAGGAGCAGCAGCGGTCATGCCGCTTGCAGCGCCCATCGGCAGCAACAAGGGCCTTGCGACCAAAGAATTCATCCAAATTCTGGTAAACGAAATCGAGCTGCCGATTATCGTAGACGCCGGAATCGGAGCGCCGTCGCAAGCATGCGCGGCAATGGAAATGGGCGTTGCGGCGGTCATGGCAAACACCGCAATCGCAACGGCGCAAAATAAGGAGTTGATGGCAAACGCGTTCAAAACCGCAATTGAAGCGGGCCGCACGGCATATCTCGGGGGATTAGGGCGAGTGCTGCCGTTCACGGGCGAGGCCTCATCGCCACTGACCGGTTTTTTAGCGGACTAAGCAAGGAAGAAAGGCAGGAGCAGACCATGAACCGCGGCATAACAGACGGCATTCCAAGCCGAGATTTGGCGCATATGCAGCGCATAGAAAGCGACATCGCAAAACGAGTAGAAGCCCACTACAACGCCTTTGATTTCAACACTTTCACACCCGCACAGGTCAAAACCGCGCTGCAAAGTCCGGCGCTGTCGGTCAGGGATTTCGCCGCATTACTTTCGCCGGCCGCGCAGCCGTTTTTAGAGCAAATGGCGCAAAAAGCAAAGGCGTGCACCGCTGCGCACTTCGGCAATAACATCGGCCTGTACACACCGCTATATATTGCGAATTATTGTGTCAACGAGTGCATATACTGTGGTTTCAACTGCAAAAACCGCATTCACAGAGGCAAGCTTTCCCGGCAGGAGATTCAAGCGGAATTTCAGGCAATCGCGGCCACCGGCTTAGAGGAAATCCTAATTTTAACAGGCGAATCGCGCGCGCAATCGAACCTAAAATTCATCGGAGAAGCGGTAACGCTGGCCAAAGAATACTTCACAACCATCGGGCTGGAAATCTACCCGCTAAACACAGACGAATACGCGTTTCTGCACAGTTGCGGAGCAGATTTTGTCAGCGTCTACCAAGAAACCTACGACCGAACCTTTTACAAAACGGTACATTTAAGCGGCCCCAAACGAGACTTCGACTACCGTTTTGAAGCGCAGGAGCGCGCCCTTTTGGGCGGCATGCGCGGCGTAGGAATCGGCGCGCTGCTGGGTCTGCACCAATTCCGCAACGACGCATTCGCAGCGGGTCTACACGCCAAATTTCTGCAGCAAAAATACCCACATGCAGAAATCAGCTTCTCGGTCCCACGCATGCGGCCCTATAAAAACAACAGCAAAAACAGCCCCAACGACGTACACGAAACAGAGCTGCTGCAAATCATGTTGGCATACCGCATATTCATGCCATTTGCGGGCGTCAACATCTCCACGCGAGAGCGAGCGGGCTTCCGAGACAACGTCGTAGGGCTCTGCGCAACAAAAATTTCAGCGGGAGTAAAAACGGGAGTAGGCGGCCACGGATTAGCGGAAAAAGGGGACGCACAATTTGAAATCTCAGACCCGCGCAGCGTCGAAGAAATCCGCACAATGCTAAAAAACCGGGGCTTACAAGAGGTTTTCACCGACTACATTCGTTTATAAGGAGCACGTTATGGTTATCTGCGTCACAAACCAAGCCCTATGCAAAGACGACTTTCTCAAGCGACTAACAGCGATTTGCAAAGCGGGGCCAAAATTCGTAATTTTACGAGAAAAAACACTAAACGAAGCAGAATACGCGCACCTATCGCAGCGCTGTCTCACCATATGCCGGCAATTCAACGTCCCGCTGGTGCTGCACAGCCACATACAAACCGCATTAACGCTTTCCGTTTCAGCAATCCACCTGCCGCAGCCGCTCCTGCAGGCGCACCAAAAACACCTGAACGCATTCCAAACGGTCGGTGCGTCGGTTCACACGGTGCAGCAAGCAATTTCAGCGCAACAAATGGGCGCAACATACCTCATTGCAGGGCATATTTTTCAAACAACCTGCAAAGCAAACCTGCCGCCGCAAGGAGTGGAATTTCTAAAAGCGGTACAAAGCGCGGTAACCATACCGGTATACCCCATCGGCGGCGTCAACCGCTCAACCGTACCAAAACTACAAAGCGCAGGCATCCAGGACTTCTGCATCATGTCAGAGCTGATGACCTGCACCCGACCCGAGCAAACCGTATGCTATTACAACCGCATAAGCAAAAAATAAACTCCGCTGTTGGCGGAGTTTTTTCATACGGCAATTTATTTTTGAAAAAAGCGGTTAATTTCAATTTTAGCATTTTCCACAGAATCAGAACCATGGATCACATTCGCGCCGGTACTGGAAGCAAAATCGCCGCGAATCGTACCTGCAGCAGCGTCCTCAAACTTGGTCGCACCCATCATAATGCGCATTCCCAGCACAGCATTCTCGCCCTCCACAATCATCCCAAATACCGGCCCGGAGGTCATATACTCCAAAATTTCGGGAAAAAACGGCTTATCGGCAATATGCGCATAATGCTCCCTCAAAATCGCCTCCGAAAGCCGCATCATTTTCGCGTCCACCAAACGGTAGCCCTTGCGTTCAATTCTGGCAATAATCTGACCCATCAGGCCCCTTTGCACAGCGTCGGGCTTCAGCATAATATAAGTCTGCTCAGTCATAAATCTCCAAATCTCCTTTAAATTTAAATTTCACAATAGCTATTGTAGCATAAAAAGCAGCATAAAGCAAATGCTAATCATAAGTACAAAAAATCGCAGGAGGAAGAGCCAATGGAAAAAAGAAGCACACAATTTTCCGGCAGACTGGGATTCATACTTGCAGCGGCGGGGTCGGCGGTCGGGCTCGGGAACATCTGGAGATTCCCCTATCTGGCAGCGCGGTACGGCGGCGGAGTATTCCTGTTTTTTTACATCTTATTCGCACTCACCTTCGGCTTTTCGCTCATGATAGCCGAAGTCGCCTTAGGCAGAAAAACGGGCAAAGGAATCGTCGGCGCAATCAAAACGCTGGACAAACGGTTCACGTTTATGGGTTGGTTCACACTGCTGATTCCAATCTTCACGCTGCCGTATTACAGCGTAACGGGCGGCTGGGTCATGCACTATGCCATGCTGTTTTTCACCGGAAAAGGAGCGCAAACAGCAGAACCGGGCTTTTTTGATTCCTTCATCGCAAGTCCGTTCTGGCCGGTATTCTGGCTATGCGTATTTTTAGCAATTTCATCGGCAATCGTCATGCTGGGCGTCAAAAAAGGCATCGAGCTAACGGGCAAAATCTTCCTGCCGCTGCTGATTCTCCTAAATGCAGGGATCGCCGTTTACGCGCTCACGCTGCCGGGAGCGCTAAACGGCCTGTTATACTACATCACACCGGACTTCACAAAGTTTTCGTTCGGCACAATCATCGCAGCGTTAGAGCAGCTCTTTTACTCCATGTCCCTGGCCATGGGCATCATGTTCACCTACGGCTCATACCTAAGCAAGCAAGAAAACTTAGAAACCTCGGTACGGCAAATCGAACTCTTCGACACAGGCATCGCAATCCTCTCCGGCCTTGTAATTTTACCGGCGGTATTCGCATTTTCCGGTAGCGACCCAAACGCGCTGCAATCCGGTTCCGGCCTCATGTTCATCACCATGCCGCAGGTATTCCAAAGCATGCCGCTGGGCGGCGTTATCGGCGCGGTATTTTTCCTGCTGGTATTTTTCGCGGCCATCACCTCGTCAGTATCCTTTGTAGAAACCATCGTATCGGTTTTAGGAGACCAATTCGGTTGGAAACGCGTCCCAATTTGCATCGGCGTATTCTTCAGCAGCGTACTAATCGGCCTATGTTCGGCGCTGGGGTTCGGCATCTGGCGCAATTTCACAGTATTGGGCATGAACATCTCAGAAGCCTTCGACTTTTTCACAAACAGCCTGTTCATGCCCATTTCCGCGCTGTTCACATGCATCTTCGTCGGCTTCATCATCGGCACAAACTCCGCAGCAGAGGAAGTCCGCCTTTCCTCGCGCTTCCAAGGAGAAAAAATGTTCAAAATCATCACCAAATGGGTCGCGCCGGTCTGCATCATCGCAATTTTAGTCAGCTCCATCTTATCAGCCGCAGGCATTTTCAAACTATAACCAAAAGATTCCGCGCTTGCAATTTTGGCACAAAAATTGTAAAATAGAATTATCCCAAACTATATCTGTAAGAAGGTGCAAAATACTTATGAAAAAACGGTTAAGCAAATGCGTATACGCAGCAATCGGACTACTGGTCGGACTGCCGTTCCTAACTTTAAACGCCTGGGCAGCGCCAACCAAGGTGCATAATGTCATGACAGGCGACCAAACAAACGTAGGCATGATTATCGGGGTATCCATAGCCGGAGGCGTAGCGTTGCTTGCAATCCTATTCTGGATTATCTTCGCAATATGGAGCAAAAAGAAAAAAGAAAAAGAAGAAGAAACCGAGAACAACAATATTTAGTGCAACAAGCACACAAAAACCACCCTATGCGGGGTGGTTTTTTTCAATATCTATTGTTTACCATTTTTAAAATTCAGGTTGACAATCCCAACAAAATCTGCTAAAGTAATGACAACCGCAACACAAAAAAACGGCGGCCACATCAGGCCAACAAAAGGAGAAATTTACAATGAGTCAACCAAAGCAACAAACGCTCAGAAGCACCAAAAGCTACGCCATGTGCGCAACAGCACTCATGACAGCCGTCACCTGCATTCTGGCACCGCTGTCAATACCCATCGGCCCCATCCCAATTTCCCTTACAAATCTTTCCATCTACCTGTCGCTCTACCTGTTAGACTGGAAAAAAGGCACCATAAGCTGCCTGTTATATCTGGGTATCGGTCTAGCGGGCGTACCGGTATTTTCGGGCTTCACAGGCGGCATCGGCAAATTAGCGGGTCCAACC
Organism: uncultured Eubacteriales bacterium; assembly: GCA_934457095.1. Taxonomy (GTDB): domain Bacteria; phylum Bacillota; class Clostridia; order Oscillospirales; family Acutalibacteraceae; genus UMGS1071. The sequence continues at coordinate 20,374 of CAKSHJ010000011.1, forward strand.
GGCGGCTATATCATTGGTTTTTTGCCCATGGCAATTTTGGCAGGTCTGGTCATAGAAAAGTGCAGCAAACGGTGGCTGCAATTTCTGGGTATGCTGGGCGGCACGGTAATTTGTTACTCAATTGGCACAATCTGGTATTGCATACAATCCGGCATAGGGTTTTTACCGGCACTATCGGCCTGCGTATTCCCATTTATTCCATTTGATTTGGTAAAAATGGGCATTGCCATCGCCATCGGACCCATCCTCCGCAAACGACTAGGCGCACTTGCCCTGCGGTAAAAAAAACACCCCTAAGCGGGGGTATTTTTATGCCATTTTCACAAATTTCTGTATTTTATATGCCAAAAATTTACCTTTACTACAAAAAGAACGAATGTTTCACGTGAAACATTCGTTCTAAAATTTTACACCTCGCGGTCAAACACCTTCGCCAACTGCGTCACTTTGTTCACCAAATCGGCAAACGCCTCAATGCTCAACTGCTGAGCCGCGTCACTAATCGCCTCCTTAGCATTGGGGTGCACCTCCACAATCAAGCCGTCGGCGCCGGCGGCCACCCCGGCATAGGCCAGCGGAGCCACATAGCGCTCCTTGCCCGCCGCATGAGACGGGTCAATCACAATAGGTAGGCTGCTGCGTTCTTTTACCACCGGCACCGCCCCCACATCCAGTGTATTTCTGGTGGCCGTCTCAAAAGTGCGAATGCCGCGCTCGCACAACACCACATTATAATTGCCCTCGCTCATAATATACTCGGCCGCGTCCAGCCATTCCTCAATCGTATTGGCAATGCCGCGCTTTAACAATACCGGAATTTTAGCCCTACCAATGTCTTTCAGCAGGCGGAAATTTTGCATATTTCTCGCCCCAATTTGAAACATATCACAGTATTTTCCGGCAATGTCAATCTGGTCGGAGGCCATAACTTCGCTGACTACTTTCAGGCCGGTGGCGTCGGCCGCTTTGCGCATAAGCCGCAGGCCTTCCTCCTCCATGCCCTGAAAGGAATACGGGGAGGTTCTGGGTTTATAGGCGCCGCCGCGCAAAAAGGTCGCGCCGGCCGCTTTTACGCCGATTGCCGCTTTCATAATGCATTCTTCATTTTCCACCGCGCAGGGGCCGCCCATGAGTACCAATTTTTTACCCCCGATGACCTCGTTGCCTACCTGTACCAGGCGTCCCTCCGGGCACATGTCGTGGCTTGCCAGCTTGTAGGTGTGCATGATTGGTACGCATCTGGCTACGCCGTCCAGCAGGGTAAGGTCTATTCCGCCCAGCTTGCCTTTGTCGCCTAAAATGCCGATAACGGTTGCTTGGGTTCCCGCGGACACGTTGGCGCCAAGGCCGCATTTTTTCAGCGTTTGTACTACTTCCTGCACATTTTCTTCGGTGCAGTCCTGCTTCATGATGATTACCATAATTTTACAAATCCTTTCCTCTTCGCTTATCATTATTTTACACTTTAAATCGCTAAATTGCAAGCCCTAATTCTGAAAAATTTCCATAAAAAAACAGATACCCTGTTGGATATCTGCTTTTGTGTTGGCATCTACCTATTTTCCCGGGTCGTCTCCAACCAAGTATTTTCGGCACCAATGAGCTTAACTGCTGTGTTCGGTATGGGAACAGGTGTACCCTCATCGTCATCAACACCAACTATTACCTTTTCTCTGCATCTCGTGCTTCTTTTTTATATTATCATACTTTTTGAGAAAATGCAAGTCTTTTTTTTGATTTTATTTTTTATTTTTTTGATGGGATTTTTGCGCAAAAATCGGTTGACATTCTGTGAGAAATGCGGTATAATAGGTGTCGTTGCCAATCTACTTTGGCCTAGTAGTTCAGTTGGTTAGAACGCCAGCCTGTCACGCTGGAGGTCGACGGTTCGAGCCCGTTCTAGGTCGCCATATTTTGCTGCTATGGCTCAGCAGGCAGAGCACGTCCTTGGTAAGGACGAGGTCACCGGTTCGAATCCGGTTAGCAGCTCCAGATTTGCCCCTCCGGCGCTTTTGCGTGCGGGGGGGATTTTTGTTTTTGTTGCCTTTTTTAGTGAAATTTTTGCACAATTTCACCCAATAACTCTGAAAAAAAGAGATTATGAATACTCAAATGATATGTTCAGGAGGATTTTTCATGGAGTATGGTTATGTTAGGGTGTCTAGTAAGGAGCAGAATATTGCCCGGCAGATGACCGCGTTGCGTAAGATTGGTATGCCGGAACAACATATTTTTATTGATAGACTCTCGGGTAAGGACTTTAATCGGCCCAATTATTTGAAGTTGGTGCGCCGCCTGAAGGCCGGCGATTTGCTTTATATTAAGTCTATTGACCGACTTGGCAGGAATTATGACGAAATTTTGGAGCAGTGGCGTTTTTTGACGCAATCTAAAGATATTGATATTAAGGTGCTTGATTTTCCTCTGCTGGATACCCGTAATCATGTTAGCGGTGTGACCGGTAAGCTTGTGGCCGACCTTGTGCTGCAGATTCTTTCTTATGTTGCTCAGATTGAACGCGAAAATATTCGCCAGCGCCAAGCCGAGGGCATTCGTGAGGCGCAGGCAAAGGGGGTGCGCTTTGGCAGGCCTAAGCAGAGGATTCCTGAGGATTTTGGTGCGGTGTTCTATTTGTGGCAGAATGCGGAGATTAGTTTACGCGAGGCCTCGCGTAGGCTGAAAACCAGTCACAATACGTTTTCGCGCTGGGTTAATGAATACCGCTGTCAGGCGGAGGTTTTTGAATAATTTTTAAGCAAAAAAAGAGCAGCTTTTCCGCTGCTCTTTGCTTTTATTGCCCAATTGCAAAAGTCAGTTCCGCTTTGCAGGCGATTTTGCCGTTTACCATTGCCACCGCTTTGCCGATGCCTACCGGGCCGCGGACTTTTACCATTTCTACTTCCATTTCCAAGGTGTCTCCGGGCAGGACCTGCTGCTTGAAGCGAGCCTCTTTGATGCCTCCGAAAAATGCGATTTTTCCTCGGTTTTCTGCTACGGACAGTATGCACACCGCGCCTACTTGCGCCATTGCTTCGATAATCAGCACGCCGGGCATGACATGATGCTCCGGAAAATGCCCGATAAAATGCATCTCGTTGGCCGTTACGTTTTTGATGCCTTTCGCTTTTTGGCCCGGTTCTAATTCTGTGATTTTGTCTACCAGCAGAAACGGATACCGGTGCGGTATGATTTGCTGGATTTCATTGCTGTTGAGTTCCATGTTAGTCTCCTTTGTATTTTTTGAGCAGAAGCGTTGCGTTGTGCCCTCCGAAGCCCAGCGAATTCGACATGGCGTATTCGATTGGCTCCTGCCGCCCTATATTTGGTATGATGTCTAAGTCGCATTCCGGGTCGGGGACTTCATAGTGAATGGTTGCGGGTAAGAAGCCCTCCTGGAGGGCTTTGGCGGTGATGATTGCCTCCACTGCTCCGCTGCCGCCCAGTAAATGCCCTGTCATGGCTTTGGTTGAGCTGACCCCCAGCTTGTACGCGTGGTCGCCGAATACCGTTTTGATCGCTGCGGTTTCTCCTCGGTCATTTGGCGGCGTTGAGGTGCCGTGCGCGTTGATATACCCGACCTGCTCCCGTGTGACGCCCGCGTCCTCCAGCGCTCCTTGCATTGCTCGCGCGCCGCCGTTGCCGTCCGGGCTTGGCAACGTCATGTGAAATGCGTCGCATGTTGCTCCGTAGCCTGCGATTTCTGCGTAAATGTGCGCCCCTCTCGCTTTTGCGTGCTCCAGTTCCTCTAAAATTAACGCCCCGCTTCCCTCGCCCATGACAAAGCCAGAACGCTCTTTGTCAAACGGGATTGACGCGCGCTTTGGGTCGTTGCATTCCGTGAGCGCTTTCATGGACGTGAAGCCGCCGATGCCAAGCTCGGTGACCGACGCCTCTGAGCCGCCTGTGCACATGATTTCTGCATAGCCGTCTCGGATATGCCGGAAGGCGTCTCCGATTGCGTTTGTGGCGCTGGCGCAGGCGGTCACTACGCTTGTGCACATTCCTTTCGCTCCTAATTCAATCGCGATGCAGCCCGCTCCCATATTTACAATCAGCATTGGTACGAAAAACGGCGATACCCGGTCGTGCGTTTTCTCCAGCGCGCGCGAATGCTCCCGCTCCATGGTGCCAATGCCGCCTACGCCCGAAGAGTAAATGACTCCAAAGCGCTGCGGGTCGATTTTTGCTGCGTCCAGGCCGGAATCGGCAAACGCCTGCTTTGCGGAAACTACCGCATATTGACAGTATAGGTCCATTTTTTTGGCGTCTCTTTTTTCAATGTACGCGTCCATGTTGAAATTTTTGATTTCTGCCGCGATTTTGACCTTGTGCTTGCTTGTGTCAAAATGTTTGATGAAATCAATTCCGCATTGACCCGCTTTTACCGCCGTCCATAACTCTTTTGGGTTATGCCCGATGGGCGTTAAGGCTCCCATTCCCGTTATCACTACGCGTCTTTTCATCCTCTGCTCCTTTTCTGTTTTTGCTTTTTTGGGCTTACATCACCATGCCGCCGTCTACGTGAATCACCTGACCCGTGATGTAGCGCGAGTCGTCGCTTGCCAGAAATACCGCTAAATTTGCAACGTCCTCTGTGGTGCCCATAACGCCCATTGGGATTACCCGCCGGACCTCCGCTTTGACCTCCTCCGGCAGAACGTCCGTCATTGCCGTTTTGATAAAGCCCGGCGCGATTGCGTTGACCGTTACATTGCGGTTGGCAAGTTCTTTTGCCATAGATTTTGTCATGCCGATGACGCCCGCTTTGCTTGCTGCGTAATTGACCTGACCTGCGTTTCCGGTCACGCCTACTACCGACGCCATGTTGATGATTTTGCCGTATTTTTGTTTCATCATCGGGCGCGCGGCCTGTTTTAAACAGTGAAAGGCGCCTTTTAAATTGACCGCGATGACTGCGTCGAATTCTTCCTCGCTCATGCGCATGAGCAGGTTGTCTCTGGTGATGCCCGCGTTATTGACCAGGATATCTACTCGGCCGAAGGTCTCGATTGCTGTGCCAATCAGGCGCTCGCAATCTGCCATTTTGGAGACGTCTCCCTCGCTGAGCACCGCGGTGATACCCTTTGCCTGACATTCGGCTTTGGTTTGTTCTGCCAATGCTTTGTCGCCGATGTAGTTGATGACCAAATTGGCTCCCTCGGCTGCGAATTTTAAACAGATCGCTTTGCCGATCCCTCGGCTGCCGCCTGTGACTACCGCGATTTTATTCTGTAATTTCATTTCGTTCCCTCCCGGATATTTTCTACCGTTTTGCTTAGGGTTTGGGCGTCCTCTACCTGATAGACCGCTGCTTCTTTTGTGATTTTTTTGATAAAACCGCTTAGTACCTTACCCGGACCGATTTCTATAAAGGTATCTACCCCTTGGCCGATTAAATAGCCGATGCTGTCTTCTAAATAGACCGGCGACATGATTTGGCGCGTGAGCAGCTGCGCTATGCTTTGCTCCGGCTCAAGCTCTTTGGCCGTTGCGTTGAATACTACCGGTATGCGCAGGTTGCCAAAAGTGACCCCTGTTAGTTTTTGCTCCAGTTTTTTGGACGCCGGAGACAGTAGCGAGGTGTGAAACGGTCCGCTTACATTCAGTGGGGCGACTCGCTTTGCCCCCAATTGTAATGCGTATTCTCCGGCTTTTTCTACCGCTTGCGTTTGCCCCCCAAGCACAATTTGACCCGGACAGTTATAATTGGCCGCCTCCACAATGCCCACGGCTGACCCCTGCTGCACCGCCTGCTCTACCAATTTGCGCTCTAAGCCCAGCACCGCTATCATTTTGCTGTCCATGCCCTGTACTGCTTGCTCCATAATTTGTCCGCGGTAGCGTACCAGCTCCAGCGCCGTTTTTTCGTCGAATACGCCCGCTGCATATAACGCTGAATATTCGCCCAAGCTCAGGCCCGCTGCCATTTCCGGTTGGATGCCTTGCTCTTTGAGTACCTCTGTGGCCGCTATCGCCACCGCTACCATGCATGGCTGCGTGTATTGCGTTTGCGACAGGGTTTCCAGCGGGCCTTCAAAGCACAGTTTTTTTACGTCAAAATCTAAGTCTATGCTGTCAAATACTCGTTTTGCCGTGGGGTACGTATTGTATAGCGATTGACCCATGCCTACTGCCTGACTGCCCTGCCCGGCGTATACAAATGCAACTTTCATATCCTCTCACCTGCTTTTCTTCTAAGTTTTATATGCTTGGCTTTCGTACTCCCGCTGAATTTCTTCTATGACCTCTTTGACATGCACGATTTCTTTCATGCGGTGCCCGTTGCTTCCGCAGAAAAACAAGCCTTCCTCCCAGTTGCCTTTGGCTGCCTCTGTGAGCGCGGTGGTAATGCAATAATCTACCTCTTTTGGGTTGCATGGCCGCAGGCATACCAAACAACGGTTAATTTGCGCTTTTTCTCCTTGCTGTACCCGCTCTACCAACGGAGAACGCAGCGCTCTGCCCGGCATGCCTACCGGACTTTTGACAATCACGATGTCTTCGGGTTTTACACCCAAATACCGCTGCTTATACGCAAGGGTCGCATCGCATTCGTGGGTGGTGATGAACCGCGTTGCGATTTGCGCTCCCGCTGCGCCCATGTCGGTGAATTTCCTCACGTCGCTGCCGCTGTAAACCCCTCCCGCTACGAAAATCGGGATTTGTACCTCATACTTTTCCTCAAAGACGCTTACCACTTGCTGCACTTCTTTGAAGATTTCCTCCAGCGGCTGCGCCGTTCCTTCCTCCAGTTCCTCTGCGGAAAAACCTAAGTGTCCGCCCGCTTTGCTCCCCTCTATTACGATAAAGTCCGGTAGGCGGTCGTGGCGTTTTTTCCATGCCTGACAAATCACTCTTGCGGATTTTCCTGAGGATACGATTGGCGCTATTGCGATGTCGCTGTCGCCTACAATCGCGGGCAGCTCCATGGGGATTCCCGCTCCTGAAATGATCGCGTCTGCTCCGCCTTCTATGGCTGCTTTTACCATTTCGTCATAATGGCGCAGCGCTACCATGACATTGACTCCTATCATGCCGTTGCCGCCCGCGATTTTCTTCGCTTTTCCGATTTCGCTTTTCAGTTCGCTTAGATTGTCCTCTAAGAAATTTTGCCAGAAGCTGTCGCACCGGTAGCCCGAATGTGCTGTTGAAATTACGCCCATGCCGCCGCACTGCGCAACGTGACCTGCTAAATTTCCCAGAGAAATTCCCACGCCCATGCCGCCTTGTATGATTGGAACCTGTAAATTTTTATTTCTGATTGTAATTGTTTGCATTGGTTTCTATTTCCTTTTCCAGCTTGCTGTATGCTGCTTTGTATTCGGTAAATAATTGCTCTATAATCTCTTTTAACGGCCGGATTTCATTGCACAAACCAGCAATTTGTCCTGCCATGAGCGACCCGTTTTGTATATCGCCCTCTAAAACCGCTTTTCTCAGTGAGCCTAAGGTGTAAATTTCCAGCTCTTGTGCCGTTGCGCCTTCTTTTTCTCGCTTTAAGTATTCCCGTGACATTTTATTTTTTAGAATGCGCACCGGCGTTCCGCCGATTCTGCCCGTTACAATTGTATCGGTGTCTCCCGCTTTGCAAATTGCTTCTTTATAGTTTCGGTGAATGGGGCATTCCTCTGAAACCAGCAGACAGGTGCCTACCTGTACTCCGCTTGCCCCAAGCGCGAATGCCGCTAAAATTTGACTGCCCGTTGCTATGCCGCCTGCGGCAATCACCGGGATATTGACCGCGTTTGCTACCTGCGGCACTAAGGTGAAGGTGGTCAGCTCGCCAATGTGGCCGCCGGCCTCTGTGCCCTCTACAATAATCGCGTCCGCTCCGCTGCGCTCTAAGCGTCTTGCCAGCGCTACGGTGGCTGCTACCGGTAACACCTTGATGCCTGCTTCTTTCCAGCTTTGCATGTATTTGCCCGGATTGCCCGCTCCTGTGGTGATGACCTGCACCTGTTCGTCGATTACCATTTGCGCAATGGCGTCTACATCCGGGTTCATGAGCATGATGTTTACTCCGAAGGGCTTGTCGGTTAAGGCTCGGCATTTGCGGATATGCTCGCGCAGCGTTTCTGCGTTCATGCTGCCGGCTCCTATGAGTCCCAATCCGCCGGCATTTGATACCGCTGCCGCGAATTCTCCCGTTGCTATATTGGCCATACCGCCTTGTATCAGCGGGTATTTTGTTCCCAGTAGTTTTGTCAGTTTCATCAATACCTCCCACAACGATCCGTTGTACCTTTCTTTTTTCTTTTACCACTCCAGGTAGACCGTGCCCCAGGTCAGCCCTGCGCCAAAGCCTACCAGCAATATCTTGTTGCCTCTTTGTAAAAGTCCTTTTTCATGCATTTCGTCTATCATAATCGGAATACTCGCTGCGGAGGTGTTTCCGTATTCTTCTATGTTTAAATAAAGTTGCTCCCGCTTTATGCCCAGGCGTTTGCTGATGGAGCCTATAATGCGCGCGTTTGCTTGGTGGAATAAAATATAATCCATGTCTCCGATGCTGTAATGCAAATCGCTCAATACCTGCCGGATGGATTGAATCGGGCTTTCTACCGCAAATTTGAATACTTCTTGCCCGTTCATTTTGCAATACGGCGGCGCATGGTTCTCTCCGAAGGCTACCCCCGGTATGTAAATGCCCTCTGCTTTTGCATCTCCGTTGGTGCATATTGCTTCATGGAAGGCTTTTTTGGGTTGATGCTTTGCCACGACTGCTCCCGCGCCGTCTCCGAACAAAATGCAGGTAGAACGGTCGGTGTAGTCCAGCATTTTGGAGAATACCTCGGCTCCTACAATTAACGCATATTTTTCCGGGTGCGCAGCAAGCAGGGCGTTGGCTATGGAGATTGCGTAGATAAAGCCCGTACATGCCGCGTTCATGTCAAACGCCATCACCTGCTCGCTTAACCCCAGCAGCTTTTGCAGCATGCTTGCAACCGAGGGCATGATGTGGTCCGCGCTGCAGGTGGCTACGATGATAAAGCCGATGTCTTCTTTGCTTACGCCGCTGTTTTCGATGGCTTTTTCCGCTGCGTAAAACGCAAGCTGCGAGGTGTTCTCCGTGCGGCTGATGTGACGCGTTTTGATGCCGGTGCGCGAATAAATCCATTCGTCGCTGGTTTCTACCATACGGGATAAATCGTCGTTGCTCAAGCAATCAGCCGGCACATAGCGACCTGTTCCTAAAATTTCAATTCCGATCATACGAACTCCTTGGTGTTGTTTTTACTCAGATTCCGCTGCAGTCTCCTATTGTGCGGAATTTTTTATACCGCTGCTCCAACAGCGCTCGCTCGCTTAATTTGCATAGCGCCGTAAGCTCATTTTGTAAAAGCTCTCGTAGCTGCGCATATATCATTTCGGTATGCCGGTTCAAATCTCCCATTGGCTCTTTTACAATCGCGTCCGCAATGTGAAAGGCATAGAGGTCCTGCGCGGTCAGCTTCATGATTTCTCCTGCCTCCTGCGCGCGGGAGCTGTCTTTCCATAAAATAGAGGCAAAGCCCTCCGGCGACAAAATGGAATAAACTGCGTTTTCCAGCATGAAAATACGGTTGGCTACCGAAAGCGCTAACGCTCCTCCGCTGCCGCCCTCGCCAATTACTATGGCAATTACCGGTACGGTTAAATTGCACATTTCCATGAGATTGCGCGCTATCGCCTCGCCTTGCCCGTGCTCCTCGGCCTGAATGCCCGGATACGCACCCGGCGTGTCGATAAAGGTGATAATGGGCCGTTTGAATTTTTCGGCTTGCTTCATGATGCGCAATGCCTTGCGATAGGCCTCCGGGTTGGGCATGCCGAAATTGCACTGTAAATTTTCTTCCAGATTTTTGCCCTTTTGGTGCCCCAAGACCGTAACCGGCATGTCGCCGAACATGGCTATTCCGCCGATAATGGAGCAGTCGTCGCGATACAGGCGGTCGCCCCGCTGTTCAAAAAAACGCTCGAATAAACCGCCGATGTAGTCGCGTATATTCGGGCGGGTGGGCTTGCGTGCTAAATATACTTTGTCATAGCCGGAAAGATTTTCATACGCTTTGCTCAAAATTTGATGCCGCGCTTTTTGCAGCTCCTCTTTTACCGTTTTTAAGTCTACGTCCGGCGTGGCGGTTTGCTCCAACGCCGCAATTTCTTCGTCTATTTTTTTGATTTGCGCTTCCGCTTCCTGAATGGACATTACAGCCCCGCCTCCTTTGTATGCAGTTTTAACAGCAATGCAATTGTGGCGCGCATATGCTTGCGCTCTACTACTTGGTCTAAAAAGCCCTGCTGCTGTAAAAATTCCGCGCGTTGAAAGCCCTCGGGTAATTTTTGTTTTATCGTCTGTTCTATGACTCTTGGACCGGCAAAGCCTATTAGCGCTTTGGGCTCTGCCAGCATAATGTCTCCCAAAGAGGCAAAACTGGCCGTAACGCCGCCCGTTGTCGGGTGCGTCAGGTAAGAAATATACAGCAGGCCGGCCGCGTTATGCTTTGCCAGCGCGTTGCTCGTTTTTGCCATTTGCATCAGAGAAATGATGCCCTCTTGCATTCTTGCTCCGCCCGAGGCACTGAAAATAACCAGCGGCAGGCGACGTTTGGTCGCATATTCAATCGCGCGCGTAATTTTCTCGCCTACAACGCTGCCCATACTGCCCATTAAAAAACGGCTGTCCATTACTCCGATTACCGCGCGCTGACCGCACACCTTGGCAATGCCCGTTACAACTGCGTCGTTTAAACCGGTGCTTTTTTCCAGGTGCGCAAGTTTTTGCGTATAATTGGGAAAGCCCAGCACGTTCCGCGTTTTTAATTTCGGCGTAATTTCTCGGAAGCTGTCTTTGTCTACCAGCATCTGAATGCGGTCGTTGGCGGTGATTTTAAAGTGATGGCCGCAGCCCGGACAGACATAAAAATTTTTTTGGACCTCTTCGCTTAAATACCCCTGCTCGCATTCCGGGCATTGCGTGTATAGTCCCTCCGGAACATTGGCTGTGCTCTCGGTTCGTTTTACTTCCTTGGGCTTGCGCAGCAAATTTTTGAGAAGATTCAATTTTTCTTTACGTTCTTTAAACAGTTCTTCCATTTATTTCACCAGTTTCTCCAGGTTATTCTCTATAAATCCGGTATCAAAATCGCCCTGCGCAAATGCGTTGCTCTGCATAATCATGTAAAGCAGCTCTATATTGGTATCCACGCCCTGCACAATCATTTCCTCCAACGCGCGGCTCATGCGGCGTATCGCTTCTTCTCTGGTTTTGCCTTGTACGATCAGCTTTGCTATCATCGAATCGTAGGTGGGCGGAATTCGGTAGCCCTGATATAATGCCGAATCTATCCGCACTCCATAGCCGCCCGGAAAATGAATGCTGTTTACCCGACCCGGACACGGGCGGAAATTTTCTTTGGGGTTCTCGGCATTGATGCGGCATTCTATTGCATGACCGTTTAACACCACGTCCTCCTGCCGGAAAGACAACCGCTCGTTTGCCGCCACTAAAATTTGCTCGCGTATTAAGTCGATTCCCGTAATCAGCTCTGTAATGGGGTGCTCTACCTGTATGCGCGTGTTCATTTCTATAAAATAATAATTGCCGGCTTTGTCCAGCACATATTCTATGGTGCCTGCATTGCTGTAATTTGCCGCTTTGGCCGCCTGCACCGCATGCTCTCCCATGCGCGCGCGCAGTTCCGGGGTCAATGCCGGCGACGGCGCTTCTTCAATCAATTTTTGGTTGCGGCGCTGTATGGAGCAATCCCGCTCGCCCAAGTGCACCACATTCCCGAAATGGTCCGCCATAATTTGAAATTCAATGTGCCGCGGGTTGAGAATCAGCTTCTCTAAATAAACATCGTCGTCGTTAAAACACGCCTTTGCCTCGGACTTTGCCGCGGTATAGGCGCTTTCAAATTCCTGCGGCGTAAACGCCTTGCGCATGCCGCGTCCGCCGCCCCCTGCCGAGGCCTTGATCAGCACCGGAAAGCCGATTTTTTCCGCGGCTTTTTTTGCCTCCTGCAGAGTATTCACGCTGCCGTTGGAGCCGGGCACCACGGGTACGCCTGCCTGTATCATGAGCGCACGCGCTGCTGATTTATTGCCCATTTTGTCAATTACATCTCCGTTGGGACCGATGAAGGTGATGCCGCAGGTCTTTACAAGGCGCGCAAAGGTGGCGTTCTCTGACAAAAAGCCAAAGCCGGGGTGAATGGCGTCCACCCCCAAAGCAGCGGCGGCTGAGAGAATATTTTTCATATTCAGATAGCTTTCTGCCGATTTGGCAGGCCCGATACAAACAGCCTGGTCTGCCAATTGTACGTGCAGGGCGTTGCGGTCCGCCTGTGAGTAAACCGCTACCGTTTCAATGCCCAATTCTTTGCATGCGCGAATGATTCGCACTGCAATTTCTCCACGGTTTGCAATTAAAATTTTTTCAAACATAGAAACCGTCCACCTTAATCCTTTGTCAGCATTCTTTCATGCGCATAATAATCTGGTCGTATTCTACCATGTCTTCATTTTTGACCAGTATTTCCGTAATCTCTCCCGTACACGGCGCTTTAATTTCATTCATCATTTTCATCGCCTCGATGATGCACAGCGTTTGCCCTTTTTGCACTTTGTCGCCTACCTGTACATAGGCCGCGGCTTCCGGTGAGGCCGCGCTGTAAAATACTCCTACTACCGGAGATTTGACCGGCGTGCCTTGCTGTGCCGCTGCGGTACAGGATTCCTGTGCGGGCGCCGCGGGCGTTGCGCTTGAAATTGGATTTGCCGGCACGGCCGCTGCGGCTGTTAAATTGGCCGGGGGCTGTTTTTGCAGCTTGACTTTTACATCTTGTATTTCCAGCGATAGCTTGTAAATATCCGAAGAGGCAAATTCTTTCATCAAGTCTTTGATTTCCTGCAAATTCATAGACGATGTACTCCTTTAAATCTTAAAACAAATTTTATTTCTCTTTCATTGCGCAAGAAAATTTCTATTCTTATGTAACCTATATTATAATGGATTTGCCATATAAAGTAAACACTTATCCGTGGTAAAATTCCAATCAAATTGTAAACATTCTATAAAATAACCCTCCTCTTTTTCCCCTATATCCTGCTTTTTCCTTTTTCTCCGTTTTCTGTGTAAATATTTTTAAATTCTTGCTTTCTCTCCCAACGTTGCTTATATATCTATGTAACACAATATCTATTGTTGTTTCACCATAAAATTCCATTTTCTCCCTATATTCTGCATAATTTCTTTTATTTTTCCCTTATTGTTCACACAGTTGTCACATACACCGCCTATACTGAAAGTGTGCTTAACAGCAACAACTTTTTTCATACTTCTTTTCATTCCTTTTTTGTGCCAATACAATATATTGTATTGGCGATATTGTATATGATGCCTCTTTTTTAAGAGGGTTCATATAAATTATTTCTTTTTCATATTTTTCTCCTTTTTGCCCTGTCAATCTTATTTGACAGGGCTCTCCCTTTTTACTCGCTTTTTGTTTTACATATATGCGCTTTCATACCGCAAAAAACCGCCTGCTTTCACCTTAAAAGTGAATCACAGGCGGTTTGCCGTTATATTAATGTTCCGTATTGTTTTCGGAGCCGCTCTTTAACTGGCGGAAAATTTGATTGGCATAAACGCTGGCTCCCGCGGTAAGTATTCCCTGTGTAATTGCTGTGAAAATTGCGGTTGCCACGGCCTGTGCCGAGGAAAACACATCGCTTGCCAAGGTGTAAATTACCGCAAGCACAATGCCGGCTATCCCCAGCGAAAGCGGTATCAGCTTGTCTGAAATCCAGGTTGTATGCTTAAGTCCAATACCAATCAGGTATAGCACCGGTATTAATATGAGCAGTTCCGGTTTGATGTATTCTGTGAAATATTCCATAAATAAGCTCCTTTATTTTAAAATTTGTGTGAATACAGCCGCCACCAAACCCGAAGCAATCGCTCCCAAGGCCGCGGCTATCAGCTTGTCCCACCACTGGGTCGGGCGTTGCGTAACCCTCTCCACCTTTTGCTGAATGTCCTCAACATGCTCCTTAATGTTGTCCACTTTGCCGTCTACCTTGGCAATGGCCAGCGTTAAGGTGCGCAGGTCTTTTATTTCCCGCTCCAACGCGTTGATGCGTTTATGCGCTGCCGAAGAAGCGTCCAGCGCCTTGCCCAGCGTCAATTTATACTCTTCCATATTCGGCTCCGCTACGGCAAGTACAGTACCTGACCCGGATGAATGATGTCTTCCGTCAGGTGATTGCGGTCTTTCAGCTCGGCGTAGCGCGCTCCGTTGCCCAATTGTGCCTGCGCAATTCCCCAAAGGGTGTCTCCCGCCTGCACGGTATAGGTGCGCGCTGTATGCTCCGTTACCTGCAGAACCTGCCCGGCATATATGACATTCGGGTCCGTAATGCCGTTGATTTCCGCTAACTTCTGATAGGTCGTGCCGTATTTTTCTGCAATTTTACTCAAGGTATCGCCGCTCTGTACCGTATAAGTATTGCCGTTTGCTTGAAGCGGTACTTCGGGCACAGAGCCGGTATAGTCTTTATAGCAACGGTTCATATCCACCGTATTTGCGGTAATGCCGGCTAATTTCCCTTTGCTGGTATACTGCCACATGGTATAGCTGCCTGTATAATCACAGCGCGTATTGTACTGCGCCAACCATACATCTATACCGGCTTTGTCAATTTGCGGCATGTCAATATAGTGCGTTGCCCAATTTAAATTTGTATACAGCATGGGTATGTAACCGGCTTGCCTTATTTTTTGGCAGAATGCAAGCGCCATTTCCGTACAAATCTTCTTGCCAAGCGCCGCTTGACTCTTCTCCTCCATATCAAACGCGATTGGATACTGCGGCTTGCTCCCTGCAAGAATCTCCAGACAAAATGCTGCCTCACGCTGCGCCTGCTCGGGGTTATGAGCGTAAGAATAATGGTAAAATCCATACGGTATGCCCATGTTTTTACAGCCGTTTAAATTGTTGTAAAATTGCTTGTCGATCTGGTTTGCGGCTTTTATGCCGTAGCCGGTGCGTAGCATGACTCCGGCTATTCCTGTATTTTTCACCTTTTGCCAGTCTATTTTCCCCTGGTGCTCACTAACGTCAATTACTGTTTTTTTCATGAACCGACTCCTCCCTTTACTTTTTATCTCATACACCACGATTGCCGTTCCCGTTTTTGCGCAAGATAGGGCGTACCCTTATGCCGGTAGCAATCCTGCGGCCGAATTTTCCGCATTTTTCCGGTGTCGATTAAATAATGACAGCAGTAATCGTCCATAAACCTGTTTTGGGATAGGCTTCTGTAATAATAACAGCCAATGCATTTCATAGAATATTCTCTCCTTATTTCAGCGCTTAAAGTATGTGTATTTCTTCCGGCTCTTGAACCCAATTGCCGCTAAAATACCACTCCTCCAGCATCTCTAAAAATTCCTGTGTTTCCTCTGTGGTGCAAACCACTCGTATACCGCAATGCTTTAAAGCATAATCTATCGCCTCCTGTTGTTTTACGGTCAGACCCTGATTGTGGCAAATACCCACATACATATGTTACGCTTCCCCTCCCTTTAGTTGGTAAAAGCGTACCCCGCAAAAGGTAAAGGCTGCCTCCAGCGGATAATCCGCATTGCCCGACCACTGCGTGGTAACGCTCTGTCCGGCAGCCTGTGCCAACGCTTCAATGCCGCAAAACACCTGTACGCCACCCAGCAGCACATTGCAAAATTCCACCGTGCCGTTGCCGTTTGCCAGCATTTGTGTTTCGTAAAACAAATTCACCGCACGGTATAAAAAATCCACATGACTTTGCCGATTTGTCGCAAGTTGCGACTGTTCCGTGTTCACTGTAAGTTCCTCCTTTTTCTGCGATTTTACTCGAAATTGCTACAAAGTCCGATTAATTGGACAAACTTTCTGCTATACTATTGCTGTAGCAGAAATAAAATCATTCTGCTGCCGGCCGTTTTGCATGCACAGTCTTTGCCCGAACGCAAGCGTTGAACAAGCTTATCGCAGTTTTTTGCCGCCTTGTCTTTCACTGACATACTCCGGCGCTTGCGTTATTTTGGGGTTGCAAAATGCATTTTGCTTTGCATATCCTATTTTTTACGCCTTTTAGGTGAATAAAATTCACCTAAAAGTGCAATCCCCTATCCCACCAATTCTTCCCGGAGATTTGCCTGCTAATTGAATTGACAATTACATAGTTCTGTAATATACTAAAGGTGCTAATGAAAGAATATTTCAGAACTCTGTCGGACAATCTCTATTGTATAACAGAATTCTGAAATAGTCAATACTTTTTTGTCAAATATTGCAGCTTTCTGTAATATTTGTGTAAAGCACCCAAAGGAGTTATCGACTATGACAGATATGTACAGCAGAATCGAAGAATTATGCAAGAAAAATCACACCAATATTACCGCCATGTGCCGCGCTTTGGAAATCAATCGCAGCACCCTATCCGAACTCAAATCTGGTCGTACCAAAACCCTGTCCTCCCGGCTTACTGCGCAAATTGCCTCCTATTTTCATGTTAGCGCGGAGTATTTGCTGGGTGAAGTAACGCAAAAAAATAATCCCGCGGCCTCTGACAAGGAGTTCTCCTTTGATGATTTTACCTACGCTATGCATGATGAAGGGAAAAAACTCAGTCAGGAAAATAAGGCCAAATTGTTGGAGATGGCTAAATTTTTTGTGCAGCAGCAGGAGATGGACGAAAAAAGAAAGTGATGTTGCCATGAAAAGGTTATTTAAAATTTATGAGGAGCTTTATAACGCCGGAGTTAAGGTATACAGCTATCGTTTGCATGATGTACCTGCCGTTACCATAGAAGCTAACCGCAAGTATGCCATATTTTTTAACCCGGACTCCATTGATTCACTGGCAGACGAAACCTGTTTGGTGGCGCATGAGGCCGGTCATATTATGACGGGCACCACCCACAGAGTAAATAGTCCGTGCCAGCTGATTGCTCAGCATGAGGAAAAAGCCAATCGTTGGGCTATTGTGCATGTTATTCCCTATGCGGAATATACCGCAGCTCTGCATAATGGCATTTGTGAGGTGTGGGACTTGGCCGAGCATTTTGGCGTAACCGAAGTATTTATGCGCAAGGCCATTGCCTACTACCAAATGCAGGAGCAAACCAATTAACCATCTTACAAAAATGTATGCACAGCGCCCGACATAACCTTTTTTGCGGGCTTTTCTTGAAAACCTACAAAAAATATGGTATCATAGGTTTATAAATCATAAAGGTGGGTCGGTATGAAAATTTCTACCAAGGGGCGCTATGCTCTTTGTATGCTCTTAGATTTGGCGGAGCACCAAAATGACGGCTTTATTGCTCTAAAAGATATTGCGGAGCGACAAGCTATTTCTAAAAAATATTTAGAGCAGATTGTACCGATTTTAAATAAATCCAATATTCTACGCACAAATCGCGGATTTCAAGGCGGTTATCGCCTTGCAAAAAGTCCCGCACAATATACCGTGGGTGAGATTTTGCGTTTAACTGAAACCAATCTTTCTACCTCTGCCGTCGCCTCCGGCACTATTCTATGCGAGCGTAGTAGTGAAGCCGCTTTGTTGCCGGTTTGGCAAGGACTTCACCGCGCTGTAAACGACTATTTGGACGGTATTACCCTACAGGACATTTTGGACCGTCAAAAAGAGCAGTATATGAACGACTACGTTATATAGCAGCCTGCCATTTGGCAGGTTTTTTATTTTTACGCGCATAAAAAAACGCCTGCTTTACATAGCAGACGTTTTTTCTATTATATCTCTGCAAACATAGGCGTGGACAAATATCGCTCACCGGTATCAGGCAGGAGCGCTACAATCATTTTTCCCTTATTTTCGGGTCGTTTTGCAAGTTCAGTGGCGGCAAATACCGCCGCACCCGAAGAAATTCCTACAAGTAAGCCTTCTTTTCTTGCCAAGATACGACCCGTTTCAAAAGCCTGTTCATTCTCCACGGTCATCACTTCATCGTAAATTTCGGTATTCAAGGTTTCCGGCACAAAACCCGCGCCAATCCCCTGAATTTTATGCGGACCCGGTGTTCCTTTCGTCAGTACAGGAGAACCAGCGGGTTCCAACGCAATGATTTGAATATTCGGATTTTTACTCTTCAAATATTCCCCAACCCCCGAAACCGTACCACCGGTGCCTACACCTGCAACAAAAATATCCACCTTACCATCGGTGTCATTCCAAATTTCCGGACCGGTTGTGGCTCGGTGTATGGCCGGGTTTGCCATATTACTGAACTGACTGGGAACAAAGCTGTTCGGTATTTCTTTTGCAAGCTCCTGAGCTTTTGCAATAGCGCCTTTCATGGCTTTGGCACCTTCGGTTAGAACCAGTTCTGCGCCATACGCCTTGAGTAAATTACGGCGCTCTATACTCATGGTCTCGGGCATGGTTAAAATAATGCGGTAGCCTCGCGCAGCGGCTACTGCTGCAAGTCCAATGCCGGTATTGCCGCTGGTCGGCTCGATGATAACCGAATCCGGCTTTAATATGCCCCTTTCTTCAGCCTGGTCAATCATAGCTTTGGCAATGCGGTCTTTTACGCTGCCAGCAGGGTTAAAATATTCCAGCTTACCATAAATTTCGGCCTGTAAATTATGTTGCAAATTGTAGTTGCTCAGCTTTAACAACGGTGTATTTCCGATTAAATCTGTTATTTTTTCGTATATTTTCATAATGATTCGCTCCTCACTTGCCTTTGAATTTCATATATCAAACTGTAATAGACAATTCTGCTTATTACTAAACCTATGTGTTTTATAGGTTTTATGTTACCACTATTTTTGGGTTTTGTCAAGACCAAAATTAAAAATGCCGCCCATAATGCTTGACAAAATACCTGACTTCCATTATACTCCTTATGGAATCAATCGGATAAAATTCCGAAATTTTTTCGCAGAGGAGACCGCTCATGCTAAACCAATTTTCAAGAACAGAACTGATTTTTGGCAAAGAAGCCTTACAGCATCTTGCCGCTGCAAGAGTTGCGGTATTTGGCGTGGGCGGTGTGGGCGGCTATGCTGTGGAGGCTCTGGTGCGCAGCGGTATTGGCGCAATCGATATGGTA
The DNA here is from genome assembly GCA_934457095.1 of uncultured Eubacteriales bacterium. Classification (GTDB taxonomy): domain Bacteria; phylum Bacillota; class Clostridia; order Oscillospirales; family Acutalibacteraceae; genus UMGS1071. The sequence continues at coordinate 39,485 of CAKSHJ010000011.1, forward strand.
GACGATGATAAGGTATGCTTGACAAATATTAATCGACAGCTCTTTGCCACACGAAAAACCGTAGGTAAGTATAAAGTAGACGTAGCTGCCGAGCGCATCATGGAAATCAATCCGGAAGTATCGGTACAAACATATAAAACTTTTTATATGCCGGAAACTGCCGGACAATTCGATTTTAGCGCCTACAACTATATCGTAGATGCCATTGATACCGTAACAAGCAAAATTGCGCTTGTTATGCAGGCGCATGCCGCCAATGTGCCAATTATTAGCTCTATGGGCGCCGGAAATAAGGTAAATCCCACCGCCTTTGAGGTAAGCGACATTTATAAAACCTCAGTTTGTCCTCTGGCCAAAATTATGCGCCGAGAACTTAAACGCAGAGGCATAAAAAAACTCAAGGTAGTCTATTCGAAAGAGCTACCCATTAAACCTCGCAACGATGTCTTCTCCAGTTGCCGCACAAACTGCATTTGCCCGCCTGAAACTTTAAGAAAATGCACATATCGCCGACAGATTCCGGGTAGTAATGCTTTTGTACCTTCCGTGGTGGGACTGATTATTGCAAGCGAAATTGTAAAGGATCTAACTGGTTTTCATTCTCATATGCAATGATAAAAAATAAGAAGCAGTAGCACAAAAATACTACTGCTTCTTATTTTTAGTTTATAAATCTGAATCAGGTCTTAAAATTTCCAGACCGATTTCTCTTTCCGGTAAAATATCGTCCAAACCTGTGTAGGCGTTGCTGAGCCATCGTCTTGCTTCCTCCAAGGTTTGAGAAAAATGTTCCAAATAGCGCTCAGCGGATCTATGGATTTTCTTAGCCTGTGCTTCGGCCTCTGCAAGTTTCATTTTACATTCCTGTTCGGTTTGCTCTAGCCTTGCAGTTGCGGTACGAATTTGCCAAGATGCATTTTCTGTGGCCTCTTGGCGCATTTGAATACATTCCAATTCTACCCTAGATTTCATTTGGTCTATATTGTGTATAGGTGCATATTTATTACCTATATCTTGATGAGTTTTTGTTTTTTTCAATTCCTCGAGTTTTTGCAGCAAAGATATATTATCTTGTTTCAAATCTTCTGCTCTTTGCCGTTCTTTTTCAAGCAATTTTTCATTTTCATCTGACAACTCAAGAATATAACTTTGAACATCTTCCTTAAGATAGCCACCAAAGGCCGTTGTTCTAATATCTTCCAGCTTCATTGATTCTACCTCTCTTTAATTTAAGAGTTTTGTTTTTTACGACGCCATACACTTACAATTACAACTGTCAGCGCCGCTACCGGCATAATATAAAGCCATAGATTGGTACTGTCCCCGGTTTGCGGAGAACTTGGTGGTTCAGGTTCCGGTCTTTTCAAGCGAACCTCGGTAACTCCATCTCCTGTTAATGAAAAAGCATCGCTAACATAAGCCGCATAACCGTCTTGATAAACCTCAAGACGATATTCTACGGGAGTAGGATAAACACGAAGAAGGATTTCACCATTTTCGTTGGTCAAAAATTGGCCGTTTGAGCCTGTAATGGGCGGAATACCCTGAATGGGAAAGAAATCTTCCGGGTTTGGTTCTGAAACATTAGGACCTGTGCCGGCAATTTCGCCGTTATCAGCACGAACAAGGCGTACAACGACATTTGCAAGCGGTTCCCCAGTTTCATCATCAAGTACGGTTACCTTTAGGGTAATCCAACCGGTGTAATTGGAACCCTCTCCATAGGTTTCAATACCGATGACTGTTTCCGCGCCTGTTTTTGGGGGGATTTCCGTAATCTCTTGAGCAGAAACGGCACTGATGCCGAAACAGCATGCCAAACATACTAATACCATACAAAAAATCCGTTTCATATTACCCCTCCGTTTCCCTGATTATAGATTAGTTTTTAATGGTAATGACCAATTGAGAACCAGTTTCCCCAATTTCCTGTAATGTTTGCGGGTCATACCCAGTAAAGGTTGCTACACATGGGTATTCCCCTTTGGGCAACTCTTTATCCAGCTTAATATCCTGTACATAATAACCCGGGTCAATTAGTCCTGTTTTCAAAATTTGTTCACCGGTGTCTGCACGAACAATCGTAACTGTAAATGCATAATTATTCCCCGGAATATTTTCTATGCGAAGATTTCCTGCGGATTTGCCGTCTTCAAACTCCGGGGTAGGATTAAAGCTGACATTCATCATAGATTCAGCTACCTTGCGATTGAGACGGTCTTCGATTTCCTCATCGGTCATGCCGGGCAAGAGACCCATAGCAGCTGCGCGTTCTCTTTCAGGACTGCTACTGCCGCCTGTTTCCGAGTCTTGCGTGCTGCAATTTTGCATGAGGAGTATGATTGCGATAATGATACCCGCCAAAACCAATATGGCTACAATAATGCCGATAATTTTACCGGTATTGCTTTCTTTTTTTTGCGGCGAAGTTGTTTTGTTCTGTGCCATGCCGTTATTCTACCTTTCCTAAGAGAGTTACTTCTGTTTGACCGATTTCCTCCATGGTTTCGGGTTGAAGAGCGTGGAATACCGCATAGCCGGAATATTCGCCGGTGGGTAAGGTTTGTAAAACGTCGGCGCTTTCAATGTGGAAGCCTTGTTTGATAATACCGGAAGAATACACTTTAACATCCTGGTCGTTATTGCGGAGGAAAACGTCAACTTGCATGAGGTAGTGGTTAGCAGGAACATTTTCTACCATAACATTGATTTTGCCGTTGGAGATGACGGGGGTGGGGTTAATGGAAACATTAAAGCGACCCTCGTCGATAATGCGGTTGAGTTCGGCTTGAATTTCGGCCTCGGTGCGGCCGGGAAGCCAACCTTCCAGCGCCTCGCGGTCGATTTCGAATTGACTTTTGGGCTGCTGATTGGCTAAGAAATACCAAGCGGTGAAGCCACCTGCGGCCAGTAATAGGATTAAAAAGATGATTAAAATAATAAGCAGAGGTTTCTTTTTCTTTTCTTTCTCTGGTTTTTGCTGATTGGAATTTTTTAAATTTTCTAGTTCTTGTTTGCGTTGTGCGTAGCTTTGGCTAGGCATGGTTTGTTGCCCCCTGTTTGGTGTTTGTGCGTGCTGCTGGTTTGCAGGCTGCGCCGGTAACCCCCCACCGTTACGAGGTGACCGGCGCAACCGGCAAGCTGCCGGTTTGCGCGCACTGCTATGCTGCTAAACTGTTTTTATTTTTGTTGTTGGAATTGAATATACTTAAATTATTTGGTTTGTGCTGTAGCTTTGGTAAATGTTTTGGTACCGTCATCCCAAGTACCCAAACCTGCAGTAACAGAGTTGTCACCAGCGTATACGTTACCAAGGATAGTTCCGTCTTTAACTACTGCAGCTACAGTGTATTTAATTTTAAACTGTGCTGCGGCTTGAGTGTCCACTCTAGAAGCCTCATTTTTAACTTGACCATAAATCGGAAGATTTAAGGAAGCTTTCGGTGCAATTTGGGTATACTTACCCGTTGCATCATAGAATGCATTTTCTATTGTTGCTGCAAAGCCAGCATATGTTGGGTTGGTAGCCTTTGTTTTAAGGTCTACTACTTGCTCAGTTGTAGCACCCTTTGTTGCAGGCATTGCTACACCACCGATAACAAGGTATACTGGTTTAGTTGCAGTGTGATTACCTTCTACACCTGTATTAACATTTGCCGGAGCAGAAACAGTATCCCAAGTAGCAGCTGCTACTCTTTGGAAAGACATGCCGGTTACAGCAATATCATATGCATCTTTGTTACCATCCTCTTTGCTGGTGTTGGTAATTTTGTAGTTGGAAGGTGCTTTCAACTCGTCGCTGCCTTTTACAGCTGCAACAGTTACATACAACGGAACCTCATAAGAAATGTTGGAAGGATCCATTCTTGCTTCCATAATACCAACAGTGGTTTCGCCGTTAGATGCAATCTCCTCAGCAGTTGGGTTACCTACTGTAGTGGTGTTAGCACCATTGCCAGGTACACTAGCAGCAAACACCGGTTGTGCTGCTGCCAAAACTACTACCGCAGCTGCCAGTGCGCCAAAAATTTTTGTTTTTTTCATAGCTAAATAACTCCCTTCTTTTTAAATCACTTTTTGCTTTTTAGCTATTTATGTAATCAGGGTTGCCCCTGCTACACACTCTCTCCTACTTGCAGCGTGATGCTTTGCTCCACGCTGCCCACAGCTTCTCCTGTGGTGCGGTCTAATGCCGTGGCCGTTACTACCGCCGGGTATTCCCCTGGCGGTAATTCTACGCTTAGTCGCACCAGTAACGCCTGTCCTCCCGGCCGGAGAAGCTCGCTGTTGTACACTACTTCTCCGTTGGTTTCAAGCGTTACCGTTGCCTGCATGTTGTAACGGTTGGTTTCCGGGTTTTCCAAAAACAGAGAGCCCTCTGCTGTGCTGCTTTCAAAATACGGGCGCTCATTTACCCGCACTTGAAACCACGGTTCCCGTTGTGCGTCCTCCTCAAAGGAGGTTTGGTTCGTCGATTCGGTTAGTGAAATGTTCGATTCGGAAGCAGTTATCCCAAGCGGATTTGCAAATACAAAATAAACTGCAACTGCTGCGCAACAGGTTAATGTTACCGCGGCATTTATGCCGACTGCGCACCAAAATTTTTTCAGTTTCTTCTTTTGCATTGCCTTAGCCCGGCATATTTCTTCTCGAATGTCTCTTTTTCCACCGTTCATACATGTACTCCACGACGAATTTCTATATATGTACAGCTTACCGCGAGTAAATGCGGCAGCCGTGGCGTAAACTGAATTATGAAAATATACCTAAAGTAAAAGTATTAGCTTTGCCTAAGTTGTATACCCAATATTTTGTTCTTTTGCCCAACCAAACAATTTTGGTGAAACAATAATAAGTACACAATATATACAGGCTGCTTTTTACATTATAAACTATAAAATTATTTTTTTCAAGCTATTTTATGCAAAAAAAGTATAATTTTTTTAGCAATAATCGCCAAGCAACCTAATTTCAAGCCATTTTCGACAATGTTTTATCACAATATATTGCTACTATTTCGACCCATATAATTGTAAAAGAAAAACATCGTGTAGTTATTTTACCAAACATATTAGAAAATGTAAAGCTTTTTTAAAAATTTTTATAAATTTTTTTCAAGAAAAATGAAATTTCTCTTAACTTTTTAACCAAACAGCTCTCAAAATTCTAAAAAAAACCTATATATACTCCAAAAAAATACAAATTGTAAATTATAAATTGCGCAAAAAAGCAGCTCTTTCAAGAGCCGCTTCTTTATTTACCGCTTATTCAAAATCAATAATTACCTTCAAAGCGCTTTCTCTGGCTGCATTGCCAAAGGTTTCATACGCCTGCATAATTTCGCTGAATTTATAATGATGCGTAACCAGCTTTTGCGGCTCAATTTTGCCGGAGGCCACGGTTTTCAGCAACATAGGCGTGGTATTTGTGCTTACCAAACCGGTCGCAATGGTAATATTTTTAATCCACAATTCCTCCAAATGTAGCTCTACTGACTTGCCGTGTACACCCACATTAGCAACATGGCCGCCTTTTGCAATAATTTTTTGGCAAATATCAAAAGTTTGCGGCACCCCAACAGCTTCAATCGCCACATCTACGCCAACGCCACCGGTCATGTCATACACTTTTTTAACCGCCGCCGCCATATCTTTCGAATTCACCGTATCCGTTGCGCCAAAAGAGCGGGAGGCCTGCAAGCGATTGTCGTCTAAATCAATCATAATAATGCGGGAAGGCGAATAAAATTGCGCGGTTAACAGCGCAGAAAGACCAATGGGGCCAGAACCGACAATGGCCACGGTATCTCCCGGCTTTACCTGACCGTTGAGTACGCCGATTTCAAAACCTGTAGGCAAAATGTCACTAATCATAACCGCCGCATCATCAGTAATCGACTCCGGAATATGGTACAAGCTATTGTCTGCATAAGGAATATGTACATACTCAGCCTGAGTACCGTCAATCAAATGTCCCAAAATCCAGCCGCCATTGTCGCAGTGTGCATATAGACTCTTTTTGCAGTAGGGGCAGGTTCCGCATGCAGTTACGCAGGAGACAATCACCTTATCCCCCACCTTAAAGTTGCTCACATTCGCACCGACGGACTCCACAACTCCAATGCCCTCATGCCCAAGAATCAAGCCCTCCGGCACTTCCGGGGTATCGCCCTTTAAAATATGCAAATCTGTTCCGCAAATCGTTGTTTTCAACATTTTCACCACAGCCGCCTCGCTATTTTGCGGGGTCGGTTTCGGTCTTTCCACCAATTCCTTTTTTCCTGGTCCCAAATATGCCAATGCTTTCATAGTTGCGCTCATAATACATCCTCCTTAAATTTGGTAAATGTTATTGCCTATTTTTATCATATAATAAAGCATATTATTTGTAAATAATAAATAAAAACTTAACAATATATGATATTTTTTTAACTATATTTTGTCATGGTGTTTTTAAAAACAGCGTAAAAATAGCGGTAAAATAAAAACCGAAGCCCACTCTAAAAAAGAGTTTGCCTCGGTTTTTGTAAAGCAGCAAAATTGCCGCCCTGTATTTTGGGAATGATTACGGCTTGATGGTAATTCCGTTAATATCCACACCGTCTGCTAATATGTCAATCGGCGTAATGTCTCCGGTTTCTTTGAAAGAGTACAGCTTATCTGTCGCATCTGTCAGATAGAATGTACCTGTTTTGCTGTTGTAAGCCATCTCACTCTTGCCTGAAACCGTATTAACAGCAATCTCTCGAACCAGCGTTAAATTTTTAAAGTGATCATCCATTCTATACAGTTTATTTTTGTTATTGTTTGCCAAGAAATAAACCATACCATCCTTACAGGTAACTGCATGAACTGCCGGCAAGGAAATACCTGCTAAGGTAGAATCGAATGCTGCAGAATGATAGGTAATTCCCGTAGTTTGCACTTTGCTTTCCTCAAACTGGTAAACATAGAAACCCGATGCCACATAAATCAATTTATTCTTTGCATCATACGCCATATCGGCAGCATTACCGATATTAACCTCCAATGTGCCACGATAAGTGTTTTTCTTAGTGTTTATATTATAATGGTACAACTGCGGGTATGGAGATGCGCTTGTATCCTCTACCACATAGTAGAAAGAAGTTTCGTTAATCATGTCCATACCAACCACTTTAGCACCACGGCTTAGCGTTGCCACCACCTGCATAGTAGAGGCTGGATTTTCCGGGTCAAAGGAGAGCAAAGCATCCTTCTTAGCTGAAATGGTATATGCCAAGGTTCCTGTTTGGTTGCCTATAACCGTTACCGTACAGGTTGCGGTAATCTTTGCATCCGCTGCACTGGTTGCCGTAATTACAGCTGTACCAGCCTTAACGCCCGTAACCTTACCATTCTGGTCAACCTTAACAATTTTCTCATCGGAGGACTTCCACTGTACCTGCTTATTATTGGCTTTTGCCGGCTGCACGATTGCGGTTAAATTCATAGTTTTGCCAACCGACACCCGCGCAGAAGATTTATTCAGCACAATACCAGTCACATTTCCTTCCGGCAAATCCTCTTCACGCGGAATGGAAATCAACAGCCCCAAATACATGTCACCCTGCTTAATTTTTCCGCTGGACAGCTTAATGCTCGGCTTGCCATAGTTGACAATCTGTGTAACCTTTTCCGTGCTATTCTGGTCATCAGACAGCTCTATCATATACATACCGCTGTTTGCGCTGTAACCAGACTTGGTTTTTGCGGTAGCATTCAGATACAAACGGTTGGTTGCATAATTATAGGTCATCTGTGCATTATATTGCAGTTCGTCCATATAGTTCTGGCCTGTGTACACATTTGCACCGTGCAAGCCGGTTACCCATGTACACTTACCACTCTCTTGATCTACGGTATAAAGCGATGCATACGAATATTGGTCAGGAGAACCAGCAGCATACATAGTACCGTTTTTATCCACTGCCAAGGTAAATACCTTTTGGTTTAAGGCCTTTTGCTTGTTCATCTTTCCGGTTTTTAAGTCAATTTCACCCAAATAGCCCGATAGTGTTAAACCGTACATTTTGCCTGTCTTATAGTCAAACGTCATGCTGACCACCTGATCGGTCTTCATATCAAGGCCGCTATCGCCAAGGGTTACATAGTCGGCATAATTTTTTGCATTGATGCGGTAGAACTGGCCGGAATTGTTATAAGCATAAATATAACCGTCGTAGTATTCACCCGTTCTGAGCGAATAAGTATTAATCATACCGTCCTTGAGTTCTGCCTCACGTAGCGCATAATCCTGCATAGTCAGCCAGTAATCATAGTAGCTGCTGCCACCCTCGTCATATGCCAAGAACGCAATCAACTCTCCAGCTGCCTCTTTGACCTCAACCTCAATGGTGTCGGTAAATGTAGAAGTATCATTGCCCTTATTCTGAACGGAAACTGTAATTTTGGTTTTACCAACTTTATTAAAGGTAATCTTACCAAAACGATCTACCGATACAATGTCAGGGTTTTCAGAAGTCCAAACCTTGGCGTTAGCCGTAGGACGAGTCGGCGTTGTTTTGGTATTCAGCTGCAGCGTGCCGCCCTTTAGTCCGGTAATATTGCCATTGGTAATTTTAATATCTGTAACCTTAATATAATTGGTAGCCGGCTCGTTGTCCGGAATGGTGAACATAGCGGTCTGCTGCACACCCTCTTTGGTGGAAACATTGCCGATATTCATCACTAAAACTTCTGTATTGTCAGTCTTGCTCTCGTCAAGGCGAATTAAATACAGCGGAGAATAATTTTTACCCATACAAGGGTTCCAGTAAATATTGCCCGTATTATGGTCATAGGTCATATCCGCATAATACCAAGTTTCCTCGCCAATAGAGGCAATGTTCTTGCACTCCATTGTATCCGGGTTTACGGTATATAAGTTACCACTCATATCAGAGCCAATAACCGTACCGTTCTTCGTCACACACATGGCTGGCATAATCGCAGGCTTAAGGTCTCCGTTAAAAGTACCCAGCAAATCCACCGCTCCACTGTCTATATCCAGCAGGCACAAACCACCGTTGGTATAATCTACACCATACATGCGTCCCGTACTGTAATCATACGCAATATTACCAATTTCCACACCGTCAATCGTACCAATCAACTGCGGGCTTTCAATCGTAGTTTGCTCCGGCGTTGTGCCTTTATTCACCTTGCTCTTATAGAACTGAGATTGCGGCGCGCCGCTGCTGCCTGTGGAAACAACGGTATATACGTAGCCGTTATAATAGGCGCCGCCCTGCCATAATTGGTTGCCGGTAGAAGAAATTTGTTTAGTGTTCTCAGATGGATTTACGTCAGAGAAAGTTACCCATTTGCTATTATTTGCGGCATTTTTAAAGTCGTTCGCAACATAGCCGTAAATTGCACTGGCAGAACCCACAACCTCAATTTCAACCGTGCGGGACAGCTGCGTTGTTGTATTGTTCGCATCAGTTACCTCAGCGGTCGCGGTAATAGTCGCCTTACCGGAACCCATAGCTTTTACTGCTCCGGTCGCGTTTACAGTTGCCACCTTTTCATCGTCAGAACTCCAAGTCACTTTCTGTGTTTTGGCATTCCATGGTTTCCATTCTACACCCAAGCGTTTTTCTTGTCCAGTCGCCATGGTCACCTTGCTTTCGGACAAGGTAAAATCTGTAGCTGCTACGCCAATTGTAAATAGACTCGTGGTTTTCTCGGTAGGTACAAATAACGAGGTATTGCCGCTCTCGCCGTAATTACCAACCTCCGTACATTTTGCATTGCTCAAATCTACTTGATATGTTTCGCATACATTGATGTAAGAGTTACCGCTCTTTGTCTGGCTGTGAGCATACCAATACATGGTGTTTGTATTGTGGTCATAACCCATAGATTGAATCACATTTGCACCGGAATAGTTCTGTTTGTTTACAAAATCAGTCGTGCCAACCTCCTGCACTTTTCCTTCTGTACCCAGCTTATACAGTTTAGCCTCTGTAGAAATGGTATAGAGTTGACCCCCTGTGGTGCAACCCAAAGTCAAAGCCTCCACTCCGCTAGGCAACCCGCTAATAGCAGCAACGTCTTTTACTTCAATCTTATCGCCGTTAAACTGAACTTCAAACAGCTTATTGCCGCCGGTATCCTTACCCTTTGAGTCCTTTTGACCGGAATATCTCCAACCGACCGCATAGAGTTTATTGCTGTTGTAATCCAGTGCCATATCGTACAACACAAATACATTGGCTTCTCCTACCTTGCCCTCCTGTTTGAGTAGTGTTTGGGTTTTCCAGTAGGTGTTCAGCGGCGTTAGCAACACCAACGCACCATCGGAGGCTCTTTGACCAACCACATAACCGTTGACAAATTCGGCGGAGTAATAATACTCGGCAGTGTCAAACGTTTCGTTTTTATAGTCCTTAAAGTCGGACTTATTGGCACTAAACCAACCACGAGACAATGCTGCCTGCGTATAGGTTTCGCTACCATACAAGCGATTTGTATCCAGCTTTTTCGGCGCGGAGGCATCTACATCATCTGCGCTTAAATCTAAAGAAACTTTCAGCTCGGTTTCATTCATGGCATAGTCAGCCACTACAATCGTAAAGTCCGATCCGTAACCACTGACATCATATGTATTTTTGTACTCAACTCCCGGCTGATTATCAACCTCGTATTTCCCCATGGTCACGCCCTCGGAGTTTACGAACATCAGCGCGGCAATCCGATGATTATCCTTTAGATCGATCGGCAACAGAAGTTTACCGTTCTCTTTCTTTAGCTCACTTGCTAGGTTGTTTGCATTGGTAATTTGCGGTTTCTGGTTATCAATCGTAACATCAAATTGATAAATATCGTCTACTACATCATCGCCGTCGTCCAAATAGGCACGAATCTCATAGGTTGCCTTTGTGCCGTCCGGCAATGCACTCCCGTTATTTTTACCGTCCCAAATGGTAATTTCATTGTTAAAGTTTGCAAGGTAATACGGTATAATTTGACCGTAATTCGCGCTGTAATAAGTCTTGCGAACATCGTCCTCGCTCCACTTAAAATACTCCTGCTGTGTAGAAGTGTCTTTTACCACAAATTCCAACTTTTTGGCATTACGCAACAAACCCAAATTAATTTCTGCCAACGGATTTGCATAAGAGATTGCATTATAATCACCACCGGATTTACCACCGGTAAAGTACGGGTTAATGCCCAACTTGGAACCATTGGTATAAACTGCAGCGGTATATAAGCTTGCATTTGCATCATCCGTATCAAATACCGCAGGAGTTGACCAGTCTCCATAGAAGCCCATAAACGGCATGGAAAGATTTGCACTGTCGCTATCGGTGGTATTCAGGTACAAATAACCCTCTACATAAGTACCGTCCCCAAAGCTCTCGTTTAGCAATTTTTTATCATTTTCTGTCAATGTAACGGTAGCATTCAGCATCACGGTTTGACCCGGCTCAACACGAATTTCCGTTGCAGAACCCGTCGTTTTCGGCATAACCGTTGCCATCATATCCACTGCAACTTTTCTTTCAGCGCAATAGTTCAAAATGATTTTCACATCATTATTGTCAATTTTGCCATCGCCGTTAATATCTAAATACGCATAGCGCTTATCGTCTTGCGAAATAACCCGCTTTTTGGAAATATGCGCCCTTAATACCAGCGCGTCTGCCGTAGTAATTTTTCCGTCATTATTAAAATCATATTTCAAATAAGGCACCGCCTGCTGCTGATTGCCCTCTATCCGCACCCTTGCCTCTAATTTCTGGTCGGAATTAGACATATAGGCACTCTGAGAAAGCGCTGGCATTAACACAGAGGAGTCCACCCGGTAAGTTTTAGTTTTGTTTGAAATATTGGTCACTTGAAACGGAAAAGTAAACACACCGGTCTTATTCGGGTCATCTCCCATTTCTCCCTTAGGACGATTCTCTGTGGTATCCGGACTGGACAAATACGCCCCCGCCTTCACCGCACCGGCTAAATCCACCAAACCTGCACCTTGGTTTCTCGGAGAATACTCCACATCGCCGTCCATCATTTGGCTGGCAGTACTCATCATCAAATTGGCAGCAACCTTACGCAACTCTGACTCTTTGTAATTGTGCGTTTGGCGCAAATATTGGGTCAATACTGCCATAGCACCGGTTACCTGCGGCGCCGCCATGGAGGTGCCGCTCATTTCTCCGTAATTAGAGCCACCGATTGTGGTATCACGCGTAGAATAAACACTGCCACCCACACCGGTTACTTCGGGTTTCAGCTTCAAATCCGGCGTTACACCCCAAGAAGAGAAGCTGCTCATGGATTTATCCATCCTCACGCCAACGGTGTCTCCGTTGCAAACCTTTAATTTTCCGGTGTTTTTATTTTTCAAATATTCTCCGTCCGAACGGTAAACAGATATACACGGAATATGGCCGTTGCCGTCAGAAATCACCATAGAAAATGTGCCGGGTTCATTGTTGTACACAATACATGCAACTGCACCTGCCTCTTTGGCTGCAGCCTGTTTATCCTGAAACGAGGTCACGCCGCGGGAAACCACAGCTACCTTACCCTTGACATCTAAATTAGTATAATCCTTAGCTTCACCATTACCGGATACTGCTACAAATTCCAACTCCTGGTTTTTAAATTTGCTGAGAAAACCCGTCTGCGATGTTACAGCTGTATCAGAAAAACCGATTTTCTTGCCGTCCACCTCAAAATAGAGCAACTCTGCACCATCGTTGTCGGCAGATGCAACCGCCATAGCGGCAGACGCCGTAGCCGGAGATGCAATCAAAGCATTATCTGGCTCTGTTGCCTTGGACAAATTGGTGCCGGTGCGGTTCATATAGCCGTTGTTGGTATCATTACCGGCGGCAATCAACACCTGAATATCCGTATCTTTAAATCGGTTAAGAATAGTTGTCAACTGCGCGTCGTTGTCGGTAAAACCGGCAGCGGAACCCAACGACAGATTGATTGCGTCCACATTCAAATGTACGCAGTCCTCCAAAGCTGCCATGATGGTATCCCAGTTTGCTCCGCCACTGGTGTTAAACACCTGCATTACAATCAGTTGTGCGTCCGGTGCTACACCCACCACCGAGGTGGAATCAATTTTATTTGCCGCTGCAATACCTGCAACATGCGTACCGTGGTCATGTTGCGCTGTTTGATGAGAAACATCAAAATCCAGGGTTGCATAGTTAAAAATAAACGGTAGTTTAGAATTATAATAAGCGGCATTTCTCCGCGTAGTTTTGTGTGCGTTAAGCTGATTCCAAACACTGTCCACAAATTCTTTTGTCATAGAAGTATCGGTCAGCTTGTCGTCTGAAAGTGCGCCAAAACTCGGGTGGTCAACCACAATGCCGGTGTCTACAATCGCAATCTTCATGCCCTTACCCGTATAACCAGTTTGGTTCATTTGATCCGCGCCAATCATGCCGGTCGCATTATTGGTCATCGTTTCCGTATCGCTTGCCTGCACCTCAAAGGTAGGCGCAACATATACACGTTCTACGCCCGGCAAGGCGGCAATTGCTGCTTTATTTCCAAACTGCGTGGTTACGGACAAACCTGTTGTTGCTACAGTATAACGAAAGCCTAATCCAAAACCTTCCTCTTGTCCAAAATTGCTTATAAGGCTACTCTCCAATGCATCAAGTGCCTGTGTTTGTCTGCTCTGATAACCGTTCACCTGAGCGGTTCCGGCAGAAATATCGTCTACTGAAAATGCCGATAACAACGGTTCTTCGTTGAGTTCCACAATAAATGTAACCATCTCGTCTGCCTGTGGAACAGCAGCCGCCTCCGTTTGCGAAAAGCGCTGCTCCCCTGTGTCTGTTGCTGATCCACTCTCAGAACTCACAGTATTTTTACCGCTTGCCGTTAGGCTTTTTCGCGTAAAGTCATATACCTCGTCCTCTTGCTGCTCAGCTGTCGTTTTAGACAGTCCTAACGTTCCGTTATTTAAAACGGAAATCGGGTAATTCTGCAGTCCACTTCCACCAAAATTAAACGAAAGTAAAACAGCGGAAACAACAGAGAATAACATGACCGCTACAAGTGTTATCGCCAATATTACTCTTTTTGTAAGCTTACACTTCCTGTTTATCATATGCATCCTCCCCTAAAGTAATTTTTAAATTTTATCTATAATCAAAATTTACAAACACTCGTTAAGGCGTTTCAAATTGCTGCGTTTGCTCATTCCATACTCCAAAACCGGCCGCTACACTGTCGTTGCCGGCATATACCTGACCGATTGGATTACCGTCAGCATCCACCGGGCTAATGGTATATTTAAGACGAAATTACGGCGCTGCGGCGGTATCGGAGCGTATAACACCTGCGGCCACCTGCCCCGAAAGAGGAATATTCAGCGCATTGGTTTTATCTACCTGTATGAACTTCTTGTTTATTAGATCATAAAATACGCTGCCACTGTCTTTCACATCCACAATATGTACTGTACCTGCCGGAGCGTCCTTCGTTGTCGGCATCGAAACTCCACCAACCTTCAACGCCAACATCATTTTTTAAACAGTCTGTGCTTTTCTGTCATCCAATCATCTGCCCCCTAAAACATTTTATGCCACAAGCTTATTCCACCTTGCCTTTTCTGTTTTTTATCACAATCCAGCCGCCTACCGCCGTTGCCGCAGCAAAACCCACAAATACCGCACTCCGCAGTACCACCGTTGTATCTCCGGTATTTGCGTTGTGTTCGGTCGGAGTATTGCTCAAAGAGGAGATCTGATTAACCAAGGTATTGTCTAAATCAGTCTGGCTTTCTGTGGAAAGCGCACTCAAAATAGTAAATGCCGCAACCTCTTCCAATGCTTCATAGTCGGCTCCTGCCGCTACCGCTGCCTTTACATACCAAACACCCGGTTCTGTCGGCATATCGGCGGTAAAAACGCCATCGGGCGCATTGCTGTAAGTAAATACAACCTCTCCGTATTGTGCCTGTGCAACCGGTACGTTTGCCGCCTGACCATATGTCCAACCCTGAATAGAAAGAGGCGTTGTCCAGCTATTCTGGTTCTTCGGCAGTACCGTAACATTCAGGGTAATACTCATCGTTTGCGACGCACCGCAATCATAAGTCATCGCAACAGGTGTGCCTGCCTGCAAACCGCTCAGCTTTGTTCCGCTCAAGCTTGCACCGGAGGTCACTTTTAATTTTTTTGCATCAACATCCGGCATCAACTGTAACAAGTCATAAGTGCCGTCTGCAGTGGTAATAGTAGAAGTCGTTTGCTCGGTTACCGTAAAATCTGTTAAATTGGCTCCCTGCGGCAGATTGACAAATAACAACTGATTAGATTGCGCAAAAACCTTATCCAATTTGGTGCTAGCGCTTAAATCCAACGAAGTCAGCTTGTTGCTACTGCTGTTTACAACTTCTAAATTGGTATTCCCTTTTAAGTTGATATTGGTCAATTGATTGGAAGAGCAATGCAAGGCCGCCAAGGCCGGATTGCCCGAAAAATCCAGCACAGTTAACTGATTGTTAGCACATTTTAAATTTTCTAACGCTGTCGCGCCGCTTACATCCAACACCGTTAATCGATTATTTCCACAATCCAAATCATACAATTCCGGGTGGTTTTTTAAACAAAGCGAGGTTAGTTGGTTATTGCTGCAATCCAGAAAAAACAAAGCGGCAAAATATTCAATCCCTGTCAAGTCAGCTATATTTTGACCGCTTACATTAATATCCGTCGCTAAGTCAATTTCATCTTGGCTTAACGCACCGTCTTTATCCTCGTCAAAATTATCCGATACCCATTGTCTGAAATTCGCATCAGGAAATGTCGTCTCATCAACTTTCACTCCATCCGCTGAGTTGACCGTATCATTATACAGCATCACATCAGCATGACCCTCCTGCGCATATACGGTGCCAAAAGTTACCACAACAGACACACTTAATAAAACGGCTAAAATTGCAACGGGCATATACACCTTCCTCATAAATAAACTCCTCTCGCTTCCTTTTTTAATGCACACAGCCAAATATTTGACAATGCAAAAATAAATGCACTCAAACATATCGGTATATATTGATAAATATTGCCTAATTTTTTCATATACCAAAGTTATTGTAACAAATTCATCCATATTTAGCAAGACCTTTATATGAAAATATACTATATTTACTAAAAAATGTGTGCCTAGTCTGAATACTAATAGAAAAGTATAGCACATAATAGCTCGCAAATACAGCTCTACCATAAGCCCAATCTCTCAAACAACCTGCGAACAAAAAAATCCGCTTATCAGCCCCCGCAGTTTTTAATGACTCTTTCGTGCCCTACGAAATCGCTGCAGAGAAAACAAAAGAACGCAGTTTCCTGCGTTCTCTCAAAAAATTATTCAAGGATTTGCATTTGTGACCGGGATAAATTTGTAGCTTAAGTAACAATTGCTCCAAGCATTGGTTTCTATAATATTCGCGTGGTCATATAAAGCGTCAAAGGTGTAGCCAAGCTGTGCGGTTTGGCTGTCCTTTTTGCCTAATTCACCAATGACAAACGCATTGGTTTCCGAGAGTTTCACCACCGGAACTTGCCCAGTTGTTTCTCCGATTTTCTTCAACCTTAAATTCAATTCCGTCGAAGAAAAACCTGAGTTTTTCTCTACAAATTTCAGGGGATTTGAAGTGTTTTTCTCCTCGTACGACACAATACTTGCCTCAATTGGCAGCGCTCCGTGGTTGGTCACAAAGCAATTCGGTGCCAGTAATTGTGCCTTTCCATAACCTTTCAATGCCACCGTCGATACCCTCAGCGGCACGCTTACATCTATCATTTTGTCCGCCAGCGGTATGTCTATTCTCGACGTATT
>CAKSHJ010000012.1 GCA_934457095.1 uncultured Eubacteriales bacterium
TATTCTATCTTACAATAATAAATAGTTATTGTAAGATAGAATAACTATTAAAAGTCAAGTCCCAATTTAGCGGTGGTGGTGCGAAAACTTAAGCATCCAAAACGGTATGACAAGCAGAGCGTCACTGACGGCGCTCTAAGGAAGGCTTGACAGGGTTTAGACAGCGGCTCGTCTGTACGGCCGCCTAGTCTGCTCCATTGCGTAGATCAACCGCACGAGCTTCTTAGCGGCATGAGAAATGGCAACGTTGTAGTGTTTCCCCTCACCCCGCTTCTTGGCAAGATAGGCGGCGAATATCGGGTCCCAGTTACAGACGAATTTTGCGGCATTGAAAATGGCATAGCGCAGATACTTGGAGCCTCGTTTCTCCATGTGAGCGTAGCTGCTGGTAAGCTGTCCCGACTGGTAGGTGGATGGCGAGAGGCCGGCGTAAGCAAGAATTTTATCTGCGGAATCAAAATTGGAGAAGTCTCCGACTTCAGCCAGGATCATAGCACCTATGCGGTTGCCAATGCCGGGGATGGTCGTAATTGGAGAATGAAGCGTTTCCATTATGGAATCAATCTCCGTTTCAATTTCCTCGATCTCCGCATCTAATTCGCCAATAAGATGGATGGTATGCTTCAGTTCCAGAGACTTTGCCGGCATGGCAGAGCCAATGGATCTTCTAGCAGCGTCCCGGATTTGGATCGCTTTCTCTCTTCCGTAGCGGCCTTTGGATGCCTCATGCAGCAAATTTGTCAGCCGGGTCAAGTGTGCGGACGCAACCTGCTTGGCACCTGGAAATTCGCTGAGAAGTGCGTAAACAGATGCCATATGGAGGGAGGGGACCAACTTTTCCAGTTCCGGAAAGAGGATACAGGCCAATCTGGCGATGGAACTTTTCAACTTTGCCCGTTCACGAACTTTGTCAAATCTGTATCTTGTTAGTGACTTTAGCTCCTCGTTGTGATATGATGTGTCCGTGTAGGACTTGAGGTCCACATCAGACATCAGCATAGTCGCAATGGTTCGTGCATCGATCCGGTCGGTCTTGGTTTTGCGAGGGCTCAGGCTTTTCCGGTATAGGTTGGTGTGCAGCGGATTGATAACATAGGTGGCTAGACCTTTGTTAAGTAGGAATCCAAGAATGTTGTAGCTGTAATGTCCGGTAGCCTCAAGCCCTACTTTTATTTTATCCTCCGGGCAGGAGCAGCTGCGACTGGTTTGCAGAAGCATCTCAAATCCCTCTGCGTTGTTGGCAATGGTGAAGACATCTGCCAAGATCTCACCCTCCGAGTTGAGAATGAAGCAGTCATGCTTATCCTTTGCAACGTCAATTCCAACACAAATCATGATGAATACCTCCGGTATGTTTTTTGATGCCGGGTCCACAGGACGCTTTACTCTTGTAACCTTGTTCTACATAAACCGTCTGGCGGTATCTAACTGATCAACAATACTGTAAAGGGCTGTGGTTGGAGCCTATCTTGAACCGTCTTGCGGTAGGAGGAATCAACCAATCCACAGCATCCTTTACAGTGTAGCATATGTCCCTGGAGAGGGACACTAAAAACTACTACTCTATAATACAAGGAAACCCAGAAAAGAGGGGGAAATGATGAAGAAATTTAAGCGATTTTACAAAAAGAGCTTCAACCGAATTCTTTTGTGTAACTTGTATAAATTATATTGGATAAATTTTCTTAAAGCTATGGATTTTAAATATTGATTTTTTTTCCAATTTTAATATAATTATTTTTAGAAACAAATAAGAGAGGAGGGAAATGAAACATGAAAAAGTTCAATCAATTGACAGAGGCACAAATGAGCCAAGCTAAAGGCGGTGACTTCGGTTTCACTGTATTGACAGCTATTCTTCTCGCAGGTTGTTTGGGCGCTACCGGCGCAGGTTATGCTACTCAAAATGCAAAATAATTTTTGCTACATAAGAAAAAAGACTTCAGGTATTTTCTGAGGTCTTTTTTCTTTATACATTTTTATATTTTTATTGATTTTTTTTATGATTTTTGGTATAATATGGGTATTAAATGAGAAAGGAGGAAAAATATGAAAAAATTTAACCGGATGACTGAAGCTCAAATGAGTCAAGCCAAAGGCGGCGATTTTGGTTTGACCGCAATTATTTCTATGATTGTTTTGGCTGCAGCTATGGGCGGTGCAGGTGTTGGCATGGCCGCCGCTAGCCAAACCGATGCAAAATAAGTTATCCTATATAAGTACACAAAAAGCTTCGGATCGGATAACCGGAGTTTTTTTGTGTTTATATGCAAAATTTTTATTTGGAAGGAATAGTCAATTTAAAAAATATATAATTATACAAAATGAATATTTTGTATAATTAAGGGGACTCATTCATATAAAGTTTACTTGATACTTTTGGTAATTGCGTTTATACTGATAATAGATTCTTTATTTTCTACATGAATACGGAGCGATGTTATTTCATGAATCGTCACCAAAAAACAACTCAGGACTGCCATAGTGATTCTATTTCAGAATTTTGTGTGCGTCATATTAGTCACACGCGCCGCTGGATTGAATTCAGTATTGTAATGATTGTGGTGGCTGTGCTTGCAATCATTGTAATCCCTATTATTACTGCAATTTCCAAGTCCGCTGATTATGCTACTGCATACAGTCACTGTAAAGATGTCGTGGCTGCGTTTCAGGTTGCACATGCGGATGCTTTATATGAAGCAATTCCCATTCCAAATAACAATGTAACGCTTTTGGGTTATTACGCCGATAACCAACTGATATTTTCTGAAACAGAAATTCAAGATTCGGTTTACAAAAATTTCATTACCGACCGCTTGAAAAATTATTTATCCAATATGGACGGCCGTCCATTTACCTTTCAATTGCTGAAAACCTCCGAATTGACTGTACTTTATTATTGGGACCAAAAAAATGAACTAAATTTACCCGCAGAAACCCTTGAGCCTAATTATGTATATTTTGCAGAAAACCAAACTACACAAATGGTCACTTACGAAGAATTTACAGGGTTGAATTTATTGCCGGATACACAAAACTAAAACGCCTGTAAAAACAGGCGTTTTAGTTTATGTATTTTCGCGGTTTTCGAAAGAGTCCTTCTTCCCCATTTCCTCTGAAAAGAAGTCGCTGTCTTGTGCAAGAAAATCTTCAATCACATCTGCCATATGCAACTCAGATACATCATGTATGTTCAACAATGCAAATAAATGTTCTATTTTGCTTTTATTTACGGAAATATCGACAATTGCTGTTTCTTTGCAACGAATTCCGTATGTGACATAAGTAGTATCGTTATCGGGTCCTGTTATAGTCGTTGTTATCATTTCATAGTTCTCACTCAAGCACTCACTCCTCCCTTAAATTCGTAAACTTTTCACATAATAAGACAGCAGATGTTTCATATATTTTCCACTTATTTCCTGCTTTTTATATTATATGTTATGAAAATTGCCATGTCAATACTTTTTTATTACTAAATTTACATATTTTAGATAGGTTTGAGCATTGATTTAATACATAATGTTATTCTATGAAAAAAGCCCAGACAGCATTTGTTAATTTTCTACAAATCACGACGCAAACATTCTATTAGTGTAACAATCAATCTGTATTTTTTTAAGGGTGTCATTAAATAGTAACCGTCACAAGCGCTGCCAATTTCATAAACCAACTCCATACAATAAGAAAGCGAAATTTCCTGAACCTGTTCCGGGGTTTTACCCTGCATTTGCCGCAAAATATGCTCCGGTATATCAATCCCGGCAACCTCGTTATTGAGAAAAGTAGCGTTGCGATAACTTACAATGGGCATAAAACCTGCCAAAATAGCGGCATTGAGCGTTTGCCTTGCTAATTTTAAATTCCTTGCAGCCTCCTTGGAGTAAATGGGTTGCGTGAGAAAAAATTGTACGCCCATTTCCTGTTTTTTTTCGGCTCGTTTTAATTCAAAGGCAAATCGCTTGGAGTTAACATTCAAAGCGCCTCCCACAAAATACGGATTTGCCTGAAAAATATCTTGATTTAAAGTTTGTACATAAGAAATCAGCTTATAGGAATTTGTACTAAATACACCCTTGATTTCACCGCGCTCATCGCCAGAAACCGGGTCGCCCGTAACCAGCAACACATTGCGTAATTGTTCGATATTTCCGCCCAAAAGTGTAGACTTCAGGCCGATTAAATTTTGGTCTCGGCAGGTAAGGTGCGGTATAGTTGGAATTTGCACCTCCCGCTGAATTTTAGCTGCCAGCATAAAGCTATTGGCTCTGGCTCTGGCAAGCGGGCTGTCTGCAATGGTAATGGCATTTGCACCTGCCAATTTCAGCGCCGGTGCCGCCTCCTGAATATGGCTGTAATCCGTATCAAACGGTGGGTCAAGTTCCACGGCAATAACCGGCTGTTTTTGCTGTAATTTTTGTGCAAACCCATTTTCTGTAACAACGGGTTCCTCTTTTGACTCTTTCAGCGTAATATGCGGGGTTGCTTGGGTTTGAGCGATATTGCGTAGGTTATGTGCCACAGCTTGTATATGAGCGGGCGTAGTACCGCAACAGCCTCCTAAAATAAAAATACCACGGTGGTATAGTTCCAGCATTTTTTCTGCAAAATAAGCTTCATTATCGATGAAAATAGTTCTGCCGTTTACGCTGAGCGGGTAGCCGGAATTGGGCATAACGCTCAAAGGTTTGGAGACGGATAATTCCGAGGCAATTTGCAGCAGATGCGCAGGACCGCATACGCAATTTAACCCAAAAACATTTATTTTATGGCGTTCACTTTCTTCCGCGGCTTTCTGCACGGGAACCCCTTGTCTGGTATAGCCGTCTTGGTCTACCGCGAAAGAGGTAATGATAAACGCATCAGAATTTTTCGTTTTTATGTAGTCTGCAAGCTCGAATACGGAAAAATCGGCGGCGGTTTCCAGTAGAAAATGCGTTGCTCCCAGGGTTAAAAATAAGTCTGCAATGGCGTAAAGCTCGTCTATGGAGCCGTCCTCGGTAAATAACGGTCCAATATCCGCAAATACCGTAGCCTGCTGACCGGCGGCCTGCTTTGCAAGTTGCCATGCCGCGGTAATTACACTGCATACAGTGGGAAAGTCTGTTTTCAGCGCAATGGTATTGGCGGCAAAGGTGTTGGTTTTAATGGCCGCCGCTCCGGCCTGTATATACGCGTTATGAATCTCCAGTACGCGCTGCGGATACTCTATGCATGCAAATTCACAGGGGTGGTCGGTATGGTAGGTTTGGCGGTAATAGGTGCCAAAAGCACCGTCAAACAGCAAAGGCGTGCAAGGCAAAGGTTGTTTCATAGCAATTTCTCCAAATATAAACAAATATTTAATATTTTAATTATACTGCAACGCCTTTCTAAATACAATGCAGAAGTATAAAATGCCGGTTTTTGTGCTTGAAAAGCCTTGGAAAATGGGATTTTTGAAAAAACAGTTTATTTTGCATGGGTATTTTTATTGAAACGCATTGTAAATGGTGGTATAATTTATGGGTATATATGCTCAGGGCGGTTTATTTGGCCGTACTTTTAATAAAATACGACAATACTCTGAATTTGGGAAAGGATTATTTGTAATATGATTTGTGTCAACCAATATCATACCCACCTGTGCGGAGAGGTCAGTCAGGCGGATATCGGAGAAAAAATACGCGTTGCCGGTTGGGTGGAAAATATTCGCGACCACGGCGGCGTACAATTTTTAGATGTGAGAGACCATTACGGCGTGGTGCAGGTTGTGGTGCATGAGCAGGCTATGCTTGCAGATGTAAACAGACAGTGCTGTATTACCGTGGAAGGTGAGGTGCTGCTGAGGAGCGAAGACACGGTCAACCCGAAAATTGCAACGGGTACGGTGGAAATAAAAACCGAAACATTAACTGTTTTGGGTAAAGCGCCGGCGGCTCTCCCGTTTGAAGTGGACGCTTCTACCGAAACCAAGGAGGACATGCGTTTAAAATATCGCTTTTTGGATTTGCGTAACCCAAAGGTACATCGCAATATCGTATTGCGTTCGCAGGTAATTTCCTTTTTGCGCAACAAAATGAGCGAACTGGGCTTTCTGGACATTCAAACACCGATTCTTTCCACCTCCTCTCCGGAGGGCGCAAGAGATTATTTGATTCCCAGCAGAAAGCACCATGGTAAATTTTACGCATTGCCGCAAGCGCCGCAAATTTTTAAGCAGCTACTCATGGTTTCCGGCTTTGACCGCTATTTTCAGGTAGCGCCGTGCTTTCGCGATGAGGATGCCAGAGCTGACCGTTCTCCGGGAGAATTTTACCAGCTGGATTTTGAAATGGCATTTGCTACGCAGGAGGATATACTTGCTGTTGCAGAAGAGGTTATTTCTGCGGTATTTGCAAAGTTTTCCGACAAAAAAGTGACCCGGACTCCTTTCCCCCGTATTCCGTATGCAGAGGCTATGCTTCGCTACGGCACCGATAAGCCCGATTTGCGTAATCCTCTCGAAATTGTGGATATTAGTGAGATTTTTGAAACCAGCGATTTTGCTCCGTTTAAAAATAAAACTGTGCGGGCTATCAATGTGCCCGATTGCGCAAGTAAACCCAAAAGCTTCTTTGAGAGTATGCTCAAATTTGCAACCGAGGAGTTGGAAATGATGGGGCTTGGTTATATTAAAGTAACCGAGGATATGGAATTTTTAGGCCCCATTAACAAATTTATTCCACCGCAACAACGGGACAATCTTATTGAAAAAGCCGGGTTGAAACCGGGCTGTGTGCTGTATTTTATTGCAGATGAAACTGATGTTGCAGCAAAATTGGCAGGACAAATTCGTACAGAGCTTGGTAAACGCCTCGGTTTAATTGACAACAGCGAATTTAAGCTGTGCTTTATTGTGGATTTTCCCATGTATGAAATGGACGAGGAAACCGGCAAGCCTATTTTTACGCATAATCCGTTTTCTATGCCGCAGGGCGGTTTGCAGGCATTGCTGGAAAAAGACCCCACCGAAATTTTGGCGTATCAGTATGACGTTGTGTGCAACGGCGTAGAGCTTTCCTCGGGCGCGGTGAGAAACCACGATTTGCCTACTATGCTCAAAGCGTTTGAAATTGCGGGCTATACCGAAGAAAATATAAAAGAGAGCTTTGCTGCGCTTTATCAAGCATTTCAATATGGGCCGCCGCCGCATGCCGGTATGGCGCCCGGTATTGACCGTATGCTTATGCTGCTGACCGATGAGGAAAATATTCGGGAGGTTATTCCTTTCCCGATGAACAGCAATGCGCAGGATTTACTGCTGGGCGCGCCTACCGAGGTAACCGAGCAGCAATTACGCGAAGTGCATATTAAAATTCGGTAATAAGGAGGCGGTTGTAATATGGTAACTCGTGAGGATGTTTTACAAATAGCAAGGCTTTCCAAGTTATATATCAATGAAGAAGAACTGGACGACTTGACAAAGGATATGGCAAAAATCATAGCCTTTGCGGAAACTGTAAGTGCCGTGCAATGCAAGGAAACCGGTTTTGACAATATCAGCGGACTGCACAATGCTTTGCGCGAAGATACGGTGATGCCCTCTTATGACAGAGAGCAAATTTTAAAAAATGCCCCAAATCGTGACGAGGGGTATTTTCTGGTAAAAAATCGGTGTTGATCCTCTCTTAATTGGACGCGATTATTCTAATGAAAGGCATGGCTGTTACATGGAAACGAATTTCAGTAAAATTAAGGCAATCGGCAAACAGCTTTCCTCGGGGCAGACTTCCTGCAAAAAGCTGACCGAACAATATCTTTCGGCAATTACAAAAGAAAATCCGGCAATCAATGCTTATGTTAAAGTAACGCAGGAGCAAGCGCTCGCAACAGCAGAAAAAGTGGACGAAAAAATCAAGAAAGGTCAGACGCTTCTTCCGCTGGAAGGTATTCCTATGTCACTCAAGGACAATATTTCCACCAAGGACATTGAAACTACCTGCTGTTCTAAAATTTTACAGGGCTACTCCCCTATTTACGATGCTACCGTGTGGGAATTGTTACAGCAGCAGAATGCTGTTTTGATGGGTAAAACCAATATGGACGAATTTGCCATGGGTTCCTCCAGCGAGACCTCTTGCTTTGGTGGTTCGTTTAACCCGCATAACCTCAACCATGTGGCCGGCGGTAGTTCCGGTGGTGCGGCAGCGTCGGTCAGCGGAAATATGGCCGTATTTGCACTCGGCTCCGATACCGGCGGCTCGATTCGTCAACCGGCGAGTTTTTGCGGCGTAGTAGGTCTGAAACCAACTTATGGCTCTGTTTCCCGCTACGGGCTCATTGCTTATGCTTCAGGCTTTGACCAAATCGGTCCAATCGCCTCCTGTGTGGAGGACGCTGCCATTGTATTTGATGCGATTGCGCAGCATGACCCTATGGATTCTACCTCTTCGGGCAAACGAGAAGCGACTGTGCCCTCCTTGACCAAGGAGGCAACCGGTATGAAAATCGGTATTGTCAAAGAGTATTTTGAGGGTCTGAGCGGTCAGGTGAAAACCGCTATGGATAACGCCATGCAAACCTACCGTGATTTGGGCGCAGAATTGGTAGAATGCTCGATTCCGGAAATTGCTTACGGTTTGCCGGTGTATTATATTTTGGCTTGTGCCGAAGCCTCTTCCAATTTGGGGCGTTATGACGGCATTCGCTATGGCTTTCAGGTTCCCCATTACGAGAATTTGAATGAAATGATTTGCAAAACTCGCAGTCAAGGCTTTGGTAAAGAGGTTCAGCATAGAATTTTATTAGGTACTTATGTGCTCAGCGCCGGCTATTATGACGCTTATTATAAAAAAGCGCAAAATTTACGCGGAGTCATTGTAAATGCCTTTGACCGTGTATTCGAGCGTTGCGATGTACTGCTGGCGCCCACGGTGCCTATGACCGCCTTTGCTAAGGGAGAAACCGCAAAAGATGCCGTACAAACTTACCGTACTGACATCTGTACCGTGCCGGTGAATATTGCAGGATTGCCGGCGGTTTCGGTGCCCTGCGGCTTTGACGACAAGGGGTTGCCGATTGGTTTGCAATTGATTGGTAACCGTTTTTGTGAGGCTGCTATTTTAAACGCTGCTTATCAATTTGAGGCGGTTACCAGGACAAACGGCGCTTTTCAGGCGGCTGAAATGGGGGTTATGCTATGAAATACGAATTGGTTTCCGGGTTAGAAACGCATGTGGAGCTTTCTACCGACACAAAAATTTTTTGCGGCTGTACCACCGAATTCGGCGGAGACCCCAATACGCACTGCTGCCCTATTTGCATTGGTCTGCCCGGTACGCTGCCAAAGCTCAACCAAAAGGTAGTCGATTACGCCATTATGGCCGGACTTGCAACCAATTGCGAAATTTCTCATATCTCGAAAATGGACCGCAAAAATTACTGCTACCCCGATTTGCCCAAAGCATACCAAATTTCTCAATTTGATATGCCGCTTTGTAAAAATGGTTATATTCAGCTTTCAAACGGCAGAAAAATCGGCATTACTCGCATTCACATTGAGGAGGATGCCGGTAAGCTGGTGCATAAACGTGGCAATACCTATGTGGATTACAACCGTGGCGGTGTGCCGTTGATTGAAATTGTTTCCGAGCCGGATATTCGCTCCATTGACGAGGCAAGAGAATATGTGGAAAAATTGCAGATGATTATGCGATATATTGGGGTTTCCGACTGTAAAATGCAGGAGGGCTCCTTACGCTGCGATGTGAATATTTCTCTGCGCCCGATGGGCTCTGCCGAGTTTGGCACCAGAACCGAAATTAAAAATATGAATTCCTTTACCTATATGACTAAGGCCATGGAGTATGAAGTGAGTCGTCAGGCGGAATTGCTGGACGAGGGCAAGGAAGTTACGCAGGAAACATTGCGTTATATTGTGGAGGAAAACCGCACCGAGAGTATGCGCGGCAAAGAAGATGCCAATGATTATCGCTACTTCAGGGAGCCGGATCTAGTGACTATCGAGGTCAGTCAGGAAAAAATTGACCGTTTTAAAGAGTTGCTACCGGAATTGCCGGATGCAAAATTTACTCGCTATGTAGAACAGCTTGGCATTCCGGAGGCAGATGCTGCTCTATTAGTGAAATTCCGCAGGGTTGCCGAGTATTTTGAGCAGGCAAGTCAAGGCGTTGCCAACCCAAAAGTGGTAGCAAATTGTATTATCGGGCAAATTTTTCGGCGAGTGGAAAATGAAACCGAAAAAGAAGTATTTGACATTGCTCTGTCTCCTGCTCATTTGCGTGATTTGGTGCTATTATTAGACAGCGGTAAAATTAAAATGAATTTACTCAAATCTACGCTGGAAAAAATGCTGGAAAAAGGTCAACCGGCCTCCGATTTTATTCGCGAGGAGGATATGGGCGGCATAGATACCGAGGCATTAAAGCAACTTTGTACCGATGCCATTGCGAGCAATCCCAATGCTGTTACCGATTATTTGAGCGGCAAGGAAAAAGCGCTCAAGGCTCTGTTGGGGTTTGTTATGAAGAACTCTCGTGGGCGCGCAGACGCTATGGAAGCAGAAAAACTATTGGTCGAATTGATAAAAAGCAGTCAATAATTTCAGTAATTTGCACAAAAAGCAGGAAATAGCTTTATAATAAGCGTTTCCTGCTTTTTGTGCGTTTTAATATACCTCGCTTAGAGGGTTCATAACGCCATATTCCTTTTTGTCCATGTCGTCTATAAACGGGATGGCCTTTCCCGCACCCTGCGCTACGCAAAAGGCTGGATTTTCCGCAACACGCACGAGCAAATTCGTTTTTCGCGAAATCAGTTTGTCAAACCCGTAAATTTGCGCCGAACCTCCTGTTAAAATCATACCGTCGGTTAAAATATCTCCCATCAATTCCGGTGGCGTTGTCTGTAAAACCCGTTGTATTTCCCTGGTAATCTTCATGGCCGGCTCTAACAAGCACTCCAACAATTCATCTCCGGTTATATCTGCATACTGCGGCAAGCCCGTAATTAAATTGCGACCCTTTACCCGGTGCTTTACCATATCTACTCTGGGGTAAACGCCGCCAATGGCTATTTTAGTTTCCTCTGCGGTACGCTTTCCAATCAAAAGATGATATTTAAATCGCATATATTTGATAATGGCATCGTCAAATACATCTCCGGCAATCAAAATGGTTTTTGCAATCGCAATACCGCTCAGAGAAATAACCGCCATATCCGTTGTGCCGCCGCCAATATCTACCACAAAACAGCCATGAGGCTTCTCAATGTCGATTCCTGCGCCCAACGCCGCGGCAATCGGTTCCTCAATCAGACAAATTTTGCGTACACCCGCACCGCTAATGGAATCCACTACCGCGCGACGCTGTACCTCGGTCATTTCGCAGGGAACGCTGACTACAACGCGCGGCATAAATACCTTATTGTCTGTAATTTGCTTTAAAAACGCCTGTATGGTGTATTGAATCAAATCGTAATCCGAAATCACACCGTTGCACAGAGGCTGTACCACAGAAATACGGTCGGAGGTCCTACCCAGCATGGTATATGCCTGATTGCCAATTGCAATAATATCATCGTGAATCAAATCCACTGCGACTACAGAGGGCTCGTTTAATACAATGCCCTCCCCCTCTGTGTAAATTTTAATGGTTGAAGTGCCCAAATCAAGAGCTATGTCTTTTCCTACCAAGAGTTCACCACCTGTCATTTGCCGCTTTTTTTCCATTCTATTATAGTATATCCGTTTTCATTTGACAATAGCACCTTATCGTATGACAAAAAGGTTTACGAAAGCTTTACAAAATGATAATTTCGCTTATATTTTACAATTTTTGCAAGCCTCCTCAAATGGGTCGGCAGCCTCTGCATAAACATTGGCCCTGCGTGCGACCGCACCACATAAAACCTGTTCTGCACCGTGTTGCAACAATACTCCCGCGCATTCCGCCAGCGTAAAGCCTGTGGTTACAATATCGTCAATCAGCAATACTTTCTTATTGGTAATGTGCCTGATTTCTTTTAAATCATACACACCGATTACATTATTTTTTCTTTCCTGAGCAGGCAAGTGATGCTGTTCTGCATTGTGCCGAATTTTCACCAAAGTATTTACATATGGAATGCCCAAGTATGCAGCGACTCTTTTTGCCAGCAACGCCGATTGATTATAGCCTCTTTCCCGATAGCGCTGTTTGGAAATGGGTACACTTACTACAATTTCACAACTTTCTGCAAGATTTTTTATCAAAATTGCCTGAGCTAATTTTTCTCCGAAAAATGCATCGTACTGCGGTTTTTGATGAAATTTAAATTGAATTAAAAGCGACTGTATTTTATCCTCATAGGCATACGGCGCGATGCACTTTCCGTGATATACTTCGTTTTCAACAACGGCAGTCTGTATATTTTCAAGTAGAAAAACTTTGTCATTGCAGTTTGTGCAAATATAACACCCCGAGGTAATAACCCTATTGCAAAACGGACATCTTGGTGGAAAAAATAAATCCAGCAGCTTATGCCTCAGATACATGGGTATCACCTCCGGTTATAAAGTAGTACAGCCCCGAATAACGTAGGTTTTTGCGATTATTTTCCACCATAGCGGCAACCGTTTGCTGTGTGCCTACTAAAATTACCAAATTTTTTGCCCTTGTAACTCCGGTATACAGTAAATTGCGGTAATAAAGCTGTGGCGGTCCCGGAAACATCGGCATAATCACTGCGGAAAATTCGTTGCCTTGACTTTTATGTACAGTAATGGCATAAGCTAACTCCAATTCTGCAGCATTTTCCATGGGATATCGCACTAATTTATCATCAATTTGCACAATCAACATTCCCTCTGCTCTGTCAATTTCTAATAAAATGCCAATATCTCCGTTGTAAACGCCCTCGCCGACCGTGCCATCCTCCCTACTCCACGGTAAATTGTAATTATTTTTACTTTGCATCAGCTTGTCGCCCTGCCGAAATTTCGTTTGCCCAATGGTGATTTCCTGTTTTTGCTTGTCTGGCGGGTTGAGCGCTTGCTGCAATTTTTGGTTGAGCGAAACCGTTCCCAGCTCGCCCTTGCGGCTGGGGCAAAGCACCTGAATGTCCTGAAAGGGAGAATAGCCATAGGAACGCGGTAACCGTTTGCTACATAGCTCTACAATGGTTTTTGCAATGCGTTCTTTACTGCCGCTGGGCAAAAAGAAAAAATCACTGTCTTTGGTTTGCAAATCCGGCATCTCTCCGTTTACAATTTTATGTGCATTCGTTACAATCAGACTGTTCATAGATTGTCGAAAAATTTCGTTGAGCTGTACCACCGGCAATTTACCCGAATCAATTAAATTGCCCAGCACATTGCCTGCTCCAACCGACGGAAGTTGTGCGCTGTCTCCCACTAAAATAAGTCGGCTGCCAAGAGGCAACGCTCGCAACACACCCTCGAATAACACAACATCTACCATGGAAAGCTCGTCCAAGATTAAGGCGTCGCAATCGAGTAAATTGTGTTCATTCTTGCAAAAGGTAGGCCGCTGCTCATTCCATTCCATTTGCAACAGTCGATGTATTGTTTTTGCCTCACAACCGGTCAATTCCGTCATGCGTTTGGCAGCTCTGCCCGTAGGCGCGCCGAGCAGTACCTTTTTTCCCTCAAATTCTAAAATTTGAATCATTGCATTGAGCGTAGTCGTTTTTCCGGTACCGGGTCCGCCCGTTAAAATTAAAATACCCTGCTCTAATGCTGTGCAAATTGCCTGTGTTTGCTTTTCAGCGTACTGTATATTGTATTTTTGCTCTAAGTCCTCAATATAGCCCTGCGCACCTGCAAGCGGCTGCGGCGGGTATTGCAAAAGCATGGTAATACGCTCAGCGCAATAGGTTTCGGCTTTATACATACGATTTCCGAACAAATATTCCCGGCCACCGAACACTGCATAAGAAAGTATTTGTTGCTCTTTCATTTGCGTTAATATTTCCAGAAGTTTCGCCTGCGGTACGCAAAGTAAATTTTCTGCGGCAATCAAAAGCTTGTCCGTTGGCAGACAAGTGTGTCCATTTCCGGTATTGTGGCTCAAAACATATAAAATACCCGACTGTAACCGGAAAATATCATCCTGTGGCTTTTGTAATTGTTGTGCAATGGCGTCTGCGCGCATAAAATCCAGCTCTATCCCCTCGCTGCATAAACAATAAGGGTCGCGTTCAATTTCTGTCTTTGCCTCGCTGCCAAAGCACTTCCAAATGCGCACCGATTCCTCCGGCGTAATGTGGTACTGTTTTAAATACAGCATCAATTCTTTCATGCCGAATACTCGCTGAAATTCTCTGTGAATATTTTGTGCCTTAGCCGCAGTAATTCCCTTTATCGCACAAAGACGTTCCGGTTCATGTTCAATCACCTCCAGCGTTTGCGCGCCGAATTGCTTCACCAATTTTGCAGCAGTGGCCGCACCGATTCCTTTAATCGTTCCGCCGGAGAGATATTTTAAAATGTCGGCGGCGGTGGAAGGCTTGATACGCTCAAAGGTTTCCGCTTTAAATTGGTCGCCGAACGTTGGGTGATTGACCCATGTACCGATGATACGCAGGGTTTCTCCACAACTAACATACGGTAATATACCTACTACCGCAATCATTTCCTGCTCCGTATTTAATTCTAAAACGGTATAGCCGTTGGCTTCATTATTAAAAATAATTTGCTCCACCGTACCGCAGAGCTCCCAAAGCTGTTTTTCTGCCATAGATTCACCGAATTTTGTCTTTTCTTTTTAGTATAATACTTTTTTATATTGTTTGCAAATTTAAAACCGCATATTTGTAATATAATCGTGTATTTCATGAACAGAACAAACAATAATAAAGGGGTATTCTCTTGCAAGTGTGCGGCATACCTGCTGCATTGCGCCGTTCATCGACTCCTCTATGCATAAAATACGGCTGTATGCGGCGTTTTTTCGGCATTGTATTTTTGCAATATGCTCCCGCAAAATATATTCCGCATCTTCATTGTTTTTGTCAAATTGCAAAATGGTATATTCTACACATACGCTTTTGGAATGCAGCAGCCAATCGGAAAGCAAACGGTATAAATGCAACAAACCGATAACCGATAACATCGCAAGAATGCACTGAAAAAATAGTTCCGGCATACCAATCACCTCTTATGTATGATATGCCAAAACAGAAAAACAGTCACATGCCGCATCAAATAACGGCCGCAAATTCGCCGCCGTTTCTTTTACAAAATCTATATCTCGCCAAGCGCTTGCTTTAAGGCTTCTACTTTATCGGTTTTCTCCCAGCTCACATTCAAATCTTCGCGCCCCATATGACCGTAAGCTGCTAAATTCCGGTATATGGGTCGACGCAAACCTAATGTGTTAATAATTGAGGTCGGACGCAAATCGAATACCTTGGAAACGGCCTGTGCCAACTTGTCGTCGGAATAAGCAGAGGTGCCAAAGGTTTCTACCATAACGGAAACCGGGCGTGCCATACCAATGGCATAGGCAATTTGTACTTCGCATTTTTTGGCAAGTCCTGCTGCCACAATGTTTTTTGCAACATACCGCGCCGCATATGCCCCGGAACGGTCTACTTTGGTCGGGTCTTTGCCCGAAAATGCTCCGCCGCCGTGTCTACCATAACCGCCGTATGTATCAATGATAATTTTTCTGCCGGTCAAGCCTGTATCGCCTACAGGACCTCCTATTACAAAATTACCGGTCGGATTGATGAAATATTTGGTATTTTCGTCCAGTAAATTTGCGGGAATGATTGCCTTGATAACATGCTTTAAAATATCATCGCACAGCGTAACATGCGCAATTTCAGGGTCATGCTGAGTAGAAAGTACTACCGTATCAATACGCACGGGCCTGTCCCCTTCGTATTCCACAGTAACCTGTGTTTTACCGTCCGGCCGCAAATATGGCAAAGTACCCTCTTTGCGCACTTTAGTTAGCTGTTTTGCTAATTTATGTGCCAAGGAAATTGCAAGGGGCATCAATTCCGGAGTTTCATCGCAAGCAAAGCCGAACATCATACCCTGGTCGCCCGCACCGATTTTATCATTTTCGTCTGTGGCGCCGTGACGCGATTCATAGGATGCGTTTACTCCCATGGCAATGTCCGGCGACTGTACATCTATTGAAGTGACTACTGCGCAGGTATTGCCGTCAAAACCGCATGCGGGGTCGTTGTAGCCAATTTCCTTTATCACATTGCGCACAAGACTGGGGATATCCACATAACACTCGGTGGAAATTTCTCCCATAACATTGATAATACCCGTTGTTGCAGTTACCTCGCAGGCAACATGCGCATTTGCATCCTGCTCTAAAATCGCGTCTAAAATGGAATCCGAAATTTTATCGCACACCTTATCCGGATGACCTTCCGTTACGGACTCTGAAGTAAAAAAGTAGTTAGACATGGTATCCTCCCCAAAAATTTAAAAAACTATAAAAAATACCGAACGATAAGCCGTCCGGTGAATTATAAACCTCATCTCTCGGCTTTACCGCAGGATTTGGCACCTTTACAAATGCAGGTTGCCGGACATCACAGGGCCTGTTCCCTCCGTCACTCTTGATAAGGGGTTATTCGATTGAATATGGTTAGTATAGCACGAAATTTGAAAGTTGTAAACAGCTCTTTTCAAATTTTATGATATGCAATCTTTTCCGCATACTGTAACGCTTCTTTATTTCAAAAAAATACCAAAAAATACATACTTTTTGTATTGTGCAGGGCAAAATTTTGCCGTGAGTAATTGGCAATCATATTGTGCCGCTGCGGGAAATAATAAAGAGTGTGAGGTGATAAATGATGCATTACAATCGCTATAACAATATACCGATGGGAATCGGCGCTGCTCTTGCAAGAAATCCCGAGGCAAGAAGAAATTTTGCACTTGCTTCGGCGCAGGAACAACATGAATTGATTGATTGCTGCGCACACTGCAGCTCTTACGAGGAAATGTGTGACATTGTCAACTCGCAGGCAACACAAAATCAGCTTGAAAATAACAGGGCACACGTAAAACACGGTAGCGTATCTGCTCACCGCAGCGGTCACTTGTAATTTCATAAAGCTGTAAAAAATAAGACCACCGATCATAACCGATGGTCTTATTTTATTTAAATTGAACAAAAATTAGTCGTTAATTTTTGTTACAACGCCAGAGCCTACTGTATGACCGCCCTCACGAATAGCAAAACGCAAGCCCTCTTCAATTGCGATTGGTGTAATAAGTTCTACATCCATCTCAACATTGTCGCCGGGTACGCACATTTCAGTGCCAGCCGGTAGGGTGATCACGCCGGTAACATCAGTGGTTCTGAAGTAGAACTGCGGACGGTAGTTGTTGAAGAAAGGAGTATGGCGACCACCCTCTTCTTTAGTCAAAATATACACTTGACCTCTAAATTTTTTGTGCGGTTTAATGGAACCGGGTTTTGCCAAAATTTGACCACGCTCGATTTCATTTCTTTGCACACCACGCAACAAAACACCTACGTTATCGCCAGCCTCTGCAAAGTCCAGAATTTTTCTGAACATTTCCAAACCGGTAACAACAACTTTTCTGCTCTCCTCGGTCATACCAACAATCTCAACCTCTTCGTTGACATTGATTTGACCACGCTCAACTCTGCCGGTAGCAACGGTACCGCGGCCTGTAATGGTGAATACATCCTCAACAGGCATCAGGAACGGTTGGTCGCTCTTTCTTTCCGGAGTCGGGATGAACTCGTCAACAGCCTTCATCAACTCATGAATGCATTGATATTCCGGCGCATTCGGGTCTGTAGAGGTGGATTCAAGCACTTTCAGAGAAGAACCGCGGATAATTGGTGTATCATCGCCCGGGAAACCGTACTCGTTGAGCAACTCACGAATTTCCATTTCAACCAAGTCAAGCAATTCCTCGTCGTCAACTTGGTCAGCTTTGTTCATATATACAACAATATACGGAACGCCAACCTGACGGGACAACAAGATGTGCTCTCTGGTTTGCGGCATCGGACCATCTGCTGCAGATACAACCAAAATCGCACCGTCCATTTGAGCAGCGCCGGTAATCATGTTTTTTACATAGTCGGCGTGACCAGGACAGTCAACGTGCGCATAGTGACGCTTGTCGGTTTCATACTCAACGTGAGAGGTATTGATTGTGATACCACGAGCTCTCTCTTCAGGAGCCTTATCGATGTTAGCGTAATCCACAAATTCTGCCTCGCCGTTGAGGTTGAGCACCTTTGTGATAGCTGCTGTAGTGGTGGTTTTACCGTGGTCAACGTGACCGATTGTACCAATGTTTACGTGTGGTTTGCTTCTTTCAAACTTTGCCTTTGCCATTGGAATTTCCTCCTTTTTTATACAAAAAATATATGGTTTATTTGGAATAGCTATAATGCAATTTTACCAATTTCGCTGTGGAAAATCAAGTGTTTTTCAAAATTACTCGCTCTTTTTTCCTCGCTGAGAAATGATTTCCTCACCAACAGATTTTGGAACCTCATTGTAATGTGCAGGTTCCATGGTATATTGACCGCGACCCTGTGTTTTAGAACGCATGTCCGTTGCATAGCCGAACATCTCGGAAAGCGGCACCTCGGCATTGATTTGCTGTGCGCCCGGAACAGCGTCCATACCCAAAATCATACCGCGGCGGGAGTTCAAATCGCCGATAACATCGCCCATATACTCCTCTGGTACGATAACGGTTACTTTCATAATCGGCTCAAGCAAAACCGGGTCGGCTTTTTTAATAGCGTCTTTGACAGCCATCGAACCGGCAATTTTAAATGCCATTTCCGAAGAGTCCACTTCGTGGTAGGAGCCGTCGTACAGGGTAACCTTTATATCTACTACATTGTAGCCTGCCAAAGTACCGCTGAGCAATGCCCCCTGAATACCTTGGTCAACTGCCGGAATGTATTCCTTGGGAATTGCACCGCCGACAACCTGGTTTACAAACTCATAGCCCTTGCCGGAATTCGGTTCAATGCGGATTTTAACATGACCATATTGCCCCTTACCACCGGATTGTCTTGCATATTTGGTGTCGGATTCGGCGTTTTTGCGAATGGTTTCTTTATAGGCAACCTGTGGCTTACCTACATTGGCTTCCACCTTAAATTCGCGCAGCAACCGGTCTACAATGATTTCAAGATGCAACTCGCCCATACCCGCAATGATGGTTTGTCCGGTTTCCTCATCGGTGTAAGCCCGGAAAGTCGGGTCTTCCTCGGCAAGCTTTGCCAAAGCAATACCCATTTTCTCTTGCCCGGCCTTGGTTTTCGGCTCAATGGCAACGTGAATAACCGGTTCCGGGAATTCCATGGATTCCAAAATAATCGGATGTTTGGGGTCGCACAGCGTGTCGCCTGTTGTGGTGTTTCTCAAGCCGACCGCCGCTGCAATGTCACCTGCATATACAATATCAATGTCCTGTCTGTGGTTGGCATGCATTTGCAGAATTCGACCGATACGCTCGGAGTTGTCCTTAGAGGAGTTATACACCGGGCCGCCTGCGCTTAATGTACCGGAATACACTCTGAAAAAGCACAATTTACCCACAAACGGGTCTGTTGCAATTTTAAACGCCAATGCAGAAAACGGCTCGCTGTCGGATGCCTTACGCACATCTTCTTCCCCGGTGTCCGGGTTCACACCCTTCATATCAGGAATGTCCAACGGAGACGGCATATAAGCAACGATGGCATCCAGCAACTTTTGCACGCCCTTGTTGCGGTAAGAGGTACCGCAGCATACCGGAACCATGCAGTTTGCCAAAGTAGCCTTGCGAATACCGGCAATAATTTCGTCAGCCGTCAACTCCTCGCCCATTAAATATTTTTCCATGAGCGCATCGTCCTGCTCGGCAACATGCTCTACCAATTGGGTGCGGTATTCCTGTGCTTTGTCCAGCAAATCTGCCGGAATATCCTCCACACGCATATCCTTACCGAATTCATCGTAGAATACATCGGCTTTCATTTCCACCAGGTCAATGATGCCTTTAAAATCGTCCTCGCTGCCAATGGGCAGTTGAATCGGAACAGCATTACATTGCAAACGGTCTTTCATCATTTGTACCACACGGTAGAAATCTGCGCCCATAATGTCCATTTTATTAACATACGCCATGCGCGGAACTTTATATTCCTCCGCCTGACGCCATACGGTTTCGGACTGAGGTTCCACTCCGCCCTTTGCGCAGAATACGGTCACAGAACCGTCCAATACACGCAAAGAACGCTCTACTTCTACGGTAAAGTCCACGTGTCCCGGGGTATCAATAATATTGATACGATGGTCCTTCCAAAAGCAGGTGGTGGCAGCCGAAGTAATGGTAATGCCTCTTTCCTGCTCCTGTGCCATCCAGTCCATAGTAGCAGAACCGTCGTGGGTTTCGCCAACTTTATGATTTACGCCTGTGTAGAACAAAATACGTTCTGTTGTCGTCGTTTTACCGGCGTCAATGTGCGCCATGATGCCGATATTACGCGTCATTTCAAGAGATACTTGTCTAGCCATAATTTCCTCCTTATCGTAATCGGGTACTATACTTAGATTACAAAAACTACAAAGGGCTTACCATCTGTAGTGAGCAAACGCTCTGTTAGCCTCTGCCATTTTGTGCGTATCGTCACGCTTTTTGGCAGCGCCGCCGGAACCGTTTATAGCATCAAGAATCTCATTTGCAAGTCTTTCCTTCATGGTTTTTTCCGAACGAAGTCTTGCATAGCCGGTCATCCAACGCAGACCCAGAGTTTGTCTTCTCTCCGGGCGAACCTCCATTGGAACCTGATAAGTGGCACCGCCCACGCGGCGAGCCTTTACCTCTAAAGAAGGCATGACATTCTCCATGGCTTCTTCAAAAACCTCTAAGGGTTCTCTGCCTGTTTTTTCTTTTACAATATCGAATGCGCCGTAAACGATTTTCTGGGCTACGCCCTTTTTACCGTCATACATAATATTGTTGATTAAACGGGTAACAAGCTTAGAATTGTATAGTGGGTCAACCAAAACATCTCGTTTTGCAATAGAGCCTCTTCTTGGCATATTCCTTCCCTCCTTCACATGAATGATATCACAGGTACTCGAAAGATAAACTCCCGTTGGCCAATACAGAAGCGTTACCCGCAAATACAAAAAGCTGTATTTCTATAACGCTGCCGCACGCAGCCGTAAGGTTTCTTTCAACTTAACCTTTGTTCCATTATTATTGCTTTGCAGCGCCGGCTTTGGGGCGCTTAGCGCCGTACTTGGAGCGAGCCTGCATACGGTTGGCAACGCCTTGTGCGTCCAAGGTGCCGCGAATAATGTGGTAACGCACACCGGGCAAATCTTTTACCCTGCCGCCGCGAATCATAACCACACTGTGCTCCTGCAAATTATGACCGATGCCCGGAATATAAGCAGAAACCTCGATACCGTTGGAAAGACGCACTCTGGCAATTTTTCTCAAAGCGGAGTTCGGTTTTTTAGGGGTTGCAGTTTTCACAGCAGTACATACGCCGCGTTTTTGCGGGGAATTCTGGTTAATGGCAACTCTTTTTTTGGAGTTCCAGCCCTTTAAAAGCGCAGGAGCCTTTGCTTTCTTTTCAGCAACCTCTCTTCCTGTTCGAACCAATTGGTTAAAGGTTGGCATAAGAAACCTCCTCTCTTAAAAAATCAGCAATGTTGCACTTGCCTTTGAACGCCCAAACCCACCATACGCAACTTGGCATATGGTGGGTAATAGCTGAAAAGGCAAACTACACTATCACAATTTCAAATTATAACATTAGATAATATCGTTTGTCAATACTTGATTTGTAGATTCAATTTCCACATCGCTGTAGCATTTCATACCG
The DNA here is from genome assembly GCA_934457095.1 of uncultured Eubacteriales bacterium. Taxonomy (GTDB): domain Bacteria; phylum Bacillota; class Clostridia; order Oscillospirales; family Acutalibacteraceae; genus UMGS1071. The sequence goes on from CAKSHJ010000012.1 coordinate 21,843, forward strand.
GTGCCGGCCGGAACCAACTTACCGATAATTACATTTTCTTTCAGACCGAGCAACGGGTCTACCTTGCCTTTAATGGCAGCGTCGGTCAATACGCGAGTGGTCTCCTGGAAAGAAGCTGCCGACAGGAAGGAATCCGTTGCCAACGAGGCTTTGGTAATACCCAGCAACACCGGCGTATAAGATGCCTCGCGCAATTCGGTTTCTCCTGCGGCAATGCGCTCCCGCACCGCCTTGTTTTCGGCCTCCATTTCGCTTTTGTCCACCAATGAACTCGGCAGCAAATGCGTATCTCCGGCCTCATCAATGCGCACTTTTTTCATCATCTGGCGCACAATCACCTCAATATGCTTGTCGTTAATGTCAACGCCCTGCATACGGTATACACGCTGCACCTCTTGAATCAAATAGTCCTGTACCGCCTGCGTACCACTTATGGCAAGCACATCGTGCGGGTTCACCGAGCCCTCGGTAATTCTGGCTCCCGCCTTGATTTCCTCGCCCTCTTTTACGGTAACGCGAGAACCAAACGGAATCAGATACGATTTCTGGTCGCCAACCTCGTTGTTGGTAATGACAACATGGCGGTTTTTCTTCACTTCCTCATAAGAAACCACACCGCTGATTTCACTGATAATAGCCAAATGCTTGGGTTTGCGCCCCTCAAACAGTTCCTCCACACGAGGCAGACCTTGTGTAATATCCTCCACGCTGGCAACGCCGCCGGTATGGAAAGTTCTCATCGTAAGCTGCGTACCCGGCTCGCCAATAGACTGCGCGGCAATAATACCTACCGCTTCGCCTACATCCACCGGTTTGCCGTTTGCAAGGTTGGCGCCATAGCATTTTTTACAAATACCATGCTTTGCAGTGCAATCCAAAATCGAACGAATTTCAATTTTCTCCACGCCACGGCTTACAATCAAATCTGCATCACGGTCATCCATCAGTTTATCTTTGGAGACCAGCACCTGACCGGTGGCTTCGTCTACAAAATCGTGCAGCAAATACCGGCCAATCAAGCGCTCGGCAAGTGGTTCTATCGACTCCCTACCCTCGCGAATGTCAAAAACCTCAAGGCCTTTTGTAGTGCCGCAGTCGTCCTCACGAATAATAACTTCCTGCGAAACATCTACCAAACGGCGAGTCAAATAACCGGAGTCCGCCGTTCTCAAAGCGGTATCGGCAAGACCCTTACGGGCGCCGCGCGAGGAAATAAAGTATTCCAAAATATTCAAACCCTCGCGATAGTTGGCGCGAATCGGAATTTCAATCGTTCTGCCCGAGGTATTGGCGATCAAACCGCGCATACCGGCAAGCTGACGAATCTGACTCATAGAACCACGCGCACCGGAATCCGCCATCATAAAAATCGGGTTATAGCGGTCCAAATTCTCCTGCAAAGCCTTGGTAACATCGTTGGTGGTTTTCTCCCAGGTTTTCAGCACCATATTATAGCGCTCGGTGTCAGAGAGCAATCCCATATTAAACTCGTCGGTAATGTCGTCAATTTGCCGCTCAGCCTCTGCAATGAGTTGCTTTTTTGCCGGCGGTATAGTAGCGTCGCATACGGCAACGGTAATGGCGCTGCGGGTAGAATATTTATACCCCTGAGCCTTTACCTCATCCAAAACCTCTGCGGTTTTTGCGGTGCCGTGCACCTTAATGCAGCGGTCAAAAATAGCGCCCAATTGCTTTTTGCCCGCCAAAAAGCTGATTTCATAATCAAATCTGGTATCGGGATTCGTGCGGTCCACATAGCCCAAATCCTGGGGAATCGGGCGGTTGAATATAATTCTGCCTACCGTAGTACCCACCAATCTAGAAATCTTCTGTCCGTTTATCTCCAACGTGCGACGCACTTTTATTTTCGCATGCAAACTAATCGCTTTGGCATCATACGCCATCAGCGCTTCGTTTTCATCACGAAACACCTTGCCCTCACCCAACTCGCCGTCCTTCTCCAAAGTCAGGTAATAAGAGCCCAGAACCATGTCCTGCGTAGGCACCGCCACCGGGCGGCCGTCAGAGGGCTTTAACAAGTTGCCGGCTGCCAGCATCAAAAAACGAGCCTCTGCCTGCGCCTCTGCCGAAAGCGGTACATGCACCGCCATTTGGTCGCCGTCAAAGTCGGCGTTATAAGCGGTACACACCAAGGGGTGCAGCTTCAATGCACGCCCCTCTACCAAAACCGGCTCAAACGCCTGAATACCCAGTCTGTGCAGCGTGGGCGCACGGTTGAGCAGTACCGGGTGGTTTTTAATTACAATTTCCAAAGCGTCCCAAACTTCGGGTTTTGCACGCTCCACGGCCTTTCTTGCCGCTTTAATATTGCCCACCGAACCGGTTTCCACCAAACGCTTCATAACAAAGGGCTTAAACAGCTCCAACGCCATTTCTTTGGGCAGACCGCACTGGTACATTTTCAGCTCCGGCCCAACTACAATAACCGAACGACCGGAGTAGTCCACACGCTTACCCAACAGGTTCTGGCGGAAGCGTCCCTGCTTACCCTTGAGCATATCGGAAAGCGATTTCAGCGGCCGGTTATTCGGCCCTGTAACCGGTCTGCCGCGGCGACCGTTGTCAATCAGAGCGTCAACAGCCTCTTGCAGCATACGCTTCTCATTGCGCACAATAATGTCCGGCGCGCCCAACTCCAGCAGACGCTTCAAGCGATTATTACGGTTAATCACCCTGCGGTACAAATCGTTCAAATCCGAAGTAGCAAATCTGCCGCCATCCAATTGCACCATGGGGCGAATATCCGGCGGAATCACAGGAATAGCGTCTAAAATCATCCATTTGGGAGCGTTGCCCGAAGCACGAAATGCCTCCACAACCTCCAAACGCTTTAAAATACGCACACGCTTTTGACCCGAAGCAGTAAACAACTCCTCTTTCAACTCCTGCGCAAGTTGCTCCATGTCAATTTTCTCAAGCAAAGTGCGAATCGCTTCGGCGCCCATGCCCGCCTGAAAATCGTCCTCGTATTTTTCACGCATGTCACGGTATTCTTTTTCGGTCAGCATTTGCTTTTCCTGCAATTCCCGCACACTGCCGGGGTCGGTTACAATATAAAGCGCAAAATACAGCACTTTTTCCAGCATACGCGGAGAAATATCCAAAACCAAGCCCATACGAGACGGAATCCCTTTAAAATACCAAATATGCGAAACCGGGGCGGCAAGCTCAATATGCCCCATACGCTCACGGCGTACCTTAGAGCGCGTAACCTCTACGCCGCAGCGGTCGCACACCTTGCCCTTATAGCGAATTCTTTTATATTTACCGCAATGGCACTCCCAGTCCTTTTGCGGACCGAAAATACGCTCGCAGAATAAACCGTCGCGCTCCGGCTTTAAGGTACGGTAGTTAATGGTTTCCGGTTTTTTAACCTCTCCGTGAGACCATTCCCTGATTTTCTCCGGAGAAGCTATACCGATTTTAATTGATTCAAATACATTAAATTCCACTGTATAACCCCCTGCCCTATTCATCATCGCCGTTGTCTAAATCTTCCTGAAAGGATTCCTCATCCTCATCGTCAAAAAGAATATCATCACCCTCTTGCTCGTCGCCGTCTTCTTCCGTATAAGACTCTTCAAAAGCGTCCTCCATGTCGTCCTCAGCGTCCTGCACGGTATAACCCTCCAATTCGTCGGTTACAACCTGCTGTTCGTCAAATGCATGCGCAGACGGCTTAAAGCCAAGGTCATCTTCTTCATCAAAGTTCTGCTTCAAATCGATTTCACCATTGTCTCTGTCCAGAACTTTCACATCCAAGCCAAGAGATTGCAATTCCTTAATGAGCACCTTAAAGGATTCGGGAATGCCCGGTTTTGGAATATTCTGACCTTTTACAATCGCCTCGTAGGTTTTCACACGGCCAACCACATCATCGGATTTCACCGTCAGAATTTCCTGTAAGGTATAGGCAGCGCCATAGGCCTCCAATGCCCAAACCTCCATCTCACCAAAGCGTTGACCGCCGAATTGCGCTTTACCGCCCAGCGGCTGCTGCGTAACCAGCGAGTACGGACCCGTGGAACGGGCATGAATTTTATCATCCACCAGGTGGTGCAGCTTCAGGTAATACATATACCCAACGGTAACCGGGTTGTCAAAATATTCGCCGGTTCTGCCGTCGCGCAGCAATGTTTTACCGTCCTCGCGCAAGCCGGCTTCTTTTAAACAGGCCGCAATATCGTCCTCATGCGCGCCGTCAAATACCGGGGTCATAATTTTCCAGCCCAGCGCCTTTGCCGCGCGACCCAAATGCACCTCCAGCACCTGCCCGATGTTCATACGGGAAGGAACGCCCAAAGGGTTGAGCACAATATCAAGCGGTGTGCCGTCGGGCAGGTAAGGCATATCCTCCTGCGGCAAAATACGTGAAACCACGCCCTTATTACCATGCCGACCCGCCATTTTATCACCCACGGAAATTTTACGCTTTTGGGCAATATAGCAGCGTACCACCTTATTCACACCCGGGCTTAACTCGTCCTGACTGTTTTCTCTGGTAAACACCTTCACGTCCACCACAATGCCGTATTCGCCGTGCGGCACACGCAAAGAAGTATCGCGCACCTCTCTTGCTTTCTCACCAAAAATCGCCCGCAGCAAACGTTCCTCGGCAGTCAATTCGGTTTCTCCCTTAGGCGTCACCTTGCCCACCAAAATATCGCCGGCACGCACCTCTGCGCCCACGCGAATGATACCGCTTTCGTCCAAATCGCTGAGCAAATCCTCATTGACATTGGGAATATCTCTGGTAATTTCCTCAGGGCCCAATTTGGTATCCCTGGCCTCAATTTCATACTCCTCAATGTGAATCGAGGTATACACATCGTCCCGCACAATTTTCTCGTTAATCAAAACGGCGTCCTCATAGTTATAGCCCTCCCAGGTCATAAAGCCAATCAGGGCGTTTTTACCAAGAGAAATTTCACCGTTGCTGGTAGCCGGGCCGTCTGCTATCACCTGACCCTGCTGAATTCTCTGCCCACGCTCTACCACCGGCACCTGATTGATGCAAGTACCCTGATTGGAGCGCATAAATTTGGTAATGTGGTAATTCTCCACCGAGCCGTCGTCATTGGTAACAATTACTTCGTCCGCGCTCACGCTGCGAACCACACCGCTGTGTCTTGCCAGCACGCACACGCCGGAGTCAACGCCGGCTTTGTATTCCATGCCCGTACCCACAATCGGAGATTCGGTTTTCAGCAACGGAACCGCCTGCCGCTGCATGTTCGAACCCATGAGCGCACGGTTGGCGTCGTCATTTTCCAAAAACGGAATCATCGCCGTTGCAACGGAAACCACCATTCTCGGAGAAACATCCATAAAGTCAGCCTGAGAACGGTCCACCTCCACAAATTCATCGCGGTAGCGGCCGTTCACCTTCGCGTTTAAAAAGCGACCGTTTTCATCCAGCGGCTCATTGGCCTGCGCCACAATATAATCGTCCTCCAAATCGGCGGTCATATAAATCACCTCAGGAGAAACAATGCCGGTTTCCTTATCCACGCGGCGAAACGGCGCTTCAATAAAGCCGTATTCATTGATTTTGGCAAAGGTTGCAAGGTAAGAGATCAACCCGATATTCGGACCCTCCGGGGTCTCAATCGGGCACATCCGGCCATAGTGGCTGTAATGCACGTCACGCACTTCAAAGCCGGCGCGGTCTCTGGAAAGTCCGCCCGGACCCAACGCGGACAAACGGCGTTTATGGGTCAATTCGGCCAGCGGGTTGGTCTGGTCCATAAATTGCGAAAGCGGCGAAGAACCGAAAAATTCCTTAATCGCGGCCACCACAGGCCGAATGTTAATCAGCGAATGCGGCGTTAAAATCTCCAAATCCTGCGCCTGCAAAGTCATTCTTTCGCGAATAACACGCTCCAAACGGGCAAAACCAATGCGGAATTGATTCTGCAGCAATTCTCCCACCGAACGAATGCGACGATTGCCCAAATGGTCAATATCGTCCACATTACCAAGCCCCATAGCAAGGCAATTCATATAGTTCACCGAAGCAAAAATATCGTCAATAATAATATGCTTTGGAATCAGCTCGTCAATACGGCTGCGCAAAGCCTCTTTCAATTCATCGTCATCCGCGCAGGAATCCAAAATCTCCATTAAAACGCCAAAGCGCACGCGCTCGTTAATACCGCACTCCTTTTTTGCGTCAAAATTTACAAAACCGGTAATATCCACCATACCGTTCGAGATAACCTTAGTTTCTTTCTCATTTGCCAGCACAAATACCACCGAAACACCCGCGTTATCAATGGCATGCGCCTTCTCAAGACTAACGGTTTCCCCCGCCTCGGCAAGCAATTCCCCGGTCAAGGGGTCCACCACAGGCTGCGTCAGCTGCTGCCCGGCAATCCGCCCTGCCAAATTCAGCTTTTTATTATATTTATAGCGACCCACACGCGACAAATCATAACGCCTTGCGTCAAAAAACAAACCGTTAATATGCGTCTGAGCGCTCTCAATCGTAGGCGGCTCACTCGGTCTTAATTTGCGGTAAACTTCAAATAAAGCCTCCTCTGTATTTTTGCACGGGTCTTTTTCCAAGGTCGCCAAAATACGGTCGTCCTGCCCAAAATACTCTAAAATCTCATCTTTGGTGCCAAGCCCCAACGCGCGAATAAACACAGTAACAGGCAACTTTCTGTTTTTGTCAATGCGCACATAAAATACGTCATTGGCATCATTTTCATACTCCAACCAAGCGCCGCGGTTCGGAATCACCGTAGAACTGAACAGCTCCTTACCGGTCTTATCATATTCCATTTTGTAATAAACCCCCGGCGAACGCACCAACTGCGAAACAATCACGCGTTCCGCGCCGTTAATCACAAAGGTTCCGCTGTCGGTCATCAGCGGAAAATCGCCCATAAACACTTCGGACTCCTTAATTTCCCCGCTTTCCTTATTGAGCAGTCTTGCGTTTACGCGCAGCGCGGCAGCATAGGTCGCGTCCCTTTCCTTGCACTCCTCCACGCTGTAATTCGGCTTATCATCAAGCTTATAGTTCACAAAATCCAGCACCAAATTGCCTGTATAGTCTGTAATACCGGAAACATCTTTAAATACCTCTTTTAAGCCCTCCTGCAAAAACCATTGATACGAATTTTTCTGAACCTCAATTAAATTGGGCATCTCCAGCGCTTCATCAATTTTAGAAAAACTCATACGGGTATTGCTGCCTACATTTACCGGTTTAACATTCACCATCGGCTTGTTCACTCCATTCATATAATAACCGTCTTCTTCATATTCAAACACACTTTGTTTTGCAAACATCGCGCAATTCTGTCAATATTCCTAAAGACTCTGCTTGCGTTTATATGAAATTTATGCTAAATTGACAAAATACACAAAAAGCATACCTATCCATGATGATGCAGTATATTATTTTACCGCAATGTCCAAAGTTTGTCAATACACATTTGTGTTATATTTTTCTTTTCAATATACCACACCCTGCACATAGAAAAAAGCGGCGCAAACGCATCGCGCGCCGCCGCTTTCACCACCGGTTTTTTTATGTGTTACTTTTTTGCTTATGTTCCTTGTCGTCCGCGCACGGCAGTCTGTCGCTGCTGCCCTTAAAATTGGCAAAATTATACGAATCCAGCCTCTCCCGTACCATCAAAGAAATCTCGGCATAAATATTATGCACCCGGCACGAGCTGTTCGTACAAAAATAATCCTCCTGCTGGCAGCGGCTAATCATAAACGGGCCCTCCACGGCCTCAATCACCTCGCGCAGCGTAATATCCTTGGGCTCTCTTGCAATCATATAACCGCCGTGCGCGCCTTTATAAGACTTCACCGCACCGCTGGCAACCAATTTCCGCAAAATTTTCAGCGCAAAACGCAGCGGCACATTGGTATCCTCCGAAATCGTATGCGCGTCTATTTTTCTATTTTCAATGGCAAGCTTATCCACAATTCTCACCGCATAATCCGCCTCTAATGTCAAGTGCATTGAAATGCGCCCTCCCTTTCTGTCTCTAATCTAAAAAATCCTTCAATTTTTTGCTTCTGCTGGGGTGACGCAGTTTTCTTAAAGCCTTTGCCTCAATCTGACGAATACGCTCTCTGGTTACATTAAATTCCTTGCCAACCTCCTCCAATGTCCGGGAACGCCCGTCCTCTAACCCAAAGCGCAAGCGCAGCACCTTCTCCTCGCGCGGTGTCAAAGTATCCAGCACCTCCGAAAGCTGCTCCTTCAACAGCGTATGAGAAGCCGCGTCCGCCGGAGCAGGCGCGTCGTCATCCGGAATAAAATCACCCAAATGACTATCCTCCTCCTCGCCAATCGGCGTCTCCAAAGAAACCGGCTCCTGCGCCACGCGCATAATTTCCCGCACCTTGTCCACAGGCATGTCCAACTCATCAGAAATCTCATCGGCAGTCGGCTCGTGACCGTTGGTATGCAAAAGCTGACTGGAAACCTTTTTCACCTTGTTAATGGTCTCCACCATATGCACCGGGATCCGAATAGTCCTTGCCTGGTCGGCAATCGCGCGAGTAATCGCCTGCCGAATCCACCAAGTAGCATAGGTAGAAAATTTAAACCCCTTGGTATAGTCAAATTTCTCAACCGCCTTAATCAGGCCCAAATTCCCCTCCTGAATCAAATCCAAAAATTGCATCCCTCTGCCAAGGTAGCGCTTAGCAATACTCACCACCAAGCGCAAATTCGCCTCAGACAAGCGTTTTTTAGCAATTTCATCGCCGTCAATAATGCGAATCGCAAGCTCAATTTCCTCCTCAGGAGAAAGCAGCGGAACCCTGCCGATTTCTTTGAGATAAACCTTCACCGGGTCGTCAATAGCAATGCCCTCGGTACTCAGCGAGGACTCCAAATCATCCTCCTGCGCCGATTCACTCTCCTCAAACTCAATATCCTCCAGCGTAATATCCTCGCCGAAATCCTCTACAATTTCCACTCCCTGCGCTTCCAAACTATCATAAAATTTCTCAATTTGCTCCAGCTCAAAATCCAGCTCGCCCAAAGCGTCCAAAATCTCCTTAGTAGTAAGCTGACCTTTTGATTTTCCCAACTCAAACAAATCTTTCATAACCGTTTTTTTATCCGGTGCTGACATAAACATGTATCCTCCCAAGTATCAGCGGCTGTTAGCGTTTCTGCTCTCTCAGCCGTGCCAAATAGTTCTGTATATCCTGCGTCTGCGCCTGTTCCAGGTCGCTTGCGTTCAATTTAGTTTTTTCCTGCACAATCACACGAACATACTCCTGTGCATCCTTTTGTCCCGCAAGCACAGCATTATGCCTTGCCAAAATTGCAGCAATCGCCCCAATTTCCTCCATGGTAAACACATCGGAAATATCCGTCAAACTCACCGCGGCGCCTGTCATCATTTTATCGGTAATCGCTTCATAAACACGACGGTTAAAAGCGGTCGTAAACTGCTCGGGCGGCAAATCCTTGCGTATTTGCTTTGCTGCGTCATGATGCAAAAACAAATACGCAATCAAAGCCTCCTCTGCATTAGCAGCCCGAAAATGCCGGTGCTTTTCGGGGTTTATTTTATCTTTCAAACCGGTACTCTGCTGCTGAAACTCGCGGAACTCCCTTTTTTGGTCGGCCTTCCGGCGCTGCCTGCTCAATTTCTCCGCCTGTTGCGTCACAGTCGCGCGGGCAATCCCAACTTCCTCTGCAAGCTTCCCTGCATAAATTTCCCGTTCCATAGGGTTTTCCAAAGTCGCAAGCAACGCCGTGGCGTCATTTAAATATTGCACCTTCCCGGCAGAAGACTCCAAATCACAATTCAACCTCAACTTTTGCATCCGGTACTCCACATCATTTCCGCTCTGCAAAAGCAATTGCTTAAACCGCGCCGGCCCCTGCTGGCCATAAGAACGCATAAATTCATCGGGGTCTTTCCCCTGCGGAATCGCCAACACCTTAACAAGCAAGCCCACGTTGCGCAGCAGAGAAATCGCACGAGCAGTAGCCTTTTGCCCCGCCTCATCGGAATCATATGCAATTACAACCTCCTTAGCATAACGAGCGATCAAATGCGCCTGTTCACTGGTAAGCGCGGTGCCAAGACCCGCCACGGCATTGGAAAACCCGGCTTGGTGCAAAGCGATAACATCCATATACCCCTCAGCCAAAATCAATTGGTCCTGTGCGCTATTTTTGGCAAAATTGAGCGCAAATAAACCGTAACTCTTCTTAAAAACCAAAGTGTCCGCCGTATTGAGATATTTTGGCTTTTCATCCGACAGAATTCGCCCGCCAAAAGCAATCACATTCCCGCGCAAATCTATAATCGGAAACATCACCCGGTTAAAAAAGCGGTCCATCGCCCTGCCGGAGCGCGCCCGCACGGCAACATTGGCCTGCACCATCTCCTCCTCGGAATAACCCTTGGCCTTCAGGTGATTCACCAGCGCAAACCGAGAATCCGGCGCAAAGCCCAGCCCAAAATGCGTCAACGTAGCAGGCAGCAACCCCCGCTGCAAAAAGTAGTCCAGCCCAACCTTCCCCTGCGGCGTTTTCAACATAGCATGAAAAAACTTCGCGCTTTCACGGTTTATCTCAAAAATACGCCGCCGCAAACGGCTAACGCTGTCATCCACACCCTCCTGCGGCATTTGCAAACCGGCACGGTCTGCCAAAAATTTCACGGCCTCTATGTAATCCAAATTTTCAATCCGCCGCACAAAGGTAATCATATCGCCGCCGGCGCCGCATCCAAAGCAATAAAAGGAGCCATTTTCAGGGTATAAATTGAAAGAGGGCGTATGCTCGTTGTGAAAGGGACACAACCCCACCAAATTGCGCCCGCGGCGTTTCAGCTGTACATAGGAAGCCGCAACCTCCTCAATAGAATTGCGCATTTTCAATTCCTGCAAAAAAGCTTCCGGTAACGCCAAACGCTCCCCCCCTTTCCTTCAGTCAAATGCCCCAAGACTTCGGCACAACAACCCTCCGAAACAAAGCCACGGCAAAATGGTCGGTCATCCCGGCAATATAATCGCACGCAGCGCGTTCCCTGCCCTCCTGTTCGGCAATCTGCTGCATTTCCTCCGGCAAATTCCCCGGCTGCATCACATAATGATACAGCGTTTCAATCAGGCAAGGAACCTTTTTTTCCTCGTCCTTGGCCTGCGGATTGCGATACACATTCTCAAACATAAACTTATGGATCTGCAAATAGGCCTGTCCCACGGTATCGTCCATCTGAATCCGACCGTCCACGCTGTTCTCAATCAAAGAGCGCACCATAGTATTAATGCGCGCAGAGGTCCCATTGCCCAAAACGGCAACCAAATCGGCAGGAATATCATCAGGGTGCAGCACGCCGGCCCGCACCGCGTCGTCAATATCATGGTTAATATAAGCAATGCGGTCGGCAAAGCGCACAATCCGCCCCTCAGGGGTATCCGCCTCCTTTGGCCCGGTATGGCACAAAATACCATCCCGAACCTCCTGCGTCAAATTCAGCCCGCGGTGATGATTCTCCAATCGCTCCACCACGCGCACACTTTGTTCATTGTGGTGAAACACCACCGGAGAAACCTCGCGCAACGCGCGTTCGCCGGCATGCCCAAAGGGCGTATGCCCCAAATCGTGACCCAAAGCAATCGCCTCGGTCAAATCCTCATTCAGGCATAAAGCTCTTGCCACCGTGCGCGCAATCTGAGCCACCTCCAAAGTATGCGTCAACCGCGTGCGGTAATGGTCGCCCTCCGGCGAGAGAAACACCTGTGTTTTATGCTTCAACCGCCGAAACGACTTGGAATGAATGATCCGGTCCCTATCCCGCTGAAAAGCCGTACGGATTTCACATTCCGCCTCATCGCGCAGCCTGCCCTTTGAGTTGACGGCCAAAGTAGCAAAAGGTGACAAAATTTGCTTTTCCAGCAGTTCCGTGCGTTTTCTGATTTCCAAAGTAAGCGACACCGCCTTTTTGATAGCTCTATAAAATAAATATACGCAAAATCTTAATAAAAACCTTTTTTTAAGGCTAATTTTTAAAAATGCTGCTCAAAAATCGGAAACCGCAAAAAAATCCTCCCCCAAACTTTCCGCGCAAATTTCCCCGCAACTCATTTCAGAAAGCTGTTTTACAAAACCGCCGAAATCAGCAAGCGGCATATGAAACGCAATTTGCACAGCGTCCGCAAACACGGTATCGTCTACCGCGCCGCGGCAAGCGGCAATCAGCGCGGCAATTTTACCATAACGGGTATAATCGCAACGCACCCTTGCAATTTTACATTGCAGCATCTGCAAAACACCGGCGCTATCCACAGCCAGCGCGGCAGCATGAGAATACGCGCGCACCAAACCGCCGCCGCCCAACAAAACACCGCCAAAATAACGGGTCACCACAACCGCGGCATCGGTCAGCCCCGCCTTGCGCAACACCTCCAGCACAGGAATCCCGGCCGTTCCCTGGGGTTCGCCGTCATCGGAATAACGCTGAATTTGCCCCTTGCGCAAAACATACGCGTACACATTGTGCGTAGCGTCCCAATGCTTGGTTTTTATCTCCTGAATAAAAGCGTCAGCCTGCTCACGGGTCTGCACAGGCTTAATATAGCCAATAAATTTCGAGCGTTTTTCGGTAAATTCAGCATGGGTCTCCAGCATTACCGTACGGTAGGATTCCATACAAAGCTCCTTTTCGGGGTAATATAAAACGCGGACGGTACGCCAAACAGCACCGTCCGTCATTTTCAAAAAAACACAAGCTCCAACCGGGCAAAAAGGCAATTATTCGCCTTTGGCGCCGTAACGCTTCTTAAACATATCAACACGACCGCTTGTATCCACCAGTTTTTGCTTACCGGTAAAGAAAGGGTGGCACTTGGAACAAATTTCCACACGAATGTTATCCTTCGTCGAACGAGTTTCCATTTTATTTCCGCACGCACATTGAATGGTTGTTTTTTCAAAGTTCGGGTGTATATTTTCTTTCATCATCGTCACCTCATTTCCGCAAACAATCAACATAATAAAAAAATTTTACCACAAAGTCATACAAAATGCAAGCACAAAATTTCAGCAAAACAGAACCGGCCCATCAACCAACTTGCACATAACTCCAATATTCCTCCAGCGCCATACCAAGACTGCGCATTTTCGCAGCATGTTCAGCGCCCACATAACGAAACTGCGTATCAGAAGCAACATGCCCTGTGGCGGTCACTTTCAAAGCCGGGTAACGCAAAACAAACCCATAAGAAACAGAATTCTTCTCCAACCAGCGAAACTCCTTCGTTGCCGAAAACGCCTCCCGATCACCATTGGCACAAGCAAGCTGCACCGCCAACCCGGTCTGCAATTCGCTGTAATCCCCGGGCAACACAAAATTCTTCGCCTCCTCCTGCGCGCGAACACCGGTATACCCCTGCAACCGCATCAAACGCTCCACCTGAGCCAAATAACGTTGTTGTTGCGTATCGCAGTCCACAAAACCCTCGGTCAACCGCAATTCACAGCCGTCCCGCTTTGCGTCCTCCAACATTTTCCGCAGCGCCGGCAGAATCCGTTCCTCCACCTGCACGCCGTCAAATTCCGTCAAATTCACAATAAAACCAGAATCCAGCCGTCTGTTTTTGTTCACAAGCACCAAATTAAAGCTATCCTCATAAACAGGCAATCCAACCCCAACCTGCACAGAATCATTCTGCGCCGCAAAAGCATCCTCAGGGGCCTCCCGCAACAGCAGCCAAGCAACAACGCCAACCGCACCGGCAACCACCAAAGCGGCAGCCGCCACAAGAAACATCAGCAACCGCAAGCGCTGCATACCGTCGAGTTTGGCGCCGGTCCTGCGCCCACGACGTTTGGGGTGCAGCACCTTTTGCGCGCGATTTGATTTTTGCCGCATGGCGCACCCCCTATTATTTCGCCGCAAAAAAGGCGTCTATCCCAAGGTAAGTCATATAAATATCCAATTTCGAAACGATTTCAAACGGAGAATGCATCGAAATCACCGGCACGCCCACATCAATCACATCCACATCCAAATTAGCAACATACATCGCAACGGTGCCGCCGCCGCCGCCATCCACTTTACCAAGCTCCCCGGTCTGCCAAAGCACGCCGTTTCCGTCAAAAATACGGCGAATCTCGGCCATAAACTCGGCAGAAGCGTCAGAAGTCCCGGCCTTCCCGCGCGAGCCGGTATACTTCATCACACCCACGCCGTTATTCAAATAGCAAGAATTCAGCGGCTCATAAGCAGCGGCATAAGTCGGGTCATAAGCAGCGGTCACATCCGCAGAAAGACACTTCGATTTCCGCAGCACATCATAGCCGTCCAGGCCCTCCAGCCGAGCAAGGTCGGCAACAAAATAGCGCAAAAACGAAGAATTCAGCCCGGTATTGCCATCGCTGCCAACCTCCTCCTTGTCGGCCAGCACGGTCAATACCGTTTGTTTGGGCGTTTTACAATGCAACGCGGCCTCAACAGCAGGGTAAGCGCACACACGGTCATCATGGCCGTAACCGCCAATCATACTCCGGTCAAAGCCCACATCTCTTGCAGGAAACGCCGGCACAAACTCAATCTCGGCAGAAACAAAATCCTCCTCCACAATATCATATTTTTCATGCAGCAGCCTCATCACATTCAGCTTAAACAAATTACTGCCCTTCTCGGCGCGCACTGGCCTGCTGCCAATCAAAATATTCAAATTCTCGCCCTCAATGGCCTTACCAAGGGTTTTCCCCATTTGCTCAGCGCCCAAATGCGGCAGCAAATCAGTCACGCAAAACTGAGGTTCCCCGGGCCGCTCACCCAAGCAAATATCCACAAAAGTACCGTCGCGGCGCACAATCCGGCCATGCATAGCCAACGGAATGGTCGTCCACTGGTACTTTTTAATCCCACCGTAATAATGCGATTTAAACAACGCCAAATCATTGGCCTCATACAGCGGGTACGGCTTCAAATCCAAGCGAGGAGAATCAATATGCGCCGCAGCCATACGCACGCCGTTTTTACAGCCGTCCTTACCAATCACAGCCAAAATAAGAGACTTATCCCGATTATTATAATAAACCCTGTCCCCCGGCTGATAAACAGCGTTGCGGTCAAAAGGCACAAAGCCGTTTTTCACCGCCATAGCAATCGTCACCGCCACAGCCTCGCGTTCCGTTTTCGCGCTATCCAAAAAATCCTTATAACCCTCACAAAATTTATCGGCCTTTTTAAGCTGCTGCTCTGTCACATCAAAAAAGCCGTTTTTACGGTTAATCAACAATTCCTCACACAAAGCGTCCACATTGGTTTTTTCATTATTTTTTTTACTCATCACAAATCCTCCTTCAAAACATCACACTTTATTGCAAAACAGCCTCCACGCTCACCACTCTGGGGTACAGCCGTTGATACAGCTTATAATTCTCCAAAACCCTGTCGGTATAATGCCTGGTTTCAGAAAAAGGGATCCGCTCCAAATTCTCGCCGTCCGGAGCAATTTCAGAATCCTCAAGCCACTTATCCACGTTACCAAGCCCGGCATTATAAGCAGCCACAGCAGAAGCAGTCTGGGAATACCTCTGTAATAGTATAGACAAAAACATGCACCCGTATTTAATATTAATTTCAGGAATCAGCAAATCCTCCTGAGCAACATCAGTAAAGCCGTTTTTCTCAGCCAGCCACCGGTATGTATCAGGCATGATCTGCATCAAACCCATCGCCCCGGCATGAGAAACCGCGTCAGCCACAAAATTACTCTCCACCTTAATCACAGCATAAACAAGCAGCGGGTCAATTTCATAAGTCTGCGCCTCTCTCTCCACAATCTCACTGTATTCCAAAGGGTGAATGCGCATCTGCAGCTGCACCTCGCCGCAGCTTACAAAATAAATACCAAGCCCAACGCAAAGCGCCATCAAAAGGCCCGCCAGCGCACAAATCAACTTATGAGAAAAAACAAACTTTCGTTTCCCCCTCTTAGTTTTCCTGCAAGTTTTCTTCAGAGTATCCACCCCCTCCGGTCAAATCTGCAATTTGCGCCAAAAAATCCTCCCCCGCACCGTCCAGCAGCACATCGGCATACTGTGCATAAAACGAATCGGGCGGCTGCGCCTGCATGCGCAAAAGCGCCTGCTGCCGAGTGATCCCATCGCGCTTCATAATCCGCTCCAAGCGCAGCGGAGCAGGCGCGGTCACAACAATCACGCAATCGCAGTCTTTATAAAGGCCGCTTTCAATCAAAGTGGGCGCGTCCAGCACAAGAACGCCTTCGCCCAATTGCATTTCGCGCCTCATCCGCTCTCTAACTTCCTTCAAAATATACGGCGCAACCACAGCGTTCAACCGTTGTGTATTCGCGCGATCCCGAAAAGCCCGTTGGGCAAGCAAACCACGGTTCAACCGGCCGTTTTCCTGTAAAATATCGTGCCCAAAAGCCTCGCACAGCGCCTTTTTGCAATGCAAATCAGCATCGGTTACGCCTCTGGCAATTTCATCGCAATCCAGCACGGTACAACCGTAATGCCGCAGCAACCTAGCAGCAGTTGTTTTTCCGGAGCCGGAAGGACCGGTCAAACCCCAAACCTCAACCAAGACGCAGCACCTCAAATTCGGCAGCGCGCAGCAACCGATTATACACAGCAAGCGCCGGCCCATACGCCAACGGACACCTGGCATAAATTTGCGTACAATTCAAAGCGTCCAACTGCCGCAAAGCGCCGAATAACAACTGCGCCTGCTGTTGCGGATTATCCTGCGCGCCATAAGGAACGGCAGGCACCTTCAGCCCTCGTTCCTCGCCGGAAAAGCACAGCGCAGCAACACCCAAATCCGCCCGCTGGTTCACAAACTCAACAAAAGCATTCAGCGACCCCTTCACCAAAACCAACTTTGCACTCGGGGCATAATGGCGATACTTCATACCGGGAGCAGCAGGTACCTGGCCCTGTTCCATCTGCTGCAAAACAGCCTGTGCAATATTCACCTTTCCAAGCACCAACTGCAGCTGCTCCAAAGAAATCCCCCCCGGCCGCAGCAGCGTCGGCTCCTCATTTTCAAACGAAACCACCGTCGATTCCACGCCCACCTGGCAAACTCCGCCATCAATCACCGCGTCAATTCTACCATCCAAATCCTGCAAAACATGCGCAACGCAAGTCGGGCTGGGCTTTCCGGAAAGATTCGCAGAAGGCGCAGCCAGCGGCAGCCCCGCAGCAGAGATCAACTTCTGCATCACCGGGTGACTGGGAAAGCGCACCGCCACAGTAGAAAGCCCGGCACACACAGCGTCCGGTATCAACCGAGACTTCGGCAACACCAAAGTCAGCGGCCCCGGCCAAAAAATCTCAATCAATTCCTTAGCCATAGGTGGAACATCAGTCACAAGGGGCAGTATCTGGTCGGCAGAAGCAACATGCACAATCACAGGATTATCCTGCGGCCTGCGCTTAGCCTCAAAAATACGCCGTACCGCGTCCTCACTCAAAGCGTCTGCAGCAAGACCATACACCGTTTCGGTAGGAACCGCAACCATGCCGCCCTGAGCAATAATTCGAGCCGCCGCAGCAATATCAGCCTGAAAGCAGCCGCTGAAAGATTGGGTTAACAAAATCATCGCCTCATTTCCTAATAAAATTTACGCCTGGGCAGACTGCTCTAATTTCGCAGCTCTGTCAGCAGTAATCAAAGCGCCAAGCAACTCATCAAGGCCGCCGTTTAGCATATCGTCAAATTTATAAACCGTAAGCCCTATCCTATGGTCGGTAATACGCCCCTGCGGGTAATTATAAGTCCGAATCCGCTCAGAACGGTCTCCGGTCCCCACCTGCAACCGGCGTTCCAGCGCAAGCTGAGCGTCCTGTTCCTTCTGCTTAGCCTCATACAACCGCGAGCGCAAAATCTTCATCGCCTTATCCTTATTTTTCAGCTGACTGCGCTCATCCTGACACTCCACAATCAAGCCGGTCGGCAAATGGGTAATGCGAATGGCAGACTCCGTTTTATTCACATGCTGTCCGCCGGCGCCGCTTGCGCGAAACGTATCAACCTGCAAATCAGCAGGGTTCACTTCAATTTCCACCTCATCCACTTCCGCCAGCACCGCCACCGTAGCAGTAGAAGTATGCACCCGCCCTTGGGTTTCGGTTTCGGGCACACGCTGCACCCTATGCACGCCGCTTTCATACTTCAACCGGGAATAAGCGCCCTCACCCGCAATCATAAAACTAATCTCCTTATAACCGCCAAGTTCGGTCTCATTGGCATTAAGCACCTCCACCCTCCAGCCCTTACTCTGGGCATACATCTCATACATGCGAAACAACACCCCGGAAAACAAAGCAGCCTCATCGCCGCCGGCTCCCCCGCGAATCTCCACAATCACATTGCGGTCATCATTCGGGTCTTTGGGCAGCAGCAAAATCTTCAGCTCCTCAGCAATGCTCTCCAAACTTTTTTTGGCGTCAATCAGTTCCTGCTCCACCATCTCCTTAAAATCCTTCTCCAACCCGCCCGCGTCGAGCAAATCCTTCGCCTCATTCTGTAATTTCTCAGCAATTTTATACTCTCTGTATTTCTCGGTAATGGGTGTAATCTGCTTCAATTCGCGCATCAACCCGGCATACAAATTCGGGTCAGCCACCACCTCCGGGTCATACAATTTTCGGTTGATCTCCTCAAACCTCTCCTCAAACACGCACAAATTCTCAAACATAACCTACACTCCACATTCCAAATATTATTCCGCACCGCTGCGCACAATTTTCTTAATATTCCTCTCACACTTCAAGCGAGGCAGCATCACCTCATGCCCGCAGCGAACACAACGAATTTTAAAATCCATGCCGACTCTAAGCACCAAAAACTCCTTACCGCCGCAGGGATGCTGTTTTTTCAGCAGCAGCGTATCACCGGGCCGCACATCCATAACGCGCCATACCTCCGTAAAATTTGGTTACGGAATATTATACCACTTTCGGCGACAGAAACACAATGATTTTTGCAATTTTTCCGGCAAATTCTCAAAAAAAGCACATAAAGGGGTTCCAAAAGCGCAATATCCGTTTCCGTTTTTGCCGCACCCCGCGGCTAACAAGGCATTAAAGCCATACAATCAGCCGTCCACGCTGCACTTACCACATAGGCGTATGAAAGCACGCCTATTGTTCAGACTGCCAAAACCGGCGCAGCAACTACATTGACAGTTTTTTGCGGCAATTGACCGGGAAAAAATTGCCAAGCGGCTGCAAAAAATAAAGAACGAATGTTTCACGTGAAACATTCGTTCCCTACCCCCCCTCCCCAAAACGCTCCGGGAGGGTCATTTTTTTATCAGTCGGCAAACAGCTCTGTGGAAAGATACCGTTCTCCGGTATCGGGCAATAGCGCAACAATGGTTTTGCCTTTCCATTCGGGCCGCTTGGCTGTTTGCACGGCCGCCCACAATGCCGCACCCGACGAAATTCCTACCAATATGCCCTCGGTGCGCGCGAATTCTTTGCCCGTTTGCAATGCATCCTCATTCGTTACGGTAATGATCTCGTCGTAAACGCCCGTATTGAGCGTGTCGGGTATGAAACCCGCCCCAATGCCCTGAATTTTGTGCGCGCCCGCCGTACCCTTGCTCAGCACCGGAGAACTTGCCGGTTCTACCGCCACGATATGTACTTTGGGGTTTTGCTCCTTTAAGTAAGCGCCTACCCCGCTGATGGTGCCGCCGGTGCCGATGCCCGCTATGAATACGTCTACTTTGCCGTCGGCGTCGCGCCAGATTTCGGGACCGGTGACGGCGTAATGGACTGCGGGGTTTGCAGGGTTTACAAATTGACCCGGGATAAAGCTGCCCGGTATTTCTTCCGCCAGTTCTTCGGCTTTGGCAATGGCGCCCTTCATGCCTTTTGCGCCCTCGGTGAGCACTACCTCCGCGCCGTATGCTTTGACTAAATTTCTGCGCTCGACGCTCATGGTTTCGGGCATGGTTAAAATGACGCGGTAGCCCCTTGCCGTGCCCACTGCGGCTAAGCCGATTCCGGTATTTCCGCTGGTCGGCTCGATGATGACCGCGCCTTTTTTGAGCAGCCCTTTGGCTTCTGCGTCCTCCAGCATCGCTTTTGCAATGCGGTCTTTTACGCTGCCTGCCGGGTTGAAATATTCTAATTTTGTTAGAATGGCGGCAGGTATTTTATGCTTTTTTTCAAAATTGACCGCCTGTAATAACGGCGTGTTGCCGACCAGTTCGGTTAGGCTTTTATAGATGTTGCCCATTGACGCACGCTCCTTTTTGGCTTGCTGCATTTCTTCAATGCCTACGATACATATTATTTTTATACTGAATAAAGTGTACCTTGTTTTGGGCAAAAAGTCAATCCGATCCTCCTGCTCTTTGCAGGTAGCGTTTGACCATCATGCGAAGGCCGTCTGGGGTGTTGCCGCCGCCGATTGCTCCTGCCGTTTGCAGCCACGTTAGGCCTTGGATGAAGCGTAAAATCAGGATTTGCCGCAGGAGACTGTCTTTGATTTTGGCGATGCCGCAGACTAACCGTTTGTATTCTGAGACGCTTTTTTTGACGCGGCGCTCTAATTGCCGCTTGCAATGCGCCAATTCTTCTTGCAGTGGCTGGGCGCTAGCGTTGGGCCATGACTCTGTTTCTTCGATGGTGCGTTCGATTTCTGTTATTTGCGTTTGTGTGATTTCTATTTCTTTTTTTAGGTAGCGCAGTTGTGATAATTGTTTGGTGTTCAAAATGGTGCCTCCCGTACTGTTTTACAGAACTCTGTACTTTATAAGTATATCAGAATTCTGTAGAATGTCAAGGCCCTTTTTTATGCCGTGCGCTTCCACATGTAACACGTAATATACGGCGGCATGTTGTTGTGCGCCCGGCCGCCTCCCGTTGAGGCCGTTCCCATATTGATGCGGCTTTCTTTGAGTCCGCCCGTTTTGTCGGCAAAGTCTTTGTTGGTCACGTTTGTTTTGTTTTTATTCGAAACATCATAGTAGTAATCTGCGTGCAGCTTGTGCCAGTGCGAGGGGAGTTCGTTTACTGTGAGCGTGTGCGTTTTTGCGCCGCCTGTTTTTTCTGCACTGCTGAAGTCGCTGTCGGCAGCGTCTGCTCCTATGGGCATGCGGCCGCTGCCCCAGCTTACCCATGTGCCGCCGTATAATGTGCCGGGATTGGTTGCATTCGTGCTGATGAATATGCTCCCTACCGGGTGTACCGTTAGAAAAATTGCTCCTTCTCCGATGTCGCTTACCGTTAGCGTGACGTCCTCTGTGAGCGGTTTGCCGTTGATTTTTCGCTGTTGCGGTACCCCTCCTACGTCGTGCGCTGTCGGCATTTGTATCAGCTTCCCTTTTTCGTTGAGTCCGGCGATGCCGTTGGCTTGGTTCTTTTGCTGCTCAAGCGTTGCTTTTACTTGCTCGGCCGCCGTTTGCGCTATGTTCTCTACCGCGGTGTTTGCTCGGCTTGCCGCTGTGTTCGCTTCGTTTTCCGCTTGCTGCAGGCGGCTTTCTCCGCTTTCTATCCAATCGTCTACGCTTTGTAATTTGTGCAGCAGCGTTTCGTCTTTTTCGGTTAGCCATTCTGTGATATTGGCCTGCATTTGTGTGCGCCATGCCTCTTGCTGACGCTCGTTTTCTTTCCACTTTTCTTCCAGAATTTGTAAAATTTGCTCGCTTGCTCCGTCCGCTTCCTTGAGCGCCTGCTGTAATCGCGTGAATTCATTTGTGCTTTCTATTGCTTGGTCGGTCTCCAGTGAGCGGTCGATGACCAGCGTTAGGCCTAATATTTTTAGCAGCGCGCCGCTTTTCTCTGTTACGTGTATCTCGCAATCCGGTATCGTGCCTGCTACTGCGCTCATTTGTGCGGTCAGTTCTATTCCGATGATTCCGTTTTGCGCGTCGATAATCTCGCACGTGTTGTAGATGATTTTTTTGTCCGGCTTTGTCATGTAAATCGCTACCGTTTTGTTCGTTAAATTCAGCGGCTTTTCGTGGTTGTTTATGCTTATCTCTAAAAATCGCGCCGCCGTTTCTCCTTGTACTGCGGTTATCACCGCGTGCGCGTTTCTCCATACGTTTAGCTCTATTTTTTTGGTCGTCATATGCTTCTCCTTTTTTCTTTTTTCTTTGATACCCCAATTTTACTTTACCAAAATTTTTCCGAACAAAACGAACCTCTCTTTGCTAAATTTTACTGTATGTATTTTTTTATCTTGCATATTCTAATTTTCGGGGGTGTTGACCATGAATGAGCCGTTTTTGTGCTTGTCTGATTTGCCGGAGCAGGATTTTTCCTGTTATGAATATTTTCATGCGTTTCCTCCTGAAATTCAGCGTAAAATTGTGGAATTGGATGTGAATTCTTTTGCAGATTTGCAGCATGTTGCACAAAAATATAAGCAGGAAATGTAAAAAAACAGGCAGCGCAGAAAATACTAAAACTGCGCTGCCCTTATATATAGTGGTCCGAATGTTAACTCATATGCTTTTTCAGGAGT
>CAKSHJ010000013.1 GCA_934457095.1 uncultured Eubacteriales bacterium
TAAAGGTGTTGCTGGGCGCGGGGGTATTTGCCGCGATCGCCATTGCCAGCATTTGCGGGGTGTGGGCGAATACCGCCAAAACACTTACCGTAGGTACAGGCGGTCAGTATAAAAATTTACAGGAAGCCTATAATGCGATTCAATTTGACACAGAGACCAACTACAATATAAACATACTCAACGATTATCAAATGACTGCCGCCGATGCCTCAGAGCTTACTCGAATCAGCACTGCGGTTACAGTTAGGCATACCGGCAAAACCATTACTGTGCCAACATGCAATATAACGTACAATAGTAGCGTATATCCGGCCGCATACACGGGTGGACTCACCCTCCCCAGCAATTCTCTTGCAACTTTTATTTTCGACTGCGATATAAAAGGCAGTTTGCTGCAAAGCAACGGCACATCTGTTACGCTCAACGGCAATAATACCTTAGATTATTTATATGTATCCGGTAGTAAACCGGTTACCATTGGCCAAGGTACCACCACTGTCAGCAAATTTCTCAGCACACCTCTCAGCGGCGATGCCACCGTTGATATTAGCGCAAATGCTACCTTAAATACCTCTGTGGTTTTGCCGTTACTTTCCAGTGCAAATTACAGTGGCACAAAAACGATTAATGTATACGGTAATTTTAATCAGAAGAATACCACCACTGATAAAAACGATTCGATTACCAACCTTACCAAATTGCGTTTGCACTCGGGCAGCAAAACCGAAATCGAAAATATCGGTTCCTATTCCGCTTACCACACTGACAATACCAGCATCCTCACCACAATTGAATTTTTAGGCAACGCAACGCTGCATACACCGTATAGAGCAAGCCAGCCAGGCATCATTTCGGGAGTATACATAGAGGGTACGGGTAATAAATGGACAGGCCTTCAGCGCGACCCAAAGAGTTTGATTCAAAACAACACCTCAACCGTTACAGGCGGAAAATCGTGGAGCGACGGCGCCGTACCGATTTGGTTTTCCGACTCCTCTCAGGGTTTTACTTACAAAGACAACAATACAACCAACAATAAACTTGAAATACAACTGCGTCAGGATGCCTCCGTTTGGGTGGAAAACGATGTGCTGTTTTGTTTTAAAAATATGACACAATCCCCTAACACGAGCGGCATTACCGTAACTGCAGGCGGTCAAAATATCCCTCTGTCAATCCAAGACGGTAGAACTTTAAATGACCGCAGCAATGCCAAATTTCTAACAATTCAAATAGCAACCGGCAACTTACTTTCGGTTTCCTATTACCAAAAGGATAGTGATACCGACCCGCAATGGACAGAAAAGGTGACCAGCTTTAAAACAGCCATTCAAAAATGTTTAACCGACAACAAAGCAACCGGCTACTATCAAATTTCCATTTTACAGGACAACGGCTACGGTTATAGCGATAGTCTTGACAACATGAAAGACAACTCCATAGACCTGTCCGCGGCAAACTTCAAAAAAATTGTGATTAGCGGCAAGCGCCCTGAGAGTTTAACGCCAAGAAAAATATACTCCAAGGACAGTTCCAATACCTTTAATCTGCCTGACCAAAGTAACATTAATGAAACGAAAAAAGTACAGTTTGTATTCCGATATTTGGATATAAACTCATTTACCATATATGGTAACGGCTCGCCTATGCTGTTTGAGAGTATGCCGGACAGCTATATCTCGCTCAGTAAAGTTGAAATAGGTGCCGACGGCAATGCAATAGAGATTCCTGGAACCAATGTTTCTACGAAAATAGCAGCAGTTTACGGTGGCTTTGAAACTGACCCCGGTAGTGTTTATAGCACCAATGTGCAAGTATACGCAGGTAATTTCGGTATTATTAGCGGGGGCAGCAAAAACGGCAATGTGAATGCCGCTACAAAATTCAATGTAGAAATTAAAAACGATGTTACAACCTTAGTGGTTGGAGGCAACTCGGGAAAATCAGAAATTCAATACGACAATGGGCCTCGCATTGAAACAATCTCCGGCGGAACGCGAGGAACTACTGCCGCAAATACCGATGCCGGAAGCACAATAACATTTTCCCCGGTGAAGTATAAATACGGTACTATTACCGGCGGTACCCCAGACTATAGATATTACCGTCAGGCTTATAATACCTACTATAACTCGATTGAAAGCTTTGACCATTTGCTATTAAAACCAGGTGCCGATGTAACCACACAAACGGTCAATGCCGATAAAAACAGCCCGCTTTCTCGCGGCTTGTTGGAATTTGCACCCCATTTAATATATACAGCGACAGAATACTGCGGCGGTGACTGCTTCTTAACTATAAAAAGCGAAACCCAGCAATCCCGCATTGGTACCATTAAAACGAACACCACGGCCAAAAATGATATAGGGCCTTCCAACTCGACTGCGATCCTTTATACCTATCTCAACAATACCAACCCTGTTCAGGTGTACTCCTCTACTCCAATCGAAACCGTAAACGGTTCTTCAAAGCTGATTCTTCAGCCGGTTTCCGGTTCGGAAACATGCCTGAATGTAAATAGCAGCACCAAAATATTACAGTTTACGACTGCCAATAACGCCAAGGAAAGCGATTATGATTCCGGCTATTGCTCTTACGCAAACGCAAGCTATGGCGTTGCCAAAGAGAACCAATATATTGTAGCAAAAACGCTCAGTGCCTATGTATTTGCCGAGGTTCAGGTAAACAACCAGTGGAGCAACCGTGTGCAATATACTTCATTGGCAGAGGCCATGCAAAAATATGTTTGCGGCACCGAAAGCGGGCAAACCGGTAAGCAAAATTACCGCTTAACGCTGCTGCACAATAATAATAATTATGGAACCTATGACGATACATCTGGCACATGGTCTAATGAGCGTTACGAGTTGACCGACGATGATATAAGAGCGCTCAAAGGTAATTTGAGTGTGGAAACAGGAGCCTATACCAATCTTGATTTGGCAAGTAATGTGGATACGCTGACGCTAACCAGCAAAGACCCCTCGATTGCGTCCAGAAAAGTGAATAAGGGCGAAATTGATACAAGTAATATAGCTGACTGGAACCCGGACTTACACCAGGTAATCACCAACCGCGACCTTTCCTTTGCGTGCAATGTAATATTCGATGATTTTTATTTGTGTAGTGCAAAGCAAAACACAGGTGTATATAACAATGATTCCTCCATCAAAATTTTTGCAAACGGATACAAAATGCAGCTTGGTACTCAGGAAGTCTCTGACACCAAAAACCGAGGATTGATTTTCTCTCACCTGTACGGCAACATAGGGAGAGGTATGCTTGACTGCGATATTTTCGGCGGCGCAAGCGCCAGCACCGGTAAAACAGAAAACAACAACTATAATAACCATAATACGCTGAAAAGCTACCCAAACACATCTACTGATATAACCGTTTACGCCGGCTATGGATTTCACAAAATTTACGGCAGCAGTAATGAGGTAAATGCACACACTTTTAACAACACCCGTGTTCTCATAGACAAAAAAGGCGCTCTTTTGTTTTTTGCTGAGGAAGATCCCAACGGCTTCTGGGGTGACCTCCCTTATGATCAGTATTCCGGTGTAGTGGGCGGCGGCAAGGCTTCGCCGGTAAGCGGCAAAACAACCGTTGAGATAAAAAGACTATACCCGGGCGCTCTGTATAAGGATGAGGAGGGGATTATATATGCAATGAGACATTCAAACCTCGACGTAGTGGGCAGTGGCTTCACGGAAACAGCGTCTGTTGGCGAAACGGACATCACAGTGGATATGGGCACTGTTGCCATTGACCCGGAGTATCTTTATGAGTATATGTTCGTCTACGGTTCAAAAGCCGGCCCGGTAACCGGCAATGTGAATATCAATGTCTTGCAGCAACAGATGTGGTCGGGCATGGATATCATCGGCACCGAGGAGAGGGAGACATATAATTCCAATACCCCTACCGGCAGCATTGGCGGTAATTTAACTATTTCCGCATTAGCGGGAACCGAGTTTGGAGAAGTTACAGGTGCCAAAAACGGTACTATCAGCGGAAACTGTACCATAACTTTGGGCGCGAACACCACTTACTGGAGTGTGAATGGCGCCGCCAATGGAAACAGAACCATCACCATACCCAGCGGTACCGTCACGGTAACCAGTGGCATGAAAAACTGGCAAACTTTGACCGTAGGCAGCACAGGCAAAGCTACTTTGAATGCAACCGGTGAATTTAACAGCGACGGCAGCGGAGCAACTTATACCGGTAAGGTTCTGTTGCAAAACGGCAGCGACCTGAATGTATTCGCTAAGACCACCAGCGAAAAAAAACTGTATATTCCGGACGGCAAAACTGAGGACGATTATATTGCAGACTATGAAAAGCCATGGTTGTGGGATATGTCTTGGATTACAAGTAAACCAGACTGGAAGCCATGGGAGCAAATTACAACTGCTAAAGAAAAAAAGGAATTAGCGACTAAATTAGGAATTGACCTTAGTAATCTTAAACCGATTTATTCCAATGACGCGC
Organism: uncultured Eubacteriales bacterium; assembly: GCA_934457095.1. Taxonomy (GTDB): domain Bacteria; phylum Bacillota; class Clostridia; order Oscillospirales; family Acutalibacteraceae; genus UMGS1071. The sequence goes on from CAKSHJ010000013.1 coordinate 4,501, forward strand.
TTTGGATAACCACTGTCACAGTATTGGAAGAAACGCGTAAAATCGGCAATTTGGAAGTAAACGGCAGCGGTAGTACCTTACGCGTTTATAAAGCCCAGCCGCTTACCATTGACGGCTCAAAAACGGGGCAAAATCTAATCGTCGGCCTAAAAGAGGGACAGGGACCCGGTTCAAAAACGCCTATTATAAAATTCACGGACACCACAAAGGCCAATCGAGCCGAATACACCTGCTTAGCCGATTACGCACAGACTACCGAGGTTATCAATGACCCAATTGGCACCATTGCACTGAACCGTTATCAAACTATGTGGGCCTCGCAAATGAAGGTTGAACATATAAACGCGCCCGACGATTACAGCAACAGTACTATCACAACGCAAAAGAAATTGACTTTTTGGCTGGAATGTAATGTGACTGAGGGCAATAGTAACGGCGCATACGGCTCGCCAATTGCCGCAGCATATGTAAGTACCAGTCCGACCCCGGAGCAGATATGGCTTGAAAACGGTATTGTTGTAAACGGCGCAGAGGTCAAATTGAACCATGTACGACTGTATCGCACCTATTTTGGCACGGTGGAAAGCGCTGATATACAAGAACCGAATGCCACCGCACGGTATTATTATCTGCACGTAAAAAATGAGGACGGTACTGTAAAAACCATTCTATTAGACTTAGAAAGTCCCGAACTGAGTAGTTCAACCACTACCGTGAACAGCAATGACGACTCCGGCACAGTAACAATCAACCTCAAGGATAAGCTACCCACCACACCCGACAATGCACCAGCAAGCTTGACCTATACTCAGCACGGTATTAAAGAAATTGCATGGGCATTGGATACGGTGAAAGATGCCGAGAGTATCAAAAATCCGTTCGAGGATACAGACTTTAATGGCAGCGGCATGGGTGTACAAAAGCCTGCCGTTACCATCACGGGTAGTCAACTCTATACATATACCATTTCTTTGCCCTCCGGCAGCATGAACAATGATAAAATTTTGTACCTCTATGTAAGAGATACCTTGGGCAACATCGGTAAAATACAAATCCCTCTGGGAAACAGTACTGCCGAGATAAAAGTACCGCTGAAAGTATCTACGATTGCTCTCAAGGGTTACGGCAAACCGCAACTGTTATCACCGAATTTGACTGCCGAAAATTTCGGTAAAAAATCTTATAAGGTGGAATTGGCGCTCTACGAAACGAGCAACAATAATGAATTGACATTTGTAAATAAAGAGGCAGACTTTTCCTCCACAGAAATGAATCTGAAAATCAAACAACTGGATACTTTTCTGCCTCTGATGCAAAATGCGGGCTGGACCAGCACCTCTGTGGTAGATATTACGGATACCCAGCCCCTACTTATGGGTACACTGAGTAAAAAAGATACGGCTGGCAATCGAGTAGCATTTACATTTGAGGCACTGTATGACGATACAAATATTCCCAACACTTCTTCCTGGAGCATCTGCTACCTAAAATGGAGGCTCACCCCAGTTACCAACGAACCAACTGCACCATAAATTAAAAAAACTGAGTTCAAACACAAATTGTGTTTAGAGCTCAGTTTTCTTTTTCTCGTAGATGTTTGCCTATCCCATTTTCATCAGTAAACGATAAACATCTCCTTTTTTACAGCCAGTCTCCTGAGCGGCCTGCTTCGCAGCCTCCGAGGCTGACAAACCGTTTTGCATATAAAACGCGGCTTTTTCCGCCGCCTGTTCGGGCGTATATACCGTTGTATGTTGTTTTTGTGCACCCTGTATTACCAATACCAACTCGCCCTTGAGCGGATTTTGCCCATAATATTGCGCTGCCTGCAAAAGTGTGGTACGGATAACCTCCTCGTGAATTTTGGTAATCTCCCGCACAATGGCAATATTGCGGTCTCCGAGGGCTGTGAGCAAATCATTGAGCGTAGCCGCCAATTTATGCGGCGCCTCATAAAATACCATGGTACGGTGTTCTTCTTTCAACTCGTCCAAATGCGCTTTACGGCTTTTCTTATTCATACTTAAAAAACCTTCAAAAGTAAAACGTCCGGTAGGCAAACCCGACACCGCCAAAGCAGAAATCACAGCGGTAGGACCGGGGACAACACACACGTCAATGTCTCTTTGTACACATTGTGCAACCAACATCTCACCTGGGTCCGAAATCGCAGGCATACCGGCATCCGACACCAATACGCAGGTTTCTCCCTGCTCTATGCGACTGCAAATCACCTCGCCACGCTGTAATTTGTTGTGTTCGAAATAGCTGACCATGGGCTTTTTGATGCCGAAGTGATTCAGCAATTTTACCGTGACTCTTGTATCCTCTGCAGCAATAAAATCGCAGTTCTGCATGGCCTGCACCGCTCTTGGAGAAAAGTCCGATAAATTGCCGATAGGCGTACCCACAATTACCAGTTTGCCTGCCATACTATCTCCCCTTTTGCTGTTTATAGTCGCCGTAAATTTCCAACATTTCCGGAGAAAACCCGCCAATCTCATTCTCTATGAACAGAACCGGCTCTACCGTCATACCCGGATTACCGCCTTTTCTTCCCTCAAGCAAAAATAAACCGGGCGCTTTACCCTGCCGCTGCTGTACAAACCGCAGTCGCTTGGGCATAATGCCGGCCTGCTGCATGGTGTGCATCATGTCATACAGCCGCTGTGGCCGCTGACACATACACAGCTTACCCCCTGTTCGGAGCAGCTTTGCCGCAATTTTACAAATGTCTGTCAGTGTACAAGCGCCCTCGTGCCGGGCAATGCGCTTGTCCTTATCGGCATTGACCAGCCCCGTGCCTACCTGTTGATACGGCGGATTACACGCAATCAGATCCAATTCCTTGGTAAAAGGCTCCGTACCCGGTTTCAGCGTGGTAAAATCCGCGTGCAGCAGCGTAATTTGTGTTTGTAAACGATTTTTTTGTATCGTTTGCTGCGCCATATGGTAGGCATTTTGCTGCAATTCCACGGCAAAAATATGCCTTGGGCTGTAACGGTCATACCAAATAACGGGAATCGTGCAGCAACCTGTACCAAAATCGGCGCAGAAGTCTTTGCGCTTAGGCGCGGCAAAATGTGCAAGCAAAATGGTGTCGGTATTAAAACAGTGCTGCTCAGAAACCAAAATATCATATTGTGAAGAGATAGGCTCCCAACGCTGTTGCTGCGGCATTTTGCAAATTCTCTCCTTTCCCGCGCTGCGAAAAATATAAACAACAGAAAGGGACGATGCGTACTGCACCGCCCCTTCTCCTTGCTATGTAAATTACGCCGGTTGCGGAGAGCCTACCGGACAAACATCGGCACAAGCGCCGCAATCGATACATATATCAGGGTCAATCACATAAATGGGATCGCCTTCTGAAATAGCGCTTACCGGACACTCTGCTGCACAAGCGCCGCAGGAAATACAGTCTGTATTGATGTGATATGCCATAATTTTAGCACCTCCCCTGAGTAAAATTTATATTTATTGTACCATAGATTTGCAAAAAAGCAATAGAATTTTATGGATAACGTGTAAAAAATATGGTGTATTTTTGCAGCAAAGTGCCTTGTTAATTTTTCTCAAGGTCTTTTAGCTGCTCCAATTCCTCTTTGTTAATTTTAATTTGACCGTCCTTAATCACTTTTACTTGCTTTGCATGAAAAGTCGCAGGCGCACCCTCCGGCGCCTTGTCCAAACGCACGGTAAGCATCGCTGTAAGTAAATTCTGGTCAATTACAACGCCCCTACCCTGCGGTGTGGTCACAATGGCGTTTAACTTCGGTATGGTACGCAGCAAGTCTGCATAAGCCTCCTGCTCAAATTTCAAGCAGCACATTAAACGACCGCAGGTTCCGGAAATTTTAACCGGATTAAGCGACAAACCCTGTTCCTTCGCCATTTTAATAGAAACCGGCTGAAAGCTACTTAAAAAAGTAGCACAACAAAACGGTTTGCCGCATACGCCCAATCCACCCAGCATTTTCGCTTCGTCCCGAACTCCGATTTGACGCAATTCAATACGCGTGCGAAATACCGAGGCTAAATCCTTGACCAACTGACGGAAATCGACTCTTCCATCGGCTGTAAAGTAGAATAAAATTTTACTGTTATCAAAGGTATATTCTACATCGGTCAGTTTCATCTCCAGCTTATGCGCGGCAATTTTTTTCAAGCAAATTTCAAATGCCTGTTTTTCCTTTTTGCGGTTTTCCTCCACTTTTTTCAAATCCTGTTCGGTGGCAATCCTCAAAACAGGTCTAAGCGGCTGCGAAAGGTTTTGTTCCGATACCTCGCGTTTTTCCATAACCACATCTCCGCATTCGACTCCCCGTGCGGTTTCTACAATCACCTTGCTGTTTTTTTCTATTTGTAAATGACGCGGGTCAAAATAATAAATTTTACCCACATCCTTAAATCTTACTCCAATTGCTGTTGCCATTTTACCCTCCCATACCTCTAAAATACTGTATCATCTTCCGGCAGCCATGCGCAATTCCGCGCACAGCGCTGTCACTAAAATGGTGGCGTTTGCATAAAAAGTCACGGCATTTTGCGCTTGCTCCACCACCTGCGTAAGCTGCTGTAATTTTGCCCTGGGTACGGCATTGCACAAAACATCAACGGCCTGCGTTTGCCCCGAAAGACAAACCGTTCCCCCCGCCCGCTGTACGCAAGCATCCCTAAAAATCAGCAGCAAACTCTCCAGCACATCTTGCAGCAATTCTTTGTCCTTTATCAGCGGCGCGGTAATTTGTAAAAGCTGTAATTCGCCGGTATGCAGCACCGCCTGCGCCATTTGCGCCGCAAGTTGTACGGCCTGCGGGTTTCGCTGCGGCATATGCTCCACAGTAATCATTTGCGCACGGGAGCGCACCGTTTGCAGCAGACTGTTCGCCGTAGGGCAAGTCAATAAAAATACGGTTTGCGCGGGCGGCTCCTCCAATATTTTTAGCAGAGCGTTCTGCGCCTGTGCCGACATACTCTCCGCCCGCATTAGCAAATATACCTTAAAACCGCCCTCTTGTGATTGCACATAAGCGTCGCTGCGAATTTGCCGTATCGTCTCGACTTTAAATGAACGCGGTGTAAGTCCGCCCTCAGCGGTAAAAAAATCCGGGTGAGAACCTGCCTTTACCTTAATACACCCGCTGCAATTTCCGCAAGGCTTGTCCTGCAAAGAGTCGCACAAAATAGCCTGCGCCAAAATTTGCGCCAATCTAACAGCTTTTTCGTGGTCGCCTTCTATAATGAGCGCCTGCGGAATACGGCGCTGTTTTATCATATTGTAAAGCATTTGCTCCGTATTTTGCGATACCATTCCCTGTTCCAAATGTAACATATGCTGCGCTCTCACTTTCTGCAAAAGAATGTCTGCAAATTTCCGCGATAATTTATTTTACCACTTTTACCGTCAGAAATCTATACTTCTTTAAAAAGCCGACGATTTCTTTTGTAATGACTTCACCCGGCATCACAACCGGCACACCCGGCGGACATGGACATGCTGTATCCGCAGCGATTCTGCCCACGCTATCTTGCAAAGGAATTTTCTCAGCCGGAGCAAACACCGCCTGCCGTACCGAAAGCTCAACCTTGGGCAACGGCGGCAAAACAGTGTCTATACAAAACGGAGTTTTCTTCGGCAAAGCGGCAATCGCCCGCTCGACCCGTAAAAAATCGCGCTCAGTATGAAACGGCGTTGTAATCAATACTAAATTTACTTCATCGGCATATTCAGGCTCTACAAAATATGCGCGGAAAATTTCAGCCGCCTGCACGCCGCTGACTCCTAACGCTGCCGTTTGCAAGGTCAAGCGGGTAGGGTCTGTGAGTCCTTGTGGCAGTAAAATTCCGTGTCGCCGAGCAAAATCCTTTAAACGATCAACACGCCGTACAAGGTGAGCATACGCCTGTTTTCCCTGCATCTGCGCCCATTGCATGCACAAATCCAGCGACGCCATAATCGGGTAGGACGGGCTGGTGGAACCAAATAATGCCATTGCCTGCTTTGCCTGTTGGGCATAAGTATCAGAGGCAAAATTTAAAAAAGCGCCGCCGGTAAAAACCGGCAGGGTTTTATGCGCAGAACAAGCCGTAATATCTGCCCCCAAGGCAAGCGGATGCAAATTTTCCGGAGTCAAAAACAAATGCGCACCATGTGCGTTGTCTACCAGTAGCGGCACTCCATGCCCATGGCAGATTCGCGCAATTCCCGCAATGTCCGAAATTACGCCAAAGTAATCCGGAGAGGTCAAATATACCGCCGCTATGTCTCCGTGCTGCCTCAGCAACCGCTCCACATCCTGCGGAACGATTCTGCCGGAAAAGCCTCGCCCGGCATTTTCCCCTGGCAAAAGCCAAACAGGCTGTATGTCTAAAAGCGCCATGGCATTTACGGCGCTGCGATGCAATACTCGGTGCGCTATGATTTTTTTGCCGCTGCAAACAAGACGCAGCATGGTTTGTATACAAAGCGTACAGCCACCTGCCGAAAACAGTGTACGACCGGCGCCGAATACCCGCGCTGCACGGCGTTCTGCCTGTAAAATACTGCCCTGTGCTTCATACAGACTGTCTGTATCGGGCAACTCGGTTGTATCAAACTGCAGCAAATTTTGCAGAAACGGCGGCAAATGACCGGAATGCCCCGGCGTATGAAATGCCGAACGATTCTGCGCCAGATGCCTTTTCAGCGCCGCATACAGCGGTATTTGCTCCATAGTCATTCTTCCTAACCTCCCCTGCCTTTCATTATCTTATGAAAAGGGCATATTTGCAAGCAAATTTTGTTACATACATTTTTAAACCGGGGATTACTCAAATAATTTTGGCAACGGCACATCCAATTGTTCGGAAAGCCGAATGAGCATTTGCAGAGAAATATTCACCTGCATATTAGGCGCCTCCAGTATGCTGAGATACGACCGACTAATGGTAAGCCGCTCTGCCAACTCAAGCTGGTTCCAGCCACGCAATTTGCGATAACCCGCTATATTTTTGCTTAAAATCCGATAATAGTCTATGTTCTCTTTTGCCATTTTCCTACCCCCCTGTAATCACACTTTTAGTACGATATTATCAAAATATCATACTTTAAGTAGTAAATCAACAAAAAATCATACTTTTAGTAGGTTTTTGCTAAAAACCTTTTCAACCTACGGTGTTTTTATTGCTTCTTTTTGGAAAAGTGTTTATAATGAAATTACCACCATAAGGAGAGGGTAACTATGAAAATATTGCAAAAATGCGCATTATTTTGCCTAACGCTGACGCTGCTGTTTTCGGCAGCAGGCTGCGGTAGCGTTCAACCCGTCACGGAACAGCAACGGTTTGACGCTTTTATGGAACAAGTTTTTGTAAGCGCAATGGAAAGCGATTACACCACTGCTCACACTTATCTGCAAATCCCCGAAAACTTTGGGGTGGACGCCGAGAAAATTGCGGTAAATTTGGGCGCGCGCCCCGGAGAACTGTATGAAAATACACTAAACGATGAAATATCCGCGCAGCTACAAACCTTTCGCCGCAGCGACTTGACTCCGCAGCAGCAAGATATTTACGATATCTATGCCTCTGAGCTGGAGTTGAGCGCAAAATTGGGCGACGAAAAATTTCTGTATTATCAATCCTACTTTGACAGCCTTGCCGGGCTACACTTTGCTCTGCCCACGGTATTTGCCGACTGGAATATCCAAAATGAGCGCGATGTGCAGGATTTGATTTTGCTGCTGAAAGATGTGAAACCGTATATGGACAGCGCGCTTGCCTATACCAAACAGCAGGAAGAAAATGGTCTTTTGCGCCTGGATTTGGACGCTGTGATAAACTATTGCGAGAAAATATTGCAACCCGGACTCAACAGCTCTTTGCTGACCTCCATGCACCAAAACATAGAGACACTGGGGTTAGGCTCTGCAAAAACTGCCACTTATAAAGAGGAAGCAACACAGGCGTTTGCAGACTCATTTTTACCGGCATTTGAAGCAGTTCGCACAACCATGAGCGAATTTAAACAAAATGGCCGTAACCATGAGCAAGGACTGGCAACTTTGGAACACGGCAAGGAATATTATGAACTACTGCTGCGACAAAAAGTGGGCAGCGAGAAATCCGTAACAGAAATTGAGGAAATGATGGAACAAGAATTAAGCGGACATACCGTAAAAGCCGCCATGCTGGCCATCGCCAATCCCGAAGCGCTCAAACAAATGACCCGGCAAGAGTTACCCTCCACCAACTATCGGAGCTACACCGCAATTTTAGACGACATGAAGGAGCTGATTGCCGAAAAATTCCCGCAGGTAAGCAACCTGAATTACGATATTCGGGAAATGAGTTCCGATTTAGCGTCGGATTCCGGCGTGACCGCTTATTTCAGCATTCCCACCATGGACGGCGATTCGGTAAAGCAACTGAGGGTAAATCCCACTTCAAATACGGCCTCGTCCATTGCAACCTTTTCGGCCGTAGCGCACGAGGGCTTTCCCGGTCACATGTACCAATATGCCTATATGTATGAAAATATCAGCAGCAATTATATCAAGGCATTGGCAAGCTGTTTGGGCTATACCGAGGGTTATGCCGTTTATGCACAGTATCAGGCGCTGGAATACCTCTCCGGCGTAGACAAAGGCTTCTTGGAGCTTTACAGAGAAAATGAACTGGCCTCCTACTGCCTGATTATTCTTGCGGACATCGGAATTCATTATAAGGGGTGGACCTTGCAGGATTTCAAGGAATTTTTAAACGAGAAAGGCTTTGATTTGCCCGATGATGACATACAAAGACAATACCGGCAATTGCAGGCAAATCCTGCGGCTTTTGCACCGTACTACGTAGGCTACCATGAAATTCACAATATGAAAAAAGAGGCCAAGGAAAAATTAGGCGAAAAATTTGATGAAAAAGCGTTTCATACCGCTCTGCTGGAAAGCGGTACCGCACCGTTTCAAGTGGTGCAGCGCCATATTGACGCCTATGTAAAAAACGCCTGAATGACCGTCAGCACAAAGGAGGGAAGCTATGGATTACCGCGACAGATTAAAGGAATTGCGTCTGCAAAACCGCAAGGGACAGAAGGAAATTGCTGTTTTATGCGATGTAACCGATTCCACCGTAGGACATTGGGAGAAAAAACGCAGACATATGACCATTGATTGCCTGATTAAACTGTGCAAGTATTATAATGTAAGCGCAGACTATATTTTAGGCTTTAGCGAACTTCCGGTAAAGCTGACCGATTTAAACACCGAAGCAATACCCCAAGCTGAAAACCAACAAAAAAGCTCGTAACCAAACACCCCCTTCGGAGAACCGGAGGGGGTGTTTCTGTGAAAATTATTGCTTTTTAATATTACGGTAGTGCTTTTCATTCAAAAGACGCTTACCTCTGGGGGTCATCGGCCGGCGGGTATACCGTTTTTTACCCATGCTGCCTTTTGCCGTCCTTTTCGAGGCTGCTAAAATTACAACAACCACTACCAAAATACCTATGGCAATACAAAACCAAAACCCAATGCCCAGCCACAGTTGCAGAGGGCTTTTCGGAGTAACATCGGTACCCTGTGCAAAAAAATCCACAGCTTCGCTGTCTACAGAAACCTCCGGCAACACAAATTCGCTGCTTATATCCTCACTACTTTCGGGCTCCGAGGACGGCGTAACCGAAGAAGCCGTCGCCTGCCCCATACCTGAGGTCACACTGCCGGAAGATGCGGTCGATTGCGCACTGCTCGGAGCAGACGGCGCAACGGTCGACGAGGGAGCCCGACTGCTCGATGAAGCAGCTGCGGAGGACGTTGCGCTGCTCGATGACGAAGACGATGGCACAGACGACGGCGTGGAGGAAGCGGGCTTTGAAGTACCGCTGCCCGACGAGGAGGTGCCGGACTCGGTTCGCAAGGAGCCGCTGCCAGACTGCGCCGGGGCGGTACTGCTGCTCTGAGACGGCTGGGCAAACACCGGCACAGCCATAGAAAGTATGATACAAAGCGGCAACCATACCGCGGTAATCCATTTGACTGTTTTCATTCTAATTTCTCCGTTACATTTCGTTGTGGGAATATTTTCTTTATTATTATAACAGATTTTTTCAGAAAAATGGATACTTTCCGTTTATTTTCTTGCAAAACATTACAAATTCTTTGCAAAATCCGAGAAATACAAGGCTATGTCAAGCCAGAAAGCGTTTTTACAAGCGCGTCTCCGAACAATCGTCCGGCATATTTAACCTCGTCTATGGTATTGACCTCGGTGCCGAATTCCACCAGCAGCGAGCCGTGCGTGGCATTCATATTATAACGGCTGTTCGTAAAATTCAACGGACGAATAAACGACTGTTCCATGTCGGCGCAACTTTTTTGCAAACGCAAAGCAAGTCGCAAATTCATCTCCCAATCCGGAAAGCCCAATGAACCATCTCCGTCATACCCGGAGAGAATCATAATCTGCGCGGCTTTTCTGCCGTTTATCACCGTGGTGGGCTTAATCCTCGCCGATTCCCCACCCAAAGCGTCACGGTGTATGTCTATGGTGACTTGAATGGTAGGATGCTCCTCCAAATTACGCTGTATAGTCTGCCACGAGCGATTATACGCCCCGGTATACGGGTCGTCATGAATGGTGGTATCGTGAATCACCCCAATGCCCGCGGCCTCTAATTTTTTGGCAATCTCCTGCCCCACAGCCACCACATTCATGGCGTTATCACGCGTGCGGGTTTCCATGCTGGAATAAAAATTCGGCATTTCCGTTCTCAAAAATGACTCACCCGTATGCGTATGATAAAGCAACACCTGCGGCGTGCCGTCCTTTTTAATTTTCACATCGGGAGAAAGGCCCAGTTCCTTTTCAATGTCCAATTCATAGTCGGTGCTGTTGCGCACGGTAATATTCTCATATTTTTGACCCACATTTGCAATTTGCATTTCATTAATGGGGTAGGCCGTGCCATCATATACGGTATTGTCGGGTTCGGGCGGCGTATAAGCCTCGGAGGAAGCAGTGCTCTCGGTATTTTCCTGCACCTGCGGCACCGAGGACGCCTGTGCCAGCATTTCTTCCACCTCTTCCACAGTAAAATGCGCGTCGTCCTGACCGTTTTTTACGGCCTCCACAGCGCCCTCCGGCATAATAAACCCCGCCGCTGTAAGCGCAGCGCCGTTTTGGTGAGACAACAGCGCAGGCACCAGCCGAACGGAAAAACACACCACGGCCACTGCCGTTACGGCAACCGCACCAATGCGTATCAGCAGCTTTTTGCCCCGTTTTGTTTCAATGACCATAAATAACCTCCCGATTTGTTTCACTGCACGCCTCCTGTTCTTTCCAAGTCCTGTTTTTGTTCGTTCCTGTGTTTTAAATTTCATTATAATCAAACACGGGCGCACAATGCGGCGAGGTTTGTCGAGATAGTTATTTTTTCAGCAGTTCAAAATCGTTTACGGTAAAGCATGGGTTAAGCGCGGTATTGATTGCCATACCAAGCATTCTTGCCGCCCGCTGTATCAGCAGGTCAATTTCGCGCGGGGTAACAAACATAGCCGCGCCATGCGGGCTCACCATTTCCCGGATAGTCTCCGCCTCCTGTTCCGTCATGCCCTCGGCGCCTAACAGGTCAGCGGCCACCGTAGCGGCGTCCACTACCGTCGGCACGCCCACCGAAATCACCGGCACACCCAGCAATTCCTTATCTATTTTAGGGCGGCGATTGCCAACACCCGCACCCGGCGCAATGCCCGCATTGCTGATTTGCACGGTTTTACCAAGACGCGCAAGGCTTCGGGCAGCCATAGCGTCTATAACAACCACAGCCTCCGGTTGTAAACGGCGCGTAAGCGCGGTTAAAATTTCCGCAGTTTCCATGCCGGTATTGCCCAGCACATCCGTACAAACCGCCGCCACCGGGCGCAATTCCTCCACCCCGGTAATCCGCGCAAGCTCTGTTTTTACATGCCGCGTAGCCAGTACCTGCTCCACCACCGCCTGCCCTAAGGCATCCGGCGTAATGGCCGCATTACCAAGCCCCGCTACCAACACTTCGCCACGCTCCGGCAGCAATGCGCTCAATTGCTCGGCAATCACCTCCAACAACATATTATCCTCGTCCAACGCATTGCTCAGCGGCGGCATCTCCACCGTAATATACTCCCCGGCAGCGGTAGCTGTTTCTGCAATGGCGTGCGGTATACTGATATGCGTAATTTTACAGCCGTTTTTTTGGGTAACTTTACTTGGCAATTGCGCAAATTGCGCCGGACTGCCTTCTTTTAATTCCAGCGCCAAATCGGTTCTGAAAAACATATATGGATCCTCTCCTTTGCGTATGATATTTTTATAAAAAAAGCATTGCAATTCTCACAGTAATGTGATATTATGATTGATACATGAGAAATTGTTGTAAGGAGGTGGAAGTATGCCGAATATCAAATCTGCAAAAAAACGCGTAAAAGTCATCGCAACCAAAACTCTGAGAAATAAAACCATCAATACCGCTTTAAAAACAGATATCAAAAAAGCAAACCTTGCGCTTGAAAACAAAGACAAGGACTCTGCCCAAGCCGTTAAGGTCGCGCTCAGAGCAATCGATAAAGCCGTTTCTAAGGGTATTTTGCACAAAAATACCGCAGCAAGAAAAAAATCTGCTCTTGCACAAAAATTAAACGCTGTAAACGCATAGTTTCATTGTATAAAAACAGCAGGGCTTTCAGCTCTGCCGTTTGTTTTTTACGCGTTTTCTTTCTCTCAAAATTCAGCCGGTTTTTCTTTGTGAGAATTTGTTTATGCATGTTGACTTTTTTGTATTTTTTGGGTATGATAAAGGTAAGTTTTATTTCATATTTTCGGAGGTGCTCTTTCTATGAAACATTGCGGCAAACTGGGCTGGATTATCGGGATTATTTCTTTTGTGGCTGTGATAGCGGCGGCGGTAGCAACTTTAGTCGTCTATTTGGAAAAGAAAAAGAAAGACGAAGAGGATTTAGAGCACTATTTGGATTGCTCGATTCAGTAATTTTTTCAAAAACAATGCGAGTAGGCAACAAACCTACTCGCATTTGTTTTGTCAGCCCTTGTCAGAAGGCTTCGAACATAAAGCCGCAAGATAACCAAAAAATACCGCAGCGGTAATGCCGGCTGCCGCAGCTGTCACACCGCCGGTAAACGCCCCCAAAAAGCCCAAGGCTTCCACAGCCTCCTGAATCCCCTTTGCCAAAGTATAGCCAAAGCCCGTAAGCGGCACCGTAGCGCCTGCCCCGGCAAACTGCACCAAAGGCTCATATACGCCCACCGCAGTAAGAAACACCCCCGCGGTCACAAACACAACTAAAATTCTGGCGGGAGTCAGTTTGGTAAAATCAATCAGCAGCTGACCGATTACGCAAATCAAACCACCCACGGCAAATGCGATTAAATATTGCATAAAGTTCACCTCTGCGGGTTATTTTATCCCAATTACCTACCGTTATTCACACAAAAAATACGCATAAAAATAAAAAACGACGCTCTCCGCGCCGCCTTAAGAGCGAAAATATTTTGATTTTAAAATGCCGTCGTTTAAATAGCGTTTAATGCCGATTTTACCCTGTTTGCATTCAAATTTGAGCAGTTTATCGCCGCAATACATCAGGTAGCCCCATTGCTGCTCCTGCACCCTGCCCTTCATTTTATTATTGACCGCAAATTTTAATTCGGTACCGTCCTCGGTCAAAAACACCAACACCATCGCGGTAATTTTCGAATACAGCTTACCGTCTGCTCCCTCAAATTCCGAGCGTTCCGTCTCGGTCCTGGCCAATTTGGCCCGCACATGCTTAATCACATTTCTGGCAACCTTAGTGCGAGCATAAATCAAAGCGGTAATCAGCGCCGCCGCCACCACTGCAATTAACACCACATAATACCATTGCATGGAAAAAACCTCCGTTTTACTTGCTTTGCTTGTATTGTACCACAGGAACACCCAAAAACACAAGATTTTTGTAGGAATCTAAAATATTCTGGTGAAATTTGTTTCACGCCCGTTTAAATCCGAATTCGAAATTCTCAATAAGATGCATAAAATAATTCAAATCCTGTAAAAACAACTTTATCTCACTTCATTGAGGGAAGAAACGATTGTTTTTCACCTTTCTCAATAAGAAGCCCCTGATTTTTAAACAAGCGCCGCACAATGTCCAAAATTTAAAAAAATCGTAAAAAAGTATTGACATTATCATTATTAAAATATATAATAAGATTTAATACAATTGATTTCATAAGTTTTTTACGACAAAACACTGTGAATGTCCGGTTGTAATTGAAAATAAAAAATGTACGTTAAATAAAATAGGCGTTCTTCATTTTTGCAATAAGCAACTTCAAATCTTGCAAATTCGTGCTTTCTGCCAGCGCTTATACGCTCCGCTGTGAGCGTTGACAGGAGGTACGAACCATATTTACAATATGCTTGTAACCCCCAATCCTGTGATTGCGTGCATGTATCGTGAAAATTTTCCCGGTGACCATCGGTCAAAACCCGGATTTTTATACGATGAACACGATTGGACTTGGGTCTCTGTTGCTGATTTTTCTTCAACTCTCTCTCTTTCATTCTACGGCAACAGAAACCAACATCACGAATGAGACGCATGTTCCCCTTTTCATGGTAACTTCTAAAAATGATTCTGTCGAAAACCAACACAATTTATGAAAACGGGAAAAAGGTCCTGCCAACTTTGGCGGGACCTTTTTTGTGCAAACTTCACTGAGAAATAAAACGAAAAAGCGGCCGGGTATCCAACCCCGTACACCCCTCAAAAAATGCCGCAAGCTGCCTTGCGATCATTCGCGCCCCACCTGTTTCATCGCTCTCTATATTCAGCGGCATAATCGGGTCGTGTACGCTAAGACGCAGCAAAAACCAGCCGTTTGCGCAATTTCCACCGCAAGAACAACGAATCCCCTCATAATTGTGCGGAGCAATTTCCCAACCGGACTGCTCCCGCGCATAAGCGGTAAGCTGTGCAATGATACGCTCGCCGCAAGCGTGAAAATCCGGCTCGGTAACGGGCAATCGCAACTCGACCGTTTCCGCCGGCTCCCTGAGCTTTTGCAGCAAATTTTGCAATTGCCGCCCCTGTTTTTTCAGCTTGACCGCCTCTATGATAATTTTTGTAATCAAATAGGCGCCGTCGTCTAAAAAATGGTTTTCTGCAAAGGCAGCATGACCGGAGGTTTCTATTGCCAAGGGCGATGCTATTCCTTGTTCATTCAGGCGCATCGCCTCGTTAATCACATTTTTATAACCGCGGCGAAAACGATGATGTCGCCCGCCCAAATGCTGTTCAATAAATGTATGCACGCCATCGGAGGTCGTCGAATCGGTAACAATGGTACCACCGGGGCAACGAGCCAACGCAATCGCAGAGGCCAACGCCACCAAACGATTCCGATTGATTTCGCGTCCGTTGCTGTCAACAGCGCCGCCGCGGTCCACATCGGTATCAAATATCACACCCAAATCCGCTCCGGCCGCCAGCGTAGCCATGCAAACAGACTCCATCGCCTGCTCATCCTCCGGGTTTGGCACATGATTCGGAAACATACCGTCCGGCTCCAAAAATTGACTGCCGGCAATGTCCGCCCCCAACGGTTTTAATACCTGCTGTGCATAAAAACCGCCCGCACCGTTACCGGCATCCACCAAAATATGGAAGCCCGCCAATGGTTTTTGGCCATATTTTGCACCAACCCCCTGCAAAATCATCTGCTGCAAGCGGTCACAATAGCGCTCCATACTATTACAGGCGGTAATTCTGCCCTGTGCCGCGGGCGGTAACGCATTGCTTTGGGCATATTCCAAAATTTGCGTAATATCTCCGCTGTTAAGCCCGCCGTTTTTGGTAAAAAACTTAAAACCGTTGCGGTCAAACGGGTGGTGACTGGCCGTAATTTCCACAGCGCCATGGCAACCAAATTCCTCAACAGCAAAAAACATAGATGGCGTGGAAGCCAAACCGCAATCAAGCACGGTAACGCCGGCACGCTCCAGCACCTGCATAAACACTGTCGAAATACGACCTGCCGAAATACGGGAATCATGTCCAACCGCAACCGTCAGTTGGCCGCACGGCACATTGGCAGCATGCGCCAACCACAAAGCAAAGCCCGCCCCAATCCGTCTCACGGTATCGTCGGTCAAATTAACGGTATTCCCGGCGCCCGCATCCGCAACACCCCGAATATCCGTGCCGCTTTTAAGCCGGCTCCAAAACGCGTCTAACATGTTTGCCCTCCTTTCGCCTCCAGAAAAACCTCATCCGTTATGGTAGGGTTAAAATCGTGCAGCAATTGCGGCGCATGCTTCATATGCGAATAACAATAATCGAACATTTCAGTAAGCATCGCCACCTGCTCCCCGCGAGAAAGCCGCAAAATCCCCTTATGCGGCTTATAATACAAATACATCGGCAAACCGCCGCTTGGAACGGGCAACAAAAAATCGGTTTTCAGCCGGTAAGCGCCGTGTTTTTCATAAAATCGAAGCCGTCTTTGCTGCTGCCGGGCATATTCAGGGTCCTTAGAATCCACGCGTTCGGCGCAAAGCAGCATACCGCGGAACGGTCCGCAATATTTCTGATAAATAGCCTCAAACAGCTTCCCGCCAAAGCCCGCGCTTTGGTACTGCGGCAAAACCGCAAGCAGATCCAGCCACAGGGTTTGGCAATCAGCCATACTACACACAGTAGCATAGCCCACCAATTGCTCCCCCTGCTTATAAAGCAAAATTTTATATTGATTATGATTGAGCATTTGCTGCATCCGCTCATAACAATAAAACTCATCAGGAGGAAACTGCTGCTGCAAACAGCGGTAAATAACGGGCAAATCCTCCACCGTACCCAACTCCAACCGTAAAGACTGTGCATCAGCCTGCATATCCAAGCTCCTTTTTATATAATCGTTACCTATTGTAGCACAAATACAATTGCAACGCAATTTTTCCTATGCTACAATAGAGAGGAATATTCCACAAAAACAAAGGAACGCTATCATGAAAAAACCACGCCTGTTTATCACCGCAATTTTACTCACCATATTCTGCGCTGCCGCATTAGTGGGGTGCAGCCTTGCCGACTTCGGCGCTTTACAGCAAACAACGACCCCTCCCGAGCAAGCCCAAGTTTACTATTTAGACGTCGGCCAAGGAGACTGCGAGCTCATGCGCCTGCCAACAGGAGAAACCGTGCTGATTGACGCCGGAACAAAAGCAGGAAGCGACGCTCTGATTGCAAATTTAAAACGGCTGGGCGTGCAGAAAATTGACATTCTAATCGCAACGCACCCGCACGCCGACCACATCGGCGGCATGGAGCAGGTGGTCCAAAGCTTTGCAATCGGAGAAATCTACATGCCGGAAATCGCAGACGACCAAGTACCCACCACCGCCACCTACACCAAGTTGCTGCAAGCCATCAGCGCCAAAAACATGCGTATCAACCGGGCAAAACCGGGCACCACCATTTTGCAAACCGAACAAGCCAAGCTGGAAATCATAGCGCCAAACAACAGCGACTATAAAAACCTGAACAATTATTCGGTAGTAACAAAATTAACATACGGCAAAACCCGCTTTTTATTCACCGGCGACGCCGAAAAAGAAAGCGAAAACGAAATGCTCTCGGCGGGCTACGACCTGACCTGCGAAGTACTGAAAATCGGACATCACGGCAGCGCCACGTCCAGCTCTGCAAAATTTTTAAACGCAACAGCACCGCAAACCGCCGTAATTTCCTGCGGAAAAGACAACGATTACGGCCACCCGCACGCAGAGATCCTGAACCGACTGAAGAAAAATAACATCACGGTCTACCGCACCGACCGAAACGGAACGATTTTAATAGAAAGCAACGGCAATACCTACAAGGTAAAAACCGATTAAAATCAACAGGCAAATTGCCTGTTTTTTCTTTTTTGCAACCGAGCATAACGCCGTGTGTTTTTGGAACACTAACTTGCAAAAAAGGAGGTTTTACCGATGAAAATGACAAAAGAAGCCTACGGCAAATTGACAAAACAGCTTTCTCCGCCCAGCACATTTGTCAAAAATGCGGTCATGGCATTTTTATTCGGCGGAGCGATTTGCACGATTGGGCAAGGAATTTTAGAGGGCTATCTAATGCTGGGTCTGGACGAAAAAAATGCCCGCGCGGCGGTTTCGATTACACTAATTGGCATCGCGGCGCTTCTAACGGCGTTTAAGGTTTACGACAACATCGCAAAAATCGCAGGAGCAGGCACGCTGGTGCCAATCACAGGATTTTCCAATTCAGTAGTATCGCCCGCCATGGAATTCAAAAGCGAGGGCTATATTCTGGGTCTAAGCGCAAAAATGTTCGTAATCGCAGGCCCGGTACTGGTATATGGCATTTTAGCAGCCACCATCTACGGGCTGATCCTTTCTGTCATCGCCCTGTTTTAAACAAAAAAGAGCAGCGGAATTTAGCTGCTTTTTTCTTTTGCAAAAGCCGTATAGCAAAACAAAATGCGGGTATGATATTAGCAAAACACCGGCAAAAAAAGGAGAATCACACCATGAAACGAGTTGGCAGATACACCATTTGTTTAGACAGCGCGCCAAAAATCGCAGGATACGCGGCAGTCGTGGGCAAAAAAGAAAAGGAAGGGCCCTTAGGAAGCGGCTTTGACCGCAGCTATCAGGACACCCTGTTGGGAGAAAGCAGCTGGGAAAAGGCCGAAAGCCGCCTGCAAAAAGAAGCATTGGAGATTGCCATGCAAAAGGTGTGTCTGCAATCCGGTGAAATCGACGTTGTTTTTGCGGGCGACCTACTCAACCAGTGTATTTCCTCCACCTTCGGCCTGCGCAGCCTGAACATTCCTTTTCTGGGTCAATACGGCGCATGCTCCACCATGGCGCAAACGCTTTGCATGGCGTCGCTCATGGTAGAATCCAAAGCTGCGCGCATTGCAGCGGCGGTCACCTCTTCACATTTCTGCTCTGCCGAGCGCCAATTCCGCCTGCCGCTGGAATACGGCGGTCAACGTCCGCCCACAGCGCAATGGACCGCGACAGCATCGGGCGCAGCCATCGTCATGCCGCAAACAACGCCGGTAAAAACAGAAAGCTCCAAAGAAAGCACCTCCTTGGAGAAAACACCGGTAGTCACGCAAATCTGCATCGGAAAAATCACCGACCTTGGCATCAAAGACGCCAACAACATGGGAGCCGCCATGGCGCCTGCCGCAGCACAGACGATTTTAGACTTTTTAGACGACACCAACACCAAGCCGAACGATTACGACAGCATCATCACAGGAGACTTAGGGTTTGTCGGCAGCGATTTACTGCTAAAACTGACCCAAAACGAGGGCGTAGACATCAGCCCCGTACACAACGACTGCGGCAAGCTGTTATTTTACCGCCAAAAACAAGACGTACACGCAGGCGGTTCAGGGTGCGGCTGTTCAGCATGCGTCCTTTGCTCAAAACTACTAAACGACGTCAAAAGCGGAACCGTAAAAAACATGCTGTTTGTCGCAACGGGAGCGCTCATGTCACCAACCTCATCGCAACAAGGAGAAAGCATTCCCGGCATCGCGCATCTGGTGCATATCCAAGGCATTTAAGCGGTCCGGTCTGGTTCCGTCTCTGCAATTTCGCGGCCTTGGGGTTTGGCAGCATCGCCCTCTTCAGAAGAAACCCGAGTCATCACAACCGTATGCTCCAACACTGCGCCCTGAGCCATACGGCGATTTGCGCGTCGATTTGCAAGCTTTATAGAAAAATGGTTGATCCAAAAGACGCGAACAAACGCCGTAACCACAAAATAAATAACCAACAAGTCCAACACGGCGGTCAAAACGCTAACATTGGTCTGCACAATATCCGCGCCGAACAGCTCAAACCCGAACAGCCGCCCACCGGGAGTTTCCAACTGCACGGTAAGCCACGTAGAGGGAAAGCCATAAGAATAAGTGGTAATACCGTTTGCCATGGTACCCATAACGGGGTAAAAAAGCATCGGCAGCACAAAAATAACCACGCTCACAATCGCAGTTTTCCAATTAAAATAGCGCATATGCCGCCCCCATTTCCTCACCGATTCTATCAAATCCATCATACCATATTTATAAAAATAGTCAATACCCGCCGTCAGAGCAAAATAAAAAAAGCAACCGCAGAAAAACGGTTGCCTTTTGGCATACTTATTTGCGAATACCAAGTCTTGCAATAATAGAACGATACCGTTCAATATCTTTTTTCATAACATAGTTAAGCAAATTTCTTCTCTGACCAACCATTTTAAGCAATCCGCGCCGGGAATGATGGTCCTTCTTATGAGTTTTCAAATGCTCGGTCAAATCGTTGATTCTCTTAGTAAGAATCGCAATCTGCACCTCAGGAGAGCCGGTATCGCCCTCATGCGTAGCATACTCCGCAATCACTTTGCTTTTTTCTTCTTTCAATAACATAAAATTCGTTCCACCTTTTCAATTTTGACCCGCTGAACACAGAAAAAGGCTTGGTGAACACCGCAACGCGGCTTAATCCCAAATCCGTGAAAAGGGGTTTCTTTTTGGTATTATAGCACACCGCGCAAAAATTTGCAAACATTTCTTTCAAAACATTTTGCAATTTCCACCGGCCACCACAACAATTATGCAACTTTCACACAAAATAAAATATTTATTTAGTTAATTTTACGCCCCAGTCACAAATTATTCACATATCCCCCTCCACTTTGGCGTATGATATACCTATACAGAAAAAATACAACAGAAAGTTCGTGAGCAACGTGGAATTCTCTTTTGACGGACTGGGCGGAGCAGCACAGTCCATGTCTCCCGCGGCAATTCCAACCGGAAACAACAACAAAGGCTTTTTCAAGCGCGCGGTTATCAACCTGCTGTTAATCGCATTTTTATTCGGCTTTGTAGAGCTATACAGCTATTTTCTCGGCAAGAGCAACGGCCTGATCGGCCTGACCATCGCGCTTGCAATCGTCAGTTTTTACCGTACCGAAATCGGCATCCGCCCCATCCAAGGAGCACTTGTGGTATTCGGGGTGTTTGTGCTCACCGGCGGAGCAACCTTCTTAGCAGCGCTGCACCCGGCCATAGGCGTTTTGGTGAATTTCACCTCCATCTACATCATATTGACCCTAACGAGCCACCAACCCCTGGCAAAAGCATATTACCCGGTACTTTCATGCTACTTATTCGCGCAAAGCACACCCGTTTACGGCATCGACTACGGCCTGCGCATGATAGGCATTGCCGGCGGAGGATTACTTGTTGCAATTGTATATTACCTCCGCCACCGCAAGGTAAGCAGAAAACGCAACATTAGCGATATTTTCAAAGAAACGCATTTTTGTTCCCTGCGCACAAAATTTTTCGTCAGACTAACAGCAGGTTTAACGCTTGCCATGTTAATCGGCGACCTCCTCCATGTCCTAAAACCGGCGTGGATTTCCTTCACCGTCCTTTCCCTGGTCCAGCCGTTTGTAGGAGAAAGCCGAAAAAAAATTTTATACCGTATTCTGGGCACCATCATCGGCGGGGTACTATTTTTTGTGCTGTTCGAGTGGGTCATCCCCAACGCATGGGACCCGGTCGTATTGTTAGTCACGGGGTATATCTACCTCTTTTTGCGCACCTATTGGATACAGCAAATTTTCGTCACGCTAAGCTCTCTAAGCGGAGCCATGGTATTCTTAGAAGCAGACGTAGCGTTTGAACTGCGCATCTTATTCGTATTGATAGGTGTCGCGGTAGTCGTTCTGGTAAGCCTCTGCGCAAAATTCCGCCTAATGGACCGACTGTATGCGCTCATACAAAAAATACGCGCACGGTGCAAAAAAAAGGCAGAATAGCCTTACAAAAAAGGTTCAAAATTTGTTCACAACTTCCGCCTCAAACTATGGTAGCATTACACTATTTCCCAAAACAAGTGCCATACATGCAGAAAGGAAGTCTAAACACCATGGAACCGGTAGAAATCGAAGCCTTACACCTAGAAAACAACGCCACACGCAAAGCAAAGCCTCCCAAAAAACCCGCAAGCCGCCCCATCAAAATTCTAAAACTGATCGGCACCAAAACCCTGCTCTACGCATTCATCATCGCCTTCATCGTGGGCTTTAGCGCCCTGTTCGGCCAAAACGCACTTTATATAGGGGTCAGCATCGTCACAGGTCTGCTCATGTTCCTAAAACTGGACATCGGCGTCAAACACAAACAAGCGCCATTTGTCATTTTCGGGCTTTTCATCTGGAGCGGAACGGCAGCATTTATTGCGGCCATCAGTCCATGGCTGGGCCTAGCGGTCAACTTCATCACGGTATACGCCATCATGCTTTTGGGCGGGCAACGCGCAGAATACCGTTCTTTCATCCCATTTTTACTCTGCTACATTTTCTGCCAAAGCACGCCGGTACAAGGCGTCGAATTCGGCCTGCGCATGGCAAGTTTAGCAGCAGGCGGCGCCCTAATCGCAGCCGTATATTACCCATTGCACCGCAAAAAGCCCTGTCCGCCAACGGGCATATGGCAAGCGGCGCGCAACACGCTCAGCGCATTTTCGTCCGAAAAAAACCGGTTTTTCCTGCGCATGGCAATCGGCATGACCATCGCAATGTTCATCGGAGACATGATTGGTTCGGCGCGCACCATGTGGCTAAGCCTGCCGGTATTCTCCTTAACGCAGCTAAAACCAACCGAAACAGCGCACCGCACGGTCTACCGCGTCTTTGCCACCATCATCGGCGGCCTGCTTTACATCGCAATATTCGACTTTACAATCCCGGCAGAATACCTCAATCTAGGGCTGCTAATTACGGGGTATTTCTACACCTACATCACAAAATACCAATTCCAGCAAATCTTCGTTGTCATCAGCGCATTGGGCAGCGCGCGCGCCATCGGTTTAGAAAGCGCCGCCGCATGGCCGGCAAGAGTGCTCTACCTGCTGACCGGCGCGTTCATCGTAGGCATTTTACTCATGATTGAACACGCAAACATCTGGGAAAAACGGAAGCACAGCAAAAAAAACACTCCGGCAATATAAACAGCATATCACATAAAAAAACTCCCTTTTACAAGGGAGTTTTTTCTTAACCCTGAGCCAATTTGAGGAGTTGTTGGTAACGTTCCATCGCAAATTGCTCGGCCTCGGTAAACAGCATTTCGGCACGCTGCGGGAAGGAGCGGGTCAACGCGCTGTAGCGCACCTCGCTCATGAGGAAATCACGATAACTGGCAGACGGCGCCTTGCTATCGAGCACAAACGGATTTTTGCCCTCAGCCTTCAAACGCGGGTCATAGCGGAACAAGCTCCAATAGCCGGCAGCAACAGCGCTTTTCTCAACGGCCTGCACGGTACTCATTCCATTTCTGATTCCATGACTGATACACGGAGAATACGCAATAATCACAGACGGCCCCTGATAGCTCTCGGCCTCACGAATCGCCTTAATGGTCTGGTTATAATCGGCGCCCATAGCAATGCTGGCCACATACACATTGCCATAACTCATAGCAATCGCGGCAAGGTCTTTTTTATTGGTAGCCTTACCGGTAGCGGCAAACTGAGCAATCGAGCCAATGGGAGAAGCCTTCGAGGCCTGCCCGCCGGTATTGGAATACACCTCGGTATCAAACACCAAAATATTAATATTCTCTCCGGTAGCAATGGCATGGTCCAATCCGCCAAAACCAATATCATAAGCCCAACCGTCGCCGCCAAACAACCAAATGGATTTCTTTGCCAGAAAATCCTGATCCACAAGGGCTTTTTTAGCAAGCTTGCCGGCTTGGCAATCGCAATTCTGCAAAACCTCCAACTCGCCAATCAAGGTCTGCGTAGCGTCAAAATTGGCCTGACTGTCATCAAAACTTGCAAGGTAAGCCTCACAAGCGGCTTTGGTCTGCGCAGAAACATCGCTTTCGTAAATATTCTGAACATATTCTTTCAATCTATCCCGCAAAGCGCGCTGCGCCAAATTCATCCCCAAACCAAACTCGGCATTATCCTCAAACAGAGAATTGGCCCAAGCGGGGCCCCTGCCCTGTTTATTAACGGTATAAGGAGTAGAAGGCATCGAGCCGGCCCAAATCGAGGAACACCCGGTAGCGTTTGCAATCATCAGCCTATCGCCGTACAATTGCGTAACCAACTTGGCATAAGGAGTCTCACCACAACCCGCGCAAGCGCCGGAAAACTCCAGCAGCGGCTGTTTAAACTGGCTGCCCTTCACGGTAGAAGGCTTGAATTTCTCAAGCACTTCGGGCTTCTCGTCAATGGTCTGGCCGTAATCATAAACCGCCTGAAAAGGCATCTGAGAATCAATGGGCTGCATCACCAGCGCCTTCTCCCCTTTTTTACCCGGGCAAACCTGCGCACAACAACCGCAGCCGGTACAATCAAGCGTAGAAACGGTCATCACAAATTTGAGGTCGGGCATACCGGTCATCTCCACGCTTCTGGTCGCCTCAGGAGCTGCCTTTAATTCCCCGTCGGTCATTGGTATGGGGCGAATCACCGAATGCGGACACACATAAGAGCAAAAATTACACTGAATACAATTTTCGGGCAACCATTCGGGCACATCCACGGCAATCCCGCGTTTCTCATAAGCAGCGGTACCCTGCGGCATGGTGCCGTCGGCCATCCCCATAAAGGCAGAAACCGGCAAGGTATCGCCCTTCTGCGCATTCACCGGCTCTAAAATATTGCGCACAAAGTCAACCACTTCTTTTCTGCCCTGCAAATCGGCCGACTGCTCAGCATCATCAACGGCATCCCTCCACTCCTTGGGAATCTGCACCTGAACGGCGTCGGTCACACCGCGGTCAATCGCGGCATGGTTCATCGCAACCACCTTTTCGCCCTTTTTGCTGTAAGACTTGGTCGCAGCGTCCTTCATATATTCCACGGCTTTTTCAATGGGAATAATCTTGGCAATACGGAAGAAAGCGGCCTGCAAAATGGTATTGATCCTGCCGCCCAACCCAATTTCCTTACCAATTTTAATGCCGTCTATGGTATACAGTTTAATTTCATTTTCCGCCAAATAGCGTTTCACCTTAGCAGGAAGCCTCCGGCCCAACTCCTCGGCATTCCAGCCGCAGTTAAGCAAAAAGCTGCCGCCCTTTTTCAAATCCTGCACCATATCGTATTTATGTACATACGAAGGGTTATGGCAAGCCACAAAATCGGCCTTACTTACATAATAAGAGCTTTTAATCGGCTTATCGCCAAAGCGCAAATGAGAAATCGTCACACCGCCGGACTTTTTAGAATCATAAGCAAAATAGCCCTGCGCGTACATATCGGTTTTATCGCCAATAATTTTAATGGAATTTTTATTAGCGCCCACCGTACCGTCGGCGCCCAAGCCCCAAAACTTACAAGAATGAATCCCCTGCGGCGTGGTATTGGGGTTCTCGGTCAGCGGAAGGGACAAATGGGTTACATCGTCGTTGATACCGACGGTAAAGCGTTTTTTGGGTTGCTTTTCCTGCATATTGCGATAAACCGCAATCACACAACTGGGGTCGGTATCCTTCGAGGCCAAACCATAACGACCGGAAAAAACGGGAACGGTCTCAAAGCGGGTGCCCTTAAGAGCAGCCACCACATCCAAATACAGCGGCTCGCCAACCGAACCCGGCTCCTTGGTTCTGTCCAAAACGGAGATGGTTTTGACCGTATCGGGCAAAACGTCCAGCAAATAGTCAGCCACAAAGGGGCGGTACAAACGCACCTTAATCAAACCGACTTTCTCGCCGGCGGCAGTCAGGTAATCGATTACCTCCTCGGCGGTATCGCAAACGGAGCCCATCGCAATTATGACCTTATCGGCATCAGGCGCGCCGTAATAATGAAACGGTTTATAATCGGTTCCGCAGCGCTTATTCACCTCATTCATATAATCCACAACAATCGCGGGCACCGCGTCATAATAAGTATTGCAGGCCTCGCGGTTCTGGAAGAACACATCGCCATTCTCGGCGCCGCCGTGCAATACAGGGTGTTCGGGATTGAGCGCGCGGCGACGGAACGCGTCCACCGCGTCATGGTCAAGCATCTGGTCCAAATCCTCGTAATCCCAAACATGAATCTTCTGAATCTCATGCGAAGTCCGGAAGCCGTCAAAAAAATGCAAAAACGGCACCCGGCCTTTAATGGCGCACAAATGAGCCACCGCGCCCAAATCCATAACCTCCTGCGGGTTATTCGAGCAAAGCATGGCATACCCGGTCTGGCGGCAGGAATAAATATCGGAATGGTCGCCAAAAATCGAGAGCGCATGCCCGGCAATCGTTCTTGCCGAAACATGAATGACGCTTGGCAAAAGCTCACCGGCCATTTTATACATATTGGGAATCATCAGCAACAAGCCCTGAGAAGCAGTATAAGTCGTAGTCAGCGCACCGGCAGACAGCGAACCGTGCACCGCGCCGGCCGCGCCGCCCTCAGACTGCATCTCGGTCACCTGCACCTCTCTGCCGAAAATATTCTTTCTGCCGGCAGCGGCAAATTTATCGGACTCATCCGCCATAACGGAGGAAGGCGTAATGGGATAAATGGCGGCAACCTCGGTAAAAGCATAAGAAACATGCGCAGCGGCGCTGTTTCCGTCCATAGTTTTCATTTTTCTTGACATGGATTCTTTCCTCCTTAAAAGGATTGGTGAAATTGAAATGGTATTTGAACCTATAAATAACGATAGGGTATCAACCTATACATACCACAAATTCTATCATTTTCCTGAACAAAAGTAAAGTAAAATGTGCAAATTTTCTAAAAAACAGAGAAATTTTCAAGTATTCACAGAGAAAAGAAAATTTATACGCCAAACTCTTTGCAATTTTGCTAAAAATAGTGTACCATAATGTTAACCCAAGAAGCAAAATATATTGTTGAAAAAAGGTGGATCATTATGGAACCAGAATCCGGCATGCCGGTCATGCTAATCGTGTTCACGCTATTTATGCTCACGCTCATGCAAGCATTTTTAGTATTAAGTCAAAGCGCAATCTTCAACGCAGACACCATCATTCTGCGCAAAATGGCAGAAAACCGCAACAAACGCTCTCTGCGCATCTTAAAAATGATAAGTGAACCGCGCATAACCACCATGCATCTAAGCCTAAGCGTGGCGCTGGCATTTTCCATCTACGCAGTAACCTACCAAGCCTTCTCTCCACACCTCATCAAGCTGCTGCAAAACGCCGCCCCGCTGCCGCCCTTTCTCCTCAGCGCACTTTCCGTGGTCATCATTTTTGCGCTGCTCTTTCCATTTTACCTCTTTTTCGGCATTTTAGTCCCGCGCCGCATCGGCATCTTCCGCGCCGACCGCATTGCCAGTCAAATCTGCGGCGCTTACCACGGCATTTACGTGCTGCTCTTCCCCATCACATGGGTGCTGCACGCCGCAACAATACAACTCTGCCGTGTTGCAGGCGTCTTGCCAAACGCCCGCAAACAAGACGTTACCGAAGAACGCATTCTAACCATGGTCAACCGCGGTGAACAAACAGGCGCCATTTTAAAAAACGAAAAAACGCTCATCTCAAAAGTATTTGAATTCAACGACACCACCGCCTACGACATCGCCACGCACCGAACCGACCTCCTTGCGGTAGAGGACACCGCCACCTTATATGAAACCGCGCAACTGGCGCAACAAAAAGGGTATTCGCGCATCCCGGTCTACCACGAGGACCTGGACAACATCATCGGCGTAGTCTATGTAAAAGACCTGCTGCGTTATGTGGGCAAACACATGAACAACGCAACCCCGGTAACCGAGATGATGCGCACACCGTATTTCATACCGGAAAGCATGCAATGCAGCCAATTATTCACCGAACTTACCGAACGAAAAATGCAAATCGCGGTGGTCATAGACGAATACGGCGGCACCGCCGGCATTGTTACCATGGAGGACCTCTTAGAAGCGATTGTAGGGAATATGCAGGACGAATACGACGCAGAAGAGCAAGAAATTGAAAAGCTGAGCGATACGACCTACCGCATTCAGGGCGTTACGGCGATTGAAACGGTAAACGACGCGCTGGGGCTTGCGCTGCCAAGCCAAGAGCAGGATACGATTGGCGGTTTTGTGGTAATGCTGCTGGGGCATTTGCCCTTTGAGGGCGAGCGCCCCGTGATTGCATTTGAGAACCTGTTGTTTACGGTAGAGAAAATGAAAGACAACCGTATCGGCTCTTTACTGCTGGAAATGCAGGCGTGACAGAACCGCAAGACGCGGCTTTTTTTCTAGGTAAATATACCCCCAAAAAAGAACGAATGTTTCACGTGAAACATTCGTTCCCAAATAGCCCGAATAGAAAAAGCCCCACAACCACGTTGCAGGGGCTTTTTTTCAACCAACAATAATTCTTCCCTGAGGCAAAATGGAGCTGGAATGCCTGCCCCTGCGAATGACAATGGCAAGCGCCAGAGAAACCGGGCCTACTCGCCCGGCAAACATGGTCAGCACCAACACCAGCTTTGAGCCAATGTTTAACGTAGAGGTCGTTCCTATGGTGATGCCCGTGGTGCTGAAGGCCGACACCGACTCGAACATGGCCGTTAAAAAGCCTACGTGCGCGTTGGTCACCTCTATGATTATGGCGGGAATTGCCACAAGCACCATGCCGCATAATACGATGGCAAGCGCTCGGTATACCGTTGCTTTGTCTATCATTCTGCGCAGGAATACGGTGTCCTCGCTGCCCCGCATGACGCTGAATACCGTTGCTATGAGTACTACCAAAGTTGTGGTTTTTATGCCGCCGCCCGTTGAGGCCGGTGAGGCGCCTATGAACATGAGCAGCATGGTGAATACCTTGGTCATGCTGTGTTGTTCCGCCATGTTTACCGTGGTGAAGCCCGCCGTGCGTACCGACGCTGACTGGAAAAATGCTGCGTTGAGCTTTTCTGCCCAGTTTAAGTTTTTCATGCTGTGGTTCCATTCGCACAGCAAAAATACGCTCATGCCAATGGCCAGCAGGACTCCTGTGGTGACTAATACGACTTGGGTGTGAAAATTTAATCCCGCTTTTTTCCTTTTTTCCCTTAATTTTCCTCTTCGGTACAGGCGCTGCAATTGCGGATACAGCTTTTTGAAATAAATGTCGCTGATGACAATAAATCCCAATCCGCCCGCGATAATCAACAACGCCAGCGTCAGCAAAACCAAGGGATCCCCGGCGTACGCCGAAAGACTGCTCCCGGGTGCCTGAAAGCCTAATATGTCAAACCCTGCGTTGCAGTAGCCCGCTACCGCCAGAAAAACCGAAACCCATATTCCATACCCGCCAAATTGCGGCACGAAACGTATCATCAGCAGCAATGCGCCAATCAATTCTGCGGTCAGCGTGAACAGTAATATCGTTTTCAGCAGCTGCGGTATCGCCAGTCCGCTGCCGCTGCCGCTGGTGTTCTCGGAGGCAAGCAGCATGTCTTTCAGCCCCAGTTTGCGCCGGAATAATACCGTAAATCCGGTGGTGAAGGTGACAACTCCTAAACCGCCTACCTGGATTAAAAATAGAATCACCGCTTGCCCGAAGCCGTTGAAATGCGTCCAGGTGTCTACTACCGTTAGTCCTGTGACGCAGGTCGCTGAGGTCGAGGTGAATAATGCGTCCCAAAAATGCGTCATTTCTCCGTTTCTGGCGCAAATTGGCAGCGTTAATACCCCGGCGCCGATCAATATGACCAGCGCAAAACTGATGACAATCAGTCGGACCGGCGCGATGTTCTTGATGCGTTTGCTCAGCGGCAGTGTTTCTTTCATGTTCGCGTTTCTACCTCCCTGTGCTTTTTTTCTAAAAGATTTTTTTGGCTAAGTTTGTTTTTTGTAGAAAAACTGCGAACGGCAGCCCCAATGCGTAGCATATGATCAGCTCGCCTGCGCCGACTGTTAGCGCGTTGTAGCCGAATGCCGCCCAGTGGAAATGCGCAAAGCCAAAGCCTGCGTCGCTGAAGCAGGCTAATTCTACTCCGATGATTAAGGCGTTTGATACCACCGGCCACAGCGGCACCAGAATTGCGACGCCTTTTACTGCAATTTTGCGGCAAAGGTAGGAAAGAATTGCTGCTGATAAGGTTGCAAGTGTGCCGAAAATCCAGTCTGCTGCGCCGAAGGGGCTGGCTAAATTTGCCAGAAAACACCCGATGGTAAGGCCCGGTATTGCCGCCGGGGTGAACATTGGCAGGACCGTTAGAAATTCTGAAATGCGGAATTGCACCGGCCCGTATGCCAGGTTCAGCGATGACGCAAGCAGCGTTAGAGCTGCGTAAATTGCTGCTATTACGCCCGCTTGTACGAGGTATCGTACTCCTTTGCTTGTTGTTGTGTTCAAGATTTTGTTCCTCCGTAGTGTTTTTTTAGGTCAGGAGTTTGCGACTGACCGTACCGTTTGGTACGCATTTATCATACTCTTTCTTTGCCGTAAAAGCAACTGCTTATTGAAAAATTTGCCGATTTGTATTATCATATTTTTGTAAAGTTCTAAATGCAGAGAGGAGTCGTTTTTTTATGCGGTTTGGTGAGCGTTTGCTTCGGGAACGCCGCGAGTGGTTTGGGAATCCCGTGGGCGATTTGTGGGGCTCTTTGGTGACTACTTTTGCGCTGATTCCGGAGGTAATCGGTTTTATGATCGTGGTGGGGCTGCCGCCTTATATGGGGCTGTTTACCTGTATTTTTTTGACCGTGATCACTTCCTTTTTGGGCGGCTGCCCCGGGTTGGTCTCTGCCGGGGCGGGCTCTACCGCTTTGGTGCTTAGCGGGCTGATTGCGCAGTATTTTAATAACGGACACCCCGAATATATTTTTGCGGCCGTTTTTTTGGCCGGCGTGATTATGGTGCTTTTGGGCATTTGCCGCTTTGGCAGCCTCGTTAAGTACATACCGACCTCGGTGATGAATGGCTTTGTCAACGGCTTTGCTACGGTGATTTTTATTTCCCAGGTAAAGTTGTGCCTTGGCAAAAGTTGGGAGACTTATATTTTGATTGCGGTGGGCGTTGCCATTATTTATGCTTTTCCTTTGCTGAAAAAACGCGTGTTTTTCCTGAGAAAAGTGCCGTCCTCCTTGGTTGCTATTATTCTAATTACGGCTTATACCCTCATTTTTGGCAGCGGCGTTGAGAAGGTTGGCGATATGGGCTCTGTGGCGTTTAGCTTTGAGCATTTTGGGCAGCTGTTTACCAATATTTCTTCCGTGTTTACTCTTGATTGCCTTACCGCGATTTTGCCGACTGCGTTTTCCATTGCTCTGGTTGCTGTTGCAGAGTCTCTTTTGACCGCAAGGCTGCTGGAGGAAAGCGGTGAGGTGGTTAGTCGCAATAACCGCGAATGTATTGGGCTTGGTATTGGTAATATTGCGTGCAGTATTTTGGGCGCTGCGCCCGGCTGCGGTATGATCGCTATGGCCATTACCAACCAGAAATCCGGCGGTAAGGGGCGGCTTTCTACTTTTTTGATCGGCGTGTTTATGGCCGTTTTGCTGTTTAGTCTCGGTTGGTTTATGGAGCTGATTCCGTTGGCCGCTTTGATTGCCGTTATGTTTACCGTTTGCTTTGGCACCGCGAAATGGCCCACTCTCTATCAATTGCACCGCTTTCCCATTCAGGATACCGTTGTGATGTTCGTGACCGCTATTGTGATTGTCGCTACCGAGAATCTTGCCTATGGCGTTGTGTTCGGTATGCTGCTGTATGGCTTGGTGTTCCTTGCTAAACGCTTTTTGAACAGGCTTTGGCTGGTCATTGCCGCTTTTCTGCTGGCTGCCGCTTCTGCCGCTGTTTGCTGGATCGGCTGGGGTACTGTTGTTGCTTTTGGCGTCGCTCCGGTCGGTATGTGTTTGGCCGCTATTGCCAGAAATGACTACGATACCAAGGATTTGCAAGGTTCCTCTACCATAGCTCTTGTTCTCTGCGGGCTGGTTACCGCCTGCTCGCTGGCGTTTGTTATCGTCGGAAGCTGTGTGCCTCATACCTTCCCGTGGTTTTCTCTGAGTTATTTGGGACACTGATTCAAGTTTATGATAAATGCGGTGCGGGTTATCTGTGCCGCTTATTTTTTTGCGTAAAAAAGAACAGCGCAGGAGAGATTTGTCTGCGCTGCCCTTATATATAGTGGTCCGAATGTTAACTCATATGCTTTTTCAGGAGTGTAGCGAATGCTATGGCGGC
>CAKSHJ010000014.1 GCA_934457095.1 uncultured Eubacteriales bacterium
TGGAGCAATTGCTATTTAAGCTACAAATTTATTCCGGTCACAAATGCAAATCCTTGAATAATTGGAAAACCTCCCCTAAATGGGGAGGTTTTTGTTTTAGTGGTGATGGTGATGTCCGTGCTCGCCAACTTGGAAGCAATGGGTAATCGTGAAATTTCTGCCCTCGTAGCAATTTTCTTTTTTGTCATCAGTCACATGGCGCACAATCAGGCAATAAGTGCCGGTTTTGTCAGGTGTAA
The DNA here is from genome assembly GCA_934457095.1 of uncultured Eubacteriales bacterium. GTDB lineage: Bacteria > Bacillota > Clostridia > Oscillospirales > Acutalibacteraceae > UMGS1071. Next base: position 240 of record CAKSHJ010000014.1, read on the forward strand.
CGGTGAATATACCGTTTTCATCGGAGGTCAGTTCGGTTTCGATTAAGCCGTTTTCCGATTGATATACTAAGGTGCCGATATGTTTGTTGGCTGGTTTTTCCCAAAGCATAAGCTGTAATTTTAATGCGTGTCCCACTACATAATTGGGTTCGGAAACAGGCAACAGATACATTTCCAATCCCTTTAGCGGGGCAATTTGTGTATCGTGGTGGTGCCCCACCGAAACACAGGTGGTGGCGTATTGGCAGTAGTCGCGAACCTCAATGGCATCAGGGAATTGCGCGCGCGTGCCCAATTTATATTCCTCGTTAGGGTATTGTGCCCAGCATTCGTCATAGCCGGTTACCAGCATGTGGAAACCTTCCTGATTGGTGTCGGCGGTAATGTCGTACCAAAGGTCTCCGCTGGCCTCTGCGCGTGCCGGGGTACAAGTGCCGTCCGGAGCATAAATACAGTGTTTCAGGTAGTCCGGGTTTGGCAGACCGTCTACATTTAAATTATGTCCCCACTGCATTTTTACCATAATCGGGTCACCCAAATGGTAATGAGAGGGGTATTCCTCCAACCAGCCCTCGTGGCCGTATACCAACAAATGTGTGGTATCTTTTATGTTCTTTGCCATAGCGATTTCACATTCCTTTTCTAAGCTTAAATTTTTATCATTGCTTACTTAACAATTTATCATATTTTCCCGTGCGGTGCAATGATTTCTCCGGTACTTTTTGACGATTTTTTCTCATTACGCTAAGGGTAGATTTGCACAAAAACAGTATACCTTTGGAAGTGACTTTCTTTTTTATTGAAAATATTGTTGAAAAATAGTAAAATAACAATAACACAATTTATAAAAAATTAGGAAGAAGGTGGTGTGAATGGAGCCGGAATATTTGCTGCATGAGATAGAGCCGGTCTTCAACGTGCATTCCAAGGTGTTGCTGTTGGGAAGCTTTCCTTCGCCAAAGTCTCGGGAGGCCGGTTTTTTCTACGGTCACCGGCGCAACCGTTTTTGGCCGGTGTTGGCAGAGTTGTTGGGCGGTACATTACCCCAAACCAATGAAGAGAAAAAACAGCTTTTGCTTGTGCACGGCATTGCGCTATGGGATGTGCTTGCCTCCTGCGTCATTACCGGCGCCGATGACAGCAGTATTCGCAAACCCGTGGCCAATGATTTGAGCAGGATTTTAGACCATGCTGCCATTACCGCTGTTTTTACTACTGGAATGAAGGCTGCTGCGTTTTATAAAACCTATTGTCTGCCGAAAACGGGAATACAAGCGATAAGCTTACCTTCTACCAGTCCGGCAAATTGCAGAATGCCATATGTGCAGTTAAAACAGGCGTATGCGCAAATTTTACAGTATTTATAGGTTTATTTGCATAAAAAAAGACCGATACTGTTCGTATGAGGTCTTTTTGCAAAGTTAATTCAGAATGATTACGCCAAGATTTAAATAAGAGGCATACAGACACCACAGTAAATAGGGTATCATAAGGTAGGCGCTGAGTTTATTGATACGATAAAACAGCTTAGTGGTGAGTAAAATTGCAGCAATCAGCAGCAAAAGCCAGAAAAACGACAGCAAATACAACTGTGTTTTGAAAAATAGAATAGGCCAGAAAAAATTCAGGGCCAATTGCAGGGCATAGACCCAAAAAGCGCCGGTAATATTGCCCTCTTTAGCAGAGAATACGCCGTAGGAGGCAATGCCCATGAGGATATACAGCAGTGTCCAAACAACGGGAAATGCCCATGAGGGCGGTGCGCCGGGTGGCAGTTGCAGCGTTTTGTAAATGCCGAAATCAGACATGGTGAGCAGACCCGCAAGTAGACCAACGGCGACCGGTATGAGAATACAAAGCAAAAACGATTTGCATTTGATGACAAACATGAGAGGACTCCTTTCTTTCAAGATAGTGAAATTACAGCGGCAGTGTTCTTTTTATTTGTATGCATAGCACTGCGTATTAGAAGTAATTGTTTAAAAAAAATTTATACTGTATTCACAATGCGTTGTGAAAAAAGAGAGAACCTTTGTTTATTTTGATGAATTTTGCAGGAGGTGAACGGATGCGTAAGCGCAGAGTAAACCGTTATGGCGGCGGTACAGTTGCCATTGTTACCATTTTATGCGTGTTGGTGTTTGTGGGCGGTGCTTTTTTGCTGTTTCATATATTTAAGCCGCAATTTTCCGCAACGGCTACCGAGGAGCCAAGTGTTTCCTCAAGAGCTTTGGTACAGGAGCGGGTGATTACTTTTGGCGGAGCGTTAAGTCCGGTCGAGTCGAATCGGGAGGAATTTGAACAGCTCAGAGATCCTCTGCTGGTATTGGTCAATGCGGCGCATGAAATGCCACAGGGAGCCGATAGTGACGTGATAGAACGCCATGGCATTATGCTGGACGGTCGTGCTATGAGCGCTTATGAAGAAATGTATGAGGCGGCAACGCAGGCAGAGATTGAGTTATGGGTAGCTTCGGGGTATCGCAGCGCCGCGGTGCAGAAAGAATTGTATGAGCAGGAGGTTGCGGATTATGTACAAGCTGGCATGACGCTTGGTCAGGCAACCGATGCAGCTCACCGTGCAGTGCAAAAAGCAGGGTACAGCGAGCATAATACCGGACTTGCAGTGGATTTTAATACCGTGAGCGATGATTTTCAATATACCGAAACTTATGCTTGGTTGATAGAACATGCGCAGGAGTTTGGTTTTGTGCTGCGGTTTCCCGAGGGTAAGGAGGAAATTACCGGTATTATGTATGAGCCGTGGCATTTTCGGTATGTGGGCGTGGTGCATGCTCAGAACATGAATTTGCTGGACATGACGCTGGAGGAATATGTGGAATATTTACGTAGTTGAAATTTAACAAAAAAGCTTCCTGCCGGCAGCGTCGGGAAGCTTTTTATATTTTGCGTTATAGAACGGTTGATTAAGTTGTATTTTTTGGTATAATGAAAAGAACGGATAAACGCACAGCGAGAGAGGATTGAAAAGTAACGATGAAAGAAGTCAGAACAAGGTTTGCGCCGAGTCCGACCGGTTTTATGCATGTTGGAAATCTGCGCACGGCATTATATGAATACTTGATTGCAAAATCATTTAACGGCAAATTTGTGCTACGTATTGAGGATACTGACCGGGAGCGTTTGGTACAGGGCGCGGTAGAAGTGATTTACGATACTTTAAAACAGGTAGGGTTGACGCATGACGAAGGCCCGGATGTAGGCGGACCTTACGGACCGTATGTGCAAAGTGAGCGGCGGGAGTTGTATTTGTTGTATGCAAAGCAACTTGTGGAAACCGGCAAGGCGTACTATTGTTTTTGCAGCAAGGAGCGGTTGGACGGTTTGAATCAGGGAGAGCATGAATTTGGCGGGTATGACCGGCATTGCCGGGATTTGCCGCAGGAACAGGTACAGCAATTGCTGAAGCAGGGAGCGCCTTATGTGATTCGGCAAAAGATGCCCATAGAGGGTTCGACCGCTTTTTGCGATATGGTATACGGTGAAATTACGATTGAAAACAGTGAGATGGAAGACCAAATTTTAATCAAGTCCGACGGCTATCCGACGTATAATTTTGCCAATGTAGTGGACGACCATTTGATGCAGATTACCCATGTGGTGCGCGGGTGCGAATATTTGACCTCCACACCCAAATATAATTTATTGTATGAGGCGTTCGGTTGGGATTTACCAAATTATGTGCATTTACCGATGATTATGGGTAAAAATGAGGACGGCAGTGTTTCTAAGCTCTCCAAACGGCACGGCTCCACCGGCTTTGCGGACCTTGTAAACGATGGCTATTTGCCTCAGGCGATTGTGAATTATATTGCGCTGTTGGGCTGGTGCCCTAAAGAAAACCGTGAGGTTTTTACCTTGCAGGAATTGGTGCAGCATTTTTCTGTGGACGGCATCAGCAAGTCGCAGTCCGTGTTTGATTATGATAAACTGACATGGCTCAACGGGGAATATTTGCGTGCGATGTTGCCGGAGGAATTTACACGGCTTGCCATGCCGGAATACCAAAAGGTGTTTGGTCAAACGCAGGTTAATTGGCAGGTGCTTTCATCGATTTTGCAGCCGCGCGTAACAAAGCTGAACCAAATTGCCGAGATGATACAATTTTTCAAAACGCTGCCGGACTATTCCGAGGAATTGTTTGTGAACAAAAAAAGCAAAACCAATTTGGAAAATTCGGGTGTTATGATTAAGGCGGCGCTACCTGTATTAGAGCAGCTTTCCGATTGGACGGTGGAGTCAATTCACGATGCGCTTTTGGCATTGCCTGAGCAATTAGGTGTAAAAAATGGTACGCTGCTATGGCCGGTCAGAATTGCAGCGGCGGGTATGGCTGTAACGCCGGGCGGCGCGATTGAAATTTTAGCGATTTTGGGCAAGGAGGAAACGTTGAAGCGTCTGCGGTTGGGACTGGAAAAATTACAGGCGTGACAAACAGAAGGAATAGCTAAGCGGGAAGTTTTTAAAGATGGACGGAATAAAGACAAAAAAGGACGAGAGAGGAAACGGCATGAGTGAGGAACGAAATAACATAGAGCAAACACAGGAAGAATGGAGCAATTTTATTCACGATTTGATAGAGCAGGATATGGCTACGGGCGGCAGATTTGCCGGGGAAACCGTGCATACGCGTTTTCCGCCCGAACCAAACGGTTATTTGCATATCGGTCATGCAAAGGCGCTTTATATTGATTTTGCCACGGCGGAGAAATATGACGGCATGTGTAATTTGCGCATGGACGACACCAATCCCACCAAAGAGGATACAGAGTATGTAGACGCTATTCGGGAGGATATTGCATGGTTGGGGTTTTCCTGGGGAGACCGCTTTTATTATGCCTCGGACTATTTTGAGAAAATGTTTGAAATTGCGGTCGGTTTGATTGAAAAGGGACTTGCATATGTATGCGAATGTACGCCCGAGCAGGTGCGGCAAAACCGGGGCGATTTGACAACGCCTGCGGTGAGTCCGTATCGGGACAGATCCATAGAGGAGAGTTTGGATTTATTTGCTCGCATGAGAGCCGGGGAATTTGCAGACGGCGAAATGACTCTGCGGGCGAAAATTGATCTTGCAAGCGGCAATTTTAATATGCGTGACCCGGTTTTGTACCGTATCAGTCATATGCCGCACCACCGTACCGGAGATAATTGGTGTATTTACCCTATGTATGACTATGCGCACCCCATTGAGGATGCTTTGGAGGGAGTTACGCATTCGTTGTGTTCGCTGGAGTTTGAAGCGCACAGACCGCTTTATGAATGGGTAATTGCAAATTCGGAACTGCCGTGCAAGCCCAGACAGATTGAATTTGCAAGGCTGAATATGAATTACACTGTAATGAGTAAGCGTAAATTGCGCATTTTGGTGGAAAACGGTGTAGTGAACGGCTGGGACGACCCTAGAATGCCTACCCTGAGAGGACTGCGCAGAAGAGGTTATACACCGCGTTCCATTCGCAATTTTTGTGAGCGCATTGGAGTTTCCAAGGTCAACAGCGTGGTGGACTACAGCTTTTTGGAGCATTGTTTGAGAGAGGAATTGAATCTTTCCGCGCAGAGAGTGATGGCTGTTTTAGACCCGATAAAGCTCATTATTACCAATTATCCGGAGGATTTGACCGAGGAATTTGAGATTGAAAATAACCCCAATAACCCGCAGGACGGTACTCGTACCATTACTTTTTCGCGCGAGTGCTGGATTGAACGCAGCGACTTTGCCGAGGAGCCGGTAAAGGGCTATTTTCGATTTTTTCCGGGGAATGAGGTGCGTTTAAAAACAACTTATATTGTAAAATGCACCGGCTGCAAAAAAGACGCGCACGGCAATGTAGTAGAGGTATACGGCGAATATGACCCGCAGACAAGAGGGGGAACTACGCCGGATGGAAGAAAGGTGCGAGGTACGGTGCATTGGGTGGACGCCAAAAATGCGCTGGAGGCAGAGGTGCGGTTGTATGACAGCTTGTTTACGGCGCCGAACCCGGAAGCCGGTGAACTTTTGGAGGAAATTAACCCTCATTCGTTGACAGTGCTGCAAAATTGTAAATTAGAGGCATCTGTGCAGGCGCTCGAACACGATGTGTCCTTCCAATTTATGCGTCAGGGCTATTTCTGTTTTGACAGCAAGGATAGCGCTCCGGAGCATTTGGTGTTGAATCGAACGGTTTCGCTAAAAGACAGCTTTAAACAAAAATAAATATGCAAAATGCCTGTGTATTACGCGGGTATTTTTTTGTTTTGCCGGAATAAGGATGGCGCTTGGCAAATATGATTGAAAAAGCGTAATCTTTTTACCGTTACCTCTTTAAACTTGATCTTAGTTGCGGTATAATAAAATAAAGTCTTCATTATTTTTTAGCAAAGTAGGTGCGTTACAGTGTCTCAATTTACCATACCGCTCACCAATATTATGAAAGATTTGGCTCTTTCCACCGTTTATATGCCCCAAAACTGTGAGGAATTCACAATCTGCTCACCGGATGTCAATAGACCGGGGCTGGAGTTGCACGGTTTTTTTACACATTTTGAAAAGGATCGTATTTTAATTATCGGCAATGCGGAGTCGGCGTATTTACAGGAGGAATGCGATCGGGAAAAACGGGTGCAGGTTTTGGAAGCATTGCTTTCTAAACGACCGCCGGCAGTTATTTTCTGCCGCAATTTGCAGCCAGTGGAGGAATTTATTATGCTTGCGCAAAAATATAGGGTACCGCTGCTCGGTTCGGAGGAGATGACCTGCGGACTAATGGCGGCGTTGATTTCCTATTTGAATGTGCACCTTGCGCCGCGTGTGACCCGCCATGGCGTGCTGGTAGAAGTATACGGCGAGGGCATTTTAATTGTGGGAGACAGCGGTGTTGGAAAAAGCGAGACGGCTATTGAACTGATTAAGCGCGGGCACCGTTTGATTGCCGATGATGCGGTAGAAATTCGGCGGGTTTCTGCCAAAACGCTGGTAGGCTCTTCCCCAAAAAATATTCGCCATTTTATTGAATTGCGCGGGATTGGCATTGTGAATGCCCGCCGTTTATTCGGGATGGGCGCGGTAAAAACCACCGAGAAAATTGATTTTATTATCAATTTAGAGGTTTGGGACGATAAGAGCGAATATGACCGCATGGGTATTGACAAGCAATATACTGAAATTTTGGATATTAAGGTGCCGGTTATGACTATACCGGTGCGGCAAGGGCGAAATTTAGCGGTGATTATTGAAGTCGCAGCGATGAATAACCGTGAAAAAACGATGGGTTACAATGCGGCAAAGGATTTGATGGTGCATATGGGGATGGACCCGGAGATTATGCAGCCGAGGGAGACCAAAATTGATTTGGAAATTTAACCCGACTAAAAACGGAGGGACAGTATGAGTCAACCGGAAAAGCTGGAGCAACTTGCGTGCTCTTTACACTGTACGGTGCGTAGTATGGAGCCTATGAATAGGCATACCACCTTTAAAATAGGCGGCCCTTGCGATTTGTTTATTGTGGTACCGAGTGAAGAGGCGCTTGAGGCGGTATTTACCGTTGCTAAGGAGTTAGGAATACCGTGTATGGTAATTGGAAAAGGCTCGAATTTGCTGGTAAAGGACGGTGGAATCGCCGGTGTGGTGGTACAGCTTGGCGGTGAATTTTCCGAGATGACCGTGCAGGAAAACGGTAGCATTACCGCCGGTGCAGGGGTTTCGTTGAGTGCGCTTTGTGGCTATGCTTTGCAGCATGGGTTGAGCGGCCTTGAATTTGCATGGGGAATACCCGGTACGGTGGGCGGTGCGGTATTTATGAACGCTGGCGCATACGGAGAGGAAATGAAAGATGTGGTGGTTTGTTGTCGGCATATGCTTCCGGGCGGGACTATTGAAACCGTTTCCGCTCATAAGTTGAACTTTGATTACCGGCACAGCATTTATCAGGAAAACGGTGCTGTGGTGCTTGAGGCGACCTTTGCGCTGCAAAAGAGTGACAAGGCGAAAATCAAAGCAAAAATGGATGACCTGATGCACCGCAGAAAAACAAAGCAGCCGCTGGAATTTCCCAGTGCGGGCAGTGTCTTTAAACGTCCGGCGGGCTATTTTGCCGGCACTTTAATCGAAGAGTGCGGTTTAAAGGGCAGAACAGTCGGCGGGGCAGCTGTTAGTCAAAAGCATGCCGGGTTTATTATCAATACCGGGGAGGCAAGCTGCCAAGATGTGCTGGATTTGATTGCATTGATACAAAGTACTGTGAAGGAAAAAACAGGCGTTGCGTTAAGTTGTGAGATTCGGGCAATCGGGAGAGATAAGTGAGGAAATAGCAAAACAGGCAGAAAGGGCAAAGGCATGGAGTTTTTAATTGTAACGGGCATGTCCGGTGCGGGGAAGTCGGTGGCGGTGGACGCTTTAGAAGATATTGGCTTTTACTGTGTGGACAATATTCCCTCAAAATTGGTGCTGACTTTTTATGATTTGTGTGAGCGAGCCAAGGAGGACTATTCTCGCGTTGCAGTGGTTACGGATATTCGCGGCGGTGCGCTCTCGGACAAATTGTTTGAATTTTTAGATACTTTTGCGGAAAAAAAGATTCCGTATAAAATTTTATTTTTGGACGCCGGTGATATTGTATTGGTTAACCGCTATAAGGAAACACGCCGTCGGCATCCGCTGTTGGAGGATGCCGCAGGTTCACTGGAGCGGGCAGTGAAATTAGAGCGTACGCTTTTACGCCCGATGCGTGAGGCTGCTGATTATATTATAGATACCTCTTACCTTGCACCTTCGCAATTGAAGCAGCGGCTTTCCAGTTTATTTCTTGGCAATGTGCTGGACGCTTTGACCATTCAGGTGATGTCGTTTGGGTTTAAAAACGGCATTCCCACCGAGGCGGATATGATGTTTGACGTGCGCTGTTTGCCCAATCCGTTTTATGTACCGGAACTCAAGAAGTTAACCGGGTTGGACGAGCCGGTAAAGGATTATGTAATGCAATGGGATGAAACACAGGGGTTTGTGACGCGTTTTTTGGATTTGATAGATTATATGATTCCGCTGTTTTGCAGCGAGGGGAAAAGTCAGCTGGTAATTGCCATTGGCTGTACGGGCGGTCAGCACCGTTCGGTTACCATTGTAGAGCTGCTTTACCGCCATTTAATTGCGCAAAATAAACGGGTCAGTGTCAATCACAGAGATATGAAACGGTAAGGAGCGTGCGAGGTATGTCATTTGCGGCGGATGCCAAAAGCGAGCTTTGCAGATATACGAATTTAACGTCCTGCTGCCAAAAGGCGGAATGCTACGGATTGTTGCTGTTTGCAAAACATTTTTCGTATCATGGTATCGCATTTAGTACGGAACACCGCGAAAGTGCTTTGCGTCTTGCGAATTTTATTGCCGAACAAACGCAAACGGTAGCAGAAATTACGTCCAAAATGACAAGGCGAAGCGGAAATCCGGTTACAAGCACAGTTACCGTGCCGTATTTGGAGCAGTGTAAGCGCTTGCTGGGGTATTTTGGGCATACTGGGCAAGAGATGAATTTAAGAATCAATCGGTCTTTACTGAAAAACGAATGCTGCACTGCAGCTTTTTTGCGCGGGGTATTTTTGTGTTGCGGCACGGTGACCAATCCGGAAAAAGAGTACCATTTGGAATTTGTAGTACCGTATATGAAGCTTGCCAAAGATTTGCTTTCGGTGCTGTGCGGCGTGCCGGAGCTTGCCTTACAAGGAGCGGTTACCAACCGCAAGGGCAGCTTTGTGGTGTACATAAAGGGCAGTCAGGGTATTGAAAATTTGTTGACTTTTATGGGAGCTTCTCATGCGGCTATGGAGCTGATGCAAATTAAAATGCTCAAAGAGGTGCGCAATCAGGTTAATCGCAAAACCAATTTTGAAACAGCCAATATGGATAAAACGGTATCGGCTTCGGCAAAGCAAATTGCGGACATACAGACCATTGCAAATACTGTAGGTCTGGCGCAGTTACCGCCGGCTTTACAGGAACTTGCTGTTTTGCGGCTTGAAAATCCGGAGCTTTCTTTAAGGGAGTTGGGGCAACAGCTTTCTGAACCGATTAGCCGCTCAGGAGTTAACCATCGCTTAAAACGCATTGAGGCCTTTGCCGAGACGGTGGCGCAGAAAAAGGCAAATTAAGGAGGAATTTATGTCGGGATTTGTACATTTGCACCTGCATACCGAATATAGTCTGCTGGATGGTGCGTGTCGTATCAACCGGCTTATGGAGCATATTCAGGAAATAGGCCAAAAGGCGGTTGCTATTACCGACCACGGCGTGATGTATGGCGTGATTGACTTTTACCGCGCCGCAAAAAAGCACGGAATTAAACCGATTATCGGTTGTGAGGTGTATGTAGCGCCGCGCACCCGTTTTGACAAGGTGCATGAATTGGATTATGAACAGCACCATTTGGTCTTGCTATGTAAAAATAATAAGGGCTATGAAAATTTAACAACGTTGGTTTCCAAGGCGTGGACAGAGGGCTTTTACGGAAAACCCCGTATAGATTTAGACTTGCTGGCGCAGTACAGCGAGGGGTTAATCGCATCTTCGGCTTGCCTTGCAGGAGCGATTCCCCGAGCGTGCCGCAGGGGCGATTATGAGCAGGCAAAACGTATTGCACTTCAGCATAATGAGATTTTTGGGCAGGGTAATTTTTATATAGAATTGCAGGATCACGGCATCAAAGAGCAGCAGGAAATCAATCCTATGCTGATTCGGTTGGCGCAGGAAACGGGTATTCCGATGATTGTGACCAATGACAGCCATTATATCAAAAAAGAGGACAGCGCCATGCACCGTATTTTAATGTGCATTCAGACCAACCGTACGGTGTTGGACGACGACCGTATGGAATTCGGTTCGGACGAATTTTATGTAAAAACCGAGCAGGAAATGCGTGCGTTGTTTCCGGAATACGGACAGGCGTTTGACAATACGGTTCAAATTGCGGAGCGGTGTAATGTGGAGTTTGAGTTTGGCAATACCAAGTTGCCGCATTTTGACACGCCCAACGGGCAGGATAATACGGAGTATTTTCGGGAAAAGTGCTACGATGGGCTGCGGGAGCGTTATGGAGAAACTCCGGCAAAGTCAGTTATGCAACGGTTGGAGTATGAGCTTGCAACCATTACGAAAATGGGCTATGTGAATTACTATTTAATTGTGCATGACTTTATTGCTTATGCCAAATCCGTTGGAATTCCCGTAGGGCCGGGCAGAGGTTCGGGTGCGGGAAGTTTGGCGGCGTATTGTCTTGGTATTACGGGAATTGACCCGATTGCCTACAACTTGCTGTTTGAGCGTTTTTTAAACCCGGAACGCGTAAGTATGCCGGATTTTGATATTGATTTTAGTGATGAGCGGCGTCAGGAGATGATAGATTATGTGGTGCGGCGTTACGGAGAGGATCATGTAGCGCAAATCATTACTTTTGGTACCATGGCGGCAAGAGGCTCGATTCGGGATGTGGGCAGAGCTATGGCCATTCCGTATGCAAAGGTAGATTCCGTTGCCAAATTGGTGCCTATGGAACTGAATATGACTTTGGAACGTGCGCTTTCGATTTCGCACGACTTAAAGCAGTTGTATGATACCGACCCTCAGGTAAAGGAATTGCTTTCTATGGCGCAAAAGTTAGAGGGAATGCCCAGAAATGCCTCAACCCATGCGGCGGGCGTGGTAATTACTGACCAACCTGTGAGCAAATATGTACCGCTTGCCAAGAATAATGACGTGGTTGTAACGCAGTTCACCATGACAACCTTGGAGGAACTGGGACTTTTAAAAATGGATTTTTTGGGTTTGCGCAATTTGTCGGTGATTGCAAATGCACAGACGCAGATTCAAAAACGGCAGCCGGAATTTTCGATAGAACAGATTCCTATGAATGACAAACAAACCTTTGCAATGATTGCAAGCGGAGCAACGGAGGGGGTATTCCAGTTTGAATCGGCGGGTATGAAGAGTATGATTACCCAACTCAAACCAGAGAGCATTGAGGATTTGATAGCGGTGATTTCGCTGTATCGCCCCGGTCCGATGGATTCCATTCCCAGATACATTGAAAATCGCCATAATACTGGGAAAATTCAATATAAACACCCCTTGCTCAAGGAAATTTTAGAAGTAACCTACGGCTGTATTGTGTATCAAGAACAGGTGATGCAAATTTTTCGTACCTTGGCAGGGTATTCTCTTGGTCGCGCGGATATTGTACGCCGGGCGATGTCGAAAAAAAAGGCCGATGTGATGGAAAAGGAACGGAAAATTTTCATTTACGGTCTGCAAAAGGAGGACGGTACTTGGGAAGTAGAGGGTTGTGTCAATCGCGGCGTGGACGAGCAGATAGCTGCGTCTATTTTTGGAGAAATGGAAAGCTTTGCTTCCTATGCGTTTAATAAGTCGCACGCTGCGGCATATGCGGTGCTTTCTTATCAAACGGCATTTTTAAAATGTCATCACCCAAAGGAATACATGGCCGCATTATTGACCAGCGTGCTGGACAATGCCAATAAAATAGCGATTTACACCGCAGAATGCGCTCGCTTAGGTATTCGGGTGTTGCCGCCGCATGTGAATACCAGTGAAAACGGCTTCACCGTTGTTGGAGACGATATTCGATTTGGTCTGCTGGCGGTAAAAAATTTGGGAAAAGGCTTTATTGACCGTATGCTGGCAGAGCGTGCCAAAAACGGGGAATTTACCGGCTTTTATGCCTTTTGCAAGCGCATGTACGGGCAGGATTTAAACCGCCGCGCATTGGAAAGTTTGATTAAATGCGGCGCTTTGGACGATTTAGGTTGTAACCGTCGGCAAATGCTGGAAAGTGTTTCTGCGGTATTGGATTTGCTGGAGGCAGATCGGCGTAGAAATGTAGAAGGACAAATCGGCTTTTTTGACATAGTACAGGAAAGCGGTATGCAGCAGGTGGAATTTACACCACCGACACTTGCAGATATGAGTCCGAGTGAAAAGCTGCTTATGGAAAAAGAGGTCACAGGTATGTATTTATCAGGGCATCCTATGGCAGAATATTTGCCGGTATATGAGCAAGTGGGTGCGCGTAAAATTGGAGGCATTTTAGAGAATGTACGGGAAAATACCGGTGCGTACCGGGATGGCGACACCGTAACACTTCTGGGTGTGCTGACCTCGGTAAAAACAAAAATCACCAAAAATAACAGCACCATGGCCTTTGTCATGCTGGAGGATATGTACGGCGCCATAGAGTTATTGGTGTTTCCCAGAGTTTTGGAGGAGTATGGGAATTTCGTTGTACAGGGTAATGTTGTACGGGTTGTCGGGAGACTCAGTTTTTCTGAAGAGCAGGAGCCGAAATTGATTTGTCAGGCGGTGTTTGCTGCGCCATCACCCAACGCTGCAGTACAGACGGCGCCGCAGCGTAAAAATCCGCCGGGACTCTATTTAAAGGTGACGAGCAAAGAGGACAACGCTTATAAAAAGGCTTTGCGATATTTGGCGATTTTTGACGGCGCTGTGCCGCTGCATATTTATTTTAAAGAAGAAAAGAAGCTGTTTCATGCGCCGATTTCACAGCGCGTAGATGTAAATGAGCCGTTGGTACAGGCATTGGAGGATATATTGGGCAGCGAAAATGTTGCGGTTATAAAATAACGATTATATAAAAATGCTTGGCGGGAAATGCTATGCATTTTTTATTTTTACGCCAAAAACATACACATATTTTCCCTTGGTTTTACAGATAATACAAATAAGAGGGGAGAATGGACATGATTCCGATTATCATATTCAGCGGCTGTGGCGACGATACATTGCCGCAAATGCTCAAAACAGCAGTACAGCCGTTTGCGGTAGTGACCAACGAAGAAACCGGGCGGGAAGGTTCTGATTTTTTTATAAAAGAAGTACAGGAATGTACCGTATTCACACAGCCTGTCGGTATTGCGGTTTTTCAAAAAAGCTTTTTGCCGAACCGATTGCCGCATTTGCCGAAAGATTGGATTGCGGTAGTGGATTCCGACCACGACAGCGTAAAAGCGCAGTTTTGCAAAACGGGACAAATTATTGTGACTTACGGCACAAAACCTACCGATACATTCAGTATTTCCGGATTAGACGGAAAGCAAGTCTCCATTAGTTTGCAGCGCACTGTCAAGGCAATAACCGGCGCGGTGATTGAGCCTTGTGAAATTACCATGACTTTGACAAAGCCGTATCACCCGTGCAAATTGCTGCCGGTGGCGGCGGTTTTACTGCTTGCGGGTATCGCATGGAATGAGACGTTTATTTTGTGAATTTTGACAAAAATTGTCTGAATAATAAAAATGAATGCGTTTATAATAGTAAGGCAAACGCAAAAACTTTGAACCCAAGAGAAAAAAGGAGTGCTTATATTATGTCTAAGAATAAAATTGTCGTTCCGGAAGCAAGAGAAGCTATGGATCGTTTTAAAATGGAGGCAGCCGCTGAGGTAGGCGTAAACCTCAAGCAAGGCTACAACGGAGATTTGACTTCTAAACAAGCCGGTTCCGTTGGCGGTCAAATGGTGAAAAAAATGATTGAGCAGTACGAACAAACTGCAAAATAAGTAGTTATAAGTACAAGGTGAATATCCCCCGGTTCAGAGAAAAAACCGGGGGATATTTCCGTTTTTGTTGCTATTAACTGATATAATCCTCCAATAGGATTTGTACTTCAGCGGCGGTGTTTGCCGTAATACCCTGCTCAAGTAGCTTACGGTCCTCTTCAGGTAAAGTATTCAGCGTTACATTTATCTCGCGGTAAGGTGTTTGTTCATCGTTTAAAAATACCCCGATGTGCCCCTGATAAGTTCTTATGGTATAGCGGTTTTGCGCGCTGACTGCAGAGGAGATGGTACTTTCCGGTTCAGAGAGGTTTTCTTGACTTGTACTTGGTTTTAGGGTAAAATGAACTTGACTGTTTGCAGTGTCGTTTGGCATATTTTTGGGAACGGCAATTAGCAAAACCAGCGTGAGTATACCAAATACCAACACAAAAGCCGCACTCCATATGATATAAATTCGTTTTTTCAAAGAGAAACGCACCTGCCTTTCGTTTATTCTTTGGAAATCATGGTAGCGTTGGTGTTAGTATGCGCTAAAATTGGAAATATATACATTGATAGAAACAGATTTGTTTGCAGACAATGGTTTACAGACGGCTATTGCCATGCTATTTGAGGTGAATTGCTTGAAAAAAACAGAAAACCATCAGGAATGTGCGCATAAGAAAAAGGACGGCAGCACAGGGAAAACCGCAGGCAGAGTTGCGTTTCGCATCGTGATAACGCTGGTCAGCGTATTTTTCGGTACGCTACTGATTACCTGTATTTTTATGTTTTCCTATGTGATGAGTCTTAGGGGTGAGGAAATTGACATGAATTTACATTCGCTGAATTTAAACTATACCAGCTTTATTTATGTCAATGACGAAAAGGGCAATCCGGTGGAGTATAAGCACCTGTACGGCGGAGAAAGCAACCGTATCTGGGTGGACTACAAAGATATTCCCCAGTATATGAAAGACTCTATGGTGGCCATTGAGGATAAACGTTTTTGGGAGCACAAGGGAGTCGACTGGTGGCGTACCATAGGTGCGGCGGGTAATCTACTGTCATCGGGCAGCAACAGTTACGGCGGTTCTACGATTACCCAGCAGCTGATTAAAAATTTAACGGGAGATAACGATGTTAGTATTTCACGTAAACTCAAGGAGATTTTCCGCGCGGAGAATTTGGAAAAAAAATATACCAAGGAAGAAATTTTGGAAAGCTACTTAAATGTAGTCAATTTCGGCAGCGGCTGTAAGGGCGTACAGGCAGCGGCAAATTTATATTTTGGTAAGGACATTAAAGATTGTACTTTGGCAGAATGCGCTGCTATTGCCGGTATTACGCAAAATCCGTATGCTTATTCGCCGATGAATTTTCCGGAAAAAAATAAGGAACGCCAGCAAACTGTGCTGGGTGAGATGTATAGCCAGGAAAAAATTACAAAAGAGGAATACGACAATGCCATGGCAGAGTCGGAAAATATGAATTTTGTATTTCAGGACACGCCCAAAACCGCAATTGATGATACGGTGTACAACTGGTATGTGGAGGCTATGCTGCAAGACATTGTAACCGACTTGCAAAAGGAGCTTAATTGCACCGAAAAAGATGCGCGCAATATGATTTATTACGGTGGTTTGAAAATTTATTCGGCCATGGATGAAAATACGCAGAATTTGGCAGAAAGTACAGTGGAAAACGACCGTAATTTGAAAAGCGACCCGGATATGCAGTGCGGCGTTTATATGATGGACTATAGCGGGCGCGTGCTGGCCATAGTAGGCAGTCGAGACAGAAAAGAGGGAAACCTATGGTTCAACTATGCCACCGATGCAAAGCGTCAACCGGGTTCTTCCTTTAAGCCCATAGCCGCTTACGCTCCCGCTATGGACAACAACCTGATTCACTATTCCAGTATGGTTCTGGACCAGCCCATTCCCAATTATTTTCAGGATGGCACTGCAGGTCCGAACAACTATGATTACCGATTCCGCGGCCCAATTACCGTGCAGTATGCGTTGCAGCAATCGTATAACCCGCCGGCGGTCAGGGTTTACCAGCAGCTGGGCGCAAGAAACGGCTATAATTTTCTTACCAAAAAATTGGGCTTTACCAGCTTGGTGGGCGGAGGTTATGACGACAGTCATTTGGGAGTTGCCATTGGTGGTCTGCACAACGGCGTAACCGTAAAAGAAATGACCGCAGCCTTCCAGATTTTCGGTAACGGCGGGCAGTATAACCGGCCATATACCTACTATTATGTAGAGGACAGCGAAGGCAATGTTATTTTGGATAACCGCAACAACACATTTAATCAAGCCATTAAATCCTCTACGGCAACTGTGATGCAAAAACTACTGACAACCGTTGTAACAAACGGAACCGGTGTGGGTGCGGGCGTAAACGGCTGGCAAATTTTTGGTAAAACCGGTACTACGGATATAGATGACAACAGCTATTTTGTAGGTGGCTCACCCTATGCGGTGATTGGCGTATGGACAGGTTACCGTACGCCCAGCAGATTGAAAAATACCAATGCGCCAAAGTCGGTGTTTCAGACGCTTATGAGCAATTATTTAAAAAATAAGCAGCAAAAGCAATTTTCCACCGACCCAAATGTAATAGCGGCAACCTACTGTACGCAAAGCGGAGACATTGCAAATTCGGGTTGCGGAAGTACGGCAACCGGTTGGTATGACAAAAGCAGAATGCCTGCGGTATGTACCCAGCATGAGGGGAACTCTGTCACCGGAGAAAACCGTACAGAAAGCGCTTCGTCCGGTAGCAATTCGACCGTTTCCTCAGCTTCATCTTCTTCATCGGTATCGTCTCAACCGTCTTCTTCGTCTTCATCAGGTTCGGGGGCATCCTCAGCCGCATAGGCCAGTCAAGTGATTCGCATATTATTTGGAAAGCAAACTAAAAGAGGTGTAAAATATGATTGATATTGCAATTTTAGGACACGGTGTAGTGGGTTCCGGGGTAGTGGAGGTGCTTACAAGCCACAGGGAGAGCATTTTAAAACGGGCGCAAAGCGAAATCAACATCAAATACATTCTGGATTTAAAGGAGTTTCCGGAAAGTCCGTTTGCCGACCGCTTTACGAAGAATTTTGACGACATTATCTGTGACGATGATGTCAAAATCGTGGTAGAGGTTATGGGCGGATTGAACCCGGCATTTGATTTTGTGAAGCAGTGCTTGGAAAAAGGGAAGAGTGTAGTTACTTCGAATAAAGAGTTGGTGGCCGCAAAAGGTGCTGAATTGCTGAAAATAGCCAAAAATAAAAATGTGAATTTTCTGTTTGAGGCCAGTGTAGGCGGTGGTATTCCCATTATTCGTCCGTTGCACCAATGTCTTGCGGCAAATGATGTAATTGAAATTGCGGGTATTTTAAATGGCACAACCAATTTCATTTTAACCAAAATGATTCACGAACAAATGACTTTTGCGGATGCCTTGGCTTTGGCGCAAAAGTTGGGCTACGCAGAACGCGACCCTTCGGCCGATATTGAAGGGGGAGACGCTTGCCGTAAAATTTGTATTTTGGCCTCTTTGGCATTCGGCAAGCATGTTTACCCCGAACAGGTACATACCGAAGGCATTACCAAAGTTACTCTCAGCGATGTGGAATACGCCAACGCATGGGGCGGGGTCATTAAGCTCATTGGCCGCGTGAGAATGCTGGAAACTGGTCAAATTCAAATTATTGTGTGTCCCATGATCATTGCTAAAGAAAGTCAGCTTTCCAATGTAGACGATGTATTCAACGGTATATTGGTGCGGGGAGATGCCACGGGTGATGTGGTATTTTACGGTAAAGGTGCGGGGAAATTACCCACGGCCAGTGCGGTTGTAGCCGATGTGATAGACTGTGCAAAGCATATACATGCGCGCAAGAACCTGTTTTGGAGTGATGCTGTACCAAACTATGTGCAGGACTATTTAGATGATACAACGGCTATGTATGTACGCCTAACAGCGGAGGATACTGTTGCAGCCAAAGCAAAGGCGCAGGAATTATTCAAGGAAATTGAGGTGTTGTCCTATAATCATGCGGCTGCACATGAATTTGCATTTGTGACAGCGCCTATGCAGGAACGAAGAATACAGGAAAAACTTGCCCGGCTCGTGAAGAACGGCTTTGGTATCGCTTCGGCAATTCGGGTGGGCAATTTGTAATAAAGAGAGAATAGGAAGAACAGCATGATAGGGATAAAAGTACCGGCAACAAGCGCAAATTTGGGCTCGGGATTTGACAGCTTAGGCATTGCGTTAAAATGGTACAACTATGTTTGGGTGCAGCGAAGCGACCGTACCGAAATTTTAACAAAAGACGGTACAAAGCTTGCACAGGAATCGGAAAATTTGGTATATCGTGCGGCGAAATTTGTTTATCAAATTTGCGGAGAAACTATGCCGCCGCTTAAGATTATACAAGAAAATAACATTCCTATGGCAAGAGGAATGGGCAGTAGTTCAGCCTGCATAGCTGCTGGAATTACCGCAGCAAATGAACTGCTTAATAAGCCGTTTTGCATGGAGGATTTGCTGAATTTTGCTTGTGAAATTGAAGGTCACCCGGACAATACCACACCGGCGCTGTTGGGGGGACTGACTGTTTCGGCGGTGGATAACGGCAAGGTGTACAGCGCTGCGATGCAGGTAGCGGAAAAATTTCGGTTTGCATTGTTGATACCCGATTTTCAATTGAAAACGGAGCGTTCTCGTGCGGCATTGCCGGAAAAGTACAGCAAGCAGGACGCTGTATATAATCTTTCGCGCAGTGCGCTTATGGCGGCGTCATTGACCGGCGGTAAGGCCGAAAATCTTCGGGTAGCCGTACAGGATAAACTGCACCAGCCCTTTCGGGCAGACTTGATTCCGCATTGCGATGAAATTTTTGAACTGACCTATCAAAACGGCTCATTAGGTACTTACATTAGCGGAGCCGGACCGTGTATTATGTCCATTATCGAAAGCGCAAACACCGCATATGATAGCAATATAATAAAACAGTTGCAGACAAAAGGCATTACGGGGTGGCATCTGCAAATATTAGAGTGCGATAAGGCAGGTACGGTTATTTTACCTTGAAAATTCGGAATAAGGAAAAGGGGAAATCAGATATGAGTTTAATTGTTCAGAAATTCGGAGGAACTTCTGTTGCCAATACGCAGCGTTTGCAGAATGTTGCCGATATTGTAACCAAAACCTATGAAAAAGGCAATGATGTGGTGGTGGTGGTTTCGGCGCAAGGAGATACCACCGATGATTTTATTGAAAAAGCGCAGGAAATTAACCAAAATCCGTCTAAAAGAGAGATGGATATGTTGCTTACGGCAGGTGAACAAATTTCGGCTTCGCTGTTGGCAATGACCATAGAAGCCTTGGGATTTCCGGTTATTTCATTGCTGGGCTGGCAGGCGGGTTTTTTCACCAGCGCTAACAACGGTTCTGCCAGAATTGAAAAGGTAGATCCCACGCGAATCAAACGGGAGCTTGACCAAAAGCGTATTGTGATTGTGACAGGTTTTCAAGGGGTGAATAAATACGAGGACATGACGACCTTGGGCAGAGGCGGTTCGGATACCAGTGCTGTGGCGATTGCAGCGGCGATGCATGCGGATTTGTGCCAGATTTATACCGACGTGGAGGGCGTGTTTACTGCCGACCCCAGAAAGGTAGAAGAGGCTCGAAAATTAGATGTGATTTCGTATGATGAAATGCTGGAACTTGCGACTTTGGGAGCGCAGGTGCTCAATAATCGTTCGGTGGAAATGGCTAAAAAATATGGGGTTGAACTAGAGGTTTTGTCCAGTTTAACCAAAAGACCAGGTACCATAGTAAAGGAGGCAACCAAAATGGAAGAAATGTTAATTAGTGGCATTGCAAAAGACAACGAGGTAGCGCGGGTATCTATTATCGGGGTGCCGGACAGACCGGGTTTAGCCTTTAAAATATTCACAAAGCTGGCGGCAAAAGACATCAATGTAGATATTATTTTGCAGTCCATTGGCAGGAATAATACGAAAGATATTAGCTTTACGATTCCGCAGGCACAGCTGGACGAAACCATGGATATTCTGAAAACATATGTGGAAACTATAGGCGCGGCGGATGCCGTATATGACGGCAATGTATCGAAAGTTTCGGTGGTGGGTGCAGGCATGGAAACCCACCCCGGAGTTGCCGCGCAAATGTTCGAGGCGTTGTTTGATGCGAATATCAATATTCAGATGATTTCTACCAGTGAAATCAAAATTTCGGTGCTGATTGCAAGAGAAGAAGCCGATCAGGCAGTTACGGCAATTCACAAAAAGTTTTTTTCTGCAAATTGATATTGCATAAATACGCGGAATGTGGTTTAATAATAATAACCGAAATCTCGGCAAGGTATCAGCCGGCGGTTCGGTAGCCGGGTGTAGCGCAGTTGGTAGCGCACATGACTGGGGGTCATGGGGTCGCAAGTTCAAGTCTTGTCACTCGGACCATAAAAACCGCACAATTACGCCGTTTGCAGCGTTTTTGTGCGGTTTCTTTTTTTACGCAAAATGGCCTAAAATAGCGCGGAATTTTGAACGGTTGCTGTACGGTTGCTGTACAAATTAAGGCATTAAATTGATAGCTTTTTGCAAGGTTTCTGTGCTTTGATGGATGTATGTGCTTGCTGTTATATCATAGTCTGCGTGGCCGAGTATTTTTTGAATGTCCTCCGGGCGCACTCCGGCAGCGGCCAATCTCGTTGCACATGTATGCCGGGTAGCGTGTGGGGAAAGGCGGCGGACACCGATTGCCTCTAATGCAGGGTAATAGCATTTGTTTCGGAAAAGTTTTGCGCTGTACGGTTGTCCGCTATCCCTGCAAAAAATTGTTTTTCCGCCCCTTGCTGTCCACGCATCTATAATCGGTTGTATTTTTGAGTGCACTGGAACGATGCGATTTTTTCCGGCTTCCGTTTTGCTTCCGCCCCGAAGCGTGCGGGCTTGAGGGTCATAAGAAAAAGGCGTAAGCGATAAAAATTCCGCAATGCGGAAGCCTGTATAACACATCACTAAAATAACATCGGCATACTGTACATTGCCGGAGGCTTGCTCAATTTTGGCAATCTCTAAATCGGTAAAGCAATCTTTAGGTACGGTCACTTGTTTCGGCAGGACAATAAATGCGGCATAATCCTTATTTACAATGTCGTTCTTTATGGCATATTGGTATAATTGTGTTAATAGCAGTTTAGTTTTGGATAGCGTGGATAGTGATAGTCCAGCGTTATCATCAATAATCGCTTGCATTTGCTGTGTTCGCAATTCGCGAAATTTGATATTAAGCAGAGGCGCTATCCGCTTGTACGCTGCATTATAGTTATCTATTGTAGATTTTGAGATGTTGCGGTATGCCGTATCGCGCCATTCAGTAAACACCTCTGCAACGGTTAAGTTGTATTTAAGTGTAGGCGCTTGATTATATGCTCTTAATGCCTCTCGCGCCTCTTTTGCGGTCTCAAAGCTGCCGAGCGGTAACCGTTTAGGTTTGCCCTTATCGTCATAAACAGCTGGAGCGACAGCTATCCATGGTCTGCGTTTAAGTCGCGTAACCTTATACACGCTTCCGGCTCCGTTTTCGCGCTTACTCATATTGTACCTCCTAAAAATGGGCGCAAAAAAGCAGCCCCTTGATTTTTACGGGCTGCAATGGTACAATACATTTGGTAGGTGTACCGTACTATGTAGCCTTATGGTTATATAGTATCCGTCCTTATCCTGCGCCAACAGGGTAGGGGCGGTTATTTTTTATTCCGCAGGGCAAATTTATGCTGCGGTATTGCTGTAATGAATGATAGCAACCTCGGTCATGTTTTTTTCACAAATATCGAGAATTTCATCAATTCTTTTCGCTACCGTTCCCGAAAAAGAAGTTTCTCCACACTGTTCACATTTTAAGCACGGAACATCTTTAATAATCACCACTCCGTTTTTTAACTCTACTACATGTGTTGTGGTCGATTGCGCCATATCCGATTTACAATAAAAACATTTCATAAGATTCAGTCCTTTCTTGTTTTTAAGTCGTTTTCCCATTTATCTGTTGACGGATAGTATGCAGTGATAATCCATAAATAGTTATCGTTTGTACCACAATAATATTGCTACTATTTTTTGCAAGTTCACGGAGCGTTTCTATATTTAGCATGATAGTTTCCTTTTTATTTATTCCGCAGGGCAAATTTATGTGTAAAACCGGTTGCAACTCCCTCAATAATTAGACTGTTGATTTCCTCTTTTACATATACCAGCGGCTCATAGTTGGCATTTGCGGGCTGAAGAATTACCTTGTCATTATACTTGAATACTTTTTTTAAGGTGGCCTCATCGTCGATTCTGACTGCGGCTATTTGCCCGTTATAGTCGATATCGGGTTGTTTGACCAAGTACACAATATCACCAGACTGGATACCCGCGTCAAGCATACTATCACCGTCACAAGTAAGTAGGAAATCACAGCGAATGTCTTTCGGTACGTTCAGATACTCGGTTATGTTTTGCTCTGCCAGAATGGGTGCGCCGCATGCAATTTTGCCTACTAAGGGTTTGGGCACCATTTCCGGCGGCGGGTCAAAACCTTTTGGGATAGCAGTTGTTTGATATTTGTTTTTTATATGGCTTCTTCCCATTAAATAATCAATGTCTACATTAAAAAAATCAGCGATGGCTTCTAAGGTTTCAAAGTC
Organism: uncultured Eubacteriales bacterium; assembly: GCA_934457095.1. Classification (GTDB taxonomy): domain Bacteria; phylum Bacillota; class Clostridia; order Oscillospirales; family Acutalibacteraceae; genus UMGS1071. Next base: position 23,538 of record CAKSHJ010000014.1, read on the forward strand.
AGGCTGTCTGTTTCCGTTTTCGTACATGCTTATCGTGCTTTTTGCGGTTCCTAACCGTTCTGCCAGTTGCTCCTGCGTTAAATCCGCATCAACCCTAAGTTTTCTAAGGTTATCTTGGAACATAATATCACCGTCCTGAAAAAAATATAACACGATTTGTGTAATTTGTCAAATGAAAATTCACAAAAAGTGTTGACAGCGAATTTAATACATGTTATTATATGCTTAGTTCACATATTGTGAATTAGAAAAAGGGGGTGATAATCATGTTAGACAGAGACTTAATAGGGCAAAATTTGATAAAGTTACGCGGCAATCGTTCACAAGCTGTGGTCGCACGAGATTTAAAGATAAGCGTGTCGGCTTTGGGTATGTATGAACGTGGTAAAAGAATCCCCCGTGACGAAATTAAAATAGCTTTAGCGAAATACTATAAAACAACGGTGAGCGATATTTTTTTTAGCACAAAAGTACACATATTGTGAATTTGCTTTAGAAAGGATGTATGGAAAATGAAAACAGATGCTCTATTTGAGCATATAAAAGAGCTTGACCCAAAGATAGACGATATAAAGGCTATGCTGATTGAATCAACATGCCGCGCAAACAACATTTTGGCGGCTATGCATGGTTTTTTAGCTTATCAGAAAAATCTGCTGGATTTTCTTTTTGATAAATTGCAGATAGAGAAACCAGAGCCGGAGACATACGATTTTAGTGCAACTATTAGAAATAGCCAGCAAGAGAAATAACTTTTACAGGGAGAGGTATTAAAACTTCTGGGAGAAAATCATAACTTTTTATTCCGCTCCAATAATTTATCAAACTTTCTATTTCATCATGGTTCCAATCGTAATATCGACCCCTCAAAAAAGAGGCATCGAATTCTTCAGAACAAGATTCGCATTCAATTTTCCATATGGGCATTTTTCGATTATCATATGGGGATTTTGTTTCATAAAAAATCTTACGCCATTTCTCTAAATCAGAGATTTGCGAAACTCCAAACATGCTTGTAATTCTTGATGGTTTTGATTTAAACCGAGCTCTTCTAACGCCTTCAGCCTTTACCTCAATTCCACAAGAATGGTTCGGGTAAGGGAGGTTACATAGATTTGACATGAAAAAGGAAACGGCGTTAAAACCTGAAACAAGAAGATTATTAGTCAAAGGATTTTTAAAGTCATAAATTTTTTTATGATCCAGTGGTACCAAATCAAGAATTTGAGATTCTTTCAAAGAGTGAGTACGGTCTAAATGGTATAGATGCATACAGCGAGACCTCCTTTTTTAACTGTACCATATTTTTGAAAATTTAGAACGGGGGTGAGGAACATGAAAGTATCAGAGCTGCCGCACGAAATTAACAAGTGTATAATGTCTACATTTTATGCAGATAACGCCCCGTACAGCCGAGAATTATGGATTTGTTTATCAGACCGCGATTGGTATAGATTTCAAAATCAACCTTTTTTCCTTGAAATAATGAAGTTTTTTGAAAATCTGGAAACTGCAAGTAACAGTTAAGTCCTTCTTTTCCCTGCAAATTAATTGGGAACGCTGGTGTCTTAATTTTATCCGTTGTGGTTTTTGCTGTCGTATCTGTAAATTCTTTTACAATCTTTGGTTCTAAAATGCATGAAGAAATATTTGGGATATTTATAGAAGTTATAGAAATTGGAGTTTGAGAGTTATTTGTAACACATATGTAAAAATGTGCTGATTTAGCATAGTTTCGATAGTCTATAATTTCTATACTCAAATTTTTTCTATTTTTTATGATTGTGAAAATCCATGTAGCTGCCGACATTACAAAAGCTAAAACGGAAATTATATTTAAAATTATTTGCATTTAAAACAACCTTTTTATTTTCGATTATACCTTATTTTAGAATCTTTAGAAAGGAGGTGAGATGGTGGAGTGTAAAAATGAAGAACCCACTCTGATTGACTGTATGGAAGCAATAAAGAGAATGGAAAGAACGAATAAGATAATCGACCAAATTTTTAGGTATGCCAGCTTTTTTTTAATAGGTTTTAATCTAGCGTTGTTTTTGTTTCGTTAATTGCCTCAATTGCATCAAGTAGTCGTTCGATGCTTTCTTCGATTTTGGATTGTTTTTGATTGTTATCCTCGATTGCGGAAATAATAGCTTGCGTTTGTTTTTCTTTCCTAAGAGTATCAGTCTCGGATTGTATATGCGTTTGGAGTATTCCGAGCATGGACAATAAAATGGAGATAATCGCTATAAACCGGTCGAATGGCAATTTTTCCCGAAGTTGATTTAGCAAGCTGGCCTTTTCGGGTATATCATCCGGCACGACTGTTTCAATTAAACTTTCTACTTCGTCGACAAGTACATCATCACATTTAGGTGGGAACGAACGGATATTTATGTTAGAGAGCATTTGGGAAATGTTTGAAAGTGAAGCCACAGCAGAATTTAATATTGATTTTTGGTAGTCCGTTATTGGGAATGTGAAATTGGAGATTGTGCGATTAAAACTATCAGCTATTGGCTGCGTGAATACTGCCTGCTGAGCGAGAGCTGTTTGCAAAGGTTTTATTTGTCGGTTAAAAACTTCTTGTTGGGCACGAAATTTCTGTAAAGGTTCTAACAGTTGCGCGTTTTGCCGTTGTATAGCTTCGATTTGCATGAAATATTTCTTCAGAGGAGTTGAAAAATTATAATTGTTCACCATATCATCTTCTTTCTATCACTGCATTAATTCTATTTTGGGGTAGTACAACAAAAAAACTACAAAATTTTTAGAATGGGGGTGCTGGTGTGGACATAACTGCTGAAGTATTAGATGAGATTGCGTTATGCGCAGACCGAAATAAAGATGTGCGGTTAATGCTTTTGGCTCAACTATTGCAAGAGATACGGGATGTAAAGAATTTGTTACAAAAGAGCGATAATGCTTGTTATAGCCGCAATTACCGAAGCGATGACGCTGATTACGGTAACAATTAAAAGGCATATGTTGAATGGTTTTTGTTTACGCTTTTCCTTTTCTAGATAGAGAATTATTTTTGTGGAATCATCTAAACACATATCATGGATGGCGTTAATTTGGTCTTTGGATAAATTTAACATACAAAATACCTACTTTTTATTTTTGAGTATACCATATTTTAGAATCTTTAGAAAGGAGGTGAGGAACATGGAATTAAAGATTAACATTGACACACAGAACAATGAGCTTTTGGCACAATTGGAGAAAATTCAAAAATTGTCTTGTGAACTCGGCAGAGCTATTCGAGACTTTGAGATTATACAGAAAACAAAAAGCAGTGCTACCGTAGCTGAATAACGGCAGCACCGGGTACATTATCGATTAACTTCTTCTTCCAATCGTGAAAACACATCAGTGATGATGTCAGCCAATTGGCTTGTTTCGGCATGTTTGAATTGCGCGTGATTGTCGATTTCATTTATAAATTCATATTTTAAAAACGAAACAGCCTCGGGTAATGTTTTTATGCTCATATTTTCACCCCCTTCCCAAACAAATTTTACCACTGTTTGGAAGAGGGGGCAACATAAAATTACAAAATTTTTAGAACGGAGATGAGGAACGTGGAAAAGCCTATACTGGATGTTTGTTGTGGCAGCCGTATGTTTTGGTTCAATAAAAAAAATCCCCGTGCGATTTTTTGTGATAAGCGAGACGTCCCGCGCCACGAATATTATCCCGGAAGATACCTTGAAATCAAGCCGGATGTGCTTTGCGATTTTACGCATTTACCTTTTGAGGACAATTCATTCAAACTTGTTGTTTTTGACCCACCTCATTTGAAAAATATAGGTAAGAATACATGGTTGGCACTCAAATATGGAAAGCTGGAAAAAGATTGGGATAAAATGATACACGATGGATTTTGGGAATGCATGAGAGTTTTGGACGAATACGGGGTACTTATTTTCAAATGGTCGGAAGTGCAAATCCCATTAAAAGAAGTGTTGAAAGTAATAAAGAGTGAACCGCTTTTTGGGCATAAAAGCGGAAAATACAATAATACGCATTGGTTATGTTTTATGAAAATTGTGGACGAAATTTTAAAAGGAGGCGGTGAGGAAAATGTACACCGTGCAAGAAATTGAAAACAGCACATCGGAAATGTTAACACCCGCGCAGGCCGCTAAAGTATTAGGGTGCGATGCGCAAACACTACGTATACAAGCGAAAATCCACCCGGAAAAATTGGGATTCCCGGTGTCGGTTATCGGTACGCGCGTGAGAATTCCCAGAGTGGCATTTCTTAAATTTTTAAAAGGAGCTGAAAAAAATGGCATGCAGTGAAATATTTAAGTTGGCCGCAATGTTGGAAGAAGCGGAGATACCGTTTGAAATTTTTACAAGCCGTACACACAAAGGCGCGCGTTCCGTATTACTTGAATATAGCGTAAATGATACTGTGTATTACACGGCGGAGCAACGAAGCGGAGCGGCGATGATATTTACCGATGAGGCGCAAGGTTCTATAACGGCGCATATGTCAACACTCGACACATTTAAAGTGGTAGCCAATCATTGGGTAAAGTCGGGAGGAGATAAAAATGAAAGCGAAATTATATGAAGCCCTAGCAACAGTCGGTGTGATGATTGTTGTAGTTCTAATGCTGGGCGTGGTGGGTGGATATGAAAAGGGCATATTGACCTTGCCGGGATTCTATTGCGCGTGGTTTACCGCGCTGGCGATTATAGTTGCGCTGGTGGTCGGCCACAAATATATAAAAAAGAAAGAGAGGGATAAAGATGACAAGGAAGATGTATAACCGACTGATGATGTGCGCGGTTCCGGCGCTTACCTTAGCTGCACCCATGAGCGCTGTGGGGTACATAACCGGGGTAATTGGTTTCTGGACATCTTTTTGCATGGCGGTAATCTGTTGCGGTGCGCTGGTTGCAATCGCATATTTGCCGCAGCCAAAAAAAGAAAAAACCCCGAGGAGAAACTCCACAGGGCAAAAAATGAAAAAATAACCGTTTTTATTATAACGGAGCATGAAGGAGTTGTCAAGAGTGAAAAAATACATGTTAGCGGATTTTGAAAGTTTTGAAGTGTTAGATGGCAGAATACAGTG
>CAKSHJ010000015.1 GCA_934457095.1 uncultured Eubacteriales bacterium
TTTCCCGCCACCGCTCCATGTACGTATGTACGCTTTGTTTTTTCCAAAACGCCGCTATATGGAAAAACTGCCGAGTTACCCGCTGTATTTTGGAGCGAGAAATCAAGCCAGGTGAAATCCGCAAATTATTTGACTGATGGCAGAAATGGTTTCACGGAATCGCGCTTCTCGGAACAGCGTACCGGCATTACGAAAAAGTGTGCATCTGCACGGTTTTATGAAATGCCACACGGTTTCGTAAAGTCGATATCCCTCACCTATGAAGAGGGCATCGACCGCCGCGTTTCCAGCGGATTTGAGCAGACCAGATTTTTACACCAGACAGCGAAGTGGATATGCCGGAGGGCGTACCGGCTTCGCTTTTTTATTATCTGAATTTTGGAGGGGATTTGAATATGAGTGTACGCAATGAAATCAAGGCGCAGATCATTCGCGCCGGATTTACCATGCAGGAGGTGGTTGACCGGCTGGCCGAGGAATATGACTGGAGCGACAGTGTGTCCAATCTGTCCGCCAAGTTGCAGCGGGAGAGCATCCGCTACAAGGAGGTCGTGGAGCTTGCCGATGTGCTGGACTGCGATATCGTGTGGGTGAAGCGAGGTCAGCGCCGATGAAAGCACAGTACGCCGTTCTCCGATTTGCCAAGTACAAGGGGCCGGAAATCGGCCACATTGAAGCCCACAACGAGCGCACCAAGGAGAAATACGCCAGCAATCCCGACGTGGACACGTCCCGCAGCCACCTCAATTTCCATCTGGTGACGCCGCAGCGCAAATACCGCGCCGAGGCGGAAAAGCAGATTGCGGAGGCGGGCTGCCGCACCCGTTCAGACAGCGTGCGGCTGGTGGAGGCTCTTGTGACCGCAACGCCAGAGTTCTTCAAGGGTAAGAAGAAAGCTGAAATCAAAGCCTATTTTCAGGAGGCACTGGACTTCATCCGGGGACACCAGGACCCGAAAACGATCATATCCGCCGTGGTGCATATGGACGAGAAAACGCCCCATATGCACCTTTGCTTTGTCCCGCTGACAGCGGACGGGCGGCTCTCCGCCAAGGAGATCGTCGGCAACAAGAAGAAGCTGACACAGTGGCAGGACAGGTTCTGGGAGCACATGGTCAAGAAATATCCCGACCTGGAACGCGGCGAGAGCGCCAGTGAAACCGGGCGCGACCATATCCCGCCGAGACTGTTCAAGGAGGCGGTTCATCTGAACCGGATGAAAGAGCAGATATTGCAACTGATGACAGAGGCCAATCTTCTTAATAAAAAATCGAAAATGGAAGAGTTGGAGACATTGTTGGACAAATATGTTCCGGCAACAGAAGCTCTGCGGACGAAGCTTAGAAAGTATGATAAGGTGTACAAAGCGCTTTCTGATGAGAACAGCGCACTGGAAGCGGAATTGCAAATAGCAAAAGATGCCAGCAAGGAAAAGATTGCGGACAGACTGAAATACGGAAAAACGGAGCAGGAGCTTTGTGAACTTCATGCTCTGATAGACAACATGCCACCGGAAATTGTAGCTGCTTACAGGAGAAAAACGACAGGATTACAAAACGAACGTTGAGGATAGCTTATGAACAATGAATTGATGCGGGATGAAAACTTCATTCGTTGTTCTACGATGATCGCCGAACTGCTGATGAAGTATAAATCTATGGAAACAGAGGAATACCAAGAGGGCTGGATGCAAGAAGGGGCATCCAGCCCTCTTCTTTTTTTGCTGCGGCTATTGAAAAGCTTTCTGTCATCGTATATACTGTTTGAAGTAGATGTTTATTACTGACAAAATACAATGAAGGAGGTGCCGTCCATGGAAAATGCATACATATATATACGTGTTTCAACTTTGATACAGGTGGACGGTTTTTCTCTTGAGGCACAGGAAGCGGAAATTAGAGCTTTTGCGGAAGCACGCAAGATCAATATTGTCGGGAAATATACGGATGAAGGTAAATCTGGCAAAAATGCCGAACATCGTCCTGCCTTTACGCAGATGATGGAGGATATTCGGAGCAAGAAGGACAACATTCGTTATGTTCTTGTTTTTAAGCTTTCCCGTTTTGCCAGAAACACCAGTGACACCGCAAAGTATCTTCAGGAGCTTTCAAGCTATGGGATTGGTCTTTTGGGGATCAAGGACGGAATTGACACTTCAACCGTTACTGGCAAGATGATTGCAAATATTATGGGAGCTGTTGCGGAAGTCGAGCTTGAGAACATTCATGAACAGACGCTTGCCGGAAGACAGCAAAAAGCCAGAAACGGTCTCTGGAATGGAGCGCAGGCCCCGTTTGGATATTCTTTGAAGGATAAAAAACTAATGATATATTTGAAAGAAGCGGAAACGGTCAAGGAGATTTTCCGGCTCTACACAGAGGAAGGGCAGAGTATCAGCTACATTGCAAAGAAACTTAATGATGAAAACATCCAGCGTGAGCAGCGCGGAAATGTAAAAATCTCTGGCTTTACAGACAGAACCGTCCGTATCATTCTCAGTAATCCGGTTTATGCAGGCATGATCTCCTACGGTCGCCGTCATACGGTAAAGGTTGAGGGAAAGAACAACGAAACGAAGGTCGTGAAGCAAGACGATGAAAGCAAGATTATCCTTGTGGATGGCGTACATGAACCGATTGTCAGCAAGGAGACCTTTGCAAAAGCGGAAGAGCGGCTGAAAAAGAATGTTGCCCATCGAAAGACCAGAAGTGACAGTACGACCGTTTATCCACTGACCGGCCTGATCAGATGTCCAGACTGCGGGAAAAACATCTTTGGTTATACTGCACCGCCAAGGAAAAAGAAAAACGGAAAAGAAGGTTATTATCCGAGATATATTTCCTATCGGTGCATATCCGGTAGAGATAGAAATGGAATCAGCTGTTCTCTTGCCAACAAGTATTACAGCGGCACCAAACTGGAAACCGAGGTGAAGGAGGTCATATCCTCCATGGTGACAATCCCGGAGTTTGTAGAGCTTATTTCTCAAAAGATTGATATCCAAACAGATGTAAATTCTCTGCGGAAGAAGCAGACAGCAATCCGAAATGAGATCACCAAATATAACGGCAATCTGCTTCAGACCGAAAAGAGACTGACGGAGCTTGACATTGCGGATAGGCACTATCAAAATAAAGTAGACAGTTTAAATCGTATTCTGGATGATCTGTATGAAAAGATCGAGGATGCACAGACAAGACTTGATGAAGTAAATCAGGAAATCACTATGGTTGAAAAATCTGCCATGACGAAGAAATCCATCTTTGAAATGCTGGAAGGCTTCAGCAAGTACTACGATGTCATGTCGCCGGAGGATAAAAAGGCATTGTTGCAGGCTATGGTTTCGTTTATAGAGCTGTATCCGGAAAAGCGGGATGACAAGCATCTGATAAAGACGATCCATTTCACCTTCCCTGTTACCTACGATGGTGAAAGCGGAGCATTATTTGTCAGAACTAATGAACAGCAAGTTGAGACGGTGTGCTTGTTGTCCAAACTTAATGCGAAGCAACATATTGAGGTTGAGATTAAGATGGACGAGTTGGATCTGACTGCTGCGGAGAGTAAGGCGACTTATGATGAAATCAAGGCATACATACAGCAAAAATATAGTTTGAAGGTTAGTAGCTTATATATTGCACAGGTAAAGCAGAGATGTGGTATAATAGAGCGTGAAAATTATAATAAAGCAAAGTCTGGGGATGCTAAGCAACCTCAGTGCCCACCAGAAAAGGAAGCGGCAATTAAAGAAGCATTAATATATTTCCAGATGCTCTAAGAAACATCGAAAAGGAGTGAAACTATTGGTTACAATTATTACTGGTACAACAAAAAAACCAACATCCAGCGAATTTTTGAAAAAATTTTTTCATAGCCACAATGAACTTGATGGATATTTATATATTGGATATCCAATTATTGGTACGGTAGATGGTGCTTATCCTATTGATGGTCTTTGGATTTCTCCTGATAAGGGACTGGTTATTTTTAATCTTATCGAGGGTAAAAACACCGAGGGAAACCAATCTTGAGAAAGATGAATTGCGCCCAGATGATATAATTGTAATCAACCCAGATCCATTGACAACTAAAACAAATGTTGCAACTATTCGATCGCATTTATATCAAAAAGGCATACAGTCTCATACAGCCGGAGTCGATACGACACCCGATATATTCTTCGATGAAGATAATGCTTCTGTAGCATTTACAGGAATCTATAGGGCAAAAGGAAACGAAGCAGCTATGGTTTATATTGTTAATGCACAGGCTTGCTTTGAAGCGTTGTTTGATTTGGCCAAAATTCGTAATCAGTTGTTTACTGCTATCACTCGAAGCAAAGCGTGGGTAAGAGTTTTAGGTGTAGGTTCACAAATGGATGGACTTATTGACGAGTATGAAAGCATAAAAAAGCATAAGTTCACTTTGGATTTTATTTACCCAACAAAGGCTCAGCGAGACCATATGAATATTGTTAATCGTGATATGAGCGAGGTTGAGAAAAATAAGATTAAAAAGAGCAAAGGAAATATTGCGAGTCTAATTGAGGAATTAGAAAGCGGAAATATTTATATTGAGGATTTGGGAGAAGATCAAGTGGAACGCCTTATGTCCCTTCTTAAAGGTAAGGAGGAATAAGTATTGGGTCCCAAAAATATCCTAAAACAAATAAATCAACTGACAGTTGATGTTATTGAAGCTGGCATCTGTGATGCACAGAATTTTCCTTCGCTAACACAGGGTCCGGGGGGAATTAGTGAGATAGGAATTAGTTCTGTTGATAATTCGATTTTTCTAAAAAATATTCCGTATAGTGAAATGTATTCTGAACTCTTAAAAAGAAAATATTATAATTTCAAAATGATAGATGGAGCTTTAATTAGTCTTTTATACAGATTTCAAAACAATAATATAATAGCACACAGATTGTCATTTTTTCCTGCCCCTAATTTAGAGGTGTTCCAAAATGAACCAGAGCTATATTTAGAGGATGAAATATATCTTGAATTCTTAGACGAAAGGATTGTTACTGTTCCATTAAGATTTGATTTTGATTCAGGTGATGCATTTGTTCCGGTAGAACACCCTAAATCACATTTAACCTTAGGTCAATACGAAAATTGTCGTATCCCAGTTTCCTCAGCTGTTTCTCCATATCAATTTATGGAATTTATACTAAGAAATTTTTATCATACAGCGCAAAACAAAAGTTGCATTCATCTCACAAAGTATACTGATAAGTTCGAAAAAAGTATTGTTTCAGAGGAAGAAACTTTGGTTCATATTTGTACACCTTCATGATTAAATAGTTCCACGATAATATTACTCTGCTGGAGCAGCCAGTCCGAAAATTCTTTCGGGCTGGCTGTTTTCTTTTTTACAGCCTGTTTCCGTTGCAGGGCTTCTTTTTTGAAGGATTCAAAAGCAGCCAGCATTTCTTCCAAACGGTCAGAAGGAAAACCAGAAGTTTTCTTTGCCTTATTGATTTTGTTTCGCCAATTCTGGCACTCGTTTTTGTAGAGTAGATCATAATTGTTTTCTCTGGCTCTCTCATCAAACTCACGCTTGTTCTGGAGAGATTGCTTTTTACGGCACTTATCACTGCACAGCTCATATCGTTGGCTTTTGGCAAGAAATACTTTTCCGCAGATTTTGCATTTCCGAAAATAAAGCCCCCAATCGCTCAGGCGGTTCAGATAATAGATCATCAGTGGATACAGGGATGAATAGGCAGCAACACACTCCATTTTACGTTTGTTGTCCGGATGCCAGAGGTCAAGCCGGGTATCTTCCTGCGGCACAGAGCCATGAATATGCGTGGAAACATTCAGGCGCTTGGGTTTCCCTGTATCCTCGTCAAAGTCAAGGGGTGGATTGCCCATAAATAAGGCTGTAAAGCCATTCATTTTTTCGATAAAACGTTCGCAGGCAGATTCCCGATCTCGTGGTTCTCTTGCCTTTAAATATTCATTCCAGACACGAAGTGCCACATACATTCTCACCGGATCACCGGTGAGATATTTTTTTGCCAGAAAATCACCAGACACCTGTTCCAGTTCGGGCTGTTTCCAACGATTGGAGTGCAGGGCTTCTCTCAGTGGTATTAAACCAAGGCGATTCCATTCGCCGTCCGAATCATGCTCAAAGGTTGAAAGCATAGTTCCCAAAGGGCGTGTAACATCACAAAGCACCTCTGCATCGTCATATCCCTGTAAACGAAACCGGATTTGCAGTTCTTCTCCAATTAAAATACGTTCTTTCATTTTCTGCCTGTCCAACGTCAGTACCAGCAGGACACGGTCATAAAGCGGTTCGTGCCTCACAAATTCAAAATCCATACAATTTCCTCATTTCGCTTTATGGTAATTTTGTAATTTAGTTATATTAGTTACACTCATGGTACTGCGAAACTATTGTTTTGTCAAGTTTGTAGCGATATGATGGCGTCGGATAGTAATTTCGTTCCATCGTGTACATTGACAACTGAATGACCGTCTGAACTGAGATAAACCGCCATGACCTCTCCTGAAACGGAGGGCGAGCGCATCGAAAAACTGATGACTCATGTATGTCGAGCAGGGCAGCATGAAGGAAACGGAACAGGTAGAACGGCAAATATGCGGAAAATAAAAATCAATCAATTTAAATAAAGGAGGAACACCAATATGAAAGAACAAATGAAGTGGAATGATTACGACTCGCTGCCCCTGATTTTGGATGTTACGGATATTCAGCATATCATGGGAATTTCCAGAGCCAGTGCTTATGAGCTGGTACACACACCGGGGTTTCCGGTGGTGCGCAGTGGCAGGCTGATTAAAATCAGCAAGAAAGCCTTTTTTAATTGGCTGGACAGCGGCGGCAATTCCCACGAGAACGAAAAAGAGAAAACAGCATAACCGTGAAATGGAATATGAGGAGGATTTTTATGATGAAGCTGTCTAAGTATGAGAAAGAAACCATTATCAACTGGAACGAAGCGGAAAGCGCCGCCAGCATCTATACTTTCAACGCTAATCTGAAACGCAGATTGGCAGAGTTCAGCCGGAAATATCCCCAACTGTGTCGGTTAGAGCGCAGTACCTCGGAGGGCAGCGTGACCTATGTGATTGAAAAGTCCAGGCTGTCTGTCCGTTTGATTCCACCATACAGTGAGGAACGGCTGGCAGCTGCCAGAAAGTACGCCAAACAGCATGGATTTCAGGTTTTGCGTGCAGAAAAGGAAAGTGCCTGATTATAGGGCAAATGACTGCGAAATGCGGGTCTGCACCTGGCATTTTCACAGGCTGCTTATTCAGGTGTAAAAGTATCCAGTACCATAGAAGATGAAAAATATCCGGTTCGGGAGTTGTTTTCCTGATCAGGAGAAAGGAGGAAAAAGCAATGGGAAATTTGTATGGATATATCCGTGTCAGCACCAGAGAACAGAATGAGGACAGGCAGATTCTTGCACTGAAAGACCTTTCTATCCCAGAGAAAAATCTGTTTATCGATAAGCAATCCGGTAAGGACTTTGAGCGTCCGCAGTACCGGAAAATGGTACGGAAACTAAAAAAGACGATCTGCTCTATATCAAGAGCATCGACCGTCTGGGGCGCAACTATTCTGAAATTCTGGAGCAATGGCGGATACTGACCAAGGAAAAAGGGATTGATATTGTGGTGCTGGATATGCCCCTGCTGGATACCCGTCGGGGCAAAGACCTGATGGGGACATTCCTCGGTGATATTGTGCTGCAGGTATTGTCCTTTGTGGCAGAAAACGAGCGAAGCAATATCCGGCAGCGTCAGGCAGAAGGAATTGCCGCCGCCAAAGCAAGAGGAGTCCGTTTTGGACGCCCACCGAAGCCTTTACCGGAAAACTTCCACCACCTATACCAAAAATGGAAAAATGGAAAAATCACCGGCACAGCTGCTGCAAAGCTGTGCGGGATGCCGCTTTCCACATTCCGCTATCGTGCAGAGATTTACGAAAAAGTCAAATTATTGTAAGCAGGTGTTTTTACAGGAATGTGTATGATGTCGATTATTATAATCTCGATGTTACCATTTCTGTCGGCTACCGCGTGAAGTCTCAGCGCGGCGTGCAGTTTCGTATTTGGGCAACGGGAATTTTGAAGGAGTATATGCGAAAGGGCTTTTCTCTGGATGATGAGCGCCTGAAAAATTTGGGTGGCGGCGGATACTTCAAGGAGTTGCTGGAGCATATCCGCGATATCCATGCTTCTGAAAAGGTGTTTTACTGTCAGGTGCTTGAAATCTACGCTACCAGTATTGACTATGACCCCAAGGCGGAAATCTCCATTCGGTTTTTTAAGAAAGTCCAAAACAAGATTCATTATGCCATTCATGGACAAACAGTGGCGGAGATCATTTACACACGCCGATGCGGAGAAAGAATTTATGGGCTTGACCACCTTTGCGGGCAGTCAGCCCACGCTGAAAGAGGCGGTAGTTGCCAAGAACTATCAGAACGAGAAAGAACTTCGTGCTATGGGGCAGCTTTTCATCAATGAGGAAGAAGCAGCGGCGATCCGCGTGATTTTTGATCAGTATGTGCATGCAGATACCGGTGCGAACGTTCTTGCGAAATATCTTGCGACCCATGAGATTCACAAAATCCAAAGGCAAAATGAAAAAATCCCTTATTCGATGCGGCGCTAATCCGCAGGATTCTGAAAAATCCGGTATACTGCGGTAAAATCGCCTATGGCAGACGTTGGACGGAGAAGGTGCATGGCACTCGAAATAATTATCGGCTGGTGGATGGTCTGCATGAGGGAATTGTCTTCGAAGAACTATGGCATGAAGCACAGGTCAAGCTGCTGGTGCAGGCAGAGAAGTACGAACACGTCAACAGGGGCAAAGACACCAATTCAGGCTTCCAATCATTTGCGGAAGATATGAGCTTGAGTTTGGACAAGGATGCACATATTGAAAGGGTCGCTTTGCTTACCCGGCAGGCATAATCTATGTGCAAAAAAAAATAGCCCCTTTACAGGGCTATTTTTATTTGTTTTCTACTAAAATTTCGGCAATTAAAGTATCTAAGTCCTCAAGGCTGCAAAGGTACCCGGCCCTACGACGAAATTCCGCGGCGCCTTTGATGCCTCTTACATACCAACCTACATGTTTTCTGGCTTCTTTCATGCCATGGCGCTCTGTTTTATAGTTGCATAAAACTTGTATATGCCGACGCATAATGCTCATGCGCTCTTGAATTTTGGGCGTCGGCAGCAGGGGTTCGTTATTTAAATACGCGTTGATTTGCTGAAAAATCCAAGGATTGCCTAAAGTTCCCCTGCCTACCATGACAAAATCGCAGCCGGTTTTTGCCAGCATATCGGCGGCGTCTTTGCCGCAGAAAATATCCCCATTTCCGATGACGGGGATTTTTACAGCCCGCTTTACCTGCCTTATAATTTCCCAATCAGCAGGCGGTGTGTACATATCTTGTCGGGTTCGGCCATGTACGGCAACGGCATCCGCGCCGGCCTGTTCGCAAATACGCGCAATCTCCACAGCATTGATGCTGTCTTTGTCCCAACCTTTGCGTATTTTGACTGTTACCGGAATTTTTACAGCCTGTTTTACAGCCGCTACAATTTCCCCACATAAATGCGGTTGTTTCATTAGTGCGCTTCCGCCCCCGCTATTACTGATTTTCGGCGCCGGACAGCCCATATTAATGTCAATGGCATCGGGGCGGAATTCCATGGCGGTCAAAGCGGCCTGGGCCATAATTTCCGGTTGGTCTCCGAAAATTTGAATGGCTGCCGGACGCTCGGTTTCCGACAACATCATTAATTGCCGTCCCTTGCGGTCGCCGTGCCGCAGACCTTTGGAGCTGACCATTTCGGAAATCACATATGCAGCGCCGAACTGCGAGCAAAGCTCTCGGAACGCCCTATCAGAAACGCCGGCCATAGGCGCTAAAATTGCCCGGCTGGCAAGAGAGATATTACCTATTTTCAAAACGAAATCCTACCGTTTCTAAACAAAAATTTATGATTGTATTGTATTTTACCACAAAATGAAACTAAGCGCAATTTTCACAGCATGGTATATTTCCGAGGAAATGGAATGACGGCATGCGTATATTATTGCAATTACTGCTGAAAAATTGGTATAATAAATAAAAAACAGAAAGGTGCGAAAACAGAGTATGAAGCTACTTGTGCTGGACGGAAACAGCATTTTAAACCGTGCATTTTACGGTATTAAATTACTCACGGCAAAGGACGGTACATTCACAAACGCCATTTATGGCTTTCTGACGATGCTGCAAAAAATTAAGGAGGACACCACGCCCGATGCCGTGGCGGTAGCATTTGATATGCGTGCGCCGACATTCCGGCATAAAGAATATGCAGGCTATAAAGCGCATAGAAAGGGTATGCCGCCGGAACTGGCTCAGCAATTGCCTATATTAAAGGAATTGCTTACGCAGCTGGGTTACCGCTTGGTAGAGTGCGAGGGTTATGAAGCTGATGATATTTTGGGTACGCTTGCAAGGGTATGTACTGAGCAGGGAGATACCTGTGTGCTGGCAACGGGAGACCGGGACAGTCTGCAATTGGTGAGTCCTACGGTGACGGTGCGGCTTGCCGCTACCAAATTCGGCCAGCCTATGGTTACGGTATATGACCCGGAAAAAATTCAGGAGGACTACGGGGTTACACCCCGGCAGCTGATTGATATTAAGGCATTGCAGGGCGATACCTCGGATAATATTCCGGGGGTTGCCGGAATTGGTGCAAAGGGCGCAGCCGATTTGATTCAGACCTACGGCAGTATACAGGCTATTTATGAAAATTTGGCACAGCTGGATTTAAAGCCTGCCATGCGTAAAAAATTGGAGGACGGAAAAGACGATGCCTTTTTAAGCTACAAATTGGGTACCATTTGCCTGACAGCGCCCATTGATACCGAGTTGGAGCATTATCGCATTTCTGCCGGTGACCCGCAGAGTGCTGTGCGTCTTATGGCGAAATTAGAGCTGTTTAGTCTTATGAAAAAGTGGGGTTTGGAGCAAATTGAAATGCAGCAGGAAACAGAAGCCGAAGAAACCATACAGGTGAAACTTTGCAAAGATACCGAAGGTTTGTTACGGCAATTGCAGCAGGAGGGTACGGCGTATTTTTTGGCTTCCTACCGAGAAAAAGAAATGGACAAGTTGTATTTTTATACAAACGGTACGGTCAGCGTAGTAAATACCTCGGAGCAGCCCGGCTTTTTAAAAGCCTTTTGCGAAAGTGATGATATTTGCAAATATACCCATGATGTAAAGCCGTTTTATGCGGCGTTATATCGCAGGGGTATTGCGCTGGAAAAATTGGAAACGGACACGATGTTGGCAGGCTATTTGCTCAGTCCATCCTCGTCCGATTATGACCTTTTGCGCATGGCTACCGAGTACGGAGTGACTGTGCCCAAAACAGAGGTATCGCAGGAAACTATGGTACAGCAGGCGGCGGTATTTCCGGCATTGTGCCGGGTGATTGAGGAGAAAATTTCGCAAAACACCCAGCATAAGCTATTGCATGAAATTGAATTGCCGCTTGCACGGGTACTGGCGCAAATGGAGGAGCTGGGGTTTGCGGTGGACAAAACCGGTATTGCTCAATACGGTACGGAATTAGAAGGGAAAATTGACTTGCTGCGAAAACAAATTTACAGCGAGGTTGGTTACGAATTCAACCTGAATTCTCCGAAACAATTGGGGGAGGCATTGTTTGTAAAATTGGGTTTGCCGGCTGGCAAAAAAACAAAAACAGGCTACTCCACCAATGCCGAGGTTCTGGAAAAACTCCGTTACCAACACCCTGCCGTTGAGCTGATTTTAGAGTATCGTACTTTGGCTAAAATTAAATCCACCTACTGCGACGGTTTACTCAAGGTGGTAGAATCCGATGGCAGAATCCATTCCAGCTTCAACCAGACAGAGACTCGAACCGGGCGTATCAGCTCTACCGAGCCGAATTTGCAAAACATTCCGGTGCGCACCGCGGTCGGCAAGGAGCTGCGCAAATTTTTTATTGCCAAAGAGAATTACGTTTTGGTCGATGCCGATTATTCTCAAATTGAATTACGTGTTTTGGCGCATGTTGCAAATGACCAAAGCATGATACAGGCGTTCCGAAATAATGACGACATACACCGCGACACCGCGGCGGAGGTCTTTCATATGCCAAGAGAAATGGTGACTCCTTTAATGCGTAGTCGCGCAAAGGCAGTCAATTTCGGCATTATTTACGGCATTGGCGCATTTTCGTTGGCCAAAAATATCGGTGTCACACGCGCAGAGGCTGAGGAATATATTAAAACATATTTAGAACATTTCAGCGGCGTGCGCAGGTATATGACCGAGGTGGTGGAAAAAGCCAAGGAAACCGGTTATGTAGAAACACTGTTTGGTCGCAGACGCTATTTACCGGAGCTTAGCTCCTCCAATTTTAATTTACGCTCGTTTGGTGAACGCGTTGCTATGAATATGCCTATTCAGGGTACGGCGGCCGACATTATTAAAATTGCAATGATTCGGGTTGGGCATCGTTTGGAGCGGGAAAAATTGCGTGCGCGGCTGATTTTGCAGGTGCACGACGAATTGTTGGTAGAGGCTCCGCAGGAGGAAGCCGAATTGGTGCGGCAGCTTTTAACGCAGGAAATGGAGCAGGCAATTCATCTTTCCGTACCCATGGTGGCAGAGGCGGCCGTGGGCAAAACTTGGTATGAGGCCAAAGCGTAAAAATAGAAAGAGGTGGCAGTATGCGCAAATCAGCATATCCTCTCAAACCAATGGAATATGCACCCAGGAATCAGCATAGAGCCTTTGAAAAATTGCGACAGGATACCAATACCGTAGTGGTGTTTTTACACGGTTTTTTGGGCAGTCCCAATCAATTTGCCTCGCTGGCGCAATATGTTTACGATTTGGGCTATGCAAGCGCGGCACCTTTACTGCCCGGTCACGGCGGCACGGCAAGAGATTTTGCAAAAAGTTCGCGGTGGCAATGGGTGGACTGCGTACATGAAAGCGTACACCGCTATGCCGACTTATATCCCAATGTATTTTTGGTGGGGCATTCCATGGGCGGACTGCTTGCCATTTGCGAGAGTACCTGTAATAAGGCGCATGTAAAAGGGCTTATTTTAATGAATACCGCCGTTAAAATTCATCTAAAAAGCCGCCCATCTCTGTACGGCGCAAATAATTTTTTCAGCCGCCACCCCATTTATAACCGTATAGACCGCTACTATAAAGAAAACAACAGCGTACAGGTGGAGCATTTGCCACAGACTCTCGGTTGGATGCCCCGCGTTATGGATTTAGTAGGACTTTCCCGGCAAGCGGTTAGAGTATTGCCACAGGTCAAAGTGCCGGTTTTAATTACGCAGTCGCGCAAGGACGAGGCTGTACTTTGGCGCAGCGCTGAAATGATTGCCAATGGCTTGATAAATTGTCCATACCGTAAGCTGGTTTATTTACAACGTTCTTGGCATTCGTATTATTTTAAAAGAGAACAGCAACAGCTTCAAGATGAAATCAAGTGTTTTTTAGATATTTGCCGCCGCTAAAACGGAAAAATAAAGGGAATTGCGTCAAAGAATGGTTTGGTGTATAATAATAAAAAATACCGGAAATTGAAAAGGAGAGGATTTCTCATGGTAGTACATTTTATTTGTACCGGAAATACTTGCCGCAGTCCGATGGCAGCGGCATTGTATTACAAGCATTTGAACGATAACGGCGTCAATTATGTGCAGGTGGAAAGCGATGGTCTTGCCGCTTATGAGGGCGACAAGGTAAGTGAGAATGCGGTTTTAGCGTGCAAAGAGCTGGGTGTAGATATTTCTAAGCATATTGCGCACCGCTTAAGAGGCAAAGATTTGATTAAGGGTAGTTTTTTTGTGGTAATGGAGCCGGTACACCGCCAAATTTTGGTCGAGGCGGGTATTGACCCGGCGCAGGTGTATATTTTAGGCGGACCGCAGGGGATTCCAGACCCGTATCAAAAGGACTTTGCCGAATTTTGTAAGGTCAGAGACCAAATTATGGCCTCCTTTGCCGATTTAGACCATGTTTTGTTTACGCAGGCAAAAGAAGCATGGAAAAAATAGGCATTGTACCTGTGCAGCGAAAGCATATTCCCGCTCTGGCTCGGCTGGAGCGGCTTTGCTTTGCAGAACCATGGTCTGAAAATGCCTTGCAAAGCGCGTTGGACAACCCGTTGTCGTTGTTTTTTGCGGCAGAACAGGAAGGTCAAACGCTGGGGTATGCGGGTATGCAGTGCGTTGCCGGTGAATGTTATGTAAATAATATTGCAGTTTTTCCGCAGCACCGCGGCAGAGGCGTAGGTACTTCTTTGGTACAAATGCTTATTATGGCGGCGCAACAGAAAAACAGTACGCTTATTACCTTAGAGGTGCGTCCGTCTAATACGCAGGCGGTGTCGCTTTACCGAAAATTAGGCTTTGAACAGGTAGGGTGTCGCAAGCAATTTTACCGCAGACCCACAGAGGATGCTCTTATTCTCACCAAATACCTTGCAAAGGGAGATACGGTATGCAAATTTTAGCCATAGAAAGCTCATGCGATGAAACGGCAGCCGCTATAGTAGAAAACGGCAGAATCGTACATGCTTCGGTGATCGCTTCGCAAATTGCAGAGCATCAGAAATACGGCGGCGTAGTTCCGGAAATTGCTTCTCGGCGGCACTGTGAGGCCATTGTGGAGGTTACGAAGCAGGCGCTTTTGCAGGCAAATAAAACGCTTACACAAATAGACGCGATTGCCGTTACCTATGCTCCCGGTTTAATCGGAGCGCTTTTGGTAGGAGTCAATTTTGCCAAAGGAGTGGCATTGACTGCCGATTTGCCGCTGATACCCGTGCATCATTTGCGTGCGCACATTGCCTCTAATTATATTACTTCTCCGCAACTTGCGCCGCCATTTTTATGTTTGGTGGTTTCCGGCGGACACACGCATTTGATTGATGTGAAGGATTACACCGATTTGCAGGTGCTTGGGCAAACCAGAGACGATGCTGCCGGAGAAGCCTTTGACAAGGCTGCAAGAGCCATGGGGATGCCGTACCCCGGGGGGGTGCATTTGGACAAAATTGCGGAGCGAGGGAATGAAAATGCCTTTGCATTGCCGCACCCCAAGATACAGGATTCTCCGTTGGACTTTAGTTTTTCTGGTTTGAAAACTTCGGTGATAAATCTGCTTCACAATGCCTCTCAAAAGGGGCAGACGCTTACTGTTTGCGACCTTGCAGCGTCTTTTCGCAAGGCGGTGACGGATTGTCTGGTACAAAATACCGTGCAGGCTATGCAAACTACCGGTCATAAAAAATTGGTGGTGGCAGGAGGGGTTTCGGCAAATTCCCTGTTGCGGCGCAGACTTGCGCAAATATGTGCCGAAAGAAATTGGGAACTGTATTTACCCGCGCTTGATTTATGCGGGGACAATGCCGCTATGGTGGGAGCGCAGGCGTATTACGAATATAAAGCGGGTACGCTGGCGGGTATGAATCTCAATGCTTGTGCGGCCATGTCCATAGAAGGTGCTCTTTGACCAATATTACCCGGAATTCATAAAATACTCATTGATTAAAGCGCACACATGTATTATACTAAAACTATCGAATACAATTTTTGGTCGGGTTACGCCGCCGAAAGGAGACCGAGATGACAAAAAACGAAACCATGTTAAATTGGGTTGGTCAAATGAGAGAGTTGGTACAGCCTGAGCAGGTCGTTTGGATTGACGGCTCAGCCGAACAGTTAGAGACTCTGCGTGAAAAGGCTTGCGAAAGCGGCGACTTGATTCGATTAAACCAGAAAAAACTGCCAGGTTGCTATTTGCACCGCACCGCACTCAATGATGTTGCCAGGGTAGAAGCAAGAACCTTTATCTGCTCGGAAAAAGAGGAGGATGCAGGTCCTACCAACCACTGGAAAGAGCCTAAGGAGACCTATCAGATGCTCTATGACATTGCCCGCGGCAGCTATCGGGGCAAAACCATGTATGTCATTCCGTACTCCATGGGACCGGTTACATCTCCGTTTGCTAAGGTGGGTTTAGAGGTCACCGACTCCATTTATGTGGTGCTTAACATGGCGATTATGACCCGTGTGGGCAAAGAAGTGCTGGCAAATTTCGGAGACAGCAGTAACGATTGGGTGCGGGGGCTGCATGCCAGCTGTGACATTGACGAAGAAAAACGCTATATTTGTCATTTTCCGCAGGATAATACCATTATCTCCGTTAACTCAGGCTATGGCGGCAATGTATTATTGGGTAAGAAATGCTTTGCCTTGCGGATTGCGTCTTTTCAGGGCAAACATGAGCAATGGATGGCAGAGCATATGCTGATTTTAGGCATAGAAAAACCAAACGGCGAGGTTAAATACATAACCGCGGCGTTTCCCTCGGCTTGTGGCAAAACGAATTTGGCCATGCTCATCCCGCCGGAGGGCTATCGTAAAAAAGGCTATAAAATTTGGACCGTGGGCGACGATATTGCGTGGATGCGCAGGGGTTCGGACGGCAGACTTTGGGCTATTAACCCGGAAAACGGCTTTTTTGGGGTGGCGCCGGGTACCAACCAAAAGTCGAACCCCAATGCATTGGCAACCGTGCAAAAGGACACTATTTATACCAATGTTGCGCAAAATTTGGACAACAACACCGTTTGGTGGGAGGGGTTGGATAAAAATCCGCCGCAAAACGGCATGGATTGGAAGGGGAATCCATGGAACGGCACAACGGCTGAGGAAAAGGGTGCGCATCCGAACAGTCGATTTACCGCGCCGGCAGAGAATTGTCCGTGTATCAGCAAGGAATTCAATGCACCCTCCGGCGTACCGATTTCCGCGATTATTTTTGGCGGTCGCCGTCAAAAAACAACGCCGCTGGTGTATCAATCCAAGGACTGGAATCACGGTGTGTTCATCGGTTCTATTATGGCCTCTGAGACCACTGCGGCCGCTACCGGTCAGGTCGGCGTAGTGCGCCGCGACCCCATGGCGATGTTGCCGTTTTGCGGTTATCATATGGGCGATTACTTTGCTCATTGGATTGAAATGGGCAAACTTTTGGGTGATAAAGCGCCCAAAATTTTCAATGTGAACTGGTTTCGCCAAGACGAAAACGGCAATTTTATGTGGCCGGGCTTTGGAGATAACCTGCGTGTGTTGGACTGGATTTTAGAGCGCTGCGAAGATAAGGTGGATGCACGGGAAACGCCAATCGGATATCTGCCGTATGCAGAAGATATCAATACCGAGGGACTTTCCATTGAGTGCGAAACTTTAGAAAAAATTCTTGCGGTGAACAATGAGGAATGGCTCATTGAGGCAGAAGGCATAGAGGAGTTTTACCAGAGATTCGGAGATAAGCTACCAAATGAGTTGCAAAATCAATTAAAAGCGCTGAAAAAGCGTTTGAGTGAATAAAAAATGCTCCCTGTGATAAGGGGAGCATTTTTTGCTATTTAAATAACCATGCCGCCGTTTATGCCTAATACCTGACCGGTGATAAATGCCGCTTTTTCGCTGGCCAAAAAACCTACAGCTTCAGCGATATGTTCGGGTGTACCGATACTCCTCAATGGAGTATCTTCGCATAGAAGCTGTGTGGTTTGATTGTCCAGTTTGCGGTTCATGTCTGTTTTTATTACGCCGGGCGCTATGCAATTTATTCGAATTCCCGATGGTCCGACCTCCTTGGCAAGCGCCTTAGTAAAGCCTATAACAGCGGCTTTTGCGGAGGAATATGCTACCTCGCATGAGGCGCCGATTTGTCCCCACATAGAAGAAATATTGATAATTTGTCCACTTTTGCGTGCAATCATTTGTGGCAATGCCTGCTTGCTGCATAGAAACATTCCCTTGGCATTCACCGCGAATATACGTTCCCACTCTTGTTCATCGGTATCGGTGAGCAATTTTTGCAATGCGATTCCCGCGTTATTCACCAGCAAATGTACACTGCCGAGGTTCTCGTTTACTTGCCTAAACATGGTTGCCACTTGTTCAGAATCAGAAACATCAGCGCAAACGGCTATGGCTTGATTTCCCGAAGAATTTCGATTGAGTTCATGAACCAGTTGAGTGGCATGGTCTTTGCTGTGTAAGTAGTTTACGGCTATATGAAAGCCTTGCTTGAATAATTGCCGTACAATTGCATAGCCGATACCGCGTGCTCCTCCGGTGACCAGTGCAGTGGGGTAATTCATGA
The DNA here is from genome assembly GCA_934457095.1 of uncultured Eubacteriales bacterium. GTDB lineage: Bacteria > Bacillota > Clostridia > Oscillospirales > Acutalibacteraceae > UMGS1071. The sequence continues at coordinate 18,247 of CAKSHJ010000015.1, forward strand.
AAAAGACACCTCCGGTTTATTGCAGGTTGCCGGTTAATAACATAACGGCAGTCAGAGCGGTAACAGGAGCGGTCTCGGTGCGTAAAATACGCGGGCCGAGACTAACTTGTTTTGCCCCTACCTTGAGCGCCTCCTGCGCTTCTTGAGGCTCAAAGCCGCCCTCGGAACCAATCAAAATAGCGCACGATTTGCATGTTTGTTCCAGCGCTTGCTGTAAGGGTTGTCCTCCGCCTTCGTAGCAAAACAGAACAGTGTCCTGCGTTGCCGCGTGTTGTATGGCATTGCTGAATTCGATAATTTGAGCAACGGTTGGCAAGATGCCTCTGCCACATTGTTTGGCAGCCTCTACGGCGATTTTTTGCCAGCGGTCTACTTTTTTTTGAGCTGTTTTTTGTTCAGGACGTGAAACGCATCGTTGAGATAGAACCGGCACAATACGAGAAGCGCCTAATTCCACGGCCTTTTGTACGACGCTGTCCATTTTATCGCCCTTTGGCAAGCATTGGTACAGCGTGACAAAAACAGTGGGTTCGGCAAGACACGGTGCGCTGCTATTTACAGTTACCGTCACGGTATCGTTTACAATTTTTTCAATTGTGCAGAGAAAATCCATGCCTTGTCCGTTGCACAAAGTTAGGGTCTGTCCTGTCTGCATACGCAGCGATTTTGCAATATGTCTGCCGTCCTGACCGTCAATGACCACCTGATTGACAGGCTCGTCTTGTATGAAAAATCTTGGCATCTACGCTCACCTTTTTCTAAAAAAGACCTTTCCATATAAGAGAAAAGTCTTTTGCAGTTAAAATTCCAATTTTTCCTGAATATATTCGGTTAAATCTGCAATTGAAACCCGTTCCTGCTGCATGGTATCGCGGTCGCGCACAGTTACGCAGTGGTCATCTATGCTTTCAAAATCGTAAGTAATACAAAACGGCGTTCCGATTTCGTCCTGTCTTCGGTAACGTTTGCCGATAGAACCGGCATCGTCAAAGTCCACCATAAAATTCCTTGCCAGCATAGCCTGTACCGTCTGCGCCTGCTCGCTGAGCTTTTTGGAAAGTGGTAGAATCGCGGCCTTATACGGAGCTAGAAACGGGTGCAGACGCATTACAATGCGGGTATCCTTCTCGTCAATGACCTCCTCGTCGTATGCATCACACAAAAATGCCAGCGCAATGCGGTCCGCACCTAAAGACGGTTCAATGACATAGGGAATATAGCGTTCGTTGGTTTCCGGGTCAAAATACTCTAAACTCTTGCCCGAATGCTGCTGATGTTGGGTCAAATCATAGTCGGTTCTGTCTGCAATACCCCAAAGTTCGCCCCAGCCAAACGGAAATAAAAATTCAATGTCGGTTGTGGCGGTGGAATAAAAGGATAATTCTTCGGCGCTGTGGTCACGCAGGCGGATATTCTCCTCAGTAATGCCAAGACTTAAAATAAACTGCTTACAATAATCTTTCCAATAATAGAACCATTCTAAATCGGTGCCGGGTTTACAGAAAAACTCCAGTTCCATCTGTTCAAATTCGCGGATACGGAAAATGAAATTACCCGGCGTAATTTCATTGCGGAAAGATTTGCCGATTTGCGCAACACCAAAGGGTAATTTACGCCGGGTGGTACGCTGAATATTTGCAAAGTTGACAAAAATGCCCTGAGCAGTTTCGGGACGCAGGTAAATTTCATTTTTGGCATCCTCAGTTACGCCCTGAAAAGTTTTAAACATCAAATTAAAGCTGCGAATATCCGTAAAATCATGAGCGCCGCAGTCTGGACATGCAATATTATGTTCTTTGATATAATCTGCCATTTGCGCAAAGGTCAGACCATTTGCATCCGCGCCGGTTTCTTCAATCAACTTGTCGGCACGGTGGCGTGTTTTGCAGGCGCGACAGTCCATGAGCGGGTCGGAAAATCCTCCCACATGACCGGAGGCTACCCATACCTGTGGGTTCATTAAAATTGCGGAGTCCAGCCCTACATTATAAGGGCTTTCCTGTACAAATTTTTTTAGCCATGCTTTTTTTACATTGTTCTTAAATTCCACGCCCAGCGGACCGTAATCCCAAGTATTGGAAAGTCCTCCGTAAATTTCGGAGCCTTGGTATACATAGCCTCGGTTTTTGCAGAGCGCCACAATTTTTTCCATGGTTTTTTCACTGTTGAGCATTGTTACAAACCTCCGTGTTCACTGTTGTTTTGTGTTTTGCTTATGGTTAAATATGAATAATTTGCTCAAAATATAATTGAGAACGATGACGACCACATTTGAGATGATTTTCACTACCCATAGGTTCATACCGCAGAGCGTAGCCAGCAACCATACAATCAGCATATCCACCCCTAAAGAGGCTAGTCGCGCCAGTAAGAAGAAAACGGTTTCCTTGAGCAGAATATGTTTATTGACAGAGCGGCTGTGAAATACGAACAATTTGTTGGTTACAAAGGCAAACGCAACCGAAAGTACCCATGCAATGGAATTTGCAAGGTAGACATTCCACTGCAAAATATCGGCTAAAAATCCGCAGATACCAATGTTAATACCAGTGGTTAAAATACCGAATACCAAATATAAAACGGTTTCGCGATTAAACAGCTTTTTCCACAATTTTTGCAAGCGAAACACCCCCAGCGTGTACATTTTTATAGTGTATCATTTTAGTGTCTTACATGCAATATAAAAATGGAAAGAAAATCGTATTGTCACAATATTTTTTATAAAGCAACCTAAAATACTTGACGAATTAATAAAGATAAGATATAATTAATAGGTCATTTCGAAAGTAGCGTACATGTGCAAGGTATAGCGAGGTGTAGCTCAGCTTGGTAGAGTGCTTGGTTTGGGACCAAGATGCCGCAGGTTCAAGTCCTGTCACCTCGACCATAGGTTTGCCTGCATATTACGCTTGTAAACGGCAGTTTAAGGCAAGAGGTATTGACAGTGGCACTGCAGTTGTGTTATAATGACAAACGGCAGTGGAATAGGCTGGTGTAGCTCAGTTGGTAGAGCAGCTGATTTGTAATCAGCAGGTCGGGGGTTCAAGTCCGTCCACCAGCTCCAAATGTGGGAGAATTCCCGAGTGGCCAAAGGGGGCAGACTGTAAATCTGTTGCGTCATGCTTCGATGGTTCGAATCCATCTTCTCCCACCATAATTGGTAACAGTTCTTCATAAAATTATGAAGCTGTTATCATAGAACGAAGCACTCAAAGAGAATTGAATGTTTCGCTCTATGATAAACAGTCAACTGTCTACCATAGAGCTATTCTATTGCTACTCTCTATATGCAGCTCGGATGCAGCACTGCTGTGGTAAGCATTCCCTCTTACCGGGGATTAAACACTCAAGTTTGGCGCGCTTTGTCCGGCGCAGTGCAGGTTACCAAATCTGCACCTGTTGGCTCGGAGAGCTGCCGCTACTATGCTGCAACCGCTATGGTATAAGTCTGCACAAGTATTCAAAGTGCAATTTGAATATTTGTCTTGGCTTATATTGTCAAGGAACATGCAGTAAAACAAGAATTCGCACCTCCCGAAAGAAGTGCGAATCCCTACAACTTGCAATATATCTCAAAGTGTGATACAATCACACCCATGAGGCATTGATAAGTCGGAGAGTATCGTTGTTACTTCTTCCGGCGCAAGCCTTACTACGAACGGTCAATTCGTAGTAAGGCTATCGGTGCTTTCTTTTGTTTTACCTAAATTCATTATATATTATTTGTTTGCACTTTACAAGTAAAATTTTACATTTTTTAAAAAAATTTTTTAGAGTAGTGGGACGTACGTCCCAGGTCGTGGTATAATAGGCATGCTGCCTACCCAATCCGTCAGCGGAGAGGGGGTGTACACATGCAACCCTACATATCTATTATTAACGCTATCCTTGTTGGTGTGGCGATACACATCATTTGTACTTGGATGGACAGATAGGCAGCACACAAAAAGAACCCCTCAGAGTTCCTACCTCTGGGGGGTTCGCTTTTTGTACACATGCAATACATATCCTACAAATATTATTATACACGAAAATTTGTTTTTTGCAAGTGTTTTTGAAATAAATTTTGGTGCAGTCTGGGACGTACGTCCCAGACTGTTAAGTTTTTTTATTCGGTACATATGTTTTTAAACCGTCAATATGTTCATATAATTCGGGTTTGATTGCTGCTCCAAGCGGGTCTAATATAAAATCCACACCCTCTCTGCGAGCTAATTTAGCAGCCGGAACAAAATCACTATCCCCGGAAATCAATACAATTTGTTCAACTTGTTTTTTAAATGTCAAAGAGGATATATCTAACCCTATCCTCATATCAACGCCTTTTTGTTCAACTCGTAATCTAAAATCTTCCTTCTTTAAAGCATCAATACTTAACCGCCCAGTGCAGATTTTTTTAATCGTATCTTCTGTTAAGGTATAGTAGGCTTGTTCCTCTGCTAATTTCCCCATCCTTAACGCCAGCTTCCTTTTTGATTTTAGGTGATTAAAAAAGGAAACTGTCCATACGTATAGGTCAGATTTTGCATAATCTACCTGCTGTTTTAGGAACGGGTGATATAATTTTTTTCTCATTGGCGGGCAATCGTAGTAAAAAATTCTATATAGATTTCTTTTTTCATACTTATCATTCAAATGGTTTTTGCAATATTTGAATAATTCTGCCGCACGCTCTTCCGGGCTTACATTGCCCCATATCGTCTGCGCTCTACGACGGTAAAATCCTCCATCAACCAAAATTGCTGTTTTCATGCTCTTAATTCATCTCCTAGTAAAGAAAAAATCCTTGGGTTCGACCGTTCCCGGATAGTGGGAGGTTTACTGCCAAGGATGGATTAGTAGTGTAAATAATTTTATTTACACTGTCATTATATTATGCAATATTACAAATGTCAATACATAAACATGTCAAATCTTTTTGTTTTTGGGACGTACGTCCCAACAGGAAAGAGAAAAAGAAGCAAAAAGAGAAAGCGCTGCGGCGGGATTTTAAGGGGGAGAGGAAAGCCAAAGATAAAGAGAAATGCCACCTTTCCTCTCCCCCTAAGGAAAAGAATTGAATTGATTGAAAGCTGCCTTTGGTAGCTTCCAACAATCCAACACTTTTCCTTTTACCCCCACACCTATCCGTCATTTCTCCCTGTTTGAGAGAGAAAAAGAAAATAATATTTGAGTTATTTTATTATTTCCGTAGTGCAAAGTCAAATAAAGCCTGAAAAAGAAAAGGGGCATTTATTTATTTCAAACAGCGATTTCTGTGCTTAAAAAAGGCGCAGTTGTGCCATAGTATAGATCTCTTAATTAACTTAGAGTATAAAGCTCTTCCTTTTTTAAGGCTATAGTTCATTCTTTGTATAGTTCGTGGGGGGGACATTGGTGACATAAGGGGGAGGGACAAAAAGTAGAAAAGAAACGATAAGATATAGGTAAATGCGGAAATTTTTGTAGGGCAGGTGGAAATTGTATCGCATTTGGGCGTTGTTAAGAGATAGCGGTTTTTGCTGTTTGCAAGCTTATCATTGATACTGCGCCATTGACGGCGTACAGTGATAAGCGCCGTTGCGGTCAATTTTTTTACACACCGCCAAACAGTAGATACGCTGATTTTACAATCGGCTGCAATCTGCTTTGCGGACGGGTAGCATTCGTCTTTTTGTCCGGCTCTTGCAGACAGGCAGTGGTATACTTTTTGCTCTGTGCCGGTTAGGGCTGCCTGCGCTGCCTGTGTTTTGCAGGCGTAGGTACGGGTGTTTTCTTTGCTGTCTTTTAGGATATAGTAATTAGAGGTTTGGCTGCCGTTTTTGCGAAAGCGCGGAACAATCTCAATTAGCTCTTTTGCGGCCAGCTCCTTGGTGGCACGGCTTACGGTTTTAGTAGACACCCCGATTTTAGCAGCGATGGTAGGTACGCTTGGCCAGCTTTTGCGGGTTTTGTTGCCTGCAGCCATTGCAAGGTACTGGTAAACTGCAAATGTAGATTTTGTGAGGTCGGCTTGCAGTGCAGCGGTGTTGCATAAAAAATAATTCATAGTTCATTCTCCTTTTTGTTTGACAATATAATTTTTTAATGATAAAATAAGGTTACCTCATAGTTGAGGTTTCTTTTATTTGACAATTTAAATTTGTCGGTGTGGTGGCCGACGAAGAAAAGCAACCGTTCCGTGCAAGGGGTTTGGTTGCTTTTCTTTTTGTTTTTATGTGGCAAGTCCTGTAAATTGCAGCGTCATATTCGTTGTTTGCGCTACTTCCGCAGCAAAATCTGCCTGTTCTGTGCCGATAAAAAGAGTCAAATTATCTGCTCCTTTTTTGTTTGGGACGGACTGTCTCAGCTTGCATATCCAGTGCATCTTCTTTGCGCGTCGCCATTTCCTGCTGCAGATCCTCATTCCAATCTTTATGTTCGGGCTTCCAGACCTCGATGTTATCTTGGTAGCCATGCTCAGAGAGTAGCTGTCTAATTCTTTCGGTAGCAGCTGCGCCGGCAGCGTCATTGTCTAAGCATAAGATAACGCTTTTAGCCGGTTGCTGTTGCAGGTGATGACTGATTGCCTGTGTTTTATGTGTGCCGGAGAGAGCCAGATAGTTATAATCATGATAATCTATACCGGCATTTTTCAGTAGCGTGGCAACGGATAATATGTCAATTACGCTTTCGGCGATAAACAGTCGCTTGTTTTCGCCGTGATTAAGGTAAAAGCATTCGTTATAATTGCTGCCTACGATGTCGCCGACAAATTTATGCTGAGAGTTGGTGCCTCGTTGATTTGCAAATACCGGCTTACGCTGGTTGTCATACCCGACAAACACACAGTTTTTCCGCTTGTCCTGATACAGGCGTTCGTCTTTCATCAGCTCGTTTACAATTTGGCAGTCGATTTTGCGGGTCTGGGTCAGGTATGCAAACACATTTTTGTTGTTCACATCTTTTTCGGGCAAAGTAAAAGTTTTTGGCGGTTCGGTATCCGGGACGGTTCGTTCCGGCGGTTTTGCAGGTACAGATATATCATTTGTAATATGCGCAATGTTTTTTAGTTTTGCAATGGCGTCTTTTTTATCTACATCCTCAAAGTGCATTACAAAATCAATAATATCGCCGCTTACATCATAAGCGTTGCGCCAGAATTTTTGTTTATCTGTATCAATCCGCAGGCTGTCATGCTCCTTGCAGGTTAGATATTTGCCTTTGCGTAAGAGGGTAAAGCCAATTTGCCTTGCGTAATCCTCAATGCGCACACGTTGTTTGATTGTCTGTACTTCCTTTCTGATTTTTTCAAGATATTGTTCTGACATTATGCATCTTCCTTTTCTTTTTCTGTTAAAATAAAAAATCACAGCCGGAGCTGTGATTTTGTGGGGCGATTAACTTAAAAGGGGATAAGCGGGCGTGCCGTAACCCTGAATGACGTTGCTGTTTGCAGCGTAGGTCATGCGGGTACAGGTGTCGCCGGAGTTGCCCTCGATTGTGTGTACCACGCCGTAGCGGGTATACTCGACAATGCCGACATGGTCGGAAATGCC
>CAKSHJ010000016.1 GCA_934457095.1 uncultured Eubacteriales bacterium
TGGAGCAATTGCTATTTAAGCTACAAATTTATTCCGGTCACAAATGCAAATCCTTGAATAATTGGAAAACCTCCCCTGAATGGGGAGGTTTTTTATGCGGAAATTTTAGAAGAGGAATTTTGCGAAGCATTGTTAGAAGAGGAGGCTGGATTAGACGAAGTTGGCTTGGAGGACGGCGTTTGTGACGAGGATGACTCCGGCAGGGAAGATGAGGTTGATTCGGGCCTTTGTACCGGTGTGCTCTCGCCCTTGGGAGGAAGCACATATTTGTCTGCAAATGCGGGATAATAGCTTCCTGGTAGCGGTTCGGTTTTTATTTTTACCCCGTTTTTGTAGTAGGTGCGATTGGCTCCTGTTTTATAGCCGGCATTGCCTTTTCTTTTTAAAGTCGCCGCACTCATAGGGTTCGGGTTTGGTGCAAGCGTATCGTCGGTGATGTATTCTGCGGCCGGTTTGCCTATGGTTTCGTTAACCCACGCTGCAGGCTCTATGGTATCGTATTCGGGCGACAGGTATCCGTAAAAAGTGACCCATACCGTAGTGTCTTTCATGCCGGCGGCAATATAGACCGGATAATCGCTGTCATTGCGGAATACAAAGTCTAAAATACCGTAGGAAACGGTGGCATCAAGGCCAATGGGCACATAAGTAGAGGGATAAGTGTGATTGTGGCGGGAAACAATTGTCATATTGGAGCGCAAAGCTGCGCCGTAAATGGTAGAAGAAACCTGGCAAATACCGCCGCCGTACTCCTGAATGAATTCGCCGTCAAATATAGAGCCGGCGGGCCGATAGCCATTAGAGGCATCGGTGGTATTGCCTGTAGTAGCGTTAAAGGAAAACTCCTCACCGGGTTGCAATACGGTGCCGTTGGTGGCATTGGCCGCAAGGCGCATATTATGGTTGCCGTTTTCGGTATTGGTGGAAACTGTGCTGTATGAGCCCAGTTGCTTCATATTGGCTTTAACTTCTGCGGAGGTTTTGGTGCATTTTACAGTTTCTACCGGCACTTCTATGATTCCGGTTTGTTGAGTTTCCAACAGTGCTTTCAGTTGCTTGGTTAATTCTTCGATTTTTACCCGATGTCCGTCTGAGCCCTCCGAAACCTGAAAGCTGCCGTTTATAAAGCCTGTTACGGTAGGCTCGCCGACTTCTTTTTGGAACGGCTTACACCATTGTGCAGCTTTCTCGGCCAAAGCGTCTTCTATTAAAGTGGGGGTCAGCACAAAATTTTTTGGCGTAACGCGGAGCTCCTCTATGCGCAGGGCGTGTTCTTTTTGGCTGCAATGCCAGTTGTAGGCGTATGCCTCTTCCACGGCAGTTTCCAAGTGCAGGTCAAAGGGCAGGTCTTTTCCCGTTATGGTAACGCTTTGCTCGTTCAACACCAATTGTATGTTATAGCCTTGCGGGTATAATTCGGTTTGCTGCAAGGTGTTTAACGCCTGTTCTTTTGTCATACCCGAAACATCAATGCCTTCAATAGAGATACCCGGAGAAAAGCGTTCGTCCTGTGGGTAAGAGGCTGCAAAAAAACTGCCGTATTGCCAAAAAAATACCGCAGCACCGGCGATTACTATGATAGCGGCTACCCAAATACCGATGATTGCAGAATGCTTTTTGGAGCGCTTCTTAGAGTGTTTTTGGGAACGCTTTGTTTGAGCCGACATAGCAATCCTCCTACTTGTATTTTCTTTATCATATAATGGGCGAATACAAATGTAAAGTTACAGCTTCATTACAATTAGTCGCCAAAGACACGGATTTGCAAATACACCGATTTTATGCTATATTTATTGTAAAACAGACAGGAAAATAAACTGGGAAAGAGAGGTGATCGTCTATGCAGGTATTGATTTTTTCAGCGGCTGCCGGCGGCGGTCACAATAGAACGGCGCAGGCCTTGGAAGGATATATTAGAAACAGTGTTCCGGGAGCGCAGGTGAAAGTTGCTGACGCATTGAAAGAGGTCCATAGTTTATATGACCGGGTGATATGCAGCGGATATCGCTTTGTTGCCACCAAAACGCCTGTTGTGTTCGGGCGTATGTATAAGGATACCAATCGCAGCAATTCTGTTGCGGGGCTTGTACCGAAAATGAACCATATGTTAGGCAGACATTTGCTTGGGGTAATCGAACAGTTTCAGCCGGATATATTGGTGGCTACGCACCCATTTGCTGCCGAAATGCTCTCGGCGTTAAAGTACCGGGGAGAGGTAACGGCAAAGCTGCTGGTTATTTTGACCGACTATGCACCGCATAGAACTTGGATTGTGGATCAAGCCGATGGCTATATTGTGGCAAATGACGATATGGTACATTGTATGGTGCATACTTTCGGCGTAGAACCCCAAAAAATTTACCCGTTTGGGATTCCTGTACCACAAGCGTTTTTTCACCGGGGCAGCAAACCCGAATTGCGTAAAGCTATGGGATTTGCACCTGATAAACCTACCATTTTGCTGATGGCGGGCAGTTTTGGAGTCAGAATGATTGCGCAAATTTACCGCGAGATTATGTATTTGCCGCAGGATTTTCAGATGATTGTGATTACTGGAAATAATCGGCGGCTGTACCAAAGTTTGAAAACCACTGCTATGCTCAGCCCTAAGAAAACCAAATTGATTTTGTTTACGGAAAAAGTAGAGCAATATATGCATGCAAGCGATTTGCTGATTACAAAGCCCGGGGGACTGACCGTAAGCGAGGCATTGGCATGCAATTTACCAATGTTATTATTTGATGCGATTCCGGGGCAGGAACAGGATAATGCGGATTTTTTGGAGCGTCATGGTATGGCGTTAAAATTGGGGAAAAAACAAAATTGTGCTCAGGTATTGGGGCAATTGCTGGAGAATCGTGCGGAGCTTTCTGCTATGGAACTTGCATGTAAACAGTTTGACCGTGAGAATGGATGTGCACAAATTGTGGCTTTGATGCAAAACCTAATTGAGGAGAATTTATGCTGAAAGGGAAAATTTTGAGTTGCAGGCTCTTCCTTGATACAGGTAAATGTTGTATAATGAAAAGCAATGAGAGCGGGAGGCGGCAATATGGAAATTTATTTGGACAACAGCGCAACTACCAAAGTTTGTAAGTCCTCTGCGCAAAAGGCTCTGCAACTTATGACAACGGCATATGGCAACCCCTCCTCTTTGCACAGTATGGGATTTGACGCGCAACAGGAGATGTCTTTGGCGCGTATTGCAATTGCAAAAAAATTGGGTGTTACAGAGCGCGAAATTATCTTTACATCCGGCGGTACCGAGGCCAATAATTTGGCGATTTTCGGTGCAGTACAGGCCCAAAAACGCTTTGGCAATCAAATTGTAACTACGGCGATAGAACACCCCTCTGTGTTGGGTTGTATGGCCGAACTTGAAAAACAGGGCTTTGAGATTGTATATTTAAAACCGGATGCGCATGGTATGATTTCGCCGGAGCAAATTCAGCGGGCAGTCACCGAGAAGACCATATTGGTGAGCATTATGCTGGTGAACAATGAGGTGGGCAGTATTTTGCCCGTAGAGGCCGCGGCCAATGTCATTCGCCGGAAAAATGTTCCGGCTTTGCTGCATGTGGACGCTGTACAGGCATTTGGTAAGCAGGATATAAAGCCGAAAAAAAGCGGTATTGATTTGCTGACTGTGAGCGGACATAAAATACATGCGCCAAAGGGTGTGGGCGCGTTGTATTGTGCAAAAGGCGTGCGAATTTCTCCGTGTTTTTTCGGTGGAGGACAGGAGAATGGTCTGCGTCCCGGCACAGAGGCTTTGTCGTTGATTGGCGCTTTTGGGGAGGCTGTTCGGCAGTTGCCGGAGATTCCTCAGGCAATGAAGCATATACAAAGGCTGTACGATTGCTGCCGGACTCAGCTTGCAAAATTGCCGGGTATTTCGCTTCATTCCCCAGAGCGGGGTTTGCCTTATATTCTGCATTTTTCTACCGGATCCGTGCGCTCGGAAACCATGATTCACTTTTTGGCGGCCAAGCATATTTTTGTTTCTGGGGGTTCGGCGTGCGCCAAAGGCAAGCAGAGCCATGTACTCACCGCTATGGGGTTGAGCCGTGCGGAAATCAAAACAGCGATACGGGTCAGTTTTTGTTATGAAAATACCGTAGAGCAGATTACGGCCTTTGTGCAGGCGGTGGAAGAAGGGCTTTCTACCCTTGCAACAGGCGCTTTATAGGAGTATTGCCATGAAAGAAATATTATTGCTGAAATTGGGTGAGCTGGTACTGAAAGGCTTAAACCGCAAAAATTTTGAGCATGTACTGCTAAAGCGTATACAATATGCCCTGCTGGATTTGGGTGAATTTGAGATAAAGCTTGCGCAGTCTACCATTACCGTGACACCGCAAAGCGATTTTGTGGATTTACAGGAAGCTGCCGAACGGGTTTCTAAAATTTTCGGGCTTGCGGCGTTTTCCCGTGCCAGCGTAACCGAAAAAGATATGGATAGTATAAAACGTTCATGCGCTGCATATTTGAACGGGGAGTTGGAGTGCGCTAAGACCTTTAAGGTTGAAGCCAAGCGTTCCGACAAAAAATTTGCGCTGAATTCTCCGCAGATTTGCACCGAAGTGGGGGAATATTTGTTGGAACATTACCCGCACCTGACCGTAGATGTGCATAACCCGGACTGCATAGTTTATGTAGAGGTGCGCGACTATGCGGCCTATGTCAGAGGGCGTGCATTGCAGGGCGCCGGCGGTATTCCCGTGGGTACGGGCGGTAAGGCAGCGGTGCTTATCAGCGGTGGTATTGATAGTCCGGTGGCTTCGTTTATGCTGGCAAAACGCGGCGTAGAATTAACGGCGGTGCATTTTGCAAGCCCTCCTTATACCAGTGAGCGTGCCCAAGACAAAGTGGTTCGTCTGATGACGCAGGTAAGTGCTTACAGCGGCAGATTGAAGCTATATACCGTGCCCTTTACCAAGGTGCAGGAGCAAATTTTGGCAAAATGCCGGCAGGAGTTATTTACGATTTTGATGCGTCGGTTTATGATGCGCATTGCAGAGCAAATTGCCAAAAAAGAGGGCTGCGGCGCTTTGATTACCGGAGAAAGCTTGGGTCAGGTGGCTAGTCAGACTATGCAGGCTATCGGCTGCACCGATATGGCGGCAAATTTGCCGGTGTTTCGCCCTTTGATTGGTATGGATAAAACGGAAATTATGACCATTGCAAGGCGCATTGGCACTTATGATATTTCGATTGAGCCGTATGAGGATTGTTGTACTATTTTTACGCCTAAACACCCCAAAACCAAGCCGATTCCCGAATTTGTTGAAAAAGAGGAGGCGCTGTTGGATGCGCAGGCTTTGGTAGAACAATGTGTTCAAAATGCGAGGTATCAGAAAATCGGATATCACAAAAACGACCCCTAATCTGTTTTGTGTGCGTATGATTTGGTTATACTTAGAAAAGGACAGATTCTCTTTTTTAGAAAGGATGCCGTTTTATGAATGCAGAAATGATTTGCGTGGGTACAGAGTTGCTTTTGGGTAATACCGTAAATACAGATGCCACCATTGTGGCTCGGGTATTGGCGGATTTGGGAATTAATCTGTTATATACCTGTACTGTGGGCGATAACCCTGAGCGGCTGGCAGATACCTTGGAGCGCGCGCTTTTACGCAGCGATTTGGTGATTACCACCGGAGGTCTGGGGCCTACCAAGGACGATTTAACTAAGGAAACCATTGCAAAGGTGACGGGTAAGCCATTGGAACAGCATGCGGAAAGTTTGGCGTGTATTCAGCGGCATTTTCAGGGGAGATATTGCGGAGAAAACCAGTTAAAACAGGCGCTTTTGCCAAAGGGGTGCACTGTACTACCGAATGATATGGGAACGGCACCCGGTTGTGCGGTACAAACCGATGACAACAAGTGGATTATGATGTTTCCCGGACCGCCGGGTGAGCTTACACCGATGCTACACAACTATGCCGTGCCATTTTTGCAAAGGCTTGAACAGTCTGCTATTTATTCGGATAATGTGCATGTGTTTGGCAAGGGTGAAGGTGCTGTTGCTGAGGAAATTGCAGCATATATTGATAACGATAACCCTACTGTTGCAACATATGCCAAGGATGGCGAAATGTTTGTGCGGATTACCGCAAAGGCTGAAACTTCGCAGAAAGCTGCTGAAATTTGTGCGCCGGTTACCAAAGAAATGGTTGCAATTTTGGGCAATGTGGTGTATGGTGTAAATGTAGACAGTTTGGAGCAGGCAGTCGTAAATTTGCTGCGTGAAAAGAGCCAAACCGTCGCCGTGGCAGAGTCCTGTACCGGAGGGCTGCTTGCTAAGCGTATTACCGATATTGCTGGGGCTTCGGACGTGTTTGAAATGGGGGTTTGTACCTATTCCAACCGCGTGAAAAATATGCTTCTCGGCGTACCCGATGCCATGCTTAGGCAATACGGCGCGGTCAGCGAGCAGGTAGCGGCGGCTATGGCGCAAGGCGTTTGCAGGAAAGCAGGTAGCACCTACGGTATCGGAATTACCGGTATTGCAGGGCCCGGCGGCGGTACTGCTCAAAAACCCGTAGGTTTGGTTTATATTGGGTTTACCAATGGTAAGAGAACCTGGGTAAAACAACTTGGTGGCAGAAAACAAACGCAACGCAGCCGCGATTATTACCGTACCATTTCAGCTTCGACTGCTTTGAATATGTTGCGTCTTTATTTACAGGGTAATGACCCGCTTTTATAAAGGGTAACCGTAATATGACAGGAGGTATCGCTTTGGCAAAACATGCAAAATATGAAAAGAGACAAAAAAGACCTTGGATAGCGGCTGTTCTGCCTTGGGGAGGAGACAGGCCCGGTGAGGTGGTTCGTAAGACTATTTTTTTAGTAGCGCTGCTTGTTTTTCTGATAACGGGCGGTATTTTGCTGTGGGAAATGGTTATTCAGCCGACTATGGTGGATAATAAAGCAAACTACATGCAGCAAATTTACCATGAAACTGCGGTTGGAGAAACTGGGGACTCCGAATACGATGAAAACGGCAATCTTAAAAAATTTTTGGAACTGCAAAAAATCAATTCCGATATAAAGGGGTGGTTGCGCATCAAAAATACGGTGGTGGATTATCCGGTTTTGCAGTCGGATGAAAGCAATCCGGAATACTACCTCTATTTGGATTATGAGAAAAATTACAGCAAATACGGCAGCTTGTTTTTTGATGCAAGAAACTCGGTAGAATTAGATAACCCCAATTCCAAGAGTCTGATTGTGTACGGGCACAGCATGAATGACGGCAGAATGCTGGGCGCTTTATTGAAATACGGCTCGCTGGACTTTTACAAAGAGCATGCTACCTTTGAATTGGATACCGTAAAGTACAATGCGGACTGGAAAATTTTCTCTGTATTTAAAACGAATACATTAGGCACGCAAGGCGAACCGTTTAATTATCTAAGGACCTCTTTCAGTAATGACAGCGACTTTTTGAATTTTGTTTATCAACTTAAAATTCGGTCTTTGTTCAATATGGATGTGGATATTTCTGCGGATGACCAGATTGTATTGCTCTCTACTTGCTCATACGAAATGGATAATTTCAGAACCGTAGTTGCAGCGCGCAAAGTGCGTCCCGGCGAGAGTTCCGATGTAGATGTGGATAGCGCTGTTTGGAATCCCTCAGTATTGTATCCGGACGGCTGGTATGCGGCAAAAGGCGGTACCAAGCCCAATCACCCCGAAACCTTTGAACAGGCTTTGGAACAAGGTAGAATTAGCTGGTTCAAAGAGGACGATTGATACATAGCAAAGAGTACACCTTATTTTTTGGGTGTGCTCTTTTTTGTAGAATAGACAGTGGTAAAAATACAAACAGAGCGACAATATTTTGCCGCTCTGTAAGGGAAAGAAGATATATGAAAAATACTCGTAAGCTTAGTTAGAGGGAGTATACTCGGTAAGCGTTACCGTTGCAGTAAAGGTTTCTCTGCTGCTTGGACGATAAACTTCCAGTTCTACGGTATCTCCGGGTTTTTTCTGTGCAATGGTACTCTGCACAACGGTTTCTGAGTTGACGGAATTGCCGTCAATTTCAATGATGATGTCATTCTTTTTTAGTCCGGCATCAGAAACATTGGCATTGAGCTTGACAATGCTGTAACCTTGAATTAGACCGTAAAAGCGAGCCGTGGTAGCGTCAATATATTGCCCCGAAACCCCCAGCATTGCACGGTCTTTTACATAGCCGTATTGCTTAATACTATTGATAATCGGCTGTGCGTTGTCAATGGGAATTGCAAAGCCTAAACCCTCATAGCCGGTAGCTGAGATTTTGGCTGAATTGATGCCGATGACCTGACCGTACATATTCACTAATGCTCCGCCAGAGTTGCCGGGGTTAATGGCGGCATCGGTTTGAATAAATTCCATGTCGTAACCGTTGTTCGTAATGGAGCGATTCAGAGCGGAAACATACCCTACGGTAACCGAGGAGTTAAATTGTATGCCGCCCGGGTTGCCAAT
Source organism: uncultured Eubacteriales bacterium (assembly GCA_934457095.1). GTDB lineage: Bacteria > Bacillota > Clostridia > Oscillospirales > Acutalibacteraceae > UMGS1071. The sequence goes on from CAKSHJ010000016.1 coordinate 8,491, forward strand.
GGCAATGACCTGTTCGCCTACCGACATATCCCCCGAAGAGCCGAATTCCGCAGCTTGCAGGTCGGTGGCATCAATTTTTAGCAGAGCTAAATCGGTAGCGGTATCGGAGCCTACAACCGTTGCATCGTAACTTGTGCCGTTTGACAAAATTACCTTTAAAGCAGAGGCGTTTTCGATTACGTGCGCATTGGTAATAATGTAGCCGTCGGAGGAGGCGATGATGCCCGAGCCCTCGCCGCTTTCGGAGGAGGTGCCGAAATAGCTGTTAGTATTGGTATAAGATTGAATACAAACTACAGAGGGAATCACCTTTTGGGCAACCTCCTCTGTGGTGAGCTTGCCGGTCAGCGTAGGGGTTGTGCCGGTACTTTCGGGCTGAATTTTGGCAATATTAACAGCGTTACCAGAGGCGCTTGAACTGCTTACCGAAAACGGAATGGCGCCAGCATTAACCAGACCGATAAACCCTCCCACAGAGCCGGCTGAAACAACCAAACAAGCTGCAATTCCACCTGCGATTTTCACCCATGGTTTGATTGGATTTTTGGGAGGCTTTTGTTTTGGAGGCTCTGAACCGTTACCGGAAAAGCCGTTTGGCTTTTGATACGAGGAACGATAATTGCTACCGTTCCATTGTGTATTTTGTGTAGTATCGTCTCCGTAAGGGGCATGCCATTGCATATGCGGCGGTGTTTGCTCGCTACCGGAATACGATTGATATAAATGTTCGTTATTCATAATATTACATCCTTTCTTTGCCGAAATCAAATAGTGTAATGATATTTTTATTATGCACGGGCATTGTGAATGGTATGTGATGATACCAAATAAATTGTTTGAGAGTTTGCAAAAAATTTTAGGAGAAAAAATTGTTTTTGTGTAAAAACAAAAGTCCGAACGCGAAGTGCGCCCAGACTCGGTTTGGTCGAGGTGACAGGACTTGAACCTGCGGCCTCTGCGTCCCGAACGCAGCGCTCTACCAAACTGAGCCACACCTCGAAAGATATATTTTTTACATTGTGTTTTTTAGTATAGCATATAAAAATAAAAATCGCAACACTATAATGAAAAGAATTCCTATCAGAATAAAATTTTCTGTAAAAATATAAGCCTATGAATATTTAGCGGTTATTTTTATGCCCAAAAACAATATAACAAAAAACCTCTCAACTGTAAATCGAGAGGCTTTTTATTTCTTATTTAATTTTTTTTATATCTGTGCAACACCGGTTTTTCTTGCGGCTTGTTTCACAGCCTCTGCAACCGCAGAGGCCACAGCTTTATTCAACGGATTTGGTATAATAAATTCCGGGCAAAGTTCTTGCGGCGTTACCAGATTTGCAATAGCGTGCGCCGCAGCAATTTTCATTTCCTCATTGATTTCTCTGGCACGCACATCCAAAGCTCCGCGGAAAATCCCAGGGAATACCAGTACATTGTTAATTTGATTAGGAAAGTCAGAACGCCCTGTGCCCACAACCTTTGCGCCCGCCTCCAAAGCCTCGTTGGGAAAAATTTCTGGAACCGGGTTGGCCATGGCGAATACAATAGGATTTTTTGCCATAGAACGCACCATATCCTGCGTTACACATCCCGGTGCGGAAACCCCCAACAGCATATCTGCTCCCTGTATTACCTCTGCCAAAGTACCCTGTTTTTTCTCTAAGTTAGTTATGGCTGCCATTTCGGTTTGACCGGGATTGAGTCCTTTCTTGCCCTGATAGATGGCACCGGTGCGGTCGCATAGAATCACATTCTTAAGACCCATTTCCATAAACAGCTTGGTGCAGGCGATGCCTGCAGAACCTGCCCCATTTACCACAAGGCGTATTTCCTGTATTTTTTTGTTTACAATTTTCAGGGCATTGAGCATAGCTGCAGCAGCCACAATTGCGGTACCATGTTGGTCGTCATGAAACACCGGGATATCCAATTCCTGCTTCAGGCGCTTTTCTATTTCAAAGCAACGCGGCGCGCCGATGTCCTCCAAATTGATTCCGCCAAAGGTGGGAGCAATCATTTTCACCGTGTGTACAATTTCATCTATATCCTTGCTGTCTATGCAAATCGGAAAAGCATCCACGCCGCCAAAAGCCTTAAATAAAACCGATTTCCCTTCCATAACAGGCATACCGGCTTGCGGACCGATGTCACCAAGCCCCAGTACCGCCGTACCATCGGTTACCACGGCTACTAGATTCCATTTGCGGCAGTAATCGTACACATCATTTTTGTCCTTGTGAATCTCCATGCAGGGCGCCGCCACTCCCGGCGTATACGCTATGGCAAGATCCTCCTTGGTTTCTACCGGACAGGTCGGTACAATTTCAATCTTACCTTTCCACTGTAAATGCTTTTCCAAAGCTGTTTTTGCGTAATCCATTCACAATAACCTCTCTTTTCTATTTTTGTTTATCTATGCTTCTATTGTTTATTATGATGCATAATCGCTTTTAGTATAACAATAATAAGAAGAAATCGCAATCAAAAACGGAGAAAAATCCGAGGCTGTTCCTATTGCCGGGTAAGCGTTTTCTTGAAAATGGTTCATAACAATTCTTTTGTTTTTTCAACCAATTTTAAAACATCATCGTCTGCATTCATGCTATACAGCAATCCATACGGAATGCTGTAATCCCAATGAACGGGTATGAATATCAGTCCGGGATGGACTTCCTGCCAGCATTCTATCGTAAGTAGAACATTCCCTGTTTCGGCACATGGAGGTGTATCCTCAATATGTATTTTGGGGTGGTTGTTCTCTAAATCGTTACGGATAAAATCATTCGCTCCCGAATCCCCTAGTTGGAGAAATAAATAATTTTTCCGCTGCTTTTGTAAAACTTCCGCAGTCAATCACGGCTAAAAATGTATCAAGCAATGGATTATACATGGCGTACCTTTATAAACTTTTAGTTTATACTGTAATAACATATCGGCTATTCTCTGTCAATCCGCTTTGTACTATACTAAATTACAGAAGAGTGGTTTTCAGAATGTCAGAAAAATTGATTGCTTTTTATTCAAGAGCCGATGAAAACTATTTTAATGGTACACTCAGAGTACTCACAGTTGGCAATACAGAAGTTGCAGCGGGTATTATTCAGGAACTGACCGGTGTGGATTTATTTAAAATCGAACAAAAAATCCTTATTCCAAAGGATGCAATGACTGTATTGAGGAGGCCAAGGCCGATCAGGAAAGAAACGCACGCCCTGAACTAAAAAGTTACCCTGATTCCATTGCCATGTATGATGTGATATATTTAGGTTTTCCGAATTATTGGAGCACGATGCTTATGGCGGTATTTACATTTTTAGAGCATTTGATTTTAGTGGCAAAATCATCAGACCGTTCTGTACGCACGAAGGGAGCGGTATGGGTAGGAGTATTTCTGATATCAAAAAGCTTTGTCCAAGCGCAATCGTTGAAAATGGTTTTACCATTTACGGTTGCAGTGTCAATAAATCAAGAAAAAATATAGAAAGTTGGGTGAAATAGACTTATGAAGAAAATTACAGATGATATTCTTTTTGGTCAAGTGTGGTCAAGGGAGTCCGAGCTTTCCATCCGTGACCGTTCACTGGTTACGGTTACGGCTTTCATGGCACAGGAACTTTGTGACAGTTCCTTTGAATATCCCTTGAAAGCGGCAAATGTCGGATCCCAAAGGCAGACATATTTTGTAGCGTTGTAGAGAGCATAGCGAAGATAGCGGGAACCGCGCTTCTCCATGTGCGAATATGTGCCAGACAGAGAAAGCTGCCTGGATTGATAAGTAGAGGGAGACATACCGGCATAGGCAAGGATTATAGCGCCCATGCGAACGCTAATGCCCGGAATCGTTGTAATAGGAGACTGTATTTCGTCCATCATGGACTGGATAGCACAATAGTGCAGCCTCCTTTGATGATTGAAAAATACACCCCCTAAAATAAAGGGAGTGCATATTTTGAAAATACAGTTATGTAGATTATTTTTTCTCAAAAAAACTGATAAATGCATCGTCAGAAGGCAATTTGGGTTCAAAAGGAGCCTTAGGACGAGTATAGCGACCGGTTGCAACCTCGGGCAGAGGCGTTACGTTTTTTTGCAAAGAACTATAAGTTCTTATAGAACGAAAACCTTCCTTTTTCAAAAGAGCTTGTTCAGATTGCTCCTGAGGTCCCGCGTTTTGTTTTGAGGAAGCCTGCTCCGGAATTTTAAGAGCCTGAGGCAACTCACCCAATAAATTTTCGGCAGAGGGCTCAGCTACTACGGTTTCAATAGAATCATACAGCTCTTCCAAAGTATGTGCCTCCTCCACCGAGGAGGCTGGTACATAGGTAGGCTTGCCGTTAATACAGCGGAATACCATTTCTTCATCATTTGCCGGAGCTTGCGTGGCCTGAGCGCTCTGCAAAGCATTGCGTAGCCGGAAAAGGTCTTTATTGGGGGTTAAAAAGGATTGTAGGGTCTGTAATTCCAAACGCAAGCGAGCGGCATCGGCTTCGGCATCCAAAGCGGCCTGTTTCAATTGGTGATACTGAGTTTCCCTTGATTTGTCCAAGGATTTCAGTTCCGCCAATTCGGCTTTTGCCTTAGCAGATTCATCGCAATAGGTCATGGCGGTAATGATTGCGGCCATAGAAAGGGAAATGCGGTCATTTTTCTCCAGAACGGAAGAAATAGCTCGGTCAATTTCCCCGCCTAAGGTGCGCACATATTCCTCATTATCATCGCTTGTAATGGTACAGTCAATATCGCAGATGCGCAATTTTACTCTTGTTTTTTCCATATTATAACCTCCCGGCAGCCAAAGCGAAAACTGTCGTTTTTTCTATTATAATACAAAAATGTACAATTTAAAAGGGGTTGTGTATAAATTTAGATTTTTTTGTTAAAAAGCACAATATATGCCCCGTATTTTTGCCATAGGTTTGACATTTGTCGCAGGTATTTAAAAAATTCAGTTTATCGGCTTTCCCCAGCCGTCAATGTCCGCGCGCTGCAAAGCACCCATCACCTTGCGGCGCAAATCAGGAAATTTCCGTTCCAGTTCTTCAATTAGTACTTGAGTGCTTTGGCGACAGGTATGACCGTCTACGGGGCAGGCGCTTACCACTACCGGCAGACGGTTACGATATGCTACGGCTTCAATTTTGCTCTCCCTGCAGAAAATCATCGGGCGAATCAAAAACAATTCCTTGCGGGAAAGGTAAGTTTTCGGAGAAAAGCACCCGATTTTACCCCCATAAAACAAATTCATAAAAAAAGTTTGCACCGCATCGTCAAGGTGATGGCCCAAAGCCAGTTTATTACAGTTGTGCTTTTTACAAATATCATGCAGAATACCCCGACGCATACGCGCGCACAAGCTGCACGGGTTTTGCTCCTTACGCTCGTCAAAAATAATACGGCTCAATTCAGAACGCCGTATTTCGTATTTGACCTGCAAGCGCCGGCACAATTCCTGTACTTGCGAGAAATCGGTTTCGGTATTGTCAAAACACGGGTCAACCGTAACGGCCACCAAATCAAAGTCCATGTTAAAAAAGCGACGGATATTGGCCAATGCGCAAAGCATTACCAAAGAATCTTTTCCGCCGGAAAGCCCTATGGCGATACGGTCCCCGTTTTCAATCAGACGATAATCCTCAATAGCTGCCCGCATCTGGCTCATAATATGCTGCATAACAAACCTCCGCATGAAAATTACACTCATCATACCATAATTTTCGTAAAAAACAAAATATTTTTTTGAAAATGACAAGTGAGTATAAAAAAGAAAATGAGAGATAAAAAGAGAAAACAAGAGAAATACTTTTTGTAAATCAAAAATATACAATTTAGGGGTTGACACACTGCCGTTACCTATGATAGTATCATAAATGCACAAAGCAAAAACCGCAATATTCTGCGGCATATCGCAGTTTAAGGTTACAAAAAATTAAATAAAATTTTTTAGGAGGAAACGCAATGTCTACATTTATGCAAAAACCAAGCCAAGTAGAGCGTAAATGGTATGTAATCGATGCAGCAGGCAAGTCTTTGGGTCGAGTAGCGGCTCAAGCGGCTGTTTTGTTACGCGGCAAACACAAGCCGACTTATACTCCGCATGTTGACGACGGCGACCATGTTATTATTATCAACTGTGCAGAGGCGGTGCTCACCGGCAATAAGCTGCAAAACAAAAAATATTACCGCCACACCGGCTATGTCGGTCATCTCAAAGAGGTGGGCTATGACAAGCTTATGGCGGAAAAACCGGAATTTGCCATGCAATTGGCAGTAAAAGGCATGATTCCCAGCACACACAACGGCCGTCAGCAGCTGACTAGATTGCGTGTATATGCCGGTGCTGAGCATGTGCATCAAGCTCAGCAACCCGTAGCGTGGACGAAGTAAGAGAGGAGGATTGGAATATGTATCAAAAAGAAGCTTATTTTTACGGTACCGGTAGAAGAAAAAGTTCGGTTGCCCGTGTGAGATTATATCAAGGTACCGGTAAGGTGACTGTGAATGACAGAGATATTGACGACTACTTTGGACTGGAAACGCTAAAACTTATTGTGCGTCAGCCGCTGAATTTAACCAAAACAGAAAGTAAATTTGATATTGTATGCCGTGTAGCCGGCGGCGGTGTTACCGGTCAGGCGGGTGCAATTCGCCACGGTGTTGCCAGAGCCCTGCTGCAATATGATTCCGAGAATCTTCGTCCAATCTTGAAAAGGGCGGGCTTCCTGACTCGTGACCCGAGAATGAAAGAGCGTAAAAAATACGGTCTTAAGGGTGCACGCCGAGCTCCGCAATTTTCAAAGAGATAATTTTATATTTGAAACAGGGACACCTTTTTTGGTGTCTTTTTTATTTAAAATTTTATATGATATTTATATTATATATTAATGAAAAAGAAAAAATTCTCAATAAGTAGTTGTAATTTTTCGCATATGTATAAATAATTTTCCTGTTGTGAGTAAAAATAGTAACTGGTCGGGCTGCATTTTTTCTTGTAGCGGAAACTGTTTCCAAAAAGAAAAACGCGATGTTACTTGTGTAACAAGTTTGTAACCACTATTTTGTTGCAATCTGCACATAAAACAAGCGAGTTTTGGAAGATTAAATGTAAAAAAATGGTTATTTACGGATATATATACTCATAAGCGCAATTTGCAACGGGAACATTTTGTGCAATTTGTATGTATTCCACATGTTTTTACATTTGACATATGGGGAAACAGTGAATATAATAGCAAACATCAGAGTAATCCCGCAAACAAGCGGTGGTTTATTGCGTCCATCTCACAGAAGAAGTTTGTAATTCCACCGTAAGAATGAAGGAGAATACAATGAAGCATATTAAAAACCAAAAGCATGCAAAGAAAAATCAGCACATGCTTTTGCAGTTGGTGGATACACCCCTCAAGCGAGTGAGCGCCATTGCTGTGGCTACCGTCGTGAGTGTGGGTTCGGTTGTGACTGTTATGGCTGCAACTCCCAAGGCTACGATTTTAGACAACGATGTCTCTTACCGTGTAAATTTGAGCACAACCGATACGGAAGATTTACTCAAAAGCGCCAATTTGGTTGTTGGTGAAAACGATATTGTAGAAAGAGACGATACCGATGGTGTGGTGATTCAGATTCGGCGAGCCGTGTGCGCAAATATTTTAGCAGACGGCGCTGAATTTACAGTTGATGCCCATTACGGTGAAAAAATAGCCGATGTATTGTTGCAGGCAGGCATTACTTTAGATGACAACGATATGGTAGATGCAAACCTAAGCGATACTTTGAAGACTCAGATGTGTCTGGCAGTTACCAGATACCACAGAATTACCGTATGTGACAACGGCGTAATAAAAGAAGCTGATGTACCTGAAGGTACAGTTGCAGATGCTTTAAAAGCAGTCAATATTGCCCTGGGTCAAGAGGATACTTTGAGCGTTAACGGGGAAGAGCCCGTAACGGATGGCATGGAAATTTCGATAAACCGTGTAAGCTATGCAGCGCAAACCGTAACAGAGGAGATTCCTTTTGATACAGAGGTGATAGAAACCGCTGACTTGTATAAAGGGGAAACCAAGGTGCAGACCGCCGGTGCGGCAGGTTTGAAGACAGTTGTAAAGGAATGTAAATTTATAAATGGTCAATTGTCAGAGAGCAATGAAGTCGCAGTTTTGACCGAAACTGCTCCTACCAATGAGGTGAAATTGGTAGGTACAAAAATAAAACAGCAGCCGGTTGTCAATACCGTGACCCAACCGGCGCAAACTACGGCGGCATCCGGCGGTACGGTGGTTGATACGAACGGCAATATACTGAATGTTGCTCGTGTACTCACGGGTGCTTGCACTGCCTATACCGGTGGCGGTACTACTGCTTCGGGTGCTCCTGCTGCTGTAGGTCGAGTGGCAGTCAATCCCAGTGTGATTCCGTATGGAACAAGACTGTATATTGCTTCGCCGGACGGCAGGGTGGTATATGGTTATGCCATTGCCTCTGATACCGGAGGCGCTCTTATGGGCGGTCATGTAATAGCCGACTTATACTACGACACCTATGCTGAGTGCAGACAATTTGGTCGTCGGCAAATGAATATTTATATTTTAGCTTAACTTGAAAAGCAGTCCTGATTTTTGGACTGCTTTTATTTTTATAGAAAAGAGTCCCATTTATAGTACAGTTGTAAAAATAAGCTTGAATTTTAAAAATAACTATGATAAAATACTATTAAACGAATATACGTTCTAATTGAATTGTCATAGAACAGGAGTGTATTACAATGTTACAAACCATTATAGGAAGTTTACTTTTACTGTTTACTGTGGGGTTACTGATGCGCTATCGGCCAAAAACGTTTTTTTCATGGTATTTATGCTTGCTATGCGCGGCAATAGGCGTAATGAGTATTGCTGTTGGCGGCGGCGCTTGGGTCGTACAGCTTATACAAACGACAGCACAGGTTGTTACGGCGGTTTGCGCTCTGTACTGTTTGCATCGCGAGAAGCTGTTTGCTGTGCGCAGGGCGAAAGCGATACATACCAAAGTAGCTGGTGCAAAGGCTGCTAAAGTAGCGCGGAAAGGCAAGGAATTAACGGAATTTGGTATGGAGCGTTGCGCATAAATCACGCACCTGCGGGTTTGGTGACGCATACACTGGACTACGGGGCTGAAAATGACCCCTTGAGATATAAAAAAGGCCTCCGGAGTATATTTTTTGCTCGGGGTCTTTTGTACTTTATTGAAAATTGTTTGGTTTTCGGGTAAAATAAAAATAGAATTTATTTTGGGGGAATTTTCAAATGCTCATTGCACCGTCTATATTATCCGCAGATTTTGCAAATTTAGGTCAGCAGGTGGAGATGATTACCAAGGCCGGTGCCGATTGGATTCACCTAGATGTAATGGACGGTTTATTTGTGCCGAACCTCACCTTTGGCGCACCTGTGATAAAGGCGGTGCGAGGCTACTCTGATTTACCGTTTGATGTACATTTGATGATTGAAAATCCGGCGCGATATATTGAAGATTTTTGCAGGGCGGGCGCTGATATTATTTCATTTCATGCGGAGGCTGAGCCGGATATAGTCGGAACCATAGACAAAATCGAGAAATTTGGAGCAAAGGCGGCTCTGGCGATTAGACCTGGCACGCCGGTGGAGGCGGTGTTTCCCTATTTGGACAGGCTGTATATGGTGCTGGTCATGACGGTTGAGCCTGGATTTGGGGGTCAAAGATACATGGAAAATATGTTGCCCAAAGTGAGACATCTAAAAGAAAAAGCACCCAATCTTATGGTGCAGATAGACGGAGGTGTAGCGCCGGATACGATTACCTCTGCGGCAAGAGCGGGGGTGGATATTTGTGTGGCAGGCAGTAGTATATTTGGTGCGGCGGATAAACGGCAGAGGATTGCCGAATTGAAAAAGAAGGCAACTTTGGTTTAAGATTCTGATGACGGAGGTGTCTTAAAAAGCGCTCCGAATAGGTTGTTTGTAAGCAATGTGCCGTGTTCCAAGCAGGTTGCTGCCGCTATGCGACCCTTGCCTAAAAATATGCCGTATTCGCGTAAAATGGCTTTGGTGTGCTTGATGGCCTGCCATTTTAACTCTAAAATAATGCGATAATGCTGACCAAATTGCAGCAATTTTGCGTCAGGAGTGTTTGCAAGACCGGCTTTGTGTAAATGTTCTGCGGCGTTCATCATGTCGGTGCAGTTTTCAAAGCGGTATATATACGGTCCCACGATTTGTTTGATTTGAAATCGTTTGCGTTTTTCCGGTACGGATGCGTTGCTTTGCAGACAAAACAGCAACGCAATACCTCCGGTTTGCATGGGTAGGGTGCGTATGAGAATATTTTTTGCATTTTGATAACAAAATCCAGTGTATTTGCAGCCGTCTAAAAATACTTTTGCCAAGGTGATTTTCGACACTGCTCTTGGTATTTTTTCGTAAAGACCGCTTAAGCCCAAACACAGAACCTCTCGTGCGCTTAAAATTAAAAGCAAATGAGAAGTGTCCATAATTTTTGCCTTCAAGCATAACACCTCCTGCGTAAAAATGCGGTTACTTTATACTATTACAAATGCCTTAAGATTGCTTTACTATGTTGGGAGTCTTTACGAAAAATTTTAAAAAAAGGCAAAAAGACAGCAGGCAAAATGGAATAATTTCTTTTTCTTTACAAATACTATTTCCTGTAACCAGAGCTTATCAATTTGCGATTCGGAGGAATGGATATACATGAAAGCAACAGGAATTGTAAGAAGAATTGACGATTTGGGACGGATTGTTATTCCCAAGGAAATTCGAAGGACTTTGCGTATTCGTGAGGGCGACCCTTTAGAAATTTTCACCAATACAGACGGCGGTGTTATTTTTAAAAAATATTCGCCGGTGGGGGAACTGTCACCATTTGCAGAGCAGTATGCAGAGGTACTTAGCAAGACAGCCAATGTACCGGTATTAATCAGCGATAGCGACCATATTGTGGCAGCGGCTGGCGTTTCCAAAAAAGAATTTTTAGAACGACGCGTCACACCGGCCGTAGAGGATTATATGCATTCCCGACAAAAATTTGTTGGGAATGAAGAGGATAGGTCCCTGCGTCCCGTGGAGGGAATTGAGCGTCATGCTGCGGTGGTTCATCCCATTATTGCCGCCAGCGATGTGACCGGCGCTGTGATTATGCTATTCGACGAAGATAATACGCCGCCGACACAGGTGGAAGTCAAATTGGCGCAGGTAGCAGCCTCATTTTTGGGCAAGCAAATGGAGGATTAACGGAGACAGCCGGTTTGTAATTTATACAAAACAGACGATAAAACCGGAGAGCAGGCAATGCTAAAAGCGCATAAGAGAGTATCGTAACACTTAATGTGTCTGTGGCATTAAAATGACAAAAATAAGGCTTTGACTGTAAAAAGTCAGAGCCTTATTTTATATTCTAAATTCGCACATTCACAATCGTGCGGTAGAAGTTGTTAATACAGAAATAATTTATAACTTGTATCTCAGGCAGAGTACAAAAAAGCAGCGAACCAAAAATCCCCCACTGCTTCTAAATCGGGCTGCCATTTTCGTCCACCGCACTGACGGTGTATTTTACCTTAAATTGCGCTTGTGCCGCATTGTCCTTTCGGGTAACACCCAAAATATTCCCCGCAAGCGGAATACGCAACGTGGTATTGGTGGCGCCGACTTTATGAACGCTTTGCAGCACAACTGCCTTACCGCCGCTATAAAATGTATTTTCACTTTGTGTAATATCCACTATTTGTGTATCAGCAGTCGATAACGCCGGCATAATCACCCCGCCGATTTCCAAGTAAATTTGTCGGTTCGTAGTAACGGCGTTCGGGCTGGCTACGGTACTCCACTCTGCGCCGGGTAAACGCTCAAACTCAATGCCCGTAACTGCAATGTCATACGCGTCATCGGCAGTTTCGGAGCTATTTTTACTCGTATTCGTAACACTGTAATTGTCCGGCATTTTCAGTTCGCTCTCGCCGCTGACTGCCGCTACGGTAATGTACAGCGGCACCTCGCAGGAAAGCCGGTAATCCTTGCGCCCAATCAACACGGTTTCGGTCTGGTTATTTTGTGTAAGGTTCTCAAAGGTCACCTCATTGCCCGGCTCAATTTTCCCCACGCCCGCTTTTTGCACCATCTCTCCGCTAAGGGTATAGTGCCCCGCGGGCAGCCAGAGCGTTGCTTTTCCATCGTCGTCGGCAACGGTTCTGTAAATATACGCGGTGGCTGCATCATTCTGATTCACCGCGATTTCGACCCGCGCACCCGGCACAACAGACGTATTGCTTCCGTCTGGATTGGTTTTCGATTGGTCGCGCACCGTAAGCGTCACCTCGTACAGCGTTTGGTTATTTTTATCAATCGGCTGTTGGCTCAAAACGGTAGCGTCGTCATAGCTTGGAAACCTGATGTTATCCTCCGAGGCATTGATTTGAATTTGCAGAGGCTGCTGGGTATTTTGCGGCGCAACCGCCGCCACACCGTGCCCGGGCATACGCCTGCAATTCACTCCGCCGCCGCCATACCCGGCGTCCCGTGCGGCAACCGCACACTGAATCCCCACTCTATTATTCGCTTCTCCGGTTGCAACATTACCGATTGCCGTCAATCTACCGCCGTTCACAATTAGGCTACCGCCGTCGCCGTTATAATTCATATAACCGGTCTCTCCGTAGCCGCCCGCACCTGCCCAACGGTCACCCGGTTGGTTAGAGCTGGCATTACCGCCGGCTCCACCCTTACCGCCGTTGCCGCCAATACCGCCAGCTCCGCCGCCAATACTTGCCGGAACTACCTCCACGGTTTTGCCGTTACGGCTCAGGGTGAATTTACCACCGGTCACAGTCACAACGCCCCCGTTCACGGTAACTGTACCGCCGGCTCCGCCCTTACCACCGTTGCCTCCGGTACCACCTGCACCGCCGCCGTTGCCAAACCAGCTGCCCGGCACTCTATTGTCATACTTATTCAGGTAGGTGGGGCCGCCGCCCGCGCCATTTGCGCCGTTCTCGCCGGCCGCACCCATACCGCCGCCAATACCCGCGCCACCTTGACCGCCGGTAATATGCAAAACACCGGCGTTGATCGTCACCGTACCTGCCCGTGCAGCGTCCGCGCCATGCCTGCCGCCTAAACCGCCTGTTCCACCCCAGCCCTGATTATCAGTAGGGTTTCTATAATTGTAATTTATAGTAGAATCACCGCCCTTTGCTGCGCGCGTGGCGGTGTAGCCGCTTGCTGCTCTTGTGCCAATGCCAGCACCGCCGTTGCCGCCCTGCACGGTCAGCTTGCCGGTGCCGGTTTCGTCTTGCAGTTTATCAATGGTCAGGGTCGCGTT
>CAKSHJ010000017.1 GCA_934457095.1 uncultured Eubacteriales bacterium
CGCAAATACTTTGCAACCGTGCCTTTGCTGTGCTCCGCACTACGTAAATATTGCGCAAATTTTCGCAAATTTGCTTCTGTTATCTCTCGTTTTTCCATTCTGAATATCTCCTCCTCATAAGGCTTAATATTCTACAATGGAATTTCATTTGTTTTCTTTTTGCAACCAATTGTGAAGTTTTTTCGCAATTTGAGCGGAGAAAATAAGAACGATAAAACAGCTTTCAAACTGATTTCAAAAAATGTATATCACAAAGTCCAAATTGTTGCTGATTCAGTTCAGTCATATCATTCAGCGAACCTCACGGCGATGCTGACGGTAGATTCCCTCCGCCAACGCAATACCTTTAGAACGGTTATCCTCGCCCTCAATCCGGGATTTGGTTATTTTTATTTTTGTTTTTGTTTGTAAAATATTTGTGTCTGTTTCCAAAAATTGCGGATGCATATTTGTTCTCCCTCCGCAATTGTACCAATTCCAAACGCCGCTTTTTCATAAACAGCAAGCGCTTCAACATACTGCGATGCATATTTCTGCCCAAAGTGAGCACAAAGTTGCTCCTGTGCATTATAGGCGTCATTAGACATATTCAGTATTTTTCTTTTCCTTAATAATTCCATGCTATATGCAAACATATTTTTGACCGCAAGTCGTAAATCCTCTCCTTCAAAGCTCGCAAACAGTTGTTTTTTACGCCTACGATATCGCATGAAGAAAAATAGCCCAACCAAAAGTGCAAGCAAACCAATTCCACCAACGAAAACCAGCGTAACCGTAAGCACCGACTGTACATTTTGCTCCGACATTTCCTGTACACCTTGATTTTCCTCTGTTTCAAGCTGTTGTTCCCGGCTGTTATTTTCATTTGATTTCACACCATTCTGCACTTGTGTTCCGCTAAAATCCTCCGCCCTTTCCATCACATCCAAATAGACCGGCGTTGTTTCAAACGGAATCCAGCCGATACCGTCTCGATAAAATTCCGTCCAAGCATGCGCATGTGTTTCGTCTATGGTAATCGCAGTATTTGCGGATGCATTTTTTACATCCTGCGGAGTAACCAAATAGCCCTCAACATACCGTGCGGGAATACCGTAATAACGAAACAACATAGTAGCCGCCGTAGCAAAATGCACACTATAGCCACTGCGCTTCTGTACAAAAAAAGTGCTTAAAAAATCCGCTCTACTCTCCTCAGACTCAGTGGAATAAGTACAGTTAGCAGTCAAAAAGGAAAGGATATTCTGTTTGGCCGTTCCATAATCCATATGAGTGCCGGTTCCTTCATACTCGCCCACTAATGACGCAAGTAACGTGCGTGTTTCCTGTGGAATCGTTAAATAAGACTGATAAACATATGCATTATAATGCGCTTGGGCGGAAAGATAGTCTTTGATGTTATCCGAATTTTCCTGTTCGGCGGCATATAACTCGGAAGCAAGCTCGGTGTAGCATTTGATTTGATTAGGCAGCACCTGCAAACGGTAATACTGCTGTCCAAACAGGCCGCCGGAAGTCAATACGGTATCTCCGATACCACTTTGCAAAAGCAAATTTTCCTGTGCCGTGAACGTCTCATAAGGAGCATATATATAAGCTCTGCAAGCGCCAATATTTTGAATATGTACCGTATTGCTCGGCGTTTGCCGCAAAATTTGAGCAAGATTTGCAATTTGTGTCTGCCCGTAAAATTGTGCCCGATGCAGCCAATAAAATAAGTCTGCACTCTCATATTTGGCTGAGTTGTCAAGCGACCTCCAACCGGTTCCGGTATAAACCTCCCCTACAAAGCCGCGTAAATAATAGGATTCCGGTTGACTCATAACCAATTCCAGCATAATATTTTGCGAAGGCGTAAACCCACTGAGATGTGTAAAATCTCCTTGCGGAAGCACACCACTATTACCATAGCGTATATTGGAGATGGTATGTGCCAAATTGCTTTTACCGCCGAATACCGTTGCAGGAAACAGTACTGCTGTACCAAAAAATACCGCAAATGCCAATAAGACTGTTATTCCGCGGTAACATAATGTCCTAAAAGTGAAAAGTACATTTTTTTCAACGCGGTTAAACCCAATTGAAACGGTTGCTAAAATCAATAAAATAAGCCCGACAACTGATACCCTCCCGGTAAAGCCGCATAAAAATATTACAAAAATAGCCGGCAATACTAGTAAAGCCACATAGTTTTTGCGAATGCTCCAATAAAGAGGAATTAAAAAAACGATACCGATTAAAAATAAACATACCGCCGCCGTATTAACCCCCTGTGTTGCGAGTTTTGGCATGATTTTACCAATACTTTCACCGATTCCATCCAAAATACCGTTATAAAATACGCAAATTTGCCCCGGAAAACTTTTACCGGCTATAAGCAAAGCAATCGCTGCAGCAAAAGCACACGGAGTCCACCAAAAAAGAGCCGTTTTTCTGCAATATGCTGCCAATGCAACAAAAAACACGAGCAACACCGCACACGGCAATACCCATGTAAGAGAACAAGATACACCCGACAACACCGCCAATGACAAAAGAAATCCGCAAAGATATAGAACCGTTTGCACAGCGCTTACCAAAGTACCGTATAATTCAGGTGGTTGTTTTACAGGAGCAGTTCTTATTTTGATGCCGTTTTGCTTCGCCTTTTGCATACCTCTTTTCCTCCTTTTACCATTCCATTTCAAAACTGTTCCCGTCTTGAGGCGCAACGACTACAGGAATATCATGTATATCGGAGGGTTCTTGGGCGGCAATGCAAATTACTCGTTTTTCCTCACCTGTAGGTAATTTCCAATGCTCCTTGCACAACAATTTCGGCAATATTGCCGCCAAATCGATGTCGCTCTCCACAGTATAAGCATCGTCCAGTAAAAATACATGACGCAATTTCCCTTCTACCAGCGCCGCACTTACCGATACCGCAAATTCTGCTGTCTGTGCCAATCTTTCCGGGTCGTTGCATGCGCCGGCATACAACGCTAAACATAAACGATTTTCCGCAGGTTGACTACCCTGTTTTACCAGCAAATGCCCATGCTTTTGCGAGAGCTTCCAATGAACGCTCCGCACACTGTCCCCCGGTAAATATTCCCGAACATCATATAATTCACTCAAATCCGCACCACAGGTATCGCCTGCATAACAGTCACAGTCAAATATACCACCCTCCGTATACATTTCCGTCAATTCCACCGGCTTTATCTCCGGCAAAACCATCACCTCACAAATCTGATTGAGTCGCAGCGTTCGATAGGTCATTCCAAAGCAATCGTAAAGCCGAATTTCTGTAACAATAACTTCTGCGGCTCCGCAATACCGTACACGACACTCCGGAGAAAACTCCGCCGTACTTTTCCCATAAAGTGAAACAGAAATTTTACAACTTTGATTCTCACCAGTTAGACGATTGGCCACAATCAGTGTCACAGTTGCCCGGCGGTAGAGCAAATACCTGTTATTTTGCAAGATAATATGCCCGGTAAACTCGGCGGCCTTATTCACACTTTTAGGGAAATCAAACAAAATACCGATTTTAGGCGATATAATTCGGTAAAACACCGCCGCTGTCAACGGCGATAGAATAACCAAAACCGTCAGCGCCGTACCCACCGCCAACTCACACCAAACGGAAAGTCCTACGCCAGCCAACAGCAAAAAAAACCATACAAACCAAAGTACAATCATACTTTCTGCGGCTCCTCTACGGTAATTTGCGGCATCTCTGTTTTTTGCAAAATTTCCGCAAGAACCTCTTTCGGTTCTCTTCCGGCTATGCGTGCCTTGCGGCTTAATACCAACCGATGGGCTACAACATCACAAAATATTGCTTTTATATCCGTAGGCGTAACGTATGTATGACCGCAAAGAAAGGCGTATGCCTGTGCAAACCGACAAAGCGCCAATGCCCCGCGAGGACTAAGACCCAAATCTATCTGCTCATGGTCACGAGTAGCCTGCACCAAACGCGTAATATATGCATAAACCGCATCCGCAATATGCACGCCTGCTACCTGCTGCTGCATATGCAATAAAGTTTCCCTGTCGGTTACTTGTGTAATTTCCGCCAACGGGTCTCTGTGATGACGGTCCTTTAACAGCGCAACCTGACTGTCAAAATCCGGATACCCCATGGAAAGCCGTATCATAAAGCGATCCAACTGAGAAGCGGGCAACATCTGCGTACCCGCACTGCCCACTGGATTCTGAGTGGCAAGCACAACAAACGGCGTTGGTAAATCGTAAGTTTGACCGTCGACCGTAACATGCTTTTCCTCCATAACCTCCAAAAGCGCTCCCTGCGTTTTACCAGAGGTTCGGTTTAATTCATCCGCCAGCAGAAGATTGGTCATAACCGGCCCCGGTTGATATACAAAAGTATTCTGCGCCTGATTGTAAACGGAAAACCCAAGCACATCCGAAGGCATGGTATCGGATGTGAACTGTATACGCTTACAAGCAAGACCCAACGTCTTAGAAAATGCAAGTGCAAGCGTTGTTTTTCCCACGCCCGGTACATCCTCCAGCAATATATGCCCCCCTGAAAGAATCGCCGCAAATACTTTTTCAATAATGTCATTTTTACCTATAATTGCTTTTTGTACTTCCTGTAATACCCGATTTTGCGCTATATTTCCCACCTTTACCAATCCTCATTTTCTAAAAATTCGTTATTTTTGCCTTGCAACCTTTTTTTCTTTTGTACCCGCCAAATCAGTACAGCAACCAAAATTGTCACAAGAATCGCCGCAATAACCCAAATCCAGACAGCTCGCCAATCAGAGGTCAGTTTTACTTTTGCACGATATAAGTCCTCCAACCCCAAAATTTGCTGTTTGTCATAGTCCGAGAGCTTGTCCACTCTTGCGGTCAAAGCCAGCACCTGCTCTTTATCGTTGCGGGTAATATTCGTAAAAGGGTACAAATACGCCGCAATTTCCGCATTGATATTCTCCACCTCTCGGTAAATATTCTCCACTGTTTCCTTCTTTTCTGTCAAATCCGGCAGCAGCTGAGCATATTCACCGCTATTTTCTGCCATTGTAAGCTTGGTGTAAAGATAAAGTACCCGTGTATATTGCTCTCCTGTGAGTGGTTGTGGCAAAGCCCGGTATACCTGCAAATCGTTCTCGCTAAACAGCAAACCCGACGAAACATTTCCGCCTTCAAAAATAGAATAAATTGTACCCGCAGGCTGCTGCGATGTTTCCGGACGCATATCATACAAACTACGCAGTCCTGTACGATAACGGTATAAGGCGCACAACGCATATAATACCTGCTCACTTGTTAAGGAATTAGGCACTCCCGCCAAATCCCCAGTCACACTATGGGCAAAGCCTCCCTGCTCGGTACGGTATTTCATCAGTCCGTCCAGCACATGGTTGCCGTTTTTGATAAAGCGACTGTCATTTTCCGGGTCAATCCCCAAAGTACACAACGCCACAAGTACCTGCGCGGTACTTTCCGGATTTGCTTCCCCCCATGAAACAAAATCGCCGTCCAAACCTTGCTGTTCGGACAAAAACACAAGACCTTTTTCTACGCTTTCTGAAATTGTATCATCCTCGGTATAGGAACTCAACGCCTGCAAAGCCATTGCTGTTATATCAACATCCGAGGTCTCTCCATCCAGACTAAACCCACCGTCATTTAACTGCCCTGCAACAATAGCATCAAGCATCGTTTCTCTGGTATCGGCAGCGCCGTCCGGCACCGGATACCCCTTAGAATCAAGTGTAATGAGCGCCCATATATATGCATTGAGTCCCTGCGCACCAAGCGGCGCCGTTTTAGAACGGTCATAAGTACCGTCTGCAATCAGGTTAATGGCAGCGCCATTTCCATCGGTTCCAAACGCAGTCGGGTCTCCGCCCAAAGCAAGCACCGTAAGCGCAATGCGATGCCATTCTGTTGCTTTTTGCGCATCGAGCTTCCCCGGCGTTTGATAACGCGCCTCTACATTTGCCTGCAACAATGCAAGATAAACAGCATAATCGTCTTGCTCTCCAACACGTCCAAGCGTCATAGCATACCAATCCGCGGCGGCGCTTCCTGCTCCCGAAACAAATTCCGGGGTTAAAAGATTCTCCTCTGAACCCACGTTCCTTTTTTTCCAGGAAAGAATTTCTTGCATAACGGTTTGCAAATCGGCATTGGTATAAAGCTCTGCCGCAAAACAGGGCAATACAGAAAAACAAAGCATTGCCGCACAAAATAAAGAAGCAAGCAAGCCTTTACCAAATTTTATCATAATTGCTTCCACCCCCCGTTACATCAAAGCCGCCTATATCCTTGCCATAGGCCAAGGTAAAGCGTAATTTTATCGTATCTCCGTTTTGAAACACTGCATCCGAAAAACCGTAATTTGGAAATTTCCCGTTAATTTGGTACATCCAACCCGCACCCCGACAGTAATCAAATTCACCCAAGCTGTCCGAAAAATGCTGATTGTTCCATTCCAAACCGTCCGCGTTAATAGCGTCTTTCAATTCCTGCGGAATTTGTACATTTTGTGCAATGCCCAGCTTTGAAATACGTTCAATGTAAAAACCGCCGGCAGTGCCCTTATTCACAACCTCAAAACCATTCTCCCGCAATACGCGGCATAAAAGTTCCGCACCGCTTTCCCCCTGCAAAATATCTACCGTTTGCTCACTGAGTAAAGTACCCAAACCCAACACATTTGCATCCATACAAAAGGTCAGCGTACCAGTTTTTTCACCCTGCTGAGGAATACGACAATCAAGGGTATAACTATAATCGGCATAACGGCCGTCACCATCGGTAATGCGAATATCCAGCTTATTTTGACCGTCCTTTAAGTAAAGCAAATAGCCTGTATATTCCGAGGTCCATTGGTTTTGATAAATAACTCCGTTCAAGCTTACGGTAATACCTGTGTCATAAATCCGATTGCCAAGATAATCCACCGGGCCTATGTCCAGCATAAATTGCCCGCCCACAATACTCATACCGTCGGTAACATTGATATAAGAAATACTCGGCGCTGTTTTTTCGTCCGCTATAGGCACCATTTTTACCACAAATCTACGGTCTACCGTCACAGTTTCTCCGTTCACCTTATCGGTGGCCTTCAAACGAATAACATTATCTCCGATACGCAACGCTGCGGTATAAACCTCATTTTCTCCAAGCAGCGTATTTCCGTTTACGGTAACGGTCAATCGTTGACGCGGCGAGCCATTTAAAATGTACGCCGTAAAATCTATGATATCGGTATGCACAGTACAATCGGTTAGCGTGGTATAAACCGCAAGAGTATCCGGAGCGGTGCAGGTCACCATATAGGTTCTCTCCGCCGACTGCGCACCGTTTTGCGCAAAAAGCGTAATATCATTTTTGCCGTTTTTTAAGGTAGCAGAGTAAATCCCACCTCCGGAGAGTGGCTCTCCATTCAGCGTAACGGTAAGCGGAATTTGCTTGCCATTATAGGTAGCTGTTGCCGTAAATTGCAGCCGATCGCTCTCAGTTTGACCGTCTGCAAGATCGGTTACAAATACAATGCTACCAAGGTTGGCATAAACGGTATAATCACAAAATGCCGTTACTACCTTACCGTTCCTATCCCGGTACTGCACCGCTACCCGAACGGTATTTTCCCCTTCTTCCAAAAGAATATTCCCGTGAAATTGCACCTGTTTTACACCATTCACATAAACCGTTTCAGAAACCACTGTCAATTCTTTTTGCTTATGAGAAATGGTAAACGAATAATCGCGGGTTTGCACGGTTTGTCCGTCCAAAATGGAGGTGGTAAAATAAACGGTATCCGTTTTCTCTCCGGAAGCCTGCTGAGTTTCTCCCGGCTTTTGTAGGTCAAAATTTCCCGTTTCTCCAGAAACAGTATGCTCAAAATCGCTTTGCTTATCCTCCTGCTCAAGCGACTCCGGTTCTGTCAAATTCTCCTCAGAGGCATCTTGCTGTATATCTCCTGTGTGCTCCTGTAAAAGTTCGGCGCTTAAACTGTTCTCCGAAGTTTTCAACTCTCCGCCACCCGAAAGCAGCATATGAGCAGAATCCATCTCCTGCAAAAGAGGATTCTCCGGTATGGCAGCATCGCCGGAGGAAATCCATACAGAAGCTGTCGCCACACACGCAATCACCAATAAAAGCGGCAATACATATTTGATTGCAATTCTGAAACACTTCATATTTGCCTCCGTTTTGTTCATTTTACAAAACATACAGGAACAGCGACAGTCCTAAAAATAACTGTCGCCTCCGTAAACTTATCTTCTTTTTCTAAAACCAAACATCAACAAAATCAATCCGGCGGCGGGCACAAGCCATGCAATATAAAGCGTACCGCTATCCCCGGTCTGTGGAGAATTTAGCTGCTCTGCCACGGTAAATTCGGCAGAAAATTCTCCCGAAACCGCCGCAAGCGTTATTGTATGCGTACCTTGAGACAACGTTTGCAAATACGACTGCTTGAGTACAATGATAACGCTGCCCTCGCTTTTTTCATAATACTGTTCTTCAAGCAATTGTCCGTCTACATAAATGCCGGTAAATTCTGCATACGGCACATCAAACCGAAACCGTAAATCGGTATTACTTCCGGCAGACCAAATTGCGTTTGCCCCCTCTAATACGACATCCTTACTACGAACTTGCTGTGCTTTCAGTTCTGCCAACTTACGCTCTGCCTCTGTTAACTCCGCTACATTTTTCACTTGTGCCTGTTGCTCTTCGGTCAAAGCATCATATGCTGCTCTTGCCTGTGCAATTGCCTCCTCGCTTGCCAACGTGACTTCTCCAATCGCAGCAATTTTATCTTGTGTCTGCTGAATTTGCTGCTTTAATTCTGCAAATAATTGCTCTGCCTGCTCCAGTAGGGCATAATTGGAAACCAACTCCTGCATATCCAAATCCAATGCGTCAAAAGCGTTGCGCGCTGCTGTAATTTTTTCACCGGCAGCCAGCGTAACCTCTCCAATAGCGTCAATTAGATCGGTTACATTTGCAAGCGTTTTTGCCTGTTCGGCCGTCACTACTGTTAAGTCAATATCCGCCTCTAAGGGAAGCACTTTTTGGTTAACTTGGTTACCATTTTCAGTATCAAGGGTATCGCCGTACAACACCGTATTGAAATATACCGTTACACCGGTATCCGCCAAAGAAAGCTTTTTCGCATTTTCAGAAAAGGTTACCTCATCTGTCACATCTCTAAACAGTTCGTTTGCAAAATATGCCGTTACCCGTAACCCTGTTGTATCCAATGCTTCGCCCTCGGTATAAACCGTTTTCTCCGGTTGATTCTCTACTTTAATTTCGGTCACCTTAGTGCCCAGCGCCATCATATAGCCGGAATCATTCTTGAAATACATCGTGCCATATTCATCGCAAATCGGTGAACAAATTGCATATTGCGCCTGTTTTTCGCTGGGTGTAAATAAAACGGGCGCACAATCGTTATAGGTTGTATCCTTGCCCTGAACCTTTACGGTTACGGTTGCCGGGTCAACCACGGCGTTTACACCGGGCTTATCTTTTATCACGCGAACAGCGCCGGGCGTATAGTTTTCAATAAAATATACATACACATAACCATCGGAATCCTCATATGCTGTAGTCAACAGACCACTGGTCTGCGGATAGCCCTTGGTGCGGGCAGTATATGCGATTTTTTGACTTGCCAGGTCAATCACGGTAATATTATGACCGCTGTAAGCCGAAAATTGACTGCTGCCGGCAACCCCTACATATGCGCGCCCGTTATACACTACCGGCGTACTGGTACTCATACCATTGAGCTTAATTTCCTTTAAATCACTCAATTTTCCCTCTGCATTAGCCGCCACACTATAAAAGCTGCCGCCCTTACTCGTAAAATAATAGCGCATACTCTGCGTATCGTAAGTCACCGAGGAACGAATGTCCCCGTTTAAATTGCTGACTTGGTCAATTACCGCGCCGGTTTTCGGGTTCAGAGAAAGCAATGACGAAGTCTGAGAAGTACTGCTTTTGCCATCGTCGGTACCCACCAGCAAAAAATCGTCGCAAACATAAGCACCCGCCCAGTAATAACCGCCGGTTACCTCGTGCGTCCATACCGCTTTTTTTGTTTCCGTTGTATTTTCCGTATCCTCATCGGTTACAGAAAGACATACAAAATTTGCAGGCTTTTCTTCGCCATTCCAAAAACCCGTATAAAGGTAACCATCATGTACTGTCAACGGGCAATTCGGTTGTCCTTTAAGGCTATCCTGATACACCCACAACGACTCCAAAGTGTCTGCGTCAAATGCCTGCACACGACCATCGGACAGACCTACAAAAATCATGCCGTTGGCATATGCAGGCGGTATGATGCTGTAAGCAAGGCTGCCTACCATTGTACCGGTCACACTGTCTAATTCCCCGGTAAAGCGATTCATACGGCGTATCGTGATTCCGGAACACACAATCAACCAATCTCCCACAATAATCGGCGAGGACGGCGCGTCACTCCAACCGGTACCACACTTGGTCGCCCAATACAGCGTTGCCGCGTTTGCATTACCTGGTATTTTCGCTGTCACAGCGCCGTTATTATTGCGGTCTGCTCTAAAATTTGGCCAAAAAGCCTCAGTTTGCACCTGTTCTACAGCATTGTCTGTATTGGTGACGGCAAGGGCAGTTACCGGCAATACCGTACCGGCCATAAATACCGCCAGCACCAACGCCGCAATTTTTAATTTCAACTGTTTCAATTTCTACATCCTCCTCAATTTGTTTTCTTAATTTGTTTTTCGGTTTTTTAAGCCCGCAGCCTCCAACGCCCGCGGCCACGGACCGAGAAACGCCTTAATCCGGGAGAGTGTCACCGCATCAAAATCAGCTTTTTGAGGCAATCTGCCAAGCGCTGCAAATTTCAATTGCAGCTGCTGCTTTGCCCAATTAGTTTGCTCCTCAGTAGCCATAAGCGTTCCTCCAAATAAAAAACTCTCCCCGCAGTTTAAACGCGGAAAGAGTGCAACAGATTTCTCAAAAAAACACAAGAGTAAAAAGACTTTACTGTGAAAACGCACAAAAGAGCGCACCTTATCTAAGTGAAATTTGAGATAAATCGGTTGCACTCTTCTCACCAAAGCTGTGGTAACCTCTAAAGATACGGCAGGTATCCTGACTTATGATTTGCAGTAAATGTACTGCAAAAAGAGCTTCCTTCTCAAGTAAATTGCCCAATGGTCTACGCTCTTCTATTCGTCAAATACAGTAATGGCGGTTGTTCCGGATTCGAACCGGATTCCCTTTTCATCTACTCAGTCAACAACTTTTCAAACCGTATCTGCTTATCAAGGTATAGAATTTTGGAATATTATAACATATTGCTGAATACTGTGTCAACCCCGCAGCAAAAAACGACAGCTCCTAAAACTGTCGTTTTTTCATCACTCATTCGCCTTGAGCGACTCAATCATATCAATTCTACGCACCTTAAAGAACATCACCACCATCACAAGCAACGCAAATGCCAAGGTAATCAGCACCGAACCAACATAACTCGCCCAACTGATTCCCCGTCCGAACATCACAAGGTCCAGTTCCACAATTCGCACAATATAATCGGTCATCACAGTGCCAAGTCCTACTCCCGCCGCAATACCCAACAAAGTCAACAAAATATTCTCGCGGAATACATACCCGATTGTTTCTTTTGTATTAAAACCCAACACCTTAATGGTCGCAATTTCGCGCACGCGCTCTTCAATGTTAATGTTCGTCAAATTATACAGCACCACAAACGCCAACGCTCCTGCTGTAAATACAATCACAATTACAATCGCCTGCATGCTGGTAATGGTCTGGTTAAACTGGTCAATAATTTTATCGTTATAAGAAAGCGCCATAATTTCATCATTGGCCAGCAATTCTCCGGCAATCTCACTTTTGCTGTCATCATTCAAATCCGGTACAATTACATACGCATTGGTATAGGTCACTTCCTTGCCAAAAATTTGCGCATATACCTGCTTTGGCATGTAAATATAATGAAACGCATAATTCTCCGTAATACCAGTCACCGTAGCCGCATATTCGTCCTCTCCCGCCCGAAAGGCCACCGAATCACCCGTATGCAATCCCAATTTCATAGCAATTTTCTCGGTAATCACAACACCGGTTTCCTGTAATTGCAATTTTTCTCCGCTTATCCGGTTACGTAATTCAATATACTCGGTAAATGCATCGTTGTCCTTCGGCACCACCAAATATGCGTCCATCGTCTCGAAGTCATCGGCATTGTGCGGCGTCACCGTCTGCATGGACAAGCTCAAATGTTTTTTGGTGTAGTCGTTGCGGTCTAAAAATCCCTCAATTTGCTCAGTTTCCTGCTCAGTTTTCTCCTTGTCATACACCAGCGTGGTATTATAATGCGTAATATCCACAAATTGCTTCTGCCCAATTACCGAAACCGAGTCATTCAATCCCAACGCGGCAATAATCAACGCCGTACAGCCAGCCACTCCCAAAACCGTCATAAAAAAACGAATTTTATAACGGAATAAATTACGTGCGGTCACTTTAGAGGTAAAACTGAAATGTCGCCAAAGAAAACCCATGCGTTCGAGTAAAATACGCTTACCAGGCTTGGGAGCCTTAGGGCGCATTAAGGCCGAAGGGTTGACCCGCAAAGAATTGTAGCAAGCTATAATAGAAACAAATGAAGTACAAAGCACCGCTGTTATGACCGCCAAAAACGGGTACAGCCACGGCACATCATAAATCAATTCCGGTAAAGAGGGGTACATTGCTCCGTAAGCCGTATAAATGAGCGCCGGAAACAAAAATACACCAACCAGCAATCCCAATACACAGCCAATCATTCCCGCCAAAAAAGAATAAATAAAAAATTTTCCGGCAATGGCTCCGGAGGAATACCCCAACGCCTTGAGCGTACCGATTTCAATGCGTTTATCCTCCACCATACGGGTCATGGTAGAAAGCGTAACCAACAGCACCACCGCAATAAAAAATACCGGAAACACCGTAGCTACTGCGTCTACGCGCTGCGTGTCTGTTTCAAAATCGCCATAGCCCGGGTTATCCTCCCGGTCAAACACATACCACTGCGCCTCTATTTCCGGCATCGGCTGCGCCTGCACCGGCAGAGCATACCCGCCCATGAACGCCGCATTTGCCTCCAATTGCTCGGCATAAGTCTTTTCCGCTTGCTCCTTAAAAATCTCCACCCGCTCTTTGCCTAACTTTTCCAATTTCTCGGCAATTTTAGGCATTGCATCTTTATATTCGTCGCTGTAAGGCGAAATACCCTGCGTACTCAAATCAGTCTGCAAATATACCGCAGTATATTTCTCGTAAACAAAGCTTTGCTCCGGTAGCATAAAAAAGCAAAATACTGTGCCGTCGCCCACGGTGCTTTTGCCCATGTCGGCGGTAATATACATCGGCGACTCAACAAAACCTACCACCGTATAGGTATCGCCGATTAAAATTTCAGAAAGCTGCTGCTCTCCGGCAGTTTGTGCAAACTGCACCGTATCGCCAATCGCAATCGACTCATTGACCGCACTGCTATAACTCACCACACATTCATTTTCGGCCTGCGGCAAATTCCCCTGTACCAAAACCGCCCGGTTCAGCTGTGGATAATTGCTGTCCTGCTGCGGCAAAGCCATCACTTTTACCGTGGTATTGCGGTTTTCCAAACGCAGCACCACATCAGCCTCGTATGAGGGCATGATACCCGCAATATGGTCGGTCTGTGCAATAGACTGCAAGTCCTCGCTGTCAAACCCAACGGTAGACTGCAATTTAAAATCCATCAGCTCCTGCGTCTGAAAATAATGCTCGGCAGTTTTAAGCATACTGGGGCTTGCGCATTTAATGCCCACAAAAAAGCCCACTCCAAGCGCAATAATCACCAAAATAGAGATAAACCGTCCAAAGGAATGTCGAATTTCACGCAAGGTATCCTTCCACAAAGCCGACCCCATATCTGTACCTCCCCTCTTTTTCAAATTGCCGACTCACCATTCAATTTGCTCAACCGGAACCGGGTTTTCATTGTATACATTACTGATAACTTTGCTGTTTTTCATGGTAATAATACGATTTGCCATAGGAGTAATGGCATGATTATGCGTAATTAAAATCACCGTCATACCGTCACGGTAACAAGTGTCCTGCAACAATTTTAAAATTGTTTTGCCCGTATTGTCATCCAACGCTCCGGTAGGCTCATCGCACAGTAACAATTTGGGATTCTTGGCAAGTGCGCGGGCAATTGAAACCCGCTGCTGCTCTCCGCCCGAAAGCTGCGATGGAAAATTATCCATACGCTCTCCCAGCCCCACATTTTTCAGAACAGTGGTAACATCCAGCGGCTCTTTACAAATTTGACAGGCAAGTTCCACATTTTCTTTGGCAGTCAAATTGGGCGCCAAGTTGTAAAATTGAAACACAAACCCAATATCATAGCGACGGTACAGCGTCAAATCACGCTCTTTCATACCGCTTATCTGTCTACCGTCCACAAAAATATTTCCCTCATCACAGTGATCCATGCCACCCAGTATATTCAGCACCGTAGATTTTCCCGCACCGCTTGAGCCGACAATCACGGCAAATTCGCCCTTATTCACGCCAAAAGAAACATCGTCATTTGCAGTAATGGTAACCTCGCCCATTTTATAGCGTTTATATACATGGTCAAATTCCACAAAAGCACCCACATCAATCCCCCCTATTATTTTTTATTATACCAAATTTTTGCCTATTGTTCATGAATAAAAAGTAAAAAATAAGCGTCGCCAAATGGCGACACCCCTGCTACACGACTACTGATGATACTCCACATTGTCCAGAATATTTCTGCAAAGCGCAATAATCAAAATAAAAACACCCAACCCCCACGCAATAAAAGGCAACGGCACCACAAACGCGGGCACATCACGGACAAATGCCAGCATACAACCGCTGCATACAATACCGGGCAACCCCACCAACAACACACAAAGCATATAAAGAAACATGACCGGCCCTCGGTTAACATTGGTCTTGCCAAACAGTCGGTGAAACAAAATGTTACACGCAATATAGAGTAACCCTGCCGTACCGTAAGTGATAGCGCTCAGCAATGCATACAGCGGATTTGCCCGCAATACCGCGCACACCACAGCAAATATCAACGCTCCCTCTGCAAACGGCCGCAAAACCGTGGTCATACTTGCCCATAACAATTTCTGAAATGGCGAAGCCGGTATCAAATAAATTGCCGTTTTATCAAGTTCAGCACACCAGTCTCCGCCCAACGAAAAGAAAAACTGTGTATAACAACAGCCAATAGTCACAAATAGCAAAATGAAATTGGCACTGACCTGCTCCTTCGCCGCAATTTGAAAAATGACAGCAAAGGCAACGGCCGCCAACAACAAAATAACACCCGGTATACTTATGAAAAATCTGCTTCGACGCCTCCCCTCTAATAAATGCTTATAAAACAGCACATTGGGTCCCCAACCCTTTTTAATTCCAGTCGAGGTCACCCGTACTTTGCCGCTGTCAAAAGCAAATTTTCCTTCACGTTTCTTTTGACGTATCCGGTCGGCACGAGCCGTCGATTGCAGTACATCTTCGTAAAAATCTAAATCTTTCGCGGCAAAAATAACCACCGCTATGGCAATCGCCGCTGCAAATAATGCAGTATAAATACCTGCCGCAATATAATTTTCCAACAAAAAACCAAACACCGCTCCTTTGAGCCAACCCACCAATGGTATAAACTCCAAGTACGGCGAAGCCAAGGCTGTCACGGCACTATCAGCGGTGCCGCCATCTGCCAAAAATACGGCAATATAAACAGCAACCAAAGCCGCAACACAAACAAATATAGCACCTGTCACCATATGAATATACTGTTTTTTGCCGTTGGTCAAACTGTAAATCATCATGGCTAAAATTTGCATGCAGCACAGCATGATAGCAACACCCAGCATCATTACTACAATCTGCCAAATTTCCAATCGGAATAAATTGGTCAGCGTAGAGGCCTGCCCCAATAAAATCAGAGTAATAAAAAGGCTTGCCAGCAATTGCTTTGCCAAACCATAAAATAACACCGCTTTAGAGGAAATAGGCGCAGTAAATAAAAAATGCACATCGCTCATGCGAAAAAAGGTTGCCCCCGATTTAAGTCCTCTCAACAAAATCGGCATTGCAATCAGCAGCATTGCAACAAAATAAATGCCGTGTAAAAATGCAAGGTTCAGTACAGTTTCAGTTTGCATCGGCTCTGCAAAAAAACGCGAAAATAGTGAAATGCCAATGGCTGCAATCAACAGCAAATACAGCGCTAACTTTCCCGGATGCGCAACCGTTGTACGCACAAAATTTTTTACCTGTTTGCAAGAAAGATACCATAAAGCGCTCATACCCGCATATCCCCGCTTTCCGTAATGGAAAAAAACAGCTCCTCCAAATTCTCGTTGTTTCGCTCCACCTCAAAGCGTGTCCGTTCAGCGGCAATTTTCCCTTTGCACATAATCAGCGCTTTATCCCAAAACTCTGCCACGCTTCCCAGCATATGCGTACTAATCAGCACTGCACAGCCCGCTGCTTTCAAGTCCAATATCATAGTCCTAAGCTCCTTGATTGCATGCGGATCCAGTCCCACAAACGGCTCGTCAAACAGTACAACTTTAGGCAACGGCAACAACGCACAACAAATACTCAATTTCTGCTGCATACCCTTAGAAAGCTCTTTACCCAACTTGTCTACCTTATCTTCCAACTCCAAACGCTGCAACAAATTATGCGCTCTGTTTTCCCAATTCTGAACACAGTATGCCCTTCCAATAAATTCCAAATGCTCCATAACAGTCAAATTTTCATACGGTGCGGGGATTTCCGGAATATACCCAAAATTACGCTTGGCCTCAATGCTTTTATTCGGAAAACCGCAAATACGAATCTCACCCTCAAAGCGAAGCAACCCGGCAATACACTTAATCGCTGTGGATTTGCCTGCACCATTTGGCCCTAATAATACAGCAATTTCACCCGATTGCACAACAAAGGAAAGCAAATTATTTGCCACAAATTTTTTATAAATTTTAGTCAAATGAGAAACTTCCAGCATACAAATCCCTTCTTATTCAGGCTGCTATCACTGCAACAAATACATATAGGAATAAAAATCACCTGCAAACAGCAACAATACAACAATTATCGCAATCACCAGCAAAATTCCGGCAGCATAGGCGCAAATTGCTCCGATTAAATAACTCTTAGCGCGTTTTTTGGCAACCTCCACTGCCTCGCCGTAAAATTGCCGACAAAACGGATTTTCATTGCCACACCCCGGACAATGCGCCATATTGGCCAAAATCGGTGCACTGCAACTGGAACAAGGCAACATTCTTTGACCTGCACCGTTTCTCACGCACAAATAAATAATTGCTGGAATCCAGCCGAAAAAGCCAGTCAATACGCCCCACATACTCGGGGAGGTACACCCCTTCGCCTTTGCATCATTGTAAACCGACAGCGCTAAAAAAATTTGTGCCAACAATCCTGCAATCGCCACAAAAATGCTCAACACGATAATCGGAATCGCAAATTCTATGACTCCACTACTAAAAAAATATCGTTCTGCCTGACTCATATTCGTTATAACCTTTCTATTTACAAAAATCCCCATATGTAATCTTTAATTATAAATTTTAACGGAATTTTCCAACGTAGTCAAGGCAAATAACTAATTTGTAATCTTTCATTTGCAAAAAAAATAGAGCTTTTTATGAGCTCTGTTTCTTTATATTTTTGTACACTGAAAACTGAATAAAGATTTAAGATATGAAAAAGAAACCAAAAGGCTATGGTCAAGCCCTCGACCAATTAGTACTGCCAAGCTGAACATGTTACCATGCTTACACACGCAG
>CAKSHJ010000018.1 GCA_934457095.1 uncultured Eubacteriales bacterium
ATTTTTCCTTTTTGCAGGTCATTGGTGGCATTTACAGTTACCACCGCGCCGTTGGCGGAAATTTTGAATTGGTGTTGAGTTTTGTCCAGCACATGACCTGCCGGGGCAGTAATCTCCTGCAAAACATAATCGCCGTAGGGGAGTAGGTCAGATTTTGCATAGCCGTTTTGGTCGGTGGTTAGTCTGCCGACCTCATTGCCGGCAAAGTAAATGCCGTACACTGCACCGGCCAGCAGGTTACCGCTTTCAGAGTCGCGTTTGTACAGCTCTACGCTGCCTTTCATCACTTGCTCCGGCACTACCGGCGCGTTGTAGGTGCTGACAAATTGGTTTGTACCGTCAGTTGTGATTTTGCGAACAAAAATTTCAGGGTTGATTAAATAACCCTCTGGAGCCTTACTTTCTTGAATAGTGACCGTACCAAGGGGTAAGGTGGGGTCTGCATTTAAATAGTAAAAATCATCCCCTGATATTTTCCATTCGTTAGCAAATGAAATAACACCGTTTTGATCAGTTCTGAAAACCCAAGTACGAATTGGAACAATTCCTTGATTTTCGGGGTTAGTATCCATTTCTACCGCAAAATATTTTACAGTAAATTCGGCGTTTTCTAACTTTGCTCCAGCCTGTATTGTTCCAGTTTCTATATCTTGTTTTTTTAACAAAACTAAAACAGGGTCACTTTGCGGAACATCTGTGACCGGTAAAGTGGTTGTCTGATTGCTGGTAACTTGAATTGTGTATACATTTGTGTCTAATGCGTAACCTTTAGGGGCTTGAGTTTATGACGATAGGTAACCGTTTGAAATTATCTCCGGGTTTTCCCCCGACCCACACCGTGCATGCGACTTTCACCGCACACGGCGTTCTATCCGTTTTGTTTGTGAAAGCAATAAAAAAAGGCACTCTAATACAAATTAGAATGCCTAAAAAGAGAGATTATGAAGTTTTAAAACTGATTAGATTTTAGTGTGTGCTGGTGCAACCAGCGCATACAAGGACTTGCTCGTAGTGTCCCTGTTCCTCATGGTATATAGTTTTAGTTCCAGTTTGCACTTGGCGAGGTTCGGTACGATAGCTACCGCATTGTCCGCCAGAACCCAGACTATCGGCGCAATGCTTTGGAGCAAATCCAGTAATATCTGCACCGCAGTTGTTGCAAATGGAAAGAATTTTTGTCTCGTACACCGGTTGTTCTTCAGTCCATGCAGCTTTGTCAACTACCCATTGTTGGCGGTACAGCGGTGCGTGGTTTTGCGGCGCAGGCGTTGCCGGGGCGGTGGTTTGCGGTTGCTGTGCAGTTGCGCCGGCGCTTACCTGCACGGGCGTTGCAGGTTGGGTGGCCGGTTGTGCTGCGCTTTCTGCAGGGGCTTCCGCGCTTTCCGTTGCACTTTCGGTTTCGCTGTCGGCCACGCTTGCGGTTTCTTCGGCCGCGGGTTCGGTTGTTTCTGCTATTTCTGCTGCGGTTTCGCTCACTATGGCGCTTTCCGCTACACTTGAGGTGTCCTCGCTGCCGCATGCGGTCAGGCTTATCGCGGTTACCGCAGCTGCCAAAATTGCTGCCAAAGTCAAGGTAATCCATTTTGCTTTCATAATCATTCTCTCCTTTACTTAGTTATTAGTATATTATACCATATTTTTACTAAAATTGCAACGGGGAATAGGGATATTGTACGATTGTTGGTACAATCGGTAACAGTTGATTGCATGTCAATCATCATAGTGTCCGCGGCAGGAAACAATATAGATGATATCGTCTTGTTCATAGTAAATAATTCGGTTGCTATCATCTATTCGCCGACTCCATAGATTACTAAGATTCCCTTTCAGTGGTTCAGGTTTTCCAATGCCGTTAAAAGTATCTCTTTGCATGTCCTTGATAAGTCCGTTTATTTTTTTCAGCGTTTTCTTATCCTGTGTTTGCCAGTATAAGTAATCTTCCCACGCTCTATCTTCCCACAATAACCGCATTAGTCCACCTCTATCAAATCATGCTCTGCAAAGTGCGCCTTACCCTCCTTAATATCACGCATGATATTTTCAAGATGACGGATATTGCTTTCGGAATAAAATGGGTCTACGGAAATTTCAAAGGGTATGCGTTTTTCTCTGCCAACCTTTTTTGCAAAAACTGTAAAAGCTGCGCTCATAGAAAGACCTAATTCAGCACACGCCTGTTCCATGCTTTTTTTAACATCTGCGTCTAATTTAAAATTGACATTAACCGTTTGTGCCATAAATAACGCTCCTTTCTTGTATATAATCTTATTATATGCAAGAATAAAGAAAAAATCAATACTTTTTATTTATTTTTTATTGCTTTCACATTAAACGGACTAAGGGCTGTTCCTCGGCTGCCATTACGCAGCTTCAATGGTCGTGCCCTCGCTCTCACAGAGCCGCACCCCGATAACAGTCGTTTGAATAGGTACGGTCTGCTTTCCGTGTCCCGCATATTTTAGCATTGCATAGATACCCTTAGGCGCTCGCTATGGGCGTGCCAAATTACACCCTCGTTGTTAGGTGTTCCGAATTTCCCGCCAAAGAAAGTACTTTCCGGTATTTGACAAGCACGGCGTTTCCACCGTGTACTTCGCCCGTACATTCGCTCGTTCGTCAGTGCACTGCACATTCTCGCCATAGGTATTTTTTTGCGCTCCGGCATATCCGCTGCCATATCAAATTTGACTTAGGCTGCATTCTGCCGACTTTACCCGGCTTCATACGCTATGTTGCTGTTACAATATAGCGCATGCGGGAGATCAAGCTGTCCGGCTACCTCAACATGACGATTTCGCCGGACATCAAATATGCAGTTAGCACGTCGCACCTTTGACAAAGTAAGAACCGGCAAGCAGTTCTAATACATTTGTTTCGCCCCATTCGTTGGTTACCAGCTGCCCAACCGGCGTCCAGTTGTTATCCCAAACGTCGTATACCGCGCCGGCAAGGGAATAGCAGCTGTTACCGTTTGTCAGCTCCGGGTTGGCCGAAGTCTTTACAAGTTTTGCCCAGCCTTTCCGGTCGATTGTCCAGTATGCCAAATCCTGCGTTGCGCCGCCGTTGGTTGTGACCGTCCAGACGTGGAAATTAGAGGGCGGGTCGGGTAATCCCGCAATTAAATCCCAAAATGGATTGACCGTTGCACCAATGGTTCCGGCGGTATCTCCGTTGGCACGGCTGGCCGCCAGCGTGGTAATGACCCAATCTCTGTCGGTTGTGCCCAGCCTTGCGTCGGGGCCATGCGCACCGTAATACAGTACCTTACGCAGATTTTGGTTAAAACTCTCGACCGGTGTACCGGTGGGGGAGTTCAGCCCCGGCGTTGTTATACTGTGCTGAATGCAATAGGCAATATTGCCGTCCACTTCAAAGTAACCGACATAACTTGTGCCGTCGGTTACCATATCCCGAAAGCCGGTCACGGCTGCCATTGCGGTCAGACTACTAAGCGGTATTGCTGCAAATATCATGACGATTGACAGCAATGCTGCCAGCAGCTTTGTTTTCATTTTTGCTTTCAATTTATCAGTGCTCCTTTCTTTTTGGTGGGACGTACGTCCCGGATAATATGATTTTGCGCTTGCTTAGTGCATTGGAATCACCCCTTTCAAAAAATAGAAAAGACATTCTGTAAAAGAATGTCTTTTTGTTTATTCTCTCCGGGTATAAAATATTTGATTGTGAGGTTGCTTCATATCGTTTTCTAATTCCCGAAACAACTGTAAGACCAGTTGCAACCATTGTTTTTCAAAGGCGCTTATTTTTTTCACTCTATTTAATTCTGTCTGCAAATAATCTGTAATATCCGTGTTTTGATTTTTTAACATACGAATATGCCGTTGAATCAGAACTTTTTTTGCCGGATTCATCAGCAATGCAAATTGCATTTCTATAAAAGCAATGATACTATCCTTGGTCACTGTATTTCTCCTTAATAAAAAATATTAGCTATGATGAAATGTAAACAGATTACACTTCAAAAAGAGTAGCCGGATTTTTTCTCAAAGAATCGAGATACTTAAGGCATGCTTTTGACCATTTGTGCTGACAGCTTCCTGTCCTCTCACAAATTTCAATCAGCTCTAATGGGAGAGTATATTTTTTAATAATATCGTCTAACCCCCACATCGAGCGTTTCATTGTATCCCATAACAAATTATATGCAATAAAGTAAAGGTCTCCAGCTGCCCAAAATCTACACCCCATGTATATTTGCAAGATGATAAGATAAACAGGCGCATAATTGGTTGTGCTAATATTTTCTAATTCTTTGAATAGGTTCAAACACATCTCTAACCATTGTTTTTGCACAAAGAAAATACTTTTTGCTTTCTTAATTTCCGCTGTCAGATAGTTTGCAATGTGAAAATGTGATTGACCTCCTATTTCTACTTGTGCTTTTTGTCGCTTGAATTCTTGTATATGTGGACGCAACCAATTTTTCTTAACAGGATTAGATATAGCGACAAATTGTAATTCGATTAGATTTATTGCTGTTTGCTCTGTCATCTAAAGGCTCCTTTCTTTTTTGGTGGGACGTACGTCCCGGATAATATGATTTTGTGTTTGCTTAGTGCATAGGAGTTGTCTCCTTTCAGTGTAGTAAAAACAGAAAAGACACTCTGTAAAAGAATGCCTTGTGTTTATTGTTCTGTGTTATCATTTATCTTGTCAGTGTGCAATGTAAGGGGAAACGGAATACTTTGTGTATATATAATTTGCCGCAAATACAGTTCAATTGCATTGGTAGTAGATAATCCCAGTTTTGCAAGAACAGATTCCGCTTGCGCCTTTACTTGCATGTCTACCCGAAGATTTAATGTAGCTGTTTTTTTCATAAATACACTCCTTGTTTTATTGGAGCAAACACCATTGGTATAACATAAAAACAGACCAACAAATCATCACATTGCCATATAAGGAAGCTAGAGGAAAATTAAAAGAATCTACCCACCTAAAAAAAGCGTATATTGGCAAAATGCAAAGACGAGAAGCAGACGGTTTTAATTTATTGTTGTTAAGTAAATAATAGAATATAGATATCATAATATCTGCAATAAAATATATAATCTGTAGACTGATCGAAAAAATTAAAAACCAAACATAACTTTTCAAAAAAAGACTAAAGGATGCGCTTAACACAATCCCATATCGCTTATTATTGCCAATAAAAAAGGTGATTAAGATATGTGATAAAAAACCAACAACAGGCAACAGAATTTGGATGATTTTTTGGCTTAAGATAAAAAGTTTGGTACACTTTACGTGCATGTGATAACGATTATTTTTATATGCTTTATAAATACCAAATCCTAATTTTATATTTAAAATGCTTTTATATATTTGACATATTCCAAAACATAGATATACTCCACATATCAAATATTCCATTGTATTAGTTTTTCTCCTTTCTTTTTTGGTGGGACGTACGTCCCGGATAATATGATTTTGTGCTTGTTTAATGCGTTGGAATCACCTTCTTTAGATTGCTATGTTTCGAGAGGTTCACAAAACAAATATTCCATTTTACGGTTACATTTTGTATCAATATGGGAAATATAATTGTGATTGCAGTTCAAAACTCTTAATTCAACATTGTTGCTGACATCTAACTCTGTTAGTCTATTGCTGTAGCACAACAAAGCCGTTAGTTTTCTGTTTTGGCTAACATCTAAGACAGACAAGTTATTATCATCACAGAACAATTTTATCAATTCCGGGTTGTGCTTGACATCTAACTCTGTCAGCCTATTGTTGTTGCAAAATAACTGTTCGAGTTTTGGGGCATAGCTCACATCTAAATTTTCGAGAGAATTAAATGAGCAATCCAGAATTTTCAAAGCAGCATTTTGACCTATATCTAAATGCTGCAATTGATTGCCGTGACATTCTATTACTTCCAAAGTTCGGTTTTGCGTAATATTTAGCACGGTTAAGGCGCTTACTCCGCAGGACAATTTTCTAAGATTTACATTCTTGCTCGTGTCTAAGACTCTTAAAGGGTTATAGCTGCAATCCAATTCTTTTAATCCTATAAAAAATTCAATTCCTTGCAAGCTTTCGATCCTACAACTATTACTACCACTAACACTTATCTTTTTCACAGCCAGTACCTGCTCCTTTGTCAGATACCCTTTTTTGTCAGTGTCAAAAGTAGCACTGATATAGTTCCGAAAATTTTTATCCGGGAAATTATTTTCATCAATGCACAAATGCTGCATACACGATACCTCTTTCTTTTTTGGTGGGACGTACGTCCCAAATAATATGATTTTGTGCTTGCTTAGTGCATAGGAGTTGTCTCCTTTCAGCGTAGTAAAAATAGAAAAGACATTCTGTAAAAGAATGCCTTGTGGTTATTGTGAGGTTAAACTGCGCCCCTGCAATCTTAACTTTGCAAGTTCTATCATCATCAAATATTCTTCTGCAAGACAACTGTCTCTGTGTACGTTTTTAACCCGCTTTGCAAATTCATCAATTGTTCCGGCAAAACACCCGCAGCGCACATACAACCCATTATCGGTTAGAAATATATAGGTTGTCCGATTGCTACGACCAAAGCCGCCAAATTGAACGAAATCAAACATCGTGTATTTACCCTCAACTATGCAAAGTTCGCCAAATCTGCACGCCGCGCCAAAGCTGCAATCCTCGCCAAAGCTGCAATCCTCGCCAAAGCTGCAGCGCTCGCCGAAACTGCACCACACGCCAAAGCCGCAACACTCAACAAAGCTACAACACTCACCAAAGCTGCAACACTCACCAAAGCTGCACTCCGCGCCAAAGCTGCAACACTCGCCAAAGCTGCAACACTTGCCAAAGCTGCAACACTTGCCAAAGCTGCACTCCTCGCCAAAGCTGCACTCCGCGCCAAAGCTGCAACACTCGCCAAAGCGGCAATCCTCGCCAAAGCTGCAACCCTCGCCAGAGCAGCAACCCTCGCCAAAGCTGCAAACCGCGCCAAAGCGGCAATACTCGCCAAAGCTGCAACACTTGCCAAAGCTGCAACACTTGCCAAAGCTGCAACGCTCGCCAAAACGGCAAAGTTCGCCAAAGCTGCAACACTTGCCAAAGCAGCAATCCTCGCCAAAGCTGCAACACTTGCCAAAGCAGCAATCCTCGCCAAAGCTGCACTGCCCACCAAAACGGCAAAGTTCGCCAAAGCTGCAACACTTGCCAAAACGGCAATACATGCTAAAATCACAATTAGCCGGAAACTCTAGTATATCTGTATAATCCCCGGTGGGGCACTGTATTCTGCCATTTATCACTTCAAAATTCTCAAAATCCGCTAACGTGTATTTTTTCACTCTTGACATCTCCTTTCTTTTTGGTGGGACGTACGTCCCAAATAATATGATTTTGTGCTTGCTTAGTGCATAGGAGTTGTCTCCTTTCAGCGTAGTAAAAATAGAAAAGACATTCTGTAAAAGAATGCCTTGTGGTTATTGTGAGGTTAAACTGCGCCCCTGCAATCTTAACTTTGCAAGTTCTATCATCATCAAATATTCTTCTGCAAGACAACTGTCTCTGTGTACGTTTTTAACCCGCTTTGCAAATTCATCAATTGTTCCGATAAAACACCCGCAGCGCACATACAACCCATTATCGGTTAGAAATATATAGGTTGCTCGATTTTCACTACCAAAGCGGCCAAATTGAACGAAATCCAACATCGTGTATTTACCCTCAACTATGCAACGCCCACCAAAACGGCAAAGTTCGCCGAAACTGCACCACACACCAAAGCTGCAACACTTGCCAAAGATGCAATGCTCGCCAAAGCTGCAATACTCGCCAAAGCTGCAACGCTCGTCAAAACTGCAACGCTCACCAAAGCTGCAATGCTCGTCAAAACTGCAACGCTCGCCAAAGCTGCAACACTCGCCAAAACTGTAACGCTCGCTAAAGCGGCAACACCTGCCAAAGATGCAACACTTGCCAAAACTGCAATGCTCGCTAAAGCGGCAACACCTGCCAAAGATGCAACTCTCGCCAAAGCTGCAATGCTCGCCAAAGCGGCAATGCTCACCAAAACTGCACCACACACCAAAGCTGCAAACCGCGCCAAAGCGGCAATACTCGCCAAAGACGCAACCCTCGCCAAAGCGGCAACCCTCGCCGAAATCACAGTGGGCCGGAAACTTTTGTATACCCGTATAATCCCCGGTGGGGCACTGTATTCTGCCATTTATCACTTCAAAATCCTCAAAATCCGCTAACGTGTATTTTTTCACTCTTGACATCTCCTTTATTCTCCGTTGCTTAAAATCCGTCGGCACACTTTACTTTTTCAGAAACATTTCAATTGCTTCACACTTTGATTTTATTTGCTCATGTGCCAATTCATCGTTGCTTTCATGTTTTTCAGCAATCGCTTTCAGTTCACGCAAATATTCCAGGTCATGTTCCCGCAAACTTTTTATTTCTTCCCCAACATTTTTTATGTTGTCTTTCAGTCCGCAGTAAATTCCGCACACAGCAGCTAATACCGCTAAAACCAAAATCATTGTGCACGCAGCTATAACTTCCATGTTCATTCCTCCTTGTTTTTTAAAAATTCTATCAGCGCAGCCGCGCAACCAGAGCATAAATCTAAGCGTTTTATCTTAAATCTGTCGTCCTCTGATAAATCATTGCAAACAAAACTTTTACAGGTCAGGTCACACTCAACCCCACACCGATCGCATTTTGTTACTTTCATCGATTTCCCTCCTTTCGGTTCCGATAAATGTACTTCCGGTGAAGGATATGTATGCTGTTTACCCCGGCGAAGGAAAAAGGAATACGATAATATCAATGCGGTATAGTATACAATAGAAGCGCCAAAGTACATTTCATCCGGTATCAACTCTGAGCCGACCGTAGCCCACAGTATGAACGAACCAAAAATAATCATATTTATAACAATATCAGAAAATCCAAATGTTACGGGCTTCCTTTTTGTAATCAAATACATTCCCATACTGTTTACTGCAATAAACACTGGAACAATGATAACCAGTAATAGCATTAAATCTTCTTTTGTCATTTGAAAGCTCCTTTCTATTTGTGGGACGTACGTCCCGGATAATATGATTTTGTGCTTGTTTAATGCATTGGAATTGTCTCCTTTCAGCGTAGTAAAAATAGAAAAGACACTCTGTAAAAGAATGCCTTTTGGTTATTCTCATCGATCCAATATCTGATTAGTAGTTATTTACCGCCTTTTAATCGTATGTTTAATTTCATAATCTTTCACTCGGTTATTATTTTCAGAATGCCATATTTCCTTGAATGACTGTGAGAATCTCACT
This sequence comes from uncultured Eubacteriales bacterium, assembly GCA_934457095.1. Lineage (GTDB taxonomy): Bacteria > Bacillota > Clostridia > Oscillospirales > Acutalibacteraceae > UMGS1071. The sequence continues at coordinate 9,300 of CAKSHJ010000018.1, forward strand.
TGCTCAGTGCAACTTGTTTGACAATTTGGACAGCACCAATATATGTTGTAACAACCTTCGAAATTAAAGTCTATGTCGTCTTTATACATTTTTGTATCGCATTCTTTGCAAATTTTCGTATCGCATTCTTTGCAAGTTTTCATTTGTTGTACCTCCTATTTAATATAGCGTTTATGGTTTTGGATTTTGATGAGTACGGATCATTATATATCTCAACTCTTTTTTGGTAGGACGTACGTCCCAAGCAATATCATTTTGCACGCCCCGGGTCAACCCCTCCGGCATTGGCTTTGTAAAACTCCAGCGCCTTAATAATGTATTCCTCGCAGGTGTTATTTTGTATGACATGCGCCGGCAAATACGCCTGTATGGCATTGACTTTCAGCTTAATATTGGTGGGACGTACGTCCTGCTGCGGGTGAAAAAAATGCTCTAAAATTTCCTCAGTCAAATAGAAGCTGGCTTCCAGGTCACGCAGGTTGTGCGCTTGCTTTTCAGAAATGTTTTGTTTTCTTTCCAGCAGATATTGCGCAAGCTGTTGTTGTCCGGCATTGGTTAAATGGGAAAGCTCCGCGCCAACCGAAAGTTTGATTTTGTTTTCGTCTACCATATCCCGCAGCGGTTCAATCAGTTGCGTAATGCGTTTGCAGCGCTGAATATGTTTGCGTTGCTGCTCCGTTCTGGGACGTACGTCCCGTTTCCCATTGAGTATTTGCTCCTGTTCCGCGTAGGCAAAGCCCAATTCGCTGGGTAAGAAGTCGTCTTGACGGTCGGTATTGCTTTTCAGTAAAATAAGCCGTAAATCATCTTTTTCCCCGTTTTTGACAATGCAGTTTATGGTTTTGTGTCCAAGCTGTCTGCAAGCCCGAAAACGGTGCCGCCCGGCAAGGATCTCATATCTGCCGTTTGGCATAGCCATAACCTGGATTGGCTCGATCAGTCCGCACTCTGCAATGCTTGCAGCATAATTATCCACTTTTTGTTGCTTCACCTTAAACGGCTGTTCGTGGATTTCGTCCAGTAGGTCTAAATCTAACGCCACAATTTTTTCGCCGCCTTTGCGCATACCCAAAACACCCTCATACGCTTCCTCCGGCGTGGGAGTGGTTACGGGTTTCGGTATTGCCTGCGGCTGCAAATTAAATTTTGACATGTGTTACACTCCTTTTAAAATTTCGTCCACAATTTTCATAAAACATAACCAATGCGTATTATTGTGTTTTCCGCTTTTATGCCCAAAAAGCGGTTCACTCTTTATTACTTTCAACACTTCTTTTAATGGGATTTGCACTTCTGACCATTTGAAAATAAGTACCCCGTATTCGTCCAAAACTCTCATGCATTCCCAAAATCCATCGTGTATCATTTTATCCCAATCTTTTTCCAGCTTTCCATATTTGAGTGCCAACCATGTATTCTTACCTATATTTTTCAAATGAGGTGGGTCAAAAACAACAAGTTTGAATGAATTGTCCTCAAAAGGTAAATGCGTAAAATCGCAAAGCACATCCGGCTTGATTTCAAGGTATCTTCCGGGATAATATTCGTGGCGCGGGACGTCTCGCTTATCACAAAAAATCGCACGGGGATTTTTTTTATTGAACCAAAACATACGGCTGCCACAACAAACATCCAGTATAGGCTTTTCCATGTGTTACACTCCTTTTAAAATTTCATCTACAATTTTCATGTATTGTTCGCCAACCACGGAATTGCGTTTTTGTACCGAGGTTGTATGTGTTGCCGTGCATTCCACGGCTTCTACGCGTTTTGGTATCTTCGCT
>CAKSHJ010000019.1 GCA_934457095.1 uncultured Eubacteriales bacterium
GATTTTGCGGGTATATTGTCTTTTTTTGTAAAATTGTGTAATATGGGGCTATTAACTTAAAAGGGGAGAAGAATATGGAACAATATTTATTCTGTGATTGGTCGGAAAAATTTTTGCTTTATAAGCAAAACAAAGTGTCGGCCGGTCACTATAAAAGCCTATCAACAGCAGCAGCGCATGCAAATGACTTTTTTGGTAATCGAAAGCTGTGCGAAATTACAGCCCATGACATTGATAATATGATGTATTCGCCGGATTTGCTGAATTATCGTACAGGAAAACCGCTATCGCGCAAGTCTATCAAAAATGTGCGTGACGTAATCGCCGCGATATTTGATTTTGCCGCAGAAGATGTACCAAATATATGTCTCAAAAATCCGGCAAAGGGCAGGAGGGTGCCAACAGACGCGCTGGTGAGTAAAAGAGAAGCAATACCGCTACCGTTACAGCAGTTATTAGTTGCCAATAGCTATCATGGTATGCACCTTGCCAGTATGATTATGTTGCTATGTGGTTTGCGCCGCGGTGAGCTAATACCCCTTTTATGGACAGATATTGATTTTGAAAATCGTCTTTTGTCTGTTAGTAAAACCGTTGTCGAGAAAGGCCGTAGTTTTATTGTCAAGATCGGTCGCGCAAAAACAGCAAGTAGTTTGCGCAAAATACCAATTCCTGCTGTATTGCTTGCATTATTAAAAGAAAAACTCAGTAGCGCAGTAAGTCCATACATTTGTCCTGATGAAAAAGGGGAGATACACACACCTGCTACGTGGCATCGTGATTGGAAAACCTATAATCTATACTTACAAAATCAGTACAAAGTACAGATTGTCGGTATGCCACAAATACCTGCCGGTGCAAACATTATCCACATCACTCCACATCAGCTCCGGCATACTTACGCAACGATATTATTTAACGCCGGTGTAGATGTGCTTTCAGCCGCCAAATTTTTGGGTCACAAAAACCCGGAAACCACGATTAAAATTTATACACACCTCCAGAGGGAGAAAGAAGTCAATGTGGTGAGTCTGTATAATGCGTATGTAAGCAAAATATTAGCTACATTTAGTGGTGTGAGCTTGTAGTGGTTCGAGTCCAACTTGAGGAGCCACTTTGGAGTCTGGATGTGTGTTACATTTGGGCTTTTTCATTTTTACACACGCTTATTCCTGCAAAAAAAGCGCCTCACATGAGGCGCCGCTTGGGGGGTATTTATAATGGCTTAACCCTGTGCATTTTGGTTGCTTAAATATTCCCACATGTTTGGGCTGTATGCTTGCTCTACCGGAATTGTTATTCCTAAGTCGCTGAAAGTCAGCGGAGCTCCGGTTTCGTCTCGGTAAAATATTTTTAGTTCGGGTTCGCCCATGCTTTCTTGGGCGAATACGGTTTGCAACGTTTTTTGTACGCTGTCTAAAATATTTTGGAAAAGTTGCTGTTTATTCTCGGTTGCAAATTCCGCTTTTGCAGAGGCATTACCGGTAAATAGTGTGCCGCTTTTTGCAAAGGATATGATATATCCGCCCCTGCCCGACGTGGTTACCTCGGTAACGGGTAATTTCCAACCTGAGGTTTCGGCAATGGCTGCAATTACCGCTTCGGGAGTTGGGGCCGCGGAAAAGGGATAGGCGTATGTTTTAAAATTGCCGTTGGTGCCGATGTATAACGATATGGTTTCGTTCTTTTCTTCGGGTTGAGTATTTGACAATGTGTTAGAGGGAGTGGCGCTTTCTGGTTCGGAGGTTTCTTGATTTTGCACGGCGCTCTCTGCGGCGCTTGCCGGCGTTGAGGAGGTTTGTTCCGTTTTTTCTCCCCACAGCGAACAGCCGGAGGTCGCGGTTAATATGAGCGCACAGACTGCCGCGCATAAAAAAACTTTTTTCTTCAAAATAGTTGCTCCTTTTCTTATAAAAATTGCTTTTGTTCCATTATAGCTCAAATGCTTTTAAAATACCAGCCTATTTTTCAAAATAAACTGCGCGTACTTGCAAATATCGCAAAATGTGGTATACTTACACCAAAAAAGAGGGGAGAATGGTTTAAATGAAAGCTATTTTTCATTCCAAAAGCGCCGTATTGGTCATAGATATGCTCAACGATTTTGTAACAGGGGCGCTTGCTCAAAAGCATGTGGGGGAAATTGTTGTGCCGATACAGACGTTGCTCACAGTTGCGCGCAAAGCAAAGGTGCCTGTTTTTTACTGCAATGACAGTCACCGATTGGGCGTGGATACAGAGCTGAATTTGTGGGGGGATCATGCCATTGCGGGAACAACGGGCGCTCAGGTGATTGCTGCGTTGGCTCCTATGGAACAGGATTATGTGGTGCCAAAGCATTGTTACAGCGGCTTTTTTCAAACCGATTTGCATTTGACGCTTTCGGCTTTGGGGATTACCGACTTGATTTTAACGGGCTTGTATACGAATATTTGCGTGCGCCACACTGCTGCGGACGCCTTTTGTTGGGGATATCGGCTGCATATTCCGCGTAATTGTGTGAGCGCTTTTTCGCCGGAGGAGTTTCAGGCCGATTTGGCTTATTTGCAGACGGTATACGGCGCCGATACCGAGCCGTTTGAGACGGTATAAGGGCTTGGTGTGGTTTGCTATGTTTTGCGCCATGCCGCTGCTAAGGCGTAAGCGGCTTGCTCAAGCTGCTCCGGAGAATGGCGGGCAAAACCTAATAAAACCGTGCTTTTTTGGGGGAGCGTATTCTTTATGTAATATGGCGAAATTCCGTTTAAACAAATTTTTGCTTGCTTTGCATGGTCAATCAGTTCGGTTTCGCTCATTCCGTTTTTTATGTGTACCGGAATATGCAGACCCGCATTTGCTCCGAGTAGTTCAATACTTTCGGCAGGAAACGCGTTTTTTAAGGCGCAAACAAGCGCTTCTCGGCGTTTGCGGTAGGTGTTGCGGTTACGGTTGATATGACGCTCGAAATGGCCGCCGGTGATGAAACGGAATAAGGTATGTTGTTCGAACCGAGAAACCGTCGAGGCGTAATGAGAACATGTAGTGGAGTATTTTTCTAAAAGTGCTTTGGGCAACACCAAATATGCTATACGCACTGACCGTGCAATACTCCGCGAAAATGTGCCGATATAAGCTACTTTTCCTGCGGAGTCTATGCCTTGCAGCGACGGTATGGGCTTGCCGGTGTATTTTAATTCGCTGTCGTAATCGTCCTCTATGATAAAACGATTGGGTGCGCTGTTTGCCCAATGAAGCAGCTCTATGCGCTTGCCGATTGGCATGACGACTCCTGTGGGGAATTGGTGCGAGGGCGTAATGTATACAAGGTTTGCTCCGCTTTTTTGTAAGGAGGAAATGTCGATACCTGTTTTGGTAACAGGTATTGGAATTACTGCCCTGCCGCAGTTTGTGACCGTTTGGTATACTTTAGGGTAGCCGGGGGTTTCCATGGCGAAGGTGCTGTTGCGCTCAAATAGCACATTTAGTATCATAAGTAGGTATTCCATGCCTGCGCCTACCAGCACTTGTTCCGCAGTGCAATTCACCGCGCGGTATTTATGCAGATAGTCGGCAATTGCCTGTCGTAGACACAAGTCACCCTGCGGGTGTCCTGCATTTAGCAGGTTCGGTTGCTCATACATGACTTCCTTGGTCAGCTTTGCCCAGGTCGCAAACGGAAAGCTTTGGGCATCTGCAAAATTGGTAGACAAATTGTAACGCCACGCGGGTTCGGGTGTGTGTGTGTTAGGAGCGCTCGGCGGCGGATGCAATTGCTTTGGAAGTAACGGTTTTTGTACCGGGTTTACATAAAAGCCGCTGCGCGCCACCGCACGCAAATAACCCTCTGTGACCAGCATTTGATAGGCGGTATCTACGGTGTTTTGGCTGACGCCTAAATGGTCCGACAGTGAACGCTTGGAGGGCATTTTTTCGTTTTCTTTGTATACGCCTTGCTCAATGTCCCGCGCCATAGACAGGTATAATTGGTAATAAAGCGGTTCCTTTTTATGATTGGTTCTATTTTTGTTCATTTTTTCTCCTCAAACTGATACTATTAAAAATATTTAAACTGACTATTTAAATGGATTCAGTTATTTGCTATTATAATACAACAAAATGCTTTTCGTTTGCAACAAAAATTTGCTTACAGTCTATTTGAAAAAGGAGTATAAACGTATGAAACAGCAATTAGAAAAAAATATTAAGTTGACCGAGAGCTTTAAGGGCGGCGTGATCATGGATGTGACCGACGCCAAACAGGCTGAAATTGCACAGAAAGCCGGCGCCGTTGCCGTTATGGCGCTGGAACGCGTGCCGTCGGATATTCGTAAACAGGGCGGTGTTGCTCGCATGAGCGACCCCAAAATGATTCAGGAGATTCAGGCGGCAGTTGATATTCCCGTGATGGCAAAAGCCAGAATCGGACATATTGCGGAGGCCCGGATTTTAGAGGCGTTGGGTATTGATTATATTGATGAAAGTGAAGTGCTTACTCCGGCCGATGAGATGTTTCATATTAACAAATTTGACTTTAAAACTCCGTTTGTGTGCGGTGCAAGGAATATTGGCGAGGCGCTTAGAAGAGTGGGCGAGGGTGCATGTATGATTCGTACCAAGGGCGAGGCCGGTACCGGTAATGTGGTAGAGGCTGTGCGCCATATGCGTACTATGATGGCCGCTATTCGCCGTTTGCAGAATATGCCCAAAGAGGAGTTGATGACCTTTGCTAAGGATCATGACGCTCCGTTTGATTTGGTGCAGTATGTGGCCGAAAACGGTAAGCTGCCTGTGGTCAATTTTGCTGCGGGTGGTGTTGCAACTCCTGCCGACGCGGCGCTGATGATGCTGCTGGGCAGTGAGGGTGTATTTGTGGGCTCGGGTATTTTTAAGTCCGAGAACCCGGAGATCCGCGCAAAGGCCATTGTGACTGCCGTTGCCAATTACAATAACCCGCAAATTTTGGCGGAGGTGAGCGCCGGTTTGGGCGAGGCTATGAGAGGTCTTGAGATTTCGGAGATTCCTCAGGAGAGCTTGTATGCCGGCCGCGGTTGGTAAGATTGAAATTACACGGAAAACGGGCATGGTACTGCCTGTTTTTTTATTTTGCCCGCATTTACCTGCAAAAATTTTATAAAACCTCTGTCATTTTGAACCGTCTTATGCTATAATAGCTACAATTCTATTGACAGGAGTGACACATTGATATGTCCGCTGTGACGCAGGCAAAACGCATTGTCGTTAAGGTGGGAACCTCTACCTTGACCTATGAGAATGGGAAGTTGAATTTGCGTACTACTGAGGAACTTTGCAAAGTATTGAGCGATTTGCATAATGCCGGGATGGAGGTTGTGCTGGTTTCCTCCGGCGCTATGGGGGTTGGTGTGGGTAAGCTGGGGCTTCCTGCCCGTCCTGCTCAGATTGAAAAAAGACAGGCGGTTTCTGCGGTGGGACAATGCGAATTGATGTTTATGTATGATAAATTGTTTGGCGAATATAATTGTACGGTGGCGCAGGTTTTGCTTACCGCAGACAATGTTGCCAATGCTCGCAGTAAGCAGAATATTCAAAATACGTTTCGCGCGTTGCTGGATATGGGGATTATTCCTGTGGTCAACGAGAACGATACGGTTAGCGTTGAGGAGTTGGACGGGCCCCATTTTGGTGATAACGATACGCTTTCGGCGGTGGTGGCGGCGCTGGTTGAGGCCGATTTGCTGGTTATTTTAACCGATATTGACGGTTTGTATGACGCCGACCCAAGGAGTAATTCCCATGCAAAGCGCATACCGTATGTTGCCGGTATTACCCAAGAAATTTTGGCGTTGGCCGGCGATGCCGGCACCGCACGTGGTACCGGCGGAATGGCAACGAAAGTAAAGGCTGCACAAATTGCCAATCAAGCAGGGATTCCGTGTTGTGTGATGAGCGGCGACCGGCCTAAAAATTTATATCGTCTGCTTAGGGGAGAGTCTATAGGTACGCTATTTACAGCGGAGTAAGCATATAAAAAGGGGTGTGTTTCTATTATGACTGAGCTGGAGCAAATGGGGCTGTACGCAAAACGGGCCGCGCAAGTTTTGGCGTATGCCGGACAAAAAAAGAATGCCGCGCTGCTGGAAATTGCCAAGGCTTTGCGCAATCGCAGTGAGGAAATTTTGGCCGCTAATGAGGTGGATTTGGCTCAGGCTAAGCAAAACGGTATGAGTCAGGCGCTGTTGGACCGTCTTACTCTAACGCCTCAACGCATTGAGGGTATGGCAAGGGGCGCTGAGGAAGTTATGGCGCAGAAAGACCCCATTGGTACTGTTTTGGACGGTATGACGCAGACTAACGGTTTGAAAATTGAAAAAGTGCGGGTGCCTTTAGGCGTAATTGGAATGATTTATGAGGCGCGGCCCAACGTGACTTTGGATGCTGCCGTGCTTTGTCTCAAGGCCGGCAATGCTGTGATTTTACGCGGCGGTAAGGAGGCTTTTTATTCCAATCGCTGCATTGCAGGGATTATGCAATTGGCGATTGAAAAAGTCGGTTTGCCCAAGCATGCCGTGCAATTGGTGCTCAATACCGACAGGGAATCGGCTAACGAGATGATGCGTTTGACCGGTTATTTGGATGTGTTGATTCCCAGGGGCGGCAAAGGGTTGATTCGCGCGGTGGTGGAAAATGCTAAGGTGCCCGTGATTGAAACCGGGTCGGGTAATTGCCATGTGTTTGTGGACGACAGCGCCGATATACAAATGGCTGCTGAGATTATTTTTAATGCAAAAACCTCTCGGCCTTCGGTGTGTAACTCTATTGAAACCGTTTTGCTGCACCGCAATATTGCAGAAAACGCTTTGCCGGTGATTGCAGAGCGTTTATTGGAAAAACAAGTTGAAATTCGGGGGTGTCCCGTGGTTTGCGGTATATTGCCCAATGCGCACCCTGCAACCGAATTGGATTGGGAAACCGAATATTTGGGGTATACGTTGGCTATTCGTGTGGTTGATGACTTGGATATGGCTATGGAGCATATTATGCGTTATACCACCGGCCATAGCGAGTGTATTGTAACACAAAATTATACCAATGCGATGCGTTTTACAGCCGGTATTGATGCTGCCGCGGTTTATGTTAATGCCTCTACTCGCTTTACCGATGGCGCTATGTTCGGATTAGGTGCAGAAATCGGTATTTCGACCCAAAAATTGCACACAAGGGGCCCTATGGGAGTAGAACAGCTTACTTCAGTGAAGTTTATTGTAGAAGGAAACGGACAGATTCGCAATTGATCGACTGCTCACAGAGCTTTTTTTGGAAAAAAAGGTTCTGTGGGCGTTTTTTTGTGGCTATATATAAGATATAGTACAAACATAAGGGGTTGCAAGGCTATGTATTTGGAGAGTTACGGAGAGAGCAATGAAAAAACAGCGCAGTTTACACAGGATTACCGTGGTGAAATGCCGCAGGAATTGATGCCGCAGGTGACTGTACCGCAAGAGGAACCGGAGTCTTTGGAGGATGTGCCGGTGTTTTATGTAAGCAGAGAAGAATGTGGTATGCCGGTTGAGCAAGAACTGTGCAATGCGCCTGAGGAAACGGAAAAAGAGCCGGAAATAGAGGGGTTTCCTCTTTGGAAACGCAATAATTGTCCCTCTCGGTTGTTTTATCCCACTAAGGTTCAGGTGCAACAGGAGGTGACCGAACAAGCGTTACCGCGTAAACCTGCCGGAGTGATTTTCGGAATTTTAGTATTAATGGCGGCATTTACGGGAGTAGTGTGTTTTTGCCAGTTTGGCGGGGTGAATTTGGTGCAGGATACTGCTGAAATTCGCGAATTTTTAACGCCTGTATTGATGCAAAATCCGCAAACTTTTTCTTCAATTACACAGACCGATAACGATATGGTTTTGCAGGCCGCAGTTTTCAGAGCGGCGAGTTTACAGTCGGTTGATGCTCGGGAAATTGACGAATCGGGACGGCTGAAAATACCCGCCGAAAATGTGCAAAATGCCTGTGCTGAATTATTTGGCAGTGCCTATCGTTTGACCCAAAAAACGCCCCAAAAAGAAACTTTTTTTACCTATCAGGACGCAGATAATACGTATCGGGTGCTTCCGCAGAGCAGCAGCGTTGCACAGGGTTTGCAAATAACAGAGGTTCGCAAACAAAATGGTGTTCTTGTGGCAACAGTACAGGGTGCGGAACATACGCTGCATTATCTGCTACAGTTTGATGCATTAAGTGGCAAACTTTATTTAGCGGCTGTTTTCTGATTTTTGCTGTGTAGCAACACAAGGGAAGTTGGAGTTTTTATTTTCTGAGATACCAAAGATATTTGAGTGAGTTTGCGAAAAAACTTCACAATTGGTTGCAAAAAGAAAACAAATGAAATTCCATTGTAGAATATTAAGCCTTATGAGGA
>CAKSHJ010000020.1 GCA_934457095.1 uncultured Eubacteriales bacterium
AGCCGGTAACAATAGTAAAAATACAACGCTTTAAAGCCGGTGACTTTTTTCCGTTTTTGGGACGTACGTCCCGGAAAACGCATTTTTTTGCGTGCCGATGAAAGCTTAGGTTCGGCGATCCGCCGCCGGATTTCCTCCGGGGTATAGCGTTCGCCCAGCTTGTAGAGTCGAAAAAATTTCTCATGACCGGGTGGGCGTACCTTTGCGTATTTACCGGATAAGTCGATTTCGTACCCGGCGCTGCGCAGCTCATTTAAAAATCCTTCCCAGGAGGTGGTTTTTGCAATGGCTGCGTCAACGTCCTTGCGTATCATACCGCGCACGGTCGGTCGCCCGTTTTTTTCGGCGTCGTATTCGCCGTAGTGTTTGCTGTTGCTGTTTTCGGGGTTACGCGGCAAATATGACAAATCAAACTCTTTGCACAAACGGTCTGATACATCGCGCATTTGCTGGTAGGTTTCTTTGCTGCCGTAAAATTTCAGGCCGTCGGCAAACGATACGGAATTGACAACAAAATGATTGTGTATGTTGTTGCCGTCCAGATGCGTACCGACTACAACCTCAAACCGGTCGCCCCAAAGTTCCTGCGCCATGAGTACGCCGATTTGGTGCGCAACCTCCGGCGATACCTCGTGACCTTTAAAGCTTTGGTAACCGTGCCAGCATAAAATGCCGTCCATTTTTCCGTAGTGCGCCTTGGTACGAAAAAAGTCTGCCGTCGCGGTACGAATGTCGCAATTTACTCCCGAAGTCAACATGCCTTTTTCGGTGGTTGTTTTTTGCGGATTTTTCACATAATCAATCACCTTGGGAATCGATATGCGGGCATTGCCTTTAATCGTCCAGATTTTTGTGGTCGCCATTTTTATCCATTTCCTTTGGCAGTAAAATTGCTTTCTGAATTTCCTGCAACACGCCGTACAGCATTTGCACATTTTTGTTGTATGCGTCAGCGTCGATGATTTTTGCGCTGTTGGCGGTTGCGGCAATTTGATTCATGTTGTTGCCAATACTCCGCAGCTGCTGTATCATTTTGTGATACTCAATCGGCGGTGTCTGCGCGGGTACGGTTCCGTTGATTAAACTGCGGATATATGCTTCTCGCGACCACCCTGTTTTTGCAACTTTTTGTTCTAACTCTGTCAGCTCGTAATCGTTCAAACGCAATAGAAATTCTCGTTCTCGTTTTCTCATTCAATGCTCCTTTCAATGGGGGTTTTTAGGGTTCTCCCTAACAAGCGAATTTGGATATCAAATTTGGTATCATTTTTGGAGATATCCAAAATGATATCCAAATGATATCCAAATTCAATGCTTGCCAGTTTTTTCACACTACGTGCGCAAAAACTGTTCGCCTGCCCGGCGTGAGAACCCGCCTCAACGGCAGGCGGTTTTCGCCTGCGGCGACACCGGCAGAGAAGAGAGGGGATTTTGCGCGGGCGTGCCCGCGCAAACCGTCCGCTTCGCGGCTCGCCACGCGCTGTAATTTTGCAGGAAATCATTATAGTCCTTGCCGGAGAGAGGCGGCTTTATCTCGGTAGTAATGCCGTGTTTTTCCGTTAACATTTTCTGCGTTTTGACCGCTGCTTCCTGACCGGGTACATCGTTGTCATACCGCAAAACTACCCGCTTGATGTTCGGGTGGTCGGCAAGAAATTGCTCTAATGCGGCAGGGGCAACGCCGCCCTGCGACAGGTGGAAATTGCATTTCCAATCTCCGCCGACCAGCTCGCCTATGGAACAGTACGAGAGCGCGTCAATGGCGCTCTCGTAGACGTGCAGCGTGGTTGCGTTGGGATTTGCCGCAATGCAAAAATTGTACCGCTTATCGCTGCCGGTAGCTTCCCGTTTAAAAGGTTCGGTACCGGTGCCGCGCCTGAACGCATACTTGGGCGTGCCGGTTTTGTCCGTGCCGACAAACACCACGTTATGTGTTTTTGCCTCCTCGAATAACTGTCCGTTTTGTACGCAATAGGTAATGACTTTTAGGTGTATGCCGCGCTCTTTCAGGTATGCCATTGCGCGTAAGTTATCGTTGTTTCGCTCCGGCAATTTGAATTCTTTTTTCACCGCCGGCGGTGATTGTGTGGGACGTACGTCCCAAGAGGGCATACCGCCTTGTGCCTCGTTGACAGCTCTGACGGCTTCCTGAAACGTCCTGCCCTCAACTTTAACTAAGTAATCAACGGCGCTTTTTCCGCCAACACCACTGCTCCACTGCTTCCAGAATCCATTAGATATATCTATGCTGTCATGTGTTTTGGTCGAGTAATGACCGTTGCCTTTTTTCACCAGCTCACCGGGCGCGGCTATTTGCAGATACGATAACAGGGCAACCTCTTTTGCACGGTTTATCTCTTCGTCGGTTACATAATTTCTCATTTCATCAGCTCCTTTACATTAACTTCAGCAATTCTATGTGGTCTACTTGAATTGCCTCCGCAATTTTTTTAATGCTGTGAATTTTGGGTTGCTTGATCAAGCCAAGTTCAATATTGGCAATCGTGTAATAGGGAAGATCTGTAGCAGCGGCAAGTTCTTTCATGCTCATGCCTCTTGCTTCTCGCAGCGTCCGAATGCCGGCGCCAAGGGTAATTTTTGGTTCCAATGCGGTTTCCTCCTTTCTATTCGTGGGACGTACGTCCCAATTTGTTCCCGCCAACCCGCCCGCGTAAAAAGTGAAAAGCAGAACACAAGATTATCGTGTTCTGCCTTTTTTGGGCGGTTGCGGTGTGAGTTGCGGTTCCGCCTTTTGGATTTTCAGTTCGTTCATTTTTTGCCGGAAATCGTTACCAAAGGTTTCTGCATTCAGGAATTCTCCCTGCCAAGTACCTCTTGTATGGTTAATGCCATTGAGCAACTTCATACCCTTGCCGCCGGCCTTTTTCCATTCCAGCAGATTTTTGGTGTAGTCGTCGATTAAGATGTCGGTGCGCCCGACACCGTGTGCAATGTACTGTGCCTTCGGCTCTCCGCACGGACAAAAAATGCGGTGTTCCTGGTCAATTTCCGGCAGGTATTCGTCTAACCAGCGCTGTTTTTCTTCTAATGCGTAATCACTGTCAGACAGATACGCCGACAGCACATACACCTCTGCGTCCGGGGTTTCTGCAATATGCTGCCGGATTCCGTTTACCACCTCCGGCATAGGGTCAAGGTTGATAAAATACCCTGGCTCGTATAATTCTTCTTCGCTGGCAATCGGGTTGAATTTTGCCAGTACGCCGTCCATGTCAATAAATAGGCGCGTTGGTTGATTCTCTGTTTGTTCCATTTGCTGCACTCCTTTCCAATAAAAAAACACACCTTAACGGTGTGCTTTTTTCCTTAGTTATAACATTAGCGTTGGTAATCAATATTGTGTTGCTGTTTGAATTCAGCTTTGATCTGTTCTAATTCATGTTTTAATTCATCTCTTTCCTCAATTACTTTTTGATATTCCAAGTTTAACAGTTGATGATTATTCCGTTCTATTTCCAATGCTTTTGATAACTTGGCATTTTTCTCAAATACTGCAGATACTCTGTTTATCGTATCTTCCGGGTTTAAGCCTTGAGAAACATATTCGTTCAATTTTTTCCGCGCAGCTAAATCGGCAGTTAATTCTTTAATACTGTTTTCCATGTTTGCTATTTGTTGTGTAGCGGGCAAAACCATATTTTTCGTTTCTTTCAGATTATCTTTAATGATGTTTAGATTTTGCGTATGCGTCTTAATCTCCTGTGTATCTACATAAATTTTTGTTCCTGTGTCAGATATTGTATCACTTTTTTTGTTAATCGTTTCAATGTTTTTACCATCTTTCACAGTCCGAACAATTTGATAAATAGAAGTTGCAATTATGCTAACTGCCGCCCCTATACTTGAAATAAGGGCTATCCATAATTCTGTATTCATATCTAACACCATTCCTAATAATAAATATATTAAACTTGCGGTATATGCAATCATCACTATTATAAGGAAAAAAGCCAAATGATACAAGAATTTTTCAGATAAAAAGTAAGATTGTAATTTATTTTTCATGATATTTTTTTATAATATTGCAAACAACAGTAGCGAACAGAATACAGATTATACCAATGAGCCAAGAAACGAAAATAACAACCTTTGGCGAATCTGTTATCCCAAAGTATAAATATCCCTCAAAAGCAGAAAGTCCTAACATCCATGCGCAGGCATTACACCAAGACGATATATAGTATTTTTTCATTTGCTGCACTCCTTTTTACTGCTTTTTCTTTTTTGCCCCAATTGCAAATATTGCCAGAGCAATAAAGCCGCTTGCCAGAACAGCGCAGGTAATATACGGTGCAATTGAGCTGTCG
>CAKSHJ010000021.1 GCA_934457095.1 uncultured Eubacteriales bacterium
TAGCCGGTTGGGGCAGTCTTTTCTTTGACGGTATATTGTCCGAGGTACAGCGGTTTGGTTTCGGCAATGCCGTTTGTACCGCCTGTGACGGTATCGACCAGCTGTCCGGCTTTGTGTTTGAGTACGCCGTCAGCGGTTACAATATCCGTTTTTGCGTAGACTTCAAATACTGCGCCGGTAAGCGGCAAGGTAGAGTTCACGTCGGTTTTTAAGATACGGATTTTTCCTTTTTGTAGGTCATTGGTGGCATTTACAGTTACCACCGCGCCGTTGGCGGAAATTTTGAATTGGTGTTGTGTTTTGTCCAGCACATGACCCGCCGGGGCGGTGATCTCCTGCAAAACATAATCGCCGTAGGGGAGTAGACCGGACTTTGCATAGCCGTTTTGGTCGGTGGTTAGTCTGCCGACCTCATTGCCAGCAAAGTAAATGCCGTACACGGCACCGGCCAGCAGGTTACCGCTTTCAGAGTCGCGTTTGTACAGCTCTACGCTGCCTTTCATCACTTGCTCCGGCACAATTGGGGCATTGTAGGTGTTAACACCCTCCGCAAAACCATTACTGGTGATTTGCCGTACAAATATCTCCGGATTGATTAAGTAACCTTCTGGCGCTTTGGTTTCTTGAATGGTAATTGTGCCAAGGGGGATAGATATAATACCATTATCGTAGTAGAATTCGTCTCCAGTGACTTTGAATTGTTCCCCCAATCTTGAAAATCCCCGCCCATCAGTTTTCACTACCCATGAACGAGTTGGAGTAATACCTTGAGCTTCGGGGTCAGTATTCATTTGCGCCGAAAAGTATTTAATTGTAAACTCAGCATTTGCAAGACTGGCATTGCCTTGAGGGTTATCAGAATTTGTATCTGCATCTTGTTTTTGTAGTAAAATTGTTACTGGGTCAGATTTAGGAATGTCTGTGACTGGAAAGGTTGTAGTTTGGTTGCTTGTAACCTCGATTGTGTAAGTGTTTTGGTCTAAATAAAAACCTTTAGGGGCTTGAGTTTATGTCGATAGGTAACCGTTTGAAATTATCTCCGAGTTTTCCCCCGACCCACACCGTGCATGCGACTTTCACCGCACACGGCGTTCTATCCGTTTTGTTTTGTGAAAGCAATAAAAAAAGGCACTCTAATACAAATTAGAATGCCTAAAAAGAGAGATTATGAAGTTTTAAGTTGATTAGTGTGTGCCGGTGCAGCCGCCGCACACGAGAACAGTTTCGTAATGGCCTTCTTCTGGATGATTCACGGTGTATGTGCCAGATTGAACCTTTTTTACATCATTATGATAACCGCTATGCATTGTAGTGTCGATATGTCCATATACATCTGTGGTTATATCCGCGCCGCAAGTATTGCATATCCATACAATTTCATTTTTGTAATTGGGCAACTCCTCAGTCCACGCAGCCTTGTCAACTACCCATTGCTGGCGGTACAGCGGTGCGTGGTTTTGCGGCGCAGATGCTGCCGGGGCGGTGGTTTGCGGTTGCTGTGCAGTTGCGCCGGTGCTTACCTGCACGGGCATTGCCGGTTGGGTGGCCGGTTGTGCTGCGCTTTCTGCAGGGGCTTCCGTGCTTTCCGTTGCACTTTCGGTTTCGCTGTCGGCCACGCTTGCGGTTTCTTCAATAGCAGGTTCGGTTGTTTCTGCTATTTCTGCTGCGGTTTCGCTCACTACGGCGCTTTCGGCCACGCTTGAGGTGTCCTCGCTGCCGCATGCGGTCAGGCTTACCGCGGTTACCGCAGCTGCCAAAATTGCTGCCAAAATCAAGGTGATCCATTTTGCTTTCATAACCAATCTCTCCTTTGCTTAGTTATTAATATATTATACCATATTTTTACTAAAATTGCAATGGGGAATAGGGATATTGTACGATTGTTGGTACAGATAAATGGAGGCTGTATACACTCAAAATAAATCGCTGTGCGTACCTGTGCGAATCAGCTTTAAAATAAGTGTTTGTTGAACCACCTTATATACCAGCAACCAGTCTGGCGATATGTGGCACTCTCTCATGCCCTTGTAGTTTTTTGAGTCGGATAAGGCGTGGTCTTTGTATTTTTGCGGTAAAGGTTGTTCATTACACAAAATAGAGATTACTTCCTCTAATTTTTTAGGGTCACAACCTCTCTTAAGCGCCAATTTATAATCTCGTTTAAATTGTCCTGAAAATTCCGGCTTAAGCATTGAGTGCCTCCATTAGTTCAGCAACGCTATTGAATGGTCCATACATATCTTCGCCCTTTTCTGCTGCTTCCATTGCCGCAATCGTTTCCGCGTTCGGTTTATCAACGCAAACATCAAAAGGAAGACCGTGATAGCGCAATGCCTGTCGATAAAAAATACCGGTTGCGGTATCTAAATCCATACCGAGTTCTTCAAATAAAGCAGCAGCTTGCTGTTCCAACTCCGGTTCAATTTGCAAGGTGATTGTTTTTTTCTTCGCCATACACAATCTCTCCTTTACTTAGTTATTAATATATTATACCATATTTTTACTAAAATTGCAATGGGGAATAGGGTTGCTGTACGATTGTTAGTACAATTAACCTTTTTCTATAGGAGTAATAGAAAGTGTATAGCCCAGCGGCTGTAGTACCCGAAAAAGCGTATCAATTTGCGGCATAGCTCGCATGCTTTCAAGTCGTGCGAT
>CAKSHJ010000022.1 GCA_934457095.1 uncultured Eubacteriales bacterium
TCCTCATAAGGCTTAATATTCTACAATGGAATTTCATTTATTCTCTTTTTGCAACCAATTGTGAAGTTTTTTCGCAAACCTCCTGTTAAAAAAACAAAGGTATTACCAACTGCAAAAGTCCATAATACCTTTGTTTGAGGATTTTCGGCCTTTCTTTACTACCGTTCAGCATTCGGCCGGATTGAGCAGAGTTTCCGCGGTAACTTGAAAGTACTGTATCAATTCCCATAAAACCTCTAGCGAGGGCTCGCTGCCACCGATTTCGTAGTAGGCGTATGCCGAGCGCGATATTCCCAACGCATCTGCCACCTGTTGTTGGGTCAGCCCTTTTTGGTGACGTAAAGTTTTGCAGCGCTTTCCAAATTGTACGGACATATTTCTATCAACTCCTCATGATATACTGAACTATTCTGCCTTTGGCTATTTTACAGTTAGCATTCTGTAAATGTCATATATTACTGTGTTTTCACATATAATACAAATAATAATGACAAGAACGGAATGTCAAGGCGGGACAGCATTATGTTTATTAACAAATCAAAAGACGGCCTGAATAATGTCTGTGGTAAGCAGGTTGCGCTTTTGCGCAAACAAATGCTTCCCAAAGTCTCTCAGCGGGCATTGGCACAAATGCTGCAGGTTGCAGGTTTAGATGTGGATAAAAATGCTGTGCAGCGGATTGAAAGCGGACAACGCTTTGTTACAGACATTGAATTGTTGATATTGGCTCAAGTACTAAAAGTAAGTGTGGAAACGCTGTTATATGATAGTTGACTTTCGTCTATCTTCTGCATTATAACACAATTTATCTCAATTAGGTTGATTTTTTTAAAATTTGTGCAATTTTTATAAAAAACGGGTAAAACAGCCGCTTGAAGCCGCCGTTTTCTTAAAAAACTTTATTTTATTGCAATCATTTGCTATAATGGCTTTATCATTCTGTAAAAAATATGAAATGAGGCGCTTTATGAAGCATGGATTTTCCTCGGCAAACCTAAAAAACGCCGACCGATTTCTCTCGGTTCCCTATACGCTGCGAAGGGAGTCCAATCAACTGTGCGGAATGCTATGCGGTGTAATTGCAGCAATGTACTTGTTCTCCTTTGCTTTGCAGTGGATTTTATTCGCAATCGGCTATCAAAAAACACCGTCAACCGAGTTTTCCGCAATTTTGAATTATTTGCTTATCGGCTCTGTAAGTATGTTAAGTATACTGTTGCCCGCCGTAATTTTCATGGCGGCTCTGCGCATCAAACCGGCGCAAATACTGGTATGCAATTCTGTAAAGCCGTGCGTCGGTTTTGCGGTATTTTGGATTTGCGCGGCAGTTTGTCTTTTGGCAAATATTCCGGCCAGTATCATTGCCGCTTTTTTGGAGGGCATCGGTTTACAAGGCAGCTCCGGCACTCTGCCCGGAGTCACAAGCGTATCAGGAGGTATCGTTAGCTTTTTGGCTATGGCTGTAGTACCGCCCTTTGTGGAGGAGTTTTTATTCCGTGGACTGCTGATGAGCAAATTCCGGAAATTTGGCGATGGCTTTGCCGTAATAGCTACTGCATTCCTATTCGGATTGATGCACCATAATATTTCTCAAATGGTATTTGCGTTTATTTGCGGTATGGCCTTGGGTATGGCCTTGGTGAAAACCAATAATATATGGATACCCGTTGCCATACACATGTTTGTAAACGGATTTTCGGTTCTGTTGAGCCTTATACAGACTCAAACCGAAAACACGATGATATACGCGTCTGTTTTCTATTTGGTATTGCTGTCCACGGTATTCTGCGCCTTGCTTGCTATTTTGTATCTGTTACTGAGTAAGTATCCTCTCCCTCGCCTGCAACCGGGTGTACTTGCCGTGGCAAGCGCACTGGGGAATTTATTCGCAAACCCCTGTACCATTATTTTCACCGTTGCATGTGCGGGACTTACTCTGGCAAATTTGGGTGTATTTTAATGCAGGCGTATAATGAAACCTTTATGCAATTGGCGCTGGAGTTGGCTTTGCAAGCCGCATCACAGGGAGAGGTACCCGTAGGTGCCGTCATTGTAAAAGACGGCGCCGTAATTGCAACAGGTAAAAATCGTCGCGAACAACAAAAAAATGCGCTTTGCCACGCGGAAATCGAGGCGATTGACAAAGCGTGCAGGGCTCTTGGCGGCTGGCGATTGCCAGGCTGTGAATTGTATGTAACCCTAGAACCGTGCCCCATGTGTGCAGGCGCAATTATTAACGCGCGCATCCCGCAAATATTTTTTGGAGCAAGCGACCGAAAGGCGGGGGCATGCGGGTCTGTAGTGAGCCTGTTTGAGTTGCCCTTTAACCATAAACCACTGTGTACAGGCGGTATGATGCAGGAAAAATGCAGCGCTATTTTAAGTGAGTTTTTTCAACAATTGCGCAAAAAATAACCAATTGTAAAATTTTCTGTTTGTATAACCGAGAGGCGATTTGCTTCCCGGTTATTTTTATGCTCTGCATGAAAAAACTTCACAATTGGTTGCAAAAAGAGAATAAATGAAATTCCATTGTAGAATATTAAGCCTTATGAGGAGGAG
>CAKSHJ010000023.1 GCA_934457095.1 uncultured Eubacteriales bacterium
ATCGCACGACTTGAAAGCATGCGAGCTATGCCGCAAATTGATACGCTTTTTCGGGTACTACAGCCGCTGGGCTATACGCTTTCTATTACTCCTATAGAAAAAGGTTAAAACGTGAAAAAGCAATAAAAAATGAAGGGTTTGAAAGAGAGTAAAAAACAAAAATACACTTGCTTTTCGCACTACTTTTGTATATACTAATGTTAGAAAGTTAACTAATATTACAAAGTGATGAAAAGGAGCGATAGATGATGTCTGAAACTGTAACTATAAACTTTAGTTTGGACAGGAATACCTACAACCGATATAAAAGCATTGTTGCTATGCACGGAGAGAATGTTAAGGGTAATCTCATAAAGTATATGCAAACTGTCATTCAGTACGGCACACCCAATGCAGAAACGATTGAAGCTATGAAAGAAGCTGATGAAATCAGCCGTGACCCAAACACAAAACGGTATGCAAGTTTTGCTGAAATTTTGGCAGAGGTAAATGCTGATGTATGAACTAATAACTACGGGACGCTTTAAAAAGGATTTAAAAACTGCTATAAAGCGCGGCTATGATGTAAACCTTCTAGATAGTATTATAGATTTACTTGTAAAGGGTAAAGCACTTCCGGAAAAGCACAAAGACCATGCTTTGTTTGGCAACTGGGCGGGACATAGAGAATGTCATATCACCCCAGATTGGCTTTTAATTTACAAAATAGAGGATAGTATCTTAGTCTTAACCTTAACCCGCACAGGTACGCACAGCGATTTATTTTGAGTGTATACAGTTTCCATTTATCTGTACCAACAATCGTACAACAACCCTATTTCCCGTTGCAATTTTAGTAAAAATATGGTATAATATACTAATAACTTAAGTAAAGGAGAGATTGGTTATGAAAGCAAAATGGATTACCTTGACTTTGGCGGCAATTTTGGCAGCTGCGGTAACCGCGTGCGGCAGCAAGGACACCGCAAGCGTGGCCGAAAGCGCCGTAGTGAGCGAAACCGCAGCAGAAATAGCAGAAACAACCGAACCTGCTATTGAAGAAACCGCAAGCGTGGCCGACAGCGAAACCGAAAGTGCAACGGAAAGCACGGAAGCCCCTGCAGAAAGCGCAGCACAACCGGCCACCCAACCGGCAATGCCCGTGCAGGTAAGCACCGGCGCAACTGCACAGCAACCGCAAACCACCGCCCCGGCAACGCCTGCACCACAAAACCACGCACCGCTGTACCGCCAGCAGTGGGTAGTAGACAAAGCTGCATGGACAGAGGAACAACCGGTGTACGATAACGATGAACGCTCTATTTGCAATACCTGTGGTGCTGACATCACTGGTTTTTCCGTAAAGCATTTGATAGATACTGATCATAGCGGTTATCATGCAGAATTTAAACAAGTACAGACAGGAACAAAAACTATTCAGCATGAGGAACAAGGCCATTACGAAAACGTGCTTATCTGTGGTGGCTGTACCGGAACACACTAATCAACTTAAAACTTCATAATCTCTCTTTTTAGGCATTCTAATTTTGTATTAGAGTGCCTTTTTTTATTGCTTTCACAAAACAAAACGGATGGAACGCCGTGTGCGGTGAAAGCCGCATGCACGGTGTGGGTCGGGGGAAAATCCAGCGATAACTTCAAAGGATTACCTATCGACATAAACTCAAGCCCCTAAAGGTTATGCATTAGACCAAAACACTTACACAATTCAAGTTACCAGCAATCAGACAACCACTTTACCAGTCACAGATCTTCCGCAAAGTGACCCTTTTAGAATTGTGGTGGAAAAATTAGATGCTGAAACCAATACGGAAAATACACAGGGAAATGCTAAATTGGAAAATGCGGAATTTACCGTTAAGTATTATTCCGGATTTTTTGATACTGATCCCGCACAACAAGGTATTCAGGCAACTAGAACTTGGATTTTTAAAACTAATGAAAAGGGAAAAACATATTTAGACCCAACATTTTTGGTGACAGGAGATAATTTCTACTATACTTCAAAAGGAGAAATAACACTCCCCTTGGGTACCGTAACCGTACAAGAAACCAAAGCCCCAGAGGGCTATTTGCTTAACCCAGAAATGTTTGTACGGCAAATTACTAGCAATGTAATAGATGAGGTTGTCAGCACCTACAACGCGCCGGTAGTGCCGGAGCAGGTGATGAAAGGCAGCGTAGAGCTGTACAAACGCGACAGCGAAAGCGGTAACCTGCTGTCCGGTGCAGTGTACGGCATTTACTTTGCCGGCAATGAGGTCGGCAGACTAACCACCGACCAAAACGGCTATGCAAAGTCCGGTCTACTCCCCTACGGCAATTATGTTTTGCAGGAGATCACCGCCCCGGCGGGTCATGTACTGGACAAAACACAACACCAATTCAAAATTTCCGCCAACGGCGCGGTGGTAACTGTAAATGCCACCAATGACCTGCAAAAAGGAAAAAT
>CAKSHJ010000024.1 GCA_934457095.1 uncultured Eubacteriales bacterium
TTCGACTGGAATTTTGACGGCATTTCCGACCATGTCGGCATTGTCGAGTATACCCGCTACGGCGTGGTACACACAATTGAGGGCAACTCCGGCGACACCTGTACCCGCATGACCTACGCTGCAAACAGCAACGTCATTCAGGGTTATGGCACGCCCGCTTATCCCCTCTCCGATTAAACCGCATTGGTGGTCTTGGCGGCAAACGACCACTGCCATTATTTATTATCAAAAGAAAAAGGAGTTCTGAATTATGCAATATTACAAATGCTCCAGCGCTGTTTTAGCTCTGGATTTAACCCCCGGTACCATGCAGGTATACCACTTTTTAGCCGCCAAAGCAGACTACAAAAAGCGCAGCTGCTATTATGGCGTAAAAACCATTGCACACCGCTTAAAAGTTTCCGTCAGCACCGTGCGACGTGCCACAAAAGAGCTAGTACAAAAAGGCTTGCTAATGAAAGAAACCAGATTTACGGCAAGAGGCAAACAAAACACAAATTTATATACCCTCATAGACGAGCCGCAAACGGCCTTAGAACGCCCTGTAACGCCGCAAAAGCTACATAACATCAATTGCCATGCAAACGCCGCTGAAAGCCGCGTAAAGGGCAATGCGCTCAAAGTATACACCTACATGGAAAGTCACACCATGCGCAAACGCTCCTGCACGCTCTCTGTCCAAGAAATTGCGCAGGGCTGTCATCTGGCCGTTTCCACTGTGCGTAGGGCGCTCAAAGCGCTGGCAAAGGCAAAATTGGCAACGCGCCATGCCCTGAAAATCGTTGCCTCAAAGTGGGGTAAAACTCACTTTGACAAAAATACCTTTTCTCTGCCAAAATTCAATTTTACTGTAAATGACACCCACCCTCTACCAAAAATGACACCCATAACGAATAAGTCTAATATCATTTTTACTGGCAAAGAAGAAAAAAGTATAAGTTACGTAAAAAATCAAGATGAAATTGACCGCTTAATTGGTATTTTTATGGATTCTTGATTTTTACGCAGAATCCCTTTTTCTTTGTAAGTTAAATTGTTATTTCCATTTTTTGTTATTTATGTAAAAACAATGCAAATATTATTTTCTTTTTCAGGCTTTGTACCATATCTCAGGTATTTTTGCATACACTATTGACAAATCAAACTTTTTGTAGTACAATATAGTACAGAAAGGAGTTGTTCTTATGGCTTTTTCAATTCGACTGACATCTGAGGAAAAAGCTCTTGCAGAGAGTTACGCAAAACTTCACGCTATTTCGCTGGGAGAAGCATTCAAACGCGCACTTTTCGAGAGAATAGAGGACGAATACGACATTGCTGTTGCAAACGAAGCCTATAAAGAGTATTTAAATAGCGGTTGTAAATCTACTCCGGTTGCAGATTTTTGGAGGGAGTTAGATGCAGACGTATAGTGTGGAATTGTCGGAACGTTTTAAAAAAGAGTTCCGAAAACTGGATAAGTATACTCAAAAAATATTGAGAGCATGGATAGATAAAAACCTCGTTGACGCAGAGAATCCGCGGCAGCACGGTAAAGGACTTACAGCTAATCGTAGCGGGCAATGGCGGTATCGCATTGGAAATTACAGGCTGATCTGTGTAATCGAAGACAACAAATTGATTATTACAGCTTTAAGCGTTGGCCACCGAAGAGAAATATATTAAAAAATTTACCTTTTATTTACAAAAGGTATTGCAATTTCAAAAATATATAGTATAATGAATTTAGGTAAAACAAAAGAAAACACCGATAGCCTTACTACGAATTGACCGTTCGTAGTAAGGCTTGCGCCGGAAGAAGTACCAGAATACTCTCCGACTTATCAATGCCTCATGGGTGTGATTGTATCACACTTTGAGATATATTGCAAGTTGTAGGGATTCGCACTTCTTTCGGGAGGTGCGAATTCTTGTTTTACTGCATGTTCCTTGACAATATAAGCCAAGACAAATATTCAAATTGCACTTTGAATACTTGTGCAGACTTATACCATAGCGGTTGCAGCATAGTAGCGGCAGCTCTCCGAGCCAACAGGTGCAGATTTGGTACTCTGCACTGCGCCGGACAAAGCGCGCCAGACTTGAGTGTTTAATCCCCGGTAAGAGGGAATGCTTACCACAGCAGTGCTGCATCCGAGCTGCATATCATAGAGAAAAGCCCGCAAACACAAGGCTTGTCAGCTTTTCTCTATGATAAGTTCCGTTAAAAACTTATCACGATTTTGGCTCCTCAAGTTGGACTCGAACCAACGACCCTGCGGTTAACAGCCGCATGCTCTACCGGCTGAGCTATTGAGGAA